>NZ_SADR02000198.1 GCF_004010325.2 Mesorhizobium sp. M00.F.Ca.ET.216.01.1.1
GTTTCAGGTTGCGCCTCAATAGCGGAAAGCCCCCCTCCCCGCAACGCAACAATGGGGAAGAGTGGGGAGACCGGGCACAGCGATGATAGCCTCGACTTTCAACAAGACTGTAGGAACCCGGCCGCCTCATCCGTCCTAGGCTGGCGAACCCGCCAAACGGAGCCAGCCAAATGTCTTCATCGAGCAGCGTCAGGAAAGCCAATATCGTCACCGAGGGCCTTGCCTTCGGCGAGTCGCCGCGCTGGCATGACGGCCGGCTCTGGCTGTGCAACTGGGGAACCGGCGAGATTGTCGCTATGGCCGAGGACGGCAATAGCGAGGTCATGCTCACGGTGCCGGCCGTCCTGCCCTATTCGATCGACTGGCTGCCGGATGGGCGATTGCT
>NZ_SADR02000199.1 GCF_004010325.2 Mesorhizobium sp. M00.F.Ca.ET.216.01.1.1
GCCAGGGCGCTGGGTCCCTGGCCACGGAAGCCAAGCCGGCCGAAACCACCACGGTCACAACGACGGCCGAAGCGGCGAAACCCACAGCACCGGCAGCCGAGGCGCCCGCAAAGGTTGCCAAGGCGACGCCCTCGACCAACGTGCCCGAGACGGTCGCGCCGAAGCTGGAGCATGCGGACAGCGCCGTGATCATCCGCCGCAACGACACGCTCTGGCGCAGCTCGCGCCGCGTCTACGGCCATGGCGTGCGCTACTCGACCATCTATCTCGCCAACCAGGACCAGATCCGCAATCCCGACCGCATCTGGCCCGGCCAGGTCTTCAAGGTGCCCGGCAAGTCGAAAGAAGGCGAGCCGGCCGACATGAAGGCCATGGGCGACCAGAT
>NZ_SADR02000200.1 GCF_004010325.2 Mesorhizobium sp. M00.F.Ca.ET.216.01.1.1
TCCGATCTCGTAGGTGGAGCCGGCGTCGCCGGTGAGCGGGTCGGGTGTTGTTTGTGTCATCGGGTCTTGTCCCTGCGTGGTGTGTCTGGTGCCGATTTTGTTGCCGGTGTTGCTGCTGGTTGTGTTACTGGTTTCGCTGCTGGTCTTGTTGCTGTTGCGCGGCTCGTCAGCCGCGCAGCGGGCCGGCCGCGAGTGTGCTTCGCTCGCGCAAGGCGCCGTGGCTGTCATAATGCAGGACGTTGCCCGCGTGTTGGTTGCGCGTTGGTTGCGCGTTGGTTGCCTGTTCGCCGCGCGGGTCTGGCGCTTGTCCGGCAGCACGGCGCCTGCGCCCATCGCAGATGCCGTCGCGCGAAGCGCGTCCGGAAAGCCGAGATTATCCCCAAA
>NZ_SADR02000201.1 GCF_004010325.2 Mesorhizobium sp. M00.F.Ca.ET.216.01.1.1
GCGAGCTTGTTGCCGAGGCGGCGCGGCAGCGCGAACCAGCCGGCGGCATTCCAGCTGCGGATCAGCCCTTCGCCCCATTCGGCGGCGATCACCGTCTGCGCGCGCTGCGCGGCGGCGGCCGGCGGCACGCCGAGCGAATTGCCGTCGAGGTAGATCGTAGTGGGCGACAGCGCGAACTGGTCGCGCAATGTCGCGAGCGGGTCGGCGCGGTCGAGCGCCAATGCTTCTTCGCGGTGATTCATAGGGGTCTCGTGGGTTCGCGGATCGTGGATTCGGGAAGTGCGGCTTGCGGCTTACGGATTGGGCCTGGGCTTGGACGGCGGCTGCGAACAGACTCAGCGCGCGGCCGGCAGCGCGCGCAGCACGGCGCGCACCGGGCTCGC
>NZ_SADR02000202.1 GCF_004010325.2 Mesorhizobium sp. M00.F.Ca.ET.216.01.1.1
CAGAGATCATCAGCTGATAATAGTCTCTCCTCTTGTTTTCTGGTATATGAAAGCCGCGTCGAAAATCCGCCGCCTCCTTTGGAGTTCTTGTGCAGCCAAGTTTGCTGGCGCTGACTTTCAAACTCCCCAGTGAGCATCCGATCTTTGCCGCAATATCTTTCAATGGTTCGTTATTAACGTATCCATCAAGAATTATCTTGCGGCGAGCTTCTCCTTTGATCTTATCGTTCATTTCGTGGTCTCCTCACATCGCTTTCACGATGTCGGAATCTATAGGCACCACTCTGAAGTGTGTCGTTAGCCTTGCATCCAGAAACTTATCTCAGGATGCATTTCTTGCTGTAACTCAGCGTGATCGATGATCCGGCCAACAGGCTTGCCAG
>NZ_SADR02000203.1 GCF_004010325.2 Mesorhizobium sp. M00.F.Ca.ET.216.01.1.1
CTGCTTTGTGCGCTCGGTTGAGAGCTTCGTCAGGCACTGCGATACCTCCATCGGATGGATGGAGCCGCCTTCGCTGTCGGCGGTCGAATAGGCGCATTCGGCGTCGCGGAAGGCGATCCAGGCGCGTTGCGCCGTTTGCAGCAGCTTGTTGGCTTTCTCGTCGTTGCGGCCGACCAGATCCTTGTAGGCGGCATTGAGCTTGGCGTCGGCGGTCTGAAAGTCGGCATTGGCGCAGATATTCATCATCGACTGGCTGTCGTCGCCGCGGTCGCATTCCTGTCCCCAGGCTGCCGTGGCCGTTGCGGCCAAGACAAGACAGGCAGGCAGAAACAGGCGGCGCATTTGGAAACTCCGGTCCTTTCGCGAGGCCGCACCTTTCCAGC
>NZ_SADR02000204.1 GCF_004010325.2 Mesorhizobium sp. M00.F.Ca.ET.216.01.1.1
CAGGCAGCGAGTTCGCGCTGCTCAAGATTTTCGTCAATCACCCTATGCGCACGCTGACGCGCGAGCGTCTGCTCGAGCTGCTGCACGGTCCCGAATACGACGGCACCGACCGCGGCATCGACGTTCAGGTTTGGCGCCTGCGGCGCATTCTCGAAACGGATCCGTCCACGCCGCGCTTCATTCAGACAGTGCGCGGGCGGGGCTACGTGTTCGTGCCCGACGGCGAACAGCATGCGCCGGCCCATTGATTCACTGTTTGGGCGGCTGGCGTTGCTGGTCGTCGCGGTGCTGCTGCTGTCGCATTTCGCGTGGTACGCGCTCATGCGTCTGGAGCGCAGCCAGTTGCAAACCCGCTACGCCGTCGAGGAAGCGACTTTTCTCGT
>NZ_SADR02000205.1 GCF_004010325.2 Mesorhizobium sp. M00.F.Ca.ET.216.01.1.1
CAGACAGCGCCGCCGTGGATTTGCCGCAGCCGGATTCGCCGACCAGTCCGTAGGCCTCGCCCCGGCCGATGGTAAGGCTGACATTGCGCAGCACCGCCCGGTTGCGGCCGCCAACGCGGTAGGCGACGGAGAGATCGTTGAGCTCGAGCGCGTTCTTCTCAGTCATTGAACGCTCCATGGACGCCGTCCGCCACCAGGTTGACGCCGATCACCAGCGAGGCGATGGCCAGGGCGTCGAACAGCACCGTGCAGCAGAAGCCGGCGCCGATCATGCCGTAGTTGCTGGAGATCGAGAGGCCCCAGTCGGGCGAGGGCGGCTGGATGCCGAAGCCCATGAAGGACAGCGTCGCGACGGCGAAGATCGCGTAACCCAGCCGCACCG
>NZ_SADR02000206.1 GCF_004010325.2 Mesorhizobium sp. M00.F.Ca.ET.216.01.1.1
CCTGACCGGCAAGCACATCGCCATGCAAACCGGCGTGTGCGAGGCGACAGTGAACCGGGTGCTGGCACGCGCCGGCCTGTCGCGGCTGAAAGATCTGGAACCGGCCGAGCCGGTGCGCCGCTATGAGCGCGAGCACCCCGGTGAACTCATCATCTCGATATCAAGAAGCTCGGCCGGATCGGCTCTGTGGGGCACCGCATCACCGGGCGATATCCTGGCGCTGTCAACCGCCATCTCGGCATCGGCTGGGAGTTCGTCCACGTCTGCATCGACGATGCCTCGCGCGTCGCTTTCGTCCAAGTCATGCCCGACCAGCGCAAGGAGAGCGCTGTCGCCTTCCTCGAAGCTGCCATCGCCTATTACGCCAGCCTCGGCATCAAGG
>NZ_SADR02000207.1 GCF_004010325.2 Mesorhizobium sp. M00.F.Ca.ET.216.01.1.1
CTCGTCGAGCGTTACCTTGCCCGAGGCATCGGCGCAGACCTTGAACACGATCGCGCCGCCCGCGCCGGCCCGGCCCACCACCTCGCCGCCCTCCACGCTCAGCACCACCGCCTGGCCGGTCGCCGTATCGACCAATCCGGTCGAGCCGGCGTTGAAGCCCAGCGCATAGGTCACCGCACCGGCATCCGCCACGCCATTGTGGTCGGCGTCCAGCGGACCATCGGCGCCGAAGTTCGGCGTGAAGGCTCCGGCGAAGCTCGCCGTCGCATTGGTGGCCAAGGTCGTCTCGTCGACCGTCAGTGACACGCTCGTTCCGCTCGCCACGATCGAGGGCGCGTCGTCGTGGAAGTTGAGCGAGGT
>NZ_SADR02000020.1 GCF_004010325.2 Mesorhizobium sp. M00.F.Ca.ET.216.01.1.1
GACCCGCTAATCGAAGGCTTCAGACATTTCGTCTCCTCCATGCCTGCTCCGATTGCTTCCGGCTGGAGCGGTTGCCGGGTGGGGTTTGCACCCACTGGAAAGTGCCGCCTTGTCACGGCGCACACCCAAAGCGGTCACTCACCGGCGGCTGATGCACAACGGCCGAGCGACGGCGCAGACTTGGCTCTGATGCCTAAGAGCATCCGCGCAGGCAGCGATCGCGAGGGCAGCCGGTCGCCTGTTCGGGTGGAGAAGGTAATAGCCGGAAACCGGTCCGGCGTTGCTTCTATGACGCCTTCTCGCAAGGCGCAGCAACTGAGCCCCTCGGGCCGGCGGCATCACTTGGTGACCTCCGATCCGGGTGGTAAGCCGAGGCGTGCGCGCGTTAGCCGAGGTGGATCTGGTCGCTTGCTCCCGGCCCGCTGCTGTGGATCGACTGCTGTTGCCGCCATGCTCCGGGCGGGTATCCGTGGTGACGTCGGAAGGCTGCGGCGAACGCATATGGCGAGCCGTAGCCGATCAAGTTGGCGATGTCGGCCAGGTCCATTTCGCTACTACGCAGGTAGTCACGAGCCAAGGTCATTCGCCAATCCGTCAAATATTGCATGGGGGTCTGGCCGAGCGCATCGCCGAAAGCTCGTGCAAAGGCGGCGCGGGACAGTCCGCTGATCTTGGCGAACTCGGGTACCGACCATGGACGCCCGGGGTCCTCGTGTATCACCTGCAACGCCGCTTTCAGCCGGGGATCGGCCGACGCTCGGTACCAGCGGGGCGTGGTGGCGCTCTGGCGGAAAATGGCACGGATGGCGAGAACAAGAAGTATATCTAGGAGCCGGTCCAGCACTGTATTCTGGCCAGGCTCAGGGGAAGCCAGCTCGCGGGACAGCAGGCTAGTCACGTCGCGCAAAGGATCGCCGATTGGTGGCGAGAGTGGCATAACTTGGGGCAGCGCACTGAGCAGGCCGCTGCCGATGTCCCCCAAAAGCCGGTAGGTGCCGCACAGGAACACCGTTGCCTGCGGGTCATCCGAGAGGCGGTCAGCTCCATGGCGCGCCCGGAACTCCTCGGGTTCGAGGCAGTCGGCGCCGGGTTCATGCCCGATGTAGTGATCGGGCCCGCCGCGAACGAGTATCACATCGCCCGGCGAGAGCTGTATCGGGCTCTGCGAGGGATCGTCAAACCACAACCATCCCCGCCCCTGTGCGACAGCATGTACGGCGAGCTGGATAGAGCCGCCGAGCCGCAGCCCCCAAGGGGGCTTGGCGACGGTTCGAGCGAAAACGGCACCGGAGGCGCGCGCTCTCGTGAGGTGGTCAACTAGCAAATCCATGTTTCAATCACTAAGCAGGACAATCACCTCTGTCAACTGTATGAGCGTTTGAATTAAAAAAATGAGAGTTTGACGCATTGATCCGCTCGACGTTCGTTCTCATCATGCATTCACAACTGACAAACGGAGGAACGACATATGACAGCTTCACAGCGGACAGCCCTTGTGCTCGGCGGTACCGGACGAACCGGAGCGCTCGTGGCGCAAAAACTTATCGAGCGAGGCCTGAATGCACGCACGGCCTCGCGCCGTGGCGCAGACGTGGTGTTCGACTGGGATGACAAGACGACGTATGCCCCGGCGCTGGACGGCGTTGACCGTGTCTACCTCGTCACGCCCATCATGCGGATCAAGTTCGCCCGCCAGACTGCGGAATTCCTCGACCTTGCCGCCGTCGCCGGGGTTCGCCACGTGACGTATCTCAGCACCTACCGCAGCGACCAGGCACCCCCGGAGGTCGACATCCGGGCCGTCGAGCTAGACCTTGCGCGCCGGGGGAGCTTCACCCATTCCATACTGCGTCCGTCATGGGTAATGCAGAACTTCAGCGACGAACATTTGCCCCTCATCGACGGTGCGATCACGGTGCCTACCGGCGACGGGACGGAAGCCTTCGTTGATGCCGCGGACATTGCGGCGGTCGCGGTTGAGACGCTGGTCAACCCTCACGCCCATGCCGGCGCGGTATACGCGCCAAGTGGCCCTCAATCGATTACGATCAGCGAGGTCGCCGGCATCATTGCCAGCGTAATCGGCCGGCCCGTCACCCATAACGACATTGATCCGGACGTGTGGATCAGCGGTGCGGTCAAAGCTGGCATCGTGCCTGCCGACTATGCAGTCATGCTTCGCTGGCTGACCGGGACGATCATCGCCGGCAACGGTTCACGACCGAACGACGACATTGAAAAGGTCACGGGCCGGGCGGCAACCAGCTTCCAGGACTTCGCCCGGCGAAGTGCAGCTGCGTGGGCACTGGAAGCGGCCAAGTGACCCTGCCCGTAATGACCGGGACGACTTCGCAGCGTCGGGCCTGTTTCCGCATCATTCATCGGGCAAAGGCACGCCGGTTTCGTCGACAGGCGGCACCTTGACAAGTAACCAGCAAAACACATGGAGAGATCAGAATGCCTAGCAAGAAATATTCTGCCTATGAGGGTGCCGAGCCCTATTTCGAGCTGGTCCGAAGGGCACTGGGGGACCTCGTCGACGGCGAGCACTTCTTCGACATCGCCGCCGACGATATCGCCTACGAGGTCCGCTACGACTTGGGCTGGCCGCGTGTGGTCCGGGGACGCGCCGATCTGATGGGCCAGTTCGGCGGATATGTCGGCAGTATCAGGATCCGGTCCGCAGACAAGTTGATTGTCAACAGAGCGGACAACGGCCGCGTCGTCGTCATCGAATACGAAGTCCATGGGACGATTCTCGCGACGGGTGCCAAGTATGAGAATCGGTTCTGCTCGATCATCGAACTTGAAAACCGGAAGATCACGCACTGGAGAGACTACATGGACTCGCACGCGGCCTGGAACGCATTGACGGCGAGCATTGCCTGACTGCGGCATGGATAGCTATTAGGTTCTCGACTGCGATTGCTTCAAGCTACTGGGTGTGGCCCACTCGCTTCGCATTGACAAGGCGATCCAGCGCCTCAGGCGACTGCGGTTCTGCTCGTGCGAAATGTCTGCTGTTGGCACTCTGTGCTCGTTGCCGCAGGCCGATTCAAGCGGCAAGGTTCCGTGCATCTCGGCTATTGGCGGCTGATTGAGTTTTGACCTCAGAGCATCGGTCCAAAAAGTGGAAATCGGTTTTCGGAAGATCCGATGCTCAAACAAAAAGATCGAGCTGCTATTCGGCGGCCTTCGTCTCCGTAGCGGCAGCCGTCGCCTTGTCGTCCCAGATCATCTGCCGGTAGTCGAAACCGTATTCCAGCGTCGGCTTGACGATGCGGAAATAGGGCGACAGGTCGAAGTCGCGCGGGGTGTAGAGCGAGTGATGACGGATGTGCAGGATTTCCTTGCGCATATAGGTCGACTGCGCCGAGGCGCGGCCGGGCGCCTGGGTGATCTCGGGCAGGATCGGATAGCGGATCTGGCCATAGGCCTCGGCAATGAGCGAGGAGCAGATTGCCCGCGTCGGATCGCCTGAGCCGAAAGCCAGCATGCGGCGGCGCCAGCGCACCGGTACCGGCGGCGTCGGGAAGAAATAGCGCAGCATGTCGAAGATGTTCTTGAGATCGTATTTCAGGCCAAGCTTGCCGATCATGAAGGCAACGACCTTGTCGCGATCTTCGGGCGACAGGCCGCTCGCCCGGCAGATGCGCGTGTTGTAGGTGCGGTAGCGCGACAGCGGCACGGCGATGCAGCCTTCGCCGAGCGTGACCTCGATCAGGCGCCGCCGTTCCGATCCGTCCTCCGGTTCAGCCAGGGCATCGCCGACATAGAAGGCCGCATGCGACCAGGTCGACTGGGTGAGGTATTTAATTGCCGCCGAGATCTTCTGGTTGCCCTCGATGAGCAGGATGTCGCCGGGCTCGAGCGTCCGGCGCAGCGTTTCGGCATCGGACGGCGTGTAGGGCTCATAGCCGGAGGATTCTTCCTGCAGCCGGCCGGCAAGCCAGCGGCCAAGTCGATCCAGAAGCGTGTCGCTGGTCTCGGTCATGCCAGACGGCGATTACCATAGGCAGGCAGCAGGACGCCAGCCGCGCCTGTTCTTCGCACTTTGTCCGTCAGCCGGCTGCAGGCGCGCTTGCGTCTTCTTGCGGCGGCACCAGATCGTCGCGCATCTTGCGGGCGAGTTTCTTCGTCGAGCGCTTGGGGCTGTCGCCAAACACGTCGGCTGCCTCGGCGAGACAGGCCTTTTTTAGGGCTTTTTCCGAACGCTTCAGAAGTTTGTCCAGAAGCCGCGTTTCTTCCGGGGCACCGAGCGGCTGGCCGTCGGCGTCAAGAAGCGCACGCATGACGAATACGTCGTGCAGTTCGCCCAGCTGTTCGCCCAGTTTGTCGACCACCTTGCGCCGGGTCTTGATCGGCGTCGGCCAAAGCCTCCCGAGCAGCGACAGGTGCATGCCGTGGGTCTTGGCCGCCTTGCGCAGGTTGTGGAAATCGTCGGCTTCGCCACGCGATCCGGCCTTGTCCAGCGCCTTCCTGGCGCGGCGCAGCGTAATGCGGGCGCCTTCGGCGAGCACGTCGGCGGCCTGCTCCGGCTGATCGGGCAGGAGAAGCGTGTCGATCCGGCTTATACCCTCCTCGCAGGCGGTGATCGCGGTGTCTATCGCGGCACCGAGACCCACATCGCCATGCACATGTTGCTGGCGGGCGACGAGCCTGTCGCGCACAGCATCGAGACCGCCGCCGGCGCTCTGTTCAGGGAAGCTCGCCGCCAGCCGGTCGATGGTTTCAACCAGCGCGGTCGCCTCGCGCGGGCCGGCAAGCAGGGCAGCAACGTCGCGATAGCATCGGTTCTCCGCCCCGTAGAACGTTTCGTTTCCGGAACGGACGAGGCGAAGCAAGGCGCGGGCGTTCTTCAGCCGCTTGCGGCATTTGTGCAGCGCCTGTTCCGGCCTGCCGGACGCGGCGTGCAAATGGAAAAGGGCCTTGCCGACCTCCTCGGCAAGGATACGCCTGACCTCGCCGGTCAGCGGCAGGCGCGGATCGATGCGAAAGCTCATGCGGCGATCTCCGGAATCCCCCCAAGGGCGAGCGACGCGTTGTAGAATCTCTGCTCGCCGGTGACTTCACGGCCGAGCCAATCAGGCAGCTTTTCGTCCGGAACATCCTCCGGCGTCTCGAGCTCGGCGACCACCAGCCCCGCAAGCATCCCGCCGAAGACATCGACTTCATAGAGATAGCCGCGATGCCTAACATGATGGCGTGTCTTCTCGATGACATGTCCGATGGCGAAGGCCTGCATCTGCTGCGCCTCGGCCAAAGGGATCGGATATTCGAATTCGTCGCGCTCGCGGCCCGTGCCACCGAATTTGAGCGTCAACTCCGCCGAGGCGTCATCGCTGATGCGCACACGCACGGTACGGCCGGCCTCGGCCGTGAGATAAAACTGGCGAATGCGGATGTCCGCCTCGACCAGATTTCGCCATTCCGCACCGGAGACTAGGAACTTGCGCTCGACTTCCTTGCCCATGGCCAAACACTACGCGCGCGACGCCTGCCATGGCAAGCCGAGATCAAGCAGGAGGCTTGACTTTAATCATTCGATTGATTAAATCACCTATCATGAACCGGTCACCGAAAGCCAGAACCCCGCGTCGCGAGACATCTCCTGCCGACTTGACGCGCGCCGCACTTGTCCGCGCGGCGTTGAAACTGTTCGGGCGGCAGGGTTTCGACGGCACCTCGACGCGCGAAATCGCAGCCGAGGCCAAGGCCAATATCGGCTCGATAGCCTATCATTTCGGCGGCAAGGAGGGACTTCGGGCAGCTGCCGCCGACTATATCGTCGACACCATCCAGACCATTGCCGGCCAGGCGATCGGCAATCTCAAAGCACCCGCGGCGGCAATGAACGACCCCGAGGCGGCGCGCGCGCAATTGTTTGTCGCATTGGAGCGGATGGTGGCGTTCATCGTGGCACAGCCGGAAGCCGGCGAGATCGTACAATTCGTACTGCGCGAGCTGTCCCACCCGACCGCAGCCCTCGACCGCATCTATGACGGCGTATTCGAGCCGGCGCATCGCCGGCTCTGCCTGCTCTGGGAACAGGCGACTGGCGAGGCGGCCGAAAGCGAGCGTACCAAGCTCACCGTCTTCACGCTGATCGGCCAGGTCGTCTATTTCCGCATCGGCCGCGAGGCGGTGATGCGCCGCATGGGCTGGCACAAGATCGGCGATGCCGAGGCCACCAGGATGGCGGCGGCGGTGACGGCCAATCTCGGCGCAATCCTGGCCGCCCGGAAGGATCCGAAACCATGAGCTTGTTGTGTTCGCTGCCGCTCGCCGCCCAGCTTTTCAGCGCCTGTGCGCCGTCGGCGCCGCTCGCCGTCGGTTATGTCGAGGGCGACTATGTGCTGCTTGCGCCGATCGAGGTAGCGCAGGTCGAGACGATTTCGGTCAAGCGCGGCGACCGCGTCGAGCCCGGCACGCCGGTGGTGACGCTGGAAAGCGCCGACGCCGAGATCGCCGTCGCGCAGGCCGAAGCGGCGCTTGCCCAGGCCAAGGCGCAACTTGCCGACCTGCAGGTTGGCAAGCGGCCGGAAGAGATCGCGGTGCTTAAAGCGCAGGTCGACATGGCAAGGGCGCAAGCCGCCGATGCCAAGCGGAAATACGACCGCGCCAGCGACCTGTTCAAGCGCGGCACCGGCACGCAGGCCGATTACAACACCGCCTCGGCGACGCTGGAGACGGCCAACGCTCAGGTCGGCCAGGCGGAGGCCAATCTCGCCGTTGGCGGCCTGCCGGCGCGGGCCGAGACCATCAAGGCCGCCGACAACCAGGTCAGGCAAGCGCAATCGGCACTGGAGCAAGCACGCTGGCGGCTGTCGAAGCGGGTGCTGGCGGCGCCTTTGCCCGGCCGCGTCAACGACGTGATCCGCAATCCGGGCGACACGGCCGGGCCGACGGCGCCGGTCATTTCGATGCTGCCGGACGGCGCCGTGAAGCTCAGCGTCTACGTGCCGGAAAGCGCATTCCATTCGGTGAAGGTCGGCACGCTGCTCAACGTCCATTGCGACGGTTGCGGAACGGACCTGAAGGCGCGGGTCCGCTACGTGTCGCCGGATCCGGAATTCACGCCGCCGGTGATCTACTCGCTCGAGACGCGGCAGAAGCTGGTCTACCTGGTCGAGGCGCGACCCGAGGGCAATGCGAGTGCGTTGCAGCCCGGTCAGATCGTCGACGTCGAACTGGCGGATGTCGGAAAATGAACGTCATCGACGTCCACGGCCTGGTCAAGCGCTTCGGCGACAAGACCGTCGTCGATCATGTGACGATGACGGTGGCCGAAGGCGAGATCGTCGGCTTCCTCGGCCCGAATGGTTCGGGCAAGACGACGACCATCCGCATCATGTGCGGCCTGCTGACGCCGGACGAGGGCGAAGGCACGGTTCTGGGTTTCAACATCCGCACCGACAGTCTGAGAATCAAGCGCGAAGTCGGCTACATGACGCAGAAATTCTCGTTCTACGAGGACCTGACCATCGCCGAGAATCTCGAATTCGTGGCGCGGCTTTATCGGTTGAAGCCGCTTAACGAGTATGTCGGCAGGACGCTGGAGGATCTCGGCCTCACCTCGCGCAAGGACCAGCTGGCAGGAACACTGTCCGGCGGCTGGAAGCAGCGGCTGGCGCTGGCCGCCTGCATCATGCACCAGCCGAGATTGCTGCTGCTCGACGAACCGACGGCGGGCGTCGATCCGAAGGCGCGGCGCGAATTCTGGGATGAGATCCATCGGCTGGCTAACGGTGGGCTGACCGTGCTGGTCTCCACCCATTACATGGACGAGGCCGAGCGCTGCCACCGTATCAGCTATATCTCCTACGGCAAGATGCTGGCCACCGGCACGGTCGACGAGGTGGTGAGGAATGCCGGGCTGACGACGTTCATCGTGCAGGGGCCGCGTCTCGACCTGGTCGCGGCGGCGCTCGACGGTCGCCCCGGCGTCGACCAGGTGGCGCCGTTCGGCGCCACGCTGCATGTCGTCGGCTCCGACAAGCAGGCGCTGCAGGCGGCACTTGCCGACGTCGAGAAGCAGCACAAGGGCGTAACGGTGACGCCGGGCGAAACCAGCCTGGAGGATGTGTTCATCCAGTTCATGTCCGGCTCCAAGGACAATATGGCATGACCAGCGTCTTTTCCTTCGCCAGACTCGGCGCTCTGCTGATCAAGGAATTCATCCAGATGCGGCGCGACCGCATCACCTTCGCCATGATGCTGGGTGTGCCGCTGATGCAGTTGGTGCTGTTCGGCTATGCCATCAACAACGATCCGAAGAACCTGCCGGCGGTCCTGGTGGCGACGAGCAGCGATCAATACACGCGGGCCATGGTCTCGGCGCTGCAGACCACCGGCTATTACCGGTTCGACCATGTCGCGCAAAGTGCGGCGCAAGCGGAATTCCTGATGGCCCGGGGCGATGTCGCCTTCGTCGTCACCATCCCTGCCGATTTCGCCCAGCGGGTCGAGCGCGGCAACCAGCCGCAGATCCTGATTGAGGCGGATGCGACCGATCCCGCCGCCGCCAGCGGCGCCATCTCGACGCTGGGCACCGTCGCCAACCAGGCGCTGCTCAGGGCGCGCGGCATGCAGGCGACTGCCGCCGAAACTGCCAAGGAGCAGCTACAGGTGGTGGTGCACCAGCGCTACAATCCGGAAGCCGCGTCGCAATACAATATCGTGCCCGGCCTGCTCGGCGTCATCCTGCAGATGACGATGGTGATGATGACATCGATCGCGCTGACGCGCGAGACCGAGCGCGGCACGATGGAGAACCTTTTGGCGATGCCGTCCAGCCCGCTCGAAATCATGCTGGGCAAGGTGCTGCCCTACCTGGTGGTTGGCGCCGTGCAAGTGGTGGTGGTGCTGGCGGCAGCGAAGCTGTTGTTTGCCGTCCCCTTTATGGGCTCTCTATCGCTGCTGCTCACGGCAGTCCTCATCTTCGTTCTGGCGCTGGTGCTGCTCGGCTACACTATTTCGACGATCGCCCGCACGCAGATGCAGGCGCTGCAGCTCACTTTCTTCTTCTTCCTGCCGTCTATCATGCTGTCCGGTTTCATGTTCCCCTATCGCGGCATGCCCGAGTGGGCGCAGCTGCTCGGCGAGGTCCTGCCGCTGACGCATTTCCTGCGCATCATCCGCGCGGTGATGCTGAAGGCCGCGGAACTGCCGGCGGTCGCAACGGAAATCGGCTGGCTCGTGGTGTTCGTGGCGCTGTTTGCGGGCGTGGCGCTGGTGCGGTTCAGGCGGACACTGGATTAGGATCATGCCGTAATGCAGAGACTTTTGCTGCGGCGCGAAGGATCGCCACAGCTTTTATTCTGCGCCCGCGGTATCCTTCAGCCACGGCCGCGCCACCTAAGCCGCTGCCATGATTTCCGCATAGGTGCCAAAATCGACATTGCCGCCGGACAGCACCACGGCAACGCATTTGCCTGTTAGCTCGATCTCGCCCGACGATAGCGCGGCCAGCCCGACGCAGCCGCCGGGCTCGACCACCAGCTTGAGATAGGCCATGGCGTCGCGCATCGCCTGTGCGGTCGCCTTGTCGGAGACGGCGATGCCGCCGGCAAGATTCCTGCGGTTGATCTCGAAGGTGATCGCGCCCGGCTCGTGGGTGAGGATCGCGTCGCAGATCGACGTGTGGCCGGGCTCGTTCGCAACCCTGGCACCTTTTATCAGCGAGCGGCGAGTGTCGTCGAAATACTCGGGCTCCACGGCCCAGACGGAAGTGCCCGGCGAGGCATCCTTGACGGCGACGGAAATGCCGCTGCTCAAGCCGCCGCCGCCGCAGGGTACCACGACCGCGTCGAGGCTGACACCGAGCCGTTTCGCCTGCGCCACCAGCTCAAGGCCGATCGTGCCCTGGCCGGCGATGATGGCCGGGTCGTCGAAGGGCGGCACCAGAACCATGCCGCTTTCCATGTAAGGGCGGACCACCGTCATACGGTCATCGCGAAAACGGTCGAACGGAACCACTTGCGCTCCCATTTTCCTGACATTGCCGACCTTCATCGCCGGCGCGTCGGTCGGCATGGCGATGACGGCCTTGACGCCGAACATCGCCGCCGATGCGGCGACGCCTTGCGCATGGTTGCCGGACGAGAAGGCAACGACGCCGCGGCTGCGTTCCTCGTCGCTGAGCGACGACAGCTTGTTGTAGGCGCCGCGAAGCTTGAACGAGCCGGTGCGCTGCAGCGTCTCCGGCTTGAACAGGATCCTGGCGCCGAAGCGCTTGTTCAGCTCCGCCGATTCGATCAGCGGCGTTTCGACGATCAGGCCGGACAAACGCGCCGCGGCGCGGCGGATATCGGCGATACCGGGAGGCGTGGTAGCGGTCATGGCGAGATCCTGCGGAAATGCAATCGTCTCATGGTGCACGGAAAACCGGGCTGCGCACCAATAAAAAAATGTGACCGTTACAATTCCTGGACGGCGAGAAGAGTGTGGTGCCTTTCATCAGCCGCCCCCGGACCTTTGAGATTGGCCGAAGCCTCCCCCGCCGCTCCTCACCCCAAAAGCGCCCTCTGCCGCTTGCTGCCGCCGAGCTTGCGCCAGGTGTTGAAGCGGTGGGTGGCGGCGGCGAAGGAAATCTTCATCTGCTGTGCAACCGAATAGCGCGACTTGCCCTCGTCGAACATGCGGTAGCAGCACTCGACGCCTTCCTCGGTCAGCTTGCCGTCGGGCGCTTTGTTGTGCGGATTGGCGGGATCGAATTTTTCGACCTGCTGCTCGACCAGGCCTTTCAGGCGCTGCAGGTCGGCCTCGATGTTGGCGATGAGGTCGAGAACGGGTTTCGGATCAAACGATTGTGGGTGCTGTTTTGCCGGCATCTACGGTCCTTCCTCTTGGCTTAGGTTCAGCTATATAGGTGAACATTTGCCAATAATGAAGGGCGCCGTTGAGAATTCCTGGGTCAAATAATTCTGACCGCCCGGCCGAGATGCGTGATTGACCGAGAGCGCATCAGACCCTAGTTTAGAATCATTCTAAACTAAGGTGAATTTCTCATGCTTTCCCGTGTTTTCGGCCTAGGCCGCCGTCCTTTCGAATCGCTCTCGGAAAAAGAGATCCTGGCGCTGGCTATCTCATCCGAGGAGGATGACGGGCGCATCTACCGCGCCTATGCCGACGGGCTGGCGGAAAGCTTTCCGCAGTCGGCCAAGGTGTTCGAGGAGATGGCGGAGGAGGAGGACGGCCATCGCGACTCGCTGATCGAGCTTTTCCGCAGACGTTTCGGCGAGCGCATTCCCTTGATCCGGCGCGAGCATGTGAGGGGCTATTACGAACGCAAGCCCGACTGGCTGGTCAGGCCGCTCGGCATCGAGCATGTGCGCAATCAGGCCGAAGCGATGGAGCGGCAGGCCTATCGGTTCTATGTCGAGGCGGCCAAACGCACCAGCGACGCCTCGACGCGGAAACTGCTCGACGATCTGGCGGTTGCCGAACAGAGCCATGAAACGCAGGCGCAGCGGCTGGAGCAAAAGCATGTGCCGGGCGCGGTCAAGGAAGAGGAAGCCGCGGCCGAGCAGCGACAGTTCATCCTGACCTATGTACAGCCGGGGCTGGCCGGGCTGATGGACGGATCGGTGTCGACGCTGGCGCCGATCTTTGCCGCGGCCTTTGCCACGCACGACACGTTTCAGACCTTTCTGGTCGGGCTTGCCGCCTCGATCGGCGCCGGCATTTCGATGGGCTTTACCGAGGTCGCCTCCGACGACGGCAAGCTGTCGGGCCGCGGCTCGCCGGTCAGCCGCGGGCTGACCGTCGGCGTCATGACCACGCTGGGCGGCCTCGGCCATGCGCTGCCCTATCTCATTCCACTTTTCTGGACGGCGACGGCCGTCGCGGCGGTGGTGGTGTTCTTTGAACTGTGGGCGATCGCCTTCGTGCAGAACCGTTACATGCAGACGCCATTCTGGCGCGCTGCCTTCCAGGTGGTGCTGGGCGGCGCGCTGGTGTTCGCGGCGGGGGTGCTGATCGGCAACGCTTAGCTTCTTCCCTTCTCCCTTGTGGGCCCCTTGGGGGAGAAGGTGGATCGGCGCGTTAGCGCCAAGACGGTTGAGGGGTGTTGGACGGAGCGCGGTCGGCGCCAAGCTGGAGCACTCCTCATCCGACCGAGCTTCGCTCGGCCACCTTCCTCTGGGGAGAAGGGGAGAGCCGCTGCACAAGCAGCTCTCACCCGTTCACTTCTCTGCTATCCCTTGGTGCCTCGGCCCGTTCGGTCAGACCGTAGTCGCGCATGACGTGGGCGATACGTAGACGATAGTCGGCAAAGATACCGCCACGGCCGGCCTTCTGCGCCTGCCGGTGCTCTTGCGTATTGCGCCAGGCTTTCACTGCTTCCTCGTCGCGCCAGAACGACAGCGACAAGATGCGGTTCGGATCGGCAAGGCTCTGGAACCGCTCGATCGAGACGAAGCCGTCGATGCCGTCGAGCAGCGGGCGCAGGTTGGCGGCAAGGCCGAGATAGGTGTCGCGCTGGCCTGCCGCCGGCTCGACCTCGAAGATGACCGCGATCATGGCAGCGCCAACTTGGCATGCGGCCTCGAAGCCAGCTTCAGGAAGATGCGATCCTCTTTGAGGATGAATTTTTCGCGCCGGGCAAATTCGTAATTTGCCTTGCCGGCCGGATCGGCGGCGAGCTTGGCGCGATAGGCTTCATAGGCCGCGAGGCTGTCGATATTGTAGGCGGCATAGGCGGTGGTGGCCGAGCCTTCGTACGGCGCAAAATAGCCGATCAGATCGGCGCCGCAGCGCGGGATTGCCTGGCCCCAGTTGCGGGCGTATTCCTCGAATGCCGCCTTGCCGAACGGATCGATCTCATAGCGGATGAAGCAGGTGATGGTCATTTTCGCCTCCTTGGCGGTTTGATATTCCTTGCGCCGACAGTTCAAGCGCGATCGAAACGTTCGGTCGATCGATGTGCTAGGCAATTCTCGCTGGTCATATTTGCCAGAAGGATTTCGCGCATTCGCGGCGCACGTCCTGGGGCGTCAGGCCAAGGTCGCGCAGCAAATGGTCGTCGATCTCGGCGAGGTCGAGGCGCTGCAGATGACGGTCGTACCATCGCGCCAGGAGTCGCAGGCGAAACCGGCGTAGGCTCACGAACGGGAACGGCAGGCGATTGGCCAGCGCGGCGCTGGGAGCGGTTCTTGCGGTCATCGTCACCTCCTTGATCTGAGCGGAGAATAATGATTACCTGACGAGAATGCTTCGATGAGGAACGAACTATGCGTGAAGGACCCGACATAGCCCGCATCGCCAGCCTGGTCGGCGATCCGGCACGGGCGAACATGCTCACCGCGCTGATGGGCGGCACCGCACTGACGGCGACAGAACTGGCGCTGGAGGCCGGCGTGTCGCTGCCGACCGCCAGTTCGCATCTGTCGAAACTGATGGAGGGCGGATTGCTGACGCTGGCGAGCCAGGGGCGGCACCGCTATTACGGCCTCGCCGGCCCGCAGGTGGCGGGCATGATCGAGGCCATCACCGGCGTCGCCGCCTCGGTCGGACCGCAGCGGGTGCGGCCGGGCCCCCGCGACGCGGCCATGCGTGTGGCGCGGGTCTGCTACGACCACCTCGCCGGCGAGCAAGCGGTGGCGATGCTGGATCGTCTGGTCGCTAGAAAAATCCTGGTGCGAGATGACAACGAGATCAGGCTCGGCCAGTCGGCGGCCTCGCATTTCGCCGCGATCGGCATCAATGTTGAGCACAAGGCCAGGCGGCCGGCGTGCCGCGCCTGCCTCGACTGGAGCGTGCGGCGCTCGCATCTGGCCGGCACGCTCGGCGCGGCCATCCTCTACAAGATCCTTTCGGAAAAATGGGCGCGGCGCGAGAAGGACAGCCGCGCGGTGATCTTTTCGCCGACTGGCAAGCAGGCGTTCGAGAAGGTGTTTCTCGGCTGAATATCTTGTTGTTTGACCATGATCTTTTCCGAAAACCGGGTTCCACTTTTCGGGATCATGGTTCTAGCCGGATCAACCGCGCTTGAGTGGCTTGCCCTTCTGGAAAAAATCGGCCCAGGCATCGGCTTCCGCCAGCCGCTTCAGCGTCGTTCTGTCGCCGATCGGGAAGGCGTTCGGCGCCAGCCCGGCTTCGATCTCCGCCCAGGTCACCGGCATCGACACCGCGGCACGCTTCTTGGCGCGCGACGAATAGGGCGCGACCGTGGTCGCTCCGCGGCTGTTGCGCAGATAGTCGACGAAGATCTTGCCGGTGCGCGCCTTCTTCGACAGCGTCGCCGTGTAGCGATCGGGCGCGGCCTGTTCGAGGGCGCGGGCAAAATCATGGGCGAAGGTCTTTACCGCCTCCCAGTCCGCCGACGGTTTCAGGGGTATCAGGACATGATAGCCCTTGCCGCCCGATGTCTTGACGAAATTCGGCAACGACAGTTGGTCGAGCCGGGCACGGATGTCGAGCGCGGCCGCGCGCACCGCTTTCGCCTCGACGCCCTCGTCGGGGTCGAGGTCGAAGATGATCTGGTCCGGCCTCTCCAGCTCGTCGATCGTGCAGCCCCAGATATGGATCTCGACCACTCCGAGCTGGACCAAGGCGGCAACGCCTTCAAAATCACGGATGAACAACAGCTCCTCGCCGTCCTTGGGGTCCTTCATTCTGTCGATCTTGTCATGCATGCCGGGGGAAGCGTGCTTCTGGAAGAAGCGCTGGCCGCCGACGCCGTCCGGCGCCCGCACCAGGCTGAGCGGCCGATTGACGACGAATTGTTGCATGCGCGGCCAGACCGTCGCGTAATGGTCGAGCAGGTCCTGCTTCGATACCTTCTCCTCGGGCCACAGCAGCTTGTCCGGGTGGGAAAGCGTCACCTCGGTTTTCGCAGCCCCAGCGGATTTGGTGGGCGCGGATTTTGCCTTGGCCTCGCCTGCGGATGCTTTTGGCCTCTCCTGCACGATTTCCTCCGCCGGCTTGTCCTCGCGCAATCCCTGGAACGAGGCATGACGTATTATACGGTCAGAGGTCCAGCTGCGGAACTCCACTTCGCCGACCAGCTCGGGCTTCACCCAAACTAGGCCCTTGCCCGCCGGTGCGGCCGTGTCGAAGGGCGAAGTCTTGGCTTTCAGCGCATCGAGTTTTTTCTTCAGGTCGCCGGCGGTCTTGGCGGAAAAACCGGTGCCGACGCGGCCGGCATAATGCAGCTTGCCGCCCTCATGGTAACCGACCAGCAGTGAGCGCAGCCCGCGCCCGGTCTTGTCCGACGGCAGGTAGCCGCCGACGACGAATTCCTGGCGCAGCGTGCACTTCGACTTTATCCAGGACAGGCCGCTGCCGCTGCGATAGGACGCGTCGGCGCGCTTGGAGACGATGCCTTCCAGCCCCATGCGGCAGGCGTGCTCGAGCATGACCTTGCCGGGTTCGGCAAAGTGCTCGCTGAAGCGCACGGCCGAGTTGTCGGGCTGCTTGCCAAGCAATTCCTGCAACGCCTGCTTGCGCTCGACCAGCGGCTCGCTGCGCAGGTCTTCGCCGTCGAGGCGCATCAGGTCGAAGACGTAGTAGATGAAACGATCCGTGCGGCCAGCCGACAGCTCCGCCTGCAGCGCCGGGAAGGACGAGACGCCGCTGTCGGCCAGCACGACGATCTCGCCATCGATGATCGCATCCTTGCATTTCAGACTGGCAAGCGCTGCGACAATCGCGTCTCCGAATTTCTTCGTCCAGTCGAGACCGGTGCGCGTCAAAAGCCGCACCTCACCGCCGGCGAGCTGCGCCTGCATGCGGTAGCCGTCGAACTTCACCTCATGCAGCCACTCCTTGCCGGGCGGCGCATCCCTTTGCAGGGTGGCGAGACATGGTTCGATGAATTCGAGTCGCTTCGCTGCCCTGAGCTTCGCCTTGCTGGCGGCTGGCTTGTTCGAATGCCAGACCCTTGGTTTCTTGCCGCTCGCGGTCTTGCCTTCGCCGACCTCTTCGACGGTCAGGCCGGACTTCACCGATTCCGGTGCCTCCTCCAGGATATCCTCGCCGGGGCGCGCGGCGGCATCGTCGGACTTGATCAGCAGCCAATTGTCGCGCTTGTCACCACGGCGTGGCCTCAGCCACGCCAGATGCCAGAGGCCGTGTAGCTTGTGGCCGTGCAGCTCAAAGCTGATATGGCCTTTCTTCATCGCCTGGGCCGGATCGATGTCCGGCGTCCATGTGCCTTCGTCCCAGACGATGACCGAGCCGGCGCCATATTCGCCTTCGGGAATGGTGCCTTCGAAGGACGCGTAGTCGATCGGGTGGTCCTCGACATGCACGGCAAGCCGCTTTTCATGTGGATCGAGGCTCGGGCCGCGGGTCACCGCCCAGCTCCACAGCACGCCGCCATGTTCCAGGCGAAGGTCGTAATGCAGCCGCGTGGCGGCATGCTTTTGGATAACGAAGATGCCGCCGGCCCCGCCCTTCCCGGCTCGAGCGACCTTGCCGGACGGCTCGGTGGTTTTCTTGAAATCGCGCTTGGCGTGGTATTGTTCGAGGCTGGCCATGAACCCTAAATCCTATGCCGACTTGCGCCGGGCGGCAGGCGTTTCCCGCTTCGCTTGCGGTTTGGCCTTTGCCGGCCGGGATGTCTTCGCGGCTGACCGCTCGCCCGACGAAAGGCTCTTCTTCGGCGCATCGAAAAGGTTGATGACATTGGAGGGTTGAGGAGCCGCCTTGGTCTTTGGCGCCTTCTTGCCGGCCTTCTTGGCTCGGATCAGCTCAAGCAGTGCGTTCTCGTATCGGTCCTCGAATTTCGACGGATCGAACCTCGTCCGTTTCTCATCAATGATGTGCTTGGCGAGATCGATCATCTCGTCATCCGTCTTCATTGCCGCGATGTCGTCGAAGATGGCATCCGGCTGGCGCACCGTATTGTCGTAGCGCAGCGTGGTCAGCACCATACCCTTGCCCAGCGGCTCGATGACCGCCGGGCGTTCACGCTGGTACAGCACGATGCGGGCAAGCCCCGCCATCTTCCTGCCGGCCATGGCGTCGCGGATGACGGCGAAAGCCTCCTCCGAGACTTTGTCTGCCGGCGTGACGTAGTAGGGCGTGTCGAGATAAATCTGCTGGATCGAGGACTTTTCGACGAAACCGTCCAGGTTCGTCGTATGCGAGGATTCGATCTGGACCGCCTCGATCTCGTCTTCCTCAATGTGGATGAACTCGCCGTCCTCGACCTCATAGCCTTTGACCTCGTCGCCCTCGCCCAACGGCTCGCCGGTTTCGGAATCGACATAGACGCGCCTGACGGCGTTGCCGGTCTTGCGGTCGAGCACCCGGAACGAGACCTTTTCGGTATGGGTGACGACATTGGTCAGTTCAATGGCGCAGGTGACCAGCGAAAGCTTCAGATAGCCTTTCCAGGCGGGACGCGGCGCCATGACAAGCTCCTAGCGCTCTCCGGTTCTACCGAGAACGGACAACACCCATTCCGGTTCCGGCCGCGCAAAGGCAAAGCCAGCAGCATTCGCGGCCGCACGGACGCTTCAAGTCTCTATTTTATGCATGTCGTTGCCCCAAACCGCTGCGTTTTTGGGCGACATACATCATCAGGCGGCCTGAAGATTGACCCTGTTTTCGGCAATCTCGGTGAGCTTGCGGTCGGTCGCCTGCTCCTCCTTGAGATTGTTTGCCAGGACATTGGCGCAATCGCTGCGACCCAACTGCTTGGCCCAGGCGATCAACGTGCCGTAGCGGGTTATCTCATAGTGCTCGACCGCCTGCTCGGATGCGATCAAGGCGGCGTCGCGCACCTCCTTGTCGTCGATGTCGCTGCTGACTTCGTCGGCTTCCTCGAGAATGCCATTGATAGCGGGACAGTTGACCGTCTTGGCCTTGACGCCAAGCAGTTCGAACACCTGCTCGAGGCGCTGGATGTGACCCTTGGTCTGGTCGAGATGTTTCTCGAACCTGGCCCTCAGTTGCGGATCGGTCGCGTTGTCGATCATCTTCGGCAGCGCCTTTTCGATCTGTCGTTCGGCATAATAGACATCGCGCAAAGTGTGCACGAAGAGGTCGTCCAGCGTCCTGATGTCTTTCGAAAAGAGACCCATGGCTTTTGCCTTTCCGTTGCTCTTGCTGTGTCGGGATTTTTGACGGCGGCTCCGCCTTGGAGACGGCCGTCCGTTCGGCCGGGAGCGCGCCCAGCCTCGATAGTCAACGTGCGGGTCGCGGGACGGGTTCCTGAGTTTCCGGCGGCAAGCACGGATATTTCGCAATGCGGCCAAGATTGAAACAGAACCGCACCCTGAGCGGCATTCAGGCGAAACATATGTGATGCAAAAGTCACATCGATCGAAATGCTGACGAACTGCACGGAAACACCCCGAATCAGCCGCAATCCGGCCACGAACCAAGGCGTTTTTGAGCAGAGATTAACATCGCGTTCACCGACTATTCACGCCTCGACGCTATGATCCCCGCAATTCGGAAGGGACATCCGAAATCGGGACAGGGACCAAGTAAAATGAACTTCTGGAATCACATCGCCGGCTATGCTGCCGCCATCCGCGAATTCGTCGCGCCGACCTATCGGCCTGAGCGCTATTACATGCGCGGCCCTGGCCCCGCCTGCGCGCGCCGCGGCAACTCACTCGGCGTCAGCGCACACTGACCATGACCCTTGAGAGCCATCATGACAGCCGGATCTGCAGGCCGGCCGCAGATCATCGCGCAACCACCTATCGTGCGGAGCGTCCCGCGCTGGCCGACAGGCGGCGTGCGACAACGCCAGGGCTTTGATACAGCCGCCGGCAGGCTTAATGTCCCAGGACATAAGCTGCCGAGCGCTACGTGACCATCAAGCCAAACCATCCTCCTGAAGTCTTCGATACAGGCCCGCCGTTGATCGTGTTCGACGGCGTCTGCGTGCTGTGCTCGGGCTTCGTGCGCATGGTGGTCAGGCTCGACCGAAAAAGCCGCTTCCGCTTCGCAACCGCGCAGTCGCCGTTCGGCGAAGCGCTGTTCAGGAAGCACGGGCTGCGCACGGATTCTTACGAGACCAATCTGGTCATCATCGACGGCGCCGCTTTTACTCGGCTGGACAGTTTCATTGCCGTCATGGCCGAACTGGGCTGGCCTTGGCGGGCGGCAAAATTTTTGCTGCTGCTGCCGCGCCCTGTTCGCGGCTGGCTTTACGACCGTGTCGCGAAAAACCGCTACGCCCTGTTCGGCAGAAAGGATCATTGCGAGATCCCTTCCGCCGAGATGAAGGGGCGAATGATTGATTGAGGTCGGGCTTTGAGAGGCTTCGGCCTTGCCGAATATGCCGGGCAGGTCGGCCGTCGGGGGTGTTGCGCTACCGCGGCTGGCTCGAACCTTCGGGGCCCAGTTCGCACGGCTCCAGCGAGATCGTGTCCCTTGCCGCCTTACCCAGTTCACGGCAATCCTGAGCCGTACACAGCGTCCAGCCTTCACCCGTCGCGCCGGAGGCGGCAAGCACGAGGCGCCGCTGCGGCCGCATCTCTGGCTTATAGACCCACCAGCCGTCTCTCAGCACCGAGCCTTCCGGCGGCTCCATACCGGCGCCCGAGCCCTTGATCCGCGCTTCGACAATCTGCAACCCGGATGGTGTTACCCGCCAGTCTTCCTGCCAACGGATCTTTTCCACCGAATGCGTCCACGAAAGCGTAAAGGCGGCGACAGCGAGCGTCACCGTCTTGCCAGCGGCCAGGATGCAGAGGCTCATGCGGCGCTGGACGCCTGCCGCGCCCGCCAATAGTGCCAGCCGATCCAGGCCAGCGACAGCGCCCAGCCGGTCTCGTCGGTGAGAGGCAACGCGGCAACCAGCAGCACGCCGGCGGCGAAGGCGACGAAGCGTTCCCACCAGGCCATGCGTCGGGCGAGAAACCCGACGGCAGCGGCGCCCCACAGGACGATGCCCATGCATGCCTTGACGACGATGTAGGCAACCTCGACGGGATAGCCGAATTGGGCGGCGATCGGGCCCGGATCCTGCAGCATCAGCGCCGGGGTGTAGACCGCCATGAACGGCACGACGAAGCCGGCGATGGCCAGCTTGGTGGCCTGGACGCCGATCTTGAGGCCGCTCTCCCTGGCCATCGGTGCTGCGGCGAAGGCAGCGAGCGCTACCGGCGGGGTGAGGTCGGCCATGATACCGAAATAGAAAACGAACATGTGGCTGACCACCAGCGGCACGCCGAGCGACAGCAGTGCCGGCCCGGCCAGCGACGAGGTGATGATGTAGTTGGGAATGGTCGGGATGCCCATGCCAAGCACCAGGCAGGTGAGCATGGTCAGCACCAGCGACAGGAACAGATTGTTCTCGCCGATGGAGATAATCCAGCCGATGAAGGTGGAGGCGATACCAGTCAGGGTCAGCGTGCCGATGACGATGCCGACAATGGCGCAGGCGATGCCGACCGGCAGTGCGTTCTTGGCGCCCTCGGCGAGCGAGTCGACGCAGATGAGCAGCGTCTCGCGTCCACCCTTGAAGGTGAAGCAGGCGACAATGAGTGCGGCGATCACCAGACTGAGGATGTTGACGCCGAACCTCATGAAAGAGGCGGCGGCAAGCCCGAGCGCCAGCCAGAAGACGACGCGGAAGGCAAGCGGCCCGATCAACGCCGCCAGCGGCGTGCCGAGGATGAGCACGATGGTCAGCGCCAGGCCCATGGTGCCGGCAAAGATCGGCGTGTAGCCGGCAAACAGCAGGTAGACCAGTGCAGCGAGCGGCAGCACCAGCGGCCAGTGTTTTTTCACCGCATCCCACGGATTGGGCAGGTCCGCCTTGGCCATGCCGTGCAGGCCCGCCTTGCCGGCTTCCAGGTGCACCTGCCAGAAACAGGCGCCGAAATAGAGCAGCGCCGGGATGATCGCCGCCTTGACCACGTCGGCATAGGGGATGTTCAGGGTCTCGGCCATGATGAAGGCGACCGCTCCCATGACCGGCGGCATGATCTGGCCGCCCATCGAGGAGGTCGCCTCAACGGCGCCGGCGAAGGCCGAGCGGAAGCCAAAGCGCTTCATCAGCGGGATGGTGAACTGGCCGCTGGCCACCACATTGGCGACGCCGGAGCCGGAGATGGTGCCCATCAGCGCCGAGGACAGGACGCAGACCTGCGCCGGGCCGCCACGCCACGAGCCGACCAGGCCGAGAGCAAAGTCGTTGAACAGCGCGATCATGCCGGCGCGTTCGAGAAAGGCGGCGAAAACGACGAAGATGAAGATATAGGCGGCCGAGACGTAGATCGGCGTGCCGTATATGCCTTCGGTGCCATAGGCGAAGGTATCGACGAGCTGGGCGAAGTCGTAGCCGCGATGGGTGAAGGGCGGCGGCAGGTGATTGCCGACGAAGCAGTAGGCAAGGAAGATGAAAGCGATGACAGCCAGCGGCAGCCCCATCAGCCGCCGCGCCGCCTCGAAGACCAGCACCACTAGCGCAGCGCCGACGATCAGGTCCGGCGTGGTGAGGAAGCCGGAGCGGCGGATGAGGTCGGCATAGAACACCCAATTGTACAGCCCGGTGGCGAAGCCGAGCACGCCGAGCGCCCAGAAGCCGGCCTTCGCTGGCATGCTGGTGGCGCGCAGGTTGGCGACCAGGCCAAAGCCGAGCAGCAGCAGGAAGCCGACGTGCATGGCACGCACCACCTGGCTCGGTAGGCTGCCATAGGCGGCGACGTAGAGCTGGAAGACAGAAAAGGCGATGGCGATGAGAAACGCCGCCTTGCCGGCGGCCCCTTCGCCAAAACCCGGCGGCAGGCCCTCGACGGGGGCCTCGGCGGAAGGCGAAAGCACGGTCGGGGTTTCGGGACGGACGTCGGTCATTGGCGGCTCCTGGCGGGCGGTTTCCCTCCCTTGAGGGGAGGGTGGACAGCCGCCGAAGGCGGATGGGCGGGTGGGGTCGTTGCGGCAGTGCACGGCCTGAACAGACCCCACCCGCCTCGCTTCGCTCGGCACCCTCCCCTCAAGGGGGAGGGCACGCCCTACTTCATCAGTCCCTTTTCCTTGTAGTACCTCTCGGCGCCCGGATGCAGCGGCACCGGCATGCCGGTGAGCGCCTTGGCCGGATCGATGGCCTTGGCGGCAGCGTGGGCGGCGACCAGCTGATCGAGATGCTCGAACAGAAGCTTGGTCATCTGATAGGCGGTCTCGTCGGAGACATCGGCGCTGGTGATGAGGAAATTGCCGACGGCCGCGGTCGCGACATCCTCGTCCTGGCCTTGATAGGTTCCCTTGGGAATGACCACCGAAAGATACGGCAAGCCGATCTTGGCGACGTCCTCTGCCGGCACGGCGACAACGTTGATCGGCACCGAGGTGGCGAGGTCGCGGATCGAGGCGACACCGAGGCCGGCCGACTGCAACGTGGCGTCAAGCTGGCGGTTCTTGATCAGCTCGACCGATTCGGCGAAGGGCAGGTACTCGACGCGTCCGAGGTCTTCGTATTTCAGCCCGGCGGCGGCGAAGATGGTGCGGGCGTTGAGCTCGGTGCCGGAGGCCGGCGCGCCGACCGACAGGCTCTTGCCCTTGAGGTCGGCGAGCGTCTTGATGCCGGACTCCTTGCTGGCGACGATCTGGATGTAGTTGGGATAGACGGCGGCGATGCCGCGCAGCTTATCGAGCTTGCCAGGGAAACCGGCTTCGGCGTTACCCTCGGCAGCCAGCTTGACGGAATCGCCGAGCGCGAAGGCGATCTCGCCCTTGCCCTGCTGCAACAGATTGAGGTTCTCGACCGAGGCTTTCGTCGCCTGCACCTGGGTGCGGGCGCCTTCTATGCCCTTGCCGTAAATTCCCGACAGCGCGACGCCGAGCGGATAGTAGACGCCGGAAGTGCCGCCGGTCAGCACGTTGATGAATTCCTGCGCCCCGGCCGACACCGCACCGAGGCCGAGCGCCAGCGCCACCGCGCCGGCGGCAACAAATTTCGTCCTGAAATTAAGCATACGATTTCCTCCCTGAAATATTGGCATCGCACCGCCCTCCCCAGCACGAACCGGGGCGAGTTTAGACAGCGGGCGGGAAATGCCAACCGACAATTGCGGGCATTAGACGAACGGTTGAGCGATGCGCAACCCGCTTGCGCAAGACGCTATCCGAGCCGAAGATTTCTTCGATGCCTGTCGAAATCGGACAAGGCCGCGCGACATATGTCCGGCCCGCAACGACGCGGCCTTCAAAAACAACGGAGAAGAACCATGCGCTACATGCTTTTGATCTACAACGACGAGGCCGCAATGGCGTCTGCGCCGACCGAGAAGACCTACGAGATCAGCGCGGCCTATGGCGCCTATACCGAGGCTTTGAAGAAATCCGGCGCCTGGCTCGCCGGTGATCGGCTGAAGCCGACCCAGTCGGCCACCTCGGTACGGATGGCCAATGGCAAGACCAACGTGCTCGACGGCCCCTATGCCGACACCAAGGAGCAACTTGCCGGCTTCTACATGATCGAGGCGACGGACATCGACACGGCCATCGAATGGGCTGCGCGCTGTCCGGCAGCCAGCACCGGCACGGTCGAGGTGCGACCGATCTGGGAAATGACCGAGTACCTATCTGAGAAATGACGATGTGATGGACAATCGCCCGGAGATCGCGCGGGCGGCGGCGGAAGCGGCCGCTCGGCAAAGCTACGGCAAGCTGGTCGCCTATCTCGCCGCGCGCACGCGCGACGTCGCCGGCGCCGAGGACGCGCTGGCCGACGCTTTTGCGGCGGCACTCGAACGCTGGCCGCAAACTGGTGTGCCAGACAGGCCCGAGTCCTGGCTGCTTGCGGTGGCACGGCGGCGGCGTGTCGACGCGGTCCGACGGCGGCTGACCAGCGAGGCGGGCCGCGACCATCTCAGGCTGGTCGCCGAGGAGGTGGAAGCACGCACGGCTGACGAAGACTTCCCTGACGAGCGGCTGCGGCTGATGTTTGCCTGCGCCCATCCGGCGATCGACGCGAGCGCGCGCGCGCCACTGATCCTGCAAACCATTCTCGGCTTCGACGCGGCAACGATCGCCTCGGCTTTCCTGGTCTCGCCGGCAACGATGGGCCAGCGCCTGGTGCGCGCCAAGGGCCGTATCCGCGAGACCGGCATCCCCTTCCGCGTTCCGGAACGAAGCGAACTCGGCGAGCGGCTCGACGCCGTGCTGGAAGCGATCTACGCCACCTTTGCCGAGGGCTGGTCCGATCCGGTCGGCACCGAGACGCGAGGGCGCAACCTCGCCACCGAAGGCATCTGGCTTGGCCGGCTGGTGGCTTCGCTGATGCCGGAAGAGGCGGAGGCCCTCGGCCTGCTGGCGCTGATGCTGTTCGCCGAAGCACGCCGTGCGGCACGGCGCAGCCCCGAAGGCAACTTCGTGCCGCTCGCCGAGCAGGACACCGCGCTGTGGGACGACACGCTGATCGACGAGGCGGAAGCGCTGCTGGGACGCGCCGCGGCCAAGGCGATCATCGGCCGCTACCAGCTGGAAGCTGCCGTGCAGTCCGCCCACACAGCGCGGCGGCGAAGCGGCCGCACCGACTGGACGGCGATCCGCCAGCTTTACGACGCGCTGCTTTCGATTGCCGGCTCGCCGGTGGTGGCGATCAACCGCGCCGTGGCGATTGCCGAGGCCGGGGGCGCCGCCGCGGGTCTCGACGCGCTCGACGCGATCGGCGACGACAGGCGGCTCGCTGATTATCAGCCCTATTGGGCGGCGCGCGCCGGCCTCCTGGCCAAGCTCGGCAAAACTCAGCAAGCGGCCGCAGCTTACGAGCGGGCGATCGGCCTCGAGCGCGATCCCGCCTTGCGCCGCTTCCTGCAGACGGAACGGTCGAAGCTCACCAGGAACCGAGGCGAGGCCACAACTCCCTCAAGTTGAGCGCGAACGGCAGAGCTTTTCAAGAGTTTCAAGTCTACCAACGCCGGCGGGGCAGAGGGGGCGCGAAGGATCGCCATAGTTCATTCTGCACCACGGCATTCCTCGGCCACCGTCACAGCATTAGATCCCAGGGTCTGCGCTCCGCTTCGCGTTCGCTCCGCCCTGGGATGATGAAGGGAGGATCACCTAAGCTCCGAGCCCTTCGAACAGGATCGTCGACAGATAGCGCTCGGCGAAGGA
The DNA here is from genome assembly GCF_004010325.2 of Mesorhizobium sp. M00.F.Ca.ET.216.01.1.1. Lineage (GTDB taxonomy): Bacteria > Pseudomonadota > Alphaproteobacteria > Rhizobiales > Rhizobiaceae > Mesorhizobium. The sequence goes on from NZ_SADR02000020.1 coordinate 25,027, forward strand.
CGGGATGACGACCACGAGGTTCTTGCCCTTGTTCTCCGGCCGTGAGCCGACGACGATCGCCGCCTGCAGGGCGGCACCAGACGAGATGCCTACCGGCACGCCCTCAAGGCGGGCGACGAGGCGGGCATTGGCGACCGAATCCTCGTTCGAGACCCTGACGATCTCGTCATAGATCGTGGTGTCGAGAATCTTCGGCGCGAAGCCGGCGCCGATGCCCTGGATCTTGTGCGGGCCGGGCTGGCCACCCGACAGCACCGGCGAAGCTTCCGGCTCGACGGCGACGACATGCACCGAGGGCTTGCGCTGCTTAAGCACCTGGCCGACGCCGGTGATGGTGCCGCCGGTGCCGATGCCGGCGACGAAGATGTCGACTTCGCCATTGGTGTCATTCCAGATTTCCTCCGCGGTGGTGCGGCGGTGGATTTCCGGATTGGCGGGATTCTCGAACTGCTGCGGGATAACAGCGTCGGGCAGCGTCGCGGCCAGCTCGTCGGCCTTGGCGATGGCGCCCTTCATGCCCTTCGGCCCTTCGGTCAGCACCAGCTCGGCGCCGAGCAGCGCCAGCATTTTTCTGCGCTCGACCGACATAGTTTCGGGCATGGTCAGGATCAGCTTGTAGCCCTTGGCGGCGGCGGCGAAGGCAAGCGCGATGCCGGTGTTGCCGGAGGTTGGCTCGATCAACGTGGTCCTGCCGGGCGCAATCCTGCCCGATGCCTCCAGCGCCTCGATCATCGACACGCCGATGCGGTCCTTGACCGAGGCGATCGGATTGAAGAATTCGAGCTTGGCCAAAAGATTGGCGACGACGCCCTTTTCCCTGGCGAATTTGTCGAGCCGCACCAGCGGAGTGTCGCCGATCGTCTCGGTGATCGAATTGTAGACGCGGCCGCGGCCGGGCACGCGCGCGGAGGTGACGGGCTTGTTCATTTGGTTTCGCTCCCAGGGGTCCAGGCAGGTAACAGGGCTGACAGGATAGTGCTTTCAGGCGCGCAAGATAGGCTGTCGCTTGAAAATATCCGAGTGGGGTGCATGCTGAAAACATCTTCACCCCGGAAAAGCATTTCCCGGAGTGCCTTGATTCCGGAATGGTTTGGCCGAAACAGGGCTATTGGCGGGCGGCGATCGCTGCCGCTGCCCCGACCATGAAGCCGGCGGCGGTGCGATTCAGGGCCCTGAGAGCCCGCGGCGATTTCAGCAACCCGCGCGCCTTGGCCGCCAGCGCCAGATAGGGCACCAGCACCACCAGCAGGACGATGACGGTGAGTGCGACAAGGATGCCGTAGTCGGCGAGCGTGATGGTCTTCAGGTCGACGATGGTCGGCGTGATGGCAAGATAGAAGATCATCGTCTTCGGATTGCCGAGGGTGACGGCGAGGCCGGCAATAAAACTCGACAGCAGCCCGCCCTTGCCTTTCCTGGCCTCGATCGTTTCGGGCGTGATGCCGCTGGTCCAGAAGCGCCAGCCAAGGAAGGCGAGATAGGCGACGCCAAGCCATTTGATCGCCAGGAAGACCATGCCGAAGGTCTGCGCGACGAAGGCGAGGCCGAGCACCACCGCGGTGAGATAGGTGAGGTCGCCGAGCATCAGACCGAAGGACATGGCAAGTGCCGAGCGGAAACCGGAACCAAGCGCACGCGCAATGAGCGCAGTGAGCCCCGGACCGGGAATGGCGGCGGCGATACCAAGGGCGGCACTGTAGGCAAGGAATCCGGTAAGGGTCATATTTGGCCTTGGCGGATGACCCCGAGAATCGGAATCGTTTTAAGACGGCACCTTGTCGCACCAAGGAAGACAGGCGTGAATTCCCTGAGGGCCTAAATCGATTGCGCCAAAGCGCTATCGGGGACGCTGCCGGTCAGGACCGGCCGTCGTCATAGGTGACGCGCCAGATGCTGCCGTTGCCGTCCTCGCTGACGATCAGCGCGCCATCCCTGGCCACCGCCACGCCGACCGGACGGCCCCAGACCTCGTCATTCGAGATGACGAAGCCGGTCATGAAGTCCTCGTATTCACCGGTCGGCTTGCCATCCCTAAACTTGAGCCGCACCACCTTGTAGCCAGTCCTGACATCACGGTTCCACGAACCGTGCAGGGCGACGAAGGCATCGCCCTGATAATCGGCCGGAAAATTCTTGCCGTCGTAGAAGGCGATGTTGAGCGGTGCAGAATGCGCCTGCATCAGCACGTCTGGCAGGGTGACCTTGCCGGCAAGGTCGGGGCGCTCGCCCTGATGGCGAGGATCCTCATTGTCGCCGATATAATACCAGGGCCAGCCATAGAAGGCGCCGTCCTTGACGGTCGTGGCGTATTCGAACGGCACATTGTCGCCGAGCTCGTCGCGCTCGTTGACGACGCACCAGAGCGCGCCGGTCGCCGGCTGCACGGTCATGCCCGAACAGTTGCGCAATCCGGTGGCGACGGTCCGGCCATTGTTGCCATCAGGGTCGTAGGCCAGAACGTCGGCGCGGCCGTCCTCCGAACCCCAGGCAGCTCCGAGAGGCTTCGACTTCGTCCAGGCATCGAAGCCGCCTTCCGGCTCCGCTCCAATGTCCTCGGCAACGTTCGAGCCGGAGCCGACGGAGAGAAACAGCGTCTTGCCGTCCGGCGAGAAGGCGATGTCACGGGTCCAGTGATGCGTCGAAGGAATATTGTCGACGATGGTTTCCGGCCCACCGGAGGCCTTCAGGTCGCCGTCGCGATAGGGGAAGCGGACGATGCTGTCGCTGTTGGCGACATAGACCCATTGCGGCTTGTCTCCCGGTGGATAGAAGGCGATGCCGTAAGGCTGGGTGAGGTTCCTGGCGAAGATGGCTTTCTCGGCAGGCTTCGCACTGCCCTCGGCGAGGCGATAGACGCGTATCTGGTCGGCCTCACTGTCGGCGACGAACAGGTCACCGTTCGGCGCGACACGGACGACGCGCGGATTGTCGATGCCGGAGACGATCATCTCGGCCGAGAAGCCCGGCGGCAATTGCGGCCCGGCGCTTGTGGCCCTTTCCACGGGGCTGGCGCTGTTCGATGAGGATTGGCTGACGTCAGGCGCCTGCAGATCGTCAGGCGTGATCAGGCGGCGCACGCCAGGCCTGTCGGCCTTCCAGCCGCCGAAGGCTGCCTTGCCTTTTAGTACCGGCTGGTCCGCCTGTTGCGCAAACGCGGTTGTCGCAAGAAGCAGGGCAGCCGCCGCAAAGCCGGCAAATCGGATCATCCTTCCTCCGGGTTTTCACCTAGCCCTTTGCGCATCCCCAAAGGGCGCGACGCCGTAGGAAACGGGAACGGCCGGGCTCGACGGTCGTTCCGCCTCACGCGTCCAGTACACGGGGAATTGAAGAGGCTTCGGCCGTTCTGGTTCTCGGGTATCAGTTTCCGGCCGCGTAAAAATCGTCGTCGAGCCGCTTTTCCAAGGCGACGAGATCGGCCGGCAACGGCAGGCCCATGGCGCGCATTTCCCTCAGCTTTTCGCGCAGCTGCTCCTGCACTTCATGCTGATCCTCGGGCTGGTTGATCATTTCCTCAAGCAACAGGCTGATCTGGGCCTTGAACGATTCCAGCGCCATCTTGTCTCCTCGCGGCTCCCCTTAGCGCAGCATGCGGGAAATAAGCTGCGCCGTATAGTCGACCATCGGCACGATGCGGGCATAATTCAGCCGCGTCGGGCCGATGACGCCGAGCGCGCCGACGACGCGGGCATCCTTGTCGCGATAGGGCGCGACGACAAGCGACGAGCCCGACAGTGAAAACAGCTTGTTCTCCGAACCGATGAAGATGCGCACGCCGGGCCCTTCCTCGGCGAGGTCGAGAAGCTGGATCAGGCCGTCCTGCGTCTCCAGGTCCTCGAACAAATGCCGCAGCAATTCGATGTCGGCCTGGGCAGTGACATTTTCCAGCAGGTTGGCGCGGCCGCGCACGATGAGACGCGCCGGCAGGCCGCTTTCGGCGCCCGCCCAGACCGCCAGGCCCTTTTCGACCAGCTCCTGCGACAACGTGTCGAGTGCGGCCCTGGTCTCTTCCTTGATGCGGGCGATCTCCACCCGCGCCTCGGCAAGCGTGCGGCCACGGATATGGGCGTTGAGGAAGTTCGAGGCTTCGTGCAATTGCGAAACGGTGACGCCGGCAGGCAGGTCGATGACGCGGTTTTCGACATCGCCGTTCTGCGAGACCAGCACGGCCAGCGCCTTGGTCGGCTCGAGCTGGATGAATTCGATGTGCTTAAGCGCCGCCTCGTTCTTGGCGGCGAGCACGAGGCCGGCGCCGCGCGACATGCCGGATAGCATCTGGCTGGCCTCGGTGAGCATGTGTTCCAGCGTCGCGCCCGAGCCGGACGCGCGTACCTGCGCCTCGATGATACGGCGCTCCTCGTCTGAGAGGTCGCCGAGCTCCATGAAGGCATCGACGAAGAAGCGCAGGCCCGCCTGGGTCGGCAGCCTGCCGGCCGAGATATGCGGCGCATAGATCAGGCCGAGATGCTCGAGATCGCTCATCACGTTGCGGATGGTGGCCGGCGACAGCGAGGACGGCAGGATACGCGACAGGCTGCGTGAGCCGACCGGATCGCCATCCTTGAGATAGGAATCGACGATGCGCCGAAAGATGTCGCGCGAACGCGTGTCGAGCGACTGGAGTGCGGACAACTGCGAACCGGGATCGGCGACTGCTTTGGTCATTCGAGCCAAAAACCTCCGGCCCAAAGATATAGACTCAGGCAGCGCCCGCGCAACCCGGTCCATTTTCCTTTGCGCCTCACGTCCCGTGCGGCTACAAGCCGGCCACGATTCCGAAATAATGACATGAAAGAAGCCTGAATGCGCCCCTCCAAACGCCAAGCCGACGAAATGCGCGCCATCTCCTTCGAGCGCGGCGTCTCCAAGCACGCGGAAGGCTCGTGCCTGGTGAAGTTCGGCGACACGCATGTGCTGTGCACGGCAAGCCTGGAGGAGAAGGTGCCGAGCTGGATGCGCAATTCCGGCAAGGGCTGGGTGACGGCGGAATACGGCATGCTGCCGCGCTCGACCGGCGAGCGCATGCGCCGCGAGGCTTCCGCCGGCAAGCAGGGCGGGCGCACGCTGGAAATCCAGCGGCTAATCGGCCGTTCCTTGCGCGCCGTGGTCGACCTGCATGCGCTGGGCGAACAGCAGATCACCGTCGACTGCGACGTGATCCAGGCCGATGGCGGTACCCGCACCGCCTCGATCACCGGCGGCTGGGTGGCGCTGTACGACTGCCTGCGCTGGATGGAGGCCCGGCAGATGGCCAGCGTCGCCAAGGTGCTCAAGGATCATGTCGCGGCGATTTCCTGCGGCATCCATGACGGGCAGCCGGTCATCGACCTCGACTATCTGGAGGATTCCTCGGCCGGCACCGACGCCAATTTCGTCATGACCGGCAAGGGCGGCATCGTCGAGATCCAGGGAACGGCCGAGGGCGAGCCTTTCTCGGAAGAACAGTTCGCGGCGCTGATGGGATTGGCCAAGAAAGGCATTCAGCGCCTGGTCAGCCTGCAGCAAATGGCTGTAGCGTAATCCTCAAATGCCGAGCTTGTCCGCCCCCCTCTGGCCTGCCGGCCATCTCCCCCTCAATGGGGGAGATCGGATGCCCGGCTGGCCTTCGCCAGTTGTCGGCGGTGCAGGGTGTGCGGCGGCGCCGAAGCTGCCAATCTCCCCCCTTGAGGGGGAGATGGCCGGCAGGCCAGAGGGGGGGGCTTCGTGACTCCCTCCGCAATCCTGGAATCCGCTCTCTACGTCACCGACTTGCAAGCTGCCGAGCAATTCTATCGCGACGTGCTCGGGCTGGAGGTAGTGGGCAAGATCGAGGGCAGGCATGTCTTCTTCCGCTGCGGGGAGGGCGTGCTGCTCCTCTTCAATGCCGAGGCGACCAAGGTGCCGCCGGCGCCTGACGCCAGGCTGAAAGTGCCGCCCCACGGCACGGTCGGCGACGGCCATCTCTGCTTTGCGGCAAGCGCAGATGAAATCGCGCGCTGGCGTGCGCATCTCCAGGCGAAGAAGATCGCCATCGAAAGCGATTTCGAATGGCCGCAAGGCGGCCGTTCGATCTATATCCGCGACCCCTCCGGCAATTCGATCGAATTCGCCGAGCCAAGGATCTGGGGCCTCTGATGCATTCGCTCAATGGACACAAAATTGTCGTCGCCAGCCACAATTCAGGCAAGCTGCGCGAATTCGCCGAGCTGATGGCGCCGTTCGGCATCGAAGCCAAGTCGGCCAAGGAATACGGCCTGCCGGAGCCGGACGAGACCGGCACCAGCTTCGAGGAGAACGCCTTCATCAAGGCGTTGGCCGCGGCCAAGGCGACCGGCCTGCCGGCACTGTCGGACGATTCCGGCCTGTGCGTCGACGCGCTCGATGGGGCGCCCGGCGTCTACACCGCCAACTGGGCCGAGACGCCGGACGGCTCCCGCGACTTCGGCGTGGCCATGCAGCGCACGGAGGTGGCGCTGCAGGAAGTCGGAGCGGTCGACCCAGCGCAGCGCAAGGGCCGTTTCGTCGCCGTCATCTGCCTGGCTTTTCCCGACGGCGATGCCGAATATTTTCGCGGTGAGGTCGAGGGCACCCTGGTGTGGCCGCCGCGCGGCGAGCTCGGCTTCGGCTACGATCCGGTGTTCTTGCCGGACGGTTTCGAAAAGACCTTCGGCGAGATGACGGCAGCAGAAAAACATGGCTGGAAGCCCGGCCAGCCGACGGCATTGTCGCACCGCGCACGCGCCTTCCAGAAATTCGCGCAAGCACGATTGAATTCGGCACGATTGGGCTCGACATGACCATGCTGCTCGACCGCAGCCCCGGCTTCGGCGTCTACATCCATTGGCCGTTCTGCGCGGCCAAGTGCCCCTATTGCGACTTCAACAGCCATGTCCGCCACCAGCCGGTCGACCAGGAGCGCTTTGCGCGCGCCTTCGAGGCCGAGCTTGCGACGATGCGCGCCCGCACCGGGCCGCGCGAGGTGACCAGCATCTTTCTCGGCGGCGGCACGCCGTCGCTGATGAAGCCGGAGACCGTGGCGGCGGTGCTGGATGCAGTGGCGAAGAACTGGACGGTGCCTGATGGCATCGAGGTGACGCTGGAAGCCAACCCCTCCTCGGTCGAGGCCGAGCGCTTCCGCGGCTACCGTGCGGCGGGCGTCAATCGGGTGTCGCTCGGCGTGCAGGCGCTGAACGACAGCGATTTGCGCTTCCTCGGCCGCCTGCACAATGTCGATGAGGCGCTGCACGCGATCGGGCTGGCGCGCGAGATCTTTCCGCGGCTGTCCTTCGACCTGATCTATGCGCGGCCGGGCCAGACACTGGGCGCCTGGCAGGCGGAACTCGAACAGGCGATCGGCCACGCCGCCGACCATCTGTCGCTCTACCAGCTGACCATCGAGGAAGGCACGCCGTTCCACGCGCTGCATGCAGCGAAGAAATTCACCATTCCCGACAACGATCACGCCGCCGACCTCTATGCGCTGACGCAGGAGATCACCGCGGCGCATGGGCTGCCGGCCTACGAGATTTCCAACCACGCCAGGCCCGGCGCGGAAAGCCGGCACAATCTCACCTACTGGCGCTACGGCGAATATGTCGGCGTCGGCCCCGGCGCGCATGGCCGCTTCGTCGAGCACGGCCGCCGTACGGTGACGATCGCGGAGAAAATGCCGGAAACCTGGGCCAATCTGGTCGAGGCCAAGGGCCACGGCGTCACCGGCGGCGAGACCCTGACGCGCTCGGAAGAGGCGGACGAATTCCTGCTGATGGGGCTGAGGCTGGCCGAAGGCATCGACCTTTCCCGCTATGAACAGTTTTCCGGGCGCGGTCTGTCGACGGCGCGGCTGTCGGTCTTGCAGGAAGAGGGGCTGGTGGCGCCGATCGGCAATGCCCGCCTGCGCGCCACGCCGGCCGGCATGATCGTGCTCGACGCTGTGGTGGCGGACCTGGCGCGGTAGGCCTTATGCCTCGTCATTCTAGGGCGGAGCGAACGCGAAGCGGACTGCAGACCCGAGGATGACGACGGAGCTAGGCGTCGTGCTTGTGGCGGTGCTTGGCGCGCTCTTTCTCGGCATGCGCCTCGCCGGACCGGGCCGGCTTGGCATCGCTTTTGTCGCGGCGGGCGCTATGCTGGTCGCCTGCGGGATGTGATGGCGCGCCATCCCTGGCACTTTTTGTTTCAAGGCGGGTGATGAAGATATCGAAGCGATTGGGCATCGTCCGGTCAGTGCTCCGTCGTGCTGTCGGTTTCGTTCGAAGACCTGGCGTCTGCATGCAGACGGCGCAGGATAAGATCCGCGGGCAACGGTTTCGTTCCCTAGTGTGGCAAAGGCATGGCGGCCACTTCACATCGGCTCGGCTTTTGCAACCGGGCGTGAGCCGTGCCAAACAGGGTCGAACGCATTCAAAGTGTTAGAGCGTCCTTTGCGCATCCAGCGGACGCGCGGCGCTCTTCAATGTGCTAGAGCGTCCTTTGCGCGTCCAGTGGACGCGCGGCGCTCTTCAATGTGCTAGAGCGTCCTTTGCGCGTCCAGTGGACGCGCGGCGCTCTAGTGGAGGGGCACTGGTGACAGGCGAGTCGTCGAAACGCAGCTATGTGATCGGCCAGACCGAGATATCAGCCCGGCCGCTCGCGCCGGCGCTCTACCTGGTGGCGACGCCGATCGGCAATCTCGCCGACATCACGCTGCGCGCGCTGGAAACGCTTGCCGCCGCCGACATCGTCGCCTGCGAGGACACGCGGGTTTCGCGCGTGCTGCTCGACCGCTACGGCATCCGCCGCCGCACCACGGCCTATCACGAGCACAATGCCGGCGAGGCGGGGCCGAAGCTGATCGCAGCGCTTGAAGCCGGCCAGAGCGTGGCGCTGATCTCGGACGCCGGCACGCCGCTGATCTCCGACCCCGGCTACCGGCTGGTCGGCGAAGCTCTCGATCGCGCCATACGCGTCGTGCCGATCCCCGGCCCGTCGGCAGCCCTTGCGACGCTGACGGCATCCGGCCTGCCGTCCGACGCCTTCCTGTTCGCCGGCTTCCTGCCGGTGAAGACAGGGCAGCGGCTGACGCGACTGGAAGCGCTGAAGACGGTGCCGGCGACGCTGATCTTCTTCGAATCGCCGCGCCGGCTGGCCGAGACGCTTGGCGCGATGGCCGAAGCGCTGGGCGGTACACGCAAGGCGGCGATCGGCCGTGAGCTGACCAAGACCTTCGAGGAGATGCGGACTGGTACGCTGCAGTCGCTCGCCGACCACTATGCGGCGGCCGACACGCCGAAGGGCGAAATCGTCATCTGCGTCGGCCCGCCCGAGGCAACGGCAGACGAACCCGCTGATATCGACCGGCTGTTGCTTTCGCTGGCCGCCGAGATGCCGGCCTCCAAGGCGGCGGCGGAAGCCGCAAAAATGACCGGCGGTCAGAAGCAGGCGCTTTACCGGCGGCTGCTCGAACTCAAGAATGCAGGCGGGGACACCCCTGGGGAAAACGGCCGTGGCTGAGCGCCCGGCCGTCAGCCTCCAAAGAGCCTATCGACGCGGCCATCGCGGTGAATGGCTGGCGGCAGCGGCGCTGATGCTGAAAGGCTACCGGATCCTCGCTCGCCGCCACCGCACCAGGCTCGGCGAGATCGACCTGATCGCGCGGCGCGGCGACCTGGTGCTGTTCGTCGAGGTGAAGGCGCGCCACACGCTGATGGAGGCGATGGAGGCGATAGCCCACGAATCGGAGCGCCGCATCGAAGCGGCCGCCGATCTCTGGCTTTCGCGCCAGTCCGACTACGGGAAATTATCGGCACGTTTCGATATGGTGGCGGTGCTGCCATGCCGCTGGCCGGTGCATGTCGAGAACGCTTTTTACGGGCGAAACTAAAAGCGGCGGTCCGTCAGCGCAGCCGCTGAGACGTAGCCCTGGCGTTTCGTTGCGGTCGAATCGGCAACAAAAATCCTGTCCTTCACGTCCGGCGGGTAAGAGTTCGTTTAGGTGTCGTTCCGTGGCAAGTCGGCTCCGCTTTTGGCGAGCCGCTCGACGAGGCGAGCCGCTTCCTCTGCAATAGCTGGTATGGTGCCCGATTTCCGCGTCGATCCGAAATCGAGGCCGGCGAAAAAGAGGCCCGGAATAGCGCCGACGCCGTCTGCATGGACGGGCTGACCGGCTGCATCGAGGGAGCCCGGGAGTCGGACCCATGAGAAGTCGCCGGTAAAGCCCGTGCACCAGACCACTGATCTGATGCCGCTCGCCGTCCAGTCGATCGAGCGGATCGGAGGATCGGGCAAGCGCGGTTCAACCGTCTCGGCTGGATCATCCTCGGCCGGCGGCGCATCGAGGCCGGCGCGCTCGACGTACTCGTCGATCACCCGCTTGGCATTCGCGGAGACCTCGTCGGCAAACCGCATATGGTCGTCGAGCTCGTCGCCGAAGACCAGGCTGCCATTCTGGATGCCCCTGAAACGGCCGAGCAGTACCACCCCTTGCGCGCTCAGCGATTGCAGGCTGATCGTATGGGTCGCGCCGACCAGCGCGCGGGCCTGCACCTTGCCGGAGGGGAGGACGAGTTCCTTGCGCGGAACGTCGAGAAAACCGGACAGTGTCAGCCAACTAAGTATGTTGCCCCCGCGGTAGCGCCGCACCCAGCGGCCGTTGCGGCTGGTCGCCAAAAAGACCACGCGTCCGGCCAGTGCCAGATCCTCGGCGATCTGGCCGCCCGACTGGCCGCTGCCGACCACCAGCACCGCGCCATTCTCGAGCTCGGCCGCGTTGCGATAAGCCGAAGAATCGATTTGGCGAACTGCGGCAGGCAGGTCTGCCGACCCTGGTGGCCGGACCTGGCGGTTTTGGTCGCCGGTGGCGATCACCACATTGCGCGCCAGAAGCGCGCCGCGAGCCGTGGTGACGCGAAAGATTCCATTGTCTCTCGTCAGCTCCTGCACCGGACTTTGGGTGCTTACCGGCAAGCAGTGCCGCTCTGCGTAGCCTTCGAGGTAGGTGACAAACTCATGGTGGGTTATCGCGCCCCAAGGCTCGGGTCCCTCGTAGGAATCTCCGGGCAAGATGGAGCGGATGGTCGGCGAGTTCAGTCGAAACGAGTCCCAGCGCTGCGTTCGCCACGTCTCGCCGATCCGGCTGCGATCGAGCACCTGGTGATCGCGGCGCTGCCGTTTCAAGAAATAGCTGACGCCGAGCCCCGCCGAGCCGGCGCCAATAACGAGGGCGTCAAGAACTTCGCTCATGCGTTTCCCCCTGCCAAACTACACGTCTACAAGATCGTATGGCTCGGCTTGAGGCAAGAATAGAGTTCCGTGTGGGAGGTCCGGCATGGGGGCAGGTGCTGGCTGGTTCTTGCTGCGCTGACCTTCGGTTCGGACAAGATCATGGTCAAAAGGAATAGAACCCTGGGTTCAAAACTCAATCAGCTGCCGCAAATGGCCGAGATCGGTGGATGTTGCCTATCGTTTCGTCGATGGAAACGAGCAAGTTGCGACATGAGCCGACTTTTCCGGCGCTTCTCCAGAGCCGCCGTTCCATGCGAGCCTAGAACACGAGGAAGTCGTCCACCGTGAGGAATGTGCTCGGGTCCACGGCGGCAAACTTGACAGCCGCCGCTCCTCCTGCCCCGTCCACGTCGAACAGCAGATCGCCGGTCTCCTTGTCGTAAATGATGTGGTCGCTGTCATCGATAGCGTGCTTGGCGACCACGAAAACCGCAGCGAAAAGCGAGCCGGCCGACAGCCCGACGAATGCGGCGCTGTCCAGCCAGAACACATCGTCGAGCGCATTGAAGTCTTCTATTCTGTCGTAGTTCGCGGGCCCAAGTGCGTCGAACACGAAGACATCCCTGCCAGCGTCACCGGCCAGCCGGTCGCGGCCGGCGCCGCCATTGAGGATGTCGTCGCCAGCACCACCCCGCATGTCGTCGGAGCCGGCGCCGCCGTCGAGGACGTCGTCGCCAGTGTCACCGCGGATGCCGTCTGTGCCCGCGCCCCCGCTGATCTCGTCATCGCCGGCGCCGCCCTTCAGCCAATCGGTGCCCGCGCCTCCAATGATGTCGTCGGCGCCCGCGCCGCCGAACAGCTGGTCGTGGCCGGCACCGCCGTCGAGCGTGTCGTTGAACGGGGTGCCGCTGATGCGGTCGCCGCCGCCCAACGCGGCGATGAGCACGGCATGATCATAGCTTCCATAGCTCACGATGTTTTTGGCGTCGGTCTGGGTGATCGATTCGGCCGGCGGAGTGACGGTGATCGTAATCGTCGCCACATTGCTGTTGCCCTGGCCGTCCGTAGCGTAGACCGTAAAGCTATCGGTGCCGATGAAGCCGGCCTCTGGCGTGTAGTCGAACAGGTTTCCGCTCAGAAAATCCGCATGATAGTGCAGGGTGGCGCCGTAGTGACCCTGGTGAAACGGGTAGTAGTTACCATCGAACCTCGTCTCCTGCTCTAGGGTGCCACTGTCCGGCCCGTCTACGACGATAAAGTTCAAGAGATCATAGTCGGCATCTGCCGCGCCGAACTGGACGTCGTCGAGAGATTGCGCCTGCGAAACCGACAAGGCCAGGTCGGCAACGGTGGGCGCGTGATTGACGAAGGTGTCGGGCTGAAGCACGCCTCCTTCCAAGATGATCTGATGCTGACCGTATTGGGTGTTTTCGCCGCCGAAATATTCGTTCGCCCCGATCCATGTCACCGTGATGTCGTCGGGGCTGTCGGCTCTGATCGAGACGATCTGGGCCGACAGGAAGGCCGCCTGGTCGGACACGGTGCGGAGAAAATTGCCTTCGTTGTCGAAGACCTGCGTTTCCACTGTCGTCCAGGTCTCGGTCCTGCCCTCGTGGGTGAAGCTGGTGATGGTGAAGAAGCCGTCGAAAACATCGACTGAAGCTAGTTCGATCCCACCGAGAGGGAAATCCGGCTTTGCCCCTATCGGTCCGATTACGTCGCCGTCTGTTTCCGTAATGCTGAAGAGGACCGCGTCAGGGCTCGGATTGGGATTCTCGGGTTCGTTCCATACAATGAGTTCACTGCCATTGCTTAAGGTAGGCATCCTGTCTCTTCCTTGCCTTTGCGCCTGGACGTGCTGCGGATGCCCCCGATTCCAAGGATAACATTTTACGCGAGACGGATCGGTGACAAACCCAACCGTACTTCGCCTTCTTCGAATGTGGTTAATTCTGACTCTCGGGCGGGGAGAGGCAGTCCAATGGAGCTCAATGTCCTTTCAAGGGGAGCGAAGGCTGGTCGATCGCGCCTCGATATCCTCTCGCGAGCTTTGGCGAAAAACCCCGCTGTGAAGCATCGGCACCGCTTGATGCTGCAAGGCAATTCATGCGGGGTAGGGAGCTGTTTTGGGCCATCTTACGGAAACACGTCGTGCCGCATGACGTGCAAATATCGCGAATGCGATCAGACCAGCTATTGATGGAAACGAGCAAGTCGCGCCATTTCCTGACATTTCCGCTGGACGGATCGAAGGTCGCGATCAGCACTCAACCCGGACGTTCCTCTGATCGGGCAAGAAGGTGCCAAATTGAAGGTCAGGCGCTGACGACGGGATAAATCAGCGGGTCTGGCCATCTCGGTCAGCACCCTTTTGGCGAGACCGTCGGACGGCCAACTTTGTCGGGCCTGAAAGAAACCGGATGGGGGAGCGCGTCCAGAGGTTCAAGCAGTTCGAGAATTTGCTCTCGCATCGACGGCGAGCAGGACCTTGATCGCGCGCCGCTCGTCCATGGCGCGGTAGCCTTCAGCGACGTCCGCCAGCGGCAGCTGGAGATCGAAAACCTTGCCGGGCTTGATCTTGCCCTTCAGCACGCGGTCCATCAGGTCGGGCAGGAAGCGGCGGACGGGCGCCGGCCCGCCGAGCATGCGCTTCTGGCCGAAGAAAAGCCGCTGGCCCTCGAACGTCACGCCGTGCGGCACGCCGACATAGCCGATCGTGCCGCCGGGGCGCGAGCAGGCCAACGCCTGATCGAAGGATTCCGCCGTGCCGACGCACTCCAGCACCGAGTCCGCACCGACGCCGCTGGTGAAATCCTTGATGCGCGCCACGCCTTCTTCGCCGCGCTCCGCCACGATGTCGGTTGCGCCGAAGTCGCGGGCGAGTTGCTGGCGGCTCTCGTGGCGGCTCATGGCGATGATGCCGCGCCCATTTCCTTGGCCGCAAGAACGCCCATCAGGCCGACGGCGCCGTCACCGACCACGACGACCGTCGATCCTTCCCGCACCTCGGCCGCGTCGGCCGCATACCAGCCGGTGCCGAGCACGTCCGAGACGGCGAGCAGATCAGGCACGAGTTCGGCGGGCGGAACCTCGGACGTGGCCACCAGCGTTCCGTCCGCCAGAGGCACGCGGGCATACGGGGCCTGAGCGCCCGACATGAACTCGCGCTGCATGCAGGATGACTGGAAGCCGAAGCGGCAGTGCGGGCAGGTGTTGTCGGAGATGCAGAAGGAGCCGACGACGAACTGGCCGGGGCGGATCGTGCGCATCTCGCTGCCGACCTCGACGACGATGCCGCAATATTCGTGGCCCATATGCATCGGGCCGTCCACCGGCTGGAGCCCGCGATAGGGCCACAGATCGGACCCGCAGATGCAGCTGGCTGCCAGCTTGATGATGGCATCGGTCGGGTGAATGATTTTGGGATCGGCGACTTCCTCGCAGCGGATGTCGCCTGGCTTGTGAAGAACGGTTGCAAGCATGAGAGAATGCTCCTTTCTATTGTGAGGCCATTCCCATCGCAACCGGGCGACGGCCAAGGCGCGACAGCACGTTGTCGGACACCTTCCTGTTGCGCGGAGGAAGCGGCGGCAGGCTGATCCACTGCCATACGAGGGCCAGCAGGCCGAGTGGGACAACGAGGAAGAAGGCGCCCCGCCAGCCCACATAGACGCCCAGGAAGCTTCCCAGCGGCGCGGCGATCGTGGCCGCGATGGCGTTGCCCGCGTTCATCATGGCAAGCCCCTGGGGGACGAGGTCTTCGGACACGAGGCGCATGACGATCAGGGCGGAGACGATGAGGAGCACCGTGAATCCGGTCACGACGATGCGTCGGTCGATCCGGCGTGTGAGGCTGGCGACCAGGAGGCTGGTCAGCACCGCGAATGCGCCCGACGTAGATATGGCCTGCCCCGTCTGGCCTTTGGTGATGCCGAGATCAGCCGCGATCGGGGACAGGAGGCTGACGGGCATGAATTCGGATGCGATCAGGACGGCGACGCACAGCGCCATCGAAAGCACCGCGCCCCATGCGCTGCGGGCATCGATAAGCCGTGTGTCGTAGGTGGTTTCCAGGCCAGGCATCCTTGCAGGGCGGCGGTTGGCCCGGTGGCCGGGTCACGATCGGAGGCTGTTGCCGCCATGCTCGGCAACTTATCTCTGTCACGCTTTTCTGACTAGCCGGGCTAATCTGCATGAACCTATCGATCTGTGATATGAATAGCGCTCAGAGGTGATCCATGCAGCGCGACGACATGAAGGATTTGCTCTGGTTCCTGGCCGTCGCCAGAGAGCGCAGCTTCACCAGGGCGGCTGCCAAGCTCGGAACGTCGCAGTCGAGCATGAGCCACACCATCATGCAGCTGGAGGCTCGTCTCGGGGTGCGGCTCCTCACGCGCACGACGCGAAGCGTCGCGCCCACCGAGGCCGGCGAGCGACTGTTCCAGTCGCTTGCCCCCCGCATTGAAGAGATCGAAGCCGACCTCGCAAGCCTGGTCGCGTTTCGTGACAAGCCTTCGGGAACGGTGCGCATCACGCTGTCGGATCATGCGCTGCAGACAACCGTCTGGCCGAAGCTCCGACCCGTCCTGCTCGACTATCCCGACCTCCGCGTCGAGCTCCACAGCGACAACAGCATGCGAAACATCGTGGAGGAGCGGTTCGATGCAGGCGTGCGGCTCGGCGAGAGCATCGACAGGGACATGATCGCCGTCCGTATCGGCCCGGACTGGCGACTCGTGGCCGTCGCGTCACCGGAATACTTCTCGCGCCACCCTGTCCCGACAACGCCGCAGGATCTCGTTCGGCACTCTTGCATCAATATGCGCCAGACCACGGTGGGCGGACTCTATGCCTGGGAGTTCGCGAAGGACGGCCGCGACCTGCGGGTCCGAGTGAACGGCCAGCTCACCTTCAACACGTCCATTGCCATGATCGACGCAGCGATCAGCGGCTACGGGATCGCCTACGTGCCGGAGGATCTCGTCAGCCACCATCTCTCGGAGGGCCGGCTGGCGCTCGTGCTTGACGACTGGAGCCCGCCCTTTGCAGGCTATCACCTATACTATCCGAGCAGGCGGCAGGTCTCTCGGGCGATGTCGGTGATCGTTGATGCGCTCCGCCATCGGAATTAAGAAGTTGCAATCTCGCTAGCCAATAACGGCACCGCATAAATGGCTGCTTGGGGGTCAACCGGCCGTTCAGAGTGATTGGGTTTGACCCCAGGGCGACCGTTCCGAATGGCTGCGCCAGATCAGCCCCAGATGAGCAGCGCCGTCAGCCCGACGACGCCGACGCCCAGCCGCCACCAGCCGAACAGCGAATAGCCGTGGCGCGAGACGTAATCGAGCAGGACGCGGACGACGATCAGTGCCGCGACGAAGGCGGCGAGGAAGCCGACGGCGATGACCGGCAGATCGGCGCTGGTCAGCACATTGCGGTTCTTGAAGAGGTCGAAGGCGAAGGCGCCGACCATCGTCGGTATGGCAAGGAAGAAGGAGAATTCCGCGGCCGCGCGCTTGTCGACGCCGAGAAGCAACGCGCCGACGATCGTCGAACCGGAACGCGATGTGCCGGGGATCAACGATAGGCACTGGAACAGTCCGATCTGCAGATAGAGCCTGGTCGGGAAGCGCTCGACGTCGTGGTAGAACGGCTTCAGCTTCATGCGGTCCAGCAGCAGCAGGATGACGCCGCCTATGATCAACATGATGCATATCAGCCTTGGCGACTCGAACAGTATCGTCTTGATGAAATCATGTGCCAGCGCGCCGATGACGGCCGCGGGCAGGAAGGCGATGAGGATGCCGTGGACGAAATGCCGCGTCAGCCGGTCATGCGGCAGGTCGATCAGCATTTTCCACAAGCGGCGGAAATAGACGCTGAGGATGGCCAGGATGGCGCCGAGTTGGATCAGGATCTCGAAGGCCTTGCCGGTCGAATGGAAGCCAAGGAAATGGCCGGCGAGCAGGATGTGACCGGTCGAGGACACGGGAATGAACTCGGTCAAGCCCTCCAGCAGGCCGAGCAGCAGTGCTTCGACGATGGTCTGGCTTTCCATGGCAACCTCGGCGTTGGAGGGAAGGCTTGAGAAAACGGCTTGCTTGTCATGGCGCGGAACTCCCCCTATAGGTCGCAGCATCCTGACAGCCCGCTTTCCGGGCGGCCAAGACTTACCGGCGCAGGCGACGATTCGCCAGTGCGCCTTATTATCGCGGGACCATGCTGACGCTTTTCCACCACCCGATGTTCGCCACCTGCCGCTTCGTCCGCCTCGCTTTCGGCGAATATGGCGAGGAGTTGGCCCTGATCGAAGAAAAGCCGTGGACGCGGCGCAAGGAGTTCCTGGCGCTGAACCCGGCCGGCACGCTGCCGATCCTGCTTGCCGAAGGCGACGTGCCGATCGTCGGTGCCATGGTCATTGCCGAATATCTCGACGAGACACGCGGCGTGCTGAAGCGCGACAAGCGGCTGTTCGCCGAGGATCCGATGGAGCGCGCCGAAATCCGGAGGCTGACCGACTGGTATCTGAGCAAGGCCGAAAGCGAGGTCACCCGGCATCTGGTGCGCGAGCGCGTATTGAAGCCGGTGATGCCTGAAACGGCTGGCGGCGGCTCGCCCGATTCGGCGGCGATCCGCGCGGCGCGCGCCAATATCCGCCAGCATATGAAATACACCAACTGGCTGGCCGGCACCCGCCACTGGCTGGCCGGCAACAAGGTCACCTATGCCGACCTCGCGGCAGCGGCGGCACTGTCGGTGCTCGACTATCTCGGCGAGGTCGACTGGCGCGAACACGCTGCTGCGCGCGAATGGTATACTCGGGTGAAATCACGGCCATCATTCCGGCCGCTGCTGTCCGACCGGGTGCGCGGCCTGTCACCGGTGTCGCATTATGCGGATCTCGACTTCTAAGACGAAAAGCTTGCGCGCGATGATCGATCGCGAGGCGCGGCGCGCCGGTTTCGATGCCGTCGCCGTCACCACCCCCGACACGATCCCGCAGGCGCCGGCCCGGCTCGCCGAATTCGTCGCCGATGGCTTTCACGGCTCGATGGGGTGGATCGCCGAGACGCTCGAACGCCGGGGCGACCCGACCGCACTTTGGCCCGAGGTTCGCTCCATCATCGTGCTGGCCATGAATTACGGCCCCGATCGCGATCCGCGCGATATTCTGTCGCGGCGCGATCGTGGCGCGATCTCCGTCTATGCGCAGAACCGCGACTACCACGAGGTAATGAAAGGCCGGCTGAAGGAGATCGCCGGCAAGATCGTGGCACACGCTGGCGGCGACGTAAAAGTGTTCGTCGACACCGCGCCGGTGATGGAAAAGCCGCTAGCCGAAGCGGCCGGACTCGGCTGGCAAGGCAAGCACACCAATCTGGTCAGCCGCGAACATGGCTCCTGGCTGTTCCTCGGCACAATTTTCACGACGGCCGAACTTGTGCCTGACGCCGCGGAGGAAGACCATTGCGGCTCCTGCCGCGCCTGCCTCGACGCCTGCCCGACCAATGCCTTTCCGGCACCTTACCGGCTCGATGCACGGCGTTGCATCTCCTACCTCACCATCGAGAACAAGGGGCCGATCCCGCATGAGTTCCGTGAGGCGATCGGCAACCGCATCTATGGCTGCGACGACTGCCTTGCCGCCTGCCCATGGAACAAGTTCGCCCGAGCGGCCTCCGAGGCAAAGCTTGTCGCGCGTGACGATTTGCGCGAACCGCTGCTCGCCGACCTCCTGCGCCTCGACGACGCTGCCTTCCGGTCCTTCTTTTCCGGTTCGCCGGTCAAGCGCATCGGCCGCGACCGCTTTGTCCGCAATGTGCTGATCGCCGCCGGCAATTCCGGCGATCCTTCGCTTGCCGGCACCCTGCGCGGGCTGCTCGGCGATGCTTCGCCACTTGTGCGTGGGGCGGCGGTGTGGGCGCTGTCACGGCTGGTGCCGCGTACCGAATTTGCCAGGCGCGCCGCCGCTGCGTTGAAAACGGAAAGCGACGGGACTGTGCGAGACGAGTGGCTTCTGGCGCAGTCAAATCAGATCGAGGCGCATGCATGAGCGGCAAGCAGATTTTCATTTTCGGCGCCGGCTATTCGGGCAAGGCTTTTGCCCGCGCCAGCAAGGATGCCGACGCGACGATTTTCGGCACAACGCGTTCGCTGGAGAAATTCGAGACGCTGCGGCAAGCCGGCATCATGCCGCTGCGCTTCGACGGCGCGTTGACGCCGGAGATCGGCGAGGCATTGAAGACAACGACCCATCTCGTCGTCTCGGTCGCACCGGAAGAAGCCGGTGATCCCGTGTTGAATGCCGCGCGCCAGACAATCACGGCGGAGATGCCGTCACTCCGGTGGATCGCCTATCTCTCGACCGTCGGCGTCTATGGCGACCATAGCGGCGGCTGGGTGGACGAGACCGCCGAATACCGGCCGGTGTCGAAGCGTTCGGTGATGCGGGTGGCAGCCGAGCAGGACTGGCTGAAGCTGGGCGAAGACATCGGCCGGCCGGTGGCGATCCTGCGCCTGTCCGGCATTTACGGTCCGGGCCGCAACGCCCTGGTCAATCTGGAGAACGGCACCGCCCGCCGACTGGTCAAGCCGGCCCAAGTGTTCAATCGCATTCATTGCGACGACATTGCCGGTGCGCTGCGGCATCTTCTCGAAGGCAATCGCGGCGGCATCTTCAACGTCACCGACGACCTGCCGGCGCCGCCGCAGGACGTCGTCGCCTATGCCGCCAAGCTGATGGGCATCGAGCCGCCGCCCGAAATTCCGTTCGAAACCGCCCAACTTTCGCCGATGGCGCGGTCCTTCTATGGCGAGAACAAGCGCGTCGCCAATGCCGCCATCAAGGCGGCCGGCTACCGCTTTCGCTTTCCCGACTACCGCTCCGCCCTCGACCATATGTGGGCGAGCGGCGACTGGCGCGACGGCGAAGCGCGCAGCCCGATGAAACGGTCGTGATCGAAGCGTCGCGCGCGGCGTGATATGATCCGACTCAAAATAACGGAGGGGACTGCTTCATGAAGACGTTGAAGCGCTCGTTGCCCGGCAGAAAGCTGCTCCTGACCGGGGTACTGGCCGCGCTGGCCCTGACTAAGCCTGCAGCCGCAGAGGAACGGGCGAAAGACCTGTTCGGCGCAAGGAAACTGCCGGCGGTGGCGGCGCCGCAATCCTTCGGCTTCTATTCCAAGGGCTGCTTCGCCGGCGGCGTCGCCATCCCCATGGACGGCATGCACTGGGAGGTGATGCGGCCGTCGCGCAACCGCCGCTGGGGCCATCCGGCAATGATCGCGCTGATCGAGAAACTGTCGCGCGATGCCGCCGCTGACGGCTGGCCGGGCCTGTTGATCGGCGATATCTCGCAGCCGCGCGGCGGTCCGATGCTGACCGGCCATGCCTCGCACCAGATCGGCCTCGACGCCGACATCTGGCTGACACCGATGCCCGACCGCAAGCTTTCGACCGAAGAGCGCGAAAACATCAGCGCCACCTTGATGGTCGATGAAAAGACCCATCTGGTGAAGGACGGGCTGTGGATGCCGATGCATACGCGGCTCTTGAAGCGCGCGGCGAGCTATCCCGAAGTCGAGCGCATCCTCGTCAATCCGGGGATCAAGAAGAAGCTCTGCGACACCGTCACCGGTGACCGCTCATGGCTGCGCAAGATCCGGCCGTTCTGGGGCCACGACTATCATTTCCACATGCGCATCGGCTGCCAGCCCGGTTCATCCGACTGCAAGCCGCAGGCGGATACGACGCCTGGCGACGGCTGCGACAAGTCGCTGGCCTGGTGGTTCACCGAGGAACCGTGGCGCCCCAACAAGAAGCCGGATGCGCCGAAGGCGCGCGACCTGATGACGATGGCGAACCTGCCCAGGCAATGCCAGTTCGTGCTCGACGCGCCAGATCCGGCTTCGGCGGAAGCGGTCACCTATCATGGCGATGGCGTGCCGGTCGCAGCTGCCGCCCCACCTCTCCAGCCGGCTTCCGCGCCGGCACTGACAATTACAAGCGGCGCGGCGGCGTTGCCGGCCTCTGTGAATGCTTTCGCGCCGACCCCCAAGATCGGCATCCCGCTGCCGCGACCGCGGCCGGGAAACTGACGCCGAAGCGGCCTTTGATGAAACCCGTTGGGCACATTTGTGCATCGCCGATTCCAAGTCGAGGGTAAAAACCGATTTCCCTTTCCAAAGTCATGCGCTAGTCAACAAGAGAACAGCAGAGCGCGGCCGGAATGGGAACAGACGAGAGCATGCCAGGCGAAGACGACACAGCGCTGCGGTTTCCGGTCCTGATCGGCGATATCGGCGGCACCAATGCGCGCTTTTCGATCGTGCTCGACGCGAACTCGGAAGCGAGCGAACCGCAGATCGTCCAGACGGCCAATTTCAACACCATCGACGAGGCGATCCAGGCAGCCGTGCTCGACCGCTCGTCAGTGCGGCCGAACTCGGCGGTGCTGGCGGTCGCCGGCCCTGTCGACAGCGACGAGATCCAGCTCACCAACTGCCCGTGGATCGTCAAGCCGAGAAAGATGCTTGCCAATGTCGGGCTCGGCGACATCGTCGTGCTCAACGATTTCGAAGCGCAGGCGCTGGCCGTGGTCGCGCTCGGCGAAGAGCATATGGAAAAGATCGGCGGCGGCGCGCCGGAACCCAATGCCGGGCGGGTGGTGCTCGGTCCCGGAACCGGACTCGGTGTTGCCGGACTGGTGCATGCCCTGCATCACTGGATACCGGTGCCCGGCGAGGGCGGGCACATGGACATCGGACCGCGCTCGCCGCGCGATTTCGAGGTTTTTCCGCATATCGAGACGATCGAAGGCCGCATCTCCGGGGAACAGATCCTGTGCGGGCGCGGCCTCGTCAACGTCTACCGGGCGGTGGCCAAAGCGGACGGCAAGCCGGCTCCGTTCAAGACGCCGGCCGAGGTCACCGCCGCGGCACTGGCGAAATCTGATCCGGTGGCGGAGGAGGCGCTGTCGATGTTCGTCACCTGCCTCGGGCGCACGGCCGGCGACCTCGCGCTGGTGTTCATGAGCCGTGGCGGCGTCTTCCTTACCGGCGGCATCGCGCAGAAGATCGTACCGGCGCTGAAAGCGGGCAATTTCCGCGCCGCCTTCGAGGACAAGGCGCCGCACAGCGAACTGATGCGCAGCATGCCGGTCTATGTGATAACCCATCCGCTGGCAGCGCTCTCCGGGCTTGCCGCCTATGCCAGAAACCCGTCGCTGTTCGGCGTCCAGACGGCAGGGCGGCGCTGGCAAACCTGATCCGCGACGAAGTTTCGCCGCCTTCTGCCATAGGCAAGCCGCCAGCGGGACGCTAAGAGGTGCCTGACGCAGCCCAGCTGCGATGCCGAGCGACATCACGGAACGGTCCCAACTTGAATCATTCGCCCAGACACCAAGTGAAAGCCCGGCCCGGCGAGATCGTGTCGGTGATCCGCCGCATCGTCGCCGAGAACGGCCGCGACCATCGCTGGTCCTATGTCTTTGCCGTGGTCTGCCTGATGCTGGTGGCCGGCACGACCGCCTTCACCGCCTGGATCATGAAGGACGTCGTCGACCAGATCTTCTATCAGCAGCGCGGCGACCTCATTGCGCTGATCTGCTTTCTTATCCTCGGCGCTTTCATCCTGCGCGGGCTGGCGACCTATGGCCAGGCGGTAACGCTGGCCAAGATCGGCAACGATCTGGTGGCGCGCTATCAGAAGCGTATCTTCGCTCATGTGATGAAGCTCGGCGTCGGCTTCTTCAACGACACCCGCTCGGGGCGGCTCGCCGCGCAGATCAACGAGAACGTCAACGGCATCCGCGACCTTCTCGGCATGACGCTGACATCTTTGGCTCGCGACGTGGTGGCGCTGATCGCGCTGATCGGCGTCATGATCTGGCAGGACCCGGTGCTCGCCTTGATGTCGCTGTTGATCGGGCCGCCGCTGATCTACACCGTCACCTACCTGATGCGCCGCGTGCGGCGCATTACGCGCGAATCGGTGCAGATCAATTCGCGCCTGATCGGTGCAGTGCAGGAAGCCACGCACGGCATCGCCATCGTCAAGGCCTTCACCATGGAGGACGAGCTGTCGCGCCGCATCGGCAAGCTCGCCGACAACGCCGAGCAGCGAGCAAACAAGATCGCCCGTGTGTCGGAGCGGCTGACACC
Organism: Mesorhizobium sp. M00.F.Ca.ET.216.01.1.1; assembly: GCF_004010325.2. Classification (GTDB taxonomy): domain Bacteria; phylum Pseudomonadota; class Alphaproteobacteria; order Rhizobiales; family Rhizobiaceae; genus Mesorhizobium. Next base: position 48,369 of record NZ_SADR02000020.1, read on the forward strand.
GATCTCCGAAATGCTGGCCGGCTTCGCCGTCGCCGGCGTCATCGCCTATTCCGGCTACCGGGCCGCCGTCGGCGGCCAGCCCCCAGGCGCGGTGTTTTCCTTCATCACCGCGCTGCTGCTCGCCTACGATCCGGCCCGACGGCTGGCGCGCATGCAGGTCGGCATGGAACGGGCGTTGGTCAACGCGCGCATGATCTATGAGCTTCTCGACCTCGAGCCGCAGCAGGGCGATGCGCCCGGAGCGATCGAAGCGAAGGTCACCAAGGGCGAGGTGCGCTTCAACAACGTGTCGTTCGGCTATGTCGCGGAGACGCCGGTGCTGCAGGATCTGAGTTTCGTCGCAGCCGCCGGCAAGGTCACGGCCATCGTCGGCGCCTCGGGCGCCGGCAAGACGACGCTGGTGGCGCTGCTGCAGCGCTTCTACGATGTCGACGCCGGCAGCATCGAGATCGACGGCCAAGACATCTCGAAGGTTACCAAACAGTCGCTGCGCGGCTCCATCGCCTATGTCTCGCAGCAGCCTTATTTGTTCGAGGGCACCATCCGCGACAACATCCGCTACGGGCGGCTGAGTGCCAGCAACGCCGAAATCGAATTGGCGGCGCAACAGGCCGAGGCCGATGGCTTCATCCGCCAGCAGCCCGAGGGCTACGATACCCCTGTCGGTGAAGGCGGCGTGACGCTGTCCGGCGGCCAGCGCCAGCGCGTGTCGATCGCCCGCGCCATCGTTCGGCAGGCACCGATCCTGCTGCTCGACGAGGCGACCTCGGCACTCGACAACGAAGCCGAAGCCCGCGTCCAGCAGGCGCTGACCCAGGTGATGGAAGGGCGCACCACCATCGTCATCGCGCACCGGCTGTCGACAGTGGTCAACGCCGACCACATCATCGTGCTGGAACAGGGCCACCTGGTCGAGCAGGGCACGCATGCCTCGCTGATGGCCGACCCGCACAGCGTCTATGCCCGCTTCCACCGGGTGCAAGGCAAGAAGGGGCTAGGGCTTGTCGATGACGCCAAGCCAATTCAAACTCCGGTGCAGCGCAGCCGCGCGAAGAAGGCAGTCGGGAGATCTTCATGAGCGATATGGGAATGGTGGTGGTGGGTGCGGCCGGCCGCATGGGCCAAGCGCTGATCCGCGCCATCCATACGATCCCTGGCGCACGTGTCGCCGGCGCGATCGAGCGAGCCGGATCGCCCCATCTCGGCAAGGATGCCGGCGAGCTTGCCGGCATCGGCAGCATCGACGTGGCGATCGGCGACGATCCGTTGCCGGCCTTCGCCAAGGCCGACGGCGTGCTCGATTTCACGGCGCCGGCGGCGACCATCGAGTTCGCCGGCTATGCGGCGCAGGCGCGCATCGTCCATGTCATCGGCACCACCGGCTGCTCGGCCGAGGACAATGCCAAGATCGCGGCGGCGGCGCGCCACGCGACGGTGGTCAAATCCGGCAATATGAGCCTCGGCGTCAATCTGCTGGCGGTGCTGGTGGAGCAGGCGGCGCGGGCGCTCGATGCCGACGATTTCGACATCGAGATCCTCGAAATGCATCACCGGCACAAGGTCGACGCCCCCTCGGGGACGGCTCTGCTGCTCGGTGATGCCGCGGCCACCGGCCGCGGCATCGCGCTTGCTGGCAACGACGTGCGGTCGCGTGACGGCCACACCGGCGTGCGAAAAGTGGGCTCGATCGGCTTCGCCACATTGCGCGGCGGCTCGGTGGTCGGCGATCACAGTGTGGTGCTGGCCGGCACCGGCGAGCGCATCACGCTCGCCCACCATGCCGAGGACCGGGCAATCTTCGCTCGCGGCGCGGTCAAGGCCGCACTTTGGGCGCGCAGCAGGAAGCCGGGACTGTATTCGATGCGGGACGTGCTCGGGCTCGCCTGAACGACCCTATCCACAAACCCTAGAGGAGCAAAAATGTCGGGAACTCTCGTGCTCGTGCGCCATGGCCAGAGCGAATGGAACCTGAAGAACCTTTTTACCGGCTGGCGCGACGTCGATCTGACCGAACAGGGCCATGCGGAGGCCAAGGAGGCGGGCGCGAAGCTGAAGGCACGCGGCTTCAAATTCGACATCGCCTTCACCTCGGCGCTGATCCGGGCGCAGAAGACCTGCCAGCACATTCTCGACGCGGTCGGCCAGAGCAGCCTCGAGACCATTCGCGACCAGGCGTTGAACGAGCGCGACTATGGCGATCTCTCCGGTCTCAACAAGGACGACGCGCGCAAGAAATGGGGCGAGGAGCAGGTACATATCTGGCGCCGCTCCTATGACGTGTCGCCACCCGGCGGCGAAAGCCTAAAGGACACCGGCGCCCGCGTCTGGCCTTATTACCTGCATGATTTGCAGCCGCATGTGCTGCGCGGCGGCACGGTGCTGGTGGCGGCACACGGCAATTCGCTGCGCGCGCTGATCATGGCGCTCGACGGCAAGTCGGGCGAGGAGATCGTCAGACTGGAGCTCGGCACCGGCGTGCCGGTCATCTACAAGCTCAACGCCGATTCGACCGTGGCTTCGAAGGAAGTGCTGGAGAGCGCATGACCCCGAGGTTCGGAAAGGATCATGCGCAGATTCAACTACGCTAGCCGGCAGCGGATCGCAGCTTTCAAAAAAGCGCGTTGACACTCATCGTCCACCCGCTTACATGAGCCCGCACCAGCCCAGATGGCGGAATTGGTAGACGCGCACGGTTCAGGTCCGTGTTCCGCAAGGAGTGGAGGTTCGAGTCCTCTTCTGGGCACCAAAGTTCTGTTTGTGGCCATCCACAAGCCTCTCAAAAGCCCGCGAAAGCGGGCTTTTTTCATGTTACGTCGAGTTGAGGTGCAGCGCGCTTGGCTCGGATCCTGAGACGTCGCCTTCCACTGGGCAGTTGGCATGTCGACCTACCTCATGGACATCAAATTCGTGATCAGGCCTGCCTTAACATCGAGCATGGCTCGGGGAGTCTCGGGATAGCCGATGTCCTTCAACTCATAGGGGGTTAAATCTGCTATAGCCCTGCGTCTTGCGACGGTGCGCCTCCACGCCCTGAGTGCGGCGATAATTGTCACTATGTGTTTCAGCTTCGACCCAAGCTGATGCGTTTTCCTGGTTCGGTGCTCGGCGCGAGTTTCCGTGTGAGCCATTTTGGCCTCCCGTTTCCGGATTGCGAGCAGAGCTTGCCATACGAATGCTTTGCGGCTGTTCGGCTGCGCGCAAACAGCAGGCAAAAGTCCGAGGGCTGCCGTTAAATCTGCGTTAAATCGATCGACGGAATGCTATTCTACGAGGGTCAATGGAGGCGATCGTGCGCATCCGGTTGTTTGGCGACCTCGAAGTCACTTCCCCGGAGCACCGGCCCGTTCGCTTCGCCACGCGCAAGTCTTCGCTGCTTTTTGCTGCCCTGGTCCTGGCAGGCCGCCGCGGTCATCGTCGCGAGCAGCTTGCAGAAGTGTTTTGGCCGGGACGGAGCGATGCGCAGGCACGCAATAATCTGCGGCAGGCGCTGGTCGACATCAGGCGGTGGTTTCCGACCAGCAGTGATGCCGCCATCTACGTCGAAGGGGATCAGGACGCCATCTCGCTGATAGCCGGTCCGGATGAGGCGGATATTTGGATCTTCGATCGGAAACTCGAGGGCGGCCGGAATGCCGACCTTGTCTTCGCCGCCGACCTGTACCGTGGCGACCTCCTTGCAGGCGAGGCCATTCCTGACGGACTGGATGAGTGGTTTGCACCCTATCAAGCCAGATATCAGCGGAAGGCTTGGCAGTTGGTGGAGCGCCTGAGCCTTGCGCTCCCTGCGGCCGGAGCTGCGGGAGAGACAGCCTGCGAGGACCTCGCGGAGAGACTGCTCGCGTCAGACCCCACCGCCGAGGCCGCCCATCGGGCGCTGATCCGGATTCACGCTCGTCGGGGCCATGAAAACGCGGCCTTTCGCCAATTCGAGCTTTGTCGGACTGCGTTGAAAAGGCATCTGGATGCGCAACCTGAGGCCCAGACGAACGCCCTGGTGGCTTCGCTGCAATTACGGGAACAAACCGGATATCAGCAGCCCGCGCCGGAGCCCGACATGACATCGCAGCCGCAGGTCTTCTCGGTCCCGGCCAAGCAGCACGACCAGCCATCGGTTGCAGTGATGGCATTTCAGAACCTGGGTGGCGACACGGAGCAGGAATATTTTGCCGACGGCATAGTGGAGGACATCGTCACTGCCTTGGCCCACTTCCGACACCTGTTCGTCATCGCACGGAATTCGAGTTTCGCTTACAAGGGCCGGGCCGTAGACGTGAAGCAGGTTGGGCGCGAGCTCGGTGTCCGCTATGTGGTCGAGGGAAGTGTGCGCCGGGCCAGTGATCGCCTGCGCATTACTTGCCAGCTCATCGATGCCTCGACAGGTGCCCACCTCTGGGCTGACCGTTTCGATGGAACTCTGACGGAGGTCTTCGATCTGCAAGACCAGATCGCCTCGAGCATAGTCGGTGCGATCACGCCGAAAGTGGAACAGGCTGAGATCGAGCGTGCCAAGCGCAAGCCGACAGAGAACCTGGAAGCCTACGACTATTACCTTCGTGGGCTGGCGATCTCTGACCGGACGATCAGCAGGGGGGCTGCCAACGACGCCCTGCGACTTTTCAAAGAGGCAATCGCCCGTGACCCGGAGTTTGCTCTGGCCTATGGCAGGGCGGCGCGGTGCTACGCCACTCGAAAGAGCAACGGCTGGATGATCGATCGTACCGAAGAGATTGCCGAAGCCACTCGACTGGCCACGAGAGCGGTTGACCTTGGCAGAGAGGATGCGATGGCGCTTTCTTTCGGAGGCTTCGTCCTTGGGTACGTTAGTGGCAACCTGGAGGAGAGTGCCGCCTGCATCGACCAGGCGCTCGTTCTTAACCCGAATTTGGCCGCGGCCTGGGGCTATAGTAGCTGGGTGAATATCTGCTTGGGCGCGCCCGACAAGGCTGTCGAACACGCTGCGCGTGCCATGCGCCTAAGTCCGCTCGATCCGCGCCTGTTCTCTTGGCAGTTTTGCACCGGACTCGCTTACTTCTGTGGCGAGCACTATGATGACGCTGTTCTGTGGGCAGAAAAGGCATTGCGATACCAGCCCAACTACGCAAGCGCGATACGCGTCGCGGCGGCGAGTTATGCCCTGGCAGGGCGGGCTGAGGAAGCAAAGGAAAAGATCGCTCGCCTCTGCGAATTGGCTCCCACATTACGGCTTTCGAATCTCGCTGATGTGCTGCCGCCGTTTCGCCGATTAGACGATCGGAATAGGTATATCGAGGCTCTTCGGAAGGCGGGACTACCGGAGTAACGCCCTACAGCGCAGAGCAAGGCCGACGTGTCTCGGCTTCTGGTCCGAGCTGACGCTACTCGGAAACCTGAACGGTCACTTGCGCGGCAATCCGAACAACCTGCCGCCGGGCAGGACGTCGTTCACGCCTGCGAGCCGCAGGCAATGCCAGGCCATGGCGTGGTTGCTGGAGGTGACGGGTATGCCGATGCGCTGTTCCAGCCCTGCAGCCGCTTCGGCAATGCGAAGGCTGGTGCAGGATATGAAGATCGCATCCACCCCTGGCGTTGCAGCCATCCGCTCGGCCGCGACCTCGATCGATGCGACCGAGATGCGGGCGGCTTCGCGGTCGTCGCGCCGGTCGAAGGTGGCGACGGCGGCGATGTCGACGCCACGGCCGTTGAAATAGGCGACGAGGTTTTCATTGATCTCGGGCGCATAGGGCGTCAGCAGGCCGATGCCCTTGGCGCCGAGCGCCTTGAAGGCAGCGAGTGCTGCGGTAACCGGCGTGGTGCAGGCGACGTCGGGACGCGCCTTCCTGATCTCGGCGAAAACCGCTTCTTCGCCGAGCACCATGGTCGCCGAGGTGCAGCCGAAGGCAACGACGTCGAGTGGGATGCTCGGCAGGATGAGGTCGACGCTCGGCGCGATCCTGGGACCGATAGCGCGCAAGGTGTCGGGCGTAATGTCGTTGTCGCTGAAGACCCGGGATTCATAGAAGGCGACACCGGGCTGCCTGACGAGCGCCCGGAATTCATGCTCCATGGTCTGGTCCGTGGCCAGCACGACAAGGCCGATCGCCGCGCGCGAGGCAAGACCGCCATCAAGCTCGGACGGCAGCACGCCAAGGTCGACCGGTTTGGAATCGACCGGTCCGGAGGACGGACGGAGGGTGGCGGCTGGGCTGAGAGACATGGCGTTCCCCTTTCAATCCATCTTCTTATTTGCACATTGTCTTTTCCGAAGACCGGTCCTTTTCGGGATCATGCTCAATTCAAAAGCCCATCCATGGCAATGGCCGGCGTCCGGCCGGCGATGAGGTCGGCGGTAATGCGGGCCGAGCCATGCGACATGGTCCAGCCGATGTGGCCGTGCCCAGTATTGAGGAACAGGTTGCGAAAGCGGCGGCGGCCGACGGCGGGAAGATTGTTCGGGGTCATTGGCCTGAGACCAGCCCACATTTCGGCGCGGTCGTAGTCGGCGCCCTCGGGGTAGAGATCCTCCGTCACCCGTTTCATGAAGGCGAAATCGGCGGGCTTGTGGCTGGTGTCGTAGCCGGCGAACTCCGCCGTCGCGGTGACGCGGATGCGATCGCCGAAGCGCGAGATGGCAACCAGATTGTGCTCATCGACGCAGGCGATGGTCGGCGGCAGCGGGCGATTGCCGACCGGGATGGTCAGCGAATAGCCCTTGATCGGATAGATCGGCAGGCTGATGCCGATCTTCCTTGCCAGCACCGGACTGTAGCTGCCGAGCGCAAGCACATAGGCGTCGCCCTTGAATGGCCCTTTGTCGGTGAGGACCTGGGCGATGCCGTCGCCTGATGTTTCAATGCCGGTTATCGTCGTTTCCGTGTGGATGGCACCGCCTCGGGCGACGATCTTTGCCGCCAGCGCCCTGGTGAACTTCGCCGGGTCGCCGGTTTCGTCAGTCGGGCAATAGATACCTCCGGCAATGCTGCCCCTGGCGGAGGCCAGCGACGGATCGAGCGCGACGATCCCTTCGCGGTCGAGCACCTCGATCTCTTGCCCGTCCGACTGCAGCAGCTTCATGTGCTCGACCCCCTTGTCGAGCGCCTGCTGGCTGCGGTGGAAATAGACGATGCCTCGGTCATTGCGGTCATAGTCGATCGCCTCGCTAGCGACGACCTCTCGGAGGACGGTTTGCGAGTAGGCGGCAAGACGATGCTTGAGCAGCGTGTTGCGCCGCGCCTTGGCGGCGGTGCATTGCATGAGAAACAACCAGGACCACGTGTAGAGCCTGGGATCGGCCGAGAGCTTGAAACGCAGCGCCTGATCCCTCAGCACCAGCGATTTCAAAAGGATCATCGGCGCGCTGGGCGACGACCAGACGAAGGAATGACCCGGCGCGATCATGCCGGCATTGCCCCAACTGGTTTCGGCGGCGACTTGCGCGTTGCGTTCGATGAGCGCGACTTCGTGGCCGTCCTGTTGCAGTTGATAGGCCGTCGTCACCCCGACGACGCCGCCACCCAGCACGATTATGCGCATGACGCCTCCGGAGATCGCAAAGTCCAGTACACTTTAGAATGTAATTTGAAATTGCAAAGTCCGTACTTGAAGCTTGGAGGTTCGAGTTCTCTTCTGGGCACCATTCGTCCCGATTGCCAACGGGATCAGCAAGCCGTCACCCGGCGCCTGCCGGCGATCTTTATTTCGCGGAAAGCCCTGCCGCAGCGAGGACATCGGAAGCCGGTGTCACATGTGCGTGCGGCTTGCAATAGCTGGGCATGATGGCCCGGTAGCCGAGCCAGCGGGCTAGCGGCGCCAGGATAGCCAGTGCCAGCCGCTGGATGGCGGGCGGCGGCTGGGTGAAGACGATGACGTCGGCAAACTCTCTCGCGATCACCGCCGCCTGAAGCGGGAAGGGTCTTCCCTTCCGGTCCACCTGGCCATCATTGGCGAGGCCGAACAGCATGCCGATCAGCAGCTCGAAGCGATCCGGATCGAAGTGCTCCGCGCCTTTTGCCCGCCCGACCTCGACCAGCACGTGCGCTTCGTCTGTATTGCTGCCGTTCCACCAGTCGTGCGCAACCCCCGCTTCGACAGTGGCGAATTGGCCGGGTCCGAGCGACAGGGTCCGGCCTGCGATGCGGGCATCGAGTCGCCCCCTGAGGACCGTGAACTTCTCGACGATGAAAGGGTGGAAGTGTTCGCCCACCACCGCGGCTCCCGGTCGGGCCATCAGATGGGCAATGCCGGGGCCCTGGCCGCGATCCTCGGTGCCGCGCAGGATCACCGCATATTCCCCGGTCACCTTGTTTTCGTAGACGTCCCCGCACCGCGACATGAGATCAGCTCGTAGTGTCAGAGGCAGAATACCTCTGCCGGCAGGGTTGTGACGGCGGTCACATTAACATGGAAGCCAGCCCGGCGTCGAAGGTCAGCCGCTCAGGTCGCCAGCGCCTGGTCGAGATCGGCGATCAGATCATCGCCGTCCTCGATGCCGGCCGACAGCCGCACCAGCGAATCGGAAATGCCGATGACGCCGCGCTTTTCGGCCGGAATCGAGCCATGCGTCATCAGCGCCGGATGCTCGATCAGGCTTTCGACGCCGCCCAGGCTCTCGGCCAGCGTGAACAGCTGCGTGCGCTCGAGGAAGCGTTTGGTGCCGGCGAGGTCACGGTCGAGCTCGACAGAGATCATGCCGCCGAAGGCATACATCTGCCTTCTGGCTATGACGTGCTGGGGATGGCTTTCAAGACCGGGATAGATGACGCGGCGCACGTCGGGGCGGCGTTCGAGCCACTCAGCGATCTTCATGCCGTTCGAGGAATGCCGCTCCATCCTCAGCGCCAGTGTCTTGATGCCGCGCAGCGCCAAAAAACTGTCAAACGGGCCGGAAATGGCGCCGATGGCATTCTGCAGGAACTTCAGCCGGTCAGCCAGATCCTTGTTGTCGCCGACCACCGCGACGCCGCCGACCATGTCCGAATGACCATTGAGGTATTTCGTCGTCGAGTGGACGACGATGTCGATGCCGAGTTCCAGCGGCCGCTGCAGATAGGGGCTGCAGAAGGTATTGTCGGCGACCGAGATCAGCCCTTTTCGCTTTGCCAGCGTTGCGACCGCTTCGAGATCGACGACCCGCAGCAGCGGGTTGGTCGGCGTCTCGACCCAGAGCAGCCTGGTTTCCGGGCGGATTGCTGCTTCGACGGCGGCAAGATCGGTGAAATCGGCAAAGCTGACCTGGAGGTTGGCGGAGCGCTTGCGCACCCGTTCCAGCAGCCGGAAAGTGCCGCCATAGATGTCGTCGGTGGCGACGATATGCGCACCCGAATCGAGCAGCTCGAACACGGTGGCGATCGCCGCCAGTCCCGAGGCGAACGCGAAGGCGGCCGAGCCGCTTTCGAGATCGGCGACCGCGCGCTCGAAGGCAAAGCGGGTCGGGTTCTGGCTGCGGGCGTATTCGAAGCCCTTGTGCACGCCCGGGCTCTGCTGGCCATAGGTCGAGGTGGCGTAGATCGGCACCATCACCGCGCCGGTCGTCGGGTCGTGACTCTGGCCGCCATGGATGGTGCGCGTCGAAAAGGCCAGCCGGTTCCTGCCCGACGGCGTTGTGTCTGCGGTCATCGTGCGCGCCTCAGATGATTGATCAGGTCGATCCTGGTTATCAGGCCGATGAACTCGTCGCCATCGAAGATGATGGCGACTTCGTTGCGATCGAAGACCGGCAGCAACGCGTCGAGCGTCTGGCTGGCCTGCAGCGTGTGCAGCTCGGATGTCATAGCCGTGCGGACCGGGGCGCTGAAGCGGTCCCAGCGGCCGTCATAGGGGCCGTCGACCTTGGCGAGGATATCGCTTTCGTCGATGATGCCGACCAACTTGCCGTCGTCCAGCACCGGCAGCTGCGAGACGTCGGAGCGGCGCATGCGGCCATAGGCGTTGAGCAGGCTCTCCTCCGAGCCGACATACACCGTGTCGCCGGTGCGATGCGAGCGCATCACCAGATCGCGCAAATCGCCATGCTGCTCCCGCTCGGCAAGGCCCTGCTCGGCCAGCCAGAAATCGTCGAACACTTTTGACAGATATTTGTTGCCGCTGTCGCAGACGAAGGTGACGACCCGTTTCGGCACGGTCTGATCGCGGCAATAGCGAAGTGCCGCCGACAGGAGCGTGCCGGACGACGAGCCGGCGAGGATGCCCTCTTTGGCAAGCAGGTCGCGGACGGCCAGCATGCTCTGCTTGTCGGGGATGGAATAGGCTTTCTTGACCAGCGACAGATCGGCATTCGGCGGGACGAAATCCTCGCCGATGCCTTCCACGGTCCAGCTTCCGGCCTCCTGCATCTTGCCGGTTTTGATCAACGGCGCCAGCACCGAGCCGACCGGATCGGCCAGCACCATCTCGGTCTTCGGCGATTTTTTCGAAAAGAAGCGGCCAAGCCCGGTCAGCGTGCCGCCCGAGCCGACGCCGACGACCACCGCATCAACATCACCTTCGAGCTGCGAATAGATCTCCGGGCCGGTGGTGGTTTCGTGGGCCAGCGGATTGGCCGGATTGGCGAACTGGTTGGCGTAGAAGGCGCCGGGCAGCTCGGCGGCGATCTTTTCGGCCATGTCCTGGTAATATTCGGGATGGCCCTTGCCGACGTCGGAACGCGTCATGCGCACTTCCGCGCCGAGCGCACGCAAATGCTGGATCTTCTCGCGCGACATCTTGTCCGGCACGACGAGGATGATGCGATAACCCTTGGGGATGCCGACCTGGGCGAGGCCGAGGCCCGTATTGCCGGCGGTCGCCTCGACGATGGTGCCGCCGGGCCTGAGCTTGCCCTCTCTTTCGGCGGCGGCGATCATTGATAGTGCAATGCGATCCTTGATCGAGCCGCCGGGATTCTGGCTTTCGAGCTTGACGAACAGCCGGCACTTGCCGGTGTCGAATTTGGTCAGCTCGACGACGGGCGTCTGCCCGATCAGGTCGAGAACCGACGAATAGGGCGGACGCAGGCGGGACGATGCACTGTCCTGTGCGGCGATCTTGTGCACGCTCATGCTGATGCTCCATGGTTAGAAGTGAGCAACCGCCTGTGGGTCGGCGGACAGCCCATCGTCTTTTCCAGCCGTTTGCAGTCTGAAAGAAGATAGATCGTGCCAATCAATCGGCCAGACGAGGAATGCAATTCCAGCCTTCCGCTGCCGGTGGTCTCAGCCCAACGACTTCTGCAGTGATCCTTCCCACCCGGCCAGGGGGGTGCTGTCCCGCCGGCATCAACAGGTTCTGCCTTCACCCCAGCAGTTGTTTGCTCAGCCGAGCGCACTGGACGCGGATGTCGGGGATGGCGTCGATCTCGAAGAAGGTGCCCCGCGTCAGCGGCCCGACCGCCAGGATCTTGGCTGACACGGTGCCGTCGCTGGCGATGACCTCGCAATTCGCGGTCACGTCGAGGCCGAGGCGCAGCGGATCCGGCCGCGCCAGCCCGCGGTCGACCAGCGACCTCACCACGCTGTTCGATGTGGTCGAGATATCCCTGGCGATGCCGGTGCAATCGTAGATGCGGGCGACGTCGAACGTCTCGAGTTGCTGGGTGTGGCGGGACTGGACCTGCACTGAAAATCCGCCACCCGGCGTGATGTCGACGACGCGCCCGGCGACAAGACGGATGCGTCCCGACTGGACCGCTTCGGTGACGCCGGCGTAGACCTCAGGCGCCATGCGGTGGCGGTGGATGTCCCACCATGCCTTGGTGTGTTCGACGAAGCGGCGCTTGGCCGAGGAGGGCCAGTTCTGCCAGATCTTCTGGTTGAACGGCCGCAACCCGTCGACCACATCGCGCCAGTCGATGCCGGCCTTCTGGTTTTCCCTGATCAGGTCGCGGAACCATCCGACAAAATAGGAAAGCTGGGTGCCGAGCGGAATGTCGGCGACGTCGAGCTTGATCGGGTTGCCCTTGCGGTGCGGCGAAGGCAGCAGGCCGCGCCGCGACACCGCGACGATCTCGCCGCGATGGCCGCGCTGCTCAAGTGACAGGAAAGCGTCGACCATGCTCAAGCCGGTGCCCAGCACCAGGACGCGGCTGTCCTCGGCAAGCGCAGTGTCGGCCTCCGAGCCCATCCTTATCGCGTGGCCCTGGCCGGCGCCCGGCTCCTCGTCGTGGCCGGTCGCGAGCGCGGCAAGATGGGCGACGACGCTGGTGCCGTTGGCCAGCGCCACCTCGACCCCGGATGCGGTCGGCGAGATTGACAGGCTCTCCTCGCGGATCAGGCGAAGGCGGCCCGTCTGCTGTTCACGCGCTTCGAGATCGTCCAGCAATTCCTTCAGGTAGCGGGCATAGAGGCTGCGCGGCGCATAGACCGGCGCCTGCTCCGGGGTCACCAGGCCGCGTTCAAGCAGCCAGCGCGAGAAGTTGCCGGGATCGTCGGCATAGGCGCTCATGCCGGCCGCGCTGACGTTCAGCACATGCGCCGACAACAGCGTGGAATAGGCGATGCCCTGTCCGAAATGCGGACGCTTTTCGATGAGCGTGACGCGAAGATCGGGATTGGGCGATTTCAAGAGATGCGCGGCCAGGACGACGCCGCTGGCGCCGCCGCCGACAATGATGATCGATGAAGTTGCGCGCCCAGTCACACGCGCACCTGTTGCCCGGGCGCCTGCCGGCTCGGGAGTCGTCGGTTCAGGAGTTGTTGGTTCAGGCCTGGATTTTCAGCGCGACCGAAAGATCGTCGTCGCCGGCGATATCGCGCATCTCGGCGAGGCTGCGCTGATCCAGCACCTCGGCGATCGCTTGCCGAACCTCCAGCATCACATGTCTGACTTGGCATGTCGCCTCGTTGCAATCTTCGCAGCGCTGATATTGGGTGCGGCTGGCGCAGGGAATCGGGGCAAGCGGCCCGTCGAGCACGCGTACGACGTGGCCGACCTTGATTTCATCTGCCGGGCGCGCCAGCCGGTAACCACCTTCCTTGCCCTTGCGGCTCTGGACGAAACCAGCGTTGCGCAATTCGCCGAGGATGGCATCGAGAAACTTCTTCGGAATGTTGTTTCCGGTAGCGATGTCGTTGACGAAGGCGAGCTGTCCAACCGGCAATTGCGCGAGATGTACGAGCGCCTTGAGGCCGTACTTGCCCTTTTTCGTGAGCATGAAACGAACGTTTCTCTGTTATGCGACGGCGCAGCGCCGTCAGTTGCGAAACGCTGGCGTGCCTCCCCGCCGCGTCCAAGCTTCCATGACACATAAATTCTAGTGACATGATATACAAGCCGAAACGTTGAATTTGCCCGAAACGTTGAATTTGCTTGGCTTTCAAGCTGTTCTGGCCAGGCTTTGTGCCCTTGAGGGCACAAAAATGCATCCTGACGGCGGCAGTACGGCGAATGAAACGGAGGCACTTCTCCCGAGGACACGGTCGGTGGTCATGGCTTGCGCCGACTTCGAAGGCCGATGCAGGCCGCGGGCGATCGCCGCGATATGCTCGCTCATCGTCTCCTCCTACTCCTCAATGTCGATAAGAATACTGTACTTAACCGCGAACACGTTGAACACGCTTTCAATTTCTCGGCTTTTTGCAGCATGATTTTGCCGAGCTGCCGCCAGAGCAGGAATTCTTGTTCGCTGCGGGCTTTGCATCGACGAGCCGTCCGAGAAGCTATGCGCCGCCGGGCAATGTAGCCGCAAGCAGCCGCCTATCCGCCTCGGCGGCATCTCATCGGTGGTTTTTTCTAACAAGCCCGCCTTGGTTGGAAGGATTTAACTCTACAAGAGCGATAGAATTAGATGACTATAGTGGGGCAATCGGTTTTCTTTTTTCATGGAGCCCTTCATGTCCACCATTACGCGACGCATCGTTCTCCTGTCGTCGGCAGCACTTGCAGGCGCCGCCTTCCTCGACCCCTCCCATGCCGACGGCCTCAAGATCACCATCGGCTACCAGACGGTGGTCGAGCCCTCGAAAGTGCCGCAGGCAGACGGCGTCTACGAGAGCGCAACCAAGGCGGCTATAGACTGGCGGAAATTCGAATCCGGCGCCGATGTGATCGCCGCGGTGGCTTCCGGTTCGGTCGACATCGGTTATGTCGGATCGAGCCCGCTGGCGGCGGCAGCCAGCCGCGAGCTTCCCATCCAGACCATCTTCGTTGTCGGCCTGATCGGCGAATCCGAAGCGCTTGTCGCCCGCAACGGCGCCGGCATCGAGAAAATAGCCGACCTCGCCGGCAAAAAGGTGGCCGTGCCCTTCGTCTCGACGACACACTACAGCCTGCTCGCCGCGCTGAAGCATGAAGGCGTCGATCCGAAGTCGGTCGGAATCCTCAATCTGCGGCCGCCGGAAATCGCAGCGGCTTTCGCGCGCGGCGACATCGACGCTGCCTATGTCTGGGATCCGGCGCTCGGCCAGATCAAGAATTCGGGCAAGGTCGTGCTAGACTCCTCGCAGGTCGCCGCATGGGGCGCGCCAACCTTCGACGCCTGGATCGTGCGGACCGATTTCGCCGAAAAGAACCCCGAGGCGGTGCGCGATTTCGTCAAGGTGACAGGCGCTGCCTATGCCGAGTTCCTGGCCAAGCCAGATGCCTGGTCGGTGTCGTCACCACAAGCGGCAAAGATCGCCAAGATCACCGGCGCCAAGCTGGAGGACGTGCCGCAACTGCTCAAGGGCTATGTCTTCCCGACGCTGGAGGAAGAGGCCTCGGACAAGTTCCTCGGCGGCGGCACTGTCAAGGCGATCGAGGCGGCATCCGCCTTCCTGAAGGAGCAGGGCAAGATCGACGCCGTGCTGCCGGATTACTCGAAATACGTATCGTCGAAATACGTTAGCGAAGCTCTCGCTTCGAACTGAGCGCATGACCCCGGAACCGTTTCCGGTTCCGGAAAGGATCATGCGCAGACTCAAAGTGTTAGACGCGCGGTTCTTCTTCTCTGACGCCGGGTGCTGCCCGCCCCGGAACCGCTACCGCATCGGCCCGAAAATCGAATTCGATTTTCGGAAAGCACGATGCGGAGATCCAAAGTGTTAGAGCGTACTTTGTGCATCCAATTGGACGCACGTCGCTCTAACGAGGAGCGGTTTCGGGCAGGCAGATGTTCACAGAACTTCTGCGGGGTCCCATGACGCATCTCGTGCTTGATAAAGTCTCGGTTCACTATGACGGCCAGGCGGCGCCGGCCGTCGAACGCGTATCGATCGATGTCGCCAAGGGTGATTTCGTAGTCCTGGTCGGCCGCTCCGGATGCGGCAAGACCTCGCTGCTCAACGTCGCGGCGGGCCTGGTCGAGCCGGTGCATGGCGGCGCCACGATCGGCGGCAGGCCGATCACCGCGCCGAGCTCGGACCGGGCCGTGGTGTTCCAGAACGATGCGCTGTTTCCGTGGCTGGCGGCGCGCGAGAACGTCGCCTTTGCGCTTCGGTTGCGCGGCGTGCGACTGGGCGAGCGGGCGCACCGCGCCGATGCGCTGCTGGCGCTGGTCAAGCTTGACGGCGCCGGCGACAAGCGCATCTGGGAACTTTCCGGAGGCATGCGCCAGCGTGTCGGCCTGGCGCGGGCAATGGCCGCCGAACCTGAGTTTCTGCTGCTCGACGAGCCGCTGGGCGCGCTCGATGCGCTGACCCGCGAGCGTATGCAGACAACGCTGCTCGACCTGTGGACGGCAAGCCATGTCGGCGTGCTGATGGTCACGCACGGCATCGAGGAAGCCTTGGTGCTGGCCACCCGCATCGTCGTCCTGGCTCCCGGTCCCGGGCGCGTCGTGCGGACTTTCGAAACCGGCTTCAGCCGGCGCTACGCAGCCGGTGAAGCCATTCGCAGCATCAAGGCCGACCCTGCCTTTGCGGCGGCCCGCGGCGAGCTAACCGACGCTATCTTCGAAGGAGAGGCAGCGTGACTGTTACCTCCTACAGCGAGCGCCCACACGCCAAGTCCGACGGGGTCGACGCCTTGTCGGTGCCATGGTCGCGGCCGCGTCCGAAACGCAGCGGGGTTTCGGCACGCATGGTCAGCGCCGTCACCCTTCTGGTGGTGCTGGCGGCATGGACGCTGTCGGCCCACCTGCAACTGGTGTCGTCAGTATTCCTGCCCTCGCCCGTGGCCGTCTGGAACAAATTCGTCGTCGTTACCCGCGACGGCTTTGTCGACGCGACGCTGATCCAGCATATCGCCGCCAGCCTATGGCGGGTGTTCGCGGCCTTGATCGCGGCCGTTGTCGTCGGCGTTCCGGTCGGGCTGGCCATCGGCATCAGCACTGTCGGCCGCGGCATCTTCGATCCGCTGCTGGAATTCATGCGGCCGATCCCGCCGCTCGCCTACCTGCCACTGGTCATCATCTGGTTCGGTATCGGCGAACCGTCCAAGATCCTGGTGATTGCCATCGCCATGCTGGCGCCGGTGGCGCTGTCGACCGCATCGGGTGTTCGCGGCGTCTCGCAGGAGCGCATCAACGCGGCCCGCTCGCTTGGCGCCACGCGGATGCAGCTTGTGCGGCATGTGATGCTGCCCAGCGCGCTGCCCTCGATCCTGACCGGCCTGCGCATCGCACTCGGCGCCGGCTGGTCGACGCTAGTCGCTGCCGAGCTGGTAGCGGCGACGCGCGGGCTTGGCTTCATGATCCAGTCGGCCGCCCAGTTCCTTGTCACCGACGTGGTGGTGATGGGGATCCTGGTGATCGCGGTGATCGCCTTCGTGCTGGAATTCATCATCCGCAGAATCGAGCACGGGCTCGTTCCGTGGGCGGGAAAGGAATGAACTGCAACCGGGGAGAGATGACGATGAGCCATTCCATCGCTGTATTGTTCACGCATTTCGGCAACTGGCTTCGCCTCATCCGGGCCAAGGACAGACAGCTGCCCGAAAACGAGACCGGGTCGCCTACGCCTGTCCGCCTCGATGCCGAGCGCAACCGCCTGCCGCCGCGTGACGAAAGTTTCTATTGGGCCTGGCAATACTGGTCGCAATGATCGGGGCGGAACCGTTTGTCCGTGCCTAACCCTCTTCTACTGGCCAACGCCGTCAGATGCGCGAACGGTTCGCCCAGGCCAGTCCTGCCAGGCCGACCAGCATGGTGACGATGCCGATATAGAGCCATTGCGACTGGCCGGTCATGAAGCTTCCCTGGACAATGCCGAGGCCTTGCAGCGACCACAGCGCGCCGAGGCCGAGCACAATCAACGCCAGCAGATTTTTGATTAGTCTCATCGGCGGAATTCCCTTCCCAAGTCGATCGTCAACTGCGCCATGGCGGCGATGAGAGAGCGGAAGGAAGCGATCCAGTCACGCCCATCTCTACTTGGATATTAACGTCCGATCTTGTCAAAGCCATCCCGGATATCGGCGCGAAGATCATCAAAACCACGCCGTCGTGTCACGGAAGACCTCTGACAAACTGTTTCCTGCCGACTCCAAACGTGTGCTGCCGCCACGGAACCGCCAGATCAATGCCGCATTTCGCGCCATATTCGCCCCTTAACGGCTGGGGTCTGTTCAAAAAACGGAGCCACCCCTCAAATATGAAGAGACCCAACCAGACCGCGCTTGTCGCGGTGACGGTTGCGGCTGGCCTGATGGTCGGCGCATCCATCTCCCCAGCTGCGGCCCAATGCGGTCGCGCGTCATGGTACGCACTGCACTCCAGGACCGCTTCCGGCGAACGCATGAACCCGTCCGCATTGACCGCTGCGCACCGCAGCTTGCCTTTTGGTACAAAGCTCAAAGTGACCAACCGCAACAACGGCCGCAGCGTCGTCGTGCGCATCAACGATCGCGGCCCGTTCATCAGGGGGCGCGTGCTCGACCTCTCGAGGGGTGCCGCCAGCCAGCTCGGTTTCATCGGCTCGGGCCATACCGCCGTGTGCATGGCGCGCGTCTGACCTTTGTGGTGTCCGGCTGCGGCCGGACACGTTCCTGCTCCTCCCTAGCGCATGTCCTTTGCGCGCCCGATTGGACGCGCGGCGCTCTGCCTTCGCGGTCGCACATTGAGCCGGCTGTCGCCGTTCGAGGCGGATTTTCAATATCTTGGACGAAAGGATAAGCATTAATCACGCGACGTGACGTATTGCATCGCAGCAATTTGTTGTTAACTTCGCCGCGAGACATTCAAGGCTCGGCGCTGCTCGTCGTCCCTTTGGTCCCAGGCAGCAGCAGCGGGGTTCTTGATGTTCTACCAGCTCTATGAAATGAACCATGCTGCCCTGCAGCCCGCCCGCCTCTATGCCGATGCGGTGCGGTTACTTTATACGAATCCACTCAACCCGTTTTCGCATACGTCCTTGGGCCGCTCGGTCGCGGCAGCCGCCGAATTGTTCGAGCGCACCACGCGCCGCTACAGCAAGCCGCATTTCAGCCTGACAAAGACCGTGGTCGACTGGAAAAGCGTCGACGTCACCGAAAAGACCGTCTGGTCGCGGCCCTTCTGCAACCTGATCCGTTTCGAGCGGGCGGTTCCCGCCGGGCGCCGGCCGGATCCGAAGCTGTTGATCGTGGCGCCGATGTCCGGCCACTATGCAACACTGCTGCGCGGCACGGTCGAAGCGATGCTGCCGCATGCCGACGTGCACATAAGCGACTGGGTCGATGCCCGCATGGTGCCGCTTGCGGACGGTAGCTTCGACCTCGACGACTATATCGACTACATCGTCGACATGCTGCATGCGCTAGGGCCCGACACCCATGTCATGGCGGTCTGCCAGCCCTCGGTGCCGGTGCTGGCGGCGGTGGCGCTGATGGAAGCAAAGGGCGACCCCTTCGTTCCCTCGACCATGACGCTGATGGGCGGGCCAATCGATACGCGGCGCAATCCGACGGCGGTCAACCTTCTGGCCGAGGAAAAGGGCATCGACTGGTTCCGCGACAACGTCATCATGCAGGCGCCCTGGCCGGTTCCCGGTTTCGGCCGCGACGTCTACCCCGGCTTCCTGCAGCTTTCGGGCTTCATGAGCATGAACCTCGACCGCCACATCATCGCCCACAAGGACTTCTTCATGCACCTGGTGAAGCATGATGGCGACAATGCCGAGAAGCACCGCGACTTCTACGACGAATACCTGGCGGTGATGGATCTGACGGCGGAGTTCTATCTGCAGACCGTCGATACCGTGTTTGTCCGCCATGCCCTGCCGAAGGGCGAGATGATGCATCGCGGCGCGGCCATCGATCCTGCGGCGATCCGCAATGTCGCCCTTTTCACCATCGAGGGCGAGAACGACGATATTTCCGGCCTTGGCCAGACCCAGGGGGCGCACGACCTATGCGTCAACATCCCTGCCGACAGGCATGCTCACTATGTGCAGCCGGCGGTCGGCCACTACGGCGTCTTCAACGGCTCGCGGTTCCGCTCCGAAATCGTGCCGCGCATCGTCGACTTCATCACCAGCTACGGCCGCCAGAACCGCGTTGCGGCGAAGCCCAAGCTGGTCCGCCCCGCCAAAACCTGACGCGAAGCCAGGTAAAGGCGGAGTCGAGAGATAGCGGCCTCCGCGCGCCGGCGCCTGATCGGTCCTGATAAAATCTGGATGGAGTTTATCTTTCTGTTTTACCACGATCTTTTCCGGAAAACCGGTTACCATTTTTCGCTGACGCGGTCCCTCGGTTCGGGATCATGGTCCAGTCGGCCTGTTGCACAATGGCCGCTGTAAGGGCGGTGCAGGTAACCATGCCATCAATCTGATTGTCGCCATAATTGACACGGAGTGTAAATCGCC
This sequence comes from Mesorhizobium sp. M00.F.Ca.ET.216.01.1.1, assembly GCF_004010325.2. Lineage (GTDB taxonomy): Bacteria > Pseudomonadota > Alphaproteobacteria > Rhizobiales > Rhizobiaceae > Mesorhizobium. The sequence goes on from NZ_SADR02000020.1 coordinate 68,015, forward strand.
CTTAACCTTTCATTAACAAACGGGGCGAACGGGGGACAATGACTTCCTCACCGATGGCACGGACCCTGCGTGCGTGCGCAGTAGCAGGGCTGGTGATTTCTGGATACTGGGCGGCGCCGGCTTCGGCGGCCGGGGCGATGATGATCGGCGGCGCTACCTCGCAACCGATCGGACACTATGATTTCTGCAGGGGCAATCCGGCCGAATGCTCGATCCGCTCCAGCAACCTTGCTCCCGCCACCATGACCGATGCGCTGATGCGCAAGCTGATCAACGTCACCGCCAGTGTCAACGCCGCCGTCAAGCCGGTGAGCGACTACGAAATCTATGGCAGGGACGAAGTCTGGGCCTATCCCGACAAGGGCGTCGGCGACTGCGAGGACTATGTTCTGGAAAAGCGCCGTGAGCTTTACCGCATGGGGATGTCGCTTGCCGATCTGCTGATGACTGTGGTGCGCAAGCCGGACGGCGAGGGCCATGCGGTGCTGACGGTGCGCACCGACAAGGGCGACTACGTCCTCGACAATCTGACCAACAAGGTGCGGCTGTGGGACGCGACCGGCTATCGCTTCCTCAAGCGCCAGGCGATCGACAATACCGGCCGCTGGGTTTCGATACGCGGTGGCCAACAGGTTCTGGTCGGCTCGGTCCAGTAAATTTTTTCAGGCGAACAGATTCACTTCCGCTGGCCAAGCGCGGTGCGGATCGATGCGGTGATGCGGCGAAGCTCGGCATCGTCCAGCTTCTCGATGTTTTCGGCCAGAAGATTGGCAAGTTCGGTGGCGGCGGGGCTGAGGCCAGACGTATCGATCTTGACGCGCGGATGAGAGGTCTCGGCCAGGCGCGCGAGTTCCTCGGCATCGTCCCATATGACGTTGAAATAACCGATGATCTTCTGGATCAGCGTCCAGGTCGGCGCGCCCCGGCGGCCATGCTCCAGCGCCGACAGATAGGCGGCGCTGACGCCGATCGCCTCGGCCATCGCCTTCTGGCTGACGCCGCGCTCGCTGCGCAGCGCGCGAAGCTTTTCGCCAAATGGGGTCACGCGCTTGTCCTCATCACGGGCATGTCCTCATTGGCGCGGCCGCCGCAAGCGGACGTAAAGCGCGCCGGAGCCGCCGTGGTTGCGGGCAGCATGGTCATGGCTGGAGACCAGCGGCCGGAAAGCCGGCGTCGACAGCCAGGCCGGCACGGCGCGTCGCAACACGCCGTCGCCACCCGACGAAGAGCCCTTGCCGGTGATGACCAGCACATAGCGGATGCCGCCGGCATGCGCCCGGTGCAGGAATGAAAACAAAAGCGAATAGGCCTGGTCCTGGGTCAAGCCGTGCAGGTCGACGCGACCTTCGATCGGCAGCCGGCCCTTCGACAGCTTCTCCAGCGTCGGCTCGTCGAGCGCATGGGAAACATGCTGTGCCTTTGGCTTCGCGACACCGGCTGCTGCGCCGGCGGCCTGTGCCGGCGGCGGCGCTGACTTGGCAGTGTCGTCGATCTCTGGGCCGAGATTCGGAATCTCGACCGCGGTTCTGCCCTTCAACGGCTTGGCGGTGCGCGCAACCAAGTTCCACAGCACCCGGTCGTCCTCACTCAGCCTGTCGATGCGACGGGTCATCGGTCCGCCTCCCTGAAAAGGGAGCGCGGGATCAGCGCATAAAAATCGGCAGCGTTGCGGACGACACCGGCGATCTCGCCGGCGGCATCGCCCGAGCCGGTGAACAGGTCGCCGCGGGCCGGCCCGGTGATGGCCGAGCCGGTGTCCTGCGCAATCATCAGGCGCCGGAACGGCTTTTGGTCAAAGGCAGTCAGCGACGGCGCGTCGATATAGAAGGGCGTGCCGAATGTGTGGAGCAGGCGGTCGACAGCGATCGAGCGGCCCGGCGTCAGCGGGACCTTGGCGGCGGCGATCGGGCCAAGTGCTGCGTCATCGACCGCCGCTTCTCGAAAGAAAATATAGGAGCGGTTGCGCCAGAGGATCTCGTCGATGCGATCCGGATGCGCCTTGAACCAGGCGCGGATCGACTGCATCGTCACTTTCTCCAACGGGATTTCGCCTGTTGCACTCAGGATCTTGCCGGGCCCGGTGAAACGCTGACCGGACTTCGCGGCATAGGTGACGCGGCAAAGCCGGCCGTCGGTCATGTTCAGCCGCGCCGCGCCCTGCACATGGATGAAAAAGGCGTCGACCTTGTCGGCGAGCCAGGCGATCTCCAGGCCCTTGCCGGCAAGCGCGCCGCGCTCGATCTCGCCGCGGTCGAAATATTCGACCGGCCCGTTCGGCGTATCACGGGCGAAGGCGAGATAGGGGTCCATGCCAAACGGCCGGTTGGCATCGTCGATGTCGATGAGATCGGCCGGGCGAGACAGCAGCGGCACCGCAAATCGTGCTGTCCGGACCGGCGAAGCCTCGACCACCGGCTCGTAGAAGCCGGTGACAAGACCGTGCCCGCCGTCTTCGGCGCCGATGCGGGCCGGGGTAAAATGGCGCTCGAAGAAGCCGCGCGCTTCATACCGATTCGAAAGCGGGGGCCGATTCGAAAGCGAAGACCGATCCGGAAACGAAACGGCGCGCGCTTCCGCATAGGCTTCGGCAAAAGCATTGAAGTCGACACCGAGCGCGCCGGAGCGATACGGCCTGGCCAGGACATGAAAGGCCGAACGGCGAAAGGCGACGAAGGCCGCCAGGTGATCGTCCTCATCCCAACCGGGCAGCTCGCCAAAGGATTTTTCGCTGAATGACTGAGATAGCGACACGAAGCGCCAGCCGCCGTTTAAAGCGCATCGCGTTTGAAGAGATTCATGCGACGCGCTTTGAGTCCTTGTTTTCACGCATGTCGTTGTCCCAAAACCGCTGCGCACTTTTAGGCGACATGCATCGGTTTCAGTCTTCTTCTTCGGTGGCGACAAGCTTCCAGTTCGGATCGCGCGAGCGCGTGTCGCGGGCAAAGGTCCAGACATCCTTGACCTCGGCGACGGTCTCGGGATCGCCGTCGATGACAGCGCCGGCCTTGTCGCGGGTCGCCGAAATCAGCTCGCTGACGATGCGCAGCGTGATGTGGGCCTCGCCGCCCTTCATCTCGGCGGAAACGATGTCGGCCTTGTTGATGCCGACGAAGGAGGACTGGATCTTTTCCGATTTCGCCTCGCGGTCGCCAATTGCAGCGACGAATCCGTCATAGACCTCGCGCGACAACAGGTTCTTCAGCGTCTTGCGGTCGCCATCGGCATAGGCCATGACGATCATCTCATAGGCCATCTTGGCGCCGTCGACGAAGGTCTTCGGATCGAATGCCGGGTCGTTGTCCTTGATCGTCCGCAGGCCCTTGTTGAGATCGCTGTCAGGCTTGGCAAAGGCATCGATTGCCGCGTAGGTGTCGCCGGCAGCGTCTCCCGGCATCCGCTTGCGCGGCAGCGAGACCACATTCTCGGATTTCTGGGCAGCGTCTTCGCGCGTCCGGCCCGCCGTATAAGGGTCAAAGGGCGGGCGTTCGCTTCCCGTGCGGCGACCGAGCACATTGCGCAGCTGGAAAAAGATCACAACCGCCGCAATCAAAAAGAAAATTGTGCCGAAGTCGAAGAAACCCATATCTTCCGCCAATCGATCCCTGTCCCGGCCGGACCGCCGCCAGCAGAGGCCGCGATCGCATAGCGTTAAACATCCAAAGCATATAGAACGCCAGGCGCAATCATTCAAATCAAAGGCAGGCATACCTATCTAACAGCCTCAGTGCCAGCGGCGATTGCTCGCCGGCCGGCAAAACCTGGAAACGATCGGTCAAGATTTGCGCATTTCGTTCCTTCCCCTGTTCCTCGTCGCGCTTCCGCTGCTGGAAATCGCTGGCCTCGTCATTGTCGGCCGCCAGGTCGGCGCCTTGGCGACGGTCGGCCTGGTGCTGGCTTCGAGCATCGCCGGCAGCCTGCTGCTCAGGCACCAGGGTTTCGGCGTCATGGCACGCGTGCGCGCCGAAATGGACGCCGGACGCGATCCAAGCCGCCAGCTCGCGCATGGCGCCATGATGGTGCTGGCGGCGATCCTGCTGATCATCCCCGGTTTCATCACCGATATCCTGGCCATTCTGCTGTTGCTGCCGCCGGTCCGCGATCTCGCCTGGCGGACGCTGAAAGGCCGCATCGTGCTGGCGACCGATTTCAGTGCCGGCGGTTTTCGCGCCCGCCAGCGCGGCAAGACCATCGATCTCGACGACGGCGACTATTCGCGCGCCGACGACTATTCGCGCGGACCGGATCACAATTCTCCCTGGCGCCGCCTCAAGGACGAGTAGTCCTTTACCGGGGCGGCCGACCATGATAGCGAACCCCCGGTTTCAATCCGGTAGCAATGCTGCCTAGGCAAAAGGACAAGGCTCATGGCCAGCAAAGATGACGCGCCGGTCGGCGCCGGCAACGGCAACGGCAACGGAGCGCAACCCTCGCTCAACGTGCTCGCCCAATATGTGAAGGATCTGTCCTTCGAAAGCCCTGGCGCGCCGAATTCGCTGCGCGGCCGCGACAAGGCTCCGGGCATCGCCATCAACGTCAATGTCAACGCCAACCCGCTTTCCGACAAGCAGTTCGACGTCAACCTGACGCTGAACGCCAAGGCTTCCTTCGACCAGGAAGTGCTGTTCAATGTCGAGCTGGTCTATGGCGGCGTGTTCAACGTCAGCGGTTTTCCGCAGGAACACATGCTGCCGATCCTGTTCATCGAATGCCCGCGGCTGCTGTTCCCGTTCGCCAGGCAGATCATTGCCGAGGCGACGCGCAATGGCGGCTTCCCGCCCTTGATGCTCGACCCGATCGATTTCGCGCAGATGTTCCAGCAGAAGCTTGCCGAGGATCAGGCCGCCGCCAAGGTCAAGGTGAGCTAGGCGCTGTCTACAAAGCGGTTGGATTCGAGATGCCTCCTAGGGGAGGCTGGATCGAGTCGCGCCCCGGCTAGCAAGCCATCGGAACGGTGCACGAGGAGCGGCATTTCGGGCATCCCGAGGTAAGAGCTTCCCTTCAGGCTCAATGGAACGAAGAGCGGCGGACATCGCGCCGGCCGGGATAGGCCCGTGAGGCGCCGGATTCGACTATCGGGCCGTGTTCAGGGCCACAGCGGCGCGAATGAGCGCCGTCAACGCCTTCTCATCAATCCTGTCGCCCTCATGGAAATCGATGGCACGCCTGGTGTTGCCTTCGAGGCTGGAGTTGAAGAGGCCTGAAGGGTCCTCCAACGAGGCGCCCTTGGCGAAGGTCATCTTGACGACGCTCTTGTACGTCTCACCGGTGCAGATCATTCCGGCGTGCTCCCACACCGGAACCCCTCTCCACTTCCACTCCTCGACCACTTCGGGGTCGGCTTGCTTGATCAATGCGCGGAGCCGAGAGAGCAGCTCGCCCCGCCAGTCGCCCAACTCCCTGATCCTGCCGTCTATCATCTGAGATGGAGACTTTCCTTCCTGGGGCGCGCTCTTGCTCATGATGTTCCCTCCTTTCCGTTCATCTTGTTTCTTGGGCTGAACACGGGAGACTGGTTGAAGATCCCTGCCCGCGCTACGGGACCCAGCCGGGCAGCTCCGATGCCTGCCTGATCCAACTCGCCACGAGCTCCTCGTCGAGCTGGTCGTGCTCATGTATGTCGAGATAACGCACTTCCTTATGTTTGGACTCGCCGGGAGGAGGAGGACGCAACGACGTGCCGCGGAAGAAAGCCAATTTGACGTACTTCGTGAAGCAATGAAAGTTGAGGAACCAGCCCCGGCCCTCGATGCCATAGAAGGGCGAGTTCCATTTGACTGCCTTGCGCACGTCGGGGACGGTGCGCTCGATGAGCGCGTCGAGGCGGCGCCCGACGTCGCTTTTCCAGCCCGGCATGGTCGCGATGTAAGCCTGCACGGGAGCGTCGCCGTCGGCCTTCGCGATCTGGGGGTTGCCGCCCGCAAGGAGGGCCGGCTTCGCAGCGGCCCGCTTGGCGGCGGCCATCTTTGCATCCTTCGCCGACTTCCTGGACGTCTTGTCGGCCATTGTGTTCATCTCCTATGCGTCGGTGCTTCGCTCGCTGCCCCACCTGGCGGCATATGGCAGCACGAACATATAGAGGCCAGTAAACAGCAACAGGAAGAGCGGAAGCAGTGGCGAGTAGACCACCCAGGCGGGAGGCTCACCCAGTCCCATGGCGACGAAATTGGCGATGACGGTCACCGTAAAGGCAATGGACAGCCAACGGTGGATCTGCCGAACCCACTTGTTCCAGTTCAATGGGACCTCCCTTGGAGACGAGCCTCATCGGATCGGGCGAGCCTGTTGGCGGCGCTCGTGCTGTTGAACATGCACCCTACCAGCGCGCCAGCTGGGTGATTTGAATGAGATTGCCGCAGGTGTCGTTCAGCTGGGCGATGGTCGAGCCGGTTACTTCGGTCGGCGGCATGGAGAACTCGGCGCCGCGCGCCTTGATGCGCTCGCAGTCGCCCTTGACGTCGTCGGTAAAGAACATGACCGCGGGCTGGCCCTGCTGGAATATGGCTTGCTGGTAGGCCTTGGCCGCGGGATTGTCGTTGAGCGCGAGTTGCAGCTCGGTTCCGTCCGGCTCGTCGGGCGAGGCCACGGTCAGCCAGCGAAACGGCCCATTGCTGAAATCGGCCTTCTTGGTAAAGCCCAGCACTTCGGTGTAGAAGCGCAGAGCCTTTTCCTGATCGTCCACGTAGACGCTGGTCAACTTGATCTTCATTGGTATTCCTCCGTTGTCACGTTCGGGGTGTGCCGCTCTGTGAACTGGCCCGGCTTGTGCCGGCGGACTTCAATCTGTCCGCGCCAGGACCTGCTCCAGCTTTGCGAAGAACTGCTGCCACCCTGCCTTGGCGCCTCCGAAGGCCTGCTTCTGATCCGGCCGGAAGCCCGACTGCTCCATGCGCAGGTGGGTCCCCGTGCTCGTTGGTGTGAGCGTAAAGTTCACCACACTCTTCAGATTGTAGGCCGCATCGTCGTGCGCAAAATTCCAAGCATAGGACAGCGCTCTGTTCGGCTCGACGGCGAGGACCTCGCAGTCCAACACGCCGCCCCAGTCTCCGCGAAGATTGAAACTGTGGCCCACGACAGGCTTGAAGTCGTTCTTCATGAGCCACTCCTCGATTAAGTGTGGTTGCGTGAGCGCGCGCCAGATCTTTTCGGGTGGATAAGCGATCTCCCGTTCGACAACGACGGAGCGCGTTTCGGTCGACGTTTCGTTCACTGGTCCATCCTTTTGAGCAGGTCTTCGAGGTCGTCGAACCGGCTCTGCCAGAACCCGGCCATCTGGCTTGTCCAGTCGATCAGCGGGGCAAGCGCGCCGAGCTGAGCGCTATAATGGGTTTGTCGTCCTTCATGGCGGTCGCGTACCAGCCCGGCCAGCCTGAGAACGCCAAGATGCTTTGACACGGCCGGTTGCGAGACCCCGGACTGAGCTGTCAGGGCCCCGACCGTCTGCTCTCCTTCGCGGCACAGTCGTTCGAAGAGAGCCCGCCGGGTCGGATCGGCGAGCGTTCTGAAGAGCACATCGTGAGCGTTCGGCATTTGGGATCGATAACCTGATGGCTATGATTGACGTATAACCACAGGGATATATGAGCGTCAAGCGGCAACGTGGAGCGGCACAGTGATCCTCGTCACAGGAGCCACCGGCCATGGGGGCGCGCCGCCATCGTCCATGCCTTCGTCATTCTAGGGTCTCCGCGACGTCGCTTCGCTCCTGCTCCGCCCTGGGACTACGAAGGCGGGATGTTAGTTTGCGGCGACGCGCAGCCACAGCGCCTTTTCACCAAGCGTGCCGACCAGGCCGGCGTGTGCGGCGCGTTCGGCGTCGGTCAGGCGAGGTGGCAAGGGGATCGGCCGGACGCCGATCGAAATGTCGATGTCGTCGACATCTGCCCTGCCGGCAGAAGGTGACGCGACGCTGTCGAGGATGAGCGCCGCCTGCTTGCCGCCGATAAGCTCGATATAGACCTCGGCCAGCAATTCCGAATCGAGCAAAGCGCCGTGCTTGGTGCGGTGGCCATTGTCGATGCCGTAACGTCGGCACAGAGCATCCAGCGAATTGGGGCCCATCGGATGCTTGCGCCGCGCCAGTGCAAGCGTGTCGACGACACGCCCGGGATCAATGGCCGGATGGCCAAGCCGGCCGAATTCGAGATTGAGGAAACCGATATCGAAGCCGGCATTGTGGGCGACAAGCTTGGCACCGTCGATGAAGGCGAGAAATTCGTCGGCGATTTCCACGAAAGTCGGCTTGCCAACCAGGTCGGCGGCGCTGATGCCGTGCACGGCCTGCGCTTCCGGGTGAATCGGACGTCCTTGTGGATTGATGAATTTGTGGAAGCTGCGGCCGGTCGGAAAGCGGTTGACCAGCTCGACGCCGCCAAGCTCGATGACGCGGTCGTCGCGTGTATCGAGGCCGGTGGTTTCCGTATCGAAGATGATTTCGCGCATCGAATCAGTCCACTCTGAAAGAGCAGAATCATGCTCCGGCGCAAAATGGCAATGGGAAATGCTGACCACAGCTGACGGCAATCGTCAGCAGCCTGGCTTGCCGAACTTATCTCCGGACAATTCGGCAACGATCTTGTTGACCGCCGCACGTGCGGCATCAAAGCCTTGTCCGGTGTCGATGACGAAATCGGCACGCCGGCGCTTTTCGGCGTCGGGAACCTGCCGGGCCAGGATCGATGCCAGTTTTTCCTCCGTCATGCCCGGCCGCGCCAGCACGCGGGCGCGCTGGGCATCGGCCGGCGCGGTGACGACCACGACCTTGTCGACACGGTCCCGGCCGCCGGTTTCGAACAGCAGCGGGATGTCGAGAACCACAAGCGGCGCGGCGGCAGCACGGTTACGTGCGAGAAAGGCGTCGGCGTCGGCGCGGACAAGCGGATGGATGATCGCTTCCAGCCTTTTCAGTGCGGCTGCATCGCCAATCACCCGCTCGGTTAGCTTTGTGCGATCGACCGAACCGGACCTGGTAGTGCCGGGAAAGGCCGCCTCAATCAGGGGAGCAGCCTTGCCGGCATAGAGACGATGTACGGTCTCGTCGGAATCATGGACGGGCACGCCAGCCTCGGCAAACATCTTCGCCGTGGTCGACTTGCCCATGCCGATCGATCCGGTGAGGCCGAGCACGATCATTGTCTTGTGCCGATATCGGCAACGATCAGCTGCCGCAGCTCATGAGTGACTTCCGGCCTGGTGCCGAACCAGCGCTCGAAGCCAGGCACCGCCTGATGCAGCAACATGCCGAGCCCGTCGACCGCCTTCAGGCCGCGTGCCCTGGCTGCCGCCAGCAGCGGCGTCTGCAGCGGCACATAGACGATATCGGTGACGATGGCATGGTCCGGCAACCCGGCCGGTTCGGCGGACAGGCCTTCATTGCCGTGCATGCCGAGCGCGGTGGTGTTGACCAGCAGGCCGGCGTCGGCAAGCAGTTCACCGGTCGCAGCCACGCCATGGGCCGAAACGCCGGCACCGAAGCGGCGGCACAGTTCCTCTGCCCGGGCAAGCGTCCGGTTGACGATGCGGATGTCACCAACACCGCGCTGCTTCAATGCGTGGATGACCGCGCGCGACGCACCACCGGCGCCAAGCACCACGGCCGGCCCGTTTGCCGCCCAGCCCGGCGCATGGTCGTCCAGATTGGCGGCAAAGCCGTGACCGTCGGTGTTGCCACCGCACAATTCGCCGTCCTCGAACCACAACGTGTTAACGGCACCGATCTGTTCGACCGCCTCGTCGTGGCGGGCGACCAGCGCAAAGGCGGCCTCCTTGTGCGGAATGGTGACGTTGCCGCCCCGATAGCCATTCACCTCGAGCTTTTTCAGGAATGCGGCAAAATCTTCCGGCGTGACATCGATGGCCTGGTAGCTGCCGTCGATGCCGTATTTCGCCAGCCAATAGCCGTGGATCTTTGGCGACCGCGAATGCGCGATCGGGTGGCCGGTGACGAAGGCTTTTTTCGATGCCTCAGCCATCGATGGCTCCGAGGCTGCGGAGTTCGGCCAGCACCGGCAAAAGCGGCAGGCCGACAATGGTAAAATAGTCGCCCTCTATTCTTTCGAACAACTGGATACCCTCGCCTTCGATCTGGTAGGCGCCGACGCTGGACAATGCCTTGGCACCGACACGCGCCAGATGGCGGCCGATGAAGGCCGGATCGAGCTTGCGCATGGTCAGGCTGGCCACGCCGACATGCCGCCACAGAACCGCGCCGTCTCGGGCCAGAACGACGGCGCTGTTGAGCTGGTGGGTCTTTCCCGACAGCGTCAGCAGGTGACGGCGCGCGCCTTCCATATCGGCAGGCTTGTGGAAGACCTCGTCGCCGAGCGACAGCGTCTGGTCGCAGCCGAGCACGAGGGCGCCGGGCTTTCGTTCGCTGACCTCGGTGGCCTTGGCTTCGGCGAGGATCAGGGCGACATCCTCCGGCGACACGCCGCTGTCCTGCAACGGTGCCTCGAGCGCGCGTTCATCGACCGCGGCAGGAACCGCCTCGACCGCGACGCCGGCATTGACAAGCAGCGTCTTGCGGAACGGACTGCCCGAGGCAAGGATGATTTTTTCGGCCATGATTTTCGCGCCTTGATTTTGGCACACGCCCAGGGCGTGTCGAGATTCAGGTCAGGCCGAGCCGAGAATGGTGGGTTCCGAGAACCGGAACGGAGCGGACATTTGGGTCCGTGAGTACCGGAAGCGCAGGGAACCGCCGTTCGCAGGCCGGCATCACCTGAATATCAACACGCCCTAGCGTGTCTTGCCGCGCAGGGCAACGATCGCCGCCGCCGTTTCCTCGATCGAACGGCGGCTGACATCGATCATCGGCCAGCCGTGCCGGGTGCAGATCTGACGGGCATAGGCAAGCTCTTCGGCGATCGCGGCGCGGTCGACATAGTCGGTCGGCTCATAGGCGCTGGTGTTGCCGAGGATGCGGTTCTGGCGGACCTGCGAGATGCGTTCGGCGGTGGCGACCAGGCCGACGATCAACGGCCTCCTGGCGTTGACCAGGCTTTCCGGCACCGGCACGCCGAGCACGATCGGGATGTTGGCGGTCTTGATGCCACGGTTGGCGAGATAGATGCTCGTCGGCGTCTTCGAGGTGCGCGAGATGCCGATAAGCACGATGTCGGCATCGTCCATGTTGGCCGGCAGCTGGCCGTCATCATGCTCCATGGTGAAGTTGAGCGCATCGATGCGGCGAAAATATTCGGCGTCGAGAACATGCTGGGCGCCGACGCGGCGGCCGGCCGGCGTGCCGAGATAGGACTGGAACACGGTCAGCACCGGCTCCAGCACGGAGACGCAAGGCAGGCCCATGGCAGCGCAGCGCTCGTCGATGCCGCGGGCGAGCTTCTGGTCGACGACGGTGTAGAGAATGATGCCCGGCTCCTCCTCGATGTCCTCGAACACTTTCGTCACCTGCTTTTCAGTGCGGATGAGCGGATAGATATGCTCGATGGCGCGTGCATCCTTGTACTGCGCTGAGGCGGCGCGGCCGGCAGCCAGCAGCGTTTCGCCGGTGGCGTCGGAAATCAGGTGAAGGTGAAAGAAGCTCTGGGGTTTGTTCACAGGGTTCCGTTCCAGGCTGTGGGCCGATGTGGATAAGGCCGGAGGGAGAAATCCGCCAGCCGGGCGGACTGTATCAGATGCCAGTTTGTCCACAATTCGATGTGCTGTCAGCTTCGTCGGGCGGCTGGGGACAAATCCGGGGACGGGTATTTCCACCCTTGCCCCATCCACAGGGCGGTTTTCATTGCACCGGCGGCAAGCCATTGACTCCTGTCGGAAATTCTCGACTTTCCACAGAGCCCTCCAATCCCGGCTGAGAAGCACGCGACAATATGCTGGCTGGCCTTTGTCAGGGCAAAGCTGGACAGGTGACAACCACCAGTACCAACAGACTCTTAGAATCAGAAGATTCTTTAGAAATAGATATTTGATTATAGAGAAGGCCGGAGAGGCGAGCGCTGAATGCCTGAAAATCGCATCATGCTGGACGTGTTGAGAGGCAGGGCAACGTTTCCGCCGCCGCTCTGGATGATGCGCCAGGCCGGCCGCTATCTGCCGGAATATCGGGAGACGCGCAGGCGAGCCGGATCGTTCCTCGATCTTTGCTACGATCCCGACCTTGCCGTGGAAGTGACGCTGCAGCCGATCGAGCGCTTTGGCTTTGACGCATCGATCCTGTTTTCCGATATCCTTGTCGTGCCGCATGCGCTTGGCCGTGAAGTCCGCTTCGAGGAAGGACGCGGGCCAGTGCTGACGCCGATCACGGCTGCCGAAATAGCGGCTCTCGAGGTCGAAACGTTTCACGTGAATCTCGAACCGGTCTACGAGACGGTGAGGCGATTGCGGAGAAAACTGCCTGATGAAACGACGCTGATCGGTTTCTGCGGCGCGCCGTGGACGGTGGCCACCTACATGATCGCCGGACATGGCACGCCGGACCAGGCGCCGGCGCGGCTCTTTGCCTATCGCGAGCCGGCAGCTTTTTCGCGATTGCTTGAAGTGCTCGCCGATCACTCCGCGGCCTATCTCATCGGCCAGATCGAGGCCGGCGCCGATGTGGTGCAGATTTTCGATTCCTGGTCCGGCGTACTCGACGAGGCGTCTTTCGATTTGTTCTGCGTTCGCCCGGTGGCGGAGATCGTCAAAAAGGTGAGGGCCGTTCATCCGGATGTTCCAATCATCAGCTTTCCGAAGGGCGCCGGTGCCCACTACCAGAGCTATCGCCAGAAGACCGGCGTGACGGGGCTCGGGCTAGACTGGACCGTGCCGCTGACGATGGCGAAGGAACTGCAGCGCAGCGGGGCCGTGCAGGGCAATCTCGATCCGTTGCGGCTGGTCGCAGGCGGCAAGGCACTTGCCGACGGCGTCGGGGCTATCCTGAAGGCGCTGGGCGATGGGCCGCTGATCTTCAATCTCGGCCACGGCATCACGCCGGAGACGCCGGTCGCGCATGTCCAGGCGATGGTGAAAATGGTGCGGAGCGCGTCGCGCTGATGGCTGGGACAGACAATACCGACGGTGGAGCCATCGCAATGCGGCGGGCGGCGATCTCCATCGTCATTTTCTTCGTCCTGGCCGGGCTTCTGTTCCTGTTCGGGCCGGACGATTTCTATCCGTGGGCAAAGGCCATCCATGTGATAGCCGTCATCTCGTGGATGGCTGGCATGCTCTATCTGCCGCGGCTGCTGGTCTATCATGCCGACGCGGAGAGGGGGTCCGTCCAGTCGGAAACCTTCAAGGTGATGGAGCGACGCCTGTTGCGGGGCATCATCAACCCGGCCATGGTCATCACTTGGGTATTCGGCCTCTGGCTCGCCTGGAAAGGCTTTGGTTTTCAGGGCGGCTGGCTGCATGCCAAGATCGCGGCGGTGCTTTGCCTCTCCGCAGTTCATGGCTATTTGGCCGGGGCCGTGCGCAAGTTTTCCGAAGACCGCAACGAAAAAGCGGCAAGGCACTGGCGGATCGTCAACGAGATCCCCACATTGTTGATGATCGTCATCGTCGTCCTGGTCATCGTCAAGCCTTTCTGAGGCCCCGATGACCCGCAAAAGGCGGCTTGCTCTTTCGATAGACCGACGATAAAAGACGGATCTTCCTTTCCGTCATGCGCCGCCCCCATTCATCGCTTCGGCCGCGCCCGGCATTTGTCGCATCCCGCCGATATTTTTCCCAAAGCTGATTCAGAGCCCGCCTATGATGCAAGAAATGAAACTCACCGAGTTCAAGAACAAGAAACCACCAGAGCTGATCGCCTATGCCGAATCGCTCGAGGTCGAGAACGCCAGCGTCATGCGCAAGCAGGAGCTGATGTTCGCGATCCTGAAGAGGCTGGCGACACAGGACATCGAGATCATCGGTGACGGCGTGGTAGAAGTGCTGCAGGACGGTTTCGGCTTCCTGCGCTCGGCCAATGCCAACTATTTGCCCGGCCCGGACGATATCTATATTTCGCCTTCGCAGATCCGGCGGTTTTCGCTGAAGACCGGCGACACCGTCGAAGGCCCGATCCGCAGCCCGAAAGAGGGCGAGCGCTATTTCGCGCTGCTCAAAGTCAACACAATCAATTTCGACGACCCGGAAAAGATCCGCCACAAGATCCATTTCGACAATCTGACGCCGCTTTACCCGACGTCGCGGCTGAAGATGGAGATGGAGGTTCCGACCTCGAAGGACATCTCGGCCCGCGTCATCGACCTGGTGGCGCCGCTCGGCAAGGGCCAGCGCGCCCTAATCGTGGCGCAGCCGCGTACCGGCAAGACGGTGCTGCTGCAGAACATCGCCCATTCGATCACCACCAATCATCCGGAATGCTACCTGATCGTGCTTTTGATCGACGAGCGGCCGGAGGAAGTTACCGACATGCAGCGCTCGGTGAAGGGCGAGGTCGTGTCGTCGACCTTCGACGAGCCGGCGGTGCGCCACGTTCAGGTCGCCGAAATGGTGATCGAGAAGGCGAAGCGTCTGGTCGAGCACGGGCGCGACGTCGTCATCCTGCTGGATTCGATCACGCGCCTCGGCCGTGCCTACAACACCGTGGTGCCGTCATCCGGCAAGGTGCTGACCGGCGGTGTCGACGCCAATGCGCTGCAGCGGCCGAAGCGCTTCTTCGGTGCCGCCCGCAACATCGAGGAAGGCGGCTCGCTGACCATCATCGCCACCGCGCTGATCGATACCGGCAGCCGCATGGACGAGGTCATCTTCGAAGAGTTCAAGGGCACCGGCAATTCGGAAATCGTGCTCGACCGCAAGGTGGCGGACAAGCGCATCTATCCGGCCATGGACATCTTGAAGTCCGGCACCCGCAAGGAAGATCTGCTGGTGCCTCGCCAGGACCTGCAGAAGATCTTCGTGCTGCGCCGCATCCTGGCGCCGATGGGAACGACGGACGCCATCGAGTTCCTTATCGACAAACTCAAGCAGACCAAGACCAACGCCGATTTCTTCGATTCGATGAATACGTAAGGCGGGCTGGGGCGGGCCCGGAAGTAACCATCGGCGCTGCCCCTCATCCGCCTGCCGGCACCTTCTCCCCGTTCACGGGGAGAAGCCCGCTGGCGCCGCAGCCTCGGCATTGATCCTGCAAAGCAGGTAGTTGGCGAAATCTTCAGCGAAAGCGTCTTTACGGGGACAAATGCCCGGCAGGGCAATGAGGGCAGCGCCAACGCTAATCTAAGACCTGAAACGGATTGCCTGTCCGTCTACTGCCGCCGCAGAACCCGCTCGAGCTCTTCGGGGCTGGTTATCACCGGCAGGCAGACCTGCCCGGTGCAAAGCCATGCGCCGGGCTTGTCGGTTGGCGGCAAAACGCCGCCTGGCAACATCGGCAGGTTTGTTGCCGAGCCGACCGGCACGACATTATCGATCCGGCGCGGGTCAGGGTTTCGATTCGCTACCGGAACAAGCACTGGGTCTTCCGGTTTGTCCACGACCACCAGCTTCAATGGCTCGATCGCCAAGGCACAGGCGTTGATGATGCCCGCTTGGCCATAGGCCTGGTGTGCCGCCCTTCCGGCGGCGTGTTCGGCAACTTTCCAGGCCTTTTCCTGCAGATCGAGATTGCCGGCAAGAGAAGCCAGCCGAACCATGGCCCCGATGATCTGGCCAGTGGCTGAGGGAATGGCCTCGTCGACGTCGCCCCGGATGCGGATCGGCACGTCGCTGCAGTCCGACGCGGTCAGATAGTAGCCGGTGTTTTCGCTATCCTGATGCCACCGGTCGAGCTGTGCGATGAATTGGCCGGCCAGTTCGGCGTAGCGCGACATGCCGGTTGCCTCGAACAGCGAGATCGCAGCGTTGGCCATGGCGGCATAGTCGCTCGACAGTGCAGGAAACAGCCTCTTTTCGCCCAGGATCGAATGCGGCAAGCGATTGTCGCGACCGGCCGTGGCAATGAAAGCAAAGGCTTGTTCGGCCGCCTCGATCCAGTCGATCCGTTTCAGGGCGCGCCCGGCCTCGGCAAGTGCTGCGATCATCAGGCCGTTCCAGTCGGTGAGGGTTTTGTCATCACGTGCCGGTCTTACGCGCTGCTCTCTTGCCGCCAGCAATTTTTCTTTCAACGGGACCAGCCGATCCCGATCGGCAACGCTTTGCCTTTGCTGCTCACCGGTCTGATGGAGGATGGGCTTGCCTTCCCAGCCCGGCGGGGTGGAAAGCGTTAAGTATTTGAAAAACAGAGAGGATTCGTCGCCAAGAACGGCCTCGATCTCATCCTTGCTCCAGGTGTAGAAGAGGCCCTCCTCGCCGTCGCTGTCGGCGTCGAGGCTCGCAGCGAATGCCTCTCCATCGACGCGCATCTCACGCAAAAGCCAGTCGATCGTGTCTTCGATTCGTATCCGGAACAAATCGTTGCCGGTTGTCGAATAGGCCCAGTTGCACAGCCGGATGAGCTGGGCGTTGTCGTAGAGCATCTTTTCGAAATGCGGCACCAGCCATTCGGCATCAGTCGAATAGCGGCTGAGACCGCCGCCAACGTGGTCATAGATTCCGCCACGCAGCATTTGCTCGAGGCTGAGCAGAACGGCATCGCGGTGCGATGTGGCGCCGTCGCGCAGCCACGACAACCAGAGCGTCTGCATGAACGGCGCATTGGGGAATTTTGGCGCACCGCGCAGGCCGCCCAACTCCCTGTCGATCATGCCATCGATGCCGTTGGCGAGGTTTGCCAGCGCATCGCGGTCGAGCGCAGCCTTGCCATGGGTGCCCGCCAGCCGCGCCTCGACATGTGTGGTCAAACCGTCGGCGCTCTGGCCGAGGCTTTGTCTCTTCTCCCGCCAGGCCTTGTCGACCGCCTCCAGCACCTGGACGAAACCGGGGCGGCCGTAGCGGGCCTCGTGCGGAAAATAGGTGCCGCCCCAGAAAGGCTTGCCGTCCGGCGTCAGGAACATGGTCAGCGGCCAGCCGCCCTGCTCGCCCATCGAGGACAACGCCGCCATGTAGATCTGGTCGATGTCCGGGCGCTCTTCGCGATCGACCTTGATATTGACGAAGAGACGGTTCATGACGGCGGCGACATCGTGGTTTTCGAAGCTCTCGTGTGCCATGACATGGCACCAGTGACAGGCGGCGTAGCCGACCGAGAGCAGGATCGGACGCTGCAGCGTCTGTGCTTCGGCCAGGGCGGCAGGCGACCACGCACGCCAGTGCACCGGATTGCCGCTATGCTGCTGCAAATAGGGGCTGGCTTCTTCGGCAAGCAAATTGCGCGGAGGCAAGGTCACGGTAAGCGGCTCCGTTAAAACGAGATAGAACAGGCGAAGCTAGAGCATTCGGCAGAGCGGGCAATGCTATTCAGTGAATCCATCGTTGCGCTTTCCAGCGGGCGCCTGCCGGCCGGCGTTGCCGTTATCCGCATTTCGGGCCGCCAAAGTCGATTCGTGGTCGAAACGATCGCCGGTTCGACGGTCCCGGACCGCGTCGCGACCTGTCGCAAGTTCAGGGCGCCGGACGGATCGGTGCTCGACAGCGGCCTGGTCGTCTTCTTTGCCGGCCCCGCCAGCTTTACCGGCGAGGATGTCGCCGAGTTCCATGTCCATGGCGGGCGGGCCGTGGTGGCGAAGATGCTGGAAACGATTGCCGACTTTGACGGCGTCAGGCATGCGGAGCCGGGCGAATTCACCCGCCGCGCCTTCCTCAACGGCAAGGTCGATCTGGTCGAGACCGAGGCGCTGGCGGACCTGGTCAATGCCGAGACGGAAGCGCAGCGGCGCTTTGCGATACGGAACGCCGAAGGCGTGCAGAGCGAACTCTATCTAGGCTGGCGCCGGCGGCTTATCCATGCGCGGGCGATGATCGAGGCAGAGATCGATTTTGCCGACGAGGACGACGTGCCCGGTTCCGTCGCAGACACGGTCTGGGCGGACGTGCGGGCGATGATCGGCGAGATCGAGCGCCATGTCGATGGGTTCCGCGCGGCCGAAATCATCCGCGACGGGTTCGAGGTCGTCATCCTCGGGGCGCCGAATGCCGGGAAGTCGAGCCTGTTCAACGCGCTGGCGCGACGCGATGCTGCAATCGTCACGGATGAACCCGGCACAACCAGGGATCTGCTCGAAGTGGTGCTGGATCTCAAGGGGTTGCGGGTAAGAGTGGTGGACACCGCCGGCCTGCGCGAGGGACCCGGGAAGGTGGAGGCGATCGGCATCGAGAAGGCCCGAACGAAAGCACACAGCGCCGACCTGTTGCTGCTGTTGGAGGATATGCTGGATCCGGCCGCGGTCGGCGCGATGCCGGCCGACATCCCGGCTTTGAGGATCGGGACCAAGTTCGATCTGCTGCAAGGCAAGCCGCAAGCAGCCTCGCTTGCAGCGCGGTACGATTTTGTGATCTCGACCAGGGACGGAACGGGCCTGGCAGAGCTGCTGGAAGAGATCGGCCGGCGCGCCACCGGTCAGATCGGCCAGGTCGGCGATATCCTGCCGTCGCGGCTTCGGCACGTCGAGATCCTCAATGAGACGAGAGGTTTCCTGCTTGCCGCAGCCAAGCAAGACGAGAGAGGGCAGGAATTGCGGGCGGAGGAACTGCGCTTGGCTGCAGACCGGCTCGGCCGAATCGTCGGCGCCGTCGGCGTCGAGGATATGCTGGACGTCATCTTCTCGCAGTTCTGCATCGGGAAATGACTCACGTGAAACATTGCGGGGCAGGGTCGGCCTGCGGTGATTCACGTGAAACATGATGTGCTGGTGTCGGAAATTATTGTTTCACGTGAAACCAATCGTCGGACAGTCGCTTCAGTTCTCGCTCTCCGGGCGTTGGAGGGGCAGCGCCGATATCGATAGGCGGTCACCTCCACAAGAGGTCGACATCAATAGTATTAACGGGGCGACTATCCTGCCACGTGTCCCTGTTCTTGACAGCGGATGCTGACGGGCACATGTGTCGGCGGATTGAACTTGGGATAACAGAATGACCGATCGTTATGATGTGGTTGTGGTGGGCGGCGGCCATGCCGGCTGCGAGGCTGCCAGCGCTGCCGCGCGCGCCGGCGCCAGGACGGCGCTGGTGACGCTGCGCTTCGACACGATCGGCGTGATGTCGTGCAATCCGGCGATCGGCGGTCTCGGCAAGGGGCATCTGGTTCGCGAGATCGACGCCATGGACGGGCTGATGGGCCGCGTCGCCGATGCGGCCGGCATCCAGTTCCGCCTGCTAAACCGCCGCAAGGGCCCCGCAGTCCGTGGCCCGCGTGCGCAAGCCGACCGCAAGCTGTACCGGCAGGCGATGCAGGCTGCGATTCGCAAGCAGGCTGACCTGGATGTGATCGAAGGCGAGGTGCTGGATCTCGAGATCGACAGCGGGCGTGTGACGGCGGTGCTGCTGGCTGGTGACCGAAGGCTTGCCTGCGGCGCCGTGGTGCTGACCACCGGAACCTTCCTGCGCGGGCTGATCCATATCGGCGAGAAGAAAATCGTCGCCGGCCGCATGAACGAGCAGGCCAGTCTCGGCCTGTCGGCCACCATGGCGCGGGCCGGCTTCAAGCTTGGCCGGCTGAAGACCGGCACACCGCCGCGGCTGGATGGCCGCACCATCGACTGGGCGTCGCTGGAGAGCCAGGCGGGGGACGAGGATCCGGTGCCGTTCTCGCTGCTGACCGATCGCGTTGAGAACCCGCAGATCAACTGCGGCATTACGCGCACCACTGGTGCCACGCACGAGCTGATCCGCGCCAATCTCGGTCGGTCCGCCATGTATTCTGGGTCGATCGAAGGCATCGGGCCGCGTTACTGCCCGTCGATCGAGGACAAGATCGTCAAGTTCGGCGACCGCGAGGGCCACCAGATCTTCCTGGAGCCGGAAGGCCTCGACGACGACACCGTGTACCCGAACGGCATTTCGACCTCGCTGCCAGAGGACGTGCAGCTCGCCATGCTGAAGACCATTCCGGGGCTGGAGCATGCAACCATGCTGCAGCCTGGCTATGCCATCGAATATGATCACGTCGATCCACGCGAGCTTGAGCCGACGCTGGAAACCAAGCGGATCGGCGGGCTTTTCCTTGCCGGGCAGATCAACGGCACAACCGGTTACGAAGAGGCGGGCGCGCAAGGGCTGCTCGCCGGCCTCAACGCTGCGCGCAAGGCCTCGGCAAGCGAGCAGATCGTGCTCAGCCGCACCGAGGCCTATATCGGTGTGATGGTCGACGATCTGACCAGCCGCGGCATCAGCGAGCCCTACCGCATGTTCACCTCACGCGCCGAGTTCCGGCTGTCGCTGCGCGCCGACAATGCCGATGAGCGGCTGACGCCGCTGGCCATGAAGCTGGAGGTCGCATCGCCACAGCGAATGCAACGGTTCAACAATGTCATGCAAGACCTTGAGAAGGCGCGGGTGCTGGCGCTTGGCACCACCACGACGCCCAACCAGGCTGCGCGTCATGGGCTTGAGGTCAACCGGGACGGCGTGCGCCGCTCTGCTTACGAATTACTGGCCTATCCGGGCGTCGACATTGCGTGGCTCGCCCGAATCGAGCCGGAGTTCGCGGCAATCGACGCCAGGACAGCCGAACGCCTCGAAACGGAAGCGAAATATTCGGTTTATCTCGATCGGCAGCAGGCGGATGCCGCGCAGATGAGGGTTGAAGAGAGCCGCTTGATTCCCGAATCGCTCGACTTTGCCAACGTTCCCGGCCTGTCCAACGAGCTGAAGCAAAAGATGCTGGCGCGCCAGCCGCGCTCCATCGCGGACGCACAGCGCATGGAAGGCATGACGCCGGCGGCGCTTGCCATCATCGTCGCGCATGTCCGCAACGCCGAGGCCGCTGCGCAAAGGGCTGTTGCGTGAGCGCTGCCTCGTGGGCGAGCCTGCAGGAGGCGGCCGGTCCGGTTTCACGTGAAACATTTGATCGCCTGGTCGAGTTCGAGCGGGTTTTCCAGAAATGGAACCGCCGGATAAACCTTGCGGCGCAATCGACGCTGGACGATGTCTGGCGCCGTCATATCCTGGACAGCGCCCAGCTTGCGCGAATCAAGCCGGACGCCAGGCGTTGGGTCGACCTCGGCTCCGGTGGCGGTTTTCCCGGCCTGATTCTCGCCTTCCTGCTTGCCGAACGCGATGGCGCCAGCATCGATCTGGTTGAAAGCAACCGGAAAAAGGCATCGTTCCTGCAGGCGGTCGTCGGGCAATTCGGATTACCGGCGCGCATCATTGCGCGGCGCATCGACGACAGCTATCCGCTTGTTTCGGCGCCGCAAATCGTCACCGCCAGAGCGCTTGCCTCGCTTCCGGCCCTGCTTGAGCTGTCGGCGCCGTGGCTGACCAACGGGGCTCGCGGCCTGTTTCATAAAGGCCGGGATTACCGCGCCGAGGTGGAAGAAAGCGCTCACCGATGGACCTTCGATCTGGTAGAACATTCGAGCATGACCGACCCGCATGGGGTCATCCTCGAACTGTCTGACCTGCGCCCGGCGACCTCGGAATGAACTTCTGGCATAGACCCATGATGAAGACTGGACCTCGAATCATCACCGTAGCCAATCAGAAGGGCGGTGTTGGCAAGACGACGACCGCCATCAATCTGGCCACGGCGCTGGCGGCCATTGGCGAGCGGGTGCTGATCGTCGACCTCGATCCGCAAGGCAATGCCAGTACCGGTCTGGGCATCGACCGGCGCGACCGCACCGTTTCGTCCTATGATGTGCTGACCGGCGAGCTCGACCTGGAAGCGGCGGCGATCCCGACGGCGGTGCCCGGCCTGTCGATCGTGCCATCGACGCTCGATCTGCTCGGCATCGAGATGGAAATCGCCTCGGCGCCGGACCGGGTTCTGCGGCTGCGCAACGCCTTGCGCGCCTCGGCCGAGCGGTCGGCCGAGTTCGGCTATGTGCTGATCGATTGCCCGCCGTCGCTCAATCTGTTGACGCTGAACTCGATGGCCGCGGCCGATTCGGTGCTGGTGCCGCTGCAATGCGAGTTCTTTGCCCTCGAGGGCTTGAGCCAGCTGCTGGAGACCGTCGAGCAGGTGCGCCGCTCCATCAATCCCGAGCTGACCATCCAGGGCATCGTGCTGACCATGTTCGACGGGCGCAACAACCTCGCCAACCAGGTGGTGCAGGATGTGCGGGCGCATATGGGCGACAAGGTTTATGAGACCGTCATTCCGCGCAATGTCCGCGTGTCCGAGGCGCCGTCCTACGGCAAGCCGGCGATCCTCTATGACCTCAAATGCTCAGGCAGCCAGGCCTATCTTCAGCTTGCCTCCGAAGTGATCCGCCGCGAGCGCAAGCTGCGCGCCGCTTGATGCAGTCGCCCAAAAGTGGAATCGGTTTTGGGACAACGACATGCATGATGACAAGAAGCCGATTCGATACCGAAACGATCTGGACAGACGATGAGTGAAGACCTTTCAAGAAAAAGACTGGGACGGGGACTGGCGGCGCTGATCGGCGAAATCGATCGTCCAGCCGCGCCGGAAAAGCAGAGCCTGACTGCGGACGGCAAGGTGCCGATCGAATTCCTCAGCCCGAACCCGAAAAACCCGCGTCGGCATTTTGGCGACGCCGACCTTACCGACCTGGCGCAGTCGATCCGCGAACATGGCGTGGTGCAGCCGGTGGTGGCGCGGCCGTCGCCGAAACTGCCCGGCCGCTACGAGATCATTGCCGGCGAACGGCGCTGGCGCGCGGCGCAGCGCGCCGGGCTGACCGAGATCCCGATCATTGTGCGCGATGTCAACGATCGCACGGCGCTGGAACTGGCGATCATCGAGAACGTCCAGCGCACCGACCTCAACCCGGTCGAGGAAGCGCTCGGCTACCAGCAACTGATCGACGAGCATGGCTATACCCAGGCCGATCTCGGCCAGGTGATCGGCAAGAGCCGCAGCCATGTCGCCAATACGCTGAGGCTGTTGAAGCTGCCCGACGTCATTCGCGACATGCTGGTCGACGGCGCGCTGTCGGCCGGCCACGCCCGCACATTGGTCACGGCCGAGGATCCGGCCGGCCTCGCCAAACGCATCGTCGAGGACGGGCTTTCGGTGCGCCAGGCCGAGGCGCTGGCACAGATGCCGGCCGGCCGTACTGCAAAGACTGCACGGCCACCGGCGAGCCCGCCAGAAAAAGACGCCGACACGCTGGCGTTGGAAAAACTGATGACCGACACGATCGGTATGATTGTCACGATCGAGCACAAGGAGCGCGGCGGCGTGCTCCGCGTCGCCTATCGGACGCTGGACCAGCTCGACGAGCTCTGCCGCCGGTTGAAGCAAGAGCGGTAGGCCCGGCTCGACACATTAGTCGGCAAACTAAAGTCGCCTACGAACTTCCGGGCGGGCCTAAAGACAATCGTTTCACGTGTAAGCCATTCATGGTCACTTGTTCTAGCTGGCGCTGCCCCTCACCTGCCTGCCGATATCTTCTCCCCGTCCAGTGACGGGGAGAAGGGCGCTCTCATCGACGGTTTCGCCAATCACCGGTGTTGCAAGGAGGGCGCTGCGGGCAAAGCTGCCAATCTCCTCCCTCGTGGGGGAGATGCCCGGCAGGGCAGAGGGGGGCGCGAAGGAACGCAAGCCTCGTTCACCCGCGACCCACCGTGAATCGTGCTTGAGGGCGCAATTGCGATCGATTGGGGGGCCGGGGGCGCGAGGGAATGCCGACCACGACCAGCCGGAAGCATGCCGAAGGTGTCATCGCGATCGACTGAGAAGTTGGAGGGACAGCGCGCCGGACATCTCCGCCACAAGGGGGGAGATTGGCAATTCTCCTACCTCTGCGCCAGCCGATTGCTCTCTACCGCAATGCCGAGCAGCGCTTGCCGTGCCAGCGCGACAGATAGGTCCGGCCTTCGCCGGGTCTGCAGGACCGCCGCCTGCAACCTGGACAAGGCGCGGCCGAGCGCCTCGACATTCCAGCGTTCGAGCGCCTTTTCCACCAGCTTTCGCCGCGAGAAAAAAACTGGCGGGCGAGCTGCGGCAACGACCGCCGCGGCGTTGCGGCCGCCGGCCTCCATCAAGCCGCGCAGGGCCTGGATCGTTTGCAATTGGCGCATTGCGGCCGACAGCACCAGGAAGGGCTGGCCGCCGGACTGACAATGGCGGGTGAAGGCGGCGTCGAAGTCGCTGATCCTGCCTTCGAGCAGGGCGTCGACGGCAGCGTCGAAGGACAGGCCGGAAACGTCGCCCGATGTCGCCTTGACGTCTTCCAGTCCGATTTCCTTCTGGCCGTTGGAATAGAGCACCAGCTTTTCAATCTCGCCGCGCGAAGCCAGCCGGTCGCCGCCGAGATTGCGGCGCAATGCCTGCCTGGCCTCTGGTGTCATCGACATGCCGGCCTTGCTCAGTTCGTCATCGATGACCGTGTCGATGTCCCTGGCCTCGTCGACGTAGCACGGCAGCGCCATGGCATTGTCGGCCGCCTCGACGACGGCCCGCAGTCCAACGCCCTTCTTCAGGTCGCCGGCCTCGATGAGAATGATCGCATCCCGCGCGGGCTCGGCGGTCAGCGCCTTGACGTCGTCGGCAAGCGCCTTCTGGCCGCTGGCATTGCGCACCCACAGCAGGCGCCGGTCCGAGAACATCGGCACGGTCCGCGCCTCGTCGAGCAGGCGGCCCTCGTCGCGGTCGACTTCCGAACCGTCCAGCCTGACCACCGAGAACGGATCGTCGAGCGGCAGGCCGGTCTTCGCAACGAAGGCCCGCGCCCGCTCGGCGACCAGCCCGCGATCGGGACCATAAAGCAGCACGATCGAGATGCGCGGGTCCGGCCGCGCCAGCCACGAATCGACCTCATAAGCTTTCTTCTGTGCCATTTCTGCTGGTTAGCATGATGCGGGCGCCGGGTGAACGGGCGCATGCAAACTGCCAGGCTGACGCACAAGCAACCACCTGGACCAGAGCGCGGCGA
The DNA here is from genome assembly GCF_004010325.2 of Mesorhizobium sp. M00.F.Ca.ET.216.01.1.1. Classification (GTDB taxonomy): domain Bacteria; phylum Pseudomonadota; class Alphaproteobacteria; order Rhizobiales; family Rhizobiaceae; genus Mesorhizobium. Next base: position 92,845 of record NZ_SADR02000020.1, read on the forward strand.
TCCCGTTGCGCACCCGTCTCCGGCTTGGCCTGACCTGGATCTCAACACGCCGGCGCGAATTGCCTTATCTGGCGGAAAACCTGGCGTAGTCTTGTCCCAAATTGCGCAGCGCGGCAGAAGTTAGACAGGAAATTTCGAGCGCTTGTCTGCATTTTACCCAGCGGCGAAGGCGAGGCTGACACCGTCCGGGGGCATTTCAATCTGAAGTGCGACCCACGAATTGGCACTGGTCTGGCGGCGCAGATGTGCAAATATCCTACGGGCAACATTGGAGGATCAAGGTCATGGCCGATGCTGGAATGTTGCGCTTCCATGTTCCAGAACCGGAAGTGCGGCCGGGCGGCACTCCCGACTTCTCGAACGTTGCCATCCCCAAAGCCGGCTCGGTGCCGCGTCCCGAGATCGATGTCGATCCGCGTGACATTCGCGACATGGCGTTCTCGATCATCCGCGTCCTGAACCGCGCCGGCGAGGCCGTCGGACCCTGGGCCGGCCTGCTTTCCGACGACGAATTGCTGGAAGGGCTGCGCCACATGATGACGCTGCGCACCTTCGACGCGCGCATGCAGATGGCGCAGCGCCAGGGCAAGACCTCCTTCTACATGCAGCACCTCGGCGAAGAGGCGGTAAGCTGCGCCTTCCGCAAGGCGCTGGCGCCGGGAGACATGAACTTTCCAACTTATCGGCAGGCAGGACTGCTCATCGCCGACGGCTATCCGATGGTCACGATGATGAACCAGATCTATTCGAATGAGGCCGATCCGCTGCGGGGCAGGCAACTGCCGATCATGTATTCGTCGAAGGAGCATGGCTTCTTCTCGATCTCCGGCAATCTGGCGACGCAATATATCCAGGCCGTCGGCTGGGCGATGGCTTCGGCGATCAGCAACGATTCGAAGATCGCGGCGGCCTGGATCGGCGACGGTTCGACCGCGGAGTCCGATTTCCATTCGGCGCTGGTCTTCGCTTCGACCTACAAGGCGCCGGTCGTGCTCAACGTCGTCAACAACCAGTGGGCGATCTCGACCTTCCAGGGCATCGCGCGCGGCGGCGCCGGCACCTTCGCCGCCCGTGGTCTCGGATTCGGCATCCCGGCGCTTCGCGTCGACGGCAACGACTATCTTGCCGTCCATGCTGTCGCCAAATGGGCAGCCGAGCGTGCGCGCCGGAATCTCGGGCCGACGCTGATCGAATACGTCACCTACCGTGTCGGCGCACATTCGAGCTCCGACGATCCTTCCGCCTACCGGCCGAAAGCCGAATCCGACGCGTGGCCGCTCGGCGATCCGATCGTCAGGCTGAAGAACCATCTCATCCAGCGCAGCGTCTGGTCGGACGAACGCCATGCCCAGGCCGAAGCGGAAATCCTCGAAACGGTGATCGCGGCGCAGAGGGAGGCGGAGCGGCACGGCACACTGCACGCCGGCGGCAAACCCTCGACGCGCGACATGTTCGAAGGCGTCTATGCTGAAATGCCGCCGCATCTCAGGCGCCAGCGCCAGCAGGCGGGGGTCTGACCATGCCAAGACGGACCATGATCGAGGCGATCCGCGACGCCATGGACGTGTCGATGGCGCGCGACGAACGCGTTATCGTGTTCGGCGAGGATGTCGGCTTCTTCGGCGGCGTCTTCCGCTGCACGCAAGGCCTGCAGGCCAAATACGGCAAGAGCCGCTGCTTCGATGCCCCGATCAGCGAATCCGGCATCGTCGGCTCGGCCATCGGCATGGCCGCCTATGGCCTGAAGCCATGTGTCGAGGTGCAGTTTGCCGACTACGTCTATCCGGCTTACGACCAGATCGTCTCCGAGGCGGCGCGGCTGCGCTACCGTTCGAACGGCGATTTCACCTGCCCGATCGTGGTCAGGATGCCAACCGGCGGCGGCATCTTCGGCGGCCAGACCCACAGCCAGAGCCCGGAAGCGCTGTTCACCCACGTCTCCGGCCTGAAGGTCGTCGTGCCGTCCAACCCGCACGACGCCAAGGGGCTTTTGATCGCGGCGATAGAGGATCCTGATCCGGTGATCTTCCTGGAGCCGAAGCGGCTCTACAACGGCCCCTTCGACGGCCACCACGAGCAGCCGGTGACGCCGTGGTCGAAACATGAGCTCGGCGAGGTCGCCGATGGCCACTACACGATCGCGCTCGGCAAGGCGGTCATCCGCCGGCCGGGCGCGGCGGTGACCGTGCTTGCCTATGGCACGATGGTCTATGTCGCCCAGGCGGCTGCCGAGGAGACCGGCATCGATGCCGAGATCATTGATCTCAGGACGTTGTTGCCGCTCGATCTCGAGACGATCATTGCCTCGGTCAACAAGACCGGGCGCTGCGTGGTCGTGCACGAGGCGACGCTGACGTCCGGATTTGGCGCCGAGCTTTCGGCGCTGGTGCAGGAGCACTGCTTCTATCACCTGGAAGCGCCGGTGGCGCGGGTTGCCGGCTGGGACACGCCCTATCCGCACGCTCAGGAGTGGGATTATTTTCCCGGTCCGGCCCGGGTCGGCCGCGCCCTGCTTGAAACGATGGAGGCTTAGGTTCGAGATGGGCGAATATGTGATCAAGCTGCCCGATGTCGGCGAAGGCGTCGCCGAGGCCGAGCTCGTCGAATGGCAGGTCAAGGTCGGCGATCTTGTCCGCGAAGACACTGTGCTGGCCGCGGTGATGACCGACAAGGCGACGGTCGAAATCCCCTCGCCCGTCGATGGCGAGATCCTCTGGCTCGGCGCCGAAATCGGCGACACGGTAGCGATCGGCTCGCCAATCGTCCGTTTGAAGGTGGCTGGCGAAGGCAATGTCGGGCCGGAGACCGGCAAGGTAGAAAAGGCGGGGAAAGCCGAAGGACCGGCGGCTAAGCCGGCAGCCGCCAAGCCCGAGACTGCTCCCCCAGCTCCCGAAGCGTCGCCAAATGTCGCCGAGGCACCCGCGAAACCCGCGCCGCCTCCGGTCACGCCGAAGAATTCTGCGCGGCCCGACGTTTCCACTGCGCCACGCCCCGAAGGTGAAAAGCCGCTGGCCTCGCCCGCCGTCCGGCTCAGGGCAAAAGAGGCTGGGATCGATCTCAGGCAGGTCGTAGGCTCCGGCCCGGCCGGCCGCATCCGGCACGAGGATATCGACGCCTTTCTGGCGCGCGGGCCACAGCTCGCAAAAATATCCGGCCTTGCCCGCAACGAGGCGGTCGAGGACATCAAGGTCATCGGGCTCAGGCGCAAGATCGCCGAGAAGATGGCGCTGGCCAAGTCGCGCATCCCGCACATCACCTATGTCGAGGAGATCGACGTCACCGCGCTGGAGGAATTGCGCACCGCACTCAACAAGGAGAAGCGGGCCGGCGCAGAGCGGCCGAAGCTGACGCTGCTGCCGTTCCTGATGCGGGCGATGGTCAAGGCGATTGCCGACCAGCCCAATATCAACGCGCTGTTCGACGACGAGGCGGGCATCATCCACCAGCATGGCGGCGTCCATATCGGCATCGCCGCGCAAACGCCATCGGGCCTGGTGGTGCCGGTGGTCAAGCACGCCGAGGCGCGCGACGTCTGGGAGTGCGGCGCCGAGGTCAACCGGCTTGCCGAGGCGGCGAGATCTGGCACGGCGACGAGGGACGAGCTTTCGGGATCGACCATCACCATCACTTCGCTCGGCGCCATGGGCGGCGTGGCGACGACGCCGGTGATCAATCATCCGGAGGTGGCGATCGTCGGCGTCAACAAGATGATGGTGCGGCCGGTGTGGGACGGCACGCAATTCATCCCGCGCAAGATGATGAACCTGTCCTCCAGCTTCGACCATCGCGTCATCGACGGCTGGGATGCCGCCGTCTTCATCCAGCGCATCAAGACGCTGCTGGAAACTCCAGCGCTGATCTTTGTGGATTAGAGTGGGACGATCGAGATGATGGCGGGACAGCGCCCCCCTCTGCCTTGCCAGGCATCTCCCCCACTTGGGGGGAAATTGGACGTCACTTCGGCTTTCGCCAATCTCTACCATTGGAGGAGTTGGCGGAGCGGGGAAGCTGCCAATCTCCCCCGAGTGGGGGAGATGTCCGGCAGGACAGAGGGGGCGCGAAGGATCGCCACTGGGCGTTCTTTCCGAGCAGTATCGAGTGCGGCAATGAATTAGGGGCACGATATGAAGGAAATCTCCTGCAAGCTGCTCGTCATCGGCGCCGGTCCCGGTGGCTATGTCTGCGCCATCCGCGCCGGCCAGCTCGGCATCGACACGGTTATCGTCGAATTCGGCAAACCGGGCGGCACCTGCCTGAACGTCGGCTGCATCCCGTCCAAGGCGCTGATCCATGCGGCCGAGGAGTTCGAGAAGGTGTCGCATATGGCCTGCGGCCAGAGCCCGCTCGGCATCAGGACCGCGGCGCCATCGCTTGACCTCGCCACGGCTGTCGCCTGGAAGGACGGCATCGTTAGCCGGCTGAACAGCGGTGTTGCCGGCCTGCTCAAGAAGGTCGGGGTCAAGACCGTGCACGGCTGGGCGAAATTCCGCGACGGCAAGACCGTCGAGGTCGAGACCGAGACCGGGGTGCAGGTGATCCGTGCCGAGACGGTGGTGATCGCGACCGGGTCGGCGTCCGTCGAGCTGCCATCCGTGCCGTTCGGCGGGCCGGTGATCTCGTCCACCGAAGCACTGGCGCTGAGCGAAGTGCCGGAAAGGCTTGCCGTCGTCGGTGGCGGCTATATCGGGCTTGAGCTCGGCATCGCCTTTGCCAAGATGGGCGCCAGGGTGACCGTGGTCGAGGCCTTGCCGCGGGTGCTGGCGCAATATGATGCCGAGCTGACCCGGCCGGTGGTGAAGCGGCTCGCCGAGCTCGGCATCGAGGTGCTCGTGAACGCCAAGGCCAAGGGGCTGTCGACCAAGCGCGATGCGCTGCTGGTCGAAACGGCCACCGGCAAGAATGGCAAGATCGCTGCCGAGAAGATCCTGGTTACGGTCGGGCGCAGGCCGGTGATCGAAGGCTGGGGCCTCGAACAGATCGACCTCGACCGGGCGGGGAAATTCATCCGCATCGACGACCAGTGCCGCACATCGATGCGCGGCATCTTTGCCGTTGGCGACGTCACCGGCGAGCCGATGCTGGCGCACCGGGCGATGGCGCAAGGCGAAATGGTCGCCGAGATCGTCGCCGGCCACAAGCGCAGCTGGGACAAGCGCTCAATTCCCGCAATCTGCTTCACCGATCCGGAGCTGGTCACCGCCGGCCTGTCGCCGGAAGAGGCAAAAGGCCTCGGCGGCGAGATCAAGGTCGGGCTGTTTCCCTTTACCGCCAATGGCCGCGCCATGACCAAGCTTGGCGAGGACGGTTTTGTCCGAGTCGTTGCGCGCGCCGACAACCATCTGGTGCTCGGCATCCAGGCGGTCGGGCAGGGCGTGTCGGAGCTGTCGACAGCCTTCGGCCTAGCTCTGGAAATGGGCGCGAGGCTGGAGGATATCGCCGGCACCATCCACGCCCACCCGACTCAGGGCGAGGCGTTTCAGGAAGCGGCGCTGAAAGCGCTCGGCCACGCGCTGCATATTTGACATTGCGACGGTGCAGAAACCTTTGATGCCGGCAGGACAGCGCCCCCACTGTCCTGCCTGACATCTCCCCCAACGAGGGGGGAGATCGGCTATCACCGCCGGTTTCGTCAATTTTCCAAGTTTGCAGGAGTTGGCGAACGCCGAAGCTGCCAATCTCCCCCTCGTGGGGGAGATGCCCGGCAGGGCAGAGGGGGGCGCGAAGGATCGCCAACCCTTGGCTTAAAGCATTCCCGAAGCGTCAGCTCGCCAGCCGGCTCACCATTTCGTGCTGCGCATAGGCATGACCGAAGCGGTTGGCGAGGAAGGCGTCGAGCGCGATGTCTTCCTGCTTGATGAAGCCCTTTGCCGGCAAGGTTCCGTCGGCCAGCATGTCGAGCACGGCGCAGATGGCTGACGCGGTAGTGATCTGGATGGCGCTGCGCACGGTCTCGCCGACACGCTTGCTGTAGATCTTGTTGGCATAGGTCTCCTGCAACAAGCGGCCGTTCTTGCGGCCGCTGACAGTGACGAAGACGATGACCACGTCCTGCAGCGTTGCCGGCAAAGCGCTTTCAAAGATGTCCTTCAGCACGTCGCGGCGGTGGCGCAGGCCGAGGTCGTTGAGCAGCGCCTTCATGATCGCGGCGTGGCCGGGGTAGCGGATGGTGCGGTAGTTCAGCGTGCGCACCTTGCCCTTCAGCGTTTCGGCCAGCGTGCCGAGACCACCGGAAGTGTTGAACGCCTCGTAGGTGACGCCGTCGAGCGAGAATTCCTCGCGCTCCTCGAGCGGCGGCACCTCGACCAGCTCGCCTTCGACGATGGCCTCGCAGGGCTCGCAATATTCGTTGATGACGCCGTCCGTGCTCCAGGTCAAATTGTAGTTCAGCGCATTCGACGGGTATTGCGGCAGCGCGCCGACCCGCATGCGTACGCTTTCTAGCGTGTCGAAGCGGCTGGCGAGATCGTTGGCGACGATCGAGATGAAGCCCGGCGCCAGCCCGCATTGCGGAATGAAGGCGCTGTTGCCGGAGCGCGCCAGCTGCTTGACGCGCCTGGTGCTGACGACATCCTCGGTCAGGTCGAGATAGTGGACGCCGGCGCTGGCCGCCGCTTCGGCGATGCGCGTGGTCAGATGGAAGGGTGCTGCGCTGAGCACCGCGAACTTGCCGGCCAGGGCCGCCTCGAGGGTGCCGGCAGCCTCGATGTCGAGTTCGAGCGTGGCAACCGTCGCCGGCAGTTCGGCCGAGCTGAGCTGCGCCGCCGAGCGGTCGACGAGGGTGACTTGATAGTCGCCCGTAGCAGCAAGCATCTCGGCAATGGTCGAGCCGATCTTGCCGGCGCCGACTACAATGATTTTCTTCATGACCGGTTCCTCGCCCAAAGAGTTGATTGTGACGACAGAATCGCAGCTTGCCTGTCGAAAGGAAGTGTGGAATCTATCTGAACGAAGCCCATCTTTGATCAATATGCCGACGAGGTTCGTCGAAATGCTCAGCGATGCCGAACAAGCCCTACTCTCCCTGCTGCGCACCAACGCGCGCGCCTCGACGGCCGAACTGGCGCGGCGGCTCGGCGTATCGCGAACGACCGTGCAAAGCCGGATCGAGCGGCTGGAACAGCGCGGCATTATCACCGGCTACGGCGTCAGGCTGGCGCCGGATTACGAACAGGGACTGGTGCGGGCGCATGTCCTGCTCACCGTCACGCCCAAGCTTGCCGACAAGGTGGTGCGCAGCCTGCGGGATTTGGCGCCGGTGCGGACGCTGCATTCGGTAAGCGGCAATTTCGACATGATCGTCATCGTCGACGCACCGTCGATCAGGGATCTCGATACGCTGCTCGATGAGATCGGCGCCATGGACGGCGTCGAGCGGACGTCGTCGTCGATCATCCTGTCGACGCGGATCGATCGTTGATGGCCTGACGTTACGGGAACGAAGGCTTTCGGCCTCGGCGGGACAGCGCCCCCCTCTGCCTTGCCAGGGATCTCCCCCTCAAGGGGAGAGATTGGCAGCTTCTCGGAAAACGCTCGCTCGGCAACCTTGGAGATTGGCGAAATCCGAAGTGACGTCCAATCTCCCCTTGAGGGGGAGATCCCTGGCAAGGCAGAGGGGGGCGCGAAGGAATGCGACGCTTGTTTTTCTTCCCTCGAATCAGCCCCCGCGTTGCGCCCGGCGCCGCTCGGAACCGCTGTCCAACCACTCGAGATCGTCAGGCGAAAGCGAGATGTCGAGCGCTTGCAGACTGTCCTCAAGTTCGCCGAGGGTGCGCGGGCCAATCAGCGGAACGGACGGAAAGGGTTGCGCCAGGACATAGGCGAGCGCGACGTGGATTGGGCTCTTGCCCAGCCTGTCGGCAAGCTCGATGGCCCGGTCGCGGCGGCCGAAATTCCTGTCCGAGTACCAGACCCGGACAAGCTCTTCATTGTCGCGCTTGTCGCGCCCGGCGCGGTCGGTGAAGAAACCCCGCCCTTGGCTCGACCAGGCGAAATTCGGCATCTGCCGGGCAATCAGCCAGGCTTTCCATTCGTCGCTGGACGAGGTGACACAACCGGCCCAGATCGGGTCCAGCATCTCGGCCAGCGAAAAATTGTTCGATAGTGCGCCGGGCTTCTGCTTGCCGGTGCGCTCGGCATAGGCAATCGCCGCGTCCATGCGTTCCCTTGTCCAGTTCGAGCCGCCGAACGGGCCGCGAATACGGCCGGCCCTGGCCTCCTGGTCCATGGCATCGACGAATTCGTCGACCGGCACATCCGGATTGTCACGGTGCATGAAATAGATATCGACATAGTCGCTCTGCAGCCGGTCGAGCGACTGGGCGAGCTGCTTGCCGATCACGTCGGGATAGCAGAGCGGGGAGTGTGCGCCCTTGCCGATGACCACCGATTGCTCGCGCACGCCGCGGTTCTGCAGCCAATTGCCGAGTAGCGCCTCGGTGTAGCCGGCGCCGTAGACATAGCCGGTGTCGAACAGATTGCCGCCGGCCTCGAAAAAGCCGTCGAGCAGGATTGCGCCCGAGGAGAAGGTGCGGAAATCCTCAAAGCCGAGCGCCAGGCATGAGGCCGGTCGCCGCAAGCCCGGAATTTCGCGCTTGCGGATGGCGGTGCCGCCTGAACGCAACGGCCGGCCAGAGATCGTGTTGAAGCGTTTTGCCGGCTTCTCGATCTCGTATTCGAGCCCGACCGCGGCGCGCCATTTGTCGAGCACGCGCAGATTGCCGAGACTGTCGGCCCAGCCCATGCCCGGCCAGGCAAGCTCCTGTTTCCCCGCCAGGATCGCCTCACCCGCGGCGTCGACCTCGAATGCGTAAAGCCAGCGGTCCTCCTTGACCTCGATCACCTGGTTACCGTCCGGGCCGGGCCGGATGATGCGAATTTCGCCGGTGCCGCCTTCCTTGCCGCCAGCGTACCAGAAATCCGCGACCTCTATGCGGCCCTTGGTGCCAACGATGCGCAGCACATTGTCCTGCGCCAGCGAAATGCTGCACGAGACTTCGGCGACGATGCCATCCGGGAAATGCAGCAGCGCCGAAGCCCACTCGTCGACGCCGGACTGGCCGAGATGCGCCGCGCCGACCACCTTGTCCGGCTCGGCGAAAGGCTTTCCGACCGCCGCTCCGGCAATCAGCCGCGCCATCGAGACGGGATAGCCGCCGACATCCAAAATGCCGCCGCCGGCGAGATCGTTGGCATAGAGCCGGTGCTCCGGCATGAAGCCCGGCATGGCGAAGCCGAAGCTCGACTTGATCATCCTGATGTCGCCGATTGCGCCGGACTTGACCAGCTCGACCAGCTTCAGCGTTTGCGGATGCAGCCGGTACATGAAGGCTTCGCCTAAAAACGTGCCGGCCTTGCGCGCGGCATGGATCATCGCGTCGGCCTCGAAGGCGGTCAGCCCCATCGGCTTTTCGCAAAGCACGTGCTTTCCCGCCTCGGCCGCCTTGATCGCCCATTCGGCATGGGTTGGGTGCGGCGTCGAAATGTAGATCGCATCGCTCTCGGGATCGCTGAGCAATGCGTCGTAGCCGTCGAGGATGCGAGCCCCGGGGAAGTTCTCGGCGAGGCCGGCCTTGCCGGGATTGCGTGCGCCGATCGCGGCAAGCGTGCCGGTGCGCGAATGCGCCACGCCGCCGGCAAAGGCCTTGGCGATGTTGCCGGGCCCGAGAATGCCCCAGCGAATTTTTCTCGATTCGGAATTCATTTCAAATCTCCTTGAGGTCGCCGCCACGCACCGCGATCGGGCAAAGAAAGCTTGGCGCTGTTTTTTCGAGCATGATGCCGATAGCCGGGAACCGGTTCTCGGAGATCATCCTCTAGCGAATGCGTGCGCCGGTGGTGTCGAAGAGCAGCGACCGGCCGGCCTTGATCGACACCACCAAATGGTCGCCGTTCGCCCGATGCCGCGATGCCTCGCGCTCGATGATCAGTTCCTCTTGCCCGGTATTTGCCCCGATATTTGCCCCGGCATTGGCCCCTGCATTGGCATAGACATAGCTCACCGATCCGAGGTGCTCGGCGACATCGGCCTTGACGGCGATGTCGCAATCGCCCTGGCCGGCATCGAAGAAATGCTCAGGCCGGACGCCGAGGACGACATCGGTGCCGGCCGCTGGCGGCACGTCCGCAAGCGGCTTGCGCAGCCGGGCGCCGCCATGGTTGGCGAGCTCGACGATCGCCGCACCGCCGTCGGCCCCGACCACCTTGGCGGCCAAAAAATTCATCTTCGGCGAACCGACGAAACCGGCGACGAAGCGGTTGGCCGGGTCGTCGTAGAGATCGAGCGGCGCACCGATCTGCTCGATGTCGCCGCCGTTGAGCACGACGATCCTGTCGGCCAGTGTCATCGCTTCGGTCTGGTCGTGCGTCACATAGATCATGGTGACGCCGAGTTCCTTGTGGAGGCGCGATATCTCGACCCGCATCTGCACCCGGAGCTCGGCGTCGAGATTGCTGAGCGGCTCGTCGAACAGGAACACCTGCGGCTCGCGCACGATGGCGCGGCCGATGGCGACGCGCTGGCGCTGGCCGCCCGACAATTGCCTGGGGCGCCGCTTCATCAGCTCGGTGATGCGCAGGATTTCGGCCGCCCGCTTGACGCGCCGGTCGGTGTCGGCCTTGGCGTTGCCGGTCATCCTCAGGCCGAAGCTCAGATTCTGCTCGACCGTCATGTGCGGATAAAGCGCGTAGGACTGGAACACCATGGCGATGCCGCGGTCGGCCGGCTCGACATCGTTCACCAGCTTGCCGCCAATGGCGATCTCGCCGCCGCTGATGTCCTCGAGCCCGGCGATCATCCTCAGCAAGGTGGACTTACCGCAGCCGGAGGGGCCGACAAAGACAACGAATTCGCCGTCGTTGATGTCGATGTCAGCGCCGTGAACGACCTCGAAGACGCCGAAGCGCTTGACGACATTTTTGAGTGTGACTGCCGCCATGCTGATCCTATTTGATGGCGCCGGCGGCGATGCCGGCGACGAAATGACGCTGTAGAAGCACGAACACGACGAGCATCGGCGCCGTCAGCAAAACCGCGCCGGCCATGATGCCGCCCCACGACACCTTGGTGAGGCCGATCAGCGTGCCGAGTGCCACCGGCGCCGTCATCGAACCCGGCCGGCTGTTGATCAGCAGCGGCCAGAGATAGTTGTTCCAGGAGGCGAGGAACAGGATGATGGCGAGTGCCGCCAGCATCGGCCGCGCCAGTGGCAGCGCGACGAACAGGAATATCCGCCATTCCTTGACGCCCTCGACCCTGGCTGCATCGAACAGGTCGCCCGGCATCATCGAGAAGCTCTGCCGCATGAACAGCACGCCAAGCGAATTGAATAGCGGCGGCACGATCAGCGCCACCCAGGTGTTGGCGAGCTTGAAGTCGCGCGCCACCATGATGAATTGCGGGATCAATACGACCGCGTAGGGAAGCGTGATGGTGCCGAGGATGATGGCGACAACCATGCCCTTGCCGAAGAACTGGTAGCGGGCCAGCGCCCAGCCGGCCATCGAGGTGAGCAGCACCGACAGGAACGTATAGGTCACGGCCACCGAGACGGAGATGCCGATGGCGCCGACGAAGTTGGTGTCACGCTGCAGATTGTTGAAATTCGCGAGGAAATTGCCGTGCGGCAGCATTTCGATGCCGGGGCTGAAGATGCCGTTGTCGGGCATGGTCGAGAAAACCGCCATCATCCACAGTGGAAACAGCCAGATCAGCGCCAGCGGCGTCAGGAAAAGATGCAGCGCGATGCTGCGTCCCAATCTGGCTCGGGAATGCGAACGTCTGGCTGGGGGATGCGAGCTCATTTCGGTTCCCTCGTCAGCCAGATCTGCACCAGCGAGATTGCGATCGCCAGCCCGGCCATGGTGTAGGCGATGGCCGAGGCGTAGCCGAAATTGAGCGACCTGAAGCCCTGGCGATAAAGCAGCAGCCCGAGCGTTTCGGTGCCGCCGCCCGGCCCGCCGCGCTCGGTGATCAGGAACGGCTCGGTGAACAGCTGCATGGTGCCGATGATCGACAGCACGGCGCAGAACAGGATGATCGGCTTGAGCAGCGGCAGGGTGATGTAGAAGAACTGCTTGAGCTTGCTGACGCGGTCGAGCGTCGCCGCCTCATAGACGTCCTCGGGGATCGACTGCAGGCCGGCAAGCAGGATGATGGCGTTGTAGCCGGCCCAGCGCCAGGTCACCGCGATCATGATCACCGCCATCGCCGGGGTGACGTTGGAAAACCAGTCGACGCTGGGCAGGCCGACGCTGTTCAGCAGCTTGTTGATGATGCCGAAATTGAGGTTGAACATCAGCCGGAACACCGCCGAATAGGCAACCTCGCCGACCACCACCGGGGCGAAGAAGGCAAAGCGGAACAGGCCACGCGCCTTGAGCAGCGGCGAATTCAGAAGCACGGCCATAACGATCGCCAGCGAGATCATCACCGGCACCTGGATGACAAGGATAAGCAGCGTGTTCTTGAGCGCGTTGAAGAAGGCCGGGTCGCCGATCAGCCGGCCCCAGTTGAAGCCGGGCGCGAACCGCCACGGCACGGTGCGCGTCGCCTGGAAGGAGATCATGAAGGAATCGATGATCGGCCATACCCAGAAGATCGCAAAGATCAGCAGATAGGGCGCGAGGAAGCGATACGCCGTGGCATTCTGATGACGCATCGTTTCCTCCTTTCGCCTTGGCGAGTTCCCACGGTGTCGTCACCAGCGGGATCCCGGTTTTGTTGGTCGTTGTCTGCTGAAGCGCGCGGAATGGTCCGGGCAGCACGAGCGCCGCCCGGATCCGTCTCGGTTTAGATCACTCCTTGACCGGCAGGCCGGTCGCCGAGGCGATCTGGCTTGCGGCATCGTCGAGCGCCGCTTTGGCATCCGGATAGCCGCCGCCGAGATATTTGGTCTGCACCGCGCGGACGATGATTTCGGCGTCGCTCTGGAACGGCGTGCCGCGGCTGGGGACGATCTTGGGCAAGGTGCCGAGGATGTCCTTCCACACTGCCTGGCCGCCCCAGTAGGGCAACCCTTGCGAGACGTATGGATCGTCGAGCGCCGAGATCAGCGAAGGCACGAGGCCAAACTCCTTCAGCATCGTCACCTGGCCCTCATTGGTCTCGAGGGTGTACTTCAGGTAGGCGTAGGCGGCTTCCTTGTTCTTGCTCACCGAGGTGATGGCGAGCGACGAACCGCCGAGATTGGCGGCGCGCGGACCATCGGCGGTGAGACTGGGCATCAGGTAGACGCCCCACTTGCCGTTGCCGTCGGGCGACTCGGTGCGCACGGTGCCTTCATACCAGCCGCCATACATCTGCGTGGCGACCTTGCCGGCGGTGTTGTTGGTGATCTTGGTGCCCCAGTCCGCCGAGTCGATGATGCCGGCGTCCTTCATCTCCTTGATCTTGGTCATGGTGTCGACGCATTTGGGCTGATTGACCGTGATCGACTGCCCGTCGGCGGCAAAATAGGCGCAGCCCTGCTCGTTCGAGATCATGCGGAAGAATTCGGAGTCGCCGTTGAAGTCGGCATTGGTCATCGTCACGCCCGGATTGGCGGCCTGGATCTTCTTGCCGGCGGCAATGAAATCGTCCCAGGTCTTGATCGATGCGGGATCGACGCCGGCCTTCTCGTAGAAGTCACGGCGGTAGAACATCGCCACCGGGCCGGAATCCCACGGCATCGCATAGGCCTTGTCGGCCACTTCGAGCTCGGTGCGCTTGAAATCGGGGAATTTTGCCTGGTCCTCGGCGGCGTAGCCGAGCGTGTGAAGGTCGACGAAGCAATCCGGGAACTGGCTCCAGTAGTTCTCGGCCTCGCCGTTCTCGATCGTGACGATATCCGGCAATCCCTCGCCGCCGGCGGCACAACCGGCGATCGACTTGTCGTAGGTCGGCTGGTTGCCGAGATCCTGGACGGTGACCTTGATGTCGGGGAATTGCTTGTTGAAGCCGGCGACGGTCGCCTTCAGCGACGAAGCGGCGATGTTCCAGCTCCAGATCGTGATTTCGCCAGATTGCGCAAACGCCGGGCTGGAGCCCAGGGCAAGCGCGAGCGCGGCGCAGGTCAGTGTAGTGCGCATTGAAATCCTCCCATTTCATTTGCTCTCTCTTCGCGAGCGTGGCTAGACTAGGCTGTGGGGAAGGCTTGTCCGCGACAAAGGGAATAAAAAATTGGCGGAAAGTAAGATGCCGGAAAGGCCGTTCTACCAGCCTGGCGCCAGCAGCGTGGAAGGCCTGCCGCTGCTTTTGCAGACGTTTCACAATCACCCCCTGGTGATGCTCAAGCCGCATTGGCATGCCCAGGTCGAGGTCAATTTCATCATGTGCGGCGCCGTGCACTACCGCATGAACGACCACGCGATTTCACTGTCGGCAGGCGAGATGTGCCTGTTCTGGGGCGGCCTGCCGCACCAGATGGACGATGCGTCGGACGATGCCGTCTTTGCCGGCGCGCATCTGCCACTGGTGCACTTCTTCCGGCTCCACCTGCCCGCGGACATTCGCAACCGGCTGATGACAGGCGCGACATTGGTGACCGGCGCCACCGACCAGTCCGACAGCCACAATTTCGAGCGCTGGAACCGCTATGTCCGGTCAGGCGATCCGGCCAAAGCCGAGCATGCCGTGAACGAGCTTCTGCTGCGGCTGGAGCGGGTGCGGTTCGAGCCCTACCGGCTGGTACCCGAAACCCCGATCGGGCAGGACGCAGGCAGTCCCTTCGATCAGCAGTCCCTGCGCAATGTCGGGCGCATGTGCGACTTCATCGCGGAGAATTTCCTCTACGACATCGACTGCGTCGATATTGCGGCGGCGGCCGACATCCATCCCAAATACGCCATGAACACCTTCAAGAAATCGACCGGCATGACGCTCAACGAATATGTCAACCTGCTGCGGCTCAGCTACGCCCAGGCACTGCTGATGCATCAGGACGCCAACGTGCTGCGCGTCGCCATGGACAGCGGCTTCGGCTCGCTCAGCGCCTTCAACAAGTCGTTCCGCAAGCTGGCCGGCATGTCGCCCTCCGATTTTCGCAGGGGTGTGACGGGGGCTAGGTAGCGGTGATGGTCAGTCACCTGAAAGCGAAAAAGCCGCGGCGAACCGCGGCTTTTCGATGCTTGATTCCCTGGGAGGAAACTGGAGCGGGTGAAGCGATTCGAACGCTCGACCCCAACCTTGGCAAGCGAAAAATTACGCCGTTTCTGCATTTCACAGCAGTACGCTGGATACCGTCCGATTGCGCGCCAGAACGCGCTCTCTACTCGTTGCCTTTTTCAACTGGGAACAACTCCGATGGAGTCTGGGGAATTTCCGTGCACGCTAGAGACGGTAACCGCGCGGTGACCCGCAAGAAATTGGCGGGAGCGGTTTGCCTTGTTGTCGCTGCTCTTTCAGTCGATCTGCTAAAGCGCCGCGACAGACCGCCTAGTGTTTTAACGGTGCCGTTGCTTTCTCAATCGGAAAGGCGAATAGCCGTTCGTCCTCGACGCTGTTTAACAGGAAGAGATACGCAAGCGCGGTCGACATCCTCCGGTCCTTCCGAGGACCGCGAAAATAGGTGTCAAACTTCGCCCGCGCCAGCGAGTTAAATGAGAAGAACTCGTACACCCGTCGCTGCACGAGTTCTGCAATGTTCTGCACGTGCTCCATCTCCTGCGGGGTGTTCGATGTCGGCTTTCTGACCATGATTGCATATGGCTCGTAGGTCAGATCGCCGCCGCCGTTCTCATTCTCGACGACGCACCTGGCCCTGTGCTGCGCGTTCCAAGTCTGCAGCTTGCCCAAGATGATCTCGCGATCGCCAAGGTACACCATGCCGGCGCCCTCCGTTTTGCGCGGCTTACAGAACCAATCGATTAGTGTAGTGTGGTCTTTGAATGAGCAGAACCGATAGACGGTTCGACTCAACTGGCTGGCATCCCGTTTGGTTTCAAGATCGTCGCAGTTGTTCCCAAGGCGCTTGACGATCCAGTCTAAGGTACAGTCGCCTTTCCCCTTTTCGCGACAGACTTTGATCTGAGCAACGGTCTCGCTCCACATCTGTAGCGACTTCTCCAGCCCCTCCTTTCTAGGTCCGCTCGCCTCCTTCAATCGCAGGACGGAGGTTTCCTCTTCCGTGGCCATTTGCTCCACTTCTTTGAGTAGGCCGCTTTTGTACCATTCTTTGTACCATTCTATTTGCGTGCCCGAAGGCGGGAGCTCGGCAGTCCGGCGCGCCTCCTGAGCAATCTGGCGAGCGACGGAAGCCGTTTGGCACATGGTGGCCAGTTCGGGGCGCTCGGCGAGGGGAACAACCCTGAAGAAATCTATAACGCACAAATGCTCCAGAACCTTCTCGGCCGTCGTGCTCCCCACATAGCCGATATAGACTGAAGTGCCAGGGCCGGGGTTACGCCGCTGCAGATAGGAAATACCTGTGGCGAAGACGATAGGAGAGAACGTCCCCGATCTAGCACGTTCATCGTTCTCCGAGAACCGTATCGTGACAGGATCGCACAACACATCAATCTCTGCATTCCTCAGTTGCTTGAAGCGATTACCCGCCGTCACCTCCTTCTCAACCACCGAGTAGTCGCCGCCATCGAAGATCCAGTAGCAGAGATCGGCGAGGAACCCTCGGTAGATAGGTTGCTCGCCCTCCCTCTTCCCACCATCGGCGCTCACCTTGTAGGAGAAGGGTTCAACATCGGCCCGGAATCCGATCGTGACTTCCTCCTTGCTCGGCGTCTCCTGCGCCAGAGCGATAGGGCTGTGAGCGCATACCAACGCGAGCGCCGCCCCCAGGATCGCAGCCGTCCGAACTCCGCCGCCCCGTGTGATGCGCCGATGCAAAAAAGCGGGGCGAGGATTGCCGAAGACGACAGCGGCCAGGAAAGCTAGGATCGGCATCACGAAGAAGTCCAGCCCTCCATAGTACTGGAAGCACCCCTCGGTGAAAAGATCAGTGAGGAAGATCGCGTTGCTCGCGCACGGCCGGGCGCCGTACCAAAAAGCAAGATGCAATGCTTGGCAGGCCACAACTAAAAGTGCGCTACAGATTCCATAGACAATCGCCCCGCGGCTATAGCCTCTAGCGTCGGCCGCAATTAACGTCATCCAGACCAGCGGAATGGTTATCAATGCCATCGACGGAAAGAACCGTAGAAAAGGGGTCGAGCCGCTGACAAGAAGGGCCTGAAAGTGGCTTACGTCCCTGGCGATGAAAAACGCCCATAGTGCTGCGAAGCCGCTGAGGCATATAACCGATACGAAAATGGCCATCACGACAACCGCCAGGCGCTGCTCGGCATAAGCCGGCCAGTCTTGGCGCGCGAGGGCGATCCACTTCCGCTCGTCGTAGTAGTATTGACGCGCCGCGAAGGTTACCAGGAGCGGAAACCAGAAGATGGAGATGAGGAGGAGGGCAGACAACCCAGCGGTCGCAAGGACGACGGGAGGGTTGTCTGCCATCGCAAGTGGTGACAGCGAAGGATGGAGTCCCCTCCAAGTGAATACTGCATAGATCGGAATTGCGAGCAGAATGCAGACAAGAACCCCTAGCTCCGGACCGGTTCCGGCAAGATTTGGCGGATCGGCCCTCCGCAACAGCTCCCGAAGGCCAGCGTCCCGGATAAGGCCATCCTCGTTGGCAGAAGGACCTACGTAACTCGGATCGCGTTCGACGTAAATCGCCAGGATTGCCGTTAGCTCGTCCCGCAGTTCGTGCGCGCGCGCAAACGTTTCCGTAACGTACTTCTGCCTTCGTGCGACCTTCTCTTCGCCAGGCGAGACCTTTTCCCCAACGCGCCTCTCGAAACCGTCAAGGAGCTCGTCCGCCTGATTAGCGGTGATTTGCTCCATGTCACGCACTGCATCGGAAACCTCGGAGCCGGGCCAAGCGCCACGCTTTCCCCTTGCCCAAGCAACGAGGAGTTCCAACTGGGCAAGCAAGGTCAGACCTTTCTCGAGCTTAGCGGGATTCAGGCTCTGGCGGACCCAGGTTTTGTCCGTCTTGTCCCGGATGTCATTTAGCTTGTGCCTTAAATCGTCACGTAGGCTCTCGGCGGCAGTAAGATCGTCCGTGGCCGCAGCATCCAAAAGACTAACGAGGTTGCGGGTCGTCTCACGGATCCTCACCGGAATTCCAACTGTCCGATAGGCGCGTTGGAACAGCCAGCCCTCGGCAGCCCGAAGCTGAGGGATCAGCGGCCCGAGGCCGGCGAAGCCGAAAGCCAGCATAAGAGGCCATTGCGGGCTGTCGAACTGAAGCGAACTCGCGTCCACCTGTATTCCGACGAAATTGAGCGCATTCACGGTCTGCAGAATTAGCTTTCCGAAGAACGCCATCGCGACATAGAGGAAGAGCAGAGTGATCAGATAGATGAGGTAAGCCTGCCGTAGCGCACCGGCGCCGCCCAGATCTGAAACTTCGACCTCCTTCATCACACGATAGCGGAAGTCCTGGGCGCCCGGCTGGCGGGTATTGAAGCGGTCCCACGCGAAATAGGCGATGAAAAGCCAGCCAAAGACAAATGCGATCACAAACTGCTGGGCGAAATGCACCCCCATCATTGGGATCTGCGGAAGATCCTGGACGGGGAGGTTCCCATAGTCCCACAGGGTTTCTGGCAGACCTACAGGCCATGAATCGCTCATCCCTGCATACCTTTCGATGGCAGGTTACTAGGGGTCGACGAGTTCGGTGCTCGAGCAGTATCGGATTTACTGGAGCAAGGGCACTAATCGGGCACTCATGAACAATTCTGAATGCTCGGGTTGCACGGGCTGCCCGCGTGCGCAAAACGTCCCGAATCGATCATGAATATCCCAATGGCTGAACCAAGAACAAGAGCTAGCAGAAGACGCATATCACATACCTCCCTCATGGAGTACACTTCTGAAACTGCATTACAATCATACGGTGTGAGAACGTTCATGTCTAGGATTGTAGATATCAACGACATCGACGCTGTCATGTTGAAGGTACCTAGAAGCATCATCCGGTTAAAAACGTGGAAACCGCGAAGTACCGATGAAGATGAACGACTTTTTTGATACTCTCTTAGACAGTGAGATTGGGGCCAAGGAGTAAGGTCTTAATCGGGATGCCTCAGTAAATCGTTGGACTTTCATGTCATCGTATCGATCCGGTCGCTGGTCCAGAATGACGATTTCGGTGCGAGAACGTTGGGATGGAACACTCCAAAAACCTCGTCGGCGGCCAGATCCTCAGAGAAGGCTTGCCGTCGACGGGCTGTTCGAGAGAACCTGCAGGATTTTGTCGCGGGTTGTCACCGTATATACACCGTCAGCAGGAAGTCCGGCGCTCTTCTGAAATGCTTTCAATGCCGCGCGGGTCTTCTCCTTGAAATCGCCATCAACCTTCAACTTTGGGTCGTAGCCAAGCGTCTTCAGCGCCTGTTGCAGCCATCTGACGTCAAAACCAGCTGAAGCGAGCTGGATATTCTTGGGCAATGCGAGAACCACGTCGATGCGGCTCTGGTTGACCAACATCATGGCTTCGTGTCCCTGGGTCGATTTCTGGGGGTATGTCTTGTCCTGCGTCGGGCCCTCAGCCTCGTAGCCTTGGCCCTGGAGCAAGCTGACCACTAACCGTGCGCTTTGATTGCACACGTTCTCCTCATAGCAATACACCACTGTTTTGGTGATCTTGTCTGGCTCGCGGGCCCCGCGGCCAACCACGTCCATGCCATGTTGTTTTAGCTCTTCTTCTAGAGTCTGGCCAACAGACTGGTCGATATCCTTCCGTGCGTAGATGAAGACCTGTGGCGGTTTGGAGTGGAACCACGTCCGCAAATCGTCTGAGAAAACGCCACCATAGGCAAGTACGTTGGCGATGCTGTTCAACGCCATCCCACGAGCATCCCCGTCTCCCCGGCTCAGCGCCGAGGCGAGCAAGTCGCGGTATACCGGAAATTGGATAAAGTCTTTTTCCACCCCGTCCTCGGCCATGTTCAGGGCGTCGCCGGGGCTCCGCATCGCCGCAACGGCGAGTCTGTCTCTGTATTCGCCTTTCCATACCTGATCACGAAAGTAGTCGCCAAGTTCGTATATAGAGGCTAGAACAACGAATGCTATACATACCCAAACTGGAGTCCAGAAATGCTTTGGATATTTCCTTCTTTGAGTTTCAGATTCCCGTTGCATGTTAGGCCCTCCTAAACTCCTGAAGAGCGAGATTCGCAAGCTTGATCCGATTATTCAAATGAGCGTAATTCGCGGCGGGCCTCTCGAACGTATTCATGAAACCGCTTGTGGCTGCCTCAAGGCTGTTCGCCCGCTTCAGCGCCGCTAGGCTGGCCTTTTGCGATCCATGGAGCTCAGAGAGCAAAAAGTTGTAATTTGCATCGTCATCCTGGTAATCGGCGTTTCTCTGTGCAAGCCACCGCTCGAAGTCGACCCGCCGGCTCGCGGTCCATTGGCACCAACCCAAACCGCCACGGCCGCCCTTGATTGGACGTTGCTCCTGGAGGAGTTTAAAGCCACCGCACTCCCAGCCAATGTTGCCGAGCATTCCGGCCGCCTGTACGTCGGTCAGGCCAAGGTCTCGAACGAGATTGCGCATGATGACAGGCGCCTTCTGGCGAAACAGTCCGTACGGGCCGGAAGGCGGCGGGCCTGACGTCAGCATCTTGGGGGTTGACAAAGGACTGCGATCGCCGGTTTGTCCGGAACCCGCTTCAGCATTGGGCTGAAGGATCGAGGTGGGCGCTCCGCCGCCACTGCTTTGTCTAGTGCTTTGTGCGGAGTCTACCCTTTGGTTGTGATTGGTGACGAGCGTGCCTTTCCTGACCGCTTCGTCCTTTTTGGTCGATCCAAGTGACGATCCGAAATAATACGCGATAACCGTCGTGAACGCTGTGACAAGAGCGCCGAGCACAACATTGAACACGTCCTTGTTGATCACCGGCTCGCGGGCCAGCATGATACCGCGGAGGAGATAGGCGATCATCAGGACGAGCGATAAAGCGAGGATGGGGGCAACCCAAGCGAGTGGGTTGTATTCGTCCTCCAGATGCATTTGCGTCGCACGCGCGTCCTGACGGTCCTGGCTATCGCGCTTGTAGAGCTCAAAGCTCTCGGCCCGTTCGCGATCCCTTTCGTCCGCCTCCATGCGATAGAGCTCCAGGTCGATTCGCCCGGCCTCCTCACTGGCCCGGTTCCGTTCTTTCAATTCTTCGAGGGCGATTTCTTCCAGGTCGTTTTGTAACTGCTCTTTGACCGCTATGTCGGTGTTGATCTTGGCCTCGGCAGCCCCCCGATCCTTAACGCCTGTTCTGTCCTCGATCGCCTTGATGGCTTGTTCCTGAAATCGCCCGGAGTGTTCGCCCCCCAACAATTTGGCAAGCTGCGGGATCAATTGCGGAATGAGTGCAAGAAGCGGACTCATCAAAGCACCTAGCTGATTCCTGACAAAACAGTTTAAAGCAGCCCCCAACTGGCTTCCTTGAAAAAGATCCGACTGTGGCGCAAAGAAAACCAGATACAGACACGATCTTTGCCCCAGAAGTCGTATAGTCATCTGAACCGTCAGAGTATAGATGCCATGATAGTTCTGGTATGTGAAAGATTTCACAGTTGTGTGACACCAATGGCAAGCTTGGAAAGGTGTTTCTGGTCTGAGAGGCTTACTTCAACTGCGGTTGATGATTAGGCCGCCCAGGAGGCGCATCGAGGACGCGTTCGGCTGGATCAAGTCGGTCGCCGGGCAGGAGAAGACGAAGTTGCGCGGCCGCGTCGGTGTCTGATGGGTCTTCACGTTCAGCGCCGCCGCCTACAATCTGGTGCGGCTGCCCAAGCTACTGGCGGTGCCGACATGAACGAGCCGGCGGACTGCCAGTCGATCGGCAACTGTGGGCCGATCTGTGGGATCGCTCCTATCTCGATCTTGGCGAACAGGCCACGATCGCCATCGGAGCGGACAACCACGGTGAGATCGCCCTTGGCGCCCTGCAAGGCGGTCTCGATGTCAGCTATGGCCCCAATATGGTGTTCTTCGCCTGGGCCGGCTTTGACGAGATGGACGAGGTCACTGGCGATGGCCGGCGGGGATTCCGAAGCGGCTGGTCTTTGTGACTCTAGCAGCGGTGGCAGCCCGCGTGACGCAATTAATCCTGCAAAACAGGGATCCGTTGCCCTATTCGATTGGAGTCTTATTGAAAATTGACCCAGCCACGACAAAGCTTGTTTTAGCTGGGCGGTTGCGAGGGAGCAGCTATGACAAACTGCACGGACGACCGCTTCGGGCCCCGAAGGATTCGCGGGACAGGCCAAGTGTAAAGGCCTCTACAGGAACGCAAGCTGCAATGGGCTGCGCGAACAACCTCGAGAGTCCCCACGCCAATTCATCGGGAGGGAAAGCCACTACCTTTGGGGCAGGAGGTACCTGTTGAGGGTCACCGAGAAACACGAGAAGCCGTCCATAACGCTCGACCACCGAACCATTCGGTTGACGGTGCGACCCGGCAGTTCGACTGAGAAGCGGGGTGATACGATCCACGCGTGGCACCGCTCACTTCTTCACCAGGTGGTGCCCGACATGATACATGCGTGGGAACCCAAACTCGGCGTCTCGGTTTCGCGATATTTCCTGCAGCGCATGAAGACCAAGTGGGGTGTGTGCAATCCGAGCAGCCGATCGATCCGCCTGAACACGGAGTTGGTCAAGAAGCCCAAGGATCTGCTCGAATACGTGATTGTCCACGAGATGATGCATCTGATCGAGCCGCGACATAGCGAGCGATTCTTCGACCTGATGAACCGTCATTATCCAAAATGGCCCGAAGCTCGGCGTGAATTGAATGAGCTGCCCCTTGGCGCTGAGAAATGGGGCGTTCTCAACCGCAAATTCGCGGATCTGTAACCCTCAGGTAACCCTCGTCTTGTCAGAGCGGTTTCCGCATTTGGATTTGGAGTGGTCCAAAAGCGAAAAAGCCGCGGCGAACCGCGGCTTTTCGATGCTTGATTCCCTGGGAGGAAACTGGAGCGGGTGAAGCGATTCGAACGCTCGACCCCAACCTTGGCAAGGTTGTGCTCTACCCCTGAGCTACACCCGCTCGCGCGGCTTTTGGGCCGCAAGCCGGGCCTATATGGCTGAAGAGCGCGGCGATTGCAACAGGGAAATCGCAGGCTTTTTAGCCGCACCGTTGAGCGCCAGGAAGCTTGCCCTTGCGGCGCATGGCGAACCGAATCGCCGCCTCGTCGCACGACGGTCTTGTCTCGGGCGCAGCATTGGCCGTAAACGGCGTGGCCAGAACCGCAACCGCGAAGAGAACCGATGCCGAAGACCGAAGCCGAGCTTTTTGCCTTTCTCGCCGAACTCGGCATTCCCGTGTCGACGCGGCGTCATGCGCCGCTGTTCACCGTCGCCGATTCGCAGGCGCTGCGCGGGGAAATTGCCGGCGGGCACACGAAAAACCTGTTCCTCAAGGACAAGAAGGACAATTTCTTCCTGGTCAGCGTCGGCGAGGAGGCGGTGGTCGACCTCAAGCAGATCCACAATTTGATCGGCGCCGCGGGGCGGGTTTCCTTCGGCAAGCCGGAGATGCTGATGGAACTTCTCGGCGTGGTTCCGGGTGCGGTCACCGTCTTTGGCCTGATCAACGATACGGCGCGAAGGGTCAAGGTCGTCCTCGACCAGGAGCTGATGCAGCATGCCGTCATCAATGCGCATCCGCTGACCAATGAGGCAACGACATCGATTGCCGCCGCGGACCTCGTCAGATTCGTCGAGGCAACCGGACACGATGCTGTTATCTTGAAAGTCTCGGCATGATCGCCACATGGATGGCGGAAACTTGCAAGCAGGCGCCTCCCCGCAGGCCGGCGGCGCGACCGAAAGGGCGACGACATGAGCGACAACAATCCGTTCGGCGGCATCGGCGGCCAATATACCACCAGCGTGCAGTATGGCGGCGCTGAGCGCGAGCGCGCAAAGCCGGCGGTTGGTGATGGGCCTTTGGCCGCCGACCTCATCAAGGATACGACGACCGCGGCGTTTGCAGCCGACGTCATCCAGGAATCGCGCCGTCAGCCGGTTCTGGTCGATTTCTGGGCGCCCTGGTGCGGCCCTTGCAAACAGCTGACCCCGCTGCTGGAAAAGGCCGTCAGGGCCGCCGGCGGCAAGGTCAAGCTGGTCAAGATGAATATCGACGATCATCCATCGATCGCCGGCCAGCTCGGCATCCAGTCGATACCGGCGGTCATCGCCTTCAAGGACGGCCAGCCGGTCGACGGCTTCATGGGCGCGGTGCCCGAAAGCCAGATCGGCGCGTTCATCCAGAAGGTCGGCGGTAAGGACGGCGGTGCGCCGCAAGTGGCCGACGCGCTTGCCGCGGCTGCGGAGGCGCGTGACGCCGGCGACGGCCAGACCGCTGCCGACATCTACGACGCGATCCTGGAGCAGGCGCCGGAGACGATCGAGGCGATCGCCGGGCTTGGCGAGCTTTTGTTCGAGGCAGGCGATGCCGAAGGCGCCGACGCCGTGCTGGCACGGGCGCCGGAGGCAAAGAAGGATGCGCCGGCGCTCGCCGCGTTGCGCACCAAAATGGCGCTTGCCGCGCAGGCGGCAGCGCTTGGCAATCCGGCGGAGTTCGAGCGGCGCCTGGCCGACAATCCTGGGGATCACCAGGCACGCTTCGATCTTGCCATGATCCAGAATGCCAGGGGCGAGCGGACGCAGGCGGCCGACAATCTGCTGGCGATCATCAAGGCCGACCGCTCGTGGAACGACGACGGCGCCAAGACGCAGTTGCTGAAGTTCTTCGAGGCATGGGGCATGACCGACGAGGCGACGCTGGCGGCGCGGCGCAAATTGTCGTCGCTGCTGTTTTCCTGAACAACTGGTGTCCAAGCCTTCGTCATCCCAGGGCGGAGCGAACGCGAAGCGGAGCGCAAACCCTGGGATCCATTCCGTGACAGCCACCGAAGAACGCAGCGGCTCGGAATGGCGTTGCACATGAGCACGACACTTCGTCCCCAGTGGACTATGTCATCATCCGCTGCGCTGCCCGTCGATGTGAAGAAGCACACGATTCTGGTCCGGCTCCGCACTCCATAAAGGTCACGGCATGGCTCCCAGGGTCTCCGCGACGTCGCTTCGCTCCTGCTCCGCCCAGGGATGACGAAGGGAGTGTCGTTTCGGCCATTCTCGAAGGCTTGCAATTTACCGCTGAAAGGGACTGTGGACGTTCGCTGTCGACCTGTGCGAATTTCAGAACCGGGACACTGGCTGGTTGTTTTGCCGGATGGCCTTGCGATTGACGACGGCTGCGCCAGATTAGGCTGAAGTGGTCAGGCCAGACCGTCCGCTTCGATTGCCGACGACACAGCTTGCGCTTGTCGAGCCGGAATCGACGGGATTGCGGGTTTGACACGCTTCTTGCCGAAGCGATCGGAGGGATTGAGGTGCAGGCGGGAAACGCGCATTACCGGCTCGATACGGATTTGCCGTCGACGATACCGATTTTTCCGATTGAAGGGGCGCTGCTGCTGCCGGGAGGCCGCATGCCGCTCAACGTCTTCGAGCCGCGCTATCTGCAGATGGTGGACGAGGCGATCGCCGGGCCGCGGCTCATCGGCATCATACAGCCCAGCCTCGATGGTGCATTGCGAGCCGACGGCGAGCCGGAACTTTGCAGTGTCGGCTGTGCCGGGCGGATCATCTCGCTGGCCGAGAGCGGCGATGGCCGTTACCTCATCTCGCTGCAGGGCGTATGCCGGTTTCGCATCGCGCATGAACTCGCCGTGAAAACGCCGTTTCGCCAGTGCCGGCTGGCGCCCTTTCTCGCTGATCTCAACGAAGACCGTGCAGGGGCGGAGGTGGACCGGCCATCGCTGCTGAAGGCGTTTCGCGCCTATTTGCAGGCCAATGATCTGGAAGCCGACTGGGAAAGCGTCAGCCGCGCTGAAAATGCCATGCTGGTCAACGCGCTGTCGATGATGGCGCCATACGGACCAGCCGAAAAGCAGGCGCTGCTCGAAGCGGCGGATCTGAAGGCGCGCGCTGAAACGCTGATCGCGATCACCGAAATGGCGCTGGCGCGCGAGAACGAGGATTTCGGCTCAAGTTTGCAGTAGGCTTGTCCGCAATAGGCTTGTTTGCGAGAGGCTTGTTTGCGAGAGGCTGGGGGGCCAGGTAATGGTTGGGCCTGCAAACATCGGGAAAGAGAGCTATGGCGGCGGATGGGCGTGACGGAAGAAAGTCCAATGTCGATCCCAAATTGCTGGAGCTGCTGGCATGCCCGCTGACCAAGGGGCCGCTTGCCTGGGATCCGGAGCGCGGCGAGCTCATATCGAAGGTCGCACGGCTGGCCTACCCGGTGCGCGACGGCATCCCGATCATGCTGCCTTCGGAAGCGCGCACGATTTCCATTGAAGAGAGCCTGCCGCCGCCCCGCCTGGGCGGGCCATCCTGAGTGGCGGGCCCCCCGCGGCGGATCGTTGCCATCGTCAATGACGACAGTTGTGTGAGGCGCTGGCGCCCCGCCGCGCTTGGCGGCGGGGGCAGTTGGCCTTCAAGCCCGCGGCTGGCTATTGTGTTTTTTGAGGATCGTCCGCCGGATTGACATACTTGAGGCCCCACGGGCCATTGGTGGTGATTTGGACGACAGTCTCCTCGTCGAAGTAAACGAAATGCGCCGTGCCGGGCGGCAGCGCGAAGAAACTGCCCGCAGGCAGTGCCTTGGCGGCGCTCCGATCGGCGGTTTTGCCCATTCCAAGATTAGTAGTCCCTGATATGACTGTGACCACCTCATCCGCAGGATGCGTATGCGGTGCGATCGCATACCCAGACGGCACTTTGAGCCGAAGGGCAAACAAACCTTCCTTGGTGGGATCGCCGAACAAGACCGCCGCTTCTGCTCCGGCAGGAAGCACTTTGGGGGCCGGGCCCCACTTGATATCATTGGGAGCGACCATTGTGTGCGCATCCTTTGCCGAGGCAAAGGAAGCGATTCCGCAGAATCCGATCAAGCCGATTGCAAATATCGATGCGATTTTCATGATAACCTCCCTGTGTCGCCGGGCCTTCCACCCTATTGCGCGCTGGGGCAGGCCCGCGAACCCTCCAGAATAAGTCCGCGACCGTGTCTAAGCAAGCGCTCCTCTACCTCCGCATTGGGTCGAACTTGGTCGTTCAGAGTGATTGGGTTTTGACCCTTGAGCGGCGGACTCTCAAGTCGAATCGGACCGCCGCTCCATCTTCTTGCTCGAGCATCGGATTCTCCCAAAACCGGTGCCCCGGCTTTCGGGATCATGCTCTATTGAAAATTGCGCCCCTTGGGCATGACCTGTTCTGCCTTTCCCGATAGCGCCGCGAGATCCCGCCGGACAGACCGGTCCTGCACGAGACGTTCGCCGTAAAGGGGCGAATCCCCCTCATGGCCGTCTTCGAGGCGACCGCTGGCCGAGGGCGCATTTGCGGGATCAGGGGCACCGACCTCCTCCAGGAGGGTCGCCAGCCAGGGTGTCAGATCCTCGATCTTCTCAGCGACGATATGGATGACGCCCGATTCCGACTGCAATTTGCCGGTAACGCGGACGAACCGCGCCCCCATGACGATGGGCCGGTAGCGGGTGAAGGTCCTTTCCCAGAAAATGATGTTGGCAACGGCTTGCTCGTCTTCCAGCGTCAGGAAAATCGCTTTGCCATTGCCGGGGCGCTGCCGCACCAGGACAAGTCCGGCGACGGAGACCCGCCTGCCACCCCGTACCGAAGGGAGGTGCGCATTCGGCGTGACACCGGATTTTTCAAGCCGCTGGCGCAGAAAGGCGACGGGGTGCGCCTTCAGCGAGAGGCCGAGCGCGCGGTAGTCATGGATGACATGCTCGCCGAGCGGCATTCTTGGCAGTTTCGTCTCGGGCTCCAGGTCGCGCAGGCGGATCGCCGGCTGGTCGAACAGCGGCAGCTTTTCGGCGGCGCTCTTGCCTTCCAGCGCGCGGACCGCCCACAGGGCGGCGCGGCGGTCGAGACCGAGCGAGCGGAAGGCGTCGGCCAGCGCCAGTTTTTCGATCTCGCCGACGTCGAGGCCCGAGCGCAGCCAGACATCGCGAACGGTTGCGTAACCGGAACCGCGCCGTTCGACGAACAGCTTCATGCGATCCTGCGACAGGCCCTTGATCTGGCGGAAACCAAGCCGCACGGCACGGTCGGTCCGGATGACGCCGCGCATTTCGGCATGGCGTCCGAGGATGCGGGCCGGATCAAGGGTGGATTCTTCCAGGGCACAATCCCAATCGGAAAAATTGACGTCGACCTCGCGGATCTCGACGCCATGGTCGCGGGCGTCGCGAACGAGCTGGGCCGGCTGGTAAAACCCCATCGGCTGGGAATTCAGGATCGCGGCGCAGAACACGTCGGGATAGAAGGTCTTGAACCAGCAGGAGGCGTAGACCAGCAGGGCGAAGGAAGCGGCATGGCTTTCGGGAAAGCCGTATTCGCCGAAGCCTTCGATCTGCTTGAAGCAGCGCTCGGCAAACGCTTTCTCGTAACCGCGTGAAACCATGCCGTTGACCATCCGCTGGCGATAATTGCCGATGGTGCCGGTGCGCTTGAAGGTAGCCATGGCGCGGCGCAACTCAT
Source organism: Mesorhizobium sp. M00.F.Ca.ET.216.01.1.1 (assembly GCF_004010325.2). Taxonomy (GTDB): domain Bacteria; phylum Pseudomonadota; class Alphaproteobacteria; order Rhizobiales; family Rhizobiaceae; genus Mesorhizobium. The sequence continues at coordinate 121,410 of NZ_SADR02000020.1, forward strand.
CGGCTTCGCCCGGCCTGAAGCCGCCGGCGACGATGGCGATCTTCATCGCCTGTTCCTGGAACAGCGGGACGCCCAGCGTCTTGCCGAGGATCTTTTCCAGTTCCGGCTTGGGATATTCGGGCTTTTCCTTGCCTTGCCGGCGGCGCAGATAGGGGTGGACCATGTCGCCCTGGATCGGGCCGGGCCGCACGATCGCCACCTCGATGACGAGGTCATAGAAGGTGCGCGGCCTGAGACGCGGCAGCATGGACATCTGGGCGCGGGATTCGATCTGGAAGACGCCGATCGTATCGGCGCGGCAGATCATGTCGTAGACGCGGTCGTCCTTTTCAGGGATGGTCGCCAGCCCCAGCGGCCGGCCGTACTCGTCGCGGACATCGTAATGGTCTTGAAGGAGGACGAAGGCGCGCTTCAGGCAAGTCAGCATGCCGAGCGCCAGAATGTCGACCTTGAGGATCTTCACCGCATCGAGATCGTCCTTGTCCCATTCGACCATCTTGCGCTCGTCCATCGCCGTCTTGACGATGGGCACAATCTCATCGAGCCGGTCCCTGGTGATGACGAAGCCGCCGACATGCTGCGACAGATGACGGGGAAAGCCCATGATCTCGTTGGCGCGTTCGATCACCTGTCTGGACAGCGGATCGGTCCGGTCGAGGCCGCCGGCGCTGGCTTCCTTTTCGCCGAGCTCCGAGGTCGACCAGCCCCAGATCGAGCTCGACAGCGCGCCCCTGACATCGTCCGACAGGCCCATCGCCTTGGCCACCTCGCGCAGCGCCGACCGGCCGCGATAGCTGACGACGGCCGCGGCAAGCGCGGTGCGCTTGGCGCTGTATTTGTCGTAGATGTACTGGATGACCACGTCGCGCTTTTCATGCTCGAAGTCGACATCGATGTCGGGCGGCTCGTTTCTTTCCTCGGAGATGAAACGCTCGAAAAGCGTGTCGATCCTGTCAGGCCCCACCTCGGTGATGCCGATGCAATAGCAGACCACAGAATTGGCGGCGGAGCCGCGTCCCTGGCAGAGGATGTCCTGGCTGCGGGCGTATTTGACGATGTCGTAGACAGTCAGGAAATAGCGCGCGTAATTCAGCCGCTCGATCAGAGCGAGCTCTTCCCCGATGCGCTGCTTCACACTGGCGGGGACGCCTGCCGGATAGCGTATCGCCGCCCCCTCTCGAGCCAGCCTTTCCAGCTCGGCCTGTGGCCCGAGGCCCGATTCCGTCGGCTCGTCGGGGTAATTGTATTGCAGGTCGCTGAGCGAGAAGGTCAATTCCCCGGCAAAGCGCAGCGTTTCCGCCAGGGCTTGCGGATATCCGCGGAAAAGACGGGCCATTTCCATTGGCGGCTTCAAATGGCGTTCGGCATTGGCTTCCAGCTCCAGCCCTACCTCGGCGACTGGCACATTGAGGCGGATCGCCGTCAGCACGTCCTGCAGCGGGCGCCGTTCGGCCGCGTGGTAGAGAACGTCGTTGGTCGCCATCAGCGGAATGCCGGCCACTTCCGCCATGGCCGCCGCCTGTTCGATGCGGAAGCGGTCGTTGCCGCGATAGTCCGGCGAAACGGCAAGCCGCAAATTCCTGTCAAAACGGTCCTTGAGCCGACTAATCAATGCGAGGCCGTCTTCGGCGCCGGCCGACACATCCGGCAAAACCGCCAACGACAGCAGGTCGCCCCATTCGAGAAGGTCGCTTCGCTTGAGGAGCGTTGCCCCCTTTTCGGTTTCATCGCGCATATTGGCCTGCGTCAGCATACGGCACAGATGCCCCCAGCCCTTGCGGTTCTGCGGATAGGCGAGAATGTCGGGCGTGCCGTCGCAAAAAACCAGGCGGCAACCGGGGTGATAGGAGAGGCCCTCGACCTTGGCCTGCTGCCAGGCGCGCACGACGCCTGCCACGGTGTTGCGGTCGGCAAGCCCGATCGACGAGAATCCCAGGAGCCTGGCCGCGACCACCAGTTCCTCCGGTTTCGAGGCGCCGCGCAGGAACGAGAAATTCGATTGGATGCCGAATTCGGCATAGGGAAAGATCGTCAGCGCATTCATGCGAAAATCCCATGCATGAACCAGCGCGGCGCAGCCTGCGAAGCGTCGTAGAGACCCTGACGGTAGAGCCAGTACCGGCGGCCGTCGCTATCCTCGATGCGGAAATAATCCCGGGTCGGTGCGTCTTCCTGCCCCTGCTCTTGCCGCCACCATTCCGGGGCGATGCGTTCCGGCCCTTCGGCGCGCGCGACCCGGTATAGCGCGTGCCGCCAGCGGAAGTTCACGGGCGGGCCTTCCGGGATTTCGGTGACAGGCACCTCGATCGGTTCGGGCGATCGGAAAAGCCGGATCGGCCGCTCCGGCCGGAAGACGGTCGCGGGCGGGATATTCTTGTCCGGTTTCTTCGGCGGCATGGTCCTTTGCGGGGCTTCAGAGAAGGGGAGCACGGCGACGGCGCGCTCCGGCAGATGGCTCTCGACGGCGACCGGTTTCAAAACCGCGCCTTCACCGAGACGGGCGCGGATGCGGTCGGCGAAAAGGGCGATATCGGCGCCGTCGTCATTCATCTCGCCGGCAAGGTCCGACTGCTGCATGTCGAAGGCCGCCGCCGACAGCACCGAGAGGCGCACGAGGTCGAAGCCATAGCCGGCATCGATGTCCTGTTCGAGCGCGGCGAGCCGCTCATGGAACAATCTCTGAATCAGCAGCGGTTCGCGCAGGGGGCGCGAGGTGCCAACGGCGATGCGGCTGACGGCGCCGTCGACGCGGAAGAGCAGCAGCGCCAGCGTTCTTGCGCCCTCGCCGCGGCGCTCGAGGTCGGTCTTCAACGTCAGCGCCAGCAATCTCACTAGCCGCTCTATGTCGTCGGTCAGCACGACGGGGTCCGAGAGGTGGCGTTCGACCGAAAGCGGCGCCACCGGCAGGCGCGGCGACACCGCCTCGTCGAGGCGGCCGAGCGCCTGGTCGAGGCGCAGAAGCAGGGTTGCGCCGAAGCGGCGGGCAAGCGGCGCGCGCGGCGCGGCCATGACGGCGCCCGCCGTGCGCAGGCCGACACTTTCCAGGCTGGCGCGGATCTCCGGTTCGATGCGCAGCGCCGCCAATGGCAAGGGTGCCAGGAGTGCTTCCTCCTCGCCGCCGGGGACGATGTGGTTGCCGGAAAACCGCGCCGCCGCCCAGGCCGCGCCCGGCGTCGCCGCAAGTCCGGCGCGGACATCAAAACCCTGCTGGAAAAAGCGCGACAGGATGTCGTCCAGCATCGACCGTTCGCCGCCGAAAAGATGGGTGCAGCCGGTGACGTCGAGAAACAGGCCATCGATTCCGTCGAGCGCCACCAGCGGGGTGTAGCGGTCGCACCAGTCGGCGAGGCCTTCGAGCAGGCGGCGGTCGGCCTCCGGATCGGCTTCCACTATGTCGATCGACGGATGCATGGCACGTGCGTCGGCTATGCCCATGCCGCGCTTCAGATGAAGCGCCTCAGCCCGCTCGTCGAGGGCGGCGATGCGCTGCGCGTTCCCTTGGCGATGGCTGATCACCAGCGGCAGGTGATCCGACGGTCGGGAACGCCAGGACCGCCCCAGGCGCTGCCGCAATATCCTTTCCGCGGCGAGATGCGGGAACCACAGGGACAGGATTCTTTGCCCGTTCTTCCTGGGCCCGTCTTTCCTCGAATATGTGTTCATCGGGGTTCCATTCCAGTGTGAATTGTCCAGGCAGGGCCGTGCGGCTCTTGCCGATACTGACGGTGAAAGCGGGACGGCCGATCGAGCCGGCGAGCGGACCAGTGATCGTCTCGCGTGGTGCTGCCGGTGCTGCCGACAGGATGAGGCGGACGGGTGCGGCCGTCGGTTCGGCCTCGCCGGCCTGCCGCAGCAGGAAGACCGGCCGGCCGGCGTTCTGCGCCCGGGCGTGCAGCCGTCTCGTCGCGGTGAGGTCGAGCCGCTGCGGACTGCCGCGGATTTCGAGGATGACGGCGGCGAGCGCCGTCATCCGGGCGGCCTCCTCGGCGATCCACAGCGCATCGGCAAGCCTTGGCGCCTCGGAAAACAGCAATTGCTCCGGTTCGATGTCGAAGCAGGCATCGAGCCCTTTTGCGTAGGGGAAGCCGGCCTCGCGGAAGATCTCGGCGGTGCCGATCCACAGGACGGGCAAGCGCGGCTGCTGCCTGAGGATCAGGCTGATGAGCGCAAGGGTGAAGCCGGCGACGGCCCCTGCATCGCGGGTCTCGGCGCCGTGAATTTCGTTCAGCGCCGCTTTCGGCAGGCCGCCGCTCAGGGCGGCATCGAGACGCTCGGCGCCGGTGCGCAGGAAGGCATCGTGCGGCGCAACAGTGACGCTGCGCCGGAGAATGGTGACATCGGTATCGACGCCGGTATCAAGCGACGCGCCGGCCGGTGCCGCCAGGCGCTCAGCCAGCGTTCCCTCGATCTTCGCGATTTGGCGGCGCAGGGCAAAAACGGTCTCCCGCGCCACGGCGTTCATCGCCATGACGGTCAGCTTTCAGCAGCAATTGTTCCTGTTATGTTCTTATAGATTCCAGAGGGCGTTCGAAGAGTCAAGCAGAGTCATGGCAGAGTCGTGAAGGAATTTATTCCTGCCCGCAGGCATGGCGCAGGCGCCCAGTCTGGTCATTTGCCGATTTCGGCGTGAAAGCCTATATGCCGGGATCAAAGGACAAAGCATGGCCCGCATCTACAAGACCCGCACCTGGCACGACCAGCTTTCGCCGTCGATGGAGGAAATGGAGTTCCTGGCGCTGGAGGCCTATGCCCATCTGCCGGAGGAGTTTCGCAAGCTGACCGGCGAGATCGTCATCCAGATCGCCGAATTCCCGACCGACGAGATCATGGACGACCTGTCGCTGGAAACGCCTTTCGACCTGCTTGGCCTGTTCGAGGGGCGCGGCATCGCCGAGCGCTGGAATCCGCAGACCGGCGAGGGGCCGAACCGCATCACGCTCTACCGCCGCGCCATCCTCGACTACTGGGCCGAGAACGAAGAAACGCTGGGCGACATCGTCACCCATGTGCTGATCCACGAAATCGGCCACCATTTCGGCCTGTCGGACGACGATATGGAGCGGATCGAAGAGGCGGCGGAGTAGGCTGTGTTGATATTCAGGTGATGCCGGCCTGCAAATGGCGGTTTCCTGCGCTTCCGGTGCTCACGTACCCAAAAGTACGCTCCGCTCCGGTTCTCGGACACCACCATTTTCGGCTCGGCCTGACCTGAATCTCACCACAGCCTAATCGCGTCTGAGGTTGCAAGCCTACCAGTCGCTGAGCTTGGTGTCGGGCCCGTATTCCTGGCCGTCGACATCCTTCACCACCGCCTGGCCGCAGCGCATGGCCTTGGCCTCCTTGTCGAAGGAATAGGTCGGCGAGCCGAACAGGTGCCAGCCCTTGTTCAGCGCCGCAGTCACCTTGTGGCAGAAGCTGGCATCGTCCGGACCGGACAGAAAACGGTAGAGTTTCATTTTTTATTCCTGTGGTGAGTTGCCATCGCCCGCGATCTAGATGTGAGCATCATGCCCCGATGGCGGCTGCCTTCGCCAGCAGTTTTTCGGCCTGCGCCAGATGCAGCCGCTCGACCATTTTTCCATTCAGCGAAATCACTTGTCTGCCGGCATTTTCGGCACGTGCGAAAGCATCCCTGACCGAACGCGCCTCGGCCAATGCTTCGGGCGATGGCGCAAAGGCCCGGTTCGCGGCTTCGATCTGGGCCGGGTGGATAAGCGATTTGCCGTCAAAGCCCATGGCCGCCGCTTCCGCGCATTCGCGCGCGAAGCCGTCGAGATCGCGAAAGTCGTTGCAGACGCCGTCGAGCAGGTCGAGGCCGCCGGCGCGCGCCGCCAGCACCATCTGCATCAGCCACGGCATGAGATAGCGCCGGTCGGGCGTGGCCAGAATGCCGGTCTCCTTGGCCAAATCGTTCGTTCCGGCAACGAAACAAGTGAGCCGCGAGGCGGGATCGCAGCCCAGTTCGGCGATCGGACCAATGTTGAGCAGCGCCTTGGGCGTCTCGATCATCGCCCATAGTTTCACCTCGTCGGCCGCAAGATTGTCGTCGAGCACGTCGCCGGCTTCGAGGATGTCGCGCGGCGTGTCGACCTTGGGCAGCAGGATGGCGTCGGGCTCGCATTTCGCCGCGGCCAGCAAATCGTGGGCGCCCCATTCGCCGGAAAGCGCGTTGACGCGCACGACCATCTCGCAGCGCCGGTCGGGCCGGCCGGCGAAAATGCCCGCCAGTCTCTCGCGCGCGGAAATCTTGTCGGCCGGGGCGACGGCATCTTCGAGATCGATGATGACGGCATCGCAGGCCAGCGACGGGATCTTGGCCAGCGCCTTGTCGTTAGAGGCCGGAACGTAAAGCACCGAGCGGCGCGGACGGTAGGTTTCCATGCCTGATCTATGCCGCCTGTGGCTGGTCGAGGCAAGTCGTCTTCGCCTGCACGAAAACTGCACGGGATTCCCGAAAATCTCCCCGAATCCGCCTCGCGGCTTCCCTGCCAGCCTGTAAGACAAGCGGTATGCAACAGCGCGAAAAACCCCGTTGGTCCCTGCCTTACCGGCTCCGCAGTGAAGGCTGGTGGCTCGTCGATCCATCCCGGCCCAAGGCAATGCTGCTTCCTTTCATCCGCCAATCTTCGCCCAGGCATGCCGGCCGGGCTGCAGCCGCCGGGAAGGCCAGATCATGACGGCGTACCTCGTGGGCGCGCCGAGCTATTGCAGCCGCTTCGGCGTTGCCGTCCTGCTTATCGCGCTGGCTGATTTCTTCTTCTACGGCCAGCCCGTCGGCATCACGCTTTTCCTGTTCGCCATTGCGATTGCCGCCGCGGCGACGGCGCTCCATCCTTCGACGCTCAACGCTGGCAGGTTCTGGCTCAAGCCCGCCGGCTTGCTCGCCGCGCTGCTGCCGCTGGCCGAAAATGTCAGTGCCCTGTCCGTCGCGATCGGGCTTGCGGCCATGGCGGTCTTTGCGCTTTCGCTGGTCGGCAGGTTGCGGCCCGGCCTCGCCCGCATCGCCGGCCAGGCCGCGACCTTCCTGCTGGCAGCGCCTTTCCGGCTGATCCACGACTTCGTCCGCTGGCGCAAGGCGGTGCGGCGGTTCGGCCGGCGGCGCATCCGCCTGGCGGCTGTCGCCGTCTGGGTCATGCCGCTGAGCCTCGGCGCAGTGTTCCTGGCGCTGTTCGGCGCCGCCAATCCGGTCATCGAATACTGGTTCTCGCTGATCGACCTCCTGGCGCTGCTCGACCTTATCCAGCTGCTGCGGCTGGCCTTCTGGCTGTTCGTGCTTGCCAGTGTCTGGGCGTTCCTGCGCCCACGCCTGCCGCGCGCTCTCCGTCGCATCCAGCGCGTGGTGCGGTCGTCTGCGCCTGCCGGCGCGCTGCAGGCGACAAAGACCGCCGCATCGATCGAGGACATCATCTTCGGAAAGCCCGCCATTCTGCGCGCGCTGGTCGTCTTCAACATGCTGTTTGCGGTGCAGACCGTGCTCGACGCCGCCTATCTGTGGGGCGGGGCCGCACTGCCCGACGGAATGACCTATGCCGCCTATGCGCATCGCGGTGCCTATCCGCTGATTGTCACGGCGCTGCTCGCCGCCGGTTTCGTGCTGGCGGCGCTGCGGCCGGGCAGCGCGACCTCCAGCGATCCATTGATCCGCCGGCTGGTCTATCTCTGGGTGGCGCAGAACATCGTGCTGGTCATCTCGTCGATCCTGCGGCTCGACCTCTATATCGGCATCTACTCGCTGACCTACTGGCGCGTCGCCGCCTTCGTCTGGATGGGGCTGGTGGCGGCGGGACTCGCTCTCATCATCGCTCGCATTGCATTGGAAAAGTCCAGCGAGTGGCTGCTTTCCGCCAATCTTCTGACGTTATCAGCGACGTTCTATGCCTGCTGCTTCATCAACTTCGCGGCGCTGATCGCCAACTACAATGTCGAGCACTCGTTCGAAATGACCGGCCATGGCATCCGCCTCGACGTCTGGTATCTGCGCTCGCTCGGCCCCGGCGCACTGCCGGCGCTCGACCGTTTCATCGAACATCAGGACAGGACGATTGCCGCTGACGATCCCGCCTGGCGCGACCTTGCCGGACTGCACGGACAGGACGAAGCCCGCTACCGCGCCAGGCAGGACAACTGGCGCGCCTGGACGCTTCGCGACTGGCGGCTCAATCGCACTCTCGACAGGCAAGGCCGGTTCGTGGTTCCTCAGGGTTACGAACCCTTCGTGCCGGGCCGCTGATTCATGTCCCATCACATATTGGTTGCCGACGACGATCCGCACATCCGCGAAATCATCTGCTTCGCGCTCGAAAAGGCCGGCATGAAGACGGTTGCCGTGTCCGACGGCGCCGCCGCATTGCAGGCCATCGAGCGCCGCGCGCCCGATCTTGTCGTGCTCGACATCGGCATGCCGGAGATGGACGGGCTCGAAGTCTGCCGGCGGCTGCGGCACACATCGGATGTGCCGGTGCTGTTCCTGTCGGCGCGCGACGAGGAGATCGACCGGGTGCTCGAGCTTGAAATGGGCGGCGACGACTATGTCACCAAGCCTTTCAGCCCGCGCGAACTGGTCGCCCGCGTCAACGTCATCCTCCGGCGCGCTCGCCCCGCGCCGGAACAGGCCGACGACAGGCAATTTTCGCATGGCAGGCTGGCCCTGGTGCCGGCCAGCCATACCGCCAGCTTCGACGGCAAGCCGCTGGTGCTGACGTCGATCGAATTCTCGATCCTGAAAGGGTTTCTGGCGCGCCCCGCGCATGTGCTCGGCCGCGAGACAGTGATGGCCAATGCCTATGCCGCCAACATCCATGTCGCCGGCCGCACCGTCGACAGCCACATCCGCAACATCCGCGCCAAGCTGGCGGCCGCCGGCTGCACGGACGCGATCGAGACTGTCCATGGCGTTGGCTTCCGGCTTGGCAAATGTGGTACGTGAGCGCGCAGAAATGGCGGCCGAGCCTCGCGACGGTCGTCGTTGCCATCCTGATCGTGGTGATGACGCTGCCGCTGGTCGGCCTGTTCTTCTTCCGGCTTTACGAGAACCAGCTGATCCGCCAGACCGAGGCCGAACTGATCGCGCAAGGTGCCGCGCTTGCCGCTATCTATGCGCAAGAGGTCCGCGACGCCGGCATTCCGACCGAAAAGCTCGGCGTGGCCATTTCGGCCGGCGGAAATGATGATCCGTCCTCTCCCTACCGGCCTATCGAGCCGCGCCTTGATCTCGCCTCCGACAGGGTTCTGGCGACGCGGCCGGTGGGGATGGCCGCCGCCATCGATCCCGTCTTCGCGGCGGTCGGCGCGCGCCTTTCGGGTATTCTTGCCGAGACGCAGAAAACCACGCTTGCCGGCTTCCGGCTGCTCGATCCCAAGGGCGTCGTCATTGCCGGCCGCGAAGAGGTCGGCCTGTCGCTCGGCGACGTCGCCGAGGTTCGCGAGGCGCTTGCCGGCCGTTATGCCAGCGCGCTCCGGCTGAGGATCCCCGACCAGCCGCCGCCACCGCTCTATTCGGTCAGCCGCGGCACCAGGGTGCGTATCTTCGTCGCCATACCAGTTGACCTCGACGGCAGGGTCGCCGGCGTGGTCTATCTGTCGCGGACACCAAACAACATCGTCAAGCATCTCTATGGCGAGCGCGGCAAGGTGACGTTAGCGGCAATCGCCATACTCAGCGGGACGTTGCTGATCGCGCTTGTCTTCCTGCGCACCGTCAGCCGGCCGATATACGCACTGATGGAGCGGACAAAACGCATCGCCGCCGGCGAGCGCGAGGCGATCAGGCTGCTCGATCACCACGGCACGCGCGAGATGGCCGAGCTTTCCGCCGCCTTCCTCGACATGGCCGAAAAGCTGCATGCGCGCTCGGACAGCATCCAGACCTTCGCCACCCATGTCTCGCACGAGCTCAAATCGCCGCTGACGGCGATCCAGGGGGCGGCAGAACTGTTGCGCGATTCCGGTGCTGCGATGGACGAGGCCGAGCGGCGGCGGTTTTCGAACAACATCGTCACCGATGCCGGGCGGCTCAACCTCCTGGTGCGCCGCCTGCTCGACCTGGCGCGCGCCGAAACCCTTGCGCCGAGCGGCGAGAGCACATCGATCAATGCGGCGCTGGCGCTGCTGCCGGCCGACGACAGGCTAGCGGTTCGTGTCGAGGCGGGCGGCGGCATCGGCCTGCGCATATCGGCTGAGAACGCCGCCATCGTGCTTGCCAATCTCATCGACAATTCGGCGCGGCATGGCGCGAGGCTGGTTTCCGTTGCGGCGGCGAGCATAGACGGCAAGGCGACTATCCAGGTGAGCGACGACGGCGCCGGCATTTCGCCCAGCAACCGGGCGCACATCTTCGAGCCGTTCTTCACCACGCGCCGCGAGTCGGGCGGCACCGGCATGGGGCTCGGCATCGTGCTGGCCCTCCTGAAAGCGCATGATGGCACGATCCGGCTGGTTGACTTCGAGGGCGGCACGCGCTTCGAGATCATTCTGCCGGCTGCATGAATTGGAGCATGATCTTTTCCGAAAACCGGTACCCACTTTCGGGTTCATGCTCTAGAACTGGAGAAGCGAAAAAGTGCGCTACGACATCGTCATCATCGGCGGAGCTATCGTCGGCTCCTCGATTGCCTACTATCTGCGCGAGGAGGGGTTTACGGGCTCGATCGCGCTGGTAGAGCGCGATCCGCAATTCGCCCATGCGGCAACGACGTTGTCATGCGCTTCGATCCGCCAGCAATTCTCGATCCCCGAAAACATCCGCCTGTCGCAGTTCACGCTGAAACTGTTCCGGCGGCTCACCGAAGAGTTCGGGGCGGACGCCGATATCGGCTTTCGCGAGGGCGGTTATCTCATCCTTGCCGGCGAGAACGGGCTGCCGATCCTTAGGGCTAATCACGAGGCGCAAATGGCCGAGGGCGCCGACATCGTGCTCGAGGATGCGGAGGCACTGGTGCGTCGGTTTCCGTGGCTGTCGGCCGAGGGCATCACCGCCGGCGCCTTCGGCCGCAGCGGCGAAGGCTGGTTCGATGCGCATGCGATGCTGATGCTGTTCCGCAAGGCGCTGCGGGGCAAAAACATCGATTTCATCACTGCGTCTGTCACCGGTATCGAGCGGCAGGGCGACCACATCACTGGCGTGAGCCTCGACAATGGCGAAAAGCTCGAGGCCGGCATCGTCATCAACGCCGCCGGGCCGAATGCCGGCAAGGTCGCGGCTTTTGCCGGGCTGGCGCTGCCGGTGGAGCCGCGCAAGCGCAACGTCTTCGTCTTCGAGGCGCGCGAAAAATATGCCGACATGCCGCTGCTGGTCGATCCGAGCGGCATCTATGTCAGGCCGGAAGGTTCGGTCTACATCACCGGCGGCGCCGAGCCGGAAGAGGGCGACGGCCCCGCCGACCCGGCCGATTTCGAGCCGGACTGGCCGCTGTTCGAAGAGGTGATCTGGCCGGTGCTGGCGACTCGCATCCCCGCCTTCGAGGCAATCAAGCCAACGCGCGCCTGGGCCGGCCACTACGACTACAACACGCTCGACCAGAACGCGGTGATCGGCCCGCATCCTGAGGTCAAGAATTTCCTCTTCGCCAACGGCTTTTCCGGCCACGGCCTGCAGCAGGCGCCGGCGGTCGGCAAGGCGCTGGCCGAGCTCATCATGCACGGCGGTTATCAGACGGTGGATTGCTCGGCGTTTGGCTACAGCCGCGTGGCGGAGGGGCGGGCATTCCGGGAGTTGAATGTGATTTGACGGGCTGCCAGGGGCATCGGCGTAGCGACCGGGTGCAGCACTTCCCTTCTCCCACAAGGGGAGAAGGGAAGACGCGCCTCTAGACTAGTGCGCGTCCATAAAGGGCAAGCATCTGAATTTATTAGAGAAATCGCGATATTTCCACGGGCAAAGCCCGGCGGTTTCAGGTACGCTTTAGTTTCAAGCGACTGATTCTAAAGACAAACCCGCAACCGCCGGA
>NZ_SADR02000208.1 GCF_004010325.2 Mesorhizobium sp. M00.F.Ca.ET.216.01.1.1
ACAGGCATTTTTTCCTCTCCAAAGCGCTTTGAATATCGCATCTTCGGAGGTGTTGGGAAGATGCCTTCAACCGGAATCTGCTAAATCAGGGCTTGCGGGTCTTGCGTCCGGCCACCGTCTTGGCCTTGCCGGGCTTGGCGGGTGCACCGGGGATCGCCGAACTGGTGATGGACACCGGATCGCTGGCAGGGAACGTATCCTCGAGGCCTTCCTCGAGTTCCTCTTCGGTGTCGGCCTCTTGATGCCGCTCATGTTCGAGCGAACGGACCGCCGCGGTTTTCGGAGATTTCGGCGCGGACTTCGACGGCATCGGCATTTCTCCCTCGACTTGTCGCCGCACAACGGACGTGGGCGGCAAACGTTCCGAGGTCAGCCGGCGGC
>NZ_SADR02000209.1 GCF_004010325.2 Mesorhizobium sp. M00.F.Ca.ET.216.01.1.1
TTAGGGTCGCCTGCGTCTCCTTGGGCAGCGAGTGTAAAGTATAGCGATGCGGCCTCCGGCGCGAACGGCAGCCGCGCAGTGATCACCTTCGCCTGTGCCTTTGCGGCGGGGGTCAAGCGCTGGTCTGCTCAAATTTTTTATCGTTTAGCTGGTTGAAACTGCTCCCGTTGCGGGCTGCAGAAGCCGGCCAGCCGAGAAACGGCAGCCGCACTTATGAAAGCACGCCAAGGCATGCGGGCATCTATCAGTTGCAAAGGACAATACTGGCCGCGCCGATTGGCCATCACGCGTCCATTAGGGCAGCCACCAACATCAGTTCGCAAGAGGAGCAAAAGTAATATGTATCGTCGTCACCTGATCAAAGGGTTGGTTGCGCTCGGC
>NZ_SADR02000210.1 GCF_004010325.2 Mesorhizobium sp. M00.F.Ca.ET.216.01.1.1
CAGTCAAAGTTTCTCTAGAATGTGGAATGTTCACAGCCCATTCCGGAGAGACCGACCATGACCACTTCAGATTCTACACCCGCCGCCGCGGTGCTGGTAGCGATCGACATTGCCAAGGTGCGCAATGAAGTTCTGATCGAAGCACCGGGCCACAAGCGCCGGCGTCGCCTTTTGGTCCTCAACACCCGGTGTTGAGCACGACCATATGATCGAAGTGCTGCAGGCGTACGGCCGCCCTGTGGTCTGCGCCTTTGAAGCGACCGGGAACTATCACCGGCCGATAGCATGGCGCCTGGCTGAAGCGGGTTTCGAGGTGCGGCTGGTGGCGTCGCTGGCGCTGGCCCGAACACGAGAAGCGTTGCACAACAGCTGGGACAAGA
>NZ_SADR02000211.1 GCF_004010325.2 Mesorhizobium sp. M00.F.Ca.ET.216.01.1.1
CGCGTTTTTTCGTCGGCGCGCCGATGACCAGCTCGAAATAGTGATCAAGGGCTCGCTGACGGATGACCTCGACCAGTTCTTGCTGCGGGGTTCCGGAAACGACGAAAAGCCTGGAACGCCCAGTCGCTTTTTCAAGCAGTTCCCGCGCGCCGGGAATGAAAGGCGCAGCGAGGATCTTCTCAAAAACGATTTCTGAGAACCTCTTCGACAGCAGCGCCAATCGCTCCTCGGTCGGGGCGCTACCCACTATCTGTTTGTCGAAATGGTCGAACTTCTCCCGGCGTGAAATACCGCCATGCAGCCGCTGGTAGCTCAGGATGGGTTCCCTCCACTGCTGTCCATAGCCGGAATAGATTTCAGCGAACGCCTCTGCTTTGAT
>NZ_SADR02000212.1 GCF_004010325.2 Mesorhizobium sp. M00.F.Ca.ET.216.01.1.1
AACGAAAGCGCTCATGCAGAAACAACGCGGCGAAGATCAGCGTGAAGAAAGCCTGCGCCTGCAACACCAGCGAAGCGAGCCCCGCCGGCATGCCCACATACATGGCGGAGAACAGGAACGCGAACTGTCCGAGCGAAATGGTCAGGCCGTAGGCGAGAAGCCAGCGCCACGGCAACTGCGGGCGCCTGACGAAGAACACCGCCGGCAGCGCGGCAAGCGTGAAGCGCAGTGCGCCGAGCAACATGGGAGGCACGCCATGCAAACCCACCTTGATGACAACGAAATTGACGCCCCACGCGATCACGACGACCAGCGCGAGCAGCAGATCCCTGGGCGACATCCCGGTCTCCAATAGAGTATCGAACCCGTCAGTTTAGCG
>NZ_SADR02000213.1 GCF_004010325.2 Mesorhizobium sp. M00.F.Ca.ET.216.01.1.1
GTGATGATGTCCGACACCTTGCCGGAGCTGCTCGATATGGCGCGCATGGACTCGACCACCTGGTTCACGACTTCGCCACCTCGCATGGCCACCTCGCATTCGTTGCCGGCAAGCGCGTTCGCCTGCTTCGCATTTTCGGTGTTCTGACGGACCGTGGATGTCAACTCCTCCATGCTCGCAGCGGTTTCCTGCAGCGACGCGGCCTGTTCCTCCGTGCGCTGCGACAAGTCCAGATTGCCTTGCGCGATCTCGCCTGCAGAAGTCGTGATCGCTTCCGCTGTGGAATGGATATCGGAAACGATAGCGCGCAATTGCTGGCGCATTGATTCGAGCGATGCCATCAGGCTGCTTCGGTCGTTCGGCGTAAGCGCAATGGACG
>NZ_SADR02000214.1 GCF_004010325.2 Mesorhizobium sp. M00.F.Ca.ET.216.01.1.1
CCGCCGTCGACATAGAGAACATGTCCATTGACAAAGGATGATGCCTCGGAGGCCAGGAAGACGCAGGCGCCGACAAGCTCCTCGACCCTGCCCCAGCGGCCGGCCGGCGTGCGCTTTTCGAGCCAGGCGCTGAAGGCCGGGTCGGCGACAAGGGCGGCGTTGAGCGGGGTGTCGAAATAGCCGGGCGCAATCGCGTTGCACTGCAACCCGTGCCTGGCCCAGTCGGTCGCCATGCCTTTGGTCAGATTTCCGACCGCGCCCTTGGTCGCCGTATAGGGCGCGATGCCCGGGCGGGCGAGCGCCGTCTGCACGCTGGCGATGTTGATGATCTTGCCGCGGCCGCGCCGGATCATGTGGCGCGCCACCGCCTGGCCGAC
>NZ_SADR02000215.1 GCF_004010325.2 Mesorhizobium sp. M00.F.Ca.ET.216.01.1.1
GACGGCTTCCGCAACTACGTCGGCGGCAGGCTGCCGATGTCGGTCGAGGCGATGCTGGTCGACCGGGCGCAGCTGCTGACGCAGACGGCGCCCGAAATGACGGTGCTGGTTGGCGGCCTGCGCGTCCTCGGCGCCAATCACGGCGGCTCGAAGCATGGCGTGTTCACCGACAGGCCCGGCACGCTGAGCAACGACTTCTTTGTCAACCTGCTCAGCATGGCGACAATCTGGGATCCGGCATCGGAGCCGGGCTCGGACGAGGTCTATGAAGCGCGCGACCGCAAGACCAAAGAGATCAGGTGGACCGGCACCCGCACCGACCTGATCTTCGGTTCGCACGCGCAGTTGCGTGCATTTGCCGAGGTCTACGCCTCGGC
>NZ_SADR02000216.1 GCF_004010325.2 Mesorhizobium sp. M00.F.Ca.ET.216.01.1.1
GCGAAAGCCGGCGCCAAGACCACGCTGCTGCCGGGCGGCGAGGTGTTCTCAGCGCTGGAGAAAGGCACGATCGATGCGGCCGACTACACGGGACCGGCGGTAAACTGGGCGCTCGGCTTCCAGCAGGTGACCAAATACATTTCCATGGGACCGCCCGGACTGATGTCGGTGTATCAGCCCGTCGACCTGATGGATTTCGCCGTCAACATGAATGTCTGGAACCAACTCCCCGATAAGCTCAAGAAGTTCGTGGAAGACGAGATCCAGGTCTATTCGAACACCCATTTCGGGGCGATCCAGAAGGCCGACATGGAGGCCTGGCACAAATTCACCGACGCGGGCATTGAAATCAATCGGCTTGGACCGGAGGACCTCCA
>NZ_SADR02000217.1 GCF_004010325.2 Mesorhizobium sp. M00.F.Ca.ET.216.01.1.1
TCCAGTTATCATTGGCGAAGGAAGGAGCCGCGCACTTCTTGATCATGTCCGAATGTAGTCGTATCCAGCATCGGTAAGCTTCGGATCACTCAGGTATTTGTCCAGCAGGCGCCACTCGGAGCGAGGTCCTACGCGGGCTGAATGCCAGTGCCGAACACATCCCATGCTGGCGACTTCGTCGTCAGTTGGATCGTCATCTTGTTCCAGTAAGAATCGTCTGGGTAGAGTTCCGGCGTGACCTTGATGCCGGGTCAGCTTCTCGAACTCCGGAAAGTTGCGCAGCGAGAGCATCCGCATAGGGGTGGATGTCGTAGGCCCAAGTTATGCTGGTCCCTTCGAATTGACGCCAGTTCACGGTGTCGGCAGCGGCCGAATT
>NZ_SADR02000021.1 GCF_004010325.2 Mesorhizobium sp. M00.F.Ca.ET.216.01.1.1
CATCCGAAGCCACTGGGCCATCGAGAACTCGCTGCACTGGGTCCTCGACGTCACCTTCAACGAGGACAAATGCCGAAGCCGCACCGGACACGGCCCCGCCAACATGGCCGTCGTCCGCCACTTCGCCTTGAACCTCGTGCGATCAATCGACGACAAGCGAAGCATCAAGCTGCGCCGAAAGCGCGCTGCAAGAAACAACAAATACCTCGAACAGATCCTCCAACCTTCAATCCGTTAACCCGGATTCAAAGCCGTGTCGCCCCGCCCGCCTATGGCCCGGAGGGGCCTATCCGTCACCTATCAAATCCCCGTCCATTAACCTTTCGTTAACCATGCCTCTCTAGCGTTTACCTATCAGTAAGGAATCGCTGTCCGTGACCTTCGCCGCCCCCGTCGAGACCAAATCCATCCGTTTCCGAGCCCGCTCCTTCGTCGCCTTCACGCTGACGCCGGAGGCGCCGCTTTCGGAGTGGCTGGAAAGCCTCGACCGCTGGATCGGCAACTCGCCGGGCTACTTTGCCGGCCGCCCCGTGGTGCTTGATTTGAACACGCTGAAGCCGGACGTCGGCGAGATCGAGGCGCTGGTCGCTGAGCTTGGCCAGCGCGGCATTCGCATCTACGCCATTGAGCTCGACGGCGCGGCTCTTGGCGCCGACCTGCCGCCGGCGCTCATCGGCGCCAAGGAGGCCACCGCCGACGGGCTGCTGATGCAGGCCGACCGCAAGGCTGGCGGCCAGGGCAGGGCGGAAGAAGCCAAACGGCAAGCGCCGGACACGCTGATGGTCAAGACGCCGATCCGCTCGGGACAGTCGGTCTTCCATGCGCATGGCGATGTCATCGTGCTGGGCTCGGTTGCTTCCGGTTCGGAGATCGTCGCCGCCGGCTCTATCCACGTCTACGGCACCCTGCGCGGCCGCGCCTCCGCTGGCGTGCTCGGCAACGCTTCGGCGCGCATCTTCTGCCGCAAGAACGAGGCCGAGCTGCTGTCGGTCGACGGCTGGTATTGCACCGCCGAGGAGATGGAGCCGTCGTCGCGCGGCAAGGCGATCCAGGCGTTCCTCGACAACGACACGCTGCGCATCGCGCCGCTCAGCTAACAAGATCAACGAACAAAAAACGGAGGCACATTTATGGGCAAGGTAGTGGTGGTCACCTCGGGCAAGGGGGGCGTCGGCAAGACGACCTCGACGGCTGCCCTTGGTGCAGCGGTCGCGAAGACCGGCAAGAAGGTGGCCCTCGTCGACTTCGATGTCGGCCTGCGCAATCTCGACCTGATCATGGGCGCCGAGCGGCGGGTGGTGTTCGACCTGGTCAATGTTATCCAGGGCACGGCCAAGCTGTCGCAGGCGCTGATCCGCGACAAGCGGGTCGAAACGCTGTTCCTGCTGCCGGCTTCGCAGACGCGCGACAAGGATGCCCTGACCGAGGAAGGCGTGGCCGAGGTGATCGGCAAGCTGCGCTCGGTGTTCGACTACGTCTTCTGCGACAGCCCGGCCGGTATCGAGCGCGGCGCCCAGCTTGCCATGCGCTTTGCCGACGAGGCTGTGATCGTCACCAACCCGGAAGTGAGCTCGGTGCGCGATTCCGATCGCATCATCGGCCTGCTCGACGCCAGGACCGTCAAGGCCGAGCAGGGCGAGCAGATCGCCAAGCATGTGCTGGTCACGCGCTACGATGCGGCGCGCGCGGCTCGCGGCGAGATGCTGAGCATCGACGACGTTCTGGAAATCCTGTCCACGCCTCTGCTGGGGATCATTCCCGAAAGCCAGGACGTGCTCAGGGCATCCAACCTCGGCTCGCCGGTGACGCTCAGCGATCCCCTGAATTCCGCCGCGCGCGCCTATATCGACGCGGCCAGGAGACTTGAGGGCGAGGACCTGCCGGTCGTCGTGCCCTTCGAGCGCAAAGGCTTCCTCGACCGGCTGCTGGGAAGGAGGGCAGCATGAACCTGTTAGACCTCTTCAAGCGGCGCGGCAGCGCGCCGGTGGCGCGCGAGCGGCTGCAGGTGCTGCTCGCCTATGAGCGCCGCAACCGCAGCCAGCCCGATCTCGTCTCGGTGCTGCGCGAGGAGATCATGGCGGTCATCGCCAAACACGTGCAGATCGACCAGGACTACCTGCAGGTCTCGATGGACCGCGGCGAGACGATGTCGACGCTGGAGATCGACATCCAGATCCCCAACAAGAGCGCAAGGCCGCTGGCGCTGTCGGCGTGACTTAGCAGGATCTGGGTTCCTTGCCCCGCTGCGCGGGGAGAGGTGGTCGCGAAGCCGCCTGAAAGGTGGCCCGTCTACCCTGCCGGGCGGGCTTGAAAAGCCGTGCGGTAGCGATCCTTCGCGCCCCCCTCTGCCCTGCCGGGCATCTCCCCACGAGGGGTCCCCACGTGGGGGGAGATTGCGCGCTCAGACACTTTCGCAAATCGCCAACGTTGAAGAAAAGGCGGGACCTTGAAACTGCCAATCTCCCCCCAAGTGGGGGAGACGTCCGGCAGGGCAGAGGGGGGCGCGAAGGATCGCAACAGTTCGACTTTCATTCCCCGCCATTGCATTCCTCGACCGGCAAACAGCCGGAAGTTGCGTGAAAACCTACCGAACCCGGGGTTTCTGCCGTCAGGTCTTCCCCGACGGAAGCAGCGGACGAAAACGGCTATGTTAGCAATTCGTCAAAATGCCGACGGTGAGCGTAAGGGGTATTTCGGTGATGAACTTCAAGAGCCTGATCAAGCGAGCCGAAGACGTGGACACAGCGTTCCAGGACCTCCAGACGGATCTGGCCGACGCGTTGGATGAGTGTCTCGGCGCCGAGGACCAGTCGGCGCCGGAGACCGGCACTGTCGCGTATGAGGATCCCGCGGCAAACGATGACAGCCAGCAGCCTGAGGACAGTGCGGACAGTCCCGAAACCGCACGCAAGCTGACTTCCCACACGCAAACCCGGCTGGCTGCATTAAGTGCCGTCGATGGGCTCTTTCACGACGCCAAGGAATATCTGGAGGAGATCAATGGAAAGCTGTCGGAGATCGCGACCTCGCACCATCTGACACGCGAATTCCTCAACATCCTGCACAGCGACATCCTTCGCACCAACGAACTGGAACTTGCAAATGCCAGCCTGACCACGGAGCAAAGAGCGCTGTCGGATCAGCTGCACGACGCGACCAGAAAGCACCGCGAGCGCGAAAGCGCTGTCGAGGCGTTGCAGCAGCGCGAGACAAGCCTGGTTCATGACAGGGAGGCCCTTCGCGAAGCGCTGGCTGCGGCCAGGCTGGAACTCGTCGAGGCTGCCAGTGCGAGCGCAAAGCGCGAAGCCGAGTTCGGCGACGTCGTCAAAGCGCTTTCGGCCAAAACCGTCGAGGCCAACAGACGCTCGCTCGAGAACGAGATGCTGCGGGAAAAGCATGTCAGCCTGTCGCTTGATCTCGACAAGGCGCAAAAACGGGAAGCCGAGGCGCGGCACAGGCTGGACGAGCTCTCGACCATCCATGCCAACGAAGCGGCGCGGCTTGCGGACCTGCTTGCTGCGCTTGGCAAGAGCGAGAAAGAGGAGATGCGGCTGCAGAAGTCGCTCGAGATCGCACAGGCGAAGCTGTCGGAAATGACCGAAGCGGCTCGCATCATGGAAAGTGACAGGGAAGCCGAGCTGGCTCGCAGTCACGCCGAGATGCGCGGTTTGCGCTCTGAAATTCAGGACCTTCAATCGCGGCTGGAGCTTGCCTCGAACCAGAATAGCGAAGCCGCCAGCGAGATCGCCAAGCTCAAGGTTCAATTGAGCGACGCCTTGGTAGAGAAGCAGATCGCGGATGAAAGATTGTCTGCGCTCGTGAATGAGAACGAAAACGGCAGGATGAACCTTTCGACAGTGAGCGCGAATCTTTCGCAGCTTACGCTGCAGCAGGCATCCGAACAGATACAGCTCGATGTCCAGAGGCAGGAATGCGAGGACCTGCGGGCCGAAATCATCTTGCTCAATGCCCGGATCAAGGAACTGTTGCCCTATGAGCGGCTTCATAAGGTCACCAGCGCCAGACCGCGCGACAGTGGCGTGGTCGAGATCACCGGCCCGGTAGCGGAGGCGGCACGCGCCGCGAGCAGGCGGCGCGCCCGTCGGGGCCTGCGCGCGACGTCCTAAGCATTTTGCAGCCAAATGGAATCATTTGGCGCCAGCATAAATGCGGCAAAACAAATAGTTAGAGCGGTTTTCCGGTTCCAAGCGAACCGGAAACGCTCTAGTCGCGCCATCGCTTCGCTTTTTGTGTCTTCTTGACGGGAGCACACCGGCGTCCGCCGATGGCGCGCCTCGCTGACCTTCGACTGCTCGCCCTTGCCCCACCCGACACCTTGCCCGTGCCTCACGACAGACAGGCCTGCAGGCCTTATCTCCCGTCCATGCCGTAGGGCATCGCTCAACGCGGCGGGGAGACCGAAGTGACGTCGACACCCATTATCAAGCCTGTTTCCGAGGCGTTGCCCACTGCAGCACTGCTCGGCGCCATGGTGTCGATCCAGATCGGCGCGACCTTCGCCAAGGGCCTGTTTCCGCTGGTCGGCACGCAAGGCACGACGGCGCTGCGGCTGGTCGTCGGCGCCCTGATACTGGCGGCGGTGCTGAGGCCGTGGCGGGTGCGGCCGTCAAAAGCCGTCTGGCCCTGGCTGATCGCCTATGGGGTGACGCTCGCCGCGTTGAACCTGTTGTTCTATGCGGCGCTCAGGACCATCCCGCTCGGCATCGCGGTGGCGCTCGAATTTACCGGTCCGCTTCTGGTGGCGACGCTGTCGTCCCGGCGCGGCAGCGACTTTGCCTGGGTTGCACTGGCCATCGCCGGCATCGTGCTGTTGTCGCCCTTCGTCCATGCGCGCCAGGCCCTCGACCCGGCCGGCGTGATGCTGGCGCTGGCGGCCGGCGGCTGCTGGGCGCTCTACATCGTCTTCGCGCAGAAGGCGGGCGCCGAGCTCGGCGGCCAGACCACGGCTTACGGCATGGCAATCGCGGCAGTGCTTGCGCTGCCGTTCGGGGTGGCGGAGGCGGGATCGGCGCTGGTCGCGCCGCCGATCCTGGCCGGCGCCGTCGTCGTCGGGCTGTTCTCCAGCGCCCTGCCGTTCTGGCTGGAGATGGTGGCGCTGACCAGGATGCCGGCCAGGCTCTACGGCACGCTGACCTGCCTGGAGCCGGCGCTGGGCGCGCTGGCCGGGTTCCTGTTCCTGCACGAGGTCCTGAGCGGCCTGCAATGCGCAGGCGTTGCCGCTGTCATTGCCGCCGCCTTCGGCGCGGCGGTGACGACGAAGCCGCCGGTGCCTTCGCCCGAATAGGCTTTGGTCGAGCACTTCGGATCACGCCAGTTGAGGCGGCGAACGGATACGTCTTGCATTCGTCATGACAACGGCGCTGATTTAAGAGCGAGTGGCGCCAGTCACTCGAATGGGTGGAGGCAGGCGTGGCGGTCGAAGATGTCGCGCGTCCGAACGCCGGCGATCGCTTTACGGCGGTAGCTGTCGCGGCAGTGCCGCTGCTGTTCGTCGTCAGTGGACTGGCAATTCGCTACGCTGCATTTGCTTCGGTTTCGACAGAACTAGGCTTCGCGGCTTATGCTCGTGCGCTCTGCAGGTGGGATTGCGCCTGGTATGTGGGCATTTCCGAACACGGCTACGAGCGTTTTCCCATTCCAAACCACAGCAACATCGGACGCTGGGGCTTCTTTCCATTCTATCCGATGCTGGTGACGGCGATCCGGGCTGTCTTCCCTTTTCCGACGATACTAGTCGCGACGATCACCTCGATTGCATGCAGCTACGCCGCCTGCTTGGTTGCATGGCCGCTGCTGGAGAAGAACGTGCGGGCCTATGTGCTATATTGCGCTTTTCTGCTTAGCGGCCCGTTCTCCTTCCATTTCACCACTTTTCTCACCGAACCTCTTTTCGTGCTCCTGACTTCTTGCGTTTTTCTGGCGCTCAAACGCTCAACCTATCTCGCCGCGGGCGTTTCATCCGCGCTCCTGTCGGCAACGAGGCTCGTCGGGGTCCTCGTTGTATTTGCGACAGTCATTCAAATGTCCAGGGAGCACCGCGGGCAGGGCGGATCGATCATATCTTTCCCACGCTGGCTGCTTGGCCGACCGGATCTGCTCGTCGCGATCTTCATCTCGCCCGCCGGCTTGTTCGCTTACATCCTGTTCCTGTACCTCACCGTCGGCGACGGCTTTGCGTTCTTGCACGTCCAGCGCGCGTTTGGGCGGGTGGCGGGCAATCCGCTGGTCTTCCTATGGGACGGGCTCTCAGCCGTTCCGACGACCGGATGGCTGCCCACGGCGCCGCAATGGAGCGCGTTCGCCGCGCTGGCCGGACTGACGCTGTCGGCCGTTCTGGCAGCTCGCAGGCAATATGGCGCGGCACTCTTCTGCGCGGCCAGCATCATCCTGCCGCTGATCACCAACCTGGCCTCCATGGTCAGATACGTCATTGGGCTTGCACCTCTGATGATG
Source organism: Mesorhizobium sp. M00.F.Ca.ET.216.01.1.1 (assembly GCF_004010325.2). Classification (GTDB taxonomy): domain Bacteria; phylum Pseudomonadota; class Alphaproteobacteria; order Rhizobiales; family Rhizobiaceae; genus Mesorhizobium. The sequence goes on from NZ_SADR02000021.1 coordinate 6,475, forward strand.
CTGGTCGCCGTCCTGTTGTCGGCGTCGAAGCTGACTTGTCTCGCCGCTCTGGCTCTCTTCCTGGGCGCCTGTTATTTCATGACTGTGGCGTGGATCGGAGGCTACCTTGCCCTGGTCTGACATTGCGGGCCCATATCGGCGTGCCGCCGCGCTAGGCGGCTACACGCTCGCGGCGGTTCTGGCCGGGTCCGAGATCATCATCCTTGCGCTTGCTCTCAATCCGAACGTCAACGCCGACTATCGCGCCTATTACATCGATCGGACGACGACCTGCCTCAACCGCGACGCCACCGGCAGCTACACGCTTGGCCAGACGGTGTCGTTCCGGCCCGACGGCGCCAAACAGGCAGCCGGCATAAGGGTCTGCGGTTGGGCGGGGCCGGTAGCCGACGGCACCCATTCGCTGGGCGAGACCTCGCGGCTTCGCGTAGAGATACCGCCGCTCCGCAACGGCCTGACGGCAACGCTGCAAATGGCCGCCGTCATACGTCCACCGCAGATCACGCAGAGCGTGGTAATCTCGGTGAACGGCATTCGGGTGCATGAGGTGATGCTGTCTGGCAAGGAACCGAAGACGGTCTCGTTCGTCATTGCGCAGGCGGCTCTTGCCGAGGCGAAGACGCTCGAAATCGCCTTCGACTATCTCGACGGGATTCCGCCCAGTCCGGCCGCCAGCAACATCTACAAGCGCTCCATCAAGCTGTTGTCGTTCCGGCTGGATACCATCGAGCGAGCTAGGCGGAGCGATCGCCTCGCTGATCGGGTCTCTGATCCGCAAAAACCCATCGGTCGAGCACGAGAAGATTGACCGCCGGGATAAGCAGGCATGTAACGACAACGGCAATGATGGGCGGCAGGTCGAGTTTCCCCGTCAACAGCACCGGCGCCGTATAAGCCACCGCGAAGCCTGTCACCGTCAGCAGAACAAAACGCGGCGCTTCCGAACGATGCGATCCGCTCGACATGAAGGTCACGGATTTGTGGGCGAGATACGAAAACAGCGCGGCTGCGGCGTAGGCCGCAAGCGAGGCCTGGACGGGTGAGAAGCCTATCCGGTCCCATTTGGCGAAAGCGATGGCCAAGGCAGCATACAGGATTGTCGCAGCGATGCCGACCAACCCGAAGCGCGCCAGAAGCTTCAGCCCGGCGCCGACGGTCGAGCGTTCCTCAGACATGCGCACTGCACGCATATTGGGCCCCGAGCGGTAGCGGCGCGAGCGCGCGTTCAATTTTTCTGGCGAAGGGCCTGGCCGACGGCAGCAGCAGGAAATGCTCGGATCGGATATCACTGAAGCCCGTCTCTTGAAAGAGGGACGCTGCCTTGGCGGCGTTGAGCAGGACCGCGTCCTGGTCGAACGGACACCGCAACACCGCAAGACGCGTCAGCGGATTATAGGGGTTATGCTCGATGATGCAGGCGACGCCGCCCGGCCGCACGACGCGCCGCATTTCCCGGAAGAAATCGAGCCAGGAGGCGGGCGGAACATGATGGACGACGCAACTGGCGAAAGCCAGATCGAACGCGCCGTCATCATAAGGCAGGCTCGGCGTGGTGCAGGCCCTGTAGGCGACGCTCGGATTGTCCTCGCCGGCCCGCAGGATCGATTCCTCCGAGACGTCGCAGCCATTGAGGCTGTCGAAAGCGCCCTCGAGATAAGGGTGGAGCGAGCCGACGCCGCAGCCGACATCCAGCGCCCGCACACCCCCCCCGCCCTGCCGAAGCCTGCGCTCGACGACGAGACGCCGCAGCAGGTCGGCCTTGGCGATCAGGAAGAAGTCGTGCTTGAGCCGGGAAAACCGGATGGAGCCTTCGACCACTTCGCCATAACTGGATCTATAGCCGTCGAAGAGTTCGGACATTGGTCGAGCCTCCATTCCCGGATTTGCGAAACGGTCCACGGCTCTTGTCGGAGGCGACGGCAGGTATCGCCTTGTCGAAACCGGTGAGCCGGTCGATCACGTAAAGGGGACGGCGTTTCACCTCGGCGTGGATGCTGCCGACGTAAAGCCCGACCACGCCGGTCATGAAAAGATTGATGCCGCACAGCAGCGACACGATCACCACGGTGGATGTCCAGCCGGCAATGACGCCCGTCTCAAAAATCCAGGCGAAGATGGCATAAGCACCGAAGACTACCGCAAGCGTGGAAATGGCCAATCCGCCCCAGAGCGCCAGGCGCAGCGGTTTCTCCGAGAAGCTGACGATGCCGTGAACGGCAAGGTGCACCATCTTCCAGAATGGGTATTTGGTCTGGCCCAGGGTCCGCGCGGGGCGTTCGAAAGGCACTGCCGTCTGCTTGAATCCCATCCAGCCGAACATGCCCCTGACGAAGCGGTCGTGCTCGGGCATATGCCTGAAGGTTTCCAGCGCCTTGCGACCGACTAGGCGGAAATCGCCGACGTCGCGCGGGATGTTGACCGACGTCATCTGCTCCAGCAAGCGGTAGAAGAGACTTGCCGTAAAGCGCTTGAACCAGGATTCGCCCTCGCGTTTTACGCGGCGGGCATAGACAATTTCGAAACCTTCCTTCCACTTCGCCACCAGATCGAGAACGACCTCTGGCGGGTCTTGCAGGTCGGCATCCATGACGATGACGGCATCACCCGCAGCGGCGTCCATGCCGGCCGTGATCGCAATCTGGTGCCCGAAATTGCGGGAAAGCTCGATCAGCCGGAAACGCGGCTCGGCGGCGACCACATCCCGAAGGTACTCGACGCTTCCGTCGTGGCTTCCGTCATCGACAAAAATCGCCTCCGTCTCTCCGTCCATCCGGCACATCAGCGACCTGATCCGCTCGATCAGTAAAGGCAGCACCTGTTCTTCATCGTATATGGGCAGGACCAGCGAGTAGCGCGGCGGCGACACGTTCACCCCCGTCCTGATGCTTTGGATCGCAGAGTCTCGCATGCGGCTGAAAATGGAACGCCGGCTACAAAGTTCCACCTTAACGAAAGAAATTGCTAATTTAGCAACTTCTGGCATATGCGGATCGTCGATGAGAAGGACTTCGGCAGTGTTGCCGCGATGTCGAACATCCGCATGCGATCGAGACACCGACCGCCAATGGGGCTGCTCAGAGGGAAACCGATAGACCGCCGTCGACGGCCAGTACATGTCCGTTGACGTAGGCGGCAGCGTCGGAGGCGAGAAACACCACGGCTCCGCCGAGCTCCTCAGGCTGGGCCCAGCGGCCCGCAGGGGTTCGCGCCTCGACCCATTTGGTGAAGGCCTCGTCGTTGATAAGTGCGGTATTGAGCTCGGTGGCGAAATAGCCGGGGGCGATCGCGTTGATGGTGATGCCGTGGCGGCCCATCTCGGCGGCGGCGGAGCGCGTCAGCCCATGCAGGCCCGCCTTTGCCGCCACATAGGCGTGAATGGTGGGACGGCCGAGGATCGCCGCAACCGATCCGGTGTTAATGATGCGCCCGAATTTGTTTGGCAGCATCAGGCGCACCGCATCGCGCATCATGCGGAAGCAGGCCGAAAGATTGACGGCAATCACCCGGTCGAAATCCTCGTCCTCCCATTCGATCAACGGCCTGCGATGCTGGATGCCGGCATTGTTGATCAGAATATCGAGGCGGCCGTGGCGTTCGACGATTCCCTCGAGCGCCGCCCTTGAGGTCGCCGCGTCGGCAACATCGAACGGCAGGGCTTCGGCCCCGATCCTTTCCGCCGCCGCTGAAAGGGCGTCCATGCCGCGGGCATTGACGATTACCGTCGCGCCGTTTTCCGCCAGTGCCTTGGCCATGGCAAAGCCGAGGCCGCGCGAAGCACCCGTGACCAACGCGACACGGCCCTTGAGCGAGAACAATTCCGACATTGAAGCCCCTGGAGCGAGATGAGAATGCTTCAATCTAACCGCATCTCGCTCCAATGAAAGGGCGGGAGCTTCCTCTCGCCCAAAAGCACTATTTGGCGACGCAGGTATCCGCCGTCTCCGGAGTGCAGACATCGAGGCCGGTGTAGGTCGGGTCAGCCGGCGGAGCCTTGCCGTCCTTCATCTCCTTCAATGCCATCATGGTCTTGTAGCCCATTTCGAACGGCCGCTGGCCGACCTGGCCAAGGGAGAGACCTTCCTTCATCTGGTCGATCTGCACGGGAAGCGTGTCGGCGACGACAAGGGCCAGCGCTTTAGAGGCGATCTTGTCCTTGTACGGGGCTACTGCAGCGCGGTTGGCATCAGGGATGAACTGCGGGAAGCCGCCGGTTGGGATGAATGCGTCGAGGTTCGGGTTTTTCCCCATGATGTCCTCGAACTGCTGCACCGAAAGCGGGAAATCATCGTTGGTGTAGAGCGGACAGCCTTCGATTTCAGTCCAGCCGTTCTGGCCCGTCAGCCGGTCCCCGGGCGAGGCGGCCGATTTGGTGCCAGAAAGCGTATCGCGAATGCCCTGCATGCGTTCATTGTGGTTGGCCGCGGCAGCACCGCCCGACTGGATGCAGATGGTGCCGCCATTCGGCTTAATGGTCTGCACGATCTTGGCGAGGTTGACGCCGATCTCGTAATTGTGCGTGCCGATATAGGCGACGCGCAGGTCCTTGTTCTCCGGTAGCACGTCCGAATCCCAGGTAAGCACGGGAATGCCTGCTTCCTTGGCGGCCTGCAGTGCCACCGCCATTGCCGCGGCGTTCGACGGGGCCACGGCGATGCCGTCGACCTTCTTGGCCACCAGGTCCTGCACGATCTGCACCTGCTCCTCGCCGCCGCCATGCTCGCCGGGGCCGATATACATGCACTCCACGGCGCCATTCGATTCGGCTTCGGCCTTCTTGCAGCCGTCGCGTGCCTGGTCGAAGAAAGGATTGTTCATGTTCTTCGGCACCAGCGCGAAGGTGTATTTCGCCTGGGCACCGGAAACGGCAAGCACCATTGCGCCAAGCGCCACGGCCGCCGTCAGCAGATGTTTTTTCATCGGACGTTCTCCTCCTTGGTGTGATCCCGCAGGCCTCCCGCCGGCGGGTTTCTAACGGCTTTTTCTGGGCATCAAGGCTGCCAGCGACGCTGCGAGCATCGATCTGCCGCCGGTTTGCATGCCCAAAAGAACCGCAAGAACGATGAAGGCGCCGACGAAGGCACCCTGCCAATTTGAATCGATGCCGGCCATCAGCAGGGCATTCCTGATCACCTCGAGGAAGGCCGAGCCGATGATCGCGCCGAACGCCGTGCCGGCGCCGCCCATGAGGCTGGCTCCGCCAATGACTGTCGCGGCGATCACGCGCAACTCATAGCCCTGGCCCATGGCATTGATGGCCGAGCCGTTGTAGCCGAGGAGCAGGAGTGAGGCGAGCGAGGCGGTGAAAGCCGAGAAGACATAGGCCTCGAACTTGATCCAGTCGACCGGCACGCCGGTAAGCCGAGCCGCCTCCTCATTGCCGCCGATGGCGAAGAGATGCCGGGCCCAGGCCGTGAAATTGAACACGAAGCCGACGATCAGGGCCAGGACCACCATGGTCCAGAACTGCGATGACAGTCCCGGTATCCAGTGCGGTGCCCAGTCCTGCGGCCCATGCAGCGGCCATCTCGCCTGACCGATCGCCTTCACGATCGGAGCATCGGGGCCGAACTGGTAGAGCATCTGGTTGGCCGAGAACACGACCGCCAGCGAGCGCGCCACGGACAGCATGCCGAGGGTGACCACAAAGGACGGCATTCCGACATAAGCGACAAAGAACCCGTTGACCGCGCCGCAGGCCAGACCGGAGAAAAGGCCGATGGCGAAGGCGACGTACCAGGGATAGTGCCAGGTCAGGAACAGGCCGGCGACGATGGCCACCAGGCCCATGATCGAGCCGACCGACAGATCGATGCCGCCGGTGATGATCACCACCGTCATGCCGAGCGCCATGAGGCCGAAAGGTGCGAAGTTGCGCGTGACGTTGGCGACGTTTTCGGAGGTGCCGAAGCTCGGCTCCATGGCTGTCATCAACATGACCAGAGCGATGAGCGCGATCGTCACCCAGAACGGCTGACTTGAAACCACACGCTGCAGCGCCGTCTTTTCCTTGGTCGGGACGAAGTCCGCCATGGCCGGCCGGCCGGTTTCCCCGATCGACTCCCGAACACTAACCGACTGCCGAGCACTATTCGCCACGGATGGCCCCCGTTATCAGTCCAGTGATTTCCTCGGGCGAGGTGTTGTCGGCCTGCTTGTCGGCAACCTTCGAACCTCGCCTGAGCACGATGATACGATCTGCGACGGCGAAAACGTCAGGCATGCGGTGGCTGATCAACATGACGCCAACTCCTTGCGCTTTGAGGCGTCGGATCAATTCGAGCACTTCCGCCACCTGGCGTACCGAGATGGCGGCAGTAGGTTCGTCCATCAGCACCAGCTTGGCGTTTGAAAGCCGGGTCCGCGCGATAGCTACCGCCTGGCGCTGCCCACCCGACATCTTCCTGACCAGGTCGCGCGGCCGCGTTTCCGATTTGAGTTCCTTGAACAGCGCTGCCGAGCGGTCGATCATCGCCTGCTTGTCGAGCACCCTGATCGGCCAGAAGCCCTTCTTGATCTCGCGGCCAAGAAAGACGTTCTGCGCGGCTGTCAGATTATCCGCGAGCGCCAGGTCCTGATAGACGACTTCGATCCCCTTGGCGCGGGCCTGGACGGGTTTGTGGAAGTGACAAACTTCGCCGTCCACGACAATTTCGCCGTCGTTCGGCGGAAAATTTCCGGCCACCGTCTTGACGATCGTCGACTTGCCGGCGCCGTTGTCCCCCATCAGACCAACGACTTCACCCCGCTTCACCTGGAAGCTGACGTCGGTCAGGGCCTGGATGGCCCCAAAATTCTTGGAAACGTGGCGAACCTCAAGCACCGGCATCGGCGTCCTCCCCGGACAACATTTGCCAATCTTGTCCCGGACTTATGCAAGACAGCTAATCAGCGAAACGCATTCAACACAATCATTTATTAGATCAGGATTTTCGGCAATCTCCCTGCCTTAAGCCTGGGCATTCTGCCTCGCGGATCGATTTTCAGACCACGGTTCCACCCGAATGCGACCCCTCAGTCGCGGACGCGGGCGCCTGAGAGATGCGCGCCCTCCTGGCGCCGTGCCAAAAGTGTCATGTCCTGAATGCGTTCAAAACTCCTGCCCATCGAGCGAAACAGGATGGGTACCGACGTCAGACCGGCAGCCCGTTCTGCTTTCGCAGGCTCTTGTCGAATGCGGATGCGGGGACGAAACGGCGCAGGAAACTGACTTGGCGCGCCATTTTTCCCGCCGCATAGCGCCTTCTCGGAACGGAATCGGTTGCTGCTTTCAGGACCGTATTGGCTACAACTTCGGGAGCATCGCCTTTTTCCATCGCCTTCCGCACGGCTACATTCATACCAGCGCGCGCAGAGTCATAGATATCAAGCAACTGATCCGGCCTAGCGAGATTGTCTTCAAACGACGTACGGGTATAGGCGGGCTCGACCAACGCGACGCGAATTCCGAACGGTCGCAGTTCGTGGTCAAGCGATTCGGAATAGCCTTCAACGGCATGTTTGGTCGACGAATAAAGCGCGAAATAGGGAGCTGGGATGAACCCCTGCACTGAGCTCAAGTTAACGATTCTGCCCTTTCCTTGGCGTCGCATTGCGGGCAACACCGCGTTGGTCACCCGGAAAACGCCGAAGACGTTCACGTCGAACAACGCCTGAGCCTGGGCCATGGAGGACTCCTCCGCGCCGCCAAGCAGACCCATGCCAGCATTGTTGACGAGCAGGTCGATGCGCCCGGCCTCGGTCAGCACCTCATCGACCAGTTTCGCGACGGACTCGTCGTCGGTCACGTCACAGGCAAGCATGGTAAGGCCGTCGGAGCTTTCGGCGGCTCCGCGGCGGCTGGTTCCAAATAAGCGAAAGCCCGCGCTCTGCAAGGCTTTGGCCGTCGCGCGTCCGATGCCGCTGGATGCCCCGGTCACCAGGGCGACGCCTAGATTGGTCTTGTTCATGGAAATCACTTCCTTCTTTTTCTTTGTGTTGGATTGGCGTGGGAGAAGCACGAAAGGTCGGAGCTAAGGGCGTCAATCATGAGCGCCTGCAGCGCTCGCGCCGGTCAGTTCGTCCGTCCAGCGTCGGAATAGCGCGCTGGCATTAACTCCTCCGAAGCCGAAGCCATTGGAGATCGAGTAGTCCATCTCCATTGGCCGGGCTTGGCTGGCGACGAAGTCGATCCCGTCGGCGGCTGGATCCGGAGCGTTCAAATTGAGGGTTGGCGGCGCCACCTGATCCCTGAGCGCCAGGATTGCGAAGATAGCTCCGAGCCCGCCGGCGGCTCCGAGCAGGTGTCCGGTCGCCGATTTCGTTGCACTGACAGCTATCGCGAAATCGCGCCCGAACACGCTCTTGATCGCCTCGATCTCACCTAGGTCGCCTACTGGCGTGGAGGTCGCATGCGCATTGAGATGACTAACCTCGCGTGGCGAAATCCCTGCTTGGGCGATTGCGATCTCGATGGCCCGGCGCGCACCGTCGCCGTCCTCAGGACCAGAAGTGACGTGATGAGCATCCGCGGTCGTCCCGTAGCCGACGAGCTCGGCGAGCGGTTTTGCGCCTCGTGCCAGCGCGTGGCTCAACGCCTCGATGACCAGCACGCCGGCTCCTTCACCCATTACGAAGCCGTCCCGCGACATGTCGAAAGGTCGTGAGGCTTGAGCCGGCGCCCAATTGAAGCCGGTTGAAAGAGAGCGTGCGGCAGCAAACCCACCGAGACTGACGATGTTCATGCATGCTTCTGTTCCACCGCACACGGCGATGTCGGCTTCGTTTGCGCGGATGAGACGAGCCGCATCGCCGATCGCCTGAATGCCGGCCGCGCACGCCGTCACCGGTGCGCCGAGTGGACCTTTGAAGCCGTAGCGGATCGAGATGTGGCCCGCCGCGAGGTTCACCAGGAAGGACGGCACCGTAAAAGGCGACAGACGGCGGACGCCGCGCTGGTCGACCGTGCGCACGGCTTCGGTTATGGCGGGGAACCCACCGATACCCGAAGCGATGATCGTTGCTGTGCGCAGGCGATCCGTTTCCAAGGCAGGCTTCCATTTCGCCTGCGCAAGCGCCTCTTCTGCCGCCGCCAGCGCAAAGAGGATGAACCGGTCTACCTTGCGCTGATCCTTCGGCGCCAGGACGGCGTCCGCATCGAAACCAGCGTCCGGATCTTCTTCCAAGGAGGGAACCACGCCGCCGATCTTTGCCGGCAGGTCTCCCACCACATCGTCCGGAAGCCTACGGATGCCCGAACGACCGGCCAGCAGACGCGACCAGGACGCTTCGACATTGGCAGCAAGGGGCGTGACCGCGCCCATGCCTGTAACAACAACCCGTCGCATCTGTTCTCCTATCACTTTGCGTACGCCGCCAGCGCTGCCCACGCCTTTCAAGCGACGGCTGCTTCGCGAACCTGATCGGTCGCCGCATCCAGAAAGGCCTGCGCGAGGTCGGGATCGTTGACGACGCGAGAGAGAAGCACCGCACCGACCATTGTCGAGAGAATGGCCATGGCCTTGCCTTCGGACTCCTCGCCATTGGTCTCGGCAATGAAACGGCCGAGGATCTCGAGATGCTCCTTGATGCCGGCTTCGAACGACGCTTTCACGTCCGTGCCCTGTCTGGCGGCATCCGAACCGAGCGCCACGATCGGGCAACCGTCCATCTTTTCTCCGCGATGGTCCATACTAAGGTAGAACGCGATCACCGCGCCAAGCGGATCCTCAGGGTTCGCCGCGGTCGCGTCCGACCATCGGAGGGTGGCGCTCTCCATCGCCCGCCTGGACGCCTGCGCCGCCAGGTCCTCCTTTGACGCGAATTGTTTGTAAAATGCGCCTTGGGTCAGCCCGGCACCCTTCATCAGATCCTTAAGACCGATGCCGTCAAAGCCGCGCTCCCGAAAAAGGCGGCTTGCCACATTGATTACGGTTTCGCGGTTTTCCGCAGCCTGTACGCGACTTACGCGCATCATCAATCTCCTTAATTAGCTTGCGCCCGACATCTATCAGATATAGAGTGCGAATGCAATCCAATTGGGTTCAGCCAGAGAGACGGGTTATGGTTTAGGAAGCGGCCTGTTCGCGGGGTTCGGGGCGGCCGCATTCGTCACGCTTTCCCTTCCCGCGCAGGAAGCCGCGGCCGTGAGCGATGCGGGACAGGAACCTCCGATCGTCAGACTGGCGACGGCCGGGCGGGTGACCGGTTCCGAACGCGGCTTCACGGGCATCACAGGGGCGAGGGTGCAGAGCAATCTCGGTTTTCGCGTCCCCGGCAAGATCGTGGAACGGCTTGTAAATGTCGGTCAGCAGGTCAAAGCCGGTCAGCCGCTGACGCGAATCGACGAAACCGACCTCCGCCTCGCGCTCACGGCGAAGCGCAACGCCGTTGCCGCAGCGCGTGCATCTGTCGTTCAAGCGGACGCGGATGAGCGGCGATACGCCAAGTTGGTGAGGAACGGATGGTCTTCCCGACAGCGCTATGAGCAGGCGAAAGCCGCGTTAGATACGCCCACGTCTCCGGCCACCGGACCGAAAACCACTAAGGTTCCAACGGATCAAGGTGTGCGCCAGCGTTCCCCAATGGCGGCGAGCGTCGTCAAAAACCACCGGACGGGAGCGCTAACGGTGGCCTCGATCACACCATCGAATAAGTCTGGAGGAGAGGTCAAATGCTATACAGTTACATTGTGAAGAAAGAAATCCGAAAGACCTTCGACCACGTCAACAACCATCGCTGGGATGAGGCGGTGAAAGCAGTCGCGCCGCATGTCCATCACCGCGTTTCCGGCGCCCACGCGCTTGGTGGTGAGCGCCACGACAAGAAGGCCCTGCGCCGCTGGTTTGAGCGCCTCGGCCGCGTCCTGCCCAATCTCCATCTCACGGTCAACCACATCTGGGTGAAGGGCTGGCCGTGGCATACCACCGTGTTTGCGCAGTGGGACGGCACCGCAACGCTGCTCAACGGCGACGCGTCGTACGTCAACCGTGGTCTCCACGTGTTCACCCTGCGGTGGGGTAGAGTCTATGCACTCGAGGAATTTCAAGATTCACAAGCAGCTGCCCGCGGTCTTGCCACCCAAGCGGCAGCTGGCCTCGAAGAAGCGGTCGCCGAACAAATTGTAAGCTAGCAGAAGCGCAGTCAGAGGCCCACCGCGTCGACCGCGGGTGCGCTATCCGTGGCCTCATCGCTTGGCTGGCGGTCGCCCAGTACCTCGGCTCGGCAAATGCCTATTTCGCCACCAGCGATTCACGGTTTTGCGGTTTTCGGCGGCCTGAATGCGAGTTCAAGCGCGCATCGTCACTTTTTTAGATTGCATTCGTAATCTATCTCCTATATAGAGGTCGAACGAAATCTAAAAAAGGAGATACGAGATGATCCGCAAAACCCTGAGCGCATCGCTCCTGGCAGCGCTGTTTCTTGCGACCCCGGCTTTGGCCGAGGAAGCCACCATCGGACGCCCGATCGAAGCCGGCAGCCTGCACGAGGGCCGCCTCGACATGGTGGTCTACTACGTCCCGGGCGACGGCGACCTCCTGAAGGTCACCGCCACCTTCGCACCGAAGACCGGGGGCGATCCGCTGCGCGTCGTCATGGGCCTCGCCGACGGCGACTCCGTGGCGTTTTCCATGCCGGGCCATCAGGGCTCGCCCTACGCGTTCTCGAGGTCCGGCGAGGAGGTGACGGTGTCGTCCGAAAACGACGTGCACCTGCGAGCCGACGCGATAATGCGCTGACCCGACGTGCAGACCGCGCCTGCCTGCTGCTGGCCGCGGCGGAACGCAATCTATTTTGAGAGGCGACGAGCGTGAAAAAGAGACCTGTTATTGTGCTGGGACATGACGCAGCGCAGCGGCAAAGGAAGTCCCGTGCAGCTTAACGTTTACAAGGATGCTCGCCATGCATTTGACTCCCCAGAATTCAAGACTGGCATCGAGGCCTACGGTCACCAGGCGGAGTATAATGCAGTTGCCGCCGATCAATCCGTAAGCGACGTCCGTGTCTTTTTACAGCACGTGTTCGGCGACTAAGTCACTCGTTCGGGTCGATCCGGAGTATCAATTGTGCCAGGCGTGAAAGGCAATCGGAACCGAGCTACGTCCGACGCGTTTTGTCGCCGAACTTATCCACCATATAAATCAAATCACGAAGCCGTAGGTTGGTGAGTCATGAAGCCACAGATTGGTGTCGTCACGCTTGGGGTCGACGACCTAGATCGATCGCTTGCGTTTTATCGCGACGGTCTCGGTTTGCCCACAAAGGGTATTACCGCCGACGACTTCAAAGGCGACGATACGCATCCCGCGGGGGCCATAGTGATGTTTCACCTGCAGGGCGGCCTTACCCTTGCCCTTTATCCTCGAAGCGAGCTTGCCAAGGATGCGCACCACTCCATCGGGGCTCCAAGCTCCACAGAGTTCAGTCTTGGGTACCTTGCCGGTAGCAAAGACGAGGTCGATCAAATACTGAACCAAGCGAAAGCAGCGGGCGCCACGCTCACTGACGCAGCTCACGACCGACCTTGGGGTATTTATTCGGGATACTTCAAAGACCCGGATGGCCACCTCTGGGAAGTCATTCGGAATCCATCAACACCGCAATAGGTCACCAAGGCAACCGTCCACGCGAGAGTGCGTGCGCTATCCCCAAACGCAAATGCGGAGGTATTGCTCAAGGCTGCCCGGCCCCTACCGCACATCCGTCGTCGGCAATCCAATGTCCGCCAATCGCTACTCGGATACCAGAAGCTGCCCGTCTGCTCCGGCCCAGATTGAGACGTTCATAGCCTCGTCGCAGAGCGTCGGCAGTTGGCGCTGCCTGCTCGTTCCGATCGACGAGACAAACGGCGACATCCCACCCATTGTTGCCGGGCCTCCGATCAAGGTCTGTTCGGCACCTTGCGAGATCATGATCCAACTTAAGAATCCCGGTCATATTTTCGCTTGACTCGCCCGATCTGCCGTCTAGGCTGTGGTCAATAGGTCAGACCAATATACCAATCGGCATATTGGTGATCCGGGGAGGGAACAGGCTGACATGCCGATACAGGCCGTTGAACCGCGCCGGCTCTACCGACAGGTCGCCGATCAGCTCAGGCAGCTGATCGATTCCGGCGAGTTTGCCGTCGGCGATCGTCTGCCGACCGAGCGGGAACTGGCCGACCAGCTGGGAATATCACGCCCGACAGTGCGCGAAGCGCTGATCGCGCTGGAGGTCGAAGGCCGCATACGCATCCGCGTCGGCTCCGGCATCTACGTCACCGATCGGCCGAACGCTGCTGCATCCGAAGCGGAAACGGACGAAGGCCCGTTCGAGCTGTTGCGCGCACGCGAATTCGTAGAAGGCGCGATCGCCGCCGAAGCCGCTCTCCATGTCCGGCCGGCCGATCTCGAACTGCTCGACGACGTGCTGCGCCGGATGGAAGCCATGCGCCACCCAAACAAAATGACCATCGCGCTCGACCGGGAATTCCACACGTCCGTGGCCGGCATTCTCGAAAACGCCGTGCTGGTGCGCTTCATCGGCGAGCTTTTCGACCAGCGCATGAATCCTTTCTTCGAACGCCTGTCGATCTATTTCGAGAACAGGGATTCGTGGCGGATCGCCGCCGAGGAGCATCGTGCCGTGCGCGATGCCATCGCCGCGCGCGATCCCGAGCGGGCCAAGGCTGCCATGCAGCATCACCTGCGCCAGTCGCAACTCAGATTCTCACGCAATTTCGACGAGAGAGCCGTAGCCAGGGAGGTTGCGCTCTAGATAGTCGATCGGCCGGGAGGAGCTCCGGCCGGATCAGTCCAATCCAACCAGGGAGGAACTAGCATGCTGAGGAAATACGCAATTCTGCTCGGTGCGATCGCCGCGATCGCAATGCCGATGGCTTCGGCCTCGGCGCAGACGGTGCTGAAATGGGCGCATGTCTACGAGACGTCGGAGCCCTTCCACACCGAAACCGTGTGGGCGGCCGAGGAGATCAAGAAGCGCACCCAGGGCCGCTACACCATCGACGTCTATCCGGCCTCGCAGCTCGGCAAGGAAGCCGACATCAACCAGGGCCTGATGCTCGGCACGGTCGACATCATCATTTCCGGGTCGAGCTTCGCGGCGCGCGAATATCCGCCGATCGGCGTCACCTATTTCCCCTACACCTTCCGCGACGCCGACCATCTGCTGAAATATACCAAGAGCGATGTCTACAAGGCCTTGACCAAGGGCTACGAGGACAAGACCGGCAATCACATCACCGCCACCACCTACTATGGAACGAGGCAGACCACCTCGAACCGGCCGATCGCCAAATGCTCCGACATGCAAGGCCTGAAGATGCGCGTTCCCGACGTGCCGGCCTACCTCGCCATGCCGCGCGCATGCGGCGCCAACACCGCGCCGATCGCCTTCGCCGAAGTGTACCTGGCGCTGCAGAACGGCACGGTCGAGGCGCAGGAGAATCCGCTGACCACCATCGAAGCGAAGAAATTCTACGAGGTGCAGAAGCACATCGTGCTCACCGGCCACATCGTCGATCATCTCAACACCATCATATCGGCGTCGCGCTGGGCCTCGCTGTCCGACGAGGACAAGAAGATCTTCACCGAGGTGATGCAGGAGGCGGCCGCCCGCGCCACGGCAAAGATCGTCGCCCGCGAAAAGGAGCTGGTGCAGGTATTCAAGGACCGCGGCATTACCGTGACCGATGTCGACCGCGCCGACTTCGAGAAGAATGTGCTGGAGAAGGTCACTTTCGAGGAGTTCGGCTACAACAAGGCCGATTGGGAAGCGATCCGCGCGATCAAGTAGAGTATCGGGGAAAATCGGATGCTCAAACAAAGGGATAGAGCGGCAACCGGATTCGCCGCTTTAACCTGCCCATCCGTCCAGCCCCACGTTGCGCCGGACGGCCTTTCCAATCCTTGACGACCCCACCAGCTTCGGGAGCCCGCGCCGATGGCCGAGGAACACCATACCGAGATCACCGTCGAAGAGATCGCTCACGCCTTCGAGGAGGTGCCGGTACACGTCGACCTGTCGCACCACGGCATCGAGGACTGGATCACGCTCGCCGTGTTCTGGGGCATGGTCGCCTGCGTCTTCCTGCAGTTCTTCACCCGCTATGCGCTGAACAACAGCCTTGCCTGGACCGAGGAGATCGCCATCAACGCGCTCGTCGTCGTCGTCTTTCTCGGCGCCGCCATGTGCGTGCGCATTTCGCGCCACATCCATGTCGACGTGCTCTACCACTATTTGCCGGAGCGCGCCGGCCGCTGGTTGGCGCTTAGCGTCGACGTCATCCGTGTCGTCTTCTTCGCCTATGGGACCTGGCTGATGTGGCGCTACGTCTCGATCGTGGCGCATGAGCGCATGGTCACCGTCAACCTGCCGCGCCGCTGGTTCTTCTACGCCGTGCTGGCCGGCTTCGCGCTGATGTTCGTGCGCTCGATCCAGGTCTTCGTCGCCAACTACAGGCGTGGCTATTCGGTGCTCGAGCGCCCCGGTGCGTTCGAAACAGTGGGGGACTGAGCCATGCTGCTTCTGGTCGGAGGCTTTCTTGTCCTGATGCTGATCGGCGTGCCGGTCGCCGTTTCGATGGCGGCCGCCTCGGTGCTCTACCTCGTCATCTACGGCGTCGCGCCCGACATCATCGCGGCCCAGCGCATGATTGCCGGGGTGGAGAGCTTTCCGCTGCTCGCGGTGCCGTTCTTCATCCTGGCCGGCAACCTCATGAACATCGCCGGCGTCACCGGCCGCATCTACGCCTTCGCCCTTGCCCTGGTCGGCTGGATGAAGGGCGGCCTGGCGCAGGTCAACATCATCGGATCGGTCATCTTCTCCGGCATGTCTGGCACCGCGCTCGCCGACGCCGCCGGCATCGGCACCATCGAGATCAAGGCGATGAAGGACCACGGCTATCCAATCGACGCCGCGGTCGGGGTCACCGCCGCCTCCGCCACGCTCGGGCCGATCTTCCCGCCCTCGCTGCCCTTCGTCATCTACGGCATGATGGCCAATGTCTCGATCGGCGCGCTGTTCATGGCCGGCATCCTGCCCGGCGTAGTCATGACCGTGCTGATGATGGTGACGGTCGCCATCTTCGCCTACCGGCGCGGCTGGGGTTCCGACACGCCGTTCGAGTTGCGGCGGCTCGCCGAAGCGGCGGGCGAGGTGTTGGTGGTGGCTGCCTTCCCGCTCGCCTGCTACCTGCTGGTGCAGCTTGGCCTGTCCGTCAATATCGCGGTCGGCATCGCGCTGCTGGTGTTGATTGCGGCCGACTGGTATTTCGACTTCTCCGCGGTCATGGCGCTGATGACGCCGATCATCCTGATCGGTGGCATGACGATGGGCTGGTTTACACCGACCGAGGCGGCGATGGCCGCCGTGATCTGGTCGCTTTTCCTCGGGCTGGTGCGTTACCGCACGATGACGCTGCGCCTGCTGGCCAAGGCCAGCTTCGACACCATCGAGACGACGGCCTCGGTGCTGTTCATCGTCACCGCCGCCTCGATCTTCGCCTGGCTGCTCACCGTCAGCCAGGCGGCACAGCTGTTCTCGACCTTCATCTTCGCGCTCACCGACAACAAGTGGATCTTCCTCATCCTGGTGAACATCCTGATGCTGGTGGTCGGCTGCTTCCTCGATACGATCGCGGCGATCACCATCCTGGTGCCGATCCTGCTGCCGGTGGCTGCCGTCTACGGCATCAACCCGGTGCATTTCGGGCTGATCATGACGCTCAACCTGATGATCGGGCTGCTGCACCCGCCGCTCGGCATGGTGCTGTTCGTGCTGTCGCGCGTCGCCAAGCTCTCGGTCGAGCGCACCACCATGGCGATCCTGCCCTGGCTGGTGCCGCTGATCGTGGCGCTGCTGCTGATCACCTTCATCCCGGTAATCACGCTCTGGCTGCCGACCCAGATGGGACTGATCCGATGAACGCTCACGCCATTGCCGCGACGCTGTTCGGCCCGCAGGACCTGCGTATCGTCGAGCATCCGCTCGCACCGCTGGCGCCCGGCATGGTGCGGGTGCGCTTCGGCGCGGGAGGCATCTGCGGCTCCGACCTGCATTATTTCCGCCATGCCCGGACCGGCGATTTCGTCGTCACCTCGCCGCTGATCCTCGGCCACGAGATATCAGGCGAGATCGTCGAGATCAGCGGCGCCGCACCTCGCCTCAGCGTCGGCGACCATGTCGCCGTCAATCCGTCGCGCTGGTGCGGACATTGCGCGCGCTGCCTGGAGGGGCGCGCCAATCTCTGCGAGAACATCTATTTCATGGGCTCGGCATCGAAGACGCCGCATATGCAGGGCGGCTTCGCCAGCCTGTTCGACGCCACGCCGGCGCAATGTTTCAAGGTGCCGCCTGATGTGGCCTACCAGGCGGCGGCGCTTGCCGAGCCGCTCGCCGTCAGCCTGCACGCCGTCGCGCGGGCTGGCGACATCACCGGCCGGAACGTCATCCTGTTCGGTGCCGGTCCGATCGGCCTGTTGACCATGCTGGCGGCGAGGCTTGGCGGTTGCGGCGAACTCACCGTCGCCGACATCGCCGCCGCTCCGCTCGCGTTCGCCCGCCGGCTTGGCGCCGACAGGACGATCGATCTTTCCGGCGGCGACGCCGAGCTCCAGGCGCTCGCCACCGGCGGGTCGCTCGATGTGGCGTTCGAGATTTCGGGCACCGCGGCCGGCCTTGCCGCGGCGATCGCCAGCGTCCGGCGCGCCGGCACGGTGGTCCAGGTCGGCAATCTTCCCGGCGGCCAGATTCCGGTGCCGGCCAATGCGGTGATGGCCAAGGAGATTGACCTCAAAGGCACCTTCCGCTTCGGCACGGAGTTCGCCCGCGCCGTCGATCTCATCGTTGCGGGCGAGGTGGACGTGCTGAAGCTGGTGACCGCGGAACGCGCGCTTTCTGCCGCCCCTGATGCCTTCCGCCTTGCCGCCGACCGTTCGCAGAGCGTCAAGGTCGTGCTGACTGCAGGATAGCACACCGGACTCCCTGGCCGTTATCGCTTTGTTTTGGTCGAGCGTCGGATTCTAAAAACCGATGTGTTGGATGCGTGGCGAGCAAGACCCTCGCCACGCATCGCTGCTGGATTTTGGGGACCAGCATTAGTGCACCGATTGTCTCCTGGCGTATGCGGCGACGGCTGCGAGGAAAGCCATTGCTGCGGCATCGCACTTCGCGCGGGACGTGCCATTCGCCAGAAGGAGTAGCTCGGCGGCTCGAATATTCAGTCCATATTTCTCAGCGAAAGCAACTGCTTCGTAGGGCTCGTTATCGGGCCCGATGACCAGGCCGTAATTGTCGCTCATGAATTTCCTCCCGTTACGAATTTGCCCCTCCTTGGCACCAAAAGTTAACGTCGCGGGCATCGCGCGAGTCTAGAAATCAAGGATTGTGTAAAAAGCGTACGGTGCTTAATCGCCGGCCGTCGCTGCAGGATTTCTGGGAGGAAGACTGGAAATGAGGCCGGGTTTTCAGCTTCCCGGTCCGGACCAGATGGACAACCTGCTGAAAGCTCACACCTAGCTATCAGGGCAAAGCCTGACTGTTACCAACCTGCATTGCGCGCAGAATAACGCCAAGCGGTGGAGCGAACAACGAAGGAGCGAGCCTATGGCGCCCGAAGTTGAACGCGAAGAAAATCCAGACGCTGCTCCCGAACTGGCGCGGCGCGACTTCATTAAAGGGATAGGCAAATTCGCGGCCGTTACGCCCGCGACCGTGACGATGTTGCTCGAGGTCAGCATGAACTCGCCCGCTGTGGCGGCGTCAGGCGGCAAGCCCGGCTGGGGATTTGGCACCAGTAACCCTCCTCACAACGGACCTCCAGGACTCCTCAAAAAGCCGTCGAGACCGTAGCCCTCGAACGGCTGTGGCGTTGCCGGCGATTTTCGCAGGCACGCTGCCTTTTGCTGGCGATCCGGCTTCGACCCGTCGTCACACGTGGCGAAGAACCCCTCGGAGTTACTGGTATGTTGGTGGAACGGGAGGCTTGCCTCCGCATCTTGCGCTGTCCGCGGCACGGAGTGAAGCTCGTGCAGGCGGGCAGGGACAGCCTCGTATCTGACTGCCCAGATCCTAGCGAGGCTTTGGAATATCCGGTAGTCGACCACACGCCCATTCTGATCGATTTTGAGGATTCGATCCTGGATCGGAACGCTACCGTCGAAAGCGCGGGCAAAAGTGTGGTCGAGCGGAAGGACTACCGAGGCATCTTCCGTATTATCAAACATACGCTTTCGCCTCGAAAGGGCAGCACGCGCGAGAACGTCTCCGCCCTGATGCGGGAACTGAAGAAGCGCGCTGCCCCGATACGAATGCTGATGGTCGGGGGCGGCAGCATCGGGCAGGGGATGCGACCCTTCTACGACGATCCCGATATCCAGATCTACGCATTCGACATCTACAAATCACCACTCGTCCAATTCATCGCGGATGCCCATCACGTTCCGCTGCCGGACCGATTCTTTGACGTCGTTGTGATCCAGGCCGTGCTCGAACACGTGCTGCGGCCGTCTGACGTGGTGGCGGAGATCTGGCGTGTTCTGAAGGATGATGGGTTGGTCTATGCCGAAACGCCTTTCATGCAACAGGTGCATGAGGGAGCCTATGATTTCACCCGATTCACCGAAAGCGGGCATCGGTATCTGTTCAGACGGTTCGACGTGATCCACTCCGGCGCCAGCGGCGGACCCGGTATTCAGTTCATGTGGTCGGTCGACTACCTTGCGCGGAGCGTTTTTCGCTCCAGAGCTGCTGGTAAATTGGCGAAGCTTGCGGTCTTCTGGGCGCAATATCTCGATAGGGTGGTGCCGTCGGACTACGCCGTCGATGGGGCCAGTGGGGTCTTCTTTCTCGGCCGCAAGGCGCAATCGGCGGTTCGCCCTTTCCAGATGGTTGAATACTATCAGGGCGCGCAGAAGCCACGCCGGCGAAGGTAGAGAGATTCTCGGCGGGTCTGGTCAGAACAGAGAGCCGGTCATTTCATCGAACATGCTCACAACCGGGGTCCGCTTCGTGGCTCTGAGGAGCCTCTGCTCTCGTGCGGCGCTCTTGAATGCCTGTAGGGCAACTTCGGGTTTGCAACTGCCGTCTCTTGCCGCGGCAATGAGCCGTTCAGCCTCCAGAAAAAGATGGCAGTCCTTGCTGTGCCACTTGCGATCAAGGGCTTTCGCTGCATCGCAGATCGATGAAACGATCATCGAGCTTCCATCTGCGAACCGGATGGTGACGGGCAGGAATTTGCCCTTTTGGCGTGACATCCGCCCTCCTGCCTGCCCACCGATCGAACTCTCTGCACCGAGACAGGCCGCCGACCGGCGCCGCGACGGTAACGATGGGAAAGCAGGTTTCCCGGCAGGACGCGGACGTGAAGGCATAGCTATTCGTCCTTGGATTTCTCGCTGTCCAAGGCAGAGAGTTTCCGCGTGGCTTCATCGGCTGCAACCCCGATCAGCGCGTCGAATTCGGGGATTTCATCAATATGACCGCCCGAGGCGACGGATCGTCGAATGTGAAGCAGCAGCGATCTCGCCTTACGCAGGACGCCGGACAGGTTGTTTTTGTCCATGGCTCGCCTCATCGCAAGATTGGTCGAGAGGCCGCCCGCAGGCTGTTCTTGCCCAAATGTACGTTTGTTCCTCTGCAAGAGAAATGTCGGAAACGTACAAAGCTCGATGTACCATAACGAGCTTCTTTCGATTTGGTTGCCGCGCAGCTGGTTGGCGAAGGCGATTTTGACGCAGGCTCAAAACCGTCAGACCCGCTGGTTTCGGCGATCTTCCGATCGGCCCGCGTCCCTCCTGCAAGGGCGCGGGCTTTGTCGTGCATTGTACGGAAATAACCAACGGTGCGGCCCCGGAACAACCTTGCCGCGGATGTCGTTGGTGCGCTGATCGGATTCCAGCCCACCCCTGTCCGGTCAATCCTGTGTCAGGCCCGCTGCTCTGCCCGGCAGCGGGCCATTTGCATGACGCCGGAGCCACTCCTGCACCTTGGTTTCTGCCTTGGTCGCATCCTCGCCGAGGATCGCCAGGCCGTCCAGTATGGTGGCATCGGGGCATAGTTCCTCGATATCACGCCGCGATCGCCCCAGGCCGCTGACGATGTAGGTGACGAACGGTGCAATTGTCTTGCCCGACAGGTCATGGCTGGACAGAAAGCTGCGCACAGGCGGCGTCAGCCTTACGTTCCACAGCGGCGAGCCGATGAAGATGACGTCATAGTTCCCAAGATTGTCGATCTTGGTCCGCAATGGCGGCTTGTAGTCGGACCGCTGTTCCTCGACATTTTGTGCTACAAGCGCGTCATAGTCGTCCGGATAGGGCTCCACTGTCTGGATCTCCGCCAGGTCGCCGCCGACCAGCCCGTGGATTTGAGTGGCGACGGTCCTGGTGTGGCCGGTGCGCGAATAATAGAGGATCAGAACCTTTCGTCCTGCAGATCCCTGTCCTGCCGGCTGCGCGAGGGCTTCTGGCGGCGCGGAAAAAAGGCCGCCGATGACAAGTCCGGAAATTGCCGTCCAGCAAGAGCCCAGGAATTGCCGTCGGGCTCTATCTTGTTGTTTGATCATGATCTTTCCGAAAACCGGGTTCCACTTTTCGAGATCATGGTCTAGCGTCCCGTCATATCCAGCACCGCCTGAGGCAGGCGCGCGCCCTGCAGCGTGATGCGGGAAGCGGCCTCGTCGATACCCCTGAGCTCTTCCGGCGTGAGGCCGATGGCAACGGCCCCGAGGTTTTCCTCCAACCGATGCGGCTTGGTGGTGCCGGGGATCGGAACGATCCACGGCTTCTGCGCCAGCAGCCAGGCAAGGGCGATCTGAGCCGGGGTGGCGTCCTTCAGTGCCGCAACGTTGCGCAGCAGATCGACCAGCGCCACGTTCGCTTTGAGCGCCTCGGGCGCAAAGCGAGGAACGGCGGCGCGGAAGTCGGACCTGTCGAACCTGGTGTTCTCATCCATTTTGCCGGTGAGGAAGCCTGCCCCCAGCGGGCTGAAGGGGACGAAACCGATGCCGAGTTCCTCCAGTGTCGGCAGGATCTCCGCCTCAGGTCCCCGGTACCACAGCGAATATTCGCTCTGCACCGCTGTCACAGAGTGGACGGCATGAGCGCGCCGAATGGTCTGTGCTGCGGCTTCGGAGAGCCCGAAATGCCTGACCTTGCCGTCCCGGACCAGATCCTTGATCGCGCCCGCGACATCCTCGATCGGCACATCAGGGTCGACGCGATGCTGGTAGAACAGGTCGATTCGATCGGTCTTGAGCCGCCTGAGCGAAGCCTCGGCAACCGCCTTGATATGGTCCGGCCTGCTGTTCAGACCTCCGCTGCGTTGTCCCGTCTTGAGGTCGATGTCGAAGCCGAACTTGGTGGCGATCACCACTTTGTCCCGCAACGGCGCCAGCGCTTCGCCAACCAGTTCCTCGTTGACGAACGGACCATAAGACTCGGCCGTGTCGAACAACGTCACGCCATGGTCCACAGCCCCACGTATGAGGGAGATCATATCGCCCCTGCCGGCCGGCGGACCATAGGCCGAGGTCATGCTCATGCAGCCGAGCCCGAGGGCCGAGACTTCCAGGTCGCTGGTTCCAAGTATGCGTTTATGCATTGGGATCGCTCCTTGTTGGGGCAGGCGACGGCCGCCTCACCGGTCAATCCTGTATGGTTGATGCGATTGGCGGCCGAACAGCCATGTGCGGCCGGACGATCAGGGTGAAGACGAGAACCAGCGCCAGCACGAGCATGACGCCGCCGCCAGTGATCGCGGTCGCGATCTGATGTGCCAACAGCTCTCGGCCTTCAATTGCCCCGGTCCGGGCCGCGGCGAAAACAACCACCAGGATGGCGAGGCCTAGCGAGCCGCCGAGTTGGTGGGCAACGTTGACCAGTCCCGACGCTGCGCCTGCGTCCTTGTCGGCAACACCGGCGACCCCCGCTACCGTGAGCGGACCGAGGGCAAAGCCGTTGCCGAAACCGATCAGGATCATCGGTAGCGCGATGCCTGCCAAATAGCCGGTTTCCGCATCTGCCCTGCCCAGCCAGAGCATCCCAGCGGCCAAGAACGCCAGCGCTAAGGTCAGCAGGCCTCCGTTGCCTAGACGCCGGGTGAAGGAAGGGACGGCCACGGCAGCGGCGAAGGTCGGAACCGTCATCGGCAGAAAACCGAGACCCGCCTGGAGTGGCGTGTATCCCAGAACGCCCTGCATCAGTTGGGTCGTGAAAAAGAAGAAGCCCATTACTGAGCCCACGAACAGCATGCGTGCGACGTACGCTCCTGAGCGTTCGCGGCTCGCAAAAAGCCAAAGCGGCAGGATCGGCTGTGGGACGCGCCTTTCGTTGACAACGAAGACGGCGAGAAAGAACAGGCCGGCGGCGACCGCTGACAGGGTCAAGGCATCGCTCCACCCCGCTTCGGCGGACCGAACCATTCCATAGACGAGCATCGTCATACCGAGGGTGGAACTGACTGCGCCGACGACATCGAAGGCGCCCGACCTCCGTTCCGTTTCCCTCAGGATGCTGCGCGCAGCAAGCATCAGGGCGATGCCGATGGGCACGTTCATGAAGAATCCGACGCGCCAGGAAATCCAGTCCGCGAACAGGCCTCCGAGCACGAGCCCCAGGCTCGACCCGACCCCGGCCACCATGGAGTAGTAAGCCAATGCGCGGGTTCGCGCGGCGCCTTCGGGAAAATTCGTCGAGAGCAGGGCAAGCACCGTCGGCGCCAGGATCGCCGCGCCGACGCCCTGCACGGCGCGCGCGGCGAGCAGCCAGGCCGGCATCTGGGCCAGGCCGATGGCAAGCGACGCGGCCGTGAAGAGCCCCAGTCCGATCAGGAACATACGTCGCCGCCCGAAGACGTCGCCGGCGCGTGCGCCGAGCATCAGCAAGCCGCCGAAGCTCAACATGTAGACGGTCTGTACCCAGGACAGGCCGGTGGCGGAAAAAGCGAGATCCTCACGGATCTTCGGCAGGCCGGTGATGGCGATCGAAATGTCCAGCACGATCATCAGATAGCTGGTGAGCACGATCGCGAGCACGGCCGTCTTGTTGGGGACGGAAGGGGCGGTCATCGTCATGCGCGCTCCGCCGTCGAGCCGGCGTATTGCTCGTCGCTGACATGCTCCATCCAGTCGACGGCCTTGCCGTCGAGCGCCTCCTGGATGGCGATGTGCGTCATCGCCGTGGTCGCCGCCGCTCCATGCCAATGCTTCTCGCCGGGCTCGAACCAGACAACATCACCTGGCCGGATTTCCTCGACCGGACCGCCCCAGCGCTGGACGCAGCCGCAGCCGGCGGTGACGATCAGAACCTGCCCCAGCGGGTGGGTGTGCCATGCGGTGCGTGCGCCGGGCTCGAAGGTGACGGCGTTGCCGGCCGCGAGCGCGGGCGCCTTTACCGGAAACAGCGGGTCGATGCGGACCGTCCCGGTGAACCATTCCGCCGGCCCCTTGCCGGACGGCTGGGAGCCACTTCTCTTGATTTCCATTGTCTTGATTCTTCTTGATTGCCGGCGTGACGGAAAAGCTGATCCGCTGCGCGTTTTCTGATGGTACGAATTTAGCCGGTGCACCGGCATGAAATTAGAGGGTAGAATGCGCATGAAGTTATGAGATGGATTCATGAATGCCACGCGCGAACGTCAACGACCTCATCGCCTTCCTGGCCGTCGCGAAGGAACGAAGTTTCACCAGGGCGGCTGCCAAACTAGGCGTCTCGCAGTCAGCGCTCAGCCATACGGTCCGGGGACTTGAAGAGCGGCTCGGGCTGCGGCTGCTGACCCGCACCACGCGCAGCGTCGCGCCGACGGAGGCGGGCGAGCGCCTACTTCAGACCCTTGGTCCGCGGTTCGAGGAGATCGAGAGCGAGCTCGCCGCGCTGAGCGAGCTGCGCGACAAGCCCGCCGGCACCATCCGCATCACCGCGGGCGAGCATGCGGCCGATGCGGTCCTGTGGCCGGCATTGGCTAAATTGCTGCCCGGCTACCCCGACATAAAGGTCGAGATCATCGTCGACTATGGCCTCACCGATATCGTGGCGGAGCGCTATGACGCCGGCGTTCGTCTCGGCGAGCAGGTGGCGAAGGACATGATCGCCGTGCGCATCGGTCCTGATATGCGCATGGCAGTCGTCGGCGCGCCCGCCTATTTCGCCAGACGCAAGCGGCCGCAGGCCCCGCAGGACCTGACGGCGCACGACTGCATCAATATCCGCTTGCCGACCTATGGCGGGCTTTACGCCTGGGAGTTCGAAAAAACCGGGCGCGAGCTCAAGGTGCGGGTGGAGGGGCAGTTTGTGTTCAACAACTCCTCCCTGAGGCTGAACGCGGCATTGGCCGGGTTCGGTCTGGCCTACCTGCCCGAAGACCAGGTGCGGGCGCACCTCACGGACGGACGGCTGGTCCGGGTGCTTGCCGACTGGTGCCCACCCTTTCCGGGTTACCATCTCTATTACCCCAGCCGCAGGCAGCAATCGCCGGCCTTCGCCTTGCTCGTCGACGCGCTGCGGTACCGCGGTTGAGCTGAAACTGAAAAAGGCGCCAAATGCGAATACGCAGTTGACCTGGCCCTTGGGTCCGCCCCGATAGGGAGAGCGGTCAACGAACGACGAGGTGATTCCTTGACCCGGTCCGCAGAATTTCTGAACCCTTCCGAGGCCGCCAGACGGCTCGGCGTTTCCACCAAGGCGCTGCGCCTTTACGAACAGCGCGGTCTGGTCGTTCCGGTTCGAACGGGCGCCAGATGGCGGACCTATGGCCCTTCGGAGATGGCTCGGGCTACCGAGATTGCAGCGCTGCGCGCGCTGGGCCTCAGCCTCACCCAGGTGGCGCAGGTGCTGAAAGGCGACCCCCAGTGCCTGGAGCCTGCCTTGGCCGCGCACCAGGCAGCGCTCGAAGGTCGGATCCGCCAGCTCTCCGATACCGTCGAGAAAGTTCGCAGCCTTCGGGCTGACCTTGCCCTGGGGCAAGCACCTGCTGCCGGAGATCTTGCGCGGCTGGTGCGACCAGCCGCCGAGATCAGCGTCGCCTTTGACCTTCCCTGGCCTTGGGGTGGCGAGAGATTCGAGCTGCGCGACATCCTGTCGCTGAATTACATCACCGGCCCGCTGGGATGCGGCAAGACACGGCTTGCCCAAGCCATCGCAGAGACTCTGCCTGACACTGATTTCCTGGGCCTGGAGCGGCTGGCGGACAGCGGCGCAGCGGCGCGGGCACGTCTGGACGCCGACCCGGCGCTGAAATCACGGGTAGACCGCGCCTTGGCCTGGCTCGTCGAGGACGGTGCTGTAGAGTCAGCTGCCCTGATCGCTCTTCTGCTCGGGATGGAAGCCAAAGACTCACCCATCCTCGTTGTCGACATGGTGGAGCAGGGGCTGGACCAGGCATCGCAGGAAGCACTGATCGCTTACCTGCGTCAGCGTGGGCCAGGGGCCGCTCTTCTTGCTCACGCGCTCCTGCGCCATCCTTGACATGGCTGCGGTGGGAAGCGACGAGGCGATCATCCTGTGCCCCGCAAACCACAGCCCGCCGACCCGGGTCGCACCCTATCCGGGAGCTCCCGGCTACGAGTCCGTCGTCACCTGTCTGGCATCGCCCGAGGTACGCGCGCGAACGCAGGGTGTAGTCGCCTGGCGCCCGCAGGTGGCGTGAGGCCAAACCAAAGGCTGGCGATCCTGCGAAGGCACGCCAGCCTCTGGATCCAACCCCTCTGCCCAGTTTGCCCCCAGGGAAGACTTTGCAGTACCATCCTACTTGATGTCGTTCGAACCGAAGAGAGCGACAATGGCCGGCTTTGGCGTAAAACTTCTGAACGAAACCACCTGGCCCGAGTTCGCGCGCCTGGTCGAAAGACACAATGGCGTATGGGGAGGCTGCTGGTGCATGGCCTTTCATGCGAAGCCCACCGGGCAAAATCGATCCGAGAAGGAACGCCGGGTCCGGGAGGGCCATGCTCACGCTGCCCTGGTCTATGACGACGCGGCCTGCATGGGCTGGTGTCAGTTCGGGCCGACGGAAGAGCTTCCGCGCATCAAGCACCAGCGTGCATATCGCGAAGGGCTCGTGGCGCTTCCGGACTGGAGGATCACCTGTTTCTTCGTCGACAAGTCATATCGCGGCAGAGGGGTCGCGTCGGCGGCTCTCGAGGGCGCCCTGCAGGAAATCGTCCGCCTGGGCTGGGGAACGGTGGAGTGCTACCCCGAAAACGTGGAAGGCCGGTCGACCGCAGCCGCCTTCCTGCACAATGGAACACTATCGATGTTCGAGCGGCAGGGCTTCAGGCGCGGCCGTCGTCTTGGCAAGAACCATTGGCTGGTCAGCAAAGTCCTGCCAACGAATGGCCAACCGGCCGACTGAAGGTCCGGCTTACGCGGCAGCGACCGGTCGCCGCTGGCTGCGCCGAGCCAGAAGATTGGCGACGACGAGCAGGACGATTGACAATGCCATCATCAGCGTTGCGGCTGCGGTGATCGCCGGGCTCAGCTTCTCGCGCAGGCCGATGAACATTTCGAGCGGCATGGTGCGCTGGTTGGCGCTGGCCAGGAACTGCACCACCACCACTTCGTCGAACGAGGTGACGAAGGCGAAGGCGGCACCGGAGAGCACGCCGGGCAGGATCAGCGGCAGCATCACCCTGAAGAAGGAAGTCACCGGCTTGGCGCCGGAGATCGCGGCGGCGCGCATCAGGTTGCGGTCGAAGCCGGTCAGGCTCGCTCCAACCGTGACGACGACGAACGGGCTGGCGAGGGCGGTATGGGCCAGGATGATGCCGGCATAGGTGCTGGCGAGGCCGACGCGCGCGTAGAACAGATACGAGCCGACGGCGGTGATCACCACCGGCACGATCAGCGGCGACAGCAGCAGCGGCATGACAATGCGGCGGCCGGGAAACTTTTCATCGGCAAGCGCGATCGCCGTCAACGTACCCAGTGTCGTTGCGATCAGTGTCGTGCCGAAGGCAACGATCAGGCTGTTGCCGATCGCCGATTGCCAGCGCTGCGTACCGAGCACGACTGCGTACCAGCGCGTCGAAATCCCCTCCAGCGGAAAGATGAAGAACGCGCCGCTGTTGAACGACAGCGGCACGGGGATGAGGATCGGCACCAGTAGGAACAGGATCACCAGGCCGCACCACAGCCAGAGCAGGGTGATGCGGATTCGCTCGCCGGTCGTTGGATAGGGAGACAGCAGCATGGCTAAACCAGCTTGAGACGGTCGAGGCCGAGGATCCGGGCAAAGATGCCGAACAGCGCCAGCGTAAAGACCAGCAGGATGAAGCTGAGCGCTGCCGCCATCTCCCAGTTCAGCTCGACATTGACATAGTTGGCGATGAAATTGCTGATCAGCTGGTCGCTGGCGCCGCCGATCAGCGCCGGCGTGATGTAATAGCCGAGGCAGAGAATGAAGGTGAGCATTGAGCCGGCCATCACGCCCGGAAAGACCTGCGGAAGATAGACGCGGCGGAACGCGGTAAAAGGTTTTGCGCCGAGCGAATAGGCTGCCTTCATCTGCGACGGCGGGATCGTGCGCATGACGCTATAGATCGGCAGCAGCGTGAACGGCAGCTGGATGTGCGTCATGGCGATGATCAGGCCGATGCGGCTGTACATCAGGTCGAGCCGGTCATCAGCAACGTCAAGCCACAGCAGCAGGTCGTTGACCAGGCCGAATTTCTGCAGCAGCACCGTCCAGGCCGCGGTGCGCACCAGGATCGAAGTCCAGAACGGCAGCAGCACCGCGACGATGAGGATGGCGGCGAGGCCCTTTGGCACGCTGGCGATGAGATAGGCAAGCGGGAAGCCCAGTATCAGCGTGGCCAGCGTCACCGCTGCGGCGACGAAGAACGTGCGCAGGAACACCTGCAGGAAGATCGCCTGCTCGGGCGGGACCTTGCCGATACTGCCATCGGCGTTCCAGCGCAGGTCGAGGGCGCTGAGCAGGTAGAACGACGTCACGCTGTGGGTGCCGCTCTCGATGGCCGGCCACGTGCCCGGCGCCGACCAGAACGGCACGCCTTTCATCACCTCCAGCGGCGGTTTGTCGGCGGCGCCTTCGAGCTGGCGCACGGTCTTCAGCACCTGGCTGCGTGCGCCGGGCAAGCGCGCGTTCAGGCTCTTGGCGAGCTCATACGCCGTGCCCTTGGCCTGGTTGTCCCTGAGATCGGCGGCGAGTGCCAGGAAGGCGGCATCGTCGGGCAGACCAGTGCCGTTCCAGCCGCGCAGCGCCTGGCTGGTCTGCGGCAAGGCATCGGCAATCGTCGGATCGTAGACCGCGCGCGACAGCAAGAGAACGATCGGGATGCCGAAACTCAACGCCAGCAGCACGAGCAAAGGCGCTGCCAGCATCAGCGATCGCAGCCGGTCGCCGAACTCGGCGCGCCGAAGTTTTGCCGTGACCGATTTCGCGGCCTTGGCATCGGCGGCCGACCGGTCGCGCGCGATACGCGGCCGGTCCAGTTTCGTGGGCTCAAGGGCCGACATTCTTCCCTACTGCGCGAGCCAGGCGTTGAAGCGCTTGACCAGGTCCTCGCCATAGTCGCCCCAGAATTCGGTGTCGGCGACCAGATAGGCGCTCATGTGGTCTGGCGCGTTCGGCAATTTCGGCAAGGCATCGGGCGCGACAAAGGAAGCCGCATCGGTGCGCACCGGGCCGTAGGTGATGTAGCTGGCCAGCTTGGCGTTGTTCTCCGGCTGGCTGATATAGGCCAGGTATTTGTAAGCGAGGTCCGGGTTCTTGGCGCCCTTCGGAATGGCGATCATGTCATATTCCAGGATCTGGTTGTTCCAGACGATCTTGAATGGCGCCCCGTCCTTGTCGATGGCGTTCTGGATACGGCCGTTCCACGCGGTGGTCATTACCACTTCCTTGGATGCCAGCAGCTGCGGCGGCTGCGCGCCGGCATCCCACCAGACGATATCCTTCTTGATGGTGTCGAGCTTCTTGAAGGCGCGGTCGACGCCTTCTGGCGTGGCGAGCACCTTGTAGACGTCGGCCGGCGCGACACCGTCGGCCATCAGCGCCCACTCCAAATTCTGCGCCGGGAATTTGCGCATCGCGCGCTTGCCCGGAAATTTCGTCGTGTCGAAGATGTCGAGCACCGAGGTCGGCGCCTCCTTCAGCACGTTGGGGTCATAGGCGAGCACGTCGCCATAGGCGTCGAGGCCGACGCCGCAGTCGAGCGCGGACCCTTCGAGGAACTTTTCGCGCGGCGCTATCTTGGAATAGTCGAGCCGCTCGAGGATGCCCGCATCGCAACCTTGCAGCACGGTCGCCGTTTCGACCGTCACCAGGTCGATCGGCACGTTGCCGGTATCGACCATGGCTTTGACCTTGCCGAGATCACCGAGATATTCCTGCTCGACGATCTTGGCGCCGGTCTCCTTGCTGAACGGTTCGAACCACGCCTTGCGCTGGGCGTCCTGCCAGGCGCCGCCGCTGGCCATGATCGAAAGCTCGTCGGCGAGGGCCTGATGTGCGATGGTGACGAATGCTGTGGCTGCCGCGAATGCGAACAGCCGGGCTTTGGTGATTTTCATTTGTTTTGTTCCCCTGTTTTTGAGATGAAACCGCCCGTCCCGGCATCGGCCGGAAAGGCACGGCAGTCGCTCGGCGCAAAGGAAACCGTGACCGGCTCCCCGTTGCCCATGGTCGTTTCGGGCCCGACCTTGACGGTCAGCACCTGTCCGCTTTCAAGCCGGGCCAAAAGCCGCTGGTGGTCGCCGAGATAGATGCGGCCGTCGACCGTGGCGGCGAGCCCGTTTGCTCCTTTTGAAGCCGGCGCAAGCTTCAGCCGCTCCGGCCGAATGGCGACATGGCAGCCCATTCCCTTCGTGACGCCGATGGCGAGCGCGGTGACCGAACCGCCGCCGTCCAGCGCGACGCGGCACTCCTTGCCGGAGATGCGGTCGACAGTGCCTTCCAGCGTGTTGTTCTCGCCGATGAAGCTCGCGACAAACGAAGTTTGCGGCGTGTTGTAGAGATCGTCAGGCGAACCGAGCTGAGCAATGCCGCCATTGTTGAACACGGCGACGCGGTCCGACATCGTCAGCGCCTCGCTCTGGTCATGCGTCACATAGACGATGGTGACGCCGAGCATCATGTGCAGCTGCTTGATCTCGATCTGCATGTGCTCGCGCAACTTCTTGTCGAGCGCGCCGAGCGGCTCGTCCATCAGCACCAGGCTCGGCTCGAACACCAGCGCGCGGGCAAGCGCCACACGCTGCTGCTGGCCGCCGGAAAGCTGCGCCGGCCGGCGGTCGCCGAACTGCCGCAGCCGCACCATGTCGAGCGCGCGGGCGACGCGGGATGCAATGTCGGCCTTGGTGATGTTGCGGACGGAAAGCGGGAAAGCGACGTTTTCCTCGACGCTCATATGCGGAAACAGCGCGTAGTTCTGGAACACCATGCCGATGTTGCGTTCATACGGCGGCAGCCGGTCGACCGACCTGCCTTCGAGCGTGATGACGCCACTGGTCGGCCGTTCGAAGCCAGCAAGCATGTTGAGCGTCGTCGTCTTGCCCGAGCCGGAGGGGCCGAGAAGGGTGAGGAACTCGCCGCGCGCCACGCCGAGGTTCAGCCGCGTTACCGCGAAGGTCCGGCCGTCATAGGATTTCTCGACATCGACGAACTCGACAAAACCCTGGCTGCTGGCACAGGCGCCTGCTGCCGGACGCGCACTGCCGCCTGTCAGAGCTGCCGACTGGACGGTCACGGACGGAAATCCGTCGAGTGGCGGCAGCGGCTGCTTGTCGAAACGAGGTGGTGCTTGCCGTGCATGTGTCGGTCTCGCATGACGCTGGCCGCGCAAGGGCGGCGAACCAAACTTGTATGCTCACACAATCGATCTCTAAAGGACCATAGATGCAGACAAGTTTGGCCGTCAAGCCGATTTTTTGCGGATTGTGTGGGATTTTCCAGTCGGATTTTGGAGATAGGCATCAGACAAGCACTATTGTCCGGAGTGTTGTCTTATGCTAGATGCGCCGGTACCCAGAGTGTCAACACGCCGAAACCGCCAATCCGCATGCTTCAGGACCTGCAACTCGCCTCGGATGAAGGCCCGGTCTATCGCCGCCTTGCCGACGCTATTGCCGAACGGATCACGGCCGGCACGCTTGCGGTCGGAGACCGGCTGCCGCCGCAGCGCGAGATTGCAAGGGCGCTGGGCATCAATGTCACCACGGTAACACGCGCGCTGTCGACCCTGCAGGAGCGCGGCCTGCTCGAAGCGCGACCCGGACGCGGTACCACGGTCGCTGCCCGCGACGGCGGCGAAAGACCGGGCTTCGTATCGGCGCCGAGCGAGGACACCGGCATCATCGATCTTTCCGTGAACCGGCCTGCGACCTCCGCCTATCTCGACGCGCTGGCGCTGCTCCTGCCGCGCCTGCCCAGGGACCGACACTACGCCACGCTTCAGGACTATCATCCGCCCGAGGGGCCGCTGTGGGCGAGGGGGGCGATCGCCGAATGGATGCGGCCGGTGGCCGGCGACGGCGATCCCGGCCGGATGGTGTTGGCGGCGGGCGCCCAGCACGGGCTGGATTGCGTGCTTGGCGCGGTGACCAGGCAGGGCGAGGTCGTGCTCGCCGACGAGGTGACCTATCAGGGCATCAACGCACTGTGCCGGGTGCATGGGCTCGATCTCAGGGGCGTCGCCATGGACCGCGGCGGCATGCGGCCCGATGCGTTCGAAGCGGCCTGTGCGCAGCTTCGACCGCGCGCGGTCTTCCTGGTGCCGACGCTGCACAATCCGACCACCATCACGCTGAGCGAGGAACGCCGGCACGAATTGGTGGCTGTTGCCCGGCGCCACAACGTCCTCATCATCGAGGACGACGTCTACCGCCCGCTGGCGGATGATCCGCCGCCATCGCTTGCCAGCCTCGAGCCCGAGCTGACGGTCCATATCGGCGGCCTGTCAAAATGCCTGGCCCCGGGCTTGCGCCTCGGCTTCGTCATTGCGCCGCGCGCCATTGCCGGCCAGGTGGCGGCAGCGCTGCGCATCAATTGCTGGAGCATCAGTCCGCTAGCGGCGCTGATCAGCACGCAATTGCTGGAAGAGGGGACCGCGGCGCGCATCATCGAGACGCAGAAGCAGGAGCTGCGCCAGCGTCAGGCGGTGCTGAGCGAAATCCTCGGGGGTTTCGACATCCAGACCCATCCGACCTCGACCCATGCCTGGCTGCGCCTTCCCGAGCCCTGGCGTGGCGCCGGCTTTGCCCGCACCTGCCTGCAGCGCGGCGTTGCCGTTCTTCCCGGCGACGCCTTCGCGGTCGGGCGCGAACCGGTGCAGCATGGGGTCCGCATCAATGTCGGCGCCGCGCGCTCGCTCGACGATCTGCGCACGGCCTCGAACACTATGGCTGAACTGCTCGCGGCCGGTCATCTGCAGCTTCCCGGTTTTGTCTAGGATGGCAGCACCGGAAACCGTGGAAGTCGCCATCGTCGGCGCTGGCGTTGTCGGGCTGGCGACAGCACTCCGCCTTGCGGCTGAGGGTCGCGAAATCCTGCTCATCGACCCTAACGAGCCAGGCTCCGGCGCCTCGTTCGGCAACGCCGGAACGATTGCCGAATATGCCTGCATGCCGGTCGGCAATCCGGGCGTGCTGCGCGCGCTGCCAAAGCTGCTTCTCGACCCCGACAGCCCCTTTGCATTGCGCTGGACGGCACTGTTCCAGCTTGCGCCCTGGCTGGTGCGCTTCGTGCGGCAATCGCTTCCGGCGGCCACCCGCGCCAATGCGCTGGCGCTCGCCGGCTTGCTGGCCGAAGCCCTGCCGGCCTGGGAAGTGATGGTGGAGGAGGCCGGCATGGCAGACCTGCTGCGCCGCAATGGCTGTCTCTACCTCTATCGCCACGAGAGCGATTTTGCCGCCGCTGCCGCAGGCAGAACCTTGCGCGCCGAACTCGGCATACATCAGCACGTGCTAACGCCGGAAGAGGTGGCCGCGCTGGAGCCCGGTCTGCCGGCGGCCGGCACCCGTAGCTTGTACTTCCCGGATTCCATGAATGTCACCGATCCGAAGATGCTGATGCGACGCCTGCTCGATGCCGCGACCGTCCGCGGCGTGTTGGTGGCCCAGGCTGAGATAACCGGGCTGCAGGCCGATGCCGACGGTGTCCGGCTCAATGGTCCCGGCCTTGGCATCAAGGCGGGCACTGTGGTGATCGCCGCCGGAGCACGGTCGCGGGCGCTGGCCGCGCAGGCAGGCGACAGGGTCCCGCTCGAAACCGAGCGCGGCTACCATCTCGAATTCCCGACCGAAGCACCTCTGCTCAATCGGCCGGTCTGTCCCGTCGATCTCGGCTTCTACATGACGCCGATGGCTGGCCGGCTGGGTGTCGCCGGGACCGTCGAGCTCGGCGGGCTTGCCGCACCACCCAATCCGCGCCGGCTGGCGCTGCTTGATCGTGGCGTCAGGCAGTTCTTCCCCAAGCTCGGCCGGCCTTCGTCCGAATGGCTCGGCTTTCGGCCGTCACTGCCCGATTCCCGCCCGGTCATCGGCCCGTCGCGCAGCAGCGCCAGGGTGATCCACGCCTTTGGTCATGGCCATCTCGGCCTGACCCTGGCGCCGATCACGGCGCGCTTGATCGCCGACCTGATAGGCGGACGCAGCGACCCGGCCCGCCTCGCACCCTTTGCGGTGGGTCGGTTCGGCGCGTGAAAGCCGCTGCAGTGAGCGCATGGCCACGCCGCGGCTGCTGGCCGCCGGTTGGGCCGTTCAGCAATTTCACCTGCCTTTTCCAGCGCGGTCGCCGCGATGGCCCGCAGCCCGTTGCGGCCTGCGCCACACCGTCAGCGCCTTCTTCCGCCTCACCAAATCACCCCAATTGTCGGTTTCGTACGGAAGCCGGCTTTGTACGTTTCCGACGCTAACGCTCCCTGAAATGTTTTCGTAGCTTGCGCGCTCCTGGGGATTCCTGCGTGCATTCATTCACTTATTCGTTTCATTGCAGTGCCTTGTTTATGAGCGTATGCTGTTTTTATCGTTCGTAAGTTTGCGCGGGCGCGGACGACTGGGAGATTGGAAGGCTCTTGCCCTGGATTGGGAAGAGCCATGTCTGACCCCCGAGAAAACCCCTACAAGAACGAACTTCTCCGACGGATGAGCGCTGACGACCTGGCGCTTCTGCAGCCGCACTTTCAGCGCCGGACTCTCGAGCTGAAAACGGCGCTGGAGACAACCAATGGCAAGATCGATGCGGTGTACTTCATGGAGGAAGGCATCGGCTCGGTGATTGCCAGGACGCCCGGCAACAGCGATGCCGAGGTCGGCTTCATCGGGTTCGAGGGCATGACCGGATCGGCCCTCGTGATGGGCGCAGACCATTCCCCGCACGAATGCCGCGTCCAGATGGCGGGCGAGGCGATCCGCATCGACGCCGACCGATTCACCGCGGCACTCGAGACCAGCCCGACGCTTCGTCTTTTCCTGTTGCGCTACGTCCATTACCTTCACATCCAGACCGGCTATACCGCCCTGATCAATGCCCGGTCGAAACTGGAAGACCGCCTGGCAAGATGGCTGCTGATGTGCGACGACCGCGTCATTGGCGGCCGCTTTCTAATCACGCACGAATTCCTGTCCATCATGCTCGGCGTCAGGCGCCCGGGTGTCACCGTGGCCCTGCAACTGCTGGAAGGGCGCGGGCTTATCCGCGCCCAGCGTGGCGAGATCCTGGTTCGCGACCGCGACGGCCTGGTTGCGCTTACCGATGGCTACGGCCCGTCGGAGGCCGAATATGTCAGGCTGGTCGGCGAAATCGCCTGGCGCTGATCTTCTTCCGGCCGGATATCGCGGCACAATTGGCGCCGTCATTCGACTGATTTCTTTGGTAAAAAGCGTACAGCTATCTGCTGATGACATGCAGCATCCGGCGGTCTTATAAAAATCGCAAGGGATTGGAACAGGACGATCGCTGCTCGTCCTTTCGGGGAGGGGGAGATGCCAGTGAATCTCAATGAGCCCGCCGTCTGGTTTGCCGCGCCCGTCACCACGGGGGAGCCTTTCGATCTGCTGGAGGAGGCCGTGCGCCATGCCCTGCGCTTGCCGGCCGACGATCGCCACAACCGTGCCACCATCATCACCAGCTCGGGAGCGACTTACGGCTGGAATGCCATTGAACACATATTCGAGCGTTTCAAGTAGGTCTTGGGCAACGCATATCGGTCGACTCCCCCCAACCTTCTGTCGGCCGCCATGCCCTACTTGAACACCCGCCGTGCCGAAAGGCGCGGCGGGTTCTCTTTTGGGGTAGCAAGTTGGCGAGTCAGGAACGAGGCGGGAGCAGCATCTTCTCCTCCTTGGCGGCAGCCTTGAAGGCAATGCGGACATCCTCGGCAGTCAGTTCGCCGGCCAGGGCCGCCACGCACACCCTGACTGCCTTGTTCCACTTCGGGCCACGCCGGGTCCACTTCACGAGCTGCTCGGCCGCATCCTCCACCGAATCGACATTGCATGCGACGCCGTCACGGTCCGTCCTGACGGGAACCGGAGGCGAAAACCACAGCTGTGTCATTCACGTCGGCCGTCGAAGAGAACGGCCAGGCCCCACGCCTTGGCTATTTCGACAATGACTCCAGTCAATTCCTCGTTGCTGTCCTGGAGGTAGGGGGCATTGAGACGAACGCCCCTGATTGTCGCCCTGACCGAGACGATGTCGCCGCACAGCGCCATCTTGATGGTCATTTCAAGAAGCTTCCTGGACGCGCTGACGGGTCTTGGTGCCCACCCTGCGATGCTCATGCGGTCCTCCCCATGACGCCCTCAAATTCAACTTTGAGCGCTTCCGCATGTGAGATCAATTGTTGGTATGAATCGTACCGTACAGGGCTGCCGCGGCCACTCGGGCGAAGCACCTGTCCGCGTACCGCGGGCTGCCAGACGGACGACTATTCGTAACGCAGCGCCTCAAGCGGCGATTTTCTTGAGGCCTGGATCGCCGGGTACATTCCGAAGACCACGCCGACGAGCGCGGAGAATAGGAAGGCCAGCACGACTGGGTCGGCCGTCAGCTCGATCCGCATATCGAACTGTCTTTCGGCGATGATGGCACCGGCAAAGCCGATCACCGCTCCGGCAATGCCGCCGGCGATCGAAAGAATGGTTGCTTCTGCCAGAAACTGCATCATCACCGTCGCCGGCTTCGCCCCGATTGCCATGCGGATGCCAATCTCTCGCGTGCGCTCGGTCACCGAGACCAGCATGATGTTCATGATGCCGATGCCGCCAACGAGCAGCGAGATCGAGGCGATTGCCGCGAGCAACCGTGTGAGGGCGGCGGAGGATTCTTCCTGAGCGCGGGCCGTCTCTGCGACATTGTTGATTCGGAAATCGTCTGGTTGCCCAGCATCAAGCCTATGCTGAAACCTGAGCACGTCGCGGACATCCGCAGTCGCCTCGGAAATACGCTTCTCATCGATGACCTTGATGCTGATCATCGAAACGGAACGCGTCTTGGCCGAACTGCGACCCAGGAGCTGATCGCGGGCGGTACTCAGCGGAACAAGCGCGACATCGTCCAGATCGGAACCGTCGAGTGTCTGGCCTTTTCGCTGCAGAACCCCGATCACCTCCATCGGAAGCTGGTTGACCCGCACAGTCTGCCCTACGGGATCGATTTCCGCGAACAGCCGCCCGGCCGTCGATGCCCCGAGCATGATGACCTTCGTGCTGTTGTCGACATCCCACTTGTCTATCTCGCGTCCCGAGGCAAGACGCCGGTCGCGCGCCTCGAAATACTCCTCCGTGACACCATAAATGCTGCTAGACCAGTTGTCAGTTGCGGTTGCGAGATGTACCACCCCGGCGACGCTGGGGGCCGCGGTAACGATCTTTTCCGAGCCTTCGCGTATTACGGCGGCATCGTCGTCCGAGAGTGTCGGCCGGGTGCCCGCGCCCAGACGGACGCCAGCCGCGTTAGCCGAACCCGGTATGACCATAATTACTTTCGCGCCAAGGCGCTCGATTTCTTCTTTGATCGCCTGCTGCGTTCCCGTACCGACTGCGACCATCACGACGACGGAAGCAACTCCGATGATGATGCCGAGCGTCGTCAGCGCGCTGCGCAACTTGTTGCCCTGCATGGCGCGCATGGCTGAACCTAGTATGTCGGCGGCCCTCATTGCGCCGCCACCAGCGCAACCGGCTCGACCGGGCGATCCCGCACGCGTTCTGCGGTGATCCTGCCGTCGACAAGATTGATCGTGCGCGCCATACGCGATGCGACCTGACTGTCATGGGTCACGATGACGACGGTTTTGCCCTCTCCATTCACCTCCTCCAGCAGGCGGAGGATTTCTTCTCCTGTCGCGGTGTCGAGCGCTCCTGTGGGCTCGTCGGCGAGGATCAGGTCGGGACTGTTGACCAGTGCGCGGGCGATCGCCACCCTTTGCTGCTGGCCGCCCGAAAGCTGGCTTGGATAATGGGCCATGCGATCCGCAAGTCCGATCCGTTCAAGCATAGCTAGGGCAGTCCTGCGCCGCATCGCCGGCCGCATCATCGCATAGGCGAGCGGCAGCTCGACATTCTCCAGCGCCGTCAGGCGCGGAAGCAGATTGAAGCTCTGGAACACAAAGCCAATCCTGCGGCACCGGAGCTCGGCCAATTTGGCCGGCGACATCCTTGTGACGCTTTCGCCCGCCAGCCTGTAGTTCCCTTTCGTCGGACTGTCGAGGCAGCCAAGAATACCGAGCAGGGTCGATTTGCCAGACCCCGAAGGACCCATGATGGCAACGGATTCGCCTTTCTCGATCGCTAGCGAAATCCCGTTCACGGCATGAACCGTCGTCTCACCCAGCCTGTAGGCCTTGCTGATCTTTTCGAGCGCAACGAGCGGCATCAGAAGACCCCGAGGACCTTCTGCTCTTTCTGCGCGCCCTGTCCCGGACTCTCCGAGAGCCCCGTGACGACGGAGTTGCCGGGCCTAAGTGCTTCGGCAGTGATCGCTGTAAACGCGCCGTCGGTAGCGCCCAGTTGGACGGGAATGCCGACCAGCGCGCCGTCGCGCTGGACGTAGACCGCATTGTCGACACCCCTGGGCTGCCCTGGCGGATGGAAGCGCAAGGCCGCGTTCGGAACGGCAAGCTGCTTTTCATTATCGTCGATGATGATCCTCGCCGTCGCCGTCATGCCGGGCAGCAGCAGCAGGTTCTCATTCGGTGCGTTCGCGACGACCGTGTAGGTCACCACGTTTTGTGTGATTTGCGGTTGCTTCCGGATCTGCACCACTTCGCCTTCAAAAGTCCGCCCCTTGAAGGCATCTACGGTGAACTCCACGCGCTGGCCGGGGCGGATGCGGCCGATCTCGGCTTCGGGGATCGAGGTGTTGATCTGCATCTGGCGGAGATCCTGCGCGATCGTGAACAGGACCGGCGCCTGCAGGCTGGCGGCGACCGTAGTGCCAACCTCGACATTGCGCACGATGATGGTGCCGTACACGGGCGAGCGGATGACCGTTCGGTCAAGGTCGGCATGGGCTTGCTTGACGGCCGCTTCCGCGCCCTTGAGCGCATGCCGTGAGTTCTCGAGATCGGCAGCCGCGATATCGCGCGTTGCTTCCGCAATGGTTGAGTCGGCCTGCGCCCCAACTCCCTTTCCAGCCAAGGCTTTCTTGCGGTCGAAGTCCGCCTGCGTCTGGCGCAGGGCAATTTCGGCTTTCTGCACGCTCGCCATGGCGATACCCAGTTGGGCTTCGCTCTGTTCGACGGCAATCTGGAAGCCGAGCGGATCAATCACTGCCAGGACATCGCCGCGCCGGACTTCCTTGTTGAAGTCGGCATTGAGCTCCTTGATCTGGCCGGAAATCTGCGAACTTACGGAAACCAGCGCCACAGGCGTGACCGCTCCGGTCGCCTGCACGCTGTCGATAATCCGGCGTTCCTCTGCGAACGCAATGCGATAGTAGACAGCCGATCCAGATGAAGAATTGTTGGAGACCGCCGCCATTCCGTCGGAAATAAAGGCGCCGCTGGCCGAGATGAGGTCGTCCCACCCTTCGGCGAAAGATCCGCTATGGACCGCGACCCAGCCGGCGGCGACAATTGCCGCACTGGAAAATGCCCATCTCGGTATCTTGCGCATCGCCTTGCCTATGACTCCTGGGTCCAACCGGATTGTGGTCCGTCAACGGTGAACAGGAAGTGAGGAGGAGGCGGGACCTCCTCCTCACTTGCCCTGCTTCGCTAGACGGGGGACGTCAGACTCAGTCAGAGCGGGCAGTCGGGCAACTCGCTGCCGGGATTGCACACCACCTCGTTAACAGTCGAGGAGGTTGCCGGAGCGATCTCGACCACTGTCGTGGTGGTGGTCGAATGATCGTCATTCGGCACGCCGGCCGGATTGATTGCCGTGCACGTGTTGGTCGTCGTTTCAATGATGGCGCTCGTCGTCGTGGTGACATCCGCCTTCCCAACCTGGTCAAAAGCACCCTGGTAGGTAACATCACCGATCGTGGTCGAGGTTTCGCCGCCTGACTGAACGCTAGTGCTCGAGATCTCCCAGCTCCACTTGACGTTCGGCAACTCGCCGCAGACATCCGAGCCTTCAACAACGGCCGCCTGGGCAATCTGGACTCCGCCCATCGGGAACGCTGCCAGGATGGCCAGCGCCGCAGTGGAAACTATCAATTTACGCATTTTTACCATCTCCGTATGAACGTGTTTTCACGTCGCCGAGGCGCGCGTCCTCCACGTTGTCTTCCACAGCATCGACAGACGGTATTTGCCCCCGCTGTTGCCATGACCCGATATCCATGCGCCAACCGGACATGGTCGTCTATATATCCGAGGTTATATACGGTTTATTTACCTTAACGACAGGAATTCGCCTTTTTGCAGATGTACTCCCGCAGTGCAGAAAATTCTTTATTTACTGATAGGTAGCGCGCCCAGGTGTTCCTCCCGGCCATCCCGCCGATGTGAAAAAAGCCTACAACGGCAAACGGCCTTAACTAAATATTAGGAAATGCCACAACGCACCGTTGTAATGCGCTATACTTGGGCCGGGGTAGAAGCGGGAGTTGGGTAATTGGAGGACGATTGGGGAGCGTGCTGGAACTTCTTCCGGCGCGGTACTACGGGGCATCGGACCCGTTTGGGCAACTGGTTTCGCAGTGTGCGCCCGTGGCAGATGGTGGCCGCCTCGCGATTTGCGCTGGCCGTATTCGCACTTTTGGCTATTTACGCCGATCCGTCGCAGCCGGCTCGCAGCAGCGCACTGGCTTACTATCTGTTGGGCGCCTATGTCGTTTATGCGGGCGCGCTTGCCCTGACGACAATGCGGGTTTCGCCCGGGCCTGTTGTCGCACTTGCGGTCCACGCCATCGACATCGCCGTATTCAGCGTCCTGATCTATCTTACCGAGGGGCCGACCAGTCCGCTGTTCGTCTTCCTCACCTTCGCGCTTTTCTCGGCAACATTGCGGTGGAGTTGGCGCGGCGTGATCGCCACGGCAATCCTGATCGTGTTTATCTACGGTCTTCTCGCCATGACGGCGGACATCGATACTGGCGAAGACGTCACCAGGACGATTGTTCGCAGTGCCTACCTGATCGTGGCCGGCATTCTGTTTCTGTATTTTGGCGCCATCCTGGAACGGGAACGCATGCGCTATGCGCAACTGGCGTCATGGCCGGATGGACCGAGCACGGACGAGCGGTTTCCGGCCCTTGATCAGATATTCGCTCACCTGTCCAAGACGGCCAATGTCCCGCGTCTGCTGGTCGTGTGGGAGGACCACTACGAGCCGCATCGCTACGTCGCCGAGTTCGTGGACGGCAGCACTCGATACTCGATGGAAGCCGCAGCCGACGCCGAAACGGCCGTCGCCCAGGACAGCACCAGATCAGGCGCGGCCTCAAGCGCCCAAAACGAAATATCAACGCGGATCCTGAACGACCACGGCATACGACACTCGGTCGTGGCTCCCGTCGGCGGCGCATCCCACAGCGGCTGGTTGTTCCTCGTCGGGGACCATGACCTCGGGGACGATCTGATGCCGCTGGCCGCCATCGCGGCGCTGCGGATCGGAGCGGAAATAGAACATCATCACCTCAGGCAGCAGCTTGTAAAGGCAGCGATGCGGGAAGGGAGGAGCAGGCTTGCCAGGGATATTCACGACAGCCTTCTGCAGTCCCTTGCGGCGATCGGGCTGCAGCTGAAGGCCCTCGAGCGAGGTGTTGCCACGCCCGAGAGGCGACAGATCGCCGAGATCAGGGGCTCTGTAGCGGAACAGCAGAACCTGCTTCGCCAATTGGTTTCGGAAGCGCGCGGCAATGATCGCGGACGTGCCGCCGACACGCTCGTCGAAGCCGCTGTGGCTGATGTGCTGAGGAAAATGGAGACGCAGTGGAATTGCCGGACGTCACTTGCGGTGTCCCCCGGGGGCCTCGTCGCCAGCCGAGAAACAGTGGAGGGCCTGTCGTTGTTCATGGCCGAGGCTGTTGCCAACGGGGTCCGGCATGGGGGAGCAACGAAGTTCCGGCTCGACGTGGCGGAGTCGGAAAAAGCGCTGTCCATTCGCCTGCGGGACAATGGCAGTGGCCTGCCTGGGCTGTCGGGATCCCTCTCCCATAAACGCGTGTTCGAGGCAAGGCTCGGTTCTGCCTCCCTCAGGCGAAGAGCGAGAGACCTCGGCGCCATCATGCATCTCCATAGCTCCCCTGAGGGTCTTGAGATCGATTTGAAGGTCCCGATCGAATGAGCCGTCAGAATGTCTCCACGACAATATTGCTTGCCGATGACCATCCGGTTGTACTGCGTGGCTTGGCCTCCTTGATCAATGGGAACCCGGGCTTTGAAATCGTCGCCAGTTGCAGCGATGGCTCGGCGGCCCTGGCGGAGATTCAAAGAAGCAGACCCGACATCGCGGTCATCGATTTGAATATGCCTGGCGTGAGCGGGCTCGATATTCTGAGAGAAGTCAGGGCGGCAACGCTGCCGGCGCGCATTGTGTTTTTGACGGCCGATATCGGCGACGCGGACATCATGAGCGCCGTATCGAAGGGGCTTGACGGGCTGATCATGAAGGACGCCGCGCCTGACACCCTCGTCGACTGCCTGCGTGCGGTGGCGGCCGGCTGCCGATGGCTTCCAGCGGACACCATCGTAGCAGCAATGGACAGGGAAACCCAACGACGCGACCACGCCCGCGACCTCTTCAAGCCGCTCACGGAGCGGGAGCGGGAGGTTTTAGGGCTGGCAAGCCGGGATTTGTCCAACAAAGAGATAGCACGAGACCTGAACATATCCGAAGGCACGGTCAAGGTTCACCTGAACAAGGTCTACTCCAAGCTGAACGTGTCGAGCAGAGTGTCCTTGCAGGCAGCAGCGGGCGAATACCTGGATTTGCTGTCTTGAAATCCTGATACTCAAGGGGAGCGTTAGCCGCGCACACCCGCCAACACGCCAGGATTGCCGGACCGGCTACGACCTTAGTCCGATGCTGGCGCCGAAAAGGTCCGGCAGGGCAGGGCAAGAGTCGTGGGCCGCTTTCGAAACCGCGCCGACCTGTGGATGCTCCGCCGGTCAACAACGCCGGCCCCGGTTTCGACAGACAGCCGGCATAAGGAGGACCATGATGCGCAAACTGCCCTTAACCCGGATTTGCTGGCTCGCCCTGCGGGCTTCAACGGTGCTGGCGCTGGCCGTCGCGCCCTACCATGTCACGTTCAACAGTGCTGGCGCGGCGAAGATCGGCGCCGCCAGTGCCCAGGCCCAGGAGGACGGCGGTAGCGGCGGTAGCGCCGGTGGAGGCGATACTGGCGGCAGCACCGGTGGTGGCGGTGACGATGGCGCCGGTGGTGCCGGCGGCGAAGATGGCGCCGGCGGTGGTACTGGCGGCGACGATGGCGCCGGTGGTACCGGCGGTGACGATGGCGGCGCTGGCGGTACCGGCGGCGACGATGGCGCTGGTGGTACCGGTGGTGACGATGGCGCCGGTGGTACCGGTGGTGATGATGGCGCCGGTGGTACCGGTGGCGACGAGCTGATAACGGTGAAATAACGACGCCGGTGAAGCCTTCGGCCGGATAGGCCGGCCCGAATGGGCCGGCCCGAACAGGTCGGCCCAAACAGGTGGGCAAGGGAAGTGAAGATGAGCACGCCATCCCTGACCCGGATTTGCTGGCTCGCCCTGCGAGCCTCAACAGCGTTGGCGCTGACCATCGCGCCTTGCCACGTTGCGTTCGACGGCGCCGCGAAGATCGCCGCCGCCAGTGCCTACGCCGACGATGGCAGCAGTACTGGCGGCGGCGAAGGCGGCGGCGATGGTGCTGGCAGTGGCGGTGATACCGGCGGCGGTGGTGGCGGCGGCGGTGATACCGGCGGCGGCGGTGGTGGCGGCGGCGGCAGTGATGGCAATTCCGCAACCGGCAATGGCCAGGTGAACCCGGCGACAGGTGACAGGGTCAGGGTTCACGGCCACGCCATCGAGGTTGTCCACGCCGACGGCATCAGGGAAAAAATCGAAAACGGCCGCTTCGAAATGAAGGACGCGCTCGGCCGCACCATCGTCGAGCGCGCGGCGACCGCAGCCGATTTCAGCCGCTTGCAAGGTTTGTGAGAGCGAGGATCATAACAGGCAACACCTCGATTCTCGCGTCACCCCCGTCTTAGGGCGGGGGTGAACTTTTTTACACCGAAGGCGGATGTGCGGCACGCAGTTCAGCCAGCCCGCTCGCGCGCCTCATGCATCATCAGCGCTGCCTCGGTGCGGTTGCGGAC
This sequence comes from Mesorhizobium sp. M00.F.Ca.ET.216.01.1.1, assembly GCF_004010325.2. Classification (GTDB taxonomy): domain Bacteria; phylum Pseudomonadota; class Alphaproteobacteria; order Rhizobiales; family Rhizobiaceae; genus Mesorhizobium. Next base: position 51,164 of record NZ_SADR02000021.1, read on the forward strand.
ATTGAGCTTCGACAAGACCCGCGTCATGTGATGCTTGACCGTCTTTTCCTGCAGCGCCAGCCGCGCCGCGACCTCCTTGTTGCTCAGGCCTTCCGCCACCAGGCGCAGGATTTCGGTTTCGCGGCCGGTGAGCTGGCCGATGAGGTCGGTTTTCCGTTTCACCGGCTGCAAAAGGTCGGACAAGAGGCGGGCCGACAGCGTCGGCGAGACATAGCTCTCGCCCGCCGCGACGCTGTGCAGGACTTCCGCCAGCGTCTTCGAACCGACGCCTTTCAGCACATAGCCGCGCACGCCGGCATTCAGCGCCTGGGCAACGTCGGCATTGGCCTCCGACACAGTCAGTATGACGATCTTCTGGTGAGGGTGCGCGGCCAATATGCTTGCTGCCGCGGCGAGGCCACCGCCCAGCATGCTGATGTCGAGCAGCACGATGTCGGGCTGCATCGCCGAAACCAGCCGTTCGGCATCCTCGGCGCTGGCGCCTTCGCCGACCACCTCGAAGCCGCCGATTTCGCCCAGGCTGCGGGCGACGCCCTCGCGAAACAGCGGATGGTCGTCGACGATGGCGATGCGGATGACGCCGATCATGGCTGCTCCTCCACGGACAATGTTATCACCAATCGCGTGCCTTGCGGGCCTGACGAGGTTTCGAAATGCCCGCCTATGCTTTCGATGCGTTCTCTCAGGCCAGCGAGCCCGAGCCCCTCGGTCTTGGCTGGGTCGAATCCGGGGCCGCCATCCAGCACTTCAACGAAAAGCCGGTTACGTTTCATCCCGGCTTTCACCGCCTGGTCCCGGCCTTGTCCATGACGGTAGGCGTTGTTCAGTCCTTCCTGGACGAAACGATAAATGCTGATCTTCTCGGAGGGGCCAAGTTCCGGAAGTTGCCTGGGAAGCGTTGCCGCAACGGAGGTGTCGGTCCTGCGTTCGTGCTCGGTGATGGCCAGGCGCAGAATGTCGGTGACATCAGCCGTTTCGATCTGCGGCAGCACGAGGCCGTTGCAGATGCCGCGTATCTCGCGCATCGCCTCGTCGAGGGTCTTGTGGATCCCGGATATCTCGGCTTCGCGGTCCTCGGTCGATGCGTCGGGGTCAGAGAAGATCGGGCTGTCCATCCTGAGTGCTGCCAGCGCGACGAGCTGGGCCGGTCCATCATGAAGATCGGCGCCGATGCGGCGCAGATAACGTTCGTTGATGGCGGTGGCGCGTCGCGAGGCGCGCTGCACGCGCTGGCGCAGCGATGAATTCTGCGAAAGCAGCGTCTGCAATTCGGCGACCTTTGCCTCGAGCGCCCCACGCTGGGTCTCGATGGTGCGGCTGCCGCGAAAGACGATGCCGGACAACAGCGCAAGTGCTGCCGCCGTGGCGCCGGCCACGACCAGCCAGCTCCACAGCAAGGCCGAGTTCAGCGTCGCCTGGAAATCCCCGGCGACCTCGGAGAACTCCGATACGGCGACGACGTCCCCCGACCAGGGTTCGCGCACCGGATTGTAGATTTCGAGCAGCGGCACGCCTTTCGCCATCTCGGCCTGGCTCAAGGCGTCGTCGGGCTTGTTGAACTCGGCCACCACATTGCCGTCGAAGGCGGCGACCAGATTGGCGCTCGGCTGGAACACGCGGCCGATCAGCTTTGCGTCCTTGGCGTAAAGAACGGTGCCGTCGCGACGCCAGAGCTTGAACGAGACCAGCCGCTTGCCGAGCCCGCCCTGGCCGAGCGTCTCGTCAAGCGCCCGCTTGACGGTGTCGCCAAGCTCACGGCTCTTGCGCATGTCCGGCAATAGCGGCGCGATCACGCTGTCGACATAGAGCGCCGTGGTGGCGGCGGAATTGCGGATGACGCCTTGCCTGATCTGCGATGTCACCCACAGGCCGACCACCAGCATCACCGCCAGCAGCCCGAAACCACCGGCGGCGAGGAACTGCAAGGCCAGCGACAGCCTGTTCCAGCGCTGGAAGAAATCCCCAAGTAATCGCACGATCCGTTCCTAACCCGCGCCGATCATAAGGCAGCGCGGATATCGCAACATCGGCCTTCGGTCCTGCCCACGCAAGACTTTAGTCCGGCAGCCGTATTGCGCGATCGATGTAGTGCGTTCGTACCGGCTCGCTAAGCTGGGCAAGGACAAAACGAGTGCTCTGCCCCAACAAGAGACCTTACGAAACGCGGTTGTAAAGATCAGATTTACAGCTCGACGGCGGGAACCAATTCTTTCGATTTCGGTTAAAAGCCGCCGCTGGGGATTCCCCCTCACCGGCGGCCAGCCGCAAGGCCCATCTCAGGGTGTGACCTGGGGTGGGCCGTTGCGTGGTGGCAGCGGGTTAAGATACCGTCCTTCAGGTCAAAGCCTGACTGAAATTCAAGCGGTCCGGAGTAAGATCGAGATCGATCCAAGTCCCCGGATCATGAAGGGCGGCAACCCTAATTGCTACCCAAGAAGCCCGCTGGCTCCCGGCCGGCGGGCTTTTCTATGTCGGTTTTGACCGCGGCTTCGCCACGGAACTTTTAGCGATTGCTAATGTTATTCTTCTCGCAACGGATATCGCCCCCGATATCCGTTGAAGATCGGCTGATCGGCCCGCGCTCTCCGCGAGAAGCGCGGGCTTTTGCTGTGAGCCAATGTACGGAAATTACGAAAAATCCGAACGCTGGAACAAACGCCGTCGATCAGCGATTATCGACGGCCACCGGGTGTTCCCCCTCACCGGTGGATAGTCGCAAGGCCCATCGCAGGACTCGCACCCTGAGATGGGCCTTCGCTGATAATGATGGGCCTTCGCTCGCTATCCTTCCATTCGCGCTGCGTCAGCAAAATAGGCGGCATGGAGCACCGTCAGGAACGGCATCGGTTTGTCGACGTGTGTAAGGAAAATCCTGTCATCAGTTGGCGACATCATGAACGGAGTATAACAGCATAACAGTATAATAAGGGATTTTATCTCATAGAGCGCGGCTGTGACGATATCGGATTTCAAGAACCTTCCTTCGGATAAAGTATTTGACATTTGCATCATCGGCGCTGGCCCCGCCGGGCTGACTCTCGCTGCCGATCTGATTGGACGGAAGGTTTCCGTGTGCCTTCTGGAAAGTGGAGGAATGGAGCTCAGCCGTGAGGCGCAGGACCTCAATTCGGGTGAGGTCAAGGGGCTGCCCTACGAGCCACTCAACACCTGCCGGCTCCGTGGCCTTGGCGGTAGCACGCAGCCGATGGGTTGGGGAGCCCTTTGCAAGCCGCTGGACGAAGAAGATTTTCGCATGCGTCCGTGGGTATCCCACAGCGGTTGGCCATTCGATCGGGAGCATCTGACGCCTTACTATGTTCGGGCTCAGGAAACGCTTGGAACATCAGACCTGAATGAGTTGCGACAGCGACCGCGACTGCCTGTCGGGCAATCCACGCACCTTCGCCTCGACATGGCTTCAGTGTGCGGAAATCTCAGGGTAGGCCAGCATCTCCGGCAGCCTTTGGATGCGGCCAAGAACGTTTTTGTCTTTCTGAATTGCACGGTTCTGCAGCTAAGGACTGACAACGAAAACACGCGTGTGTGCCATGCTGTCGTCCGACAGGGCCCTGATCAGATTTGCGTAAAGGCGCGCACATTTGTGCTTGCAGCGGGTGGCATAGAAAATGCGCGGATGATGTTATTGAGTCAGGGCGTTGGCAACCAGAACGGGCTTGTCGGCCGCTTCTTCATGGATCATCCGCGCTTCACCGTCGGCACCATTGTCCCTCGTAATCGAGAAGCGATGAAGGCGCTCTTCCTGCTCGACCGGGTGCGCATCGCACGGCGGCAAAAGATAAAGCGCGCACTGCGTCCGCAAGGCTCGGTTGTCGTGCAGGGCCTTACTTTGTCGACCGAAGCCCTCACGTCCGGCAAACTCCTCAACCATAGGGCTTGGATAGAGCCCTGCTTTCTTGGTCAGGACGCCGACAGGCTGGCCTCGCTGAGATCAACGTTTTTGGCCAGCGAAAGAGAGCGCGTGGGCAGGGGCTCGACGAGAGCCGGCTCAATAGGAGAGCGGCTGAAAATTCCCAGCCCCTCGTCTGGCCTGGTCTGGACTTGGCTCATGCATATGACGAGACCGGCTGTATTGGCGCGTTCATTCCGCCTGCACCACATTCTGGAACCCGAACCCAACCCTTCAAGCCGGGTGGTCTTGTCCGAAATCAAGGACCGTTTTGGCCTCCCGCAGGCACAGTTGCACTGGCACCTTACCCAGGCCACGCTGGACTCCCTACGGCGAACGATCGACATCATAGGTCAGGAATTGTGCGAGAGCGGGATCGGCAAACTGGTTGTCCAACCCAAGGAGTGGGAGGCGCTCCAACGGCCAAACTGGACATGGCACCATATCGGCACGACCCGCATGCACAACGATCCTCGACAAGGGGTGGTCGACGCAAACTGCAAGGTGCACGGAACCAGCAACCTCTTTGTGGTTGGAAGTTCAGTTTTTCCAACCGCTGGCAACGACTTGCCAACGCTCACTGTTGTTGCACTGGCGCACCGGCTGGCCGATCGTCTGAAAAGCTTTCAGCCTGAGCTTTCGATAGCATCTTGAATACGTCGCGCGAACCGCCAGGACAGTCCCATACGAATGATGTGTAGTGAGCGAAATGGACGGATCGCGGCTCAGCCAGAGGATCCGTTTCGCCAGCGCCGCCGAAGCTCGCCTTCCATCGCCGCTTGATAGAGTTGAACATGGCTGTGCGTGTATTTATCCAGAGAGAAATGTTCAAGAACTCGATTTCTGCCTGCCAATCCGAGTATTCGCCTCTCGTCTGATGTCAATGTAAGTATGCGTCGCAGGATTGCGGCCTGCGCCCCAGGATCCCGCGGCTTCGAGATCAAGTCATTGTCACCCAGCAGCCAGCCACAATCACCCACATCGGTCGCGACAGTCGGAACGCCGCAGGCCATGGCTTCAGCGACGGATAGCGGAAACGCTTCTCCCCATGCCGAAGAAAGCGCGAACGCGTCCAGTCCCGGCAGCAATTTGGGAATATCCAACTGAGGGCCGGGAGTCGTCAGACGATCATCGATGCCGAGGTCCCGAGCCACGCGACGGGCTGAGCCATCATCGTGTCCCGCGCCGATGATGAGGCCGTGTATATTGAACCCTTGCTTCAACAGCAGCGCTATTGTGCGGACGAAACCCTCATGGTTTTTCATGGGATGGGCTCGCGCCACATTGCCGACGATCAAGCGATCCGCGGGAATGCCAAAGGACGAACATAATAGCTGTCGGGCATCCGCACGAGGTTGAAATTCGCCACAATCGATTCCGTTCGGTATGACCACGCGCTTGGAGGGATCAAATCCAAGCGATTCATGCTGGTCGGCGGCCACCCTTGAGCAATATGAAATTTTCCATGGGCTATCTGAAATACGGGCCAGCATGCGAATGACCAGGCGCGTAAGCGGCTTTTCTTCTGTTACGTCAGCGACCGAATGATGAATGCTCCAGATCACCGGCTGCTTGCGGCCCAGAAAAGCACCAACGGACGCGGCAATATTGCCATGATACATCCAGCCATGAAGTATGTCGCAACCGGTTCCTCTGACAATCGACCGCAGGCGCGCTATCTCAACCAGCGAAATTTTTGACCTGCCCATTCCAAGCGAATTGACCGAAACCCTGTCGTCGCGAAGCAGCGCGGCCACTGGGCCGGGTTTCATCAGCGAAAGCACCTGAGGTTTGTAAGCAGTGTCCTTAAGACTTCGCGCAAATCGGGCAAGCATCAATTCGGCGCCACCGAGACTTAAGCTGGTTATACAATTAAGCACCGGATAGGTTTTCAACATAGTCGGTTCCGTAGATGCGCGGGCAATGCGACATCCCAAGGCTCATGAATCAGGCCAGATCAGCATCCACCTTGCCGCCAAGGAAGGAGCTAACAAGCTTGCCACATTTGGATTATTGAGCCGCACTCGGATATTACTGACTATCTTTGCCGCGGATCTCCGCTGCAGGTCGAATTTTCCTGACAATGAACTCGAACGGAATGTTGGAGATCCGCAAGCGGTGTTCTCAGGCCACGGCCTTTAACTCGGGAGCGGCGATGTAGGCCCAAGGCCGGAGATCGTCGATCTGACTGTTGGGATGGCCGAACTTATGCAGGAATACGAGACCCGGATTGCTGCCCTTGAGCGGCTCGTCCGCAAGCAGGCTCTGGAAAGTGAAGGTTCTAAAGGGGCTCTGAAAGCGCACCGCCGCCGGTGCGCAGTCGCATATAAGATCATGATCTTCCGGCCGCCACCGGAAGGGGAACGAACCTTAGCTCAACCTGAGCAAGGGGGAGTGCTATCTCGACGCGGCGGCGAAGCCCCTCAGGCTCGCCGCCGAAGCCGGTAAGCTCGAGGGCATTCACTCTTTGTCAGATGGTCTGTGGATTTTCAGTCGACCAGGAGCGCGACCAGGTGTCGACAATAGCCAGATGAGCAGCCCCTTGCCGTGGCCAACTGATCATTGACAATCCGTCCACGTCGGATTGCATTTCGTTACCTGATGCTTCAATCGGGTCACGATGTGATTTATGTACAGCCGACCATTTTCGCGACGACCGCAATGGTGTAGCAGATGCCGGCGACCGCCTTGTCCCTGAGAGTGCGAGGAAAGATCCAGGTTTTCCGACTGCGTTCAGGATCGAGCTTCCGAAAAGTACGATGCAGCAAGGTTCCATTTCAGAAGCGTTGTCCGGTGCACGTAAGCGCCGATGGCTGGGTGCGGATCCCACTCTCCGTTTCGTCCTGATCTACTTTGCGTTGCAGATCATTTTCGTGACCTTCGTGTCGAATGGGGCCAGCATTGACGATGCCGAACAGCTTGCCTATGCCGGATCCTGGCAACTGGGATACGGCAGCTCGCAGCAACCCCTCTACAACTGGATCGTCAGTGCGGCCACGGCCGTTTTCGGCGTCAATCTGTTCACGCTGCAGCTGGTGAAGTTCGGCCTTCTCGCCAGCATGTATGCCAGCGTCTACTGCGGCGCCCGGCTGCTCGGACTTGGCCGGTGGGTTGCGGCGGCGGGCGCGCTCGGAATTTTTCTCCTGCCGCCGATCGGCTGGGAATCGCAGCGCGCCCTTACCCATTCCGTCGCGGGTGTGGCGGGCTGCGCCTGGACGTTCTTCTGCTTCGCCTGGCACATGAAGTCGAAATCGTGGTTCTCAGCCGTTGCACTTGGCCTAGCGATGGCGGCCGCCCTGCTTGGCAAATTGAACGCGACGTTCTTCATCCTAGCATTGCTGATCGCCGGGTTTTCAGTGTCGGATTACAGGAGGACACTTCTCTCGCGGACCGGCCTGCTCACCTTGGTCGTTCTGGTGGCCGCGCTTGCGCCGGTAGGCCTATGGATGCTGGAGCACAGTCGTCATGTGACCGCGCGGTCGCACAAGTTCGCCTTCGACAACAGCGGAAGCCTTTTGATCAGCCGGGCGACCGGCATTGGAGTGATGCTGCTGAAAACAGTTCTGTTTTCCTGTGTCGCGGTGATTTTCTTCGCCATCGCGGTCTGGCGCAACCGCGCCGACATTATTGCACGATCGCGTGCAATGGGCACTGGCGAGCGCTTCGTCGTCTTGCTCGTGTCATGGAGCCTTGGGGTGGTATTCGTCGGTATCGTCATCAGCGGGGCGACGCGCATCGAGGACCGTTGGCTTCAGCCAGTCCTTTTTCTTTTGCCGCTTTTGTTGGCGCTGCTTTCTTCGTGTCATATCCGCGGCGACAGGGGCCTGCGGCAGATCGCGTTCTGGAGCGCTGTGGCCGCTCTTGTCATCATGCCGGTGCTGGCACTCAACCTTTCCTACGGAAGGGCGGGAAAGCCGCCAATCGGGCAGTTGGATTACAAGAGCCTCTACGAACAGTTGCGGGAAGCAGGAGACTTTCAGGTCGTGGTTTCCGAGGGTCCGCAGATTCCAGGGAATCTGCGGCTATACGATCCAAACTTGGTTGTTGCCTATCCGGGGATGCCGGGCGCGGCATCTCGTATAAGACAGCCTGTTGTCGTGGTATCAACGGGCGAGCTATCTCAAGGCGTGTTGAATTTGCTCGCCGCCGCAGGCATCAGTTCCAGTCATGCCGAAGTCAGGCGAACGACACTTCACTACGTCAGCCAGCCGGATCTGACCCAGGACGTCAGCTATATCTTCGTGCCATAAAGGCCAGACCAGCATTTTCCGTCAGTCAGGATTTCTGAATAAAGACGACTGTGTTTGCCATCAACATAGGATCTCGGAAGCGCCCTTTACGATCTAAGGCCAAGTTTAGCGGCACGGGTGTTTCCGATGTCGTCGAACACCTTGGCCAGCTTCTCGATGGCCTGCCGTTTCCACTGCGTGATCTGGTCCAATTGAAGCTGGCGCTTCGTTGCCACTCCGAAATCGTCCGCTCGCCGCGGTTCGCTTCAAGGGAGATCCACATCGCGCAAACGCCGATCATAGAAGCCGCACGGCCATCTTGCGCGGTGCGGCTGCGAGAGGTCGCATTCCCACCTGGCTCCTTGCGGATTCATCGCGCAACGAAGTCCTTCCGGCTCGCTCCAGGCAGCCGGCTGTGATCCTTGTGATCCTTCTGCCGCGTTGTGCGTTGTTGCCCGGGTGCGCCGAGGAGACGGACGGTGTTTGCAGGTTTCAGGATCGCCAGCATAGAACTGGATGCTACGACCATCTTCGCAAGGATCGGCGGAACAGGTCCGCCGCTGCTGCTTCTTCATGGTTTCCCGCAAACGCATGTGATGTGGCGGGATATCGCCGCAGCGTTGGCGCCCCGCTTCACGGTGATCGCCGCCGATCTTCGCGGCTATGGGCAAAGCGGTTGTCCAGCCTCCTCTGCCGATCATGCTCCATACGCCAAGCGAGCCATGGCTCGCGACATGGTTTTGGTCATGAAGCAGCTCGGATTTGAGCAGTTCATGGCTGCCGGACATGACCGGGGAGGGCGGGTCGCCTATCGCCTGGCGCTCGACCATCCAGATGAAGTGTCCAAGATTGCCGTCCTCGACGTCATCCCCACGGCCGCCGCGTGGGACAGGGCGGACGCCAGGCTGGCTCTCGGCTTCTGGCCCTGGAGCCTGCTTGCGCAACCAGAGCCTCTGCCGGAGCGGCTGATCGGCGCGGCGCCCGATGCCGTCGTCGACGATGCAATTGCGCAGTGGGGATCGTCGGCAGGGATATTCTCCGAAGCTGTCAGGGCCGCCTATATCGATGCCTTGCGCGATCCCGCTCACGTTCATGCCATTTGCGAAGAGTATCGAGCCGCTGCCACGATCGATCGTGAACATGACGTGCTGGACCAGGCAACCGGTCGTCGCATCAAGTGCCCCTTGCTGGCGCTATGGAGCGGCCAAGGCGGCCTGGAGAATTGGTATGCCGATGAAGGCGGGCCGCTTTCTATCTGGAGAAAATGGGCTGATCGCGTTGAAGGCAACGCTGTCGAAGGCGGGCATTTCTTTCCGGAAGAGCACCCGCGCCAGACCGCAGCGGCTCTCTCACAATTCTTCGTCGGCAACTAAGAGAAGAATCGGGGAATTCCTTCCTGCGTGATCGCGGTTCGATACCAGGCAACAGTGCGTTCGAGGCCCTCGTCCAACGAGACGCGTGCATTCCAGTCGAGCAATTCTCGAGCCAGCACCGGCGAAGGGCAGAGGTCGACATCTTCTGAATCTTCCACATTGCGGAATTCAACATTCGCGGAGTCCGCACCCGTGGCGGCAAGAATCTCGGTTACTGTTTCGCGCATCGTGGGAGCATTGCCCGAAGCGATATTGACGACTTCGCCTCCCCGCAGATCTGCGTAGGGAAGGCGGCAGAGCGCCTCGACGACATCGTCGACGAATATGAGGTCCCGTCGCGCGCTCGGATGACGAATGGTCGAAGGCTCTCCGGCAAGACAATGCCGGATCAATGACGGAATGAGAAAGCTCTCCGACTGAGCGGGGCCATAAGTGAGTGACAGCCTCGCCGTGACGACCGGAAAAGGCAGCCGGGATTGCAAGCCTTGCACATAGTGCCCGCCAGCAACCAATGCGGCGGCGTAGACCGTGTTCGGCATTTCACGCAAGGATTCCACATGTGGCGTGGGAGCACGGCCATAGGCCGCGAGAGATCCCGTGCGAACGAACATCTTTGGCACCGGGCGCGCTTCTGCTGCCACTGCCAGCGTCGACAACAGGCCAAGGAGATCTTCGTTGACGCTCGCAAGGGCGTCGCCCAGTCCCGGCTTCTCCTTCCGTCTGGTCGATGTCGCAAGATGAAAAACCAGCTCCGGTTTGGCCTCGGCAAAGCAGCGTTGAAGTGCTTCATGGTCGTCCAGGTGCAAGCTGTGCAACTGGATATTGCCCCTGAACTGACGCAGGCGATGCAAGCTGGTTTCCGGGCGAACCAGCACATGAACGATGTGGTTTTCTTTCAGGCAGCGGGCGACAAGATGCGAGCCAATGAAACCTGCGCCGCCAGTTATCAACACACTAGCCATCTGTGTGCCTCTCAAACATGCGGGAAGTCGCGGGTTTTGTGACGCAATTCTCAGCCGCTCACGCCAGGATGCAACAGGTTTTGCGACAATTTCGCTAGATTGCGTGTTTTCCTGACGACGCCCGCCGAGCCTACTCCGCTCAGACCGCCATTGGTCTCCACACAAACCGCCATTGGTCCTAACACTTGCTGCGCCTGGCTGCCGCAATCGCAGCCTCCTGCCGCTGCAGCTGGTCGATTCTCGCGCTCTGGCGAGCAGTGACGGCAGCGGCGACACGCTGGCCGCCCCATAGCCAGGTTGGAATATTTGTTTGAGCGACCTTGCCCCGATTGACCGCTGTCCGCGATACGTCGGTGGCAACATCGCCCATGGCGACGTTGAGTTCGGCGCAGCTCATCTTGTCGTATTTCACAGTATCGGCGGACGCGCTCAAGGGCGATACGCACCCGCCGGCAAACACAGGGCTTCAGCCACGCTCGACATAGCCGGCGGTGACCTCGTCTTTGTGGGCGGCGAAGGCTGCCAGGACCTCGGCTTGCTCGGGCTTCGGAACCTTGAAGAAGTCCAGGGTCCGCCCGAGTTCAGCTGCGACCTCATCGAATTCTGCGGGAGAGATCCGGAGATCCCGGTGGGCCTCCTCAAGGCCGAGCGGCGTCGTGCCGGGCTTGGTGGCCACGAACTTGAAGGGGCCACCAGAAACATCGCAGACCCACAGCGTGCGCATGAACTTGAGGCCGGGCAGCCGTTCAAGGTTCTTGGTGTGCCATTTCCGCAGCCGCCGGTTTTTGGACTTCTTGCCGACGATGGGGTTCTTCACGACGGCGTCGCTGAAGTGATCCACCACCGCTGCGATGGCGAACACGCCCCCCAGCCGCTCATACAGACTTTTCTCAGCCGTGGTTTGCTTGGCCTGCGCGAGCGCGTTGTCGCTAGGCAATACCGCCGTCGATGCGGCGGCCAGAGCTAGCCCTGCGACGACGCCTCGTCTTGTGAAAGAGGTCGAAACAGCCATTTTCATCTCTGGTCTCCTTCGAGTAAAGCCAGAGCAAGCCGCAGCCTGTCTGGCGGCATCAATGAAGTGACATTCGGACATATCCACTTTGCCTTAAACCGGCATCGTCTGAGGAATTAACGAGCCCCTGCCCGATTTATTCCGATTGACCGCATTCCAATCATCAATTGCGTCAAGGGCGAAAACCGCGTGCGCGCCATCAACACCGACTGCGCCTGGCTGCCGCAATCGCAGCCTCCTGCTGCTGCAGTTGTTCGATTCTCGCGCTCTGGCGGGCAGTGACGGCAGCGGCAACACGCTGGCCACCCCACAGCCAGGTTGGAATATTTGTTTGAGCGACCTTGCCCCGATTGACCGCTGTCCGCGATATGTCGGCAGCGGCGTCACCCATGGCGACGTTGAGCTCGGAGCAGCTCATCCTGCTGTACTTCGCGGTATCGACGGACGCGCTCAAGGGCGATGCGCATCCCCCGGCAAACACGACGCTGACGCTACATATCAGGGGCGCGATAGCGGAGATCACCTTCATTTTCTCAGCCCCAATCCGGCGCCTGAACACGAGCAGAGCGACGCCGCTCTAAAAACCTGACTTCTCGTATCCTGCCAGAGCTTGCGGATCGCGCCACCAAATATTCATACAGCGTTAACGCCGCGCCAGGGTTTTCCGCTGGGCGGATATCCCCAAACCCTATATCGCTTGGCGCAACTGTGGATACCATTCGTCCGTTCGTGGCTCTCTTGATCGCGAACGGCAAACGCGCTTACCCTGAGGGGGACTGAGCGCGCCCTTTGTTCTCCTCGACTTACGCAGCCCGCAGCGTCGGCGATGCATGACGAATGCCTGCAGCGCGAGAGGCCGCATCGGCAAGCTGTCCCGCAGACGAAGCGTCTTGCTGCGAAATCCGAAGAGGTGGCCCGCGGCCATCGTCCGGCGATCCAGCCGGACGCTCACAGCTCTTTCTCCGCCAGCTCGCGGAACGCGTCGGGGACCGAGCGTGCGGCTTCCAGCGCCACCGCGCCATAGCCGACGGCCTGCTTGCCGAAGCGCTCGCGGATCGCATCGACGGCGCGGTCGGCGCCAAAGCGCGCCAGCCCCTTTTTCGTGCCGGGCCGGCGCTTCTCGTCGTCGAGGCCGAGCGGCAGTTCCAGTTGCAGCTCTGCACTCTCCTCCAGATGCGAGACCGAGATCGCCAGCAGCGATATGGTCCGTTCGTGCGGGTGTGAAGCGAGCACGTCGCGCACCAGCTCTTCGGCGATCTCGGCCAGCATCACGGTCGCCGAAATCGGCTGGTCGAGCGTGACCGAGCGCGTCACCGAACGCAGGTCGGCGAAACGGACGCGCACCGTCACCGTCCGGCCCGGCCGCGACTTTGACCTGAGCCGGCTGGCGACGCGGTCGGCCAGATGCAACAAAACGGGTCCGAACACCCGCGCCTCGGCCGGTTTCTTGCCGAGCGCCGACTGCGCGCCGGCCGAGTGCGCCCGCCGACGCGTCTCGAGCTTGCGCGGGTCGCGGTTCCAGGCCAGCGCCGCGAGCTTTTCCCCGGCGGCGGGGCCGAGCAGCCGTTCCAGCGACCCGCCATGGACCTTCGCCAGCTGGCCGATGGTCTCGACGCCGATCCCCGAGAGCCGCGCTGTCGTCGCCGGCCCGACGCCCCACATCAGCCCGACCGGCAAATCGTGCAGGAAGGCGAGCTCGCCGGCGGGATCGACCACCACCAGCCCGTCTGGCTTTGCCACCTGCGAGGCGATCTTGGCTAGATGCTTGGTGCGCGCCACGCCGATCGAGATCGGTAGGCCGAGTTCGTCCCGTATCCGGCTCCGTACAGCTTTGGCGATTTCGGCCGGCGGCCCGAACAGATGCGTGCAGCCGGCGACGTCGGCAAAGGCCTCGTCGATGGAGATGCGCTCGACCAGCGGCGTAAAGTCGTCGAGCACCTTGATGGCGGCGTCGCCCAGCCGCTGGTAGTCGCCGAAATGGCCGCCGACGAAGATGAGTTGCGGGCAAAGCTCCCGCGCGCGCCGTCCCGGCATGCCGCCGCGCACGCCGAAGGCCCTGGCCTCGTAGGACGCGGCGAGCACGACGCCGCCGCCGACGCCAATCGGCTTGCCTCTGAGCGACGGGTCGAGCAACTGCTCGACCGAGGCGTAGAAGGCATCGAGGTCCGCGTGGAGGATGGTGGCTTCCATCCCGACCGTTTCCTGCGGCATTGCAGCATTAGCCGCGTCTGTTATGAGGGTGTGTTCCTCGAACAAATAGAGAACAAATGGTGTTTCCTGTCAAGCGGCGTGTGCAGCCGCTAATGGGCCTATTCGCTTCACCCGGCTTTGCGCGCCCGTCGCCTCGACAACGGCCAGATGTGCCACAGTCCGACAAGCACGATGAAAGCCGAGCCGGCCGCAATACCGGCGGCCAACGGCATTCCGGTGATCTTCGCGACGATGACGTCAATGTCGGCGCTCAATCCAAGCGCGAGAAACACCGTCGCCGAAAGGACGAACCGGCTTGCGATCTTGTAGAAGGCCTCGACCATCGCGCCCGCATAGACGATACGATGGTAAGCTGCTGGTGTCACGAGCAGGATCGTCGCCAACGCAATGCAGCCGAGTGCCGCGCCATGCAGCAGTTTCGCGTGACCCGGCAACTGCGCAAAACCGTCCGTCAGAACAATGGCGAGCTGAAATCCCAACAGTGCCTGTGCACCCGGCAGCACAACCCGGCTTTCGGTCAGCACCAGCTCGATCTTGGCTTCCGTTGATGCCTTCGAGCTCTCCTCCTCATCATCGTGCTCCGGCCGGCCCCGATTGAAGATATTGGGACCGTACCAGAAGCCGATCGCCGCAATCAGACCTGCCCCAGCCATGGCGCCGGCCGTCAGCAATCCCTGCATCGCGCTGCCGGCGACAAACAGGTCGAGCGACAGCGCCACCGCGAATGGCAGCAGGGTCAGCGCGGCGACCTGCGTTATCAGGCGATCGATGGCCGCCCCGGCATCGCCGCGTTCCACGATGCGATGATAGGCGCTAGGGGTGATCAACAGGCCGACGACGACAACCATCGCCGCAATGGCGCCGAGGTAAGCAACCTTGGCATAGTGGGGCAGGGCGTCGAATGCGTTCTGAAACGGGCCGTGGAACTGAAATCCCAGCAGGATCTGTGCGCCTAGCATCAATGTCCTCGATTCATCGAGCGCGATCTTGGTGCGCTTTTCAGCTTTTCTCACCGCCGCAGCTCCGGCGCTTCCTGCCTCCGCTTACCCGGCAACGCGAATCTCCGGATTTTGTTGCTCGGGGTTGATCGGTTTGAAATCCGCAAGCCGGTCGGCTATGCCGGGTGCTTATCCCGTTTGATTTGCGCGGATCTTGCAGACGGATGGCGGCGTGACGGTTCTTTCATTCCTAAAGAGTTGGGCCTCGCTCAGGAATTGGGCGCGCGGTGTCAAGCGCGACGTGGTTGCGCTCTGGATCGCCGGGCGCGACCCGCGCGTGCCTTGGTATGCGAAGCTGGCCGCCGGCGCCGTTGCCGCTTATGCGCTGAGCCCGATCGACCTGATCCCGGATTTCATTCCGGTGATCGGCTATCTCGACGACATCATCATCGTGCCGCTCGGCATCCTGCTTGCGGTCAGGCTCGTGCCTGCGGCGCTGATGGAGGAGTTCCGGCAGGAGGCGATCCGTCGCGAGGCCCGACCGAAGAGCTATGCCGGCATGGCCGCCATCGTTCTCGTCTGGCTGGCCTTCGCTGCCTGGCTGGCCTGGCTGTTCTGGCCCGGCCGCGCGAGCTAGGCCAGTGTCGCGAAGGGGTTCCGGTCATGGGACCGGTTTTTGTCGGCGCCGCTCGCCAGCGATTTCAAGCGGTTGTGGCGGTTTTCGGAATCGGTTTGTTCGCTGTTTGCGGACTATGCCGGCCATGCAGGCAACCTGCGACGAAGATGCCCGACCCTGAGCCTGGAACATTGTTGATCGCCGCGACGTTCATAGCCGTGATGGGACGCTATTTGCGGGAGGCCTGACATGGGCCACTTTGACATAGGCCACTTCGACGTGGGCCACTTCGAAATGATCGATCTTCTTTCCGTCATCGATGCCTGCACGACTGACCGCGCCGCGGGGCGGTTGGTGTCGATGGCCAAGGCAGTGGAAGAGTTGCGGGTGCTGACCGGAGATTTCGTCTCGCCGGACGAAACCGTGGCCAATGCCCTGTCGACGGTGGCACTGGAACGCGGCTGTGCGGTTCTGTTCGACGAACAGCCTGGCGCCGATATCGTGCAAGCGCCATGGCAAGAGGCCTCACCGGTGGATGACGCCTGAGCGCTGCCGAACGTGCGCAACCGCACTAGCGAACCCCTGGTCCGTCTGACAGCAGGGTTCTGCATGCTTCGTATATGGCCGCCCTTCAGAGTCGACTAACAAATCGAGTGAAATTCTTAGGCATTGATTCATGCATCGCTGCTTAAATGCCTTATGGAATCGTGCGCCCGTATCCTCAGACGTTTTCTCGGCGGTCGGCCTCGAGGCGAGGGCACGCGCGGAAACGTGGCCATTATCTTTGCCCTGACCTTGCCAGTCGTCGTCGGCGGAGCGGGCCTCGGTGTCGAGACTTCCTACTGGTACTACAGCAGCCTGAAACTGCAGGCGGTGGCGGATACGGCAGCCTATGCCGGCGCTTTGGAAAAAGTGTCGGGATCAGACAATGCGACGATCATCTCGGCCGCAACACTATCGGCGACCACGAACAACTTTGATACGTCGACAGGCACGATCGAGGTGTTCACACCGCCGACGTCCGGAGCATATGTCGCGAAAAAGGCGGTTGAGGTCATCGTTCATCAGAATCTCGAGCGATTTTTCACCTCGATATTCAGTCAAAGCGCGGTTGGTGCACGGGCAAGGGCCGTGGCTCTTATTACCGACGCTTCAAAAGCCTGCGTTCTGGCGCTCAATCCTTCCGCTTCGAAAGCGGCGCTCTTCTCCGGCAGTGCGAATGTCAAACTGACAGGCTGCTCGGTCATGGCCGATTCGATAGCCTCGGACGCCCTCAAGCTTCAGGGATCGGCAACTCTGCAGGCCGATTGCCTGATATCGGCAGGCGGTGTTTCGTTGAGCAACCCTGTGACGATGGACTGTGCGAACGCGATGACCCAGGCTTTGCCGGCCGCAGACCCCTTTGCCGATTTGGCGGCGCCAGCAATAGAGAAGCCCTGTAAAAACACCAACAAACCGACAAGCCTGCAACCCGGGACATACTGCGACCTGAGCTTGAGCAACGATGTGACCCTCTCGCCCGGGGTATACGTCATCGATGGCGGGGATTTCAAAGTAAACGCGAACGTGCATGTTTCCGGCGACGGAGTTATCATCTATCTGGCCGGCAGCTCCCGCGTCAACATCAACGGCACGGCCAGCGTCAATCTCAGCGCACCGACGTCAGGTACCTATTCCGGTGTGTTGTTTTACGGAGACAGGACCAACCTCGGGGGAAAGAATACGTTCGACGGCACGGCGGATTCGCTTTTGACCGGCGCTTTGTATTTTCCAAAACAAGAGGTCGATTATCTCGGCAATTTCTCGGGCAAGGGTGGTTGCACACAGGTCGTCGCCGATATGGTGCAGTGGTCCGGCTCCTCGAGCATCAACCAGGATTGCACGAGCCTTGGAATGAAGGACATTCCGGCGACGCAGTCCGTTCAGCTTGTCGAATAGTCCCCGTGGAACAGCGATCAGCCCGGATTTTCCGGAGCGATTCTGGTGCCGCCGCAGTGGAGTTCGCGCTGGTTGTCCCGATCCTTTGCGTGGTACTTCTTGGCGTCATCGACGGTTGGTCTTTCGTGACTAGCTCGCTGTCGATGCGCGCCGGCGTCAAGACGGCGGCAAATCTTGTCATGGCAGGGGCAGCCGACGATGCGGCTACCCAGGCCGTGGCACTTTCGAGCTGGGAACACCGTCCCGAAGGCGCGCAGGTGACGCTGACCCGCAGACACATGTGCGGGAGTACCGTGGTCGATGCATCGAGCCTGTGCGGTGGCACGAAAGCGTCCTCGATCTTCGTGGAAATAACAGCGACAGCCACTTGGTCCCCGCCCTTCCTTTTCGGCGTGTTTTCCGTTTCTCGCGACATCGGTCACCAGGAGGTGATTCGTGTCCGCTAGATGGATGTTCAGGGCGTTCACGCGTGATGCATCAGGCGGAGCTGGGCTCGAATTCGCGCTGATCGCGCCTTTTCTGATAATGCTCTTGTTCGGAATCTTCGCATTCGGCTGGGCGCTGAATGCCATGTCGAGCGTTCGTTACACGCTGGAAACGTCCTCTCGCGCGCTCCAGATGAAGAACTCGCTGACCGAGGCCGAGATAGAAGCCATCGCCACGGAAAAATTGCTGAGTTTGGGATTGAAAGACGTCGATGTGACGATTGCAATCGATCCCGCCAGCGGCGGTTTTCGCATGGCGCACCTGACCGCCAGCTATGCTTTCGTGATCGAGTTCCCGTATTTCGACAGGTATCCGATAAATTACGCGACAACTGTCACGGTTCCGCTGGTTGCAACGTGACGGTGCTCTATTTTTGGTAGATCCCTCCAGGGAAGGGGCAAGCTCAAGAGAGCGAACCTCCAATGGTTGAAGACCGGCCGGCTCAGCATTTGTCTAAAGTTTCCTGTAACTAAACCTAGGCTTTCGCCATATTCCGTTCTACAGCCACTATGGCGGAGGTGCGATCCAAACGGAGGAATCATGACATCCCGAAAGAACCTTTTCGCAGCGCTTGCCGCGTTCGCGCTTCTGGCATCTCCGGCATTGGCCGGCAACGGCCACGGTGGTGGCCATGGTAACGACGGCGGCAACGGCAATGGCGGCGGCAATTCCAGCAGTTCGCACGGCAAGTCTGCGTCAGCCGGCGGGCATGCATCGACCAAGGCAGGAACAAAGGCTGCGAAACAGGCCTCGGCGAAACAGCAGGTCGCCTCTTTGTCCAAGGAAGAAAACAAAGAAAAAAATCTCCATGCGAAGCTTGGCCGGCTGAACTCGCTGCAGCGGAACGTCAACGCCTACATGAATTCCAAGAGCAAGAACTTCGCTGCCGTTCAGGCTTTCGTGATGGCGTCCGCGAACGCCCAACTCGCCCAGGCTACGCTTGACAAGGCGAACGCGGCGGTGGTGGACGCTCAGGCCAAACTGGATGCCCTGAATGCGCAGCTGGACGCGTTGAGTGCGCCTACCCCTGAGCAGATCGCGGATCTGGAAGCGCAGATCGCTGACCAGCAGGCTGCGGTTACGGCTGCTGAAGAGGCGGCTGCCGAGGCCCAGACAGCAGCTGACGAAGCCGCTGTCGGCACCGACGATGCATCGCTCGACGCGGCGCTGGCGGAGATGGCCAACAAGCCTGTCGACGCCGAGGTCACGGACTGGGCAAAAGGCGTGCTTGGCGACAAGATCGACCAGGTGGCCGACAAGCTGGAAGCGGCTCAAGCGGCAGCACCCACCGATCCGGCTGCGCCAACCGATCCGGACGCCCTCGTGGAGCCGACCGAGACCGGAGCGACCGAATAGCCTCGTGAGCGAGCTCGCCGCCGGGGTCAGTCCTGGCGGCAGGCCACCTGACGGTCGCCGCCGAATCTGAAAAGCCTACAGTCCCTCTGCACCCGCTCCGAGCCTTGCAGTGGCAGAAGCGAAGCTGTTGCTCACCCCCGCAGGCTCTTTGTAAAATATCCGCCCCAAACCCTTACGGTCCAAAGGCTCTGCGTGTATTCTCCTCGATGTCGGGGTTCGACGTTGGGGAGAAAATGACATGCCTAAAGTTTCGGAACTTTTTTTCAAGACAGCCACCGTGTTTCTCATGCTGGGGATAGCGGCCGGCCTGCAGATGGCGATCACGGGCGACCATGGCGCTTTCCCGGCGCACGCCCATATCAACCTCGTGGGATGGGTCACGAGCGCGATATTCGGCGGCTACTATGCGCTCAATCCGGAAAAGGCCGGGCGCAGGATCGCGATGATCCACTATGGCGTCTACACGCTTGGCCTGGTGGTGATGACGCCGGCCCTGTACCTGATGCTGCATGGCAATCCGACGCTCGAGCCGATCGTCGCCGGCGGCTCGCTGATCGTCGCCGCTGGCGTGCTGATCTTTGCTTTCGTGGTGTTCTCGCCGGAAACCGTGCGCTCGGTCTCGGGGATGCCGTCGGCCACACGCTGAAGCCACCGCGCGTTACGCCACGCGAGGGGATCGACTAGCCATTGCTCTAAGGGCAGCGCTTGCCTACCCGTAAGCGCTGCCCTGGCGGTCTTCGCAGGACCGGCTGGCGCATGCCCTTGTTTCCCTTGCTGGGGCTACGGCTGGGTAGCGCCGCTACTTCGCACGATCCAATCCAGCAAGTCCGAATCGACATCATCGCTACCGGTAAACTCCCTGATCAAAAGAGCGGCGTATTCCCGCCATTGGTCTTCGGGAATTCGCTCTTCGATGAGGGAGTTTATGAAGGCGCTGCGAAGGATATCGCAATCGAGCGCCGATACCGAAATACCTGGCTTACCCATGATGCAACCTCCCACAAAGGGCGGAAACAGAATGGTAACCTGAGGATTCATAGACCTTTCACGTGTGGCTTCAATTGGATTAAACGTACGTTTTTTACCAAGCAGCGAGGCCGCGTTGCCCGCCTTTTTGGGCGCGCTAGGTTTGGCGGGCGGCAAACTCCCAAAATCCGCCGCAGTGGCCGACGCGGCCTTAGGCAATGCTGCTTCACCAGCATCGCGTCGGCCATTCCCAACGGAACCATTACCAGTTGGTCGCGTTTGATGCGCCACATGGGAATCCCGAAATGGATGACGAACAGGACAGAACACCCAGCGTGCCTGACAACTTTTTCGTTCGGCGCTTGGTTAAAGAGGCGCATATCACCGAAGAGCAGGCTCGCGAGCTTATCGCTTCTTTTGGGTACTATTGGCCGTCGCTTATACGAGAGGCCCATTTTCTAACCCGGAAACGCTAGCCGCCTGTTCGGTCTGTCAAATATATAATCACCCTTGGTGGCCTGATATCTGATCGCCAGAGATTCTTCGGCGTCGGCATCGGGTGGTCGTGCGCCGAGACCTGACGCCCCCAATACACCACGGTCCGGCGTGCAAGGTGGAACCAAGCGGTCAGCATCGCGTTGGCTATCCAATCATTCAGGAGGAGCTAATGGACCGCAGCGTTCACGAGGCACGGTGGATTTTAGCGCCTGTTTTCGGTATCGGCGTCGTTTTGGTCGCCGTCGGAATCGTGTTCGGCTAAGGCCAGGTTCCGCCTTGAAAAGCTGATCAGAACGACCGTCGAACAAGGTCCCTTCATCGGCGGCCGTCGACCCGCTGCCCTTCATATCCGAAAGGCGGCGGGTTCTGGTTTTTGCGGATGTTTTCCGCTTTCGTCAGGCGCATACCTCTTGCTTTCCCGAGCTTGAGCCCCGCAGGCAAAAAAGGCCCGCCATACCGACCGGTGGGCAGGCCTTTTAAGTGGTCGGTTATGTCGTTGGGGACCGTTAGGTCAGGATCACAACGATCTTGAGGGTATCCGGGTCGACGATGACGATCCGGCCATCGGCCAGCACGAAATACTCGTACGACTCGTACTCCGGCACGATCTTGACGATACGCGGCGGCAGACGATGCAGCCGAACCTTGTGCCGAGATATCTCGATGCCGACCGAGATATCGAAATCTACGCTTGAGACTGGTTGGACCTTCGTCTCCCTGATTACCTGGCTGATCTCGGTTTTCTGTTCAACGGTCACATTGCTGATGGAACCGGTCGAAGTCTGATCCTGGGTCTGAGTGGAGGCCTTGCCCTGAGCCTGCTGCTCGGTGGTGGTGCCGGCCTTACCTTGGGCCTGCTCGTCAGTCTTGAGCTTGGGCTTGCCCTGGGCCTGCTCCTCGGTAGTGGCGCCGGCCTTGCCCTGGGTCTGCTCCTCCGTCTGCATCTTCCGCTTGCCCTGAGCCTGCTGCTCGGTGGTGGTGCCGGCCTTACCTTGGGCCTGCTCGTCGGTCTTGAGCTTGGGCTTGCCCTGGGCCTGTTCCTCAGTGGTCGCGCCGGTTTGGCCCTGGGTCTGCTTCTCCATGCTCGAGCCCTTCTGGCAGTCAGTCGCGCCGGCCGGGCAATTGGCATCCGTTCCCGGTTGGGTCTCGGCGGGCTGCTGTGTCTGAGCTATGGCCGCCCCACACCCGACACCGAGCGCCAGCATGCTGGTAATCAATACGCGTTTCATGGGAAGTCTCCTCGGAAGTGTCGGTCCCTTCATTGGGTAAACTTCAACTGAAAAACTTTGTTCCAGGGCAAATTGACCGGGGAAGCCGCGGATTTGGCGGAACAAGCCTCGTCCCGGCGGCGTTTACGACTCAGTTTACCCGGCTGCGAACTGCATGAGGCAGCGCAGCGAAGAGGTTGCTTACGATGGAAAGAGGACGATCATGAGAATGCATCTTCCCACTGCCGTCGCCGGGCTGTTGCTGCTCGCTGGCGTCGGCGCCGCCGCCGCTCAGGACGTGGTTATCCAGCCTGAACAGGAAACAATCATCAAGGAATATGTGAAAAAGCAGCCGTTGGCGTCGGTGAAGATTCCCGGCGTGGAGCTCAATATCGGCTCGACCTTGCCCGATACCGTCGAGCTGCATGAAGTTCCCAACGTCAAATACCGCTACGTCGTGATCGACAACCAGACCGTCGTGGTTGATCCGGACACACGCAGGGTCATCGAGGTCATTGAGTGACCATCTGCAGGTGCAAGCCCGTCGCCTTGCGGCGTGATGGGCTTTTGCCCCAAACACGCCACGAAACTCCGGAATCGACAGGACAGGGACGGCTAGCCCGCCGCCCTATCGGAGCATCGACAGCAAGGCGTGGATGATGCCGTCCCGCTCCAGCGGGGTCTTGGCCGGGACCGAATTGTCGGCCTCGGCCGCGCTGGTGGCGTGGCCATAGATCAGGAACAGCACAGCGATGAAGTAACCTGCCTGCAGCAGCAGGGCGGCGACGAACGTCCATCCGAGCGATTGCCAGACCGATCCCGTGGCCGTGTAGACCCATGCCATGATTGCAAGAAGCGCTGCTGCCATTCCAACAAGGAATTGCGGAAAGTACATTTACCCAATCGAGCATCGAAGCTGATTGCAGCCGGAATGCCCGCCCATGTTTCTACCCGGTTCGAGCGTTACACCTTTTGCGCGCAACTGCAAGCAAGCACGATGTCGCTGTGGAAGGCCGCACCTCTCGCACGCCACGCCCGCCGACAGAGTTGCCCTGGATCGCGACCAGCTACCGCGATCGCCTACTGGCTCGCCCCGCCACCTCTGCTAGGTTCGCGTTGCGGTGGACCTGTCCCGGTCGGCCGGCGCCTGCCATGCTTCTTCGGGCGACGCCGGCCTTCGCCGTTCTCTTCGACGCCCGGGGAGAGATGAGCGTTCCGCGCTTGTTTTAAGATTTTTGAGATTTCTTTTAACGAGCTTGAATTCGTTCTCGACCCTTCGAAAACGCTTGTCGGAAATCTGCGAGAGAAGGGATGCCTTCACCGATATAGCGTAAATCGGCAGCCTCAACATCCCGTCTGCCTTCCAACACTGGTGGTTGGCGAAGGCAATGATGTTACCGAAGGCTTCGCCATTTTCCAGCGCTGGCCCCACGCCTCATTATTATTTAGTGACCACTTTGCCGGAACCTTCCAACGCATCGCGCGTTTGGCCGCTTGTGTTCGCAGTGCCTCAAAAATAGGCAGACATTGGCGGCGCGCGAACGAGCAGGGCGGGGCGGCAAAACAGACATGGGCGGGGGAGGGAGCGAAATGAAATGTCGAAACGTGAAATCGGAACGTCCCACACATTGGGGATGCGCGTTGCCGACCTCAAGGCCAGGATGCAAGGCGCACAGATTACCGAGCATGAGATGAAGACCTTCCAGAAAGTCGCTGCCATCATGGGGGGCGCCGAGGGCTCCCTACGCCTCGACGCCGACGATCTGATCGCCGCGTCCTTCGTCACCGAAACCTTGGGGGAGTCCACGTCGAACTGATCGGCCCGCCGGTCACCACGGAAAAAGCGAGCACAACCATCGAATCCTCGGTTCGCCGCGGAGCACACGCCGTTTGAGCGCGTTTTCGTTCGCGTGCGATGTCCAACATCTCGCCAGCGTCCGGCCCGCTCGTTCCCGAGCCGGCGCGTCGATGAGGTCCGCGCCGATGAGGCGCGGCAACCTTTTTGCCCGGCCGTGGAACAAATCCGCCTTGTCGCGGTTCTGACGGTAGCCGCATCCCGCGGTTAGAAGCGGTCCCTCCCGCTTCGTGTTCTCGCCCCGCTGGCTTCCCGCCGGCGGGGTTCTTGTTGCGCTCAGCTGTGCCCGACAAAGGCAGGAATCTGCTCGTCTTTCGTCAGGCTGGCGGCGCGCCAGGCGGGGGAGGCACTGCCATGAGGATAGCTGCCCTGATCCTGCGCGAACTGGTCGGCATGTTCGTCGATGACGAATTCCTGGCATTTGCGGTGCTCGCCGTGGTGGCGCTTGCCGCCGCCCTCGGCAAATGGATGTCCGTGCAGCCGCCAGTCGTCGGCGGCGTGCTTCTGGTCGGCAGCGTCGTCATCGTGGTGAGCAGCACGCCGAGGGCGAGCCGCAAGCGGCGCACAATGAACCATCTCACCGTTTATTGTCTCGCCGCCTCGCCGGCCCATCAGCGAGGCGCTGCTCCGCGCTGACAGCCCGGTTCACAGCTCGTCCGGCAGTCCGCCATCCTTTTCGATGTCGTAATCGCCGTTTGCCGGCACGCTGTCGGGCAGGATCCTGCCCACCGTGGTCGCGTCGCGTCCGCTCGCCGGTGGGTCGCGCTGCTCACCGTCCTGCCGCAGGGGCGACGGCGCCTCGACCTCGTCCATTGGCTTCCCGCGCGGTTCCATCGCTGGTGATTTCGGATTCGCCACACCGGCCTCCTGTAGTCGGTACGCCGGTGCCTCGAACGCACTCTGTTTGAACGCACGACTCTGAAACTCATGACCCGGGAACTCATGAACCGGCCGGCCGGTTCCCGAAAACGGTAACCGGGCTTGTTGCGCACGCCGGAACCAATCGCCGCCCGCCGGCTTTGCAAGGAGATGGCTTCGCAGGAAAGGAGCTCGACATGAGACCTCTTGCAATGTTTCCTTGCGCGCTGGTGCTGGCGCTGGCCGCACCGATGGGCGCCTTGGCGAATGACCAGATCGACAACCAGGCGACCACTCAATCCAGACCTTGCCAGGCCGAACCGCAGGATCAGAACGGGGCGCAGGACCAGAACGGAGCGCAGCAGAAGCCGCTGGTCGACGGCACCGGCAACAATCTGTCCGACAAGCTCAGTCCTTGCAACGGTGTCTTGCGGCCGCCGCCCACCGGTGACCTGGGCATGACCGCGCCGCCGCCGGACGAAGGGAAGACGCCGATAATCAAGCCCGGCCAGGTGCCGCCGCAGCCGCCGAAGCCATGATCCGAAGTTTGCAGCGCGGTGACGGGATCGACGCGATCGATGGCCCAAGGCATTCCACGCCATGAGCATCTCACCCCATGAATTTGGGCAATGCAGCCGCCAACGCATCGACGGCAAGACGTACTTTTAGCGGCAAGTGAGGTGTCTGCAGCCACAGCGCATAGGCGTCGTAAAGAAATCCCGGCTGTTCCGGCAACAGCGGGACAAGCGTTCCTGCCTTGATGCGCTCGCGAACCAGCCAGTATGGAAGCCAGGCAAGCCCCATGCCCGCAGCGGCGGCATCGGCGATCGCATCGAGGTCGTCGAGCCGCAACCGGCTGACCGGCGTGATCTCCAGCGCGGGCTGGTCATTGCGCGGAAACAGCCACGGTTGAACGACACGGTCCAGGCGGCGGTAGATAATGGCGTGGTGGCTGCCAAGGTCGTCTATCCGCAATGGCCGGCCGTGCACCTCGAGATAGGACGGTGAGGCGCAGACGACCATGCGCTGGCGCGCGACCCGACGCGCTGTCACTCCGGCCTTGTCATCCGGGATGCCGGTGCGGATGGCAAGGTCGTAACCGTCCTCGGCAAGGTCGGCGAAGCGGTCACTGAGCGACAGATCAAGTTCCAGCGAGGGATACTGCCGCGCAAGCTCCAACAGGACCGGGGTAACGCAGTGCCGGCCGAAATGCGCGGGCATGGTGACACGCAGCTTTCCGCGTGGTTCGGAAAGCTGATCGGCAGCGAGTGCGTCCGCAGCCTCGGCTTCAGTGAGCACCACCCGGCAGCGCTCATAGTAGGCGCGCCCGAAGTCGGTCAGGCTCTGGCGGCGTGTGGTCCGGTTGATCAGGCGCACGCCTAGGCGCTCTTCGAGAAACCGGACATGCTTTCCGACCATCGGTCCGGACAGATCGAGCGCCGCAGCGGCTGCGGCGAACGAGCCCAGGTCGACGGCTTTGACGAACACGGCCATGCTCGCAAGACGGTCCATATTAAAAACCCTTGGTTTCTACTGTTTTGCTTCTGAGGCCCATTTATCCACAAAACACCCGCTGACATAGCATATTCAGTTCAATTGTTTTGGAGTTGTGGCTGGATGGCACGCGTTGTTCGCTTTCATGAGCATGGTGGTCCCGAGGTTCTGCGCATCGAGGACATCGATATCCCCCGGCCCGGCCGGGGTGAGATTCAAATCCGCGTCAAGGCGCTGGGGCTCAACCGGGCCGAGGCGTCGATACGCGCCGGCACTTATATCGAGACGCCGCCGCTGCCTTCGAGGCTTGGCCTCGAGGCAGCAGGCATCGTCGAAACGGTCGGCGAGGGCGTCGACGGCTTTGCGCCAGGCGACGCCGTCAGTGTCGTGCCGCCGATATCGATGGTCCGCTACCCCGCCTATGGCGAGCTCGCCACATTCCCGGCCGGGCACATCGTCAGGCACCCGCCATCCCTTGGCTGGGAAGCGGCCGCGGCAGTCTGGATGCAGTACCTCACCGCCTACGGTGCCCTGATCGACATTGCCAAGCTGCACAAGGAGGACATCGTCGTCGTCACCGCGGCATCGAGCAGCGTCGGACTTGCGGCGATCCAGGTTGCCAACATGGTTGGCGCGACC
This sequence comes from Mesorhizobium sp. M00.F.Ca.ET.216.01.1.1, assembly GCF_004010325.2. Lineage (GTDB taxonomy): Bacteria > Pseudomonadota > Alphaproteobacteria > Rhizobiales > Rhizobiaceae > Mesorhizobium. The sequence goes on from NZ_SADR02000021.1 coordinate 77,710, forward strand.
ACCATCGCGGTCACGCGGACGTCTGCCAAGAGGCAGGCCCTGCTTGAGCTCGGCGCCGCGCATGTCGTCGTTTCGGCGGAAGATCTGGAGGCCCGGCTGAAGGAAATCACCGGCCCGCAGGGTGCGCGCGTGGTCTTCGACGCGGTCGGCGGTCCGATATTCGAACCCCTGACGGCGGCGATGTCGCGGGGTGGCATTCTCATCGAATATGGCGGCTTGAGCCACGAGCCGACGCCTTTTCCGCTGTCCGTCGTGCTGGCAAAGACACTGACGCTGCGCGGCTACCTCGTCCACGAAATCACTGGCGATCCGGCGCGGTTGGAGGCCGCCAAGGCCTTCATCCTCGACGGGCTGGTATCGGGTTCGCTCAAGCCCGTCATCGCCAGAACCTTCGCGTTCGACCAGATCGTCGAGGCGCATCGCTTTCTGGAGTCGAACGAACAGTTCGGCAAGATCGTCGTGACAGTCTGACGTCAGGCCTCGGCCGCAGGGTCGCGCAAAAACGCCGCCTCGGTGATTTTCGGCGTCACCATGGAACATTAGCATTCACTAAATGTTATTTCCGAGGCAGCCCGATACCATCCCCTCCGGTATCCGCTGCTGATCGGGCAACCGATCGGCCCGCGTCCCGCCGCCCGGGGCGCGGGCCACCAGATGGCCTCTGCCGCAAGACGGGGGAAGGGTTGCCGGCAAAGCCTGACGCAGCAACGATGTGCCGGTCAATTTAGCCATGACTCACGGAACAAGAGGCGTCGCCCGGCGTTTGCCAACCGAGGTCGCCATCTCGACTTCTGTCGTTTCTGCGTCAAGCAAAAGGCAGGGCGACGCTCGCAAATAGAACAGGAGACAATGATGAAAACCCCTCTGATTCCTGCTGTCGCCGGGCTGGCTCTGCTTGCTGGTATCGGTGTGGCAACCGCAGATCAGGTGATCGTCACGCCTGAACAACAGACGATCGTCCGCGAATATGTGCACAAGCACCCGCTGGCCTCGATCAATCTTCTGGGGGTGGAACTCAATGTCGGCTCCACCCTGCCTGATACGGTCGAGCTTCAGCCGATTCCCGACGTCGAGTATAGATACGTGGTCGTCGGCGATCATGCCGTGCTGGTCGAACCCCGCACACGCAGGATCGTGCAGGTCATAGACTGAACCGACTCGCCTGCCGTTCCCTCGCTACGACAAGGGGAACGGCAGGCGTCACCCGGCGGCCGAACGGCCGCCGGGAGTGTTTGTTCCGTCTGGAAACAGGAAAGGAGCCACTTTCATGTTGCCGCACGCTGAAACAGCCAATGTGGCGGCGTTTGTCGACAAACTACTTGCTGAGCGAGGCACTGCCCTCCTGTCGATGAAGGAGGCGATTGCCGTGGTGCGTGAGCGGACCGGTACCGAGCGCTCGGACGCGGATCTGGCGGGGCTGATCACCAAGAAGGCGGCGCTGCTCGGCGTCGCGCTGCTGTCCGACAGGAACTGAAGGCTGACACTTGCCACTCAAGACGCCGATCGAAATTTCGGCTAACGTTGCCGGGACCTAAGCAAGGAGGCAACAGTGACGGACGACAGGCAGGAACGTATTCGCCAGCGGGCACACGCGATCTGGGAACGGGCCGGTCGGCCCGAGGGCTCGCATCAGCAGCACTGGGACCAGGCCACCGCCGAGATCGACAGCGAAGCTGCCAAGCCGAAAGCGAAGGCAGCCCCCAAGAAACCTGCGGCCAAGAAACCTGCCGCCGCCAAGGCCAGCAAGCCAAAGGCCGTCAGGTCGGGCAAAGGCTGAGCCTGGAGCATCGGACCCAAAGTGGAAGCCGGTTTTTGGGAAAATCCGATGCTCGAACAGAGAGCATCGGACCCGAAAAGATAGAGCGGCGGCGACGATTCGATTTCCGCACCGCCGCGTCACTCGAAAGTAACGGCATGATGGTGGAGGGCGCCTGAGGCGTCTTCGATCGCCCTGTGTCGGCCCTGCCGGCGGCGATCAAATGCTGGATCAGTTCTTCGTCAGGCCTCGCGGCGGATAGGCGGGTTCATCCTGTTGGCGGATGTCGGCGGGAACATCCCGCTTCAAAAGTTCGCCCAGGACACTGGCGGCCTCCAGCAGCAGGTCCTTCACCTCTTCCGGGCTGAGCTTGTCGACATGCTCGGCCGCATCGAGCAGATCAACGACGAGATCGACGCCTTTCATGTGAAGATGAGGCATAGTCATAGCCTCCTGTAATGCGGGTTTCTCATGCTCGCCCGCAACCTTGAAAAGATGCCAAAATCCGGCCCGGGTTTCAATGATTTTTGACGGCTGGGATTTTGACGGCAGGCGGGCGCCATCATTCGCGAAACCGCATCGCGGCGCTCATGCCTCCCAGGCATCGCTGGAGATGGCGAAGCGGATGCCTGCCGCCGTCATGGCGAGTTCGCATTCGGTGATCTGGCGAGGACGGCACCGTCATCCTGTTCGACAGGCTGACGGGCAGGGCGGTTTCCGGCCTCACCAGGCATGCCGCAGAGGCGGCGCTGCAACGCCTCGCGAACCCCGCCTGACGGGCCAGCCGAACCTCCGAAACCAATCCGCCGCGGCCTTCGGGTCGAGCGCTCGCGCTTGGGCGAACCACTGCAACCAATGGATCCCCAACATGACTGCTTACACCGACACCGAATTGCAGGAGATCGCCGTCTGGCTGAAGGACGGCCTGTCGGCCTCCAGGATTGCCGTCCGCTTCAGCGCGCTGCGCGGCAGCCCGGTGTCGCGCAGCGCCATCATCGGCATCGTCCACCGCAACCAGGTGCTGAAGGCGATCGGCTTTGCCAATCCCAAGGGCGGCAGGGCCGGCGGCCGGCCCCGGAAAAACGCGGTAACGAAGAACGCGGCAAAGCCCATCGCACCGGGGGAATCCGGAAGAAAAGTCAGGCCGTCAGGGCAGGCAGGGCGGGTCGCCGGAACAACTCAGGCAGCCCGTGAAACAGGCCAGGTCGCTGCCGCCGGCCTGGCTGCCGCCCCGCCTGTTCCTGCGCGAGGATGACAGGGCGGTGCCGGACGGCCCGGCCTACCGCTTCAAGGTGCCGGCGCCGCGTCCCGTCATTGCCAGGCGCCAGCCGCATTTCGTCGCCATGCGCTTCATCGACTCCTGTTTGGAAAGCGCCAACCTATTTCGGCATCCGGTTCTGGGCGCCTGTGCGTCCGGCCGGCATCTCCGGGCCGTCGCTTTGAACGAGAATCCCCGTCACCCTGGCAAAGCCGGTGAATGCTTTCAGCGCATCGCCAGCCGGGATCTGGGCGGCGATCGCCGCGCTGCAGGCATTGAGCGCGCTGCGGTAGACATGGCCGCGCCGGTCGATCGGCCAGCGCTGCAGGAAGTCGGCGGCGTCGTTGACGTCATTGATTTCTTCGACCTCGCCCTCGAAGCTGACCTTGATCGGACGTTGCGTTCGCATCGTGCCCACGACGCTAAACCTCGCTGTGATTTTCCTGGCTGTAACCTTCCGTAACGCGCGACGACGCTATGCGGTTGCATAGCCGGCTTTGGGGCAGGCCATGAGCGGCACCATCTGGTCGAAATTCTTCTGGTCGGACTGGGAATCCGACCCGGCGCTGCGCCTCTGCTCGTTTGCCGCGCAGGGGTTCTGGATGCGCGTGCTCCGCATTGCGGCGGCGCACGACCGGATCAGCTATGTCGCGGTTGTCGGCAAGGGCCTCGACGAAACCGCGCTCTCCCGGCAGGCACAGGCGAGGCGGCGCGCCTCTACGAGTCTCCAACGGCGGCTACACCTCAACCGGCGGCATCGTGCGCGTGCGCAACGTCGACCCGCTGACCGGCATCACCTCGCTGTCGCGACAACAGTGCGAGGCGGGCATGCGCTACCGCGAGGATTTCCGCTCTTCATCGCAGGAAGGCGTCAAGCCGATGGCGTGGGTGGCGTGGGAACAGCGCGTCGACGGCGGCCGAATCGGTGGTGGCATCGCCGACCGTACCTGTCGGCCGGCCGCGCCTACGCCGACGCCACCAGGGCGATGGCCCATTGGGAGGTCTCGGGCGTGGTGCAAAAGGTGTGCTGCGCCGCGAATCGGTAAAAAGCCTGGCCGAACAGAGCGGCGAGCCGCGCGACGTCGTCACCAAGCTGCTCAAGATCGGGCTCGATATCCTTGCCGTTCACTATGGCATGATGCTGATGCGTAAGCCGCGGTGAGGGGGCGAACCTTTGTCGCTCCCAGCGCTCACCGCGTCCCGCCCACGGGCAACTCGATTGCCGACCGGGGCCGGCAATACCGTTCGAATCAGGACGTCAGGTCACCTTCTACAAACGCGGATTTTCTCGACGATCCGATGGTGATGACGCCAGTGCTTAACGTACTCGACGTGGCAGCGCCGATTATACCGGTGATAGTAGCGCGGCCTGTAGTCTTCCTCATCATACACGTCGCGACGATAGTAGCTGTCATCGTCATCGGTGTCGTACGTGCGATACCTGGGGACGTAATAATCATCGTCATAGCCGGTGCCGATGCCGATCGAAACACCCGCATTTGCCGGAGGGATCATGGATGCCGCCGAGGCAATGGCGATCACGGAGGCCAACAGGAGCTTCTTCATGGCTACCTCCTTCTCAAGGTTGCTCTAATGGAAAACCCCTGAGCCGCAGCCTCGTTCCACAAATTCGTGAGATTTGAGGGTACGAAGGGGACGCGTAGCCGATCGGTCGCCGTGCTGCACGGCGCTGCATGCCGGACGTTCAGCGTTTCGCATTTCGCGTCGAATGGACCCAATTGCGGGCAATGTGCCGCAAACTTCATCCGCTTGTCGGGCTTTTTTTGAAATCTTCTCGCTCACTTAATTCTACAAAATCGGTAGTGTTAATGCAGATAAGCCGTTTTCCGTGGAGCCGAAGATGTCAAAAAAGCTGGTGGTGGGGGTGTCAGGCAACCTGACTCGTCCGTCGAAGACCAGGGCGTTCATAAGCCACATCGTCGCAGACGTGGCGCACAGCACCGGCGCATCCTCGACTGTTTTCGACGTCGAGGATCTCGGTCCGTCCTTCCCGCAGGCAAGGCGTATTGGCGAACTGGATCCGTCAGCCCGCAACATCGTCGAGCAATTATTGGGCGCCGAGGTCCTGGTGGTCGGCTCACCCACCTTCAAAGGCAGCTATACCGGGCTTTTCAAACATTTCTTCGACCTGCTCGACCCGTTATCCCTTAGGGGAAAGCCAATCATCCTCGCAGCGACCGGCGGCGGTGAGCGTCATTCGTTGATCATCGAACACCAGCTTCGGCCTCTGTTCGGCTTCTTCGAGGCACTGACGATGCCGACCGCAATCTATGCTTCCGACAAGGACTTCGCCAACGGCGCGCTGGTGTCGAAAGCCATTCAGGCCCGCGCCCGGCAAGCGGTTACTGAAGTATGCCGGGTGGTCGGAGTGCCCGACAGAGTCGGTGTCGCCGCCTGAACACCATCGAGTAGCCGCCCCACTTCCGCGCAGTCCCCACTCCCGCACAGTCCTGGAGGAATTCGCAATGACTACACCCAGCAAATCCAGACAGATCAAACTGGGCGCATTCCTGCCCGGCGGCGGACAGCACATCGCCGCTTGGCGCCATCCTGACGCGCCGGCCGACGGCGCGACGAATTTCGAGGTCCACAGGCAGCTTGCCGTGACTGCCGAGCGCGGCCTGTTCGACGCCTACTTTCTGGCCGACAATCTGACGGTCGGCCTTGGCGCCCGCGAAGGGGGCAACGCCAAGATCGCCGGCTTCGAGCCGGTGACGCTGTTTGCCGCACTGGCGCCGCTCACCACCCATCTCGGCTTCATTGCCACCGCTTCCACCACCTATGAGGAGCCCTACACGCTGGCCCGCAAATTCGCCTCGCTCGATCTTTTGTCGAATGGCCGGGCCGGCTGGAACGTCGTGACGTCGGCGGGGGACGAGACCGCGCGCAATTTCAATCGCGACACGCAGCCTGCGCACGCTGAGCGCTATGCCCGGGCGCACGAACATGTCGAGACGGTCAAGGCACTGTGGGACAGTTGGGAGGACGACGCCTTCATCCGCGACAAGAGATCGGGGCGCTTCTACGACAAGGATAAGCTTCACGACATCGACCACAAGGGCGCGCATTTCAGCGTCAAGGGTCCGCTCAACGTGCCGCGTCCGGTGCAGGGCCATCCGGTGGTGGTGCAGGCCGGGCAGTCGGAGGATGGCCGCAAGCTTGCCGCCCAATCGGCTGAGGTGATCTTCACCGCCCACCAGAGCCTGGCCTCGGCGCAGGAGTTCTATCGCGACATCAAAGTGCGCGTGAAAGCGGCCGGCCGCGATCCCGAACAAGTGCTGATCATGCCCGGCGTAGCGCCTTTCGTCGGCCGTACCGAAGCGGAAGCGCACGCCAAATACCAGCAGTTGAACGACCTGATCCTTCCCGAGGATGGCGTGGCGCTGCTCAATGCGTTGGCGGGTCAGACGCTCGACATCACAGGCTATCCGCTCGACGGACCGCTGCCGCCGAGCAAGGAAACCGAAGGTATGAAGAGCCGTCAGGCGCTGATCCGCCAGATTGCCGACGAGCACAACTTCACAATCCGACAGCTCTACCAGTGGGTGGCCACGGCCCGCGGCCACTACACCGTCATCGGTAGCGCCAGGCAGGTGGCCGATCAGCTGGAGGAGTGGTTCGGCAACGAAGCCGCTGATGGCTTCAACATCCTACCGCCCTGGCTGCCTGGCGCGCTCGACGATTTTGTCGACCTGGTGATCCCCGAGCTGCAGCGCCGCGGCCTGTTCCGCACCGCCTATGAGGGCAGGACGCTGCGTGAGAACCTCGGCCTCAAGCGGCCGGCAAACCCCTGGACCACCGCCCGCTCGACCGTGCTGGCCGCCGAATGATCCTCTGACAGGAAGGGTGCGACGATGAGTTTGCAACGCATTGAGCGTCCGGTCATCATCGGCACGCGTGGCAGCGGAACCAGCCTTGGCGCGGATTTCTTGCGCCCGGGCAGTCGAGCAACCTTCCGCTTTCTGTCTCGCTACGGCGTCCTGGTGGCCTTCCTCGCGCTCTGGCAGGTGTCGAGCAGCGCGGGATGGGTCAATGCCGCAGTGCTGCCGCCGATCGACACCATCGTTGCCGCACTGTGGAAGGGCCTGGCTGGCGGCAGCCTGCTCGGCGACATCGCCATCAGCCTGCAGCGCGCCGGCATCGCCTTCGCGGCAGCCGTGGCGGTCGCCATCCCGCTCGGTCTCTTTATGGGCCAGGTGCGCGCCGTCGAAACCGCGCTTGATCCGATCCTGCAGGTTTTCCGGCAGACTTCGGCGCTGGCGCTCTACCCGGTGTTCATCCTGCTGCTCGGGCTGGGTGAGGCCTCCAAGGTCTTCGTCATCTTCTGGGCGACGCTGTTTCCGCTGCTGCTCAACACCATCAGCGGCGTCAAGGAAGTCGATCCGAAGCTGATCGAGATGGCCCGCGTCTATGGTGCTGCGCGGCTCACCGTATTCCGTCGTGTCGTGCTCCCGGGCGCCGTTCCGTCGATCTTCGTCGGGCTGAGGCTGAGTGCGACCACGGCGCTGCTGTTGCTGATCGCTTCGGAAATGATCGGCGCCAACAAGGGCATCGGTTTCCAGGTGATGAACGCGCAATACAACTTCCAGATCCCGCTGATGTTTGCGGCGATCGTCATCCTCGCCGGCCTCGGCCTGATCGCCAACCAGGCGCTGGTCAGCCTGCAGCGGCGGCTCTGCCGCTGGAGCAACCCCATCGACTGAGCAGTGACGCCTTTCACCATCATCTCAAACCCAGCATCTCAAACAGGAAAGACCGGACCATGAAAATCACTCGCCGTTCCCTGCTTGCCGGCGCTCCCCTTGCCGCCGGCTTTCTCGCCGCCGGCCTGCCCCGCTTCGCCCTCGCGCAAGCCGCGCCAGTCACCTTGCGCTACCTCGCCAGCCGTGGCGGCATCTCCCCGCATGAGCTCGCGGACGCGCTCGGCTACTTCGAAGACCTCGGCGTCAAGCTGGAGAATGTCGGTTACGCGGGCGGTGGACCGGAATCGCTGTTCGCGCTCGCCTCCGGCAGCGTCGATCTCGGCTCGGCCGCAACCGCCGCCGTGATCAATTCGATCTCCGGCGGCAACGACTTCGTCGCCGCCTATCCAAGCAACGGCATCAACAAAGAAGTGCGCAGCGTCTTCTACGTGCTGGACGACAGTCCGATCAAATCGATCGCCGACATCGCCGGCAAGACCATTGCGGTCAACACGCTCGGTGCCCATCTCGACTACACGGTGCGCGAGGCGCTGCACAGCGTCGGCCTGCCGCCGGATGCCGCCAACCTCGTCGTAGTGCCTGGACCGCAGCTCGAGCAGACCTTGCGGTCGCGCCAGGTCGACATCGCGGCACTCGGCTATTGGCAGGCGACCTTCGCCGGTGCCCTGGTCGACCACGGCGGCGTGCGCGGCGTGTTCAACGACACCGATGTGCTGGGCGAACTGGCCGGCGGCTTCGTCGTACTGCGGCGCGACTTCATCGCGGCGCATCCGGACGCCGCCCGCAACTTCGTCGAGCAGGCCGCGCACGCCGCCGACTGGTCGCGCCAAAACCCTGACGAAGCGCGCAAGGTGCTCGCCAACATCCTGAACAAGCGCGGCGAAAATGGTGAGCTGGCGCGCTATTGGACCGGCTTCGGCCTGCGCGAAGGGGCGAAGGCAGACGACCGCGACATCGACTTCTGGGTGAGCGTGCTGGAGCGCGACGGCCGCCTGCCCAAGGGCAAGCTGAAAGCAGCCGACATCCTTTATCGACCCGGCGAAACGAAAACCAATTGAGAGCGGAGACGAGCGCGATGAGCACGGCGAGCCGCGGCGAGGTCAGCATACGCGACCTCTCCAAATCCTTCACGCTTGGCGGGCGTCCGCTTGCCGTGCTGAGGGCGCTCAACCTCGATGTCCGCTCGGGCGAATGCCTGGTCATCGTCGGCGCCAGCGGATCGGGCAAGACCACGCTGCTGCGCATTCTCGCCGGGCTGGAGGCCGCCGACAGCGGCGGTGTCGCGATCGACGGCAAGCCGGTCCACGGCGTCGGCTCCGAGCGTGCGGTGATCTTTCAGGAACCGCGCTTGCTGCCCTGGCTGTCGGTGCTAGGCAACGTCACTTTTGGCCTTGAGGTGCGGGGTGTGCCCAAGACGGATGCCGAGGAAAGGGCCCGCTTCTATATCGCGCTCGTCGGCCTCGCCGAATTCAGCGATGCCTATCCCAGACAGCTTTCGGGCGGCATGGCGCAGCGCGTCGGCATCGCCCGGGCCCTGACCGTACAGCCTGAGATCCTGCTCCTCGACGAGCCCCTGGGCGCGCTCGACGCCATGACCAAGATCGGCATGCAAGAGGAACTGGCACGCATCTGGAGCGAGGAGAACGTCACCATGGTGATGGTTACCCATGACCTGGAAGAGGCGATCTATCTTGCCGACAGGGTGCTGATCCTGCCCCGGGAGAAGGGCGGCGCGGCGCGGTTGATTGACGTCGAACTGCCCCGCCCACGCGACCGCAGCGGCAGCCGGTTTGTGCGCTATCGCGAGGAACTGCTACGTGAGTTTGGCCTGCACTGATAGAGCGAGGCGAGCAAGACACTGCGCTTGACATGCCGACGGGGGCAACTACGAGCCATCGATCCTGTCCGATCTGCCGACCAGCGCAGTGCTGGGAGCGCCGGTCCAAATTTGCACCGAGCCTTAATGATGGTGAAGCTCTCGAATAGAACTTGTTCGGCCTACGACAATTAATTCAAAATTTTCAAGGCGATGTCGCAGTTCTGGTGGTTAATCACAATCAGACCGCCCGCCAAGAGGTCGACGGGCAGTATCTCTGGTCCCCCAGACCGAGAGCAACGGTGCACGCAGCGAGTTCTATAACAACATGCGTCGGGCAACGCCCGGGGACCTCATACTGTCCTATTTCGACCAAGCAGTGCGCTATGTTGGTCGGGTAACGGAGTTTGCATTCACAGCTCCGAAGCCAGCAGAGTTCAAAAACACTGGAGCGTATTGGAATCAGGAAAGGTTGGCTGCTCCCGGTGTATTGGACGCCACTTGCGCCGTCGGTTCGCCCTAAGGCCATTATCGGCGAGTTGAGTCCGCTTCTGCCAGTCCGGTACTCGCCGATCCATCGAATCTCCGGATCAGGCAATCAGAAGGCCTATCTCGCCGGCGTCTCGCCGGATGTGTTTCACACAATTGTCGCAGGCGCGGCTTTCAACGGCGACGCTCTGGTGCGTGGCGGCGCCAACAGCCTTACTTTTGAGGTCGTCAACGAAGTGCTGGAGGACGCGGTCGAGCGCCGCATCCGAGAGGGTATTCAACTGGAGGACACGGAGAAGGACGTCATTCTAGCTCGTCGTGGCCAGGGGAAATTCCGCACGAATGTTGAAGCGGTAGAGCGGTCCTGCCGTCTGACTGGCGTAACCACCCCTTCGCTCCTGATCGCTAGCCACATCAAACCTTGGCGCCTGTGCGTCTCTGCGCAGGAGCGCCTGGACGGCATGAATGGCCTGCTCCTCACGCCCGACGCCGACCATCTGTTCGACCGTGGGTTCATCAGTTTTGAAGACGGTGGCGAGGTCCTCGTCTCCCCACGCGTCGACAAAACAGATTTGCAGCGTCTCGGATTCGATCAGTTGATGATGCAGAGTTTCGGCTTTTCCGAAGCTCCCGCAGTTTGGCGCACCGCAGCCTTCACCCCGCCACAGCAGGGTTACCTTGCCCACCACCTAACGGATGTGTTCGTTGCTTAGCGATTGCGCCTACGCGTTTCCGTCTGTTTCACTTTCCTCGTCAACGAACCGCTGCCATGTCGCCCTCCGCAGCCTCACGGCCCGATCCGCCTTGCGGAGGGCCGAACGGCCCTCTGGGCAATAAGCGCTTAGCAAGTGACGTGGTCTGTGTGGCCGAAGCCCTTGGAGTAGTCGAGTACGGAGATGACCGTCGGAGTAACGCGGAAGATACGGACATCCTCCGGAGTCGGCATGGGAACCGGCAGGGGGGAGACCTGTTCAGGGTACTTCTGCGGAAGCATTTGCAAGACCCTGGCCGCTTCGGCCGGATCAGACACCGCTTTCGCGTGCGCCGCCATGGACAGGCCGGCAATCGCCATCAGATTCGGAGTGTCGTGATCGATAGCCAGTGACACCCGATCATCGCGCGACAGATTGGCCGCCTTTTGGCTGTCCAGGCCGCAGAGGAAGTAAAGGACGAGGCCTTCGTTCACATAGCCGACGGTCGTCGCCTGCGGCCAGCCATCTGGCCTTAGCGTGGCAATCGTCATGATCCGGTGTTGGTCTAATAGCGTCAGGATCTTCTTTCTGAGCTCTTCGTCCATCGGTCGTCTCCATGATCATGGGGAACTAAATGCAGAATGGGCATTATCCGGCCGCCAGACGCTTTGGCGTTGACGCAGGTCAAAGCAGGACGCTCGACAAACCAGGCACCATTGGTGGCATCACGCTCTCTCGCCGAGCCGGCCGCTGGAAGCTTCCCTTAAGTGGCTGGCAAGCGTCGAAAGGTGCAGCAGGTGGATGCGCGACCTCGCTGAAAGCACCTCAGCCCGTCCCGGCGGAACCTTACAGCCCGTTGCCGCTTTAAGCGCCATGATAAAGCGCTGATAAATGAGGGCGATATAATACCCTACGCTGTCGAGCGACGAAGGGCTGGGACGGAGAAATGACCATGGCGATAGAGACGACCGAGCGCGTAGTCGAATTCGCGCGCGAGCAACTCAAGCACCAGATCAGGGACGTGCTTGATGATCCGTCACGGCTGACGACGATGCCTGAGGAGTTGATCGCCAACTATTTCAACGAGGCGCGGCTGCTTGCCGCTGATCTCGGTTTGGATTTCGATCTCCTCGTAGATGAAATGGGGACCGATCACGAGCGCGATCGGCTGCGCCGGCTAGAAAGCTCGGCGGCGGTCAGTCCGCCCGAGGGCCCCGATCAGTGATCGGTTGGCGGCTGCTTTCTGATCATCTGGATGTGGGGCGGCTTCGGGTCATGGACAGGTATTCCCCTACCTCTGCGCCACCACCTTCGAAAACAGCGCGTGTTCCATCGGCTGCTCCAGCGTTTCGGCAAAGGGCGTTGCCAGGTGGTGGCGGTCGCGGAAGGCGAGCTTGCCGTCGATGAACGCATGGCAGGTGGTCTGGTCGCAGAAGCGGTCGGTCATGTCGATGTAGGTGGCGTTCGGAATGGTGCGCACGATGTCGCGCTCGGTCGCGGCGATGTCGTCGTTTGCCGCCATCACCCGCGGCGTGTCGCACACGTCCGGTGCCTGACCGCGCCACAGGGCGCGGGCCACGCATTTGTCGATATAGCTGCCATTGTAGGGCACGTCCCGGATAACCGCGACCTTGATGCCCGCCTGGCTGAATGCCCCCAGCGTCCAGCGCAGGCCGGTCCTCCACTCCTCGTCCCAATTGACGTGCTTCCATTCCTCGGGCGATTCCCTGATCACATTGCCGATCGAGTATTCCGAGATCACCACCAGTTGTGGATGCGAGGCGATGATGTCCTTGATCGATTGCTCGCGCCATTGGTCGCACTCGGTGTAGTCGCGCTTCATCCGCCAGTTCCAGGTCGTCACCCGCGAGGCCCGGCAGGAGGATTTGAGATAGGTGGCGACGCGGTAGTTGTTTTTCCTGGCCGCCTCGATCAGCGGCGTCGACCAGTGGTCGGCATGCGAGTCGCCGAACAGCACCACCGAGCGCTCGGCATTTTTGGCGCCGAACACGCAGGACTTCGGCTTCACGGTCGCGAAATCGAGCACGCAGCCTCGATTGGCGGCGCGCACGGTGGATTTCTGCGCCGCACTCTCGGCAATAATGCGTTGTTCGGGGCTGAAATTGTGCTCGGCGAACCGCGCATTGCCATAGGCCGCGACCACGCCGGCGCCGGTCAGTGCCGCGGCGGGCACCAGTGCGCGTGCCGCTCCCGCCATCAGCCAGCCATTGCGGCGGATCGGGTTTTCGATGCAGCGATAGGTGAAGGCCGACAGCGCCAGCGTCACCGCCGCGCAGGCCAGGCGCTGGGCGACGGTCAGGTTGGGGATGATCATCGGCGCGAAGACGATCACCGGCCAGTGCCAGAGATAGAGCGAGTAGGAGAGCTTGCCCAGCCACTGCATCGGCGGCAGCGACAGCAAGGCGTTCGGCAGGTTGCGCGCCGTGCTCTGGCCGGCGCCGCTGCCGCTGAGCAGCACCAGCACCGTGCCGGCCACCGGCACCAGCGCGATCACGCCGGGGAAGGCGGATTCCTCGCTGATCATCAGATAGGCAGCTGCGATCAGCGCCAGCCCGATCAGGGCCTGCACGGTGGCAAGCAGCGGCCGGTCGCGCCAGAAGCCTGCCGGCGCCATGGTGGCGAGGCCGCCGGCGGCGAATTCCCAGGCCCTGAGCGGCGAGAAATAAAACGCCCAGGGCTGCGATACGGCGGTCAGCCAGGCGCAGAAGGCGAACGAGACGATGCCGGCGAGCCCGATCGCCAGGATTGCCGTGCGCCGGCCCGGACGCAGCCATGCCGCCAAAAGCAGCAACGTCGGCCATGCCAGGTAGAACTGTTCCTCGACCGAGAGCGACCAGAAGTGGATGAACGGGTTGTTGGTGGCGTCCGCGGCGAAATAGTCGAACGACCAGCGGATCAGCCACAAATTGATCGCATAGGCGGAGGCGAACATGGCGCCCTTCGAATAGAGCGCCTGTTCCTCCGGCGACAGGATGAAGTAGCCGGCCACCAGCGTGGCGAGGATGACGAACAGCGCCGCCGGCAGCAGCCGCCTTGCGCGCCGGGCGTAGAAGCGCCACAGGTTCAGCCCGCCGGTCTCGGTGATTTCCGTCAGCAGGTGCCTGGTGATCAGGTAGCCGGAGATCACGAAGAAGATGTCGACGCCGGTGAAGCCGCCGGGCAGGGCGGTGAGGCCGAAATGGTAGGCGATGACGCCCGACACCGCCACCGCGCGCATGCCTTCGATATCCGGCCGAAATGATGCCGCCACAATCGACCCCTCGTATTGGTCGTTGATAGCCCTGCCCGTTGCAAAGGTTCGACGCTGCGTGCCGACACCGCAATGCAACAAATCTAACGCAGTGCAACATAAGTGGAGATTGGCGGGGCGGGGCTTCTTACCTCTCCCCTTGTGGGAGAGGTCGGATTGCTTCACAAATCGGTTGGCAATCCGGGTGAGGGGTAAGTTGGCGCCAAGCTGGAACACCCCTCATCCGTCTCGGCGCTACGCACCGATCCACCTTCTCCCACAAGGGGAGAAGGAAGAGGCGCAAACCACTACGGCAGCACGATTTTTGCGCGCAATACTAAAGCGGCCCGAACCTGCGGGCCTGTATAAGAACTCCAGCCATTAGAGGAGCCCGCAGCTCGCGGGCTCCTCCACTTGTCGCTACCGGTCACGCATGAGCGGGCGGGTGATGCCGGTAGTCCCATACTGCCCAGGCCGATGCGGCAACCACCAGCACGCCGAGGACCACATGGGTCGCCATCGCGTTGGCGTTAACCGCGAACCCGAGCAGCCAGGGCGAGACGATCAGCCAGAGCCCGACAACAAGGTTCACCCATTCCTCCCACTCGGCGAATGCCGACAGCGCTGCCACAGCCAAGGCCGCGAGCACAACGCCGGCAATCCAGGCGTTCCACGCGGGGTTGGTTTCAGCAGCGAAGCCGATAACCCAAGGTGAGATGAACAGGCAGACCGCAAGGGCCAGATTGATCCAGTCCTGGGCCTTCATATTTGCCATGACAACCTCCACTGAATGAAGCTTGACCAAAGCACTGCGTTTCGCGTGCAACGCACGCTTGTCTATTGATATATCGCACTTTTAACGGTCTTCAAGGAGCGGCGCGGCAGGGCGGCGCTGGCGATTCTTCCTTCTCCGCTTGCTGGAGAAGGTGGATCGGCGCGCAGCGCCGAGACGGATGAGGGGTGTTCCAGCTTGGCGCTAGCTTATCCCTTCACCCGGATTGCCGCGATTTGTGAAGGACAAATCGGGGCAATCCGACCTCTCCCACAAGGGGAGAGGCAGGGGTGCCAGGCGTCACGCCTTTTTCAGGAACTCGGTTTTCAGCACCAGGCCCTTGACCTGCTTGGTGTTGCACTCGATCTCGCCGGGATTGCCGGTGAGGCGGATGTTCTTCACCAGCGTGCCGCGCTTGATCGTCTCCGACGTGCCCTTGACCTTCAGGTCCTTGATCAGGGTGACGGAATCGCCCTCATTCAGCTCCGTGCCGTTGCTGTCTCTCACGATCGCGTCTGCCATGTCGGGTCTTTCCTGGGGTCCGGGCTTTGCCGGCCCGTATTGGCGCCGGTCGCCCCACTATCCCGCAGGTTACGGCAAGGTCAAGCGCGCTGGCGCCACCAGTCCGGTTGCCTGGAAGCCGGCGTCACTGGTTGCCGCCGAGCTGCTTGGCCATCTTGCAGAAGTCGGCATGCGTCTGGGCAATGCCTGCGTCGCTGCATTCCTTCATTATCATGGTCCTGTCGTCCGTGGGCATGGCTGCCCATGCGGTCTTGAACTCGGCTTCCGACTTCATGGTTTTCATGCCGGTATCGGTAAAGAAGGGTGACATTTTTTGCGGATCGTCGAGCGCCGAGGTTCCGGTCGTGGCACCGGCAAGCGCCGTGCCGGTCACCATCGAAAGCGCCATCGCGCCCATGCAAAGCATCTTGATGCTCATGACTATTTTCTCCTGGTTGCTTAAGGATCGTCGAAGCGATCCATGGAGAAAAAAACGGACCTTCTGCGCAAAGGTTCCGAAAGCGCCGGGAAAATTAGAAAATATTGCTTCAAATGGCAGAAATGAAACAAAATATTGCTAGCAGGCTGTCACCGCGCCTCGGACCAAACCTCCGATGGCGGCAAGGTCGAATCCCAAACGAGCTTTTCTCGATTCAGCAATTTTCGGCCTGTCCTTCGCCGTGACTTCCCTACACCCCTGTGCGCCGCCACCAATCTCGCGTAGACAGTCCTGCCCGCGCGTGAGAACCCATGCGAATACTGTTGCATACCCTCTTCCTCGGCCTCGCCGCCGCCAGCCTGTCGCCCGCGCGGGCCGCGGCTGGCGATTGCGGCGATGCTGCCGCCCTGGTGCAGCAGGCCTATCCCAAGGCCCGAAAGAGCGCCGACGGCGCCTCGTTCACGCTCGAACCCCATACCAGCGTCGCCCTGACGCTCCCGGAGGGCGATAATTCATTCGGCCTGGTCTGCAAGATCTGGCCCGCCCACGACGACCTGCTGCTGGTCGCAGTGCCGCTGATCGACAGCGCCAACAGCGACCACCAGCATGTCGGCGATATCGAGCTTCTGGTAGTCGACAGGAAGAGCCTGCAGGTGCGCCAGCGCCTGCTCCAGCCCGGGCTGATGACCGATGATGCCATCGCCATCCGCAAGGTCGAATTCGATACCGGCCGCTATGGGCTGGCCCCCAATGTCACCGCCTTCGGCCTGCGCATCGAAATGGCAAACCATTCGCAGCCCAATCCCTTTGGCGAAACCGATCTGCGGCTCTATGCCCTCGCCGGCAATGTCCTGCGCGTTGTGCTCGACGGCCTTGCGGTGGCCGGCAATGGCGGCGAAAGTGATACCAATTGCGCCGGATTCTTTCATTCCAGCGAGGTCAGCCTGGCGATGAGCCCGGTAAGCCATCACGGCTATCACGACATCACCGTGGTCGAGCGGAGGGACACCGACGAGCCCTCACTCGACAACAAGGGCGAGTGCCAGTCCCATCCCGGCAAGTCTGTGAACCGGACCTACCGGCTGCGCTATGACGGCAGCCGCTATCAGGTTCCGGCGGCGCTCAAGGCCCTGGGGCCATGAGAAGGCCGCTCGCATCCTTGCCGCAAGGTTTCGTCCGGAAATAAGTGCTTCACTCAGGCATCGTTCACCGCAGCAATGTGGCATTTGGCGGATGCGCTGAAAGACGAAAAGGCCCATCTCCCCTGCAAGTGGGGAGATGGCGCCTGCGATGCCGTCACCGCCAAGCCCGTCGATCACCGGCACTGCGATTGTCGCGTCGGACAATCCCGAACCGAGGGCTGCGCTGACCTTCGCTTCGAAAAAACCCTGGCCAAATAAAAGGATAGAGCCCCATCCGTTAGGGACGGATGAGGCTCTAGAAATGTATATCCAATGCCGGCGGATACGAACTGTAGCCATCCTCGCCGGCCGGCACCGCCTTTGTGCCGGCAGGAGCCGTGATCCCGCCGGTGGGCGTGTTGTCGAGCTGCGGCCGGCTTTTCTCGGCTGTCGCCGCTTTCGCATTGGTGACAGGGATCTTCGTTTTCGCCTCTGCGGTTTGAGATATTGCAAGCACGACGAGAAGTGCGGATAGCGCGAGTTTCATGACGGGCTCCTTCCTGGCCGATGCCAGAGTTACGCTGGCCGCCGCATCGGCCGGGCTCAAAAATTCAATGCTGGAAGCCGAGCGAGTCGAGCAGGGCGACCTGCTTGCCGTCGATGTAGAAGCGGATCACGTGCGCGCTGCCGTCGACTTCGATGCGCGTCGGCTCGATGGCCGGTGATGCCGGAGCCGGCTTGACATAACGCGACGGAAATTCGCCGGCCGGCGCGTAGTTCAGCATTACCACCAGTGCGGCGCATCCGGCTGCAAGCGCGATGAAGGGGGTTGCGGGAGAAGCAGTCCAGGACATCGGATTATTCCTTCCTTGTTGAGCGGCATTTACGGTTTCGCTTGGGCCGCAGAGCTCGGTTAGCCGTCGCTCAAATCAGCCGTGCCATGACTTTGACGGAGGAAGGGATGCCTGCCTAAGCTCCAGATCGCGTGAGTTTGATGGATGGTGTGCCCCTCGCCCTGCCCGACTTTAGCGCGGCCCGGTCAGCCGAAAAGGGCAGGCGGGTGGAACGGCGTGGAATTCTCCGGAATTCCTGGAACATTAGCCTGTGGAAAAATACGGCGGCAAGTGCTGGCACGTGTTATGCTTGTAGTGGGCATAAAGGGGCGGTCGGATGGCACAGTATATCGCGCAGAAGTTACGCTTGACTTCGGCCCTGCTGGGAACCGTCAGCCGCAAGGACCTGGCGGCGGCGTTCCGGAACGTCAATCCGAAAACGGCCTTCGATCTCGGCCGCGCCGACAAATGGCTGCAGGGCCGCGCCCAGCCACGCGAACTCAGCGTCTACGACGATTGGTCGAAGCTTCTTGGTCTCGATCAGCCCGGCGCCTGGATCGCCGAGAGCGACCTGCCGGCCTTCACGGCGGCGATCTGTGCGCGACACGGTGTCGACAGGGCCGAGCTGGAACGCCGCGCCGCCGCGCAGTCCGATGCGTCGCATGGGCATGAGGAGCGAAGCCTCGGCGTCGCGCTGGCCGGAACCTACGCCTGCTATTCGCGCGCTTTGTCGCCCTATTATCGCGGCCAGCTGATCAGGGGCACCCTGTCGATAGATGCGGGGGCGGGTGCGCATGGCCTGACTGCAGCCTATCGCGAGGTGTTGCCGACCGGGCAACTGCTGGTCGCCGGGCCGGTGACGCCGGCAAAACGCGGCCTCTATGCGCTTCTAAAGGAAACCGGCGGCGACGCGCATTTCTTCCTCTGCCTGTTCCCGCAGTCGCAGCCGGGCAGCATTCTGGGCGGCTATATGTGCGGCGGCGCCATCATCGGCCCGGAGCCGCAGCCATCCCTGACCAGGATCCTGATCGTGCGCCTGCGCGACGCGGTGCCCGATGCATGGGGCGGATATCTGCCGCCCGGCCAGTCGATCGCCGCGGACCTGGCATCGCTTGGCCTGACCCTCGAACAGCCGGAAACGGTTGACCGGCAGTTGGCGCAGTTCCTCGTCGGCGACAGCGACGGCGGCGCCAACCAGATCCCGCCGGCCGAGTTCCGCGCCATCCTCGACGTATTCGACCGCCATTGGCTACGCCATTCGGGGTGGGGCTGAGGGGACTTTGATGCGCGGCCCGAAAACGCCGGCGCCGAAGCTGCCAATCTCCCCCGCAAGGGGGGAGATCGGCTCTCACCGCCGCTTTCGCAAATCTCCGACGTTTTGCTCACACCGTCCAGAAATACCTTACCGTATGAAAGAACACCGGGGCAGCGAAGACCAGGCTGTCGGCGCGGTCCATCATGCCGCCATGGCCCTCGATCAGGTGACCCCAGTCCTTTACCCCCTGGTCGCGCTTGATGGCCGAAGCGACCAGCCCGCCCAGAAATCCCATCAGGCAGGCGATGAAGGCGACGGCCGCCGCCTGCATCGCCGAAAACGGTGTCAGGAACGACAGCAGCGCGCCGAGCAGGCTCGATGCCACCAGCCCGCCGATAAGCCCTTCCCAGGTTTTCGACGGCGACACGGTCGGCGACAGACGGTGCCTGCCGAACAGCTTGCCGAAGATGTACTGCAGCACGTCGCTGCCTTGCACGGTGATGATCAGGAAGGCGATCAGTAACAGGTTGCGGCCCTCGAAGCCGGGCACATTCAGCGTCAGCAGCGCCGGCACGTGGCTGACGCAGTAGACCGAGATCATCACGGCCCATTGCTGCGCCGAGACGCGCTCGAGGAAGCGCTCGGTGTCGCCGTTGAGCGCCGTTATCGCCGGCATCAAAAGGAAGCAGTAGACGGGGATGAAGATGGTGAACAGGCCGTACCAGGCGGTCCACACCAGCCAGTACTGGAACGGGATGATGATGCCGAACATGCCGAGCAGCACCCAGTGGTCGCTGCGCCGGCTGTGCGTCAGCGTCACGAATTCGCGCAGCGCCGCAAACGAGATCAGCGCGAACAGGATGGTCATGCCGTAGCGGCCGAAGAAGAAGGCGACGGTGATCGCCAGCACCATCACCCACCAGGCGTTGATGCGCTGGTTTAGGTTGACCAGCGTCGGCCCGAGCGGTTTCGGCGCCCGCCACGACAGCATGCCGGCGACCAGGCTTGCCGTGGTCAGCACGCCAACCAGGCCGACGACCAGAATGACGGTTTCGTGCATCATTTGCAGCATCTTGCTCTTTGTTTGACCATGATCTTTTCCGAAAACCGGGCGCCACTTTTCGGGATCATGGTCTAATCATCTCGTTGCGGGCGGGGGTTGAGCGCCAGCAGTGTCTCGCGGGCACGCTCAAGAAAGGCGCGGCGTTCCTCGCCGGGCGCGATCGCCACCGGCGGGCCGAAGACGACGCGGCAGAGCAGCGGCACCGGCAGGAACTGGCCCTTGGGCAGCACGCGCGACATGTTCTCGATCCAGCACGGGATGAGTTCGACCTCAGGCCGCGCCATGGACAGATTGTAGAGGCCGGAGCGAAACGGCAGCAGCGCCTCGTCCGAGGTGTTGCGGGTGCCTTCGGGAAACAGGATCAGCGAATGGCCCTTATCGAGCACCGACAGCATGATCGCGATCGGGTTCTGCGCCGCGTCCGTCCACTGCCGGTGGATCAGCACGGAGGACAGCATGTCCTGCGCGATGAAGCGGCGCAGCCGCGATTTGCCCCAATATTCGGCGGCCGCCACGGCATGGGTGCGGGCGCGCACCTTTTCGCTGAGGCAGGCCGACAAAAGGATGAAGTCGCCGTGGCTGGCATGGTTGGCGAAGTAGATGCGCTGCCGCTCCGAAGGCTCGCTGCCGTTCCAGATCGGCCGCACCCCGGTCACCGCCCAGGCCAGCGCCGACAGGCCGACCGAGGTCGCCGTCTGCAGCAGGGTGAAGGTGCTGGTCCGAAGCGTGTTCATTGGCGGGCTCAGAGGAATGCCGCGGCGAAGGATGTAGCCGCGAACAGTCCGAATGCGATGCGCTGCTTGATGACCAGGCGGCGCGTGCCTGCCATTCGCTGGTCGAGCGATCGAGGCACCGCAGCGGTGGTTTTCAGCCGCATGCGCGCCAGCACGTCGTCGACCGCAGCGCCGCCGGCGGTCTCGCTGGCGTGGCTTGCCATCAGTCGAAATAGCAGCGCGTCGAACAACAGCAGGACTGAGAAGGCGAGGGTAGCGACAGCACTTGCCGCGGCAACCAGCCAGGCCGCCGCCGTGAGCGGGCTCGCCAGAGGCAGGGCCACCATGCCGACGAAAGGCGCGGCCATCATTGCAGCCACGATCAGCAGCACCGGCCACGCCGCCTGCACCACCAGCTCGGCGGCGAATGCCGCGGCTTTGTCCTGATAGGCGTCACCACTCATGCCGGCTTGTCCACCCCGATGGCGCCAAGATGCACCGGCCGGCCTGTCGCCGCGAGCTTTTTTCGCGCTTGCGCCACGGTATGCGAGCGGCCGCTGGCGACCAGCCATTCGGCGACGACGCTAGCGCTGCGCTGGAAGCCGAGCGCGCAGCAGACCAGCACCGTGCCATGCTTGCGCGCCGTCTCGATCGCCACCACCGCCTCGGCGAGCCTGTCCTGTGAAGGCGGCAAAAGGTCGAGGACGGCAAGGCTCGTCCAGCGGCCGGAGGCGCGGCGCGGCCTTTCCAGTTCGGCGGCAAGATCGATCACCGTGCCAAAACCGTCGGCCTCGCCGGCGGTCGGGAAGCGGCCGAGGAAAACGCCGTCAGTGACCAGGACTCGCGGCGGCAGCTTGCGCGTCCACATCAACAAATTGACCCTGGCGCCGAGCCGGTAGGGCCAAAGCAACACGCGGCTGGCCAGCGAAACGCCGCCGTCGGACGCTTTCTGGAATACGCGCGGACCAGCCCCGGCATAGCCGAAGGCGACGATGGCCAGCGCCAGCGCCGGCCACAACAGGATGAGCGAGACGGCGGAGACAAGCGCACCGGCAATGGCGCCGGCCAGCGCAAGCGCCGCGCCCAGCGCGTAGAACAGCGTCAGCCGCCGCGCCCTCGGGTCAGAGGTCGGCCGGAAGCCGGCGAACGGCAGCTTGCCGTCGCGCGGGAACAGCCACAGGGCGAAGAAGCCAAGCAGCGCGCCGGTCGGGATATCGATGAAATGATGCTGCCATGTCGTCAGCACCGAGGCGCCGATCAGCAGGCACCAGCCATGCCAGATGGGTCTGGCGATGCCGCCGAGACGGTTTCGCCAATGATCCCAGATGATCACCAGCAGCGCGATATGCAGCGACGGCGCCTGGTTGAACGGCTTGTCGAAGCCGCCAAGCACCGCAAACAGAAAACCCGGCAAGCCCGATGTTTCGGGCCGCACGAACGTCGCCTTCAGCGGGAACAGGATGAAGCAGGCGACGGCAACGAATTGTGCCGTGAGATAGCGGCCGGCAAGGCGGTCGACGCCGCTCCTGGTGTCGTTCAACAGCAGCGACAGGCCGTAGAACAGGTTGATCGACCAGTAGGGCACGATCGTCCAGGCCATGAACGGGATGGCGCGCTCCCAGCCAGAGACGATGCTGCCGACATCGTCGTGCCGCGACGCCAGCCAGTTGGCGAAGCCGTAGGTCGAATAGAATAGCGGCGCCAGCAGTACCAGCCACAGCGCCGCGCGCAGCACGACGCGGCTATAAGGCTCGCGCGTCGGGGCAGGGGCAGGGTCAGCGGCAGGCATGCTCAGACGCGCCGCGCGACCGAGACGGTGAAGATGCCCCACTGGTCGATGCGCTGGTCGAGTTTCTCGAAGCCGGCAGCAGCCACCAGCTGGTCCATCTCGCCTTGCGTGCGCCGCCGCATCACCCAGGCCTGGCCGCCGCGATGCGAGGTCAGGCTGCGTGCGATCATCTCCAGCTGCGGATGCCAGGGCTGGTTGGTGTAGATGAGCATGCTGCCCGGCTGCATCGCCGTGGCCAGCCCACCGAGCGAGCGGGCGATCAGCGTGTTGTCGGAAAACAATTCGTAAAGCCCGGAGACGATGGCAAGGTCCGGCGCCGGCTTCAGCCCGGCAAGCATTTGGGCATCGAAGGCGTCCGCCTGGTTGAATGTGACGCAGGTTGGCAGATGCCGCTCGGCGATCATCTTGCAGCCGAGCCCAACATTCAGCCCGGAATAATCCTGCAGCCGCACGCTCGCCGGCAGCTCGGCGCATTTCGCTACCGCGTCGAGCACGTAGCGGCCATGGCCAGCGGCGATATCGACGACGTGCACCGGCCGGCCGGCGGCCTTCAGCATTGCTGCAGCGCTGCCGATCAGCTCTTCCAGATTGAGCTTGCGCTGGCGGATGCCGCGCCAGCCGATGGCGTCGAGAAAGGTGCGGTCGATCATGCGGCCGAGCGGGCCAGTGCCTCGCGGCTCGTTCTCGTAGACATAATCGAGCGTCGAGCCGGAATCGAAGCCGGTGGCAATCCCGGTCTTCATGCCCGGCGACAGCCAGGCGCCCATGCGAATCGAGGCTCGGCTCATTGCCCAGTAAAGGCCCCTCGGCGACAGCAGCGGCAGCGGCGAGGCCAGCCGGTCGGCCTCGTCGCGGGTGTAGCCGGCACGGTCGGCCCCACGCAGGTCGATCGGTGTCTGCGGCGCGGCGAACTGCCTTTCGAGGAACGGCCTGATCAGGTCGAGCGCTTGGCTGCGGTCGCGCTCGCCCAGCGTGTCGTGGAAGAAGCCGGGCAGCACGTGACGCTCCTTGGCAGGGCTGGCGAGGTTGACGAAGAACTCGTGCTGCGGCCCGTGCCGCACCACCCAGTCGGCGCCCGAGATCAGCAGCTGCGTCGGCACGGTGATGGCGCGGGCATCGGCGACGATGCGCGCCGCGTGGTCGTAGAGCTCGACCAGGATGTTGGAGGCGATCGGCCGCGTGATCAGCGGGTCGGCCTCGAAGGAAGCGATGCGCTTGGCATCGTGCGTCAGCAACTTTGCCTTGACGTAGGAATTGACGAAGAAGCGGCCCTTGATCTTCTGCCACAGCGCGATGCCCTGTTTGGCGAAGGGCACGTAGAGCTTGACCGAGAAGGCCGGCGAGGCCAGCACCAGAGCGCGGATCTCGGGCGCGTAGTCATGCACCCAGGCGGCTGCGAGCACGGCGCCGAAGGATTGCGCGATCAGCGCGATGTCGCGCTTGATGAAACCGTCCTTGCCTATCTCGCGCACGAAACAGTCGATGTCGCGCACCAGGGCGGCAAAGGACGGCGCATAGCCGCGTTCGCCGGCCGAGCGGCCGTTGCCGCGCGCGTCCCAGGCGTAAAAGGCATAGTCGGGCATTGCCAGCTCATCGGCCAGATGCGCCATGCGGCCGCCGTGTTCGTGGCCGCGGTGGAACAGCAGAACCGCGCCCTTGCGGCTTTCGGACAGCGCCGGCCAGTAGCGGTAGAAGATCTCGGTGCCGTCATGGCTCTTGAAGCTGCGCTCCTGCGCCACCCGCTCCAGGCTTGCTGCGGCGGTGATGTTCTCGTGAAGCATGGCTTCCCCCTGGCGGCCGATCATTGACCGCCCGCTTTAAGGCCGCTGCGTATCCGGTTGATGGCGGTCGCCAGCGAGAGTGTAGCCATGGCCGGAAACACAAGCGGGGTGATCGCCTCGACCCACAGGCCGCAGGCGATGAGCGCGGCGATGATGCCGAGCGCCAGCGCTCGGTCGCTCTTGCCGAACGGCCCGGCATAGTTGCGCCCGGTTCCCGCCGCGACGCCGAGCACACCGGCGTATTCGGCGATGACAGCCGTAATGGCGAAGGCGACGACGCCAGATGCCGGGAAGGCGGCGGCAAAAGCCAGGATCAGCGCCAGGTCCGAGACGACGTCGCAGAGTTCGTTGAGATACATGCCGAGCTTCGACGCCTGCCCATGTTCCCGCGCCAGCATCCCGTCGATGGCGTTGAGCGCCATGCGCAAAAACAGCACCACCGGCATCAGCAGGAAGACCGCGCGATGGCCGGCAAACGCCGCGACGAGCAAGCCGGTGGCGACCGAGAGAGCGGCAGCAAGAAGCGTGACCTGGTTGGCGGTGACGCCGGCCCCAGCCAGCCGGTCGGCAAGCGGCCTCAACCTCGCCTGAAAGGCCGGTTTCAGCGCATAGAGCGTCGGCATGTGTGAGCCCCCCGGCCGCGGCGCGAATTGACTTGGCGAGGATGGTCAATCGGCTGACATAACGCAAGGGCAGGGCTGCTTTCCTTCTCCCCTTGTGGGAGAAGGTGGCCGAGCGCAGCTCGGTCGGATGAGGGGTGTTCCACCTTGGCGCCTGCTTACCCCTCACCCGGATAGCCAACCGATTTGTGAAGGGCAAATCGGGGCAGTCCGACCTCTCTCACAAGGGGAGAGGTAAGGGAAGTCCGCGAACCACGGCCGGCTTCCGGTCTGCAGGTCGCAGCCCTGTATGTAGCATGGACAGGAAAGGGCACTTCACAGTCAGCAGCAACCGTCAGTCGAGCCAAGAGCGAGCGGCGCACTGCCACAGGAGGCGAGTGCTGGCCGCTCGTCCGGCGCCGCCGTCGACGCTGTTGTTGCGAAACCCCCCGCCCCGTCACCAACAGCCACGGCCATGGCGTGACCCATGAGTTTGCGAATATCCATTGGCGGCGCGCGCTGTCAACGCCGTCGCGCCGGGGGCGGAACGGCGGTTTTCGGGCCCTCCAGGCCGCCGTGCCGATGCTGTGCGTCCGCGCATTCGCCGTCACGAAAAGCCTGGGAAATGGCGGTTTTCCGCGGTTTTCGCCGGTTCGGCGAATGGCGCACCGGCGGTGGCGTAGCGCTTGAATCGCCACGTTTTTCCTTGGCCGGAGCGCCTTTGCGTCGGGTTTTTCAACCTGACTTTTTTTGGGTGTATTTTCCCCCGGGGTGGCGCCCGCGCTGTTGGTTGTGCCGCCGCCCATCCCGCAGTGTGAACCGCTTCATGGTGCGATCGTGCGAACCGGGGCAGGGGAGTGAAGCCAAAGCGCGGAGGGTGCGATGATCAAGCGTCTTGCATTGGGCTTTTTGCTTTGCCTTTTCCTGGTCGCGCCGACGGTGCTTCGAGCGCAAGAACAGGAGTCGGTCAGGGTTGCGACCTTCAATGCCTATCTGCTCTCGCCGATCTTCAAATGCGGCAATCCGCAATTCGCCGATTGCCTGCTGCAGATCAATGGCGAGACGGAAGCGCAGGCTAATCATCTCGCCGACACCATCCTCAAGGACACAAACCGTTTCGACATCATCGCCATCAACGAGGCCTGGGACGAGGACGCCAAGCAGATCCTCGTCGACCGGCTGAAGCAGAAATATCCGAACTATATCAGGAAGATCGATGCCGACCTGATCAAGCTGCGAGGCGCGACGCTGCAAGCCGTCCTCAACGGCATGAGCCCGGCGGCGGCAGTCGCCATCTACGGGCTGCCGATCGAAAAGATCAACGGCGAGGACAGCGGCCTAATGTTCTTTGCCAATGCCGATTTCAAGTTCCTGCCCCTGCCGGACCAGAGTTTCAAATGGGGCGACGACCAAGGCGAGTCCCTCGATGCCCAGACGCCGGAGGTTGGCTTCACCTTGTTCGAGCCCTGCGGCGGCTTCGACTGCCTGTCGGGCAAGGGCGCGGCCATCGTGCGGCTGCGTCACGAGCCCTCGCAGAGCAACTACACCGTCGTGTTCTCGCACATGCAGGCGGACTATTTCGACAAGGATCCGCCCGAGATCAACACCGCCGCGCGCGAAGGACAGTTCGCCCAGGCAGAAAAGCTGATCGAGACGACCTTGTCGCCGTTGTCGCCATCGCAGCGCCGGCGGGAGCGGGTGCTGATGATGGGCGACCTCAACGTGCCGCTGTTCCACCAGCCTGGAGGCGAATGGGCGGGGCGCTTCGCCAATCCCGGCACCTACTGGACCGACAATTTCTACGATGCCTGGGCTGCAACCGGCTCGACGGCCGATCCCGGCATTTCCAACTATGTCGACGGCGAGCGCTACGACTACATACTGGCCTCACCGAGCCGCTATGAAACCGGCGGCATCGAAGGCCCGATCTGTGTGCAGCACATGACCGTGCCTGTCGATTTCCAGGATCTGGAGAGCGACCACAATATGGTTGCGGCCGACCTCAACCTCGGCAACGATTTTTGCCATCCGCAGATCGCCTACAGGGTCGCGCTGAAGAAGACCAAGGTGAACGGCAAGCCGCGCGAGCAGGAACTCATCGACCATGTCGGCGGCACCAATGTCACCGAGATCCGCTATCCCGGCTCCATGCAATGGTTCCATGTCGTGCGACCCGATGCCGGCACCTATTCGATCGGCCCGGACCGGCCGGACATGAACATGGACATCTATCTGCCGGACAATCTGACGACGCCGATTTCGCGCTACTATGGCGACACCAAGGTGATCGCTGAGGACGAGCGCAAGGTCTTCGTCCAGACCTTCGTTCTGCCGCGCGAATTCTACATCAGGATGAGCGGCAAGGATCGCTTCTTCACCGGCGACTATGCACTGCTGATCCAGCGCCACACCTGCGCGACCAAGGAGGAAGCTTGCCTGCTGCAGCCGGGAGAGGCGCCTGAGATGGCGACCCTGACCGCGGCCGGAAGCCTGTTCGGCACGCAGGACGAGGCCTGGTTCGGCTTCGATGTCGTGGGTGCTGCCGACAGCGGCGCCTACCAGACCGTCAAGCTCGCCGCCGAAGGCTTGCCCGATCCGGACAATTTCAAGGTGACGCTGGAAGACTTCGTCAACACCAATGGCAGCGGTCCGCCGCCGGTCGAGGACAAGGGCACCAGCCGCAAATTCACCGATCAGATGGGTCCAGGCTCGACCGGTTATCTCGTCATCCGCCAAACCTCCGCCGGCACCGCCGACGTTCCGGTCTGGGCCTTCATGGAAACCACGGTCCGCAATCTCGAACTCAAGGCGCTGATCTGCGAGGACGAGACCAATCCCGAGCTCGGCTCCGACGACATCTACACCGAGCTCACCATCGACACCCAGACGACGCGTTTTCCCGCCGGCGGTGAGCTCGAATACGACTGCGACGATTCCGCTGACCACAAGGACTGGCCGAACCATTTCGGCACCGCCAACCTGACCTTCGTCAATCATGCCGGCCTGAAGGTGATCGAGGAGGACGATTCGAGCCCGAACGACCCGAGCCGCTTCAACGATTTTCCCGATCTGCCATCGGGTGTCACCGTGATCGACGGCGTCAAGGCGCCGCTGATCTGGCGCTTCGAGGGCGGCCGCTACCGGCTGAACTACGAACTGCGCCTGCGCCGGAACCAACCGGTGAAGGCTGCTCCATGAGGTTGGCGGAGCGACAGATTGCCTTCGACGCTGTTGTTGCGAACCCCCGCCCCGTCACCCAGATCGGCGGTTTTCGGGCCCTCCGGGCCCGCCGTGCCGATGCTGTGCGTCCGCGCATTCGCTGCCGCAAAAGCTTGAGAAAAGGCGGTTTTCCAAGGTTTTCGGCCGCGGGCGGCGCGCCGGTCTCGATCCAGGCGCTTGAATCGACTTGTTTTTCGCCGGTCGGAGCGTTTTGCGGGGATGTTTTCAACCTGACTTTTTTTTGGGTGGATTTTTCCGGACGCCGGCTCGGCCCAGGCGGCTGCCGCCATGTCGTTGAGAAAGCCGGCAATCCTTGCCGCTGCCTGTGCTTTGGCGAAGGAGAGCAGCCGGTCATGATGGACGACGGGCTCGTCGTTCTCATTGTCCCAGATATCGAACCGGCAGCTTGGGTTGGCTATGGCTTCAAAGCGGTTCTTCATGTCGATGGTCCATGCGTCGGATAAAGCAGCCCTTCCAGCGAAGCGGCGCTGTTCAAGGGCGGGACAAGTTCCTTCGCGCCCGATCGTTTCCGCCTCATCCGGCTGCTCCGAACCGGATATCGAACCGTACGGCGGTCGTAAACTCGACTCGATTGGAGGCCAAAAGCGTTACCATCAAGGTGCGCGATCGGTCAGCGCGCTCGCACCTTCCTCCGCGGCGCAATGTGCACAGCAATAGATGATGTCATCTTGTTCGACCCCATGTCCGATGATCCGGCATCCGCAATGCGGACACGTCGGAGCAAGTTTCTGGATCGCGCATTCGAAGCTGTCGAACGTGTAGGTTTCCTCGGCGATCGTCACTTTGAAAGCCTTGTCGTAGTCATTCCCGCATTGATCGCATCTGGCCATGGTTCTTTTCCTTCTTTCATTGGCTTCAAGCTCGACCAGCTAAGCGGGAGACGAGCGCGAGCCTGCGTCACGAAGCTGTTCGATCAAGCCGATCACCTCGTCGATATCCCGCGGCTCGATGTCGAGTTGCTTCAGGCCCGGCGCGTCGATTGCTGCCACATTGTCGTGCCGCATGAGATCGACCTGGTTGCGCGTTATGGGCGCGGCTGGAAGGAGTTCCGCGGCGCCAGCCAAGACGTTCCACACTGCAAACGGCACCGGCATCAGCCTGACATGCGTATTGAGCTGCCGGGCGATCTCCCGAAGCAGTTCTGTATAGGTGTAGATGCGCGGGCCACCGAATTCGAATACAGATCCCTTGTGGTTTCGCCCGTCGATCAGCCGGCACACTGCTTCTGCGACGTCTTCCACATAGACCGGCTGAAGCCGTGTGCCACCGTCGCCGAACAACGGATAGACCGGCAGGAGGCGTATCAGCCTCACGATGGTCGTCAGGAAAACGTCGTCAGGGCCTGTCATGACGGCGGGACGCACAATGACAGCGCCGGGAAATGCGCTCTCCACGGCAAGCTCTCCGAGCCCACGTGCCCGGATATAGTTCGAGTCCGATCGAGGATCGGAGCCGATCCCCGAAATCTGGATGAACTGGCCGACCTCGCCATCGCGCGACGCGGCGGCGAGATCAGCCGCGGCTTTCGCATGCACGCGTTCAAACGTCCGGGTGCCCTGCTCGACATAAAGGCTGACGGCATTCACGACCGCCTGTGACCCGGCAATCGCAGGGCCGATCGAGGACGCATCCAGTATGTCCGCCGCGACTGCTACGGGCATCCTTGTCGTCGAGGAAAAGTCCGGCCTAGCCGAAGAAAAGACCCGGCCCACGCGAGCCGGATGGCGGGATGCGGCCCGGGCCGTGAAACCCCTTTCCAGGAGCCGCTTCACGATCCTGCGCCCGAGAAAGCCTGTTCCGCCGAACACAGTGACGATCCGTTCCGTGTTGAGATCGTCGGGATCCATTTGCCTTGCCATCCCTTGCCTTCGCATGCCTGCAGCGAGGACTACCCTTGGCCGGCGTATGAACCAGCCTTCGAACGTCAGGGCGGTTGGAGAACAACGCAGGAACGCTTTTGTTCCAGTCGGCGCGGGTCGGTCGAGCCGATCATCATCGGCAACAGGGCAGAACAAGCAGGGTTCATCGGCTTCGCGCCAGGGTGATCATTTGGAACGATAGGAAGACCGAAGACGTTCACGCATACTGCATCCGTCAGGCACAGGTCTAACGCCTGTTGTTCCCAGGGGTCAAAGGCGCACCATGTTTCGCAACTCGGGCACCATTCCTCTGCCTCGTCCGCTTGAGCTTCGTGTGGATGCTCTTGCGCAGTCATTCATGCGCCAGCGGCTCGGATCTCAGATGGACTTCTCTACCCCGGAAGGCGAGCCGGCGCTGTTATCGCCCAACTCCGTGTCCTGGCGTATTTTCAAGAACCCTGTTGCGCTGTTCATCGGCGGGGTTGCGGCGGTGCTGCTCGAATTGGCAGAGCCGCGGGTTCGCGACGCCATTTGGCGGCACAGCAGCTTCCGCTCCCACGCGCTCCGACGATTGCAGCGTACGGGCCTCGCTGCCTTGGTCACGGTCTACGGCCCCCGAACCAAGGCCAAGGCCATGATTGAAGGTGTGGTCAGGATGCATGGGCGCATTTCAGGTCGAACCAGCGAAGGCGAGCCATACCACGCCACCGATCCGGAGTTGCTGGATTGGGTGCAAGCGACGGCCGAGTTTGGTTTCGTGGAGGCGTATCACACCTACGTGCATCGACTGCATTTTTTCGAACGGGACGCGATGTTTGCTGAGTCTCGCCCCATCGCGCCTCTCTATGGTGCGGTCGGCGCGCCCACGTCTCAGGCCGAGCTTTACGCGCTATTCGACGTGATGAGGCCAAGACTCGCCGCGTCGCCGATCGTCTCTGAGTTCCTGGAGATCATGGAGGAGGTTCCCGCCCTGCCGGGAGTGGCTCGACCGCTTCAGCGGCCACTTCTCAAGGCGGCCGTCGAGATCCTACCCCGCTGGGTCCGCAAGCGGTTGGCACTCGGCGATCGCTGGACACCGACGCCGTGGGAGCATGCCTTCGTGAAGACGACGGCTGCAATCTGCGATAGCATCGTGCTCCCCTCATCACCAGCCGTCCAGTCGTGCCGCCGCCTCGGTCTTTCCGAGAGCTATCTCTATCGCCGACGCTAATTCAGGCTTCCAACATTGGCAGGCGTGGCGCTGACCACAATGGTGGCCGGGGCTGCGTTGAGATTTCTCTCGGCCGGTCCTGATATAGGCGACGCCACAACGCGGAAATGGCGGGCCAAGGCCCGCCATTTCCATACCCGATCCGGGCTTCGTGGCGGGGTATTGGTCGTCTGGGGATTCCTGTACACGGTCCCGTGGGATGGTGAAACTATGCGGCAAGTAAGTGTAACCACCGTCAATCCTGGACCGCACCGAAGACTGAGGTATGGCGCGGCAATCAGAACCACCGCAGCACTTGAATTTCGTCTGTGGGTCAATCTTGTCTTCGTACCAATCATGGGCGTTAGCAGTTGTTGCGGCGGCGATATACATTGCCGTGAAGATGAGCCTTCGCATGGCATTCCTAAAGTATTCGGCAGGCGCTGCTCGTTCGAGCGTCTATGTATATTAGCGTTCCACTAAAAATACCATTGGTCTCCGAATGACTAACGCAGCTCCAGCAAGCGGCGCTCGCAACTGAAAGGCGGCATCGGGGTCAGAAACTGACATTGGTGAATGGCAGCTTCTGCCCCCAGAGCTGCCCTTCGTGACGTTGATTTTCTGCCGGAAAGCCCACATTCACCAGAACGAGCTATACTGAAGCGACTGAGGACCGGTCGCAAGTAGACGCCGCAGCCCGCTGATCCAGGGCGGAGCTAACGATCGCTTCTTCGACGGATCGGAACCGTCCGCACTCTCCGCGCATTTCGCTGGACCATGAACAAGACGACTTCCAACAACGATCCGGGCGGATCACCGGCAGGCTGGACAATCAAGGTCGGAGAGTCTCCTATAGTAGGTACAGCAATCCACAGCGGCACCGACATGGGCAGGGCTTGTCGATTGCTCATGCGTCTCTCTGATCCTGACCGGCGTCGAGAAGAGGACCCGTTCACCGAGCGCTTCATCGCCGATTTTCCTACCCAAATCATCGTTCATCGATCGCGCTTCCAAGTAGATCTGAACCGCGCGCGTGAGGCTGCGGTCTACCGGTCGCCAGACCAGTCCTGGGGTCTGAAAGTCTGGCGAGGTCAGCCGGCCGAGGACATCGTAAAGGAGTCTCTCTCCCTTCACGACGCCTTCTACAGTGAGCTGAACCGTGTCCTCGCCGGTATCGAGAAGCACTATGGCAGGTTCGTTCTTGTCGACGTCCATAGCTATAATCACCGGCGCGACGGGCCGGAGGCTATGCCTACGTCTCGCGACGTCGCGCCCGACATCAACATTGGAACGTCTTCTATGGACCGCCAGCGCTGGGCGCCGGTTGTCGACGCTTTCATCGAGACGCTTCGCGGCCACCATCTCAACGGCGAGCCGATCGACGTGCGCGAGAATGTGTCCTTCCAGGGCAAGGGCGAACAGACTCGTTTCGTCCATGCCAATTTTCCAGAAACCGGGTGTGCCATCGCGGTAGAGTTCAAGAAGATTTTCATGGACGAATGGAGCGGCGACCCCGACTGGGGAACAATCGAACGGCTGCGCGCCATGCTGGCGTCTACGGTGCCCGTCCTGGAGTCGGCGCTGCGGGGCATGCAATGAAGCCCAAGCTCGTTGAGCCCGCACCTCCGTTGGCGCAAATCGAATCGGACTTGGACGCGCTTTTTCGGGACGGCAAGCCGATCCGGCGCGAGTTCGGCAACGGCAACCGTTTGCACTTGGATCGGCCGCTGCCCTTTCTGTGTGTCCATGTTGGGTCGCATCAGGATGCGGCATTCCATGCCGTCTCCGCCAACGCGTCCTATCTGATCGCAGCCGACATTGGCCTCGCCGGCGAGGTCGCGCGGCTGGTAGCGCGAATGATGCGGGATCACTGCGGCGCATTCCTCGTGCTGGACATCGGCGAGTTGGCCAAAGACCGGTTCCTGACGGAGGATGTTCCGTTCCTACCGCCTTTCGAGATCGCGCTGGCCTGCGGCGACACCGCGGCGGAGAAGGCTGCACTCAAGCGCTTCGCCACCGCTGCGTCCGCACGCGAAGCAAAATACCGCACGCCCCGCGTGGACGAACTCAACCCCACGACACCCGCCGAAGCACGGCTCTGGGATGAGCTCGGTGATGCAGCGTGCCTGACGGTACGCTTCGCACCGATCTACCGGGTGCCGGGCACCAAACGCGTCTACCCTGAACTCCACGACCTCGTTGTCGCCAACATGGTCGATTCCGCGCTTCAGGCCGTCAGCGCCTTCCTGAAGGCATCAGGGCTGGAACAGCCGGCAACCCATCGTTCACTGGGGCGCCGCGCCTATATCGACGCAGTCGTGCGCGCTGATCGGGCGATCGACGATGTCGCATCGACGTTCGATTTTCTGCTTGCCGTCACACCGATCAATGCCGAACCAGCCTGGCTGGAATTCCAGGCAGGCGTCTTCGAGCGTGTGCCCGCATTGCTCTACAGGCCGCTCGAGTTCGAGGTCGCCGCCCAGAAACGGAAGCTCTATTCGATCTCGCTCGATCATCTGGAAGATCCACTCCTGACCAAACTGCTCTCCGAAAAGCAGCAGGAACTCGATCTCCAGCTGTCGATGCTCGCGGCACGCGAAACGCCCCGCTTCGTCGAACTCGGACGAGCACTCTATGGCGGCGTCGAGCCGAGCCTGGCGGCAAGGGCACGCACCATTCTCGAAAAGGCGCCGCGAGTTGCTTCGGCGGCCCGGCAGAAGGGCCTGGGTGCTGACGCCGTTGCCGCGGCCGCGCGAGACATGATCGCCGGATACCGGGCAGCCTACCCCGAATTCGATGCTTCCGTGGAGATCCGCGGCGACCTGCCGGCCGGCCTCCTGGTCTCTCGAAACCGACTACTGGTTTCGCGCGATACCAACCTTCCATCGGAGCGTCTGACTGCGCTGCTTAGTCACGAGATCGGTGTTCATCTGCTGACCTATTTCAACGGTGATGCGCAGGGGCTCGCCATCTTCCGCAGCGGGCTCGCCGGCTACGAGGGTATGCAGGAGGGACTGGCCGTGCTGGCGGAATATCTTGTCGGCGGCATGACCGCAACGCGCTTGAGGCTGATCGCAGCCAGGGTCATCGCATGTCAGGCGATGCTCGACTCCGCAACGTTCGAGGAAGCCTTCCGCATTCTCCAAAGGGATTTCGGTCTCGATGATCGGAGCGCCTTCAACGTCGTTCTGCGTGTCTATCGAGGCGGTGGCCTTGCAAAAGACGCCATCTATCTGCGCGGCGTGGCGCAGATCCTCGATCATCTGAAGAACGGCGGCAGTCTCACTCCCTTCTGGATCGGCAAGATCTCCGCCGCGCATTTCGGCGCTATCCAGGAACTTAACGCGCGCGGCCTGCTGCGAGCGCCACGCCTCGAACCTGCGTTTCTCTCTTCCGACGCGGCGCGTCCGCGCCTCAAGAAAGCGATGGCGGGGATCGATCCGATCGATATGGTTGAAACTTGAGCGGAGCCTCCTCATTGCGTATTGCGTTCTTTGTCAATTCCATTGAGAGCGAGACGCCCGGCTATACGACGACAACGTTGGCTCTGGCTGCAGTCCAGCGCGGCCATTCTGTTGTCTATGTTGAACCGGGCGACTTCATACTGCGTCCGGATGACAGTCTGGTTGTCAGCGTCGTGGTCGTGCCGGATGCTCCCTACAAGACGGCCGATAAGCTGTATGCTGCCCTGAAGGATGCCGCGAAGCAGAAAAAGACCTTCGCGATAAGCGATATCGACATTTTGTTTCTGCGCAACGACCCGTCGCTGGACGCCACCGATCGACCATGGGCCGCCAACGCAGGCATTATGTTCGGGCGGCTTGCAGCGGAACGCGGCGTCATTGTCGTCAACGATCCGGACGGTCTAGCGCAGGCACAGAGCAAGCTCTACCTTCAGACTTTTCCCGAGGTGGTTAGGCCGGCGACCCTGATTTCGCGCAGTATTACTGAGATCCGCGCGTTCATCGACAAACATGCGAAGGGCTGCATCGTCAAGCCACTCCAAGGGTCGGGTGGCAAGAACGTCTTCCATATTGCGACGCCTACTGATTCCAACCTCAACCAGATTTTCGAGGCGGCCAGCGGTGACGGCTATCTCATCGCGCAGGTCTACATTCCGGAGGCTAAGGCTGGTGATGTGCGTCTTTTCCTGATGAACGGCCTGCCGCTGGCGCGCGATGGCAATTACGCAGCCTTTCGCCGCGTTCCAGCCAAGGGCGACGTCCGGTCCAATATCCATTCCGCCGGAACCGCCCGCAGGGTCAAGGTAACGGGCACGATGTTGGGCATTGCCGAGATGGTCCGCCCCAAGTTGATCAGCGACGGCATGTTTCTAGTTGGGCTCGACATCGTCGGCGACAAACTTCTGGAAATCAACGTCTTCACGCCAGGCGGGTTGGCACGGCTCGCCGTCATGTACAAGACGGATTTTGCCATAAGCGTCATTGTTGCGTTGGAGGAGAAGCGGACGCTGCGACAAGCCTATGGAGAGACCATGCCGAATTCGCGGCTGGCGACGTTCTGAGGAACGCAGGCAAGTCGGCCATCAGACCAGCCTGGGCGAAAGTGGCGGCCGGCTGATCGGCTCGGAACTAGTGGCCGAACGGGCTGAGGTTGTCGCGAAGCTCCTGTTTAGTGGCATGTCCGACAATGATTGCATTGCGTAGCGCAGACGACAGGCTTGAAGAAGCGCCTCAATGGTCGGCTCGTGGCGCGTTCCGGAAGTGGCTCCGACCCTGACCGACTTCCGGAGTTTCAACCTAAGTGGACTCTCGTCAGCCACCGCGCAACGTGTTTATGAGTTCTCAACCTAGTTGGCGCCGCCTAGCTGTTTGGTCGTCTTGCAGAAATCATTGTGCTGCTTGTCGATGGTCTGGTCGCTGCATTCCTTCCACGTGCGGGCCCAGTCCACGTGGCTCATGGCCATTCCGGCCTCCGACTTCGTCGTAGTCATGCTGGTATCGGTGAAGAAGGCTGTCTTGTATGGGCTGTCGAGCGCGCCGGCAAGAGCCGTACCGCTCAGCATCGAAAGCACCATCGTGCTCAGGCAGATCATCTTGATGTTCATGGTCAACTCCTCTTGTTAATCTTAAGATCGTCATGCCTGGTTCACGATCCAAATCGGCGTCTCATGGCGGCGGCGCAAGCATTGCGCGCCGAAGGCCTTGACGTTCATTGGCTTGAGATCGACGTCACAAACGAGGAAAGCGTAGCGGCCGCCGCCAACGCCGTCGGCGCGGAGGGGTCTTGCCTCGACGTGCTGGTGAACAATGCCGGCGTTGCCATCAACTACGACCTGCCGCCGGGCCAACAGCGTATTGCCGATATCCAGGCAACTCATGACGTCAATGTGTTCGGCCCGATCCGGGTGACCCAGGCATTCCTGCCGCTGCTGCTTGCCGCGCCCGCCGCCCTGGCAGCTCCAAGACGGCCTTGAACGCCGTCACCGTGGCCTTCGCCGGGAGCTCGCGCCGCAAGGCATCAAGGTCAACGCCGCGGCGCCCGGCTACACCGCCACCGACCTCAACGGACATAGAGGCCACCGCACCGTGCAGCAGGCGGCTGAGATCGTCATACGCCCAGCGACCTTGGACACCGATGGCCCGACCGCCGGGTACTTCAACGACGATGGCCCGCTTCCCTGGTGAATCGAGCCAAACCCGCGCCATCACAGCGCGGCGGTTTGGATGCGACGGTCATTGCTCAGGCCGGACTTTCTCGCAAAAGCGCCCAAATCCAACCGGCGAACGTGACGACCAGGAAGGGGTAGGCGAAGAACGGCAGCGGCGACGCGGTGGGCAGCACTTGCTCGCCCCAGAAAATCCTTGCCGCGGTGATCAGGAACAAGGCTGAAGCGACGATGCCGAACGTCCGAACCCAGATCGGGAATTGCCTTGGCATGCTGATGAGCAGGAGCCCGGTCGCCCATAGCGCGACGCCGGCGCCGAATGAAGGGACGCTGGCGCTCGCGCCCGCCGCCGTTCCCGACAATATGACGCCCTCGCCGATGCCGAACACGAGAAAGCCGCCAGAGACGATCTCACTTCCCATCTTGTGGAATTTCAAAGTCAGCAAAGCACAAGCCATCACAAGTCCACAACTATCGATGCCCCATGCCACAGCCTGCAGGTTTGGCTGAGAGGTCATCGTCCCGGCCAAGCCGAATACCCCGCCGAGCGCTAGACCGGTTGCGGCCAGGATGTTTAGCGAACGCTTGGATCCTTCGATGCCCGACATGAACCAATCCTCCCAACGCCACGTCATGAGCCAGGCACTACTGTAACTGCCGTATTGCTGCGCGCCAGCACGAATAATTGCGTAGGCTTGCGGTCGATCGGAATTGCAAGCAACGGCCATCTTCTGGCCCGTCAGGAACCAAGACGACAGCAGCGGGTTTGGCTGGATGCCGACACGCTCGGCCCACCATCTATCCAAGGGAGGACATGATGACATTACCAACCACAACTGCAGCCGTTGCCGCGCTGTTGACTTTGTTGGCCTCGCCGGCGCTGGCGCAGACGAGCGGGACACCTGCGCCCGCAGTTCAGGAGCAGGGCGCCGAAAAATCGCCGGACAACGCTCAGACCCAAAACTCGATGCGCGAAATGATGCGGCAGATGATGAGCGAAATGATGCAGGAAAGAATGCAAGGGGACCGCGGCGCGCCAGAAGAACGGCGCGGTGGCGACCGCTGGCATCGCGACCATAGAATGGGCCCGCCTGAAGGGCGCGGGATGAGAGGCCGCGGTGGCATGGGAGGCGGGATGATGCACGGTGCGGCCATGCGAATGATGTTTGCTGTAGTGGACGCCGACGGCGATGGCGCGCTTTCGCAGAACGAGATTCAGGATTTCATCGGGCGGATATTCAACGCCGTCGACGACAATAGCGATGGCGCCGTCGACATGGAGGAAATCCAATCCTTCTTCCACGGAGGACGCGACGAGGCCCCCGAATAAATCCATCGCCGGTTGTCCCATGCAGTACGTGCCAGGTTCAGAGGCGTCCTACTGCCAACGCCGTAGAGCAGCGGGACGGCTGCCAGACGCCCAGCACGACGGGGAGCCGGCGTCAGCCTGAGAAGGAAACCTAGCGATGATCATGCGAATTTACCGGGGCACAGTTTTCGCCGGTAATGAACACCTCTGGCAGGATCGCGTCGAGAAGCTTTCGATACCTTGGCTTAAGAAGCAATCCGGATTGATAACGTTCTATCCAGGTAAGCCAATGGCTGAGAGCGGCAGCCGTACCTTTTGTATGTGCATGATCTGGGAGAACGTCGAGGCTATTAAGGCAGCCGTTGGACCAAGCTGGAAACAGTCGATCTATATGGGGGACGAAAGAGCGTTAGTTGAGTCGTCGTCTCTTGAGCATTTTGAAATCTACCAGTAGGCATACGATGTGGCGTAGAGAATGGCAGCCGATGCGGGGCATGAGGCTGCGGAAGGTGGGAACCCGCCGATTCTCAATTATACGGGCAGATCATTTGGATGCAGTTGAAAGTCTGGAGCCGGCCTTTCATCTTGAGGCCGTCGCGCTTGCAGGCCCATTGGATCGAGAACCATCGCGGATGGGCTGTTGGTCAAGGACATCAAAACGACGCACAGCGTCATGACGGCGCTGCGTCGGAAACTGGAGGGAGACGCGGATGCGGAAGAGCAAGCCTGACCGCTACGGCACCGTAGCGGTCAGTATTCACTGAGCGCAACTCTGTGTCGCCGGCGCTTGCTTTATGGCGCG
Organism: Mesorhizobium sp. M00.F.Ca.ET.216.01.1.1; assembly: GCF_004010325.2. Lineage (GTDB taxonomy): Bacteria > Pseudomonadota > Alphaproteobacteria > Rhizobiales > Rhizobiaceae > Mesorhizobium. The sequence goes on from NZ_SADR02000021.1 coordinate 116,589, forward strand.
CCGGGCTTTTTCAACAATATCCGCCAGTTCAGGTCATTCGCGACCGCTCTAGCGGATCTTCGCTACGGCCGATCGCAAACCCCTCAGACCGACTGTCGCCGCCCGTCGGATCCACCGGAACGGGCTTGGCTCACGGCTTCGAGCTCGTGTCCTGGTTCCGGAACGCCGCCTCTCCGGCGTCCGACACTTCCACCCACTTTTTGTCGGGCGTCGCGTCGGCGTCGTAGTTGTCGTGCCAGTTCCACCATTTGTAGGTCGGGGTCTGCGGATAGCCCTCGGGCGAGTCCTCCCAGACCTCCTGGCGGCCGAGCGGTGTGATGTCGAGGTAGCTCCAGACGGTCCCCATCGCCTCGTCGCCGCGGTTGTTGATGAAATAGGTACGGAAAATGCGCTCACCGTCGCGGATGAACACGTTGTGGCCGTGCCACTCGTCGACGCCGAAGTCCTTATCGAAGCTGTCGGTGATGGTGTACCAGGGCATCTCCCAGCCCATCCGCTTCTTCAGGCGCGCGATGTCCGCCTGCGGTGCGCGCGAGGCGTAGACCAAAGTGGTGTCGCGGGCGTTGAGATGGGCGAGGTGGCCGACCTGATCGGCCCCGAGCGAACAGCCGCGGCAGGCGTGATCGGGCCAGCCGTACACCCCGGGCTCGAAGAAGGCGCGGTAGACGATCAGTTGACGGCGGCCCTCGAACAGGTCGAGCAGGCTCGCCTTTCCGTCAGGCCCCTCGAACGCATACGTCTTCTCCACCGCCATCCACGGCATCCGCCGGCGCTCGGCGGCCAGCGCGTCCCGGGCGCGGGTCTGGGCCTTCTCCTTCACGAGCAGCTGCTCGCGGGCGGCCTCCCACTCCTGTGATGACACGACCGGTGGTGTGTGCATGGCAGACTGTCCGCCCTTCCGTCCGTTCTCGGCTGATTTGGTCATGATTTTTGAACCTCCTGATTTCCGCGAATTCCCGCGCCTCATGGCCGAAGCGCGGTTCCATTCGCTGCTCATCGCTCGTTGTTGATCGTGATAGTTTGGCAGTGGAAAGCGAACAGTGGGAGTAACAAGTGTGGCGGTATTCCGATGGGGTCGCTGATGACAGCCGCGGCGCGCGTTCGCCCTGGGTCCGCGACGCGTCACCAGCCGACACTTGGCACTCCCGAATCTTCGACTGCATCCGACAATGTCTCGTCTGCGACCGCAAAACCGCCAAAAATGTCAAAAAAGTATCAGTCAGGTGGACAAGCCGTGGTGGCGGCTTCGTCAATTGCCGCCTAAGCTTTGATCGTAGCAGAGAGCGGCAAACGCGGCCTGCGGGACAAGGGCGCAGCAACTGGTCGTACGACCGGACCGGCGCCGGGAGGAATGAGGATGAATCCAGACCTGGAAGTCGTCCAGATCAGACGTGGCGAGTCGTTCAAGGCCTGGGCCCACGGCTACCCCTTCCACACCGTGCGCTGGCATTTCCATCCCGAATACGAAATCCATCATGTCGTCGCCACCACCGGCCGCTATTTCGTCGGCGACTTCATCGGCGAGTTCGAGCCGGGCAACCTCGTGCTCACCGGTCCCAACCTGCCGCATAACTGGGTCAGCGACGTGCCGGCCGGCTCTTGCGTGCCGCTGCGCGGCCGCGTCGTCCAGTTCTCCGAAGAGTTCATCGCCGATGCCACGGCCGCACTTCCCGAGCTTGCCGCGTGCGCCGGCATCCTCGAGCTCAGCCGCCGCGGCGCGCTGTTTTCCACCGCCACGGCGGAGCTTGCCGGTCCGGTGCTGGCCGAACTCGTCGAGGCGCAAGGGATGCGCCGCATCGCGCTGTTCATGACGCTTATGGATATATTGAGCCGCGCCGCCGACGTGCAGCCGCTGACCAGCGCCGGCTATCTGCCCGACCCCTCGGGCTTCATGTCGGCCGGCATCAACCAGGCGCTCGCCTACATCAACGCGCGTCTGACCGAGCCGTTCAGCGAAAGCGACCTCGCGGCCATCGCCGGGCGCAGCCCCAGCGCCTTCTCGCGCAGTTTCCGCCGCCACACCGGCATGGCGCTCGTCCAGTACGTCAACCGGCTACGCATCAACCTCGCCTGTCAGCTGCTGATGAGCGAAGCGCAGATGTCGATCACCGAGATCTGCTACGCCGCCGGCTACAACAACATCTCGAATTTCAACCGCCAGTTCCTGGTGCAGAAAGGCATGTCGCCTTCGCGCTTCAGGGCCTTGCTGGCAGAAAACATAAGCGCGGAGATTGCCGCCTAACAGGGAGGGCCGGGAGGAGCCGAAACATTACGGAGAGAAAGGACGCGGGGTGCGTGGGAGGCGCCCCGGGCTGGAGGTCGCTTGTCCTGAAATCCAGCAATATCAAGAGGATAGGGGCTCGCACAGACTTGTGAACAAAACTGGCGATCCAGGCGGATCCACGAGATGTCGCGAGCCGTTACTCCTCTCAACTGTCAGACTGGCGGTCAAGGGCCTTGCGCGCGGCCAAGCGTGCTTCGAGACCGGATCGTTCAACCATTCCTCGAAACGGAGATATTCGAATGACCAGATTTGCGTGGAAATCGACGGGTGCAATTGCGCTCGCACTCTCTCTTCTCGGTGGCACCGCGGCCTTTGCCGACACGGTCACCGACGCCACTGTCGCCTTCCTGATGCCCGACCAGGCCTCGACCCGCTATGAGGAGCATGACTATCCGGGCTTTGTCGCCGAGATGAAGAAGCTCTGTCCCGGCTGCAAGGTGGTCTACCAGAATGCCGATGCCGATGCCTCGCGCCAGCAACAGCAGTTCAACTCCGTCATCTCGCAGGGCGCCAAGGCGATCGTGCTCGACCCGGTCGACTCGACCGCGGCGGCCTCGCTGGTCAAGCTGGCGCAGAGCCAGGGCATCAAAGTGATCGCCTATGACCGACCGGTTCCAAGCACGCCGGCCGATTTCTACGTCTCGTTCAACAATGAGGGCATCGGCAAGGCGATCGCCGATTCGCTTGTCGAGAACCTCAAGGCGATGAAGGTCAACCCTGCCAATGGCGGCGTGCTGCAGATCAACGGTTCGCCGACCGACGCGGCGGCCGGGCTGATCAAGAAGGGCATCCACGAAGGCCTCGACAACAGCGGCTACAAGATCCTGGCCGAGTTCGACACGCCGGAATGGGCGCCGCCGAAGGCACAGCAATGGGCGAGCGGCCAGATCACCCGCTTCGGGCCGAAGATCCTCGGCGTCGTCGCCGCCAATGACGGCACCGGCGGCGGTGCGGTCGCGGCCTTCAAGGCGGCCGGTGTCGATCCGGTGCCGCCGGTCACCGGCAATGACGCGACAATCGCGGCCTTGCAGCTGATCATCGCCGGCGACCTGTACAACACCATCTCCAAGCCGAGCGAGATCGTTGCGGCGGCGGCCGCCAATGTCGCCGTCAAGCTGCTGTCAGGCGAGACGCCGAAGGCCGAAATGACGCTCTATGATACGCCCTCGCAGCTGTTCACGCCGGCGGTGGTGACGCAGGAAAACCTCAAGGCCGAGATCATCGACAAGAAGATCAACACGGCCGCGGAGCTTTGCGTCGACCGCTATGCCGAAGGCTGCAAGAAGCTCGGCATCGAGTAATCGCCGGACCATGATCCCAACCAGACCATGATCCCAAAACAGGGAACCAGGTTTTGGAAAGATCATGGTCAAACAAACGACATCCGGCCGCCCTTGCGGCGGCCGGGCGTTCGCAGTCAGATGACCGGTCATCCAGAAGAAAGGTTGCCATCATGACGGACACCCCTGAGGGACCGGTTTCGGCGGGCGAGCTGGTGCTCAGCCTGCGCGGAATCTCGAAGCATTTCGGCGCCGTTTCGGCACTGACCGACATCGACCTCGATGTGCATGCGGGTGAGGTGGTGGCGCTTGTCGGCGACAACGGCGCCGGCAAATCGACGCTGGTCAAGATCCTGGCCGGCGTCCATCAGCCAAGCTCGGGCACCATCACCTTCCGCGGCAAGCCGGTCACGATGCCTGACCCCAGTGCCGCGCTGACGCTCGGCATCGCCACCGTCTTCCAGGATCTGGCGCTGTGCGAAAACCTCGACGTGGTCGCCAATATCTTCCTCGGCAACGAGCTCAATCCGCTGCAGCTGGACGAGGTGGCGATGGAGATCCGCGCCTGGACGCTGCTCAACGAATTGTCGGCGCGCATCCCGAGCGTGCGCGAGGCGGTCGCCTCGCTGTCGGGCGGCCAGCGCCAGACTGTCGCCATTGCCCGCTCGCTGCTGCTCGAACCGAAGCTTATCCTGCTTGACGAGCCGACCGCGGCACTCGGCGTCGCCCAGACGGCGGAAGTGCTGAACCTCATCGACCGCGTCCGCGACCGCGGCCTCGCCGTCGTCATGATCAGCCACAACATGGAGGACGTGCGCGCCGTCGCCGACCGGATCGTCGTGCTGCGGCTTGGCCGCAACAACGGCGTCTTCGATCCCGATGCCTCGAACCAGGAGCTGGTCAGCGCCATCACCGGCGCCTCGAACAACGCCGTCTCCCGCCGCGCCGAACGGCGCCGTGCAGAACGCGAGCAGATTGGGCGCGGGCAAACGCAGGAGCAGCGGCCATGACGTCAGAGATCAAGCACGACACATCGGCTTCGACGGCGCTGGACCGCAGCGACGTGCGCGTCAAGCATGCCACCGGGGTCAGCGGCAGGATCAGCGCCTTCCTCGACCGCGTGCGTTCGGGCGACCTCGGCTCGCTGCCGGTCATCGTCGGACTGGTGATCATCTGGACCGTGTTCACCAGCCTCAACCCGATCTTCGTCTCGAGCAGCAACCTGGTCAATCTGCTCTTCGACTGCTCGACGGTGGGCGTGATTTCGCTCGGCATCGTCTGCGTGCTGATGGTCGGCGAGATCGACCTTTCGGTCGGCTCGATCAGCGGTTTTGCCTCGGCGCTTGTCGGCACGCTTTGGGTCAACCAGGGCTGGCCGGTCGCGCTCGCCATCCTCGCAGCCGTCGCTTTCGGCGGGCTGATCGGCTCGCTCTACGCATTGCTGTTCAACCGGCTCGGCATGCCGAGCTTCGTCTCGACGCTGGCCGGCCTGCTGGCCGTGCTCGGCATGCAGCTCTACATCCTCGGCTCCACCGGCTCGATCAATCTTCCCTATGGCTCGAACCTGGTGAATTTCGGCCAGCTGCTGGTCATGCCGGACTGGGTCTCCTATGGGCTGGCAGCGCTTCCGGGCATCGTCATGTTGGTCACCGGCCTGCGCACCGTCAACCGCCGCCGCGCGGTCAATCTGTCGGCGCGCTCGGTCAGTGGCCTGATCGTGCGCGCGCTGGCCATCACCATCCTGTTGGAACTGATCATCGCCTATCTCAACCAGTCGCGCGGCATCCCGTGGATGTTCGGCCTTTTTGTCGGACTGGTCGTGGCGATGAACTATGCGCTGACCCGCACCAAATGGGGCCGCTCGATGACCGCCGTCGGCGGCAATCGCGAAGCGGCGCGTCGTGCCGGTATCAAGGTGCGCTCCATCTATCTCAGCGCCTTCGTGCTGTGCTCGATGTTCGCAGCACTCGGCGGCGTGCTTTCGGCCGCGCGCCTGGCGTCGGCAAGCCAGCAGGCCGGCACTGGCGACGTCAACCTCAACGCCATTGCGGCGGCCGTCATCGGCGGCACCAGCCTGTTCGGCGGCCGCGGCAGCGCCTATTCCGCGCTGCTCGGCATAATCGTCATCCAGTCGATCGCCAGCGGACTGACGCTGCTCGATCTGTCGTCATCGCTCCGTTACATGATCACCGGCGCCGTTCTTGCGATCGCGGTGATCGTCGACTCCCTGGCGCGCCGCTCGCGGGTTTCCCATGGCCGAGCCTGAACCGATCAACGAGAGCATGATCCCGAAAAGTGGGAACCGGTTTTCGGACAAGATCATGCTCAAACAGGAAATATAGAAATGGCTCAGGAACTGATTGGAAAAGTCGCGGCAATCACCGGCGCCGCGTCGGGCATCGGCCTCGAATGTGCCAGGGCGCTTATCGCCGCCGGCGCTCGCGTCGTGCTCGTCGACCGCGCGGGGGACAGGCTGAAAGAGGTCTGCGCCGAACTCGGTCCAAACGCGATCCCGCTGGTGATCGACCTCACCGATCCGGCTGATGTCGCCGGCATGATGCCGCAGATCCTGGAGAAGGAAGGCCAGCTCGACATCTTCCATGCCAATGCCGGTTCCTATATCGGCGGCGAAGTAATCGATGGCGATCCAGATGCATGGGACCGCATGCTGAACCTAAACATCAACTCTGTGTTCCGGTCCATCCACGCCGTTCTGCCGCACATGGTCGAGCGCAAGATCGGCGACATCATCGTCACCAGTTCGATAGCCGGGCTTGTTCCGGTCGTCTGGGAGCCGATCTACACGGCCTCCAAGCATGCCGTGCAGGCCTTCGTCCATACGGTCCGCCGGCAGGTCGCCAAGCATGGCCTGCGCGTTGGCGCCGTGGCTCCGGGACCTGTCGTGACGGCCCTCATCAGCGATTGGCCGAAGGAGAAGCTCGATGAAGAGCTGGCGGCCGGAGGATTGATGCAACCGGCCGAGGTCGCTGAAGCGGTGCTGTTTATGCTCACGCGCCCGAGGAACATCACCATTCGGGATCTGGTTATCCTGCCGCAGAGCAATGATCTGTGAGGTGAATGGTGAATGGTGAATGGTGAATTATATTTCTTCACGAGCCAAAGCTCACAATTATATCCATTCACCATTCACCACCAACACCATGTGAGGCTCATCCATGCCCTCCCACTATCTCGGGATCGACGTCGGCACTGGCAGCGCCAGGGCAGGGGTGTTCGACGCCGAAGGCACCTTGCTGGCTTCCGCCAAGCGCGACATCGCCTTGTTTATCGAGCCGGGCGAGATCGCCGAGCAGTCGAGCCAGGATATCTGGCGCGCCGTGTGCGCCAGCGTGCGCGAGGCGGTGGCGAAGTCCGGGCTCGGGCCGCGCGACATTGCCGGCATCGGCTTCGATGCCACTTGCTCGCTGGTCTTGGTCGGGCAGGGCGGCACGCCTTTGCCGGTCGGCCGCTCGGGCGACAGCCAGCGCAACATCATCGTCTGGATGGACCACCGCGCCCTCGACCAGGCCCGGCGCATCAATGCCGGCAAGTATGCCGTGCTCGACTATGTCGGCGGCACGATTTCTCCGGAGATGGAGACCCCCAAGCTGCTCTGGCTCAAGGAGAACCTGCCGGAAAGCTTTGCCGCGGCCGAGCATTTCTTCGACCTCACCGACTACCTGACCTGGCGGGCAACCGGAAGCCTGGCGCGCTCGATCTGCACGCTGACCTGCAAATGGACCTATCTCGGCCATGAGCGGCGCTGGGACGAACAGTATTTTCGCGCCATCGGCCTCGGCGCGCTCGCCGACGAGGGCTTCACGCGGATCGGCACCGAAATCGTCGAGGGCGGCACCGCGCTTGCCGACGGCTTGACCGAGGCGGCCGCCGCCGAACTCGGCCTGCTGCCGGGAACGGCTGTCGCCGCCGGGCTGATCGACGCCCATGCCGGCGGCGTCGGCACCATCGGCAGCAAGGGTTCCGTCGGAACCTTGCAATCGAGAATGGCCTATGTCTTCGGCACCTCGGCCTGCACCATGGCGAGCACCAGCGAGCCGGCTTTCGTGCCCGGCGTCTGGGGCCCGTATTTCTCCTCGATGGTGCCGGGCCTATGGCTCAACGAGGGCGGTCAATCAGCGGCGGGCGCCGCGATCGAACACCTTGTCGGCTTCCACCCGGCCTCTGCCGAAGCAGCAGCACAGGCCGGCGCGCAAGGCATCAGTCTGGCAGCATGGCTTGGCCAGCAGGCAACGGTGGGTTCCGCCGACCTGTCCTCGGCGGCGCGCCTCGCCGAAGGGCTGCATGTCGTGCCGGAATTCCTCGGCAACCGCTCGCCCTTCGCCGATCCGCAGGCCAAGGGACTGATCGCCGGCCTCGGCATGGACAATTCTCTGGACAGTCTGGTCGCGCTCTATGTCGCCGGCCTGTGCGGGCTTGGCTATGGCGTGCGCCAGATCCTGGCGGCAATGGCCGGAAAGGGCGTCGTCATCGACACCATCGTCGTCAGCGGCGGCGCCGCGCAGAGTGAACTGGTGCGCCAGCTTCTGGCCGACACGACCGGCGTGACCGTGGCCGCATCGACCTCGCCCGAACCGGTGCTGCTCGGTTCGGCCATGCTTGGCGCGGTGGCCGCCGGGCGCTACCTCGACGTGATCCAGGCCATGACCGCCATGTCGCGCATGGGCGGGATCTATCGCCCGGCCGGCGGAGATCTGGGGCAAAGGCATGACAAGCGGTTCGCGGCGTTTGAATTGCTCCAGCAGGCAGGGCGCGCGATCCGCGAGTGAGGAGAAGGGGATACGACCGCGTCTTTCCAGCGCCACCGCCACTATGAAGTTGTTACCGTTTTCGCGAAAGCGGTAACAACTCGGCTTCAAGCTACTCCCATGACAATTTCATTGTCGGCGCCTGAACACCCCCTCTGTCCTGCCGGACATCTCCCCCGCAAGGGGGGAGATTGGCAGCTTCGTCGTCGCGCGCCCTTCTGGCGTTGGAGATTGGCGAAAATCCGAAGTGACATCCAATCTCCCCCCTTGCGGGCCAAGTGGGGGAGATGTCCGGCAGGACAGAGGGGGGCGGGATGGAACGCCGTCATCCGCCGCGCACGCGACACCGACATCCCGTCCCCTTTGCCCGCCGCCCCCCGCGTCATGGATTTCGGCAGGATCGGGCCCATATGTTGCATGTGGAGCTTTGAGCGTGAAACTTGCGCGTGTGGCCCTTGTTGCCGCGGCTTTCGTTGCTGCCGCTATCGTTTGGCCCTCTTTCGTAACCGAAGAGGCGAGCGGCCGGGAGCGGGTTGCGTTGCGCGTCGAGATAGACGGCGCCATCGGTCCGGCGAGTGCCATGCAGATCGAGGAAGCGCTGGCGGTGGCCGCAGAGCGCAACGCCGAGGTTCTCATCCTGCAGATGGACACGCCCGGCGGGCTGGTCACCAGCATGCGCGAGATCATCGCCGATATCCTGGCCTCGCCGGTTCCCGTCATCGGCTATGTCGCGCCCGCCGGCGGGCACGCGGCGAGCGCCGGGACCTATATCCTCTACGCGACCCATGTGGCGGCGATGGCGCCCGGCACCAATCTGGGCGCGGCAACGCCGATCGAGATGGGCGGGCCGCTGCCGTCCTTTCCCGGCGGCGACGACAAGAACAATGACGCCGGCAAGGACCAGAAGAACGCGCCTGCGGGCGATGCGATGATCGCCAAGGCGACGAACGACGCGGTTGCCCTGATCCGCAGCCTGGCTGAGCTGCGCGGGCGCAATGCCGAATGGGGTGAAAAGGCCGTGCGCGAAGCGGCCAGCCTGTCGGCCAGCGCGGCGTTGCAGGAGCGTGTCGTCGATTTCATCGCCCGCGACACCACCGAGCTGCTTCAGTTGGCCGACGGCCGCACGGTCGAGGTATCAGGCAGGAAACAGGCACTGGCGACGAAGGGGCTGCCGGTTGAAACGCTGGAGCCCGGCTGGCTCATCCAGCTTCTCGCCGTCATCACCGATCCGAACATCGCCGTCATCCTGATGCTGGTCGGCGTCTACGGTCTCGTCTTCGAGTTCATGAGCCCGGGCGCGGTCGCGCCCGGCGTGATCGGCACGATCTGCCTGCTGCTCGGCCTCTATGCGCTCAATCTCCTGCCGATCAGCTATGCCGGCCTTGCCTTGATGCTGCTTGGCATCGTCTTCCTCGTCGTCGAGGCCTTCAACCCCACCGTAGTGCTTGGGCTGGGAGGCGTGGCTGCCTTTCTGCTCGGCGCTGCCATGCTGCTCAGGATCGAGGGTCCCGGCTTCGAGATGTCGTGGGCCGTCATCGGCACGGCCGCCTTCCTGACGCTCGGCCTGGCGCTGCTGACCGGCAGCTATTTGTGGGCGGTCCGCAAGAACGTTCCGCGCGTTGGCGCACAGGCCATGCAAGGGCTTCCCGCCAAGGTCCTCGACTGGCAGGGCGGCGAGGGCCACGTGCTGGCCGGCGGCGAGCGCTGGCGGGCGAAGGCAGACGAACCGCTTGCAGTGGGCGACAGCGTCGAAGTGGCCGATGTCAGAGGCCTCGTGCTGACGATCCGGCGCCGCAATGTGGGAAACGATGGAGCAAGGCAATGATCATCGGTTATGTGGCCTATCTGGTAGCAGCGCTTGTCGTGGTCATGTTCCTGTCCGCGGCCATTCGCATCCTGAGGGAATATCAGCGCGGCGTGGTCTTCACGCTCGGCCGCTTCACCGGGGTCAAGGGACCCGGCCTCATCATCCTCATCCCCTTCGTGCAGCAGATGGTGAAGGTCGACCTTCGGGTGGTGGTGCAGGATGTGCCGCCGCAGGACGTGATCTCGCGCGACAACGTCTCGGTGAAGGTCAACGCGGTGCTGTATTTTCGCATCGTCGACGCCGAGCGGTCGGTGATCCAGGTCGAGGACTTCATGGCCGCGACCAACCAGCTGGCGCAGACCACGTTGCGCTCGGTGCTCGGCAAGCATGAGCTCGATGAGATGCTGGCCGAGCGCGACAAGCTCAATAGCGATATCCAGGAGATCCTCGATCAGCGGACCGATGCCTGGGGTATCAAGGTTTCCAATGTCGAGATCAAGCATGTCGACCTCAATGAGAGCATGATCCGCGCCATCGCCAAGCAGGCCGAGGCCGAACGGCTGCGGCGCGCCAAGGTGATCAACGCCGAGGGCGAACAGCAGGCGGCGGCAAAACTCGTCGAGGCCGGCAAGATGCTGGCCGAGGAGCCGCAGGCCATGCAGCTGCGCTACTTCGAGGCCCTGCAGAACGTCGCCGGCGAGCGCTCGTCGACGGTGGTGTTTCCTCTGCCGATGGACCTGCTCGGTCATCTCACCAAGCAGCCGGGTGAGGGGAGGTGAGGCACTGAAGCGGCCAATCTCCCCCACGAGGGGGGAGATTGGCCGTCATCCCGGCTTTTCGCTAATCACTAGCGTTGCAGGACAGAGTATTCAAGCGCGACCCAAGCCGCAGCTCCACCCCTCACCGCCACGGCGGCTCCGGAGCAAAGCACTTGCCGATCCAGTCGGCGAAGGCGCGCGTCTTGGCGGCTTGCCCCTTGGCCGAGGGCATGACGAGATAGACCGCGCCCTCGTCGGCAAGCGTCCAGTCCTGCAGCACGGGCACCAGCCGTCCGTCGGCGAGCTCGCGTCCGACCAGCCAGTCGGTGCTCATCATCAGCCCGACGCCCTGCACGGCGGCTTCGACCAGCACCTCGGCATCGTCGGTGACCAGCGGCCCGGAAACCTCGATACGAACGCGCCGACCCGTGCTGTCGGTCATCTCCCAAGCGGGAAAGGTCTGGAACCCGGTGAAGCCCAGGCAGCTATGCTCGGCAAGCACCTGCGGCGTGGTCGGCGTGCCCCTGCGGGCGAGGTAGGAGGGGGCGGCGCACAGCAGCCTGCGCCGCGTTGCCACCTTGCGCGCCACCAGGCGTGAATCCTCCAGCGCGCCGAGACGGACTGCGACATCGAAATTCTCGGCAACGAGGTCGACGAAACGGTTGGAGAACTCGGCCTCGATGCGAACGTCCGGAAATTCGGCGAGAAATTCTGGCAGCAACGGGCCAATCCACATGCGTCCGAACGATCCGGGCAGCGCCAGCCGCAGCACGCCGCGCGGCCCGCCGCCGGCATGCGCCGACGCGGCAGCCTCGGCCTCGTCGACCGCTGCCAGGATGGCGCGGACGCGAACGAGGAACTCGGCTCCTGCCTCGGTCAGCGACACGCTGCGCGTCGTGCGGTGCAGCAGCCTGACGCCGAGCCGCTCCTCCAGCGATGCAAGGCGCCGCGACAGGATCGTCGCGTCGCGCCCGACGCGCGCCGCCGCTTTGGTGAAGGAGCGTGCCTCGGCGATCGCCGCGAAGGCGGCCATCTCGGCCAATGCTGCCGGTTCATGGGATTGCTGCATGATGTGCAAAACTCAAATGTGAAAACAGAAGATTACGGAGAGTTAGCGCAGCAGCTAGTTTCACTCAATCCCATCTATTGGCCCTTCAATCGGCCGATCAACTGGAGTGAAACCATGAAAGCCATCGAACTGACTGCACCCAGGCTGGACGCCTTTCGCGCGGCCACCGTTGCCACACCCGAGCCGCAGCGCGGCGAAGTGCTGATCCGCCTGCGTGCCGCGAGCCTCAACTTCGTCGATGTCGCGGTGGCGAGCGGCAATTATCCCGGACCGAGCTTTCCGCTCATTCCGGTCGTCGATGGCGCCGGCGAGATCGTTGCGCTCGGCGAGGGCGTGTCGAGGCTTGCCGTCAACGACCGCGTCATCGCCCATGCCAAGCCGCGCTGGATCGGCGGCCGTCCGCGGCCCTACGAGATGACGCAGATGCGTGGCCTGACGCTGCCTGGGTCGCTCGCCGAATATGTCGCGCTGCCCGCCAATGCCGTGGTGCCGGTGCCGGCGCATTTGTCCTTCGAAGCGGCGGCGACGCTGCCGATCGCCGGCACCACCGCGTGGAACGCGATCCGCGCCGCCAATGTCGGGCCGGGATCGGTCGTCGTGCTGCTCGGCACCGGCGGCGTCTCGATCCTGACCCTGCAGCTTGCCAAGGCCGCCGGCGCCACCGTCATCATCACCTCGTCGTCGGACGAGAAGCTGGAGCGCGCCAGGGCGCTCGGCGCCAACCACCTGATCAATTACCGCACGACGCCGGACTGGGACGGCAAGGTGCTTGAGTTGACCGACGGCGTCGGCGCCGACCTGATCGTCGAGACCGGCGGTTCGGCCACCTTCGCCCGCGCGATCAACGCCACGGCACCCGGCGGCACGGTGTTCACCATCGGCTTTGTCACCGGCGCCGAGGCCACCGCCAACCTGCTGCCGATCATCATCAAGGCGCTCAGGGTGGTGGGCAACAACACCGGATCGGTGTCCGACCTGCGCGACGCCGCCCGCGCCATCGGCGCCGCCCGCATTGAGCCGGTAATCGACACGGTGTACAGCCAGGACCAGGCGGCCGAGGCCTACGCGCACATGGCAGCCGGCGGCCGGCATTTCGGCAAGCTGGCGTTTGCTTTGTCGTGGTGAGTGGCGAAAGCGGATGAGAGCGCAATCTCCCCATGGGGAGATCGGCAGCTTCAGCGCCGGTCGCAATTTTTGTTGACCTACGGGTACAGAATCGCTACCACCTCAACCATGGGAAGATTGAAGCAATTCGACCCCGAGGCCGCGGTGGCCGCCGCGACGGATCTGTTCTGGCGCCAGGGCTATGGCGCGACGACGCCGGCCGACCTCGTCGGGGCGCTCGGCATCGGCAAGGGCAGCCTCTATAATACCTTCGACAACAAGCGGGCGCTGTTCGGCGAGGCCTTGCGCCATTACGGCGAGGCGCGCGTGGCGGCCTTGGTTGCGGTGCTGAACCGGCCAGGACCGGCAAGGGCACGGCTGCAGGCAGCGCTTGAGCGGCTTGCCGCTCCGGAAACCGCCCATCTGCGGCGACGCGGCTGCATGGGAGTGAACACGGTGGCCGAACTTGGCGGGCGCGACGAGGCCGCCACCGCGATCGTGCATTCCATTTTCGAGCGCATGGAACGCGCGCTGCAGGCGGCGATCGAGGAGGGCCAGCGTAACGGCGAACTCGATGCCGGCCGCGACGCGCGGGAACTGGCCAGCCTGCTGATGACCACGATCCTCGGCATGACCGTGATCGCAAAAATGTCGGACCGGACCGAGCAATTGCACCGCGTCGTGCATGCCGTCATGTCGTTGATCTAGCCAGGAAAAACCATGATCAGGCGCCGGCAATCAGGCTCTTTCGTCACGACCAATTTTGTACCTTGAATTCAAGAATCCCGCCGTCCCCAAACCGCAACCTGGAGAAACCGTCATGACCTTGTCACTGCAGAAAATCGGCTCGGACGCTTCGAAGCTCGAGGCCAATAAAGCGACCGTTCGGGCCTTCTATGAAGCCGCCATCAACCGCACGGATTTCGAGGCCGCCTCGAAATTCCTCGGCAGCCGCTACGTCCAGCACAATCCCTTGATTGATGACGGCATCGAAGGCTTCAAGGCCTTCCTCGCTTTCCTGCGGGAAAACTTCCCCGGCCTGCGCGCCGAGGTCAAGCGGGTCTTCGCTGATGGCGACTTCGTCGTCGCGCACACGCATGGCGTGCGCGTGCCCGGCGACCGCGGTTCGGCGATCGTCGACATCTTCCGGTTCGAGGACGGCAAGATCGTCGAGCACTGGGACGTCATCCAGCCGATCCCGGAACAGGCGCTCAACCAGAACGGGATGTTTTAGCTTGGAGTCCTTCGCCCCCTTTGCCCTGCCGGGCATCTCCCCCTCAAGGGGGGAGATTGGATATCACTTCGGCTTTCGCTAATCTCCAACATTGAAAAAGAGGCACTGCCAATGGAGCTGCCAATCTCCCCCCTTGAGGGGGAGATGTCCGGCAGGACAGAGGGGCGCTGTCCCATAGGCGCTAACTTAGGGGTGGACTGGTGGAATCGAGATGTGATTCCTCGGCTAGCCTGAATATCTCAAAGTGAGGGGTGCATCGGCCCCGAGAATCTGAGAAACTGCTTTTGCAACAAAGAGTTATCAGATCCAAGGACGGGGTCCGATGCAAACACACTGTATCTCTGACCAGCTCGAATTTGAAGGCTT
>NZ_SADR02000218.1 GCF_004010325.2 Mesorhizobium sp. M00.F.Ca.ET.216.01.1.1
AGGCGATCGAGCGGGCACACGCCGCCGCGCAGTAGAAAATACCGGGAGGACAAGATGGACATCCACGAATACCAGGCCAAGGAACTGCTTGCCCGCCACGGCGTGCATGTGCCGCGCGGCGGCCTCGCCTACAGCCCCGAGCAGGCGACGTACCGCGCCCGAGAGATCGGTGGCTCGAAATGGGTACTGAAGGCGCAGGTCCATTCCGGCGCGCGCGGCAAGGCCGGCGGCATCAAGCTCTGCTCGAACGACGAGGAGATCTCCAGCGCCGCGGAAGCCATGCTAGGCCGCAAGCTGGTCACCCACCAGACCGGCCCGCGTGGCAAGCTGATCTCGCGCCCCTACCTCGAGGAAGCCGTCGACATCGCGCAGGCGC
>NZ_SADR02000219.1 GCF_004010325.2 Mesorhizobium sp. M00.F.Ca.ET.216.01.1.1
CTTGGCGCTGGTCAGCTCGTGCATGGCGTCCAGCTGCATCTGCTGCATTTCGGGCAGCCGCTGCCATTGGCGCGAGATCAGGTAGTCGAGCTTTTCGTGTAGGTGCCGCACTTCGAGCTCCGCCTTGAGGTTCACCCGGTAGTCGTTGAAGGAGCGCAGCCGGTCTTTGGCTTCCTGGCGCTTCTGGCTCATCATGATCACCGGCGCCTGGATGGCGGCGATGCAGGAGAGCAGCAGGTTGAGCAGGATGAACGGGTAGGGGTCGAAGGCGCTGGTGGTGCCGGCGATCAGGTTGATGCTGATCCACAGCAACAGCACCGCCGCAAACGAGATCAGGAACCACCAGCTGCCGCCGAACTCGGCCATAGTATCGGAG
>NZ_SADR02000220.1 GCF_004010325.2 Mesorhizobium sp. M00.F.Ca.ET.216.01.1.1
CGCCCGGGCCCTTGCCGTACCACATCGCGAATACGCCTTCGACGGTGCGCTCCGGGTCTGCTTCCACGCGTTGCGTGCCGAGCACCGCCGTACCGCCAAGCTCTTCGTTGATTGCGGGCAAAAAGCGAATGTCGCTTGCGGAAAGCAGCGTTTTCGCCTTCCACAACTGCTGATCGACCATGCCGAGCGGCGAGCCGCGATAGCCGCTGATGAAACCGGCGGTGTTCATGCCGCGCGCCTTGTCGAGCGCGCGCTGCATGAGCGCAAGGCGGACCAGCGCCTGCGTGCCGGTCAGAAAGATGCGGCCCCTGGTGGCGGTGAGGTTGTCGGACAGCTTGTAGTCGGCGAGAGCGGGCGTGCCGTCGATGGGCAGGC
>NZ_SADR02000221.1 GCF_004010325.2 Mesorhizobium sp. M00.F.Ca.ET.216.01.1.1
GCCGCAAGCCGTCCGAAATGCGACTTGATGACGATCTCGTAGCGCGTGCAGTCGCGGCTCGTCTGGATGGTCGAGAACTGCTCGATGTAGCCTGAGAATTGCCTCGACAATGCATCGTCCGGCACGATCCGGAATACCGCGTCGCGGCTCAGGTAATCGGCACGCAAAAGCTGCCCCGGATGGGTCGCCACGACGCGTACGACGTTCGGTTCGCCCAGTTCTTCGGAAGCCTCGAACGACACGACCGAGAGCTGCGCCGCGCTGGCCGTGCCCGGCACGTCCAGGAAATACGCCTGCCGCCTAGGTATGGACGTCACACTGGATACAAACTTCCTCGCTTCGTCATACTGGCTGGCCATCTTTTGCAAATTCCTC
>NZ_SADR02000222.1 GCF_004010325.2 Mesorhizobium sp. M00.F.Ca.ET.216.01.1.1
CCTCCCTTCTCCCATTGGGAGAAGGGGAAGCCTCATCCTACCAACTGAACTGCAGCCCCGCATTGCCGCCGACGACATTGCCGGAGAAGGCGATGCCCAGCGTGCCGGTCAGGCGGCCGCCATGGGCAAAGCCTTCGCTCAGCACCGCGGCGCCGGTGATGCCGAAGGCGTCGGCGTCGCCGGCATTGCCCCAGTTGACGCGCAGGCCGAAATGCTCGCCCTGGACGAGGTCGGGCGCGGCAAGGGCGGCCGAGATCGAGGCGTTCTCGAAGGCGCGCGTGACGCGGTTGTCGATGTCGTCGACGTGGGCAGCCAGCGCCGTCTTGCCGGTGACGGTGGTGAACCCGCCGTTGCCGTCGTCGACCTTCCGGTTG
>NZ_SADR02000223.1 GCF_004010325.2 Mesorhizobium sp. M00.F.Ca.ET.216.01.1.1
GCTCGTAACGGCCGCCGTCGAGCGCCTTCATGGTCAGCTTCTGACCTTCGAGCGCGGGCAGCACGTCGATCGAAGCGACATCGGCCACTTCGCCGCCCCATGCATACGACGTCAGCCCGAGCCACGGACGCGCCAGCTCGCCGGGCGTCGCGACGCGCGCCGCGATGCTGCCGAGCAGCGGCACCGTCTTGGGCGTGACGCTGAAGTTCAGCTTCATCTGCTCGACGACAGGCGCGACCACGCCGCGGCTCTTGATGATTTCGATTTCGGCGTCGGTCGGCAGCGACCCGGAACCGGAGTTGATCGCCGCGCCGGTCTGCGTCTGCGTGAGCGCCTGCGACGTGTTGTCGGCCTGCTCGACGCGCACGTGGGCA
>NZ_SADR02000224.1 GCF_004010325.2 Mesorhizobium sp. M00.F.Ca.ET.216.01.1.1
GAAGATGCCCAGAGCTTCGGTCACGGCGAAGCCGAAGATCAGGCGGCCGAACTGGCCGTCGGCAGCCGACGGGTTGCGAAGCGCGCCCGAGAGATAGCTGCCAAAGATGTTGCCGAGGCCGATGCCGGCGCCGCCCATGCCGATGCAGGCGATACCAGCGCCGATAGCAGCTGCTGCAGTTGCGTCCATTTCAAAACTCCTGTGGTTGCTTCTTCGTTGCAGTTGGTACGTTGGGTATGCTGGCGCCGGGGCGCCGGTGAAAATCGATCAGTGGCTCGGGTGCAGAGCGTCGTTCAGGTACATGCAGGTCAGCACCGCGAAGACGTAGGCCTGCAGGCAGGCGACCAGCAGTTCGAGCGCCGTCAGCGCGAACG
>NZ_SADR02000225.1 GCF_004010325.2 Mesorhizobium sp. M00.F.Ca.ET.216.01.1.1
CCGCGACCGCAAAGGCGGAGCCCGAGCCCGCCGCGCTGGTGGACCAGCACCACTGCATGTTCTGCCATACACGCGACGCGCCGTTCCTTGCGCCGTCGTTCGAGCAGATTGCCGCACGCTATCGCAACGAGCCCAACGCGCGAATCATGCTCGAACACAAGCTGCGGCTTGGCGGCAAAGCGCACTGGGGCGACATGGCAATGCCGCTGCCCGCGGATCGCGGCGGGCCCATCTCGGCGGAAGATGCACACACGCTCGTGCAATGGGTACTCAGTCAATGACAGCCGTCTGAAAGCAACGGCACTCCTCCAGTGCGCATCGCGCCACATGCAGTGGCTCAGCGGCGGCCCCGCGCACTGTTCATCCGGCAACT
>NZ_SADR02000226.1 GCF_004010325.2 Mesorhizobium sp. M00.F.Ca.ET.216.01.1.1
TGAGATCGGTGTTGATCGGCTGCACGAGCTTGCCAGCGACGAGGCGCAACGAGGCATCGCCCGAAGCGGTGACGAGGTCGAAGCCGCCCTCGTTCATCAGCGACACCATCTCATCGGATGTATTGGCGGTCTTGACGTTGACCTTGCAGCCACTCTCCTTCTCGAAGGCGGTGACCCAGTCATAGCCCTTGTCGGTCTCGCCGCGCTCGATATAGCCCGGCCAGGCAACGATGTTGACTTGGCCTTCCCCCTTGCCCAGTTCCTTGACCTGGGCAACCGCCTGACCGGAGAAGGTCAGCGCGACCGTCAGCGCAGTGCATGACTTCAGGAATGAATTCATCATCAATCTCCCATTTTGGCGCGTGACCCTGAA
>NZ_SADR02000227.1 GCF_004010325.2 Mesorhizobium sp. M00.F.Ca.ET.216.01.1.1
GGCCGGTGCAGTTCGAGATCACGGAGCTTACACGCCAGAGCGTCGCCGCATGGGTCTCGGCGCGAGGCTTGACGCCTGCCGACTTCCTTTTTCCGAGCCGGCTCAGCACTCCCCTCATGTGTCGACATCGGTCAGTCGAGATAGACTTCCCGTTTTGAGCCAAGCTCTGGAAAAAATGGAAATGCCATCAATGGAATCTGCGGTTACGCTTCGTCAAGCGTATCTCGTCATGTTCGAGTTTCTCGAGCTTCAATGGACGCGGCTCGGCGAGCCCGATGAGTTAGGAGGGCTTCTCGGCAATCTTGCCTTGTGGGATAAGTCGAACGGGCGGGGCGATCCTATAGACGCAGCCGTATTTCTAGAATGGCTTGAG
>NZ_SADR02000022.1 GCF_004010325.2 Mesorhizobium sp. M00.F.Ca.ET.216.01.1.1
CAGCCGTCGCGGTGTCGGGCGAGCGCCCGATGAAGGCTGCAAATGCCTTCACGCAACGGATATAGTCACGGCGCGTATCCTCGGTGAAGCCGCGCAGGGACATGTCTTCGATCATGCGCTCGCGAAGTGCGCTGCCGGATGGATGCGTAGGGACGGTCATCGGATGCTCCTCTCAAGCTGAAGGTTGACACTCATGCTCGGAGGCCGATGGCCGTCCGTCACCCCTGATCGATTAAAGCCTCACCGACGCTGCCAACGAAGCTCACGCCTCAAACCCCGCGCCCCTCCCGCGAGCGGGTTCGTTCTTTGGTGAATGGACAGGACCCTAGGAATGACTGCCGTGCGGCGCGAAGCGGACGTAGCGGGATTTGGGCCGAAAGTGGAAGATCCGCTTTCGGGGTGATTGGACTGAAAAGCCGACCTTCGCCTCCAGCATACCGCGGGCGGCTTTGCGTCAATATCGGAGATCAAGCGTTCAGTCCGGCAATCCAGCCGAGCACCATAGCCCGATCAGAGCCGCCCCGTCTCGGCATAGAGCGGTCAAGTCAACGCACGATAGCCCGAGCAGCAAGTTCGGACCTACACGTGCCCGCGGGATGCCAGAGCCAACCGCACAACCACAATAGTCGCTCCCTAGTGGGGACGCCGCCAGGCTCCTCCGCTGCTATATTACAGACTACCCTAACATCGCCCGCTCGCGAGGTTCGAATACTATGCTTTCACCTGCGCCGCTTCGGGAAACTTCAGTCCATCAACTAGATGATTAAGATCCGCCTCGTTCTCGTAGTGCAGGGAAGAGACGAACGCATCAATCGTAAATTCCGGATCGACCTTGTCTATTTGAGCGAGGTGAGCGGACGCAGCGGTCCGATCGCCCAGCCAGTAATAGGCCGCCGCGACAAAGGCGTGTTGGTTGGCATCCATCTTCGACAGATGCATGAAGGCCTCGATTGCTTCGGGATATTCGTGGGCTGTAAAGTGAGCTTTCCCAAGATGGCTCCAGAAGCGTTCTGGATGGTGAGGGTTCAACTGCATCGCCTTGCGAATCCAGTCGGCCCCTTCCTTGGGGCGACCGAGCCAAGTCAAAAGCTCGCCGTGCTGGACCACGACGAGATCGTAGTTTGGATTGAGTGCGAGAGCCCGCTCCTGGTGGTGCCGAGCCTTCGTCAGATCGTTGCGGCCGATGTTAATGGCCGCCAATATCCGTTGGACGTCCGCATCGTTGACGTCCAGCACTTGCGCCAACTCAAGCTCACGGACGACTTCGTCGAAAGTGGCGTCCTTATCAGTGCACCAGCCGTAGCCCCAAGCTTGCCCCAGGATGCAGCCCCGCCAGGCATGGGCATGCGCGTATTCGGGGTCGAGTTCTAGCGCTCGGGTCACCAGCTTCAGCGCCTCCTCATTCTCGGCTCGAGTGCTGCGATGGTGGCGGACCTTGGCAGCGAGCACGCATTCGTATGCTGCCATGTTGGCAGGTATTTTGCGCGCCACGAGGTCCTGCTGCGCGGCCTCGACGCGGCCTGGCAGCGTGGCCACGATCGCTGCGGTTAGTTCGTCCTGAATGGCGAAAACATCGTCGAGCTTGCGGTCGTATCGCTCGGCCCAGATGTGCGTATCGGTGGCAGTATCGATCAGCTGCGCCGTCACCCTGAGCTGACCGCCCGATTTGCGGACGCTGCCCTCCACCAGGTATTGCGCGCCCAGCTGCCGGGCGATTTCACGGAGGTTTACTGACTGCCCTTTGTAGACGAAGGTGGAGTTGCGCGAGATGACGAACAGCTCGTGCCGGCGCGAAAGTTCCGTGATGATATCCTCGGTCAGACCATCGACGAAAAATTCCTGTTCGGATTCGCCGCTCATATTAGCGAATGGTAGGACCGCAATCGACGGCTTCACCACGCTGCGCCGGGCCGAGCCGTCCCCCGCTCGCGGATCGGCTGCATCGTCTAGCACCGCGCGCCAGACCCGTATCGGGCGAGAGATGTTCTTCAGGGCCTTCTCGCCGAGGTCCTCGAACCTGATTTCGAGCCGGTCGAAGACCTGTTCGTACACGGCTTGGGTGACGCACACCCCGCCGACTTCGGCCATCTGCTCCAGCCGGGCGGCGACATTCACGCCGTCGCCATAAATGTCGCCCTCATCGAAGATGATGTCGCCGAGATTGATGCCGATCCGGAACTGAATGCGTCCGGCGTCCGGCACGTCGGCGTTGCGGCGGCGCATGCGGATCTGCACCTCCGCGGCGCAGCGCACGGCATCTGCCACGCTCTGGAACTCGACCAGCATGCCGTCACCGGTGGTTTTGATGATGCGGCCCTGGTTCTTGGCGATTGCCGGATCAATGAGTTCGATCCGGTGCGTTTTGAGCCGCGCAAGGGTGCCACTCTCATCGGCTTCCATGAGCCGAGAGTATCCAGCCATGTCGGCTGCCAGCACCGCCGCGAGCCTGTGTTCCATGTTCCAGCCTCGAAGCACGCAATCTTGGATGGCAAACGCTGCAATCAAAGCCGATCACAGTCACGCCGCCACCTAACAGCGCCGTCCCCGCGCGATCGGAAGGCGCCCAGTCATAGCCTTACTCGAAATGAGCGCGTGCGGAAAGGAAATCGAACGCTCCCCATGCCGCTCGCAGCTTGCTCATTCGGCAGTGCCGCCGGCCCCTACCAGGTACCCACGAAGTTGCCCGTGATGGAACCCGTGGAGTCGGAGTCGCCGCTGTGGTTGTCCAAACAAGACCACAAACTATGCCATCGCTCGCTAGGTCCTGCGTGCGCCAACTAACTTTTCCGAGGAACGCGACTTTCTCAAATCGTCTCATTTGATGGTCGAAAACTCAAAACGATCAAAACGGAAAACTGCAGTGTACTCGTGGCCCCGCTCCGGCGTCCCGGCAGGATTCCGGAAGATCGCGCCGCAGGTTGTCTGAACTCTCGGAATAGCGTCGCACAGGAAGTTCTCCTGCACCCAACTGGTTCTTTTATCTATCCATGCGCCTCCTCCGCGCAGGTCACGACCGAGGATGAGCGACCTGATCTCCGAACCGGTAAGCCGGTCCTTCGCGTCCAAATCGAGCTGTTCCGGCAACTCCGGCAAACCGGCCTTGTCCAGGCCGTCCAGCAGGCGGCCGATGTCAGCCGGGTTCTTGAACACAAAATACCTCTGCGTGACCAGCTGATTTGCCCCTCCATCCTTTCGTTCCAACATAACGTTCCTTAGCCTGTCGCTATAGGCGGCGACCTGGTCACTGCGCCCGAGATGTGCATAGGCCGAAACCAACACCTGCAGACCGTAGAATTTCGGCCAAGGATCGGGTGATTGGAGATCGATCCTTTCAAGGTAGTCGACGGCTTCCTCGAAACGACCCTGGCCAAATGCAGCCAGCCCAGTCTGGTAGTGCCGATGGTCATTGCCGCCTGGGTCGACACGGTTGGCCGCGTCGAGATAGTCGCGCGCCTCGTTCGGCCTGCCATTGAAACTCAGGGCTTCTGCCAGCCCGACATAGTTCAGGGGATCGCTAGGGTCGAGCGCCACTGCCTTGAACATAACCGCGACTGCCTCATCGGACCGGTGCTCGCGAACCAGCAAACTGGCGACGAGCTGATAGTAGGAGGGCGAAGGATGCTTGGCCGCCTGCTCCAGGTACTTGTAGACGTTGTAAAGCGCGCTAATGTCCGAAACGGCCAAAGCCTTGACCCGCGGCCCGTCCATCTCCCAATAGGCCCATGCGAGCGATGCTGCCGCCGCGCCGAAATTCGGATCGAGTTCCAGCGCCTGCTGGAACAACCTCACCGCCTGCGCAAACTCCTCTGGAGTATTGCGACTGTTATAGATTTCCATGCCCATGAGGTAAGCTTCGTAGGCTGCGGGATTGCGCGTGCCCCCTGCGAAGTCTGCCTTACCTTGGGCGCTGACGAGACGGAGCTTGAGCGCGCCTGCGATGCTGGCGACGACCTTGTCCTGTAGCGCAAAGACATCCGCCCACTGGCCGTCGAAACGTTCCGCCCAGAGATGACCGGTGGTCGAGCCGTCGACCAATTGAGCATTGATACGCATGTCATCGCCGACCCGACGTATCGAGCCCTCCAGCATGTACCGGACACCAAGCGCTGCGGCGGTCTCTGCGGGTTTAGTCTCTTTACCCTTGTAGGCGGAAGCCGCGTTTCGCGACACGACGAACAAGCCGGGTATGCGTGCAAGTTCTGTGGTCAGGTCTTCGGTGAAACCGTCTGCCAGATAGCCTTGCGCCTTGTCGTCGCTGAGATTGTCAAATGGAAGCACGACGAGGGATGGCCGGGCGTCGGCTTTCGCGTTGGCCGCCAAAGCGGCGGGCCGAATCGTCGGCTCCCACGGTCGCCACCAGGCTGCTGCAAGGCCGACTGCGACAACAAAGACCCCAACAGAGACGGCCAGATAGCGCCAGAAGCGTGGGTGTCGATTGACATCATCCCGAGGTTTTCCCGCCACCGCGGGATCGAGCAGCACCCGGTATGCCTGCACCGGTTCGGCGATGTTTTTCAGCTTCTGTTCGCCCATCGGCTCAAAGCCGAAAGCCAACTTCTTCTCGACCTCTTTGGCGACTTTTCCTGAGACGCAAATGCCGCCAGGTTCCGCTAGCTGTTGAAGCCTGGCAGCGACGTTGACGCCCTCGCCATACCGGTCCTCGCCCTCGACAATCACCTCGCCGAGATTGATCCCGATCCTGACGCGAATCCGATGATCTTCGGAAACGGCGGCGTTGCGTTCCACCAGGCCGCGCTGCAACGACACGCCACATTCGACCGCGTCCACGACGCTGCCGAATTCGGCCAGCAGTCCATCGCCTATCAGCTTGAAGATGTGGCCGTGGTGGCGGGCAATCTCGGGTTCGAACAGTTCCTTGCGTCCAGCACGAAGGCGCTCGAACGTGCCGGCCTCGTCGCGTTCCATCTGGGTGGAATAGCCCACAACATCGGCGGCGAGAATGGCGGAAAGCTTGCGGTCCATCGATCTGGCCCATCCCCGACGGATTATAGAACTGGTTGCGCTGAAATGAAACGACTGACCTCACCAGCGTCCGCCGTGGGCCGAAAGCGGATTGGCGGCTTTTGGCGTCCGAAGAACGAAGCGGACGGTTAGGCCCGGTGGACTAAGGATTGAAGCTGGCCCGGAGCAGCCTCTCGGCTTCCAAATTGAATGTCAGGGAGGCACGACGGTCAGGGGCGCGCTGCTCCACGAGCGCGCCCCTTCGCGCGCTCGGGTTTCAGCGCAAGGCCGACGACCATTTCCACCAGATGATCTCGCAGTGAGCGCTGCCCGTCCACGGTGTAGAGTGTGCTGCCAAAAATGCGCGAGAAGGTGGCCCGGTTGGAGACGTTGAAGAAGCTCGACGCGCTGATGTGCCAGTGCAGTTCGAGCGGCGACACGTCTTCCCGGAAAAGACCATCCGCGCGCCCGCGCTGGCAAATCGCCTCAAGCTTTTGAATAGCCCCTACATTCAACAGTCCGATCAGCTCAGACTGTTCGAGATACACGCCATGATGGATGTTTTCGATCATCACGAGCCTGATGAAATCCGGATGGCGGCTGTGATGATCGAATGTGAACTCGGCGAGCCGCTTGAGTGCCTCGACCGGCGGCAGGTGATCAAGCTCCAACGCCTCCTCGCCGGTTCGAACCTGCCGGTAGGCTTCCTCGAGGACCCGGCCGTAGAGCCGTTCCTTGTCGCCGAAATAGTAGTAAATCATCCGCTTTGACGTGTGCGTCTTAGCTGCGATCTCGTCGATGCGCGCGCCGGAGAGGCCGTTTGCGGCAAACTCGGTCATCGCCACCGCAAGTATGTTGTTTTGAACGCCTGCGGGATCCTGCTTCCACCCGCTGCGGCCGCCTGCCACCGCCTTCTCGTTCAGCATCATATCGTCATTCATGTCCGCTTCTCGCAACCGTGGATCGGCACATAGCATAGCTTATAGCAAATTAACCGAATGGTACAAAGCTGTTGACGCAATTAACTAACTGGTACAAAGTGTGCCCAGTTCGATTTGGGAGGATCGTTTGGCCCTTTTGGCCACCACTGTCGAGAACCGGGAAACATCTCCCGGCTCGCGCCGCATATTGGTCGGCTTGCTCGGGCGTGGAATTCAGCTTTCCAGGACGCCCGCGATGCACGAGGCGGAAGGCCGCGCCCAGGGGCTCTCCTGCGTCTATACGCTGCTCGATACAGAAACGATGGGCGAGACTGCGCCTCCTTTGGCTGATCTCATCACCTTTGCCGAGCACTTCGGCTTCACTGGCTTCAACGTCACGTTCCCCTACAAACAGGAAATCATCCCGCTGCTCGACGAACTTTCCGAGGCGGCCGAGATGCTTGGCTCGGTCAACACTGTGGTGTTCCGGGGCGGCCGTCGCATCGGCCACAACACCGACAAGTGGGGGTTCAAGGAGAGTTTCCGCCACGGGCTGGCCGGACAGGAGCATCGGGAGGTGCTGCTGCTGGGAGCCGGCGGCGCCGGTGCAGCGGTGGCCCAGGCTTTGTTGGAAAGCGGCGTCGAGACGCTGCTTGTAACCGACGTGCAGACTGATCGGGCCGAAGCGCTGGCGTCCCGGCTTAGGTCGGTCGGCGGCACCCAAAAGGTGGAGGTGGTAACCGACCTCGCTGCGGCCTCGGGTCGCGCAGACGGCATCGTCAACGCAACACCGGTCGGCATGGCAAAGTTGCCCGGCATGCCGATCGCCGCAGATCTATTGCGAGCGGAGTGCTGGGTGGCCGACATCGTCTACCTGCCGCTCGAAACGGAACTGCTCAGGACGGCACGGCAACGGGGCTGCCGCACGCTCAGTGGCGAGGGCATGGCCGTGTTCCAGGCGGTGCGGGCTTTTGAACTTTTCACCGGGCTTGCGCCCGATGTTGAACGGATGAAGGCGGCGTTTGCCGCCTTTGGGAGGGGCCGTGGGCCAGACGCCACAGATTTGGACAATAGCCAATAGGGAGGAAAGAACATGACTTTCAATGCAACACGCCGCGAACTCCTGGTCGGGGCCGGCCTGCTCGCCACGACGGCAGCCTTTCCGGCACTCGCCCAGGATAAGCCGAAACTGCGCTTCTCGGCTGTGTTCTCCGAACAGGACATCCGCGCCGACATGATGAAAATGTTCGCCGACGCGATCAAGGACGACTTCGTCTTTGAGGGTTACTACGGCGGCAATCTGTTCAAGCAGGGTACCGAACTCGTTGCCCTGCAGCGCGGCAATCTTGAGATGGGCAACATCGCACCGCAGGATATCTCCAAGCAGATCCCGGCATGGTCGATTGTCACCGCCGCCTATTTGTTTCGCGACGCTGCGCATCTGAAAACCTTCTTCGCAAGCGATCTCGGCGCAGAGATGAAGAAGATGACCGAGGACCAGCTTGGCGTGCGCGTGCTCGGGCCAACCTATTTCGGCGCCCGGCAGATCGGCCTCAAGCCGGACAAGAAAATCACCACGCCGGCCGACATGGCAGGCATCAAGCTGCGCATGCCCGGTGGCGACGCCTGGCAGTTCCTCGGCGCCGCTCTCGGAGCCAATCCCGTCGCGATGGCTTACGCCGAGGTCTACACTGGGCTGCAGACCGGTGCGATCGACGGCCAGGACAATCCGCTGCCCAATGTCGAGAACATGAAGTTCTATGAGGTCATGTCGCAGATCGTGCTGACATCGCACCTGGTCGGCTTCGATCTGCTGACCGTGTCGAAGAAGGTGTGGGACGACATGGGCCCCGACAAGCAGGCGAAATTCCAGGCCGCTGCCGACGCCGCCATCGAATCCAGCACGCAAAGGCACCTTGCGCGTGAGAAGGAGCTCGTTGAGTCGTTCAAGGGCAAGGGCCTCAAGCTCTACGAACCCGATATCGCTGCGTTCCGCAAATACGCTCAGGAGAAATACCTGTCGTCGGATCTCGCCAAGGACTGGCCGGCCGGCATGGTCGACAAGATCAATGCGCTGTAAGCCGGAGGTGCGGTGGGGATTGCCTTCAACCGCGCCTCCTCCATTCCACTTATGGCTTTCACTGGCGGAGACTCGCGCGTGAACCCTTCGCTCCGAAACCTCGGCCGCTGGCTATACCGGCGCGCCGAGAACGTCCTCGCCGTCATGCTGGCGGCAATGTTCGCAGCGTTCCTGCTGCAGATCGTCTTTCGCTACCTGCTCAACATGCCGATCGGCTGGACCAACGAAATCAGCGTGATCCTGTGGATCTGGCTGGTGCTGTGGGGTGCAGCCTTTGTTGTCCGCGAGGAAGAGGAGATCCGCTTCGATCTCTTTTACGCATCGGCCCCACCGCGTGTTCGGCGCATCATGTTCCTCATCGCGGCGGCATCGCTCATTGCGCTTTACGCGATTTCGTTTCCTGCCGTGCTCGACTACGTGACGTTCATGAAGGTCGAAAAGACCGCTTATCTGAAGATCCGCTTCGACTGGCTGTTCTCGATCTATGTCATCTTCGTCTTGGCTATCATTGTCCGCTACCTCTGGCTGTCCTGGCAGGCCGTGTTCGGCAAGGCGCCAAAGGAATTCGATCCCACCAAGGCGGGGTCGGGCGTATGAGTTTCGCCAGCCCGTTCTCGATCTCGGTCGTCGCGATCACCGTGCTTGCCTTTCTCGGCCTGCCGATCGGGCACTCCATGATCGCCGGCTCGATCCTCTATCTGCTGCTGGCAGGGCTCGATATGGGGACGGCGGCCGAGCAGTTGCTGAACGGGATGTACAACAACTACATCATCCTCGCCGTGCCGCTGTTCATCCTGGCTGCGGAGCTGATGAACATCGGCTCGATGACGGAGCGCCTGCTGCGCTTCTGCGATGCCGTGGTCGGCCGGTTCCGGGGCGGGCTTGCCCACGTCAACGTCGTCCAGAGCATTATCTTTGCGGGCATGTCGGGATCGGCCATCGCCGATGCTGCCGGCACCGGCAAGATGATGCAGATGATGATGACCAAGGACGGCAAGTATACGCCGAGCTACGCTGCGGCGCTGACGGCCGTGACCTCGGTCATCGGGCCGATCATCCCGCCATCGATCCCCATGGTCATCTATGCGCTCGTGTCCGATGCCTCGATCGGCTACCTGTTCCTCGGCGGCGTCATCCCCGGCCTGCTTATGGCGGCGGCGCAGATGGGGATCGTGGCATACCAGGCGCGGCGCAACAACTTTCCGATAGAGGCGCCGACACCGCTGCGCGAACTGCCGGGCATTAGCTGGCGTGCCTTCCCCTCGCTCATGATGCCGGTCGTCCTTCTCGGCGGCATCTACACCGGCGCCACCACGCCGACCGAAGCGGCGGCCGTGGCTGCGGCCTATGCCCTGGTCATCTCTGTCGTGCTCTACCGCAGTGTGAGCTTCGCCGACTTCTACCGTTCCGTGCTGGCCAGCGCGCGCACCTCGGCCTCGATCGGCATGCTGATCGCCGGCGCCCTGGTCTTCAATTATGTAGTCACAGTCGAAAACATCCCTGAATCGATCAAGGCCGTTCTCACAAGCTGGGATCTTTCGCCGATCGGCTTCCTGATCCTGGTCAATATCCTGCTCCTGCTGCTCGGCTGCGTGCTCGAAGGCACCACGATTCTCCTCGTGATCGTGCCCGTCCTTATCCCGACGGCGCGCGCTCTCGGCATCGACATGGTGCATTTCGGCGTCATGGTGGTGGTCAACATCATGCTCGGCCTGGTGACGCCGCCATATGGTCTCTTGCTGTTCATCATGACGAGGATCGCCGAAGTGCCGCTGAGGGACATCGTCCGCGACGTGCTTCCGTTCCTGTGGGCGATGATCGCTTCGCTGGTTCTCATCACTTTTTTCCCGGGGCTCGTGCTCTGGCTGCCCCGGCTGCTGGGCTACCAGGGCTGATCGAAGTCAAAGGAGCCGTCATGACGAAGCCCATCTACGTGATCAACGGCCCGAACCTGAACCGGCTCGGCAAGCGCGAGCCGGAAATCTATGGCACGACGACGCTGGCTGAGATCGAGGTCATCTGCCGCGATGCGGCCGGCGACACGCCCGTCCGCTTCCATCAGTCGAACGGCGAGGCCCAGATCATCGACTGGATCCACGAAGCGATCGACGAGGGAGCCGGGATCGTCATCAACCCGGCCGGTCTCTCCTTCACGTCGATTGCGATCCTCGACGCCCTAAAGATGTTTTCCGGCCCGATCGTCGAGCTTCACATCTCGAACATTCATAGGCGTGAGGCCCACTATCACCACTCCTACGTGTCGAAGGTCGCGACGGCGGTCATCGCAGGGCTGGGTCCGCGCGGTTATCCTGTTGCGGTTCGTGCGGTCTTGGATCTGCTCGCGGCGGCATCGAAGGTGCCATGACCTTGAAGACCTCCATCGCCACCGTGTCGATCAGCGGCGATTTGCGCGAGAAGCTCGCGGCAATCGCTGCTGCCGGCTTCGATGGGGTGGAAATATTCGAGAATGACTTTCTTGCCTTCGACGGCAGCCCCGCCGAAGTCGGGCGGATGATCAGGGATCATGGCCTGGAGATCACACTGTTCCAGCCTTTCCGCGATTTCGAAGGAATGCCCGAACAGCAACGTTCCCGCGCCTTCGATCGAGCGGAGCACAAGTTCGATCTCATGCAAGAACTCGGCACGGAGCTGATGCTCGTGTGTTCCAATGTCTCGCCGTTGGCGGTGGGCGGCATCGACCGTGCCGCCGACGATTTCTGCGACCTTGGCGAACGGGCAAAGAGGCGCGGCCTTCGCGTCGGCTACGAGGCGCTCGCCTGGGGGAGGCATATCAGCGACCATCGCGACGCATGGGAGATCGTCAGGCGGGCGAACCATCCCAACATCGGACTGATCCTCGACTCCTTCCACACCTTGGCCCGACGGGTGGATCTGGAGTCGATCCGCGCCATCCCCGGCGATCGCATCTTCATTGTCCAGCTTGCCGACGCTCCGCTGATTGACATGGACCTGCTGTACTGGAGCCGCCACTTCCGGAACATGCCGGGCGAAGGTGACCTGCCGGTGGTCGACTTCATGCGAGCGGTCGCGGCAACCGGCTACGACGGACCGTTGTCGCTCGAAATATTCAACGACCAGTTCCGCGGTGGATCGCCCAGGTCTATCGCGGTCGATGGCCACAGGTCCCTAATCTACCTCATGGACCAGGTTGCACGCGCCGAGCCCGACATCGCGATCGACGTGCCGGCCTTGCCGGAACGTGTCGCGGTCAGCGGTATCGAATTCGTCGAGTTCGCCGCAAACGAGACCGAGGCTGAAGAGCTGGTGCTGCTTCTGCGTGCGATGGGGTTTTCGCTGGTCGGCCGCCACAAGAGCAAGGATGTGGTGCTGCTTCGCCAGGGCGACATCAACATTGTCGTCAACACCGAAAAAGAAGGGCTGGCGCACTCCTCGTATCTCGTTCACGGCGCTTCTGCCTATGCGTTCGGCTTGAAGGTCGACGATGCGGCCGCAACCGTGGCCCGCGCTCGCGCATTGGGCGCCGAGCCCTTTGAGCAGCGCCATGGCCCAGATGAGCTGGCGATACCGGCAATACGCGGGGTCGGAGGCGGCGTGATCTACTTCATCGACGGCAAGAGCGAGTTGGCAAAAGTCTGGGAGATCGAATTCGAACCGGTCGCCGACGCTGGCGACGATGCCGGGCTGATGGCAATCGACCACCTCGCTCAATCGATGAACTATGAGGAGATGCTGACCTGGCTGCTTTTTTACGCATCGATCTTCAGGACGAGAAAATTGCCCATGGTGGATGTGATCGATCCGGCCGGCGTCGTGCGCAGCCAGGTCGTGGAGAGCGACGATGGTGGCCGGCTTCGGCTTACTTTGAACGGTGCGGAGAACCGCAGGACGCTGGCCGGCCATTTTGTCGCCGAGAGCTTCGGCTCCGGCATGCAGCATCTGGCCTTCGCCAGCCGCGATATTTTCCAGACCGCCACCCGCCTGGCCGAGCTCGGCTTCAATGCGCTGGAAATTTCACCGAACTACTACGATGATCTCGAAGCGCGCCACGGCCTCGACCCGGAATTCACCAACCGGCTGCGGGACCGAAACATCCTCTTCGATCGCGATGAGGGCGGCGACTATTTCCAGCTCTACAGCCAGGCCTACGGTGAAGGTTTCTTCTTCGAGATCGTCGAGCGTCGCGGCTATCGAGGCTACGGGGCAGCCAACGCTCCGTTCCGCATTGCCGCTCAGAAGCGAACACTGCGGCCAAAAGGCATGCCAAGGGTCTGACCGTCACGACGCGACCGAAAGCGAAATGTCCACTTGGTCAAAGCTGTCTTGGCTCCCCCTCGGCTACTGGCGCAAACGTGCCGCCTCGCCTGTGCTCTCGGACGTCTGGTTTTGGGATGCGGCTAGGGTCTGCTCAACGGCCGATATGCGGCGCGAAGCCGACGGCCAAGCGCCGAATGGCCTAAATTTCCGAAACGGGCGCTGTGAGCTTCAGCGGCTTGGACGACTGTACAGATGTTGTCGGATTTGCCAGCCTTCGTTCGTCCTAGGGTCGCAACAGGGAGTCCAAACCATGCCTGAACAGGCCAACGCCGAAGAAGCCCGGATCAAAGCCCTTCTCGAGGACTGGGCGGACGCTGTCCGCCGGCACGAGCTTCCCGCTATTCTTGCGCACCATGAGCGGGACATGGTGATGTTCGACTTGCCGCCGCCACTTCAATGCAGGGGCATCGAAGCCTACGAACAGACCTGGGATCTGCTTTTCCGTTACCACAAGCCCGGTACGGCCTTCGACTTTCGGGAACTCGCCGTTACCGCGGGCGCGGACGTCGCCTTCGCGGTCGCCATCATGTGGTGCGGACCTGACTCGTCCAGCAATCCTATAGACAAGGACGGCTTTCTGTTCCGACTAACTGTGGGCCTGCGCAAGGTCGATGGCGACTGGCGCATCGCACACGAGCATCACTCCGTGCCTGCGACGGACTGAGTCCGTAGGCCAGAATCCGTCCACTGTGCGGTTCATCGGGCGCTGAGAGGCCAGAGCTGGCCGGCTGGTCAATGTCCGCTTACTGGCCAGGTTAGCCAGGATCTGCATGTCAGCTATGCGGCGCAGTGCGGTCCGGCCCCAAGCCAGTGGCAAGGAGCCCGGCGACGCACCCGAGTTGGCGGATTATATCTGCTGACTGCCGCCGGTCGGAATCATCGGCCAGAACGGTCACGAAAGACCGTCGTTCGAGGAGCCAAGTGCCGTTCCTGAAACCTGCCGTTCGCAAGAGTAGAGGTGGCGTTCCCACCTCCGACGACGTGATCGCGAAAGGGGCAAACGTTCCTTATTGGTCTTCGTAGAGTTCCAGCGGCAATCCATCTGGGTCGCTGAAAAAGGTGAACCGCTGATCCGTATATGGGTCGATCCGGATTGGCTCAACGGCAATGCCGGCGGCTTCCAGGCGCATAATGACGGGATCGAGGTTCACCACGGTAAATGCCAGATGTCGCAGGCCTGTCGCCTCTGGATAGGACGGCCGCATCACCGGGACAGGGAAGGAGAACAATTCCAGCTGGGCGGACCCGATCCGCAGGTCGGCCTTCCATGACTGCCGCTCCTCCCGATAGATTTCCCGGATCAGATCGAGGCCGAGGAGTTCGACATAGAACCGTCGCGACCGGTCGTAGTCGGTGCAGATTAGCGCGACGTGGTGAATGGCGTTCAGCATGCTCCGAACTCTAGCCAAGCCGGGCTTTGGGGCCAAGGTCACCATCGGGTACGGGGCTACTTTGTTGATGTCGCCGTTCGCGAGGGTCGCCTCGTCCCTGCGGATATTCTTCTTCGCCCAATCGGTGGCATGATGTCGCCGCCAGATAGCAACCAAATCCATCATGTCGGCGGCCATCGCGATAGGCAGCTATCAACGCCGGTCTTGCCAAAAGCTGTCGGGCGGGAAAGTCCCCATGTCGGCCGTTCGTGCCCAACATCTGCCGAAGGTGAACGTACGGCAGCTTCCAGGATTGGCGAGCGGATCGCTGGACGGCGACATTGCGGCGCGAAGCCGACATCCCTTTATTGGCAGCGCGACCTTCTGCTTCGGGTCACCGCCCCAAGGGAAGGTCCTCAACGCGTCGAGCTCGGTCGTTCGGAGTGATCGGGTTTTGACCCTAGGCGCCGGGCGCGGGCAAGCATTTGTATGAAGGGAGGTCGAGCGCGCCGATGCGCGCTCGATCTTGATGACGTCAGATAACGAACAGCCAGTTGGCGAGCAGCATCACCACCACGCCGGCGATCAGCGTCAAATAGGGCAGCATCCCGGCCTTTCGTACCGCGAGATCGGATGATGTCATACCGAGGTCGGCCAGCATGTGGTCGGGAAACTTGCCCTTGTCCTGGATGTAGTGCCGGAAGCAGAACACCGGGATGATCAGGGCAGCCGTGATCAGCCCCGCCCACAGCGCCATCGGGTTCCAGACCTTTGCGCCTGCGCCCATGAAGATCGCGTTGACATAGGCAAAGATCGCGCCGACGCCAAGCAGCCAGCTCGGTGCCTTCCACGGCCGCGCGATATTGCCATTGTCGATGCGGTGGATCCAGCCGGCATTGAGGTTGAGGAAGTTGAAGATGATATAGCCGCAGTTCGACACGGCGAGGATGAAGAAGAAGCTCGTCGCGTCGGCCGAAGCGATGGCAAGCACGATCAGGTTGAAGACCAAGTCCGTCCACATGGCCCGCGTCGGCGCGCCATGCTCGTTGACGTGGCTGAGGTAGCGCGGCAGCCAACCGTCGACGGAGCCCTGGTAGAGCGTGCGCGAGGAACCCGCCATCGCCGTCATGATGCACAGCACCAGCGCCAGGATCATCAGCATCACCAGCAGGCTATGGATGAGCTGTCCTCCGCCGACCATGCCGGCCAAGGCATCGGCAACACCGGAGCCGTCGACGATCGGGGTCGCCAGCATGCCGTTCAAGCCGAGCACGCCCTGGAAGGTGAACGGCACCAGGATGAAGAGCAGCATGCAGAGCAGGCCGGAAAAGAAGATCGCCTTGAATGTGTCGGTGCCGGGATTCTTGAACTCGGACGTGTAGCAGACAGCGGTCTCGAAGCCGTAGGTCGACCAGGCGGCGATGAACATGCCGCCAAGGACGAGCGTCCAGCCGGCGACGTTCCAGGTGCCGGGCTCGGGCGCATAGGCTGCCGCCAGCGGCACCAGCGGCGAAAAGTTCGCCCAGTCGATCTGGCCGGTGAAGATCGGCACCACGCCGACGATCAGCATCGGGATGATGACGAACAGGCCGATATATTTCTGGACATTGGCGGTGCCCAGGATGCCGCGATGCTGGATGGAGAAGATGATCAGCATCAACACCGCGCCGATGAAGAAGGTGGCGTTGAAGGTGAAGGAGACCGGACCCAGCGTGTGGCTGAACAGCGTCCAGTTGCGGATCGCCGGTGTCGCGGTCGCGGTCACCGCCGCAATGGCATCAGTGGCGCTGGTTCCTGCATGCGCCGCGATATAGCCGGCCACTTCCGGCGAAGTGTCGGTGAACAGCGGCACCGGCGCCAGCGCGTTGAGGATGTAGGCGGCGGCGATCGAGCAGCCGAGCGACAGCACCGGCGACCAGGCGAACCAGTTGCACCAGACCGAAAGCGGCGCGATGAACTTGGAATAGCGCAGCCAGGCGGTGGCGCCATAGATCGAGGCGCCGCCGGACTTGTTCGGAAACAGGCCGGCAATCTCCGCATAGGTGAAGGATTGCAGGAAGCCCATGATCATGGACGCGGTCCAGATCACGAACGCCAGCGTTCCGGTCGTGCCGGCAATGCCGCCGATCGAAAACAGCACAAGGGCGGGAACGCCGCTTGCCACCCAGAAGGCGCCGCGCCAGTCGATATTCCGATGCAACTGCCCTTCGGCAGGCTGCGCCAGGGCAGTGACTATCGTGCTCATGTGTTTGATTTCCCCTTTTTTCGATATTCCCCGTCGGCGACGGCCGCGACTTCGCGAGGCTTCACCATCGACATTTTCTGGACGACGCTCGTGTTTCCACTCAGTCGTATTTTTTTCTTAACAGTGAAGATTGATCCGGCACGCTTTCAGGTCAAGCGTTTTGTGACGCTGTGCACAGCGCGTCTGTGAACAGACTGGCCTTCGCAACGCTGTCGGCGGTTGCCAATGGCGGCGGGACTGTTTGAGAAGTCGGGTTTGGGGGTGGGCCTGAAACCAAAAACCCGCCTAAGGCGGATCGCGGCGCAAATCAGCACCATACCTAGATCAATAGCATAACTGCTGTCATTTGTCGATCGACATGGCTTGGTTGCCCTGGGTCAGGAACGCGGTCGGGTCTTTTGCGGATCGTAGTGGGCGAGGGCCACGACACGCGCCGGCAGCCGCTTCTGGTGGCCGTCGAGCTTGCCGATCTCGACCTCGGTGCCGATCGCGGCATGGGTGACGTCAAGCCTGGCCAGCGCGATGTTCTTGTTCAGCAGCGGCGAGCGCGTGCCTGAGGTGACCTCGCCGATCTGGGCGCGGCCGACATGCACGCAGTCGCCATGGCCGACGGCGACGTTGGCATCGATGTCGAGGCCGACCAGTTTCTTTTGCGGGTTCTCCTTGCGCCGGATCAGCGCCTCGCGGCCGATGAAATCGTCGGTCTTGGTCTTCAGCGGAACGGTGAAGCCGATGCCGGCCTCGAACGGATCGGTCTGGTCGGAGAACTCATAGCCGGCAAAGATCAGCCCGGCCTCGATGCGCACCATGTCGAGCGCCTGTAGCCCCATCGGCTTCAGCCCGTGCGGCTGACCGGCCTGCCAGATGGCGTCGAACACCTTTTCGGCGTCGCGCGGATGGCACCAGATCTCGTAGCCGAGCTCGCCGGTATAGCCGGTGCGCGAGACGACAACCGGAACGCCGTTGCCGCCGCCGATGCGCGCCACCGCAAAACGGAACCATTCGAGCTCCTCGATCGACGGCTGCAGCGGCGAGGTCCAGATGATCTCTTTCAGGATGTCGCGGCTTTTCGGGCCCTGCACAGCGACGTTGTGCATCTGGTCGGTGGACGAGCGCACCAGCACGTTGAGGCCGAGCTTCTTCGCCGTCTCGCGCAGCCATTCGCCGGAAAGATCGTCGCCGCCGACCCAGCGGAAATTGTCCTTGCCGAGCCTGAGCAGCGTGCCGTCGTCGATCATGCCGCCATGCTCGTAGCACATCGCCGAATAGACGACCTGGCCGACGCCGAGCTTCTTCACGTCGCGGGTCAGCGTGTATTGCAGCAGCGCTTCGGAATCCGGGCCGGTGACCTCGAACTTACGCAGCGGCGACAGGTCCATGATCACGGCGTCCTGCCGGCAGGCCCAGTATTCGTCGATCGCGCCTTCCCTGGCGAAGGAATTGGCCAGCCAATAGCCCCGGTACTCGATGAAGTTGCGGGTGTGCTTGGCAAAGCTCGAATGAAATGATGTCTCGCGGGTCATTTTCGGTTCCGAATCGGGCGTCATGCGTCTGGCGATCGCTCGCGAGAATTTGTGCTGGCCGGAATAGGTCCGCACATGGATGTCGGTCAGGTTCCAGCCATTGGCCGGCGTCGTATCGTCGGGGCAGGCGGACGAGACGCAGACGACGTCGGTCAGGGCGCGCAGCAGCACATAGTCGCCCGGCCGCGACCACGGTTCGTCGGAAACCATGACGCCATGCGCGTCGATCGCCGTGTTGAAGAAGAAGTTGATCGCCATCCAGCCGGCGCGAGGCGTGACGCCCTTGTCAGCCAGCGCGCGGTTGAAATTCTCCGAGCAATTGGGGTGACCGGGATAGCCGATGTCGTCGTAATATTTGGCCGCACAGGCGAGCGCGAACGCATCGTGCCGGCCGCATGTGTCCTGCACCACCTCGACCAGCGGCTCCATGTCCTGGTCGTAATATTTCGAATGCAGGCCGGGCATTGGATAGCTCGATCCCATCAGCGTGCGGGTCGTCGTCACGTCGAGCGGATGGTCGCGTCCCTTGTCCAGCTTGCGCGCCGAAAAGCACTGGAAGTCGGTGCACTGGCGCCCATCGACATCGATGATCTGCAGATAGTCGCCAGCCCTCACAAAATAGGATTCTGCCGTCGCCGAATGGACGCGCAGGTCGAGCATCGGATCGGCCAGCGGATCGGCAAGCCGCGACTTCGCCGCCGGGCGGATGGTGGCGCGGCGGACAAAGACGCTGAGCGGCGTTGCCGTGTCGTGGCCGTCGACCAGCATCGGCCCGCCCGGCGCGGCGATGACCATCGAGCCGTCGCGCGCGACGGCAAAACCCTGTTCGGTGCCGGCAGGAGTTGTGCCACCGAAAACGCGAACGGCCTTGGCTTGGTCGAGCTGCACCTGGCGGCTCTGGAGCCCGCGACGCAGCGCTGCGAGGCTGTCGTCACCTTCTGTCAGCAGCGCCTTGATGCCGGCGGCATTGCTGTTCGATTTCTCGCCGAAGATGCCGGGGTCGGTCGTGCCGGTCTTGTCCCATACCAGCAGCTCGCAGGCCTGGCCGCCTTCGACGTTGCGCACGGTGATGGTGTCGCCGGCCTCGACCTCTATGAGCACCGCGCCATTGCCTTGTACGTGGTAACGCTCCATGCCGAGGGGCAGCGCAATCTGGCCGGGCCGCAGGATCAGGCTCGGCCGGGGCGGTCCGGCTGCGACGGCGGGGTAGGGCGACTGGCTCATTCTGGCCTTGCGTTTCGAGAACCGGGTTCGAGAAACAAATTTGCCTGTATGTGAAATTATTTTAGCAGCAAGAATAGGCAGCAAGGCCGGATTTGGCAAGGCGAAGCTGCCGCGCCGGCTGTGCCGGTATGGTCGAGAACCTACGCAAATTCCTCGGAATGCCTGATATCGACGCCGTATTCAGCGGCCGCATCGAGCATCGTGTGCCAGAGGCTTTCCGCAAAAGTCGCAAACACCAGAAGATTGAACACAGCCTGACCGTCCGGCCGATCATTGCCGCGCCAGAGATTGACACTGGTGTGGTCGATCGAGGTCGCGGCAGCGGTGCCGATCGGGAGCGCCTGCGGGTGCAGGTCGATCGACGACAGTTTCGCCAGCATGGCGCGCGCCTTCGTGCCAGAGACGCCGATCAGGGCGCGGGCGTGCGACTGGTCCGACAACGAGGCTGATTGCGAGAGCGCCCGGGTCAGGGTGTCCATTGTGTGCTTGCTGCCCTTCGACAGGACGAAATACTGGTCCGGCCCCGACCAGATGAGCGAAGCGTCCGCTGTCTGGATCGCCTTTGGTACATCCGGGGCGGCAACGCCGAAACGGGCTTCGGCGGCACTCGCCATTTGAACTCCTTTGCCGCGCCGCGCCATCACCTGGATCAGGTCGAAATTGCGGATCTCGGTAAGCAAAACGCCGGCCTTGATACCGCGCGCGCCATGTACGCCGGTGACTAGCCCCTGTTCGAGCGGACTGCGGGAAACCCACGAAAACTCAGCCACGCTGGCGCCCTCCATCCGGATCATAGAAGACGGGACTGCACAGCTCGACATCGTAGTCTTCGCCGCGCAACGGATCATGCGTATGGACGATCTCGCCGATGCGCTCGCGGCCACGCTCGACAAGACCCAGTCCGATCCACTGGTCGAGCACCGGCGAGAAGCAGACCGAGGTGACATAGCCCTGGTCGGTGTCGGGGCCGGGCGTCCTGCCTTTCGGGATGATATGCGCGCCGGAGCGCAGGCGGCTTGTCTTGTCCACCGGCTTGATGCCGACCACCACCTGCCGGTCCGGTGCGACGAGCGCCTCGCGCCCGGCCATGACGCGGCCGATATAATCTTTCTTGGTCGACATCATCTTGCCCAAGCCGAGGTCGGCGGCTGTCGTTGTGCCGTTCAGTTCCGGCCCGGCGACGTGGCCCTTTTCGATGCGCATGACGCCGAGTGCCTCGGTGCCGTAAGGCGTCACGCCGAGAGGTTTGCCGGCTAGCATAAGATTGCGCGCCAGCGCGTCGCCGTAGCGGGCCGGGACGGAAATCTCGAACGCCATCTCGCCGGAGAACGAAATGCGGAACAGCCGTCCCTTGATGCCGCCGCGAAGCGTGACTTCCCGAGCGCCCATGAACGGAAAGCCCTCGTTCGACAGGTCCTCGGCCGGATCGACGATCTCCCTGAGCAGGTCTCGGGTCTTCGGTCCGGCGATCGAGAATTGCGCCCACTGGTCCGAGACCGATGTGAGCTGCACATCGAGTTCGGGAAACAGCACCTGCCGGCAGAATTCGAGATGCTGCATCACCAGCCCCGCCTTGGCAGTCGTAGTGGTCAGGAAATAATGGTCCTCGGCCAGCCGCGACGTGGTACCGTCGTCATAGACGATGCCATCCTCGCGCAGCATCAGCCCGTAGCGAGCCTTTCCCACAGCAAGATTGGAGAAGGTGTTGATGTAGACGCGGTCGAGGAAGGCGCCAGCATCCGGGCCGTGCACGTCGATCTTGCCGAGCGTCGAGACGTCGCAGAAGCCGACGCCGCCGCGCACTGCCTTGACCTCGCGGGTTACCGATTCCAGCCAATCCTTCTCGCCGGGGCGTGGATACCATTGCGCCCGTTTCCACAGGCCGGTGTCGACGAACACCGCACCCTGTTCGCTGGCCCAGTGATGCGACGGCGTCAACCTTGTCGCATGGAAATTCTCGTCGCGGTGATGGCCGGCGAAGGCGCCGATGGCGACGGGTACATAGGGTGGACGGTAGATTGTCGTGCCGGTCTCGGGAATCGATTTGCCGCTGACCGCGGCCATGATAGCGAGGCCGGCGACGTTCGATGTCTTGCCCTGGTCGGTGGCCATGCCGAGCGTCGTGTAGCGCTTCAGGTGCTCGACCGATTCAAAGCCTTCGCGCTGTGCAAGTTCGATGTCGGAAGCGGTGACATCGTGCTGGTAGTCGACAAAGGCCTTTCCTTTGCCGGCGACATGCCAGAGCGGCGTCAGCGAAAACGCCTCGTCGTCGGCGGCCGGCGCTGTGCCGGCCTTGCCGCTGCGTCCGGTGTCTTGTGCCGCAGCCGCACCGGCGGCAAATCCTTGGCGCAGGCAGGCGCCGAGGCTGAAGGCGCCGTTGGCCGCCCCCGCGGCCACCATACCCGGCGGGGCGCTGTCCGGAACGAAGGCGGCGATATCGTTCTGCCATTTCGGCCGGCCGCGATGGTAGGAGGTCAGCCCCACTGCTGGGTTCCAGCCGCCCGAGACCGCAAGCCCGTCGGCCTCGACTTCGGCGCGAGCGCCGCCGGTCAGCGACACCGTGATTTTCCGGACGCCGTGCTTGCCGCCGTCAACACCACCGACGGACCCATTCATTATGGGAAAACCGGCTTTGGCGGCAAGCGCGCGATGGGCTGGGGATACGTCTGGGCGTGCATCGACGACCGCCGCGATCTGCAGTCCGGCGCCAAGCGCGGTCTCGACCGTGCGCCAGCCATCCTCGTTGTTGGTGAACAACGCGATGCGCCTTGCCGGCGTCGCCGCGTAGCGTTCGACATAGCTCCGCACCGCCGAGGCCATCATCACGCCGGGCGTGTCGTTGCCGGCAAAGACGATCGGCCGTTCGATGGCGCCGGCCGCAACGATCGAACGTTTGGCCACGATCCGCCACAGCCTCTGGCGCACCTGGTGTTCGGGCGGCGAGGGCAGGTGGTCGTTGACTCGCTCGATCGCACCATGGGTGCCGCCGTCATAGACGCCGAACAGCGTCGTGCGGGTCATGATGCGGACGTCGGGCAGCGCGGCAAGCTCGCTGAGTGTGCGGGAAATCCATTCTGCTGCCGGCATGCCGTCGATCGTGCCGCCGTCGGCAAGCGGGCGGCCGCCGACCACGAAATCCTCCTCGCACAAGATGACGCGGGCGCCGCTGCGGCCAGCGGCCAATGCCGCCGCCAACCCGGCCGGGCCGGAGCCGGCGATCAGCACGTCGCAATGCGCCCATGCCTTGTCGTAATGGTCGGGATCGGCAACGCCTGACGCACGTCCGAGGCCGGCAGCGCGGCGGATCGCCGGCTCGTAGATCGCCTCCCAGAACTTGGCCGGCCACATGAAGGTCTTGTAGTAGAAGCCGGCGACGAAGATCGGCGCGAACAGCTGGTTCACCGCCATCATGTCGTGGCGCAGCGATGGCCAGCGGTTCTGGCTGGCGGCTTCGAGCCCGTCATAGAGTTCGGCCGTAGTCGCCTTGGTGTTCGGCTCGCGCCGCGCGCCGTTGCGCAGCTCGACCAGCGCGTTCGGTTCCTCCGAGCCTGCAGTCAGGATGCCGCGCGGCCGGTGGTACTTGAATGAACGGCCGACCAGCTTGACGCCGTTGGCGATCAGCGCCGAGGCCAGTGTGTCGCCCTGGAAGCCGGCAAAGGTCTTTCCATCGAAGCGAAAGCCCAACGGTGCAGAGCGGTCGATGAGACCACCCTTTTCCAGCCGATGTGTCTGCGCGCGACCGACCATCAGGCGCCAACCTTGCGGGCACCGACGCCAGCCGCCGGTTCGACCGCCGAAATCTCGTGCGTCAGCGTGTTGCGAGTGACCTTCAGCCAGGCCCGGCAGCCACCGCCATGGTACCAGTATTCGCTCATCTGGCCGGCGACATTGTCGCGCAGATAGACGTAGTCAAACACCTCGTCTTCCGAGGCGCTTGCAGCCGGACGCACCGGCTTGGCATCGCCCAGATAGGTGAACTCGCCGAGTTCGCGTTCGCCGCAGAAGGGACAGACTATACGCATTCTCTTCTACCCACGCTCAATGCAGGTTCGGTTGGGCGCCCTGGCCCTTTTCGTCGATCATCGCGCCGCGCCGGAAGCGGTCGAGACGAAACCGCGCCGCCTCCTCGTGCGGCTCGTCGCGGGCCAGAAGGTGGGCGAAGACCAAGCCCGAGCCCGGCGTCGCCTTGAAGCCGCCATAGCAC
This sequence comes from Mesorhizobium sp. M00.F.Ca.ET.216.01.1.1, assembly GCF_004010325.2. Classification (GTDB taxonomy): domain Bacteria; phylum Pseudomonadota; class Alphaproteobacteria; order Rhizobiales; family Rhizobiaceae; genus Mesorhizobium. The sequence goes on from NZ_SADR02000022.1 coordinate 22,825, forward strand.
CAGCCGGCATTGAGATAGAGCCCGTCCACCGGCGTCCTGTCGATGATCGGCGAGCCGTCCATCGACATGTCCATGATGCCGCCCCACTGGCGCAGAAGCCGCACACGGCCGATCATCGGCATCAGCGCCATGCCGCCTTCGCAGACGTCCTCCATGACAGGCAGGTTGCCGCGCTGGGCGTAGGAATTGTAGCCGTCTATGTCGCCGCCGAAGACCAGCCCGCCCTTGTCGGACTGGCTGACATAGAAATGCCCGGCACCGAAGGTCATGACATTGGGGATCAGCGGCTTGATAGCCTCGGAGACGAAGGCCTGCAGCACATGACTTTCGATCGGCAGCCGCAAGCCGGCCATCGCCGCGACGCGCGACGAACTGCCGGCGACGGCCATGCCGACCTTGCCGGCGCCGATCCTGCCGCGCGTCGTCTCGACACCGGTCACCTTACCGTTGGCGTCGCGCACAAAGGCTGACACCTCGCAGTTCTGGATGATGTCGACGCCGAGCGCGCTCGCCGCATGCGCATAGCCCCAGACGACGGCGTCGTGGCGTGCCGTGCCGCCGCGCCGCTGCAGCAGCCCGCCTTGCACCGGAAAGCGCGCATTGTCGAAGTTGAGGAACGGCATCATCTTCCTGACCGCGGCCAGGTCGAGAAGTTCGGCGTCGATACCGTTGATGCGCATGGTGTTGCCGCGTCGCGCATAGGCGTCGCGCTGCGCATCGGAATGATAGAGGTTGATGACGCCGCGCTGGCTGACCATGGTGTTGTAGTTGAGGTCCTGCTCCATGCGCTCCCACAGCTTCATCGACAATTCGTAGAAGCCGGTATTGCCCGGAAGCCCGTAATTGGAGCGGATGATGGTGGTGTTGCGGCCGGCATTGCCGGAGCCGATCCAGCCCTTTTCGAGCACGGCGACATTCCTGACGCCGTACTCGCTGGCCAGGAACCACGCCGTCGCCAGGCCGTGGCCGCCGCCGCCGATGATCACCACGTCGTAGTGATCCTTCGGGCTGGCGTCGCGCCATGTGCGCTGCCAGGTCTTGTGGCCGGAAAATGCGGCGCGGGCGAGCGAGAAGATCGAGTATTTCATAAGTCTATTCCGAGGTCGCTCGCGCCACGCAGGCAGTTAGATATCCAGCGTGTGGTCGCGCTCCCACTGGGTGAAGTGGGAAGCATAGGAATTCCATTCCTGCTGCTTCAGCTTTAGGTAGGCCGACGAAAATTCCTCACCCAGCGCCGCCTTGAGCGATTTGTCGTTGTCGAACTCGCGCAATGCATCGAGCAGGTTGAGCGGAAGCTTCGGCGCGCCTTCCACAGTATGTCCGAACTGGTACATGTCGATATCGTAGCGCTGGCCCGGATCGGCCCTCGAACGAATGCCGTCGAGGCCGGCGGCGATGATCACGGCCTGCAGCAGATATGGGTTTGCCGCGCCGTCGGGCAGACGCAGCTCGAAGCGGCCGGGGCCGGGCACGCGCACCATGTGGGTGCGGTTGTTGCCGGTCCAGGTCACCGTGTTCGGCGCCCAGGTCGCACCTGAAATCGTCCGCGGTGCGTTGATGCGTTTGTAGGAATTGACCGTCGGGTTGGTGATCGCGGCAAGCGCGGAGGCATGTTTCATGATGCCGCCGAGGAAATTCTTGCCCTTTGCCGACAAGCCGAGCTCCATCGCATTGTCGGCAAAGACATTGGTCTTGCCGGCCTTGTCCCAAACCGAGATGTGGGCATGACAGCCATTGCCGGTCAGGCCCTGGAATGGCTTCGGCATGAAAGTCGCGCGCAGGCCATGCTTCTCGGCGACAGACTTCACCATGAATTTGAAGAAGGAGTGCTTGTCGGCCGTCGCCAGCGCATCGTCGAAGGCCCAGTTCATCTCGAACTGGCCGTTGGCGTCCTCGTGGTCGTTCTGGTAGGCGCCCCAGCCGAGCGCCAGCATGTGGTCGCAGATCTCGGCGATGACATCGTAACGGCGCATCACCGCCTGCTGGTCGTAGCAGGGTTTGGACGCCGTGTCGTATTCGTCGGAAATCGTTTTGCCGTCGGGCGAGATCAGGAAGAACTCGGCCTCGACGCCGGTCTTGATGTGCATGCCGTCGATTGCCGCTTCGGCGATCACCCGCTTCAGCGTATTGCGCGGCGCCTGCTCGACCGACTTGTCGTCCATGATGCAGTTGGCGGCAACCCAGGCGACTTCAGGTTTCCACGGCAACTGGATGACCGAATCCGGATCCGGCACCGCCAGCATGTCGGGATGGGCCGGCGTCAGGTCGAGCCAGGTGGCGAAACCGGCAAAGCCGGCACCGTCCCTCTGCATGTCGGCGATCGCCTGTGCCGGCACCAGCTTGGCCCGCTGCCCACCGAACAGATCGGTGTAGGATATCATGAAATATTTGACGCCCTTCTCTTTGGCGAAGGCGGCGAGATCGTTCCCCATTATAGTTCCTCGCTTATTGCTATCTGGTGGTTTGTTATTAGAAGCCGTTCTTCCCCGGTATCCAGTTGGTGCCGGCCAGCGGCACGCCGGCCATGGCAGCGGCTTCGATCGTCAGTGCGACGAGATCCTCGGGCTCGAGATTATGCAGGCTGTTCTTGCCGCAGGCGCGGGCAATGGTCTGCGCCTCCAGCGTCATTACCTTCAGATAATTCGCCAGCCGCCGCCCCGCGGCGATCGGATCGACCCGCTTCATCAGTTCGGGATCCTGCGTGGTGATGCCGGCCGGGTCACGTCCCTCATGCCAGTCGTCATAGGCGCCGGCCGTGGTGCCGAGTTCGTTGTACTCGGCTTCCCAGCGCGGGTCGTTATCGCCGAGCGCGACAAGGGCTGCGGTGCCGATCGACACCGCGTCGACGCCGAGCGCCAGCGCCTTGGCGACATCGGCGCCGTTGCGGATGCCGCCGGAAACGATCAGCTGCACCTTGCGGTGCATGCCGAGGTCCTGCAGCGCCTGCACCGCCGGCCTGATGCAGGCAAGCGTCGGCTGGCCGACATTTTCAATGAACACTTCCTGTGTTGCCGCAGTGCCGCCCTGCATGCCGTCGACCACGACGACATCGGCGCCGGCCTTCACCGCGAGTGCTGTGTCATAATAGGGCCGCGCGCCGCCGACCTTGACGTATATCGGCTTTTCCCAGTCGGTGATTTCGCGCAATTCCAGGATCTTGATCTCGAGATCGTCTGGTCCGGTCCAGTCGGGATGGCGTGAGGCGGAGCGCTGGTCGATGCCCTTCGGCAATGTGCGCATCTCGGCGACGCGGTCGGAAATCTTCTGGCCGAGCAGCATGCCGCCGCCGCCGGGCTTGGCACCCTGGCCAACGACCACCTCGATGGCATCCGCCCGGCGCAGGTCGCGCGGGTTCATGCCGTAGCGCGACGGCAGGTACTGGTAGACCAGCGTCTTCGAATGGCCGCGCTCTTCCTCGGTCATGCCGCCATCGCCGGTGGTGGTCGAGGTGCCGGCCAGCGTCGCGCCACGCCCGAGCGCTTCCTTGGCCGGACCGGACAGTGAGCCGAAACTCATGCCGGCGATGGTGATCGGGATCTTCAGTTCGATCGGCTTCTTGGCATGGCGCGAGCCCAGCACGACGTTGGTGTCGCAGCGTTCGCGATAGCCTTCGAGCGGATAGCGCGAGATCGAGGCGCCGAGGACCAGCAGGTCGTCAAAATGCGGCAGCTTGCGCTTGGCGCCACCGCCGCGGATGTCGTAGATGCCGGTCGCCGCGGCGCGGCGGATTTCGGAAAGCGTGTAGTCGTCGAATGTCGCGGATCTGCGCGGCGTCGTCGGCGGGTTGCGATAGGTCATGCTGCCTCAATACGCGTCGGCGTTGTCGATATTGAAATTGTATAGCGTGCGCGCCGAGCCGTAACGCTTGAACTCCGTCGGCTCGACGCCGGTCACACCGGCGCGGTCGAGCAGGCTCTGCAGCAGTTCAAGATGCTCGGGCCGCATCTCCTTGGCGATGCAGTCGGCACCGAGGCTGCCGACCTTGCCGCGCACGAAGAGCCGCGCCTCGTAGATGGAATCGCCGAGCGCATCGCCGGCATCCCCCAGCACCACCAGATTGCCGGACTGCGCCATGAAGGCCGACATATGGCCGATATTGCCATGGACGACGATGTCGATGCCCTTCATCGAGATGCCGCAGCGCGACGACGCGTTGCCTTCGATGACCAGCAGCCCGCCCCTGCCGGTGGCGCCGGCATACTGGCTGGCGTCACCTTTGACTATGATCGAGCCGGACATCATGTTCTCGCCGACGCCCGGTCCGGCCGAACCATGCACGGTGATGGTGCTGCCGGCATTCATGCCTGCGCAATAATAGCCGACGCTGCCGCGGACCTCGATTGTGACCGGCTGGCCGACGCCAACGGCGACCGAATGGCTGCCTTTCGGATTGAGCACTTCCCAGGCGGTCTCGTTCGAACCAGCGGTGAGATTGTGAAGCGCCTGGTTGAGCTCGCGCAGCGACATTTCGGCCAGGTCGAAAACGCGCGATGCCTGACTCGGGGCATGGCTTTGATCCCGCGCGGCCTTGGAGAGGTTGATTGCAGGCATGAGCTCAATGCTCCCAGAAATAAACGGTCGCAGGTTCGGGTTCCCAGACCCTCGCGCTGTCTATGCCGGGCAGCTTGGTGAGCGCGCGATACTCGGAGCCGAAGGCGACATACTGCTCGGTCTCGGCCATGACGGCGGGCTTGCAGGCGATCGGATCGCGCACCACGCCGAAGCCGTTCTTGGTGCCGACGACGAAGGTGAAGAAGCCGTCGAGGTCGCTCAGCGTGCCTTCCAGCGCTTCGCCGAGATTCTTGCCGTGCGCCATCTTCGAGGACAGATAGGCGGCGGCGACCTCGGTGTCGTTCTCGGTCTCGAACTTCATGCCTTCGCGGATCAGCTCGCGGCGGACGTTGTTGTGGTTGGAGAGCGAGCCATTGTGCACCAGGCACTGGTCGGCGCCGGTCGAGAACGGGTGCGCGCCCATCGTCGTCACCGCCGATTCCGTCGCCATGCGGGTATGGCCGATGCCGTGCGTGCCGGTCATGCTGCGGACATCGAAACGGTCGACGACCGCTTCCGGCAGGCCGACTTCCTTGTAGATTTCGACAACCTCGCCGGCGCCCATGATGCGGATGTCGGGGCGCAGCGCCTGGATCGTCTCGCGCGCCTCGTCGATCTTGTCGTGGGTGGTCCTGACCACAGCGTGCGTCGATTTCGCCGCGATGCTCACCGGCGCTCCGATAGCCTTGGCAAGTTCGGTGTCGAGCCCCCGAAAGTCGCGTTCCGGCTTTGCCGACTGGATGGTGATCTTGGCCTCGTGGCCGGACGGGGCGCCATAGATGGCGATGCCGGCGCTGTCCGGACCGCGATCGCTGAGCGAGATCAGCATTTCCGACAGCATCGAACCCAACCGGGGCTCAAGCGACTTGTCCTTCAAAAACAGTCCGACGATTCCGCACATGTCAGGCTCCCGAGGTTTGTTCCCTCTGATGTATCGAATGAGTCGACAAAATTCAATTGGTATGAAAAAAATTTTCCTGTGGTTATATGTCTGCTTGTGCGTCGCCACCCGCCCTATCGTTGTCCCGACCGGCGTTGTGAATCCATTTGGCATGGCGAATGCGGGCGATCCTGTAGGCATCCAGGATCGACAAGGCATAGATCAGAAAGCCGCCGGCATGGCGGCCGACGAAGCTGGCATCGGGCGGTGCGACCTTGGCCGTCACCCAAGCCAGGATCACCATGAAGAAAAGGAACTGCAGGCCGCGCACAGGCACGCCCAGGATGACATGTCCGCTTGCCGGCAAAACGATCGCGGCGCCGAGGACGAGATACGGATTTGACGGTGCGGGCGAGGGGGTAGAACTGGTCATGCGGCCTGACGTTCGCCCCGGCTGATGGCATCGCGAAGCGCCGATGCGAACGCCAGCAACCTTTCGATCAGCACGGGGTCGAGCCTGACGCCGCCGAATTCGGCTTGCCGGAACACGCCATAGCGCGCCCGCTCCGCCTCCGCCAGCAGCCAGACGACGCGCACGCCGTTCGGCGTGATCAGCAATTCCTTGGCACGCCCCTCGGTAAAGATATCGAGGTGATTTGCGATAACGTCCTGCGGAAACAGCACACCTTTCCGGTCTGTCCGCAGCACCGCCTCAGCCGGAATTCCCGGCGCTTTCGGCAGCGTATGGTCGAGATGATCGAAGTTGGAAAAGGTCGTCGGCGAGCCCGGCCGCATCATCATGTCGAACGTGCCAGGAACCGCCACCTTTTCGGTGATCGACACGGACACCCATCGAGCCGGAAGTTTTCTCGTCGCCAGCGTGTCGACGATCGTGCGCACCTGTACGCGCCTGCCGTTCCACGAACCGGCCCAGGTGACCACGCCGGCGGCGCCGTCCGAGATGTTTGCCGCGTCTGTGATGACGGCGCGGACGCTGGCCTCGTCGGCGGCAAGCGCCACCGTAGCCCTGCTGCGGTTGGCGCGCGCAAGCCAGGCGAGGTGAAGGACGAGAGCCAGGGCGACGGCCCCGGCGAGCAATGCCGATGTCACTTAACGCACCTCGTCACGCCAACGCCCGCCCGCAAACCGGGCGGGCTCTCCCCTCTCTCGTTCAATACCCCTGCGGTTTCGGCCACGGCATGGTGAACTGATCGCCGCGGCGCACGAATTTGTAGCGGTAGAAATGAAACCACAGTGAGATCAGGAAGTAGAAAGCGACCATGGCGATCAGCTGCGAGCCGAAGCCGAGGAAGATCGCAAAGAAGGTGACCACGCACAGGCAAAACAGCACGATGGCCGGCAGCGGGTGGAACGGATGCGTGTAGCCACGTTGGATGCTGCCCAGCGGCCACTTCTTCCGGAACATCATGATGTTGATGCTCATGAAGGTGTATTGCAGCACGCCCGACAGGATGGAGAAGGTAATCGCCTGGTTGAGATCGGCGATGAAGGCAAAGGCGAGCGCGATCGGCAGCAGGAACAGGATCGAGCGGTAGGGCGTACGGTATCTCGGATGCACCGCCGAGAACCAGCTCGGCAGGTAGCGGTCGCGGCCGAGCGAGAACCAGGCGCGCGCGGCGTCGTTGATGCAGCCGTTGGCGGATGCAAGCGCGGCAAGCAGCGTCGCGATGAACAGGAGGTTCTCAAGCAACGGGCTGCCGGTCAGCTTGGCCGCATCCCAGAGCGGGTAGTAGGTGATGCCGAGATATTCCCACGGCATCAGCGAGGCGCAGACATACCAGGTCATGGCGGCGGCGATCAAAAGCGTGATCATGCCGGCCATGGTGCCGTAGGGCAGCGAGCGGGCCGGCGAGCGCACTTCCTCGGCCGCCTGCGTGGTGCCCTCGATGCCGAGATAGTACCAGATGCCGAACTGGAAAGCGGCGATGACGCCGATCCAGCCATAGGGCAGGGCGTTGCCGGGGGTCACCAGTTCGTTGAGTTTCAGCACCGCGCCTTGCGTCCACGGGCTGACCGAGAAGAACAGGATGACGATGGAGACATAGGCGACCGCGGTGATGACGAAGTTGACGTTGAGCGTCATCAGCACGCCGCGGTAATTCAGCCACGCCAGCACGACGATCGTCGCAGCAATGAAGGCGTTGTGGTTGAGCCCTTCGACGGCGGCCTTGGCGACGATCGTGTCACCGAGCAAAATAGCGTCCGACACTTCGAGCATTGTGTATGCAAAGACCAGGAACAGCGCGACATTGAACGCCATCAGCGGCCCGACAATGTGCTTTGCCTGTGCGTACTGGCCGCCGGCGGCGGCGACCGTCGAGGTGACCTCGGAATCGATCATGGCGACCGAGGTGTAGAGCAGCCCGACGATCCAGCAGACGATCAGCGCCGCCAGCGCGCCACCCTTGTCGGCCGCGAAATTCCAGCCGGTGAATTCGCCGACCAGAACGATGCCGACGCCCAGTGCCCAGACATGGGCCGGGCCGAGCACTCTGAGCAGCGAAACCCTGTCGCCGTGTATTGCCGGTTCAAGCGTGATCGTCATTGTTCAATCCCCACTCAGATCCGGTGTTTTTCGGACACGGCTTCAAGTTCGCCTTCCCGCGACGAGGTCAGGACCTCTTCGGAAAAGGTCGTGTCGATCTTGAACCAGTCGTAGAGCATCCACAGCGCGAGCACGATCGAGATGCCCCACGATGCATAAGAGAGTGCGGTCCACATGACGATGCTTCCCCGATTTTGTTCGTCGTCGAACTTCTATTTGTCGTCGAACTTTTCGTTGATGACGTCTCGATATTCGCGGTCTGATGCGCGGAACAGGAAGACGAAGTAGCCGATCAGAACCGCGGCCATGATGATCAGCGTCGGCCAGTCGATGACGTAGTGGAACCGGTTCTGGATGATGTCGTGCGCGGTCTCCGGCGTGTAGCCCAGCTTTTCCCAGATTGACGCCATGGTCGGGTTCTGGCCGAGCGCTTCCCATGTCGTGGCGTCGAGCGCGTCGATAGATTTTGCCGCGCCCGCCAGGCCCATCTTGAGCGGCAGCCACAAGGCGACGAAAATAGCGACCACGACGACAGCGATATCGAAGATCTGCCCGGCCTTGCTTTGCTTCGGCGGTGTGTAGCGCGACATGTTTTCTACCCCTCAGGACTTGCGGTTGCGGAACGCGTCGGCGTGCTTGATGTCGAGACCGTAGATGAACTCCTTGTCTTCCCTATAGTGATTGACCATCGCCAGGATGGCGGCCGTGTTGAAGATCAGCACGGCCGCGGCGGCGACCGCGACAACGAGCTTGATCCCGGCGTCAGGTATGTATGGCCAGGTCATCACCAGGACGAACAGGATCGTCGCCCACAGGCAGACGATCAGGAGCACGGATCCACGCACGTCGGAACGGTACAGCGCTTCAATGCGCTGGTGCAGGTCGGACATCGGTTTTCCCCTTTTTCCAACGTCTGGTCCCGAATTGGCCGGCCGTTGCGCTCTTTCAAGAGAGTGAAATTTTTTTCATAAGTTCTGTCTGAATTCTGGAATTGTCAAGCCAATTTTGCGATCGGCTAACTGTTTGTTTCATGCACGGATTTTGCCTGACAATGAAATTATTTGCTTGCGGGTATTGCGGGGCTCCTGCGTTTGCGGTCAATATTCGGTCAATGCTCCGGCCTCCGCGCACAGGAGCGGGGAACAGCTGGTATCACAACGGAGGACGAGCGGATGACGGCATCCTGGAGATTTTCGACCTTGGCCGACCGCCACCGCGCGCTCGGCTCGAAACTCGAAGACTGGAGCGGGATGGGCACCGCCTGGACCTACGACAAGGATGCCGACGAGGAGTATATCGCCATCCGCACCAAGGCAGGGCTGATGGACGTGTCGGGCCTGAAGAAGGTCCACATCACCGGGCCGCACGCCTCGCACCTGATCGACCTGGCGACGACGCGCGACGTGGAAAAGATCTATCCCGGCAAGTCGGCCTATGCCTGCATGCTGAACGAGGCCGGCAAATTCACCGACGACTGTATTCTCTACCGTACCGGCCCGAATTCCTGGATGGTCGTGCACGGTTCGGGCACCGGCCATGAGGAGCTGCAACGCGCCGCCATGGGCCGCGATGTCTCGCTGCGTTTCGACGACAATCTGCACGACCTTTCGCTGCAAGGGCCGACCGCAGTCGACTATCTGGCAAAGCATGTGCCCGGTATTCGCGACCTCAACTACTTCCATCACATGCAGACGCAGCTGTTCGGTTTTCCGGTGATGATCTCGCGCACCGGCTACACCGGCGAGCGCGGCTATGAGATCTTCTGCCGCGGCCAGGATGCCGGCACGATCTGGGACAGGATCCTCGACGAGGGCAAGAGCGCCGGCATCATCCCGTGCCGCTTCACCACGCTCGACATGCTGCGCGTCGAAAGCTACCTGTTGTTCTACCCCTACGACAATTCGCAGAAATATCCGTTCGAGAACGAGGGTCCCGGCGATACGCTGTGGGAGCTCGGCCTCGACTTCACTGTCAGCCCCGGCAAGACAGGCTTTCGCGGCGCCGAGGAGCACTACCGTCTCAAGGGCAAGGAACGCTTCAAGATCTTCGGCGTGCTGCTCGAAGGCAAGGAGCCGGCCGACGAGGGGGCGCCGGTCTATCGTGACGGCAAAAAGGTCGGCGTGGTGACCTGCGCCATGTATTCGCCGCTGGTCAGGAAATCGATGGGCATCGCCCGCCTCGACGTCGAATGTGCCGTCCAGGGCACTAGGCTCGAAATCCGCAACAAGAGCGGCGCCATCAGCGCGACGGCTGAGCCGCTTCCGTTCGACGATCCGAAGAAGACCAAGCGCACGGCGAAAGGCTGAGGCATACTGAGACAATGGCAGCGAAAAGCATCATCAGCCGGCCGGTCTACGGAACCTTGTCTCCGCAGCCCGGCAAGCATCATCTTTTCGTGGCGGATGCAGAAGGAGCGCTGGCGATAACGGACCTGGCCGCGAAGGCGCCAGCGGGTTTTTTCGGCGATGTCCATATCATCTTCATCCCCGGCCATGACGGCAAACATGTCGCTGCGCTCGAAGCGCTGAAGCCGGCGCAGTTCTATCAGGGGCATTCCTTTGCCAGCGCCCTGCCGCGGCTGAAGCAGACGCTGGCCAACGCGCATATGGGCCTGCGGCTCTATCTCGCCGGCACCGAAGGGCTGATCGGCCAGGCCATGCAGGCGGCGCTCGAAGCCGGCATCGACCACACCTCGATCCAGACCGAGCATCGCGGCTCGCTGGCGCGCCGCATGCAATGCGTCCACTGCAAGGGCATCACCGAGAACGTGATAACGCAGCCGGCGACCTGTTCGCATTGCGGCCTGCTGCTGCTGGTGCGTGATCACTATTCCAGGCGCCTCGCTGCCTTCCAGGGCGTCTGCATCAATGCCGAGGATCGCAGCGAAATTCCTCCGATGGAGGAGATTTTCCGATGAGCACCGGCACCACCAAGCTCGATGTCGTGGTCAGCGATGTCGTCCCGATCAACGATCTGGTCACCCGCTTTCATTTCCGCCGGCGTGACGGCGCGCTGCTGCCGACATTTTCCGGCGGCGCCCATGTCGTCGTCGAAATGCGCGACGGCCAGCGGACCCGGCTCAATCCCTATTCGTTGATGGGCTCGCCGCTCGACACGCGCGAATACACGATCTCGGTGCGGCGCGACGATGCCGGCCGCGGCGGCTCGCTGTTCATGCACAGGAATGTCAGGCCCGGCATGGAGATGGTGATCAGCTACCCGGTCAACCTGTTCTCGCTCGACCTGCGCGCCAGGAAGCACCTGATGCTGGCGGGCGGCATCGGCATCACGCCGTTCATGGCGCAGACCGCGCAACTGGCGGCCGGAGGCGGCAATTTCGAGCTGCACTACACCTGCCGCACCGCGTCGCTCGGCACCTATGCCGATGTGCTGAGAGAGCGCTACGACCGCCGGGTCAGGCTCTATCACGACGACCGCGACGAGCGCATCGAGCTCGACCGTCTGCTGTCGTCGCAGCCGCTCGGCACGCATCTCTATGTCTGCGGCCCGTCTGGCATGATCGGCTGGGTGTGCGACCGTGCCGCTGCCTTGGGCTGGCCGGCGGAAACCGTGCATTTCGAGCATTTCGCGGCACCGCAGCCCGGCGCGCCGTTCGATGTGATGCTGGTTGTCAGCGGCAAGACGATCCGCGTCGACGAGCAGCAGAGCCTGCTCGAGGCGATCGAGGCTGCCGGCGTCGATCCGCCCTATCTCTGCCGCGGCGGCGTCTGTGGCCAGTGCGAAACCAACGTCATCTCGCATGACGGCAAATTCATCCACAACGACCATTGGCTGAGCGAGGAAGAGCATCGTTCATGCAGGAAGATCATGCCCTGCGTGTCGCGCTTCGAGGGCAGGTCGCTGGTGCTGGAAAGATAGGAGGCGAGCTTGGGCATAACCTTTCGCAAGGAAACGTTCCGCGACGACTTTACCTTCCGCAACAGCCCGGAGCATATCAGGCGGTTTCCGTTTCCGTTCCACGAAGACAGCTACATGTATGCGGTCAACATCGAGCCGCATGTCGTCGGGCCGAAGGGCAGCGTGCTGGAGAACCTGATTGATGTCGACGAGCACTATGTCGCCGAGATGCAGGACCGCGCCCTGGTGCTTGCCGAGGATCCGCTGCGCTGCCAATCGCTGCCGCACATGACGCTGGCCGGCTGGGACCTGCTCGAACTGCTGATGGAACAGCAGGCGCTAGGCTATCCCGAGCACTTCACGCTGACGCGCGACGGCGACAGATGGCGCTGGATCAACCGGCCGCTCGGCATCGACGACAGCTTCACCTTCGGCGACGTGTCGACGCTGCCCTACGGGCCGATGGAATACATCACGCGGCAGAGCCAGGGCGATTTCTGCATTCTCGACCAGCGCGACGGCAATCTGTGGATGGATGCCGGCATGGTCACCACCCAGGCCGACTGGTCGCTCGATTTCGACATCGGCATGAACTTCTTCGAATGGCACGCGCCCGTGCCCTTGGCGCATGAGAAGGGGATTTTCACACGGGCGCTGAAGTTCCTTACCAACATCCAGCAGGGCAAACCGGCGCGGCGCCTGAACTGGACCATGACCGTCAATCCGCGCCTCGACACCAGTCCGGAAAATTATCACAAATGGGGTCCGGACCGGGCGACGGTGACGCCCGAGAACGTCGGCGAGAAGGTGCACCTGCGCGTCGAGTTGCAGAGCTTCTGGCGGCTGCCGCGTTCGAACGGCATCGTCTTTCCGATCCGCTGTTACCTGATCAAGATGGACGAACTGGTGACGCAGCCGAAATGGGCCCGGCGTCTGCACCGCGTCATCCGCGACCTTCCGGACGAACTCGCCAACTACAAGGGCCTGACGCGCTACCGCCCGACCTTGGTCGAGTGGCTGTCGAAGTTGGATGATGGCAGCCCGACATCGCCAGGCTTCGGACCGGACTGAGCGCTCCATCCTTTTGCAGTTCGCGCTGCCCCTCACCCTTACCCTCTCCCCATGAAGAACGGGGAGAGGGGGATCGCCAGCGTTGCCGCCAGTTCCCTTCTCCCTCGTTCTTCACGGAGAGAAGGTGCCGGCAGGCGGATGAGGGGCCGCGCCGACGTTCGGAAGCTTTCTCAACTCGTGCTGCTTTGCGGATAGCAGATGATCGAGAGGTAGCGCATCGGCAGCTGCGTCAGCTGTTCCGGCCCGTGCGGCGCATCGGCATCGAAGAACAGGCTGTCGCCCGGCTTCATCGGATAGAGATTGCTGCCATGCCGGTAAACCACCTCGCCTTCGAGCATGTAGAGGAACTCCATGCCCTCATGCTGGAAGGTCGGGAACACATCGGAATCCTCGGTCAGCGTGATCAGATACGGTTCGACGACGACGCCGCTGGTGTTGGAGCCGATATGGCCGAGCAGATTGTACTGGTGGCCGGCGCGCGTGCCGCGGCGCTCGACGTCGAGCCCTTCGCCGGCCTTGACGAAGACGGCGCTGCGCTCTTCCTCGAAACGGCGGAAGAAGGCGGTGACCGGAACGCCGAGCGCGCGCGACAACGCCTGCAGCGTCGTCAGCGATGGCGAGGTGATGCCGTTCTCGATCTTCGACAGCATGCCGAGCGAAATGTCGGTGGCAGCCGCAAGATCGGCGACGGTGATGCCGAGCTTCTTGCGGAACGCCCGCACCTCGCGGCCGATCGCCACCTCCAGCACCTTTTCGCGCGTATCGCGAATGGCATGCGGGTCTTGGGTCAGCGGCGTGCGGATCGTCCGGCCGTTCGGACCAATGCCTTTCGGCGATGGCCTGGTCTTGACTGCGACAGGACCAGGCTTGGGATCGGAAGTCTTTTTCGTCATGTCGCCTTCCCCGGAGAATCTGCGGATTATTTCACTCTAGGTGAACATATTCGTTGCCGGTACAAGAGCGCAACTGCTGCAACAAGCCCTGTGGTGAATTGGTCCGCTTTCTGCGAAGCCTGTCCCTTCCGACCGCTTTTCGTAGAAAGTTGCCTCCGCGCAACGCTGTATCGGTGCAAGGCCAGTTGACAGCACCGAAGGGCCAATTACTGTCACTCTCAGTGAAATTTGTTTCGCTGGGGAAATCAAAAAAGAGGAGGCCCGCAATGAAAAGTCGTGTTGCCGTCATCGGAGCCGGACCATCCGGCATGGCCCAGCTTCGAGCCTTCAAGTCGGCGGCCGACAAGGGCGCGGACATCCCGGAGGTCGTCTGCTTCGAGAAGCAGTCCGACTGGGGCGGCCTATGGAACTACACCTGGCGCACCGGCCTCGACGAGCACGGCGATCCGGTGCATGGCTCGATGTATCGTTACCTCTGGTCGAATGGCCCAAAGGAATGCTTGGAATTCGCCGACTACACATTCGAGGAGCATTTCGGCCGCCCGATCGGCTCCTACCCCCCGCGCGCCGTCTTGTGGGACTACATCAAGGGCCGCGTCGAAAAATCCGATGTTCGCAAATGGGTGCGCTTCAACAGCCCAGTGCGCATGGTCACGTTTTCGGACGCGACGAAGAAGTTCACCGTCACCGCGCATGACCGCACCAACGACGTCACCTATTCGGAAGAGTTCGACAACGTCGTCGTTGCTTCGGGGCATTTTTCGGTGCCCAACGTCCCCTATTTCGAGGGCTTTGCCACCTTCAACGGCCGCATCCTGCACAGCCACGATTTCCGCGACGCCATGGAGTTCAAGGGCAAGGACATATTGATCATCGGCCGCTCCTATTCGGCCGAGGACATTGGCTCGCAATGCTACAAATACGGCGCCAAATCGATCACCTCCAGTTATCGCTCGAAGCCGATGGGCTTCAAATGGCCGGCGAATTGGAAGGAAGTGCCGCTGCTGCAGAAGGTCGTCGGCAAGACCGCGCATTTCAAGGACGGCAGCATCAAGGATGTCGACGCCATCATCCTGTGCACTGGCTATCTGCATTCCTTCCCGTTCCTCACCGATGATCTCAAGCTCAAGACCGCAAACCGTATGTGGCCGGACGGGCTCTATGAAGGCGTCATCTGGGAGAAGAACCCGCAGCTTTCCTATATCGGCATGCAGGATCAGTTCTACACCTTCAACATGTTCGACGCGCAGGCCTGGTTCGCGCGCGACGTCATCATGGGCCGCATCAAACTGCCCTCGGACGAGGCGATGGCGGCGCATGGAAAAAGATGGCGGGAGCGCGAGGAAACGCTGGAAGACGCCGAGCAGATGATCTGGTTCCAGGGCGACTACACCAAGGAATTGATGGAGCAGACCGATTATCCGGGCTTCGATGTCGAGGCCGTCAACCGGACCTTCATGGAATGGGAGCACCACAAGGTGGAAGACATCATGAGCTTCCGCGACCATGCCTATCGCTCGCTGATGACCGGCACCATGGCGCCGTTGCACCATACGCCGTGGCTGCAGGCGCTGGACGATTCGATGGAAAGCTATCTCGAGGTGAAGGGAGTGGCGGCGGAGTAGATCGTGATCCCGGACCGAAGGATCGCGTCAGCGAAAACGGGCTTAGGGTCAAAACCCAATTGTTCTGAGCGACCTCGTCCAGGCCATTCTCGGACATTTGGCGCCGAGGGCCGGGACGACGCAAGTTAACCCAAAACCGCCACATCCCGATGATCGGGAATGACCGCAGTGGGTGGAAATTTGCCGTACAGCGTCGCTGTCGGAACGACGTTATCACGCCGGTTTCCTGTCCTTCCAGGCGCTTCTCCGAAGCGGACCTTCGCTGTGCGACCGCAGTCGACCCGTTTGGGACATTCTCCGGTACGAGGTTTGGATCGCACGCGACCAGCCGGAGCGAGTAGCCCCGTGCGAGCGCTGCCCGCTTGAGGCCGCCGGACCGACCTCAGGCCCCGGGAGGTAGCTGCTGCTGCGCTCTCGGTGGGCGGAGTCCCTCGATCAGCGCGCTAAGGGCGTCGCGCCAGAGCCGCTCCTCCTGGCCGCCAGGAAGCAGCCCGCGCAACTCGATGGCCGCAAGTCCCTCGCAGAGGGCATGAAACTGGCAGGCCGCCTCGTCAATGGTCCGGCCACCAAGGAGGTGATGCTCCTGAAGGCGTTGGAACCGCGAGTGGAGCCGGAGCCAGGCATTTTCGGCCTCGGCACGGAACTCCTGCACCAGATGAGCCGGCACGTCACGATGCTGGAGGCCAATCTTGAACAGCGCCGGATGGTCGACGACGAGGGTCCGGAATACCCGAACGCCCGCCTCCGCGAGGTCCGTGGCCGGGTCATCGCTGCTGGGAAGTTTGTCCATCGCATGAGCGAGCAAATCGAAGGCCCGTCTGCCGAGCGCGACGATGAGGCCTTCCTTCGACTCGAAGACCGCGTACACAGCTCGGGTGCTCGTGCCGGCCCGATCGGCAATGCGCCGGACCGATAGCCCGGCCATGCCGTCATTCTCGACGATTTGCTCCGCTGCGTCGAGAAGAGCTTCGCCTGTCGCAGAATCGTGTTCTCTCGGTCGTCCCATCTTGACAGAGTATCGCAACAGTCGTAACGTAACAAGCGTTTCGTTATTGCGGATGGGAGGAGCAACATGCAATCCTCGGCGCCGGATTGGGGTCTCGGCCGGTACGAGACCATTGCCGCCCAGTTATTGCCTGCGGCAAAAATTGTGGTCGAAGCAGCCGGACTTCGCGCCGGCGAACGTGTCTTGGACGTCGGTTGCGGTACCGGGAACGCAGCGCTTCTGGCGGCCGAGTACGCGACGGAAGTCATCGGCGTCGATCCTGCTCCTCGCCTCATCCAAGTCGCGGCCGACCGAGCCGCTCTTCAGGGCAAGCAGATGACTTTCCATCTCGGCGAGGCGGCGTCGCTGCCGCTCGCTGACGCGAGCGTTGATGTCATCCTGTCGGTGTTTGGCATCATCTTCGCCTCTGATGCCGAGGCGGTCGCAGCTGAGATTGATCGCGTCTTGGCACCGACCGGACGCATCGCGCTGAGCGCTTGGGTCCCCAGCGGAACTCTGTTCAAAATAAGCTCGGCTGCAGCCGACGCCGTCAGACTGGCCTTCGGGGCACCTCCACAACCGAAGCCGTTCGATTGGCACGACCCCGGCGAGCTCACCCGGCTGTTGCAGCCATACGGGTTCACTCTGTCGCTCGATGAATATGAGTTAGCTTTCACCGCCGCTTCAGTGCAAGAGTTCCTGGACCAGCAGGCGAAAGACCATCCTTTGGCCGTCGCAGGGCTAGGAATCCTCGCTAAACTCGGACAGGCGGAACGCGTGCGTAACGAACTGCTGGCGATCCTTGAGAGTGGTAACGAGGACCCGCAAGGATTCCGGTCGACGAGTCGATACGTCGTCGCCACCGCCGGCCGTGGGTTCACTTCTGTCGCTGGCAATAGCCTCGCTTGACCCGCCGGGAGCACCACAAGGTGGAGGACATCATGAGCTTCCGCGACCATGCATATCGTTCGCTGATGACCGGTACGATGGCGCCGTTGCACAATACGCCCTGGCTGCAGGCAATGGACGATTCGATGGAATCCTACCTGGAGGTGAAGGGAGTGGCGGCGGAGTAGATCATGATCCCCGCCAGACGCGCACGTCGTCGCCTGAAGGATTGCAAAGCTATTTGACCTTGATGACAACCTTGCCCTTGGCGCGGCCCTGCTCAATGTAGGCCAAGGCCTCATTGGTCAGCTCGAACGGGAAGACGCGATCTACGACCGGGCGGATGACGCCCGACTCGATGAGAGACGTGATCTTGGTCAACTGCTCCCCATTGGCGGCCATGAACAGGAACGAATATTGGACACCTGCGCGTTTGGCCCGGCTCCTGATGCCGGCGCTCAAAAGGCGCATGACCAAGTTCAGCACCACGCTCAGACCCTTCTCCCGGGCAAAACCAGGATCGGGCGGACCGGAGATCGAAACGGCGACGCCACCTGGCTTCAACACACGCAGGGACTTTTCGAGGGTCCTCTTGTCCTGGCTGTTCAGGACGACGTCGTAGCCCGAAAGGACTTTCTCGAAGTCATCCTTCTTGTAGTCGATGAGGACATCGGCGCCCAGATTCCTGACCATGTCCATGTTCGATGCGCTTGTTGTCGTGGCGACCGTCGCGCCGAGGTGCTTTGCCAACTGAATGGCGAATGTCCCCACTCCGCCGGAGCCGGCCTGAATGAAAACCTTCTGTCCTTTCTTCAGGTTCGCCCTTTCGACCAGCGCCTGCCAGGCTGTCAGACCCACCAGAGGAATGGACGCAGCCTCTTCCATGCTGAGGTTCTTCGGTTTTAGCGCCACGTCCGCATCATTTATGGCGATATATTCAGCGAAAGTCCCGACCCGACCATCGCGTGGTCGCGCGTAGACCTCGTCGCCCGGCTTGAACTGTCGGACTTTCGAGCCGACGCGAATGACCGTTCCGGCCACGTCATGGCCCGCAACGAAGGGCGGGCGATAGGGCAGTATGGGTTTGAACTCTCCGTCTCTGATCTTGAAGTCCAGCAGATTGACGGTGGCGGCATGGATCTGCACCAGCACGTCATTCTCCCGTACTTCCGGCTCCGTAACTTCTCCAAACCGGAGAGGAGCGTTCTTTGCGTATCGATCGACGATGAAGGCCTTCATTGTAGCTTTCCCAAATTTGAGGAGACCCAGGGCGCCCGGGTCGGGGTTGCGATCAGACCAGTACGTCGACCCGGCCGCTATTGCATTACGCTCGTTTAATGATATTATGATGATAATGCAATAGCAAATCGAAGGAGAGACCATGCGCTACGAGAAGGGCAGGAAGGACGCGTCGCGGCAGCGGATCATGGATGTGGCGGCCGAAAGGTTTCGCTCCGACGGCATTGCTGCATCAGGTCTCGCCGGCATCATGGGCGAGGCGGGGCTGACCAACGGAGCTTTCTATCCCCACTTTCCGTCCAAGGCGGCGCTTGTGCGTGAGAGCGTCGCGGCCGCCCTGGAGGTCCAGGCGGACCAGATCGAGGAGGTATTGGCCGCCGGTGGCCTGTCAATGGCCATCGATTTGTATCTGTCGGCGGAACATCGAGACAATCCAGGCAAAGGTTGCGCTTCAGCCGCGCTGTTGCCCGAAATTGCGCGTGAGCCGGCCGAGACACGCCAAGTCTATGCCGAACACTTCCTCAAACTCGTACGCCAGGTGGCGGCCGAAGTTACGCCCGACGCCCGCGACCCCGAGGGTGTCGCGTTGGGCGTCTTCGCGACCCTGATCGGCACGCTTGAGCTGTCCCGCGCGGTGGACGGAACCGAACTATCCGATCGTATTCTCAAGGCCGGCGCGGTGGCAGCGAAGGCGCTGCTCCAGCCCCGCGAGAACGACAAGCCAGCAGAAAGGCAACCATCATGAACGTCCATCAGCTATCGCGACCTGCCGCGATCACCAAACACAGGGACGTACCGACGAAAACGGTCGATGTCGGCGGTATGAAATTCGCCTACCGGGAGCTCGGGCCCAAAACCGGGGTGCCGGTGATCTTTCTCACCCATCTGAGTGCGGTTCTCGACAATTGGGATCCCCGAGTCGTCGATGGCATCGCCGCAAAACGGCATGTTATTACCTTCGACAACCGTGGTGTTGGTGCATCAGAGGGTTCCACTCCCAATACGGTGGAGGCAATGGCCCGCGACGCGGTCGCCTTCATCCGTGCCTTCGGTTTCGAGCAGGTCGATCTGCTCGGCCTATCGCTCGGCGGCTTCATCGCCCAAGCGATTGTTCAGCTGGAGCCTAATCTGGTTCGGAAGATCATCCTCGCGGGTACCGGCCCAGCCGGGGGTACCGGCATCGACAGGGTGACGTTCGTCACCATCTTCGACATGATCCGCGCCGCGCTAACTTTCAAGGACCCAAAGAACTACCTCTTCTTCACCCAAACCCCCCACGGCAAGAAAGCGGCGAGCGAGTTTCTGCAGCGATTGAAGGAACGGACCAATGACCGCGACAAGCCCATTACGCTCGGTTCCTTCAGCCAGCAGCTCAAGGCAGTCCGTGCTTTTGGCCGGGAGCGCCCTGCCGACCTATCGCGTATCCGGCACCCGGTCCTCATTGTGAATGGCGATCACGACAGAATGGTGCCCACCAGCAATTCCGTCGACATAGCATGGCGCTTTCCCAATGCCGAGCTGGTCCTGTACGAGGACGGCGGGCATACGGCCATTTTCCAGTATCACGACGCCTTCGTGAAAAAGGCTCTGGACTTCCTCGAGGCCTAGCGGCAGCCCGCTTGGTCCGATCCATTGGGTGACGACTAGCTGTCGTCTGCAAATGCAACGTCGAAGGTTCGCAATGGCTACCCCAGCCTTGCCCGTGCCTTCGCCGTCCAGGCGTTGAACAGCCGGTCGGCGACGATGCCGATGAAGGCGATGGCCAGCCCGGCGACAATGCCGCGCCCAGAATCGGCTTTGGACAGCGCGATGAACACCTCCTGGCCGAGATCGCGGGTGCCGATCATGGCGCAGATGATGATCATCGCCAGCGCCATCAGGATCGTCTGGTTGACGCCCAGCATGATCTCAGGCAACGCCAGCGGCAGCTGCACGCGCAGGAACGTCTGGCGCTTCGTGCAGCCTGACACTTTTGCCGCCTCGATCAGCGCTGGCGGCACCTGCCTGATGCCGTGATTGGTGTAGCGGATGGCCGGTACCACGGCAAAGGCGACGGTGGCGATCATCGCCGTAACGTCGCCGACCCGAAACAGCATCACCACCGGAATGATGAAGCAGAACGACGGCAGCACCTGCAGCGTGTCGATGACCGGCGTGACGATCTTCTCGAAGCGGTCGCTGCGTGACGCCATCAGCCCGATCGGGATGCCGATCAGGCAGGCGATGAAGGCTGAGATGCCGCACAGATAGACGGTCGCCATGGTCTTCTCCCACAGGCCGGTCACCGCGCAGAAGGCGGTCAGCACGGCAACCAGGGTCGCCAGGCGAAAGCCGCCGAGCTGGTAGCCGGCAAGGCCGAGCAGGAATACCGCACCGAGCCACGGAAACCCCTCGCAGAAGGCGCGCACCGGGTTGAGCACATTGAGGATCAGCGCCACGCGGAAGGCTTCGATCGTGTCGAAGAAGTTGATCGTGACCCAGCTCACCGCTGCCTTCCACAGCGGCGCGGTGGTCAAGGTGATCGCCTTCGGCACCGCCGCGAAGGCCGGCACGAACAGGCCAAGCAGCGTGGTCACGGCGAGGATGACAATGGCCAGCGTCAGATTGGGGTAGCGCCGCCAGAAACTGGGGCTGACCTCGCGGTGGACATGGCCCTTCGCGTGGTTGTGCGCAATTGCCTGGCTCAGCCGGTCGAGCGCGATGGCCAGCGCCACGATGGCGAGACCTGCTTCCATCGCCTCGCCAACCTTCAGTGCCCTGAGCGCCAAAAGCACGTCGTAGCCAAGGCCGCCGGCGCCGATCATCGAGGCGATAATGACCATATTGAGCGCCAGCATGATGACCTGGTTGACGCCGACCATCAGTGTCGGGCGCGCCGAGGGCAGCAGCACCCGCCACAGTTTTTGCCGCGCCGTGCAGCCGGCCATTTCGCTGAAGTCGTCGATCTCGGACGGCACGCGCGACAGTCCCAGCATCGTTGCCCGCACCATCGGCGGCGTGGCGAAGATGGCCGTCGCGATCATCGCCGACACCGGGCTGTTGCCGAACAACAGCAGCATCGGGATCAGATAGGCAAAGGTCGGTATCGTCTGCATCAGGTCGAGGGCAGGGGAGACAATGAGCCTCTCCACCCATGGCTTGCGCCATGCCCAGATGCCGGCGAACAGGCCGGTGACGATGCAAAACGGCACGGCAATGGAGATCAAAGCGAGCGTCAGCATAGCGCTGGTCCACTGGCCGAAAAGCGCGATGTAGGCAAAGCAGCCGCCGACCAGCACACCGAGCTTCCAGCCGCCGGCGGCGCGCCCGGCCAGGAAGGCTGCAGCGCAGATACCGACCCATGACAGGCGCGGCAAAACGACGGTATCGGCGCCATGGCCGATCTTGAAATTCTTGGCCAGCAGATTGAGCGCGAAATCGAGCGGCACACCGAGCACCGCGGTGATCGACCGGGTCAGCCAGGACAGGTTCGACTTCACCCAGCCCATCAGCGCACTTACCCAGTCCGCAACAGGAACGACCGCACTGGCCGGATAGTTGACCGCCCAGGGCGCGCTATCCTGCAGCAGGAACACCACAAGCACGGCGGCGAGCGCGCAGGCCCAGACCGCCAGCCAGGCCTGAACCGGCCGCGACCTCGCTTCGCTGGCGCTTGCCGTCACCGTCATATGGCGGCTCCGGGGCGCTCAATGCCGGCCAGGAGATCGATCACCGCTTGCGGTGTCACCTCGCCGATCGGCTTGCCGGTGCCGTTGACCACCGCGAACGGCTTGCCGGCGGAGACGATATCAGCCGAAAAACTGGCGATCTTGGCATCCGGCGCCACCGTGCCACCATGCTCGGCGCCATCGCAGGCGCGCATCAGGCTTTTCGCTGAGATCACCTTGGCACGGTCGACGTCGCGGGTGAATTCGGCGACGTAGTCGGTCGCCGGGTTGACGACCAATTCCTCCGGCGTGCCGGTCTGGATGACCTCGCCGTCCTTCATGATGACGATGCGGTCGGCCAGGCGGATGGCTTCGTCGAAATCATGGGTGATGAAGACGATGGTCTTGTGCAGCATAGTCTGCAGCCGCATCAGCTCGTCTTGCATCTCGCGGCGGATCAGCGGATCGAGCGCCGAGAACGGCTCGTCGAGAAACCAGATCTCCGGCTTAGTGGCGAGGCTGCGGGCGATGCCGACCCGCTGCTGCTGGCCACCGGAAAGTTCGCGCGGATAGAAATGTTCGCGGCCGTTCAAACCCACGAGCTCGATGACTTCGCGGGCCCGTGCTTCGCGCGTCGGCCGGTCCTGTCCCTGGATGCCGAGCGGAAAGGCGATGTTCTCCAGCACGTTGAGATGCGGCAGCAAGGCAAAATTCTGGAACACCATACCCATGCGGTGGCGCCGCAATTCGATCAACGCTGCATCAGAGATTTTGAGCAGATCCTTGCCCTCGAACTCGACCTTGCCGTGGGTCGGCTCGACCAGCCGCGACATGCAGCGCACCAGCGTCGACTTGCCGGAGCCGGACAGGCCCATGATGATGAAGATCTCACCCTGACGGATTTCGAGGTCGACGGCGCGCACCGCGCCGACCAACCCGGCCGCTGCGACTTCCGCCATGCTGGCCTTGCCGTCGCGTTGGCGGATGAAATTGGCCGCGTTCCCCCCGAACAGCTTCCAGACGTTGCGGCAGGCAAGCTTTATTGGGCGGGCATCCTTGCCCGCCGCTTGCAAGCTTTGTTCAGTCACTTCGCTCATGCGATCGTCCTTCTGGAATATCGGATGGAGACCCGGTCGCGAAGGCCCGGATCTTTTGGTTTCCAGTCGGAACGATCACTCCGCCCAGGCTTTCCAGTCGGCCTCGTGGGCGGCGATCCAGGCGGCAGCGACGTCTTCCGGCGTCTTGCCGCCGAGATCGATGTCGCCGCTCATCTTGTTGAGCTCGTCGGTGTCGACCGTGTAGTTTTTCGCCACCTTGTAGGCGACCGGCCATTTGTCCTTCATGCCGGCCCAGGAATATTTCCAGATCTCGCCATGCGGCTTGCCACAGTCATATTTCGCGTCGGGGTTAACGCCCCATTTCGGGTCGCTGTAGCACTCGGGCGTGTATTCGGGGAATTGCACCCATTCGCCCTTGTATTTGGCCGGCGCCCAGTGCGGCGAATAGATCCACAGCATGATCGGTGCCTTGCGCTGATAGGCCGACTCCAGTTCAGCAAACATCGCCGCATCGGTGCCGGCATGGATGACGGTAAAGGGTAGTTTCAGCGCCGCGGCACGCTCGTCGTCAAAGCCTTCCCATGTCACCGGGCCGCCGAGATAGCGGCCGTTCGGCGCCGTTTCGGCCGTTGAGAACGCTTCGGCGCATTTAGGGTCTTTCAGCGCTTCCCAGTTCGGCAGGCCGGGGCATTTCTCTTTCATGTATTCGGGAAACCACCACTCTTCCTTGGCCTTGGGGCCGAGCTTGCCGAGGCGTTCGGTCTGCCCGGTTGCATCGGAGGCCTTCATGGCTTCGCCGGCCGTCGTGTCCCAGAACTCCAGGGCGACATCGAGGTCGCCATTGGTAAGGCCGGTGGTCAGGCTGGAAAGATAATCGGCGGTCGGGTATTCGACCGTGTATCCGAGCTTTTCGAGAATACCGCCCAGGATCTTGGCGTTCAGATTGACGCTGGTCCAATCGAATAGCGCGATTTTGATCGGGTCGTTGGATTCTGGCGCCGCCGCATAGGCCGAAGGCGTCAGTGCGCTTGCCGCGGCAAGCGTGAAGGCTCCCATTGATAATGTCGAAATCACACTCCGAAGTGACATGCTTGTTCTCCTGTCAAGCTTGTGTGGAAGTTATCGTTCGTTCCCTTTTTACGTCTTTTTTTGATTGTGTTGGAAAAGCTGGTCGTTGCGCAAGGCCGTTGGCACCAAATTGCTGTAGGCGCTGATGCCGGCGCAGAAGGGGGATGGTGCCCAGTTTGATGAAGATGTCGTGCGGGGCCGCGTCATGACTGCCGGGGGTTGCTGCCAAAGCAGTCATCCGCGGATCGATCGCCGGCAAGCCAGCCAGTCGCCGAAGCCATTTTCATGGGATGAAATTATATATACCAACGTTCATGTCGCGCAACGAATAACGCCGCCCGTTTCGCGCGAATTCGATCGGCGTTTTTTGCGGCAGGGGTGAAGTGCTCCTTAACGGATAACTTTCCAGATTGCGAGCTATGACGTGCTGAGTACGGCTGCGCGACGTAACGGTTCGAAAAAAGCCAAGGTTGCCGGCCATCTCGTATACGAGCCAGGAAGGACGGGATATCGATACGATGCAGCAGACCAAAGTGCCTTATTTCAGCCAATGGGAAACACCGGAGATGACGCTGCCGGTGATTACCGAAGGGCCTTCGGCACTGATGCACGATCCGCTCTGGCGGCATTCGGGCGCCGAGACGATCGAGGAATATGTACGCTGGGCAGCGAACGTGTGCGGCATGGCCTGCCTGAAGATGATCCTTGCTGCACGCGGTGAAATCCATCCGACACTCGAACTTGCCCGCGCCTGCACGGCCTATGGCGGCTATGTCGTCAACGAGATCGACGCCTCGATCAAGGGGTTGATCTATGCGCCCTTCGTAAAGTTCGTCTCCGAATGTTTCGGGCTAAGTGCGGAGACAATGACAAACGTCGATACGGCCGCCATTCCCGAACTTCTTTCGAAGCGGCAGTTTTTCATCGCCTCGGTGCATCACGCAGTCCGCTGGCCGGAGCGCGAGCCGCCGTCGAAGGGTGGGCATCTGGTGCTGGTGACGGCAGCCTCTCCAGAGACGGCCCGCTTCCACAATCCGTCCGGCCACGACCAGGCGAGCCAGGCGGACGTGACGCTACCACTTGCCACCTTCGATCGTTTCTTCGCCAACCGCGGCATTGCCGTCGGCTTCTGACCCTTTCAACACCAGATCATTTCCGAGGCTTGCATGACCTCTTCCTCGAACAGACTGCGTATTGCCGTGCTCTTCGGCGGACGTTCCGCCGAGCATGACGTTTCGGTGCTTTCGGCAACCAATGTCATGCGGGCGCTGGAGCCTGCGAAATACGAAGCCATCCCAGTCTTCGTGACGCGCGAAGGACAATGGCTGCTGAGCAGCTTCCAGGATGGTACGCTCGCGAAACCTGCGGCCGGCACGGAAGTTTGCCTCCTTCCGGGCGGGCGCGGACGGACGATGGCGATCCCGGCCGACGGCACACCCTATGATCTGCCGAAGATCGACATCCTGTTTCCCGTCCTGCACGGCCTCCACGGCGAAGACGGCTCGGTGCAGGGGATGGCGGAGGTGGCTCGGGTTCCGCTCGCCGGCTGTGGCATCCTGGGTTCGGCAGCCGCGCTGGACAAGGATATCGCCAAACGGCTCCTGAAGGCGGCGGGTCTACCGATCGCGCGCTCAGTGACGATCCATGAAGGTGCAGCACCTTCCCTCGCCACACTTGAAGGCGAACTCGGCCTGCCTCTCTTCATCAAACCGGCGCGACAGGGATCGTCTGTCGGCGTCAGAAAGGTCAATGCCAGCCAGGAATTCGACGGAGCGCTTGCTGAAGCCTTCCGCCACGATTGCAAGCTGTTGGCC
This sequence comes from Mesorhizobium sp. M00.F.Ca.ET.216.01.1.1, assembly GCF_004010325.2. Taxonomy (GTDB): domain Bacteria; phylum Pseudomonadota; class Alphaproteobacteria; order Rhizobiales; family Rhizobiaceae; genus Mesorhizobium. The sequence goes on from NZ_SADR02000022.1 coordinate 48,968, forward strand.
GAGGAATTCGTTTGTGGGCGCGAGATCGAATACAGCGTGCTGGAGGACCCGGCAGGCAACCTTTTCGTCTCGCGGCCAGGCGAGATCGTGCCGGCGGAAAGCCACGGCTTTTACAGCTATGATGCCAAATACATCGACGAGAATGGCGCAGTGCTAAAAGTGCCGGCCGAGCTGCCGCCGGAGGTTGAGACGGGCATGCGGGACATGGCCGCAAGGGCTTTCAGAGCCGTCGGCTGTGACGGGATGGCGCGCGTCGACTTTTTCCTGACATCGGACATGCAATTTTTGGTCAATGAAATCAACACCATTCCCGGCTTCACCGACATCAGCATGTATTCCAAGGCAATGGCGGCAAGCGGCGTGAGTTATGCCGAGATCATCGACCGGCTCTTACAACATGGACTGGCACGAGCCGGCCGAGCAGCCTGAATACAACGAAGAACGTTTCAGATCCCCGTGGATTGGTGCGTTGGTCTGCGCTGTACCTCACGACATGATCAGGCCGCCATCGACATTGATGGTCTGGCCGGTGATGTAGGCGGCGTCGTTGCTGGCCAGAAAGCTGACCAGGCCGGAAACGTCCTCGCCGCTGCCGGCGCGGCCCATCGGGATGTTCTTCACCCATTCGGCCATCAGTTCGCCTGGCTTGTAGTCGCCCATCAGTTTGCCCCAGGCCGCGTCATTATAGGCCCACATGTCGGTGTCGATGATGCCGGGGCAGATCGCGTTGACGGTGATCTTCTCCTTCGCCACTTCCTTGGCGAGGCTTTGGGTGATGCCGACGACGCCGAATTTCGACGCTGCATAATGCGGCGTGTAGATGAAACCTTGCCGCGCCTGGCCGGACGCGGTGTTGATCAGCCTGCCGCCGTCGCCATGCTTGCGGATGCGCGCGATCGCCTCCTGGCAGCACAGGAACACGCCCTTGGTGTTCACCGCCAGCACCTTGTCCCATTCGGCCTCGGTCATCGCCTCGATCCTGGCGATGGTGATGACGCCGGCGTTCTGTACCGAGATGTCGACGCGGCCAAACTGCTGCTCGGCCAGGTCATAGAGGGCGGCGACCTCGTCCTTCTTTGTCACGTCCATGCGCATCGACGCGACCTGTGCGCCCTCTGCCTTCAGGCCAGCGGCTATCTCTTCGACGCGCGCGTCGATGGCGCTGACGACGACCGCGGCGCCTTCCGCTGCGAAGCGCTTGGCCATCGCCGCACCGATGCCACCGCTGGCGCCGGTGATGACCGCCGTCTTTCCCTGGAAACGCTTCTGCACTTTTCTTCTCTCCTACCAGCAGACGAAGCCGCCATCGACGATCAGGTCGATGCCGGTGACGAAACTCGAGGCGCGGCTGGCCAGGAACACGGTCGGCCCGACCATCTCTTCCGGTGTCGCCATGCGCCCCATAGGCGTGTCGCGCTCGAAGATCCTGACCTGTTCGGCGACCTCGGGCCGCTTGTTCATCGGCGTCAGCGTGTAGCCGGGGCTGACGACGTTGACGCGCAGGCCGCGATCGGCCCATTCCATGGCGAGGCTCTTCGACATGTGGATGACCGCCGCCTTCGAGGAATTGTAGTGTGCCTGGGTCAGGCCGCGATTGACGATTGAGCCCGACATCGAGGCGATGTTGATGATCGAGCCCTTGCGTCGCGCCAGCATTCTGCGTGCTTCGGCCTGGCAGGACAGGAACACGCCACTGACATTGACCTCGTAAAGCTTCTGCCACTTCTCCAGCGACAGCGTCTCGGCCGCTTCGGCCCCGGCAACGCCGGCATTGTTGACGGCGACGGTCAGCGCGCCGAGCTCAGTTTCAGTGCGCTCGATCGCCGCCGCCAGATCGCTTTCGGAGGTCACCGTGCCGGTCAGCACCAGCGCCTTGCGGCCAAGCGCTGCAATCTTGTGTGCCGTCTCCTCCAGCCCGCCCTTCGAGGCATGGCCGAAGCAGGCGATGTCGGCGCCGGCCCCGGCCAGGCCGATGGCGATCGCTTGCCCGATGCCGCTGCCGGCGCCGGTAACAAATGCAACGTCCCCGTGAAGGTCGAATAGTTTCATCGTCGGTCCCTCTGCTCCAACCGCCGGCCTCCTGAAATGAAGGGCGCCAACATCGCTGGCGCCCCGCGCGGTCCGGTGTCTGGGAGGATACCACCTGCTGCGCTTTGTTCCGATCCTTTGCCGTTATTAGCTTGTAGCGAGTTCCATCACGGCGACATTGCTGGCCTCGCTGCGGTCGAGGATCCCGCGCTGGCGGCCGCGGCTCAGCACCAGCACGCGATGCGACAGGCCGAGCACCTCCTCAAGGTCGGAGCTCACCACCACCACCGCCATTCCGGAACGAGCAAGATCTGCGACGACATCGTAGATCGCGGCGCGGGCGCCGACATCGATGCCGCGCGTCGGCTCGTCCAGGATGAACACCTTGGGCGGGCGCGAAACCCATTTGGCGATGACGACCTTCTGCTGGTTGCCGCCGGAAAGCTTGCTGACCGCCTGGCCCGGCCGGCCTTTCACGCCAAGCCGGCCGATGCCGGCTTGGGCGAATCTCTGCACCGCCTTGGGAAACACCCAGCCATTCGGCGCCACAAGGTCGAAATTGCCGATCGCCAGATTCTCGCCGATGGTCTGGTCGAGCACCACGCCTTGCGCCTTGCGGTCCTCCGGCACCAGCACCACGCCGGCCTTGATCGCCGCCGCCGGGCCGCTGAGATGCACCGGTCTGCCGGCGACACGCACCGAGCCGGATGAGATCGGGTCGGCGCCGGCGATCGCCCGCACCAGCTCCGTGCGGCCGGCGCCGATCAGCCCGGCAATGCCAAGGATTTCGCCGGCCCGCACCGAAAAGCTGACGTTGTTGAAGCTGCGTTCCGGCGAGGACAGGTTCTCGACCTCGAGCAGCGTCTGGTCGCCCGGCGCCGACAGCGTCGGGAACATCCGCTCGACGCTGCGGCCGACCATCTGCTCGACCACGGTGCGCACCGGAATGTCGGCGCGCTCGTGCCGGGCGACGATGCGCCCGTCGCGCATTACCACCACGCGGTCGGCGATCTGGGCGATCTCGTCCAGCCGGTGGCTGATATAGATGAAGCACATGCCTTCCGCCTTGAGCTTGCGGATCTGCCGGAACAACAGTTCCGTTTCCTCGCCGCCAAGCGCCGCCGTCGGCTCGTCGAAGATCAGAAGCTCGGCATTGAGCGTCAGCGCCTTGGCGATCTCGACCTGCTGCTGGGCGGCGACGCGCAGCGTGCGCACCTTGCGCTCCGGCGAGACATCGAGGCCGAGGCGCTTCAACTGCGCCGATGCCTGCGCATTCATTGCCGCACGGTCGATGCGGCCGCCGCGCATCGGCAGGCGCCCGACATAGACGTTCTCGGCAACCGACAGGTCCGGCAGCAGCTTCAATTCCTGGTGGATCATGCCGACGCCGGCGTCGATGGCCGCGGCGGGGGAGGCGGGGGAATAGGATTTCCCCCGCCAGGTGATGGTGCCGGCATCGGCTTTGACCGATCCGGCGATGATGTTCGAAACGGTGGACTTGCCGGCGCCGTTTTCTCCAAGCAGCGCCACGACCTCTCCCGGCCGCACGTCAAAGCTCGCATCGGCCAGGACCTGCACCGGTCCATAGCTCTTGCAGAGGCCGTCGACGAAGAGCCCCATATGCGGGCTCTCGGTATGGCGAGGATCAAGTGACATCGTTCCGCTCGTCAATAGTCAGGGATGCCTGGTCTTAGGGATGCCTGGTCTAGGGATGCTTGGCGATGAACTGCTCGACATTGTCCTTGGTGGTCAGCGTCGCGTCCTGCAGCTGTTCGGCGGGGAGGGATTCGCCGGCCACCAGCTTGAGCGCCGCATCGACTGCAAGCCGGCCCATGCCTTGCGTCTGCTGCGTCGCGGTCACGTCGAAGACGCCGTCCTTCAACGCCTTGAGCGCCGCCACGTCACCGTCAAAGCCGGCAACCCACACCTTGTGGCCGGGGCTTGCGACCTTGACCGCCTGGGCCGCACCGAGCGCAAGCGCATCGGCCTGGCCGATGACGATCGAGACGTCGGGGTGCGACTGCAAGAGGTCCTGCGTCAGCTTGAAGCCTTCGTCCTGGTGCCAGCCCTCGCTCCACAGCTCGCCGACCACCTTGATGTCGGGATAGGCGGTCAGAGCTTCGCCGCAGCCCTTCGAGCGGTCGACCTCGGGCGTCGTGCCCTTCTGGCCGTGGATGATGATCAGCTCACCCTTGCCGCCGGCCTGCTTGGCGATGTAGTCGCAGACCGCCTTGGCCGACGCCACGCTGTTGGTGGCGATGAAGGTGTCGCCCGGTGCGCCATCGGCGTTGCGGTCGACATTGATGACCGGGATGCCGGCGGCCTTGGCCGTCTTGGTCGGCACGGTGGCGGCGGTTGCGCCGGCCGGAATGTAGATCAGCGCATCGATGTTTTGCGTGATCAGGTCCTGCACCTGGCTGACCTGGGTCGCCGAATCGCCCTTGGCGTCGACGGTGACGACTTCGATGCCCTTGTCCTTGCCGTAGGCTTCGACCGACTGTTTGATCTGGTTGAAGAAGTCGGCCTGCAGATTGGCGACGGCAAGGCCGAGCTTCTTGGCATCCTTGGCCGAGGCCATGTCGGATAGTGCAAGCAGCGGCATGACGGCTGCGGCAGCGAGCAGCAATGAACGTTTGGTCAGCATGTGTTTCCTCCGTTGATATTCAATCTGTCCTGCCGGCGCCTCGCGGCGCCTCGGCCGAACGTTCCCAGTTTCGGATCACCGATCCGTTTTCGCCCGCACATCCGGGCGAATCTCATTGCGCCCCAGTTTTCATTGAGCTCGGCGCCGCCAGGTGTCGGTGGCCACCGCCAGCGCGATGACCACGCCGATCACCACCTGCTGGATAAAGGGCGACACGCCGAGCAGGTTCAGCCCGTTGCGCAGCACGCCGATGATGAGGACGCCGACTGTGGTGCCGCCGATCGAGCCGACGCCGCCCGACAGGCTGGCGCCGCCGATCACCACCGCCGCGATCGTGTCCAACTCGTAGCCGAGGCCGGAGCTCGGCTGGACGGAATCGAGCCGCGCCGCGAGCACGATGCCGGCGAGCCCGGCCAGCAGGCCGCAGGTCGCGTAGACCCAGTTGGTCAGCGGCTTGACCGGTATGCCAGAGAGCCGGGCGACCTCGGCGCTGCCGCCGATCGCGTACAGGCTGCGGCCTGTCGCGCGGTAGTTCAGGAAAATCGCGAAGACGATGGCCAGCACGATCATCAGCCCGACGGTGACCGACAGGAAGCCGAAATGGCGGATGATCGACAGGTTGGTGAACCAGTCGGGGAAGCCGATGATCTGCGAGCCGTCGGTGATCATGTTGGCAAGGCCGCGCGCCACCGACATCATGGCCAGCGTGGCGATGAAGGGCGGCAGCTTGGTGACCGTCACCAGCAGGCCCGAGACCAGCCCGCAAAGGCCGGCGACGGCGAGCGCTGAGGCAATGCCCACCGGGAGGCCGAGATTGAGATAGTCGGGATGGGCAACAAAGCCCATCACCATGGCGGCGAGCGCCAGTACGGAACCGACGGACAGGTCGATGCCGCCGATCAGGATGACCAGCGTCATGCCGATCGCCATGATCCCGAGCACCGTGACCTGGTCGAGCACGTTGAGGATGTTGCGGAAGGTCAGGAACGTGTCGGTGGTCAGCGTCAGCGCGACGCACAGCAGCACCAGCCCGATCAGCGGTCCCATGGTTCCGGCGAAGACGGCCGAAAGCTTCGCGCCCGTCGCTGCCTGCGCACCGGCCCCGGCTTTCAGCCTGCTTGCATCGTTGCTCACAGTCACTTTGTCTCCTCCACCAGCAATCCGGCGATGCGTCGCCAGCTCACCCTTGTTCACCAGGCCCCTCCCTGTGAACAATTTATCTTTTATATGCAATTTTGTTCAGCTAAACTGTTCCTCGGAAAATTGTCAAGGCCTGCTGCCTCATTCGACCCTGGTTTGCGCTGCCGGGCTGTTTGCCTTAGGGGAAGGGCACGAAGTGTCGCGTTTCGGGCCTGGGTCTCGTCCTTGGGCTGCATGAGAGGGCAAGGCGGCCAAAACGAAGTAAATGTTGATCATTTTGGGTTTCATCTCGCCTTGCGGACGATATCTTGCCGGTGCCGCGGGCTTGACCTCAGGCGCGCCGACGGTTGCAAGCCACTCGGTCGGATACGCGATCTGAATGGCAGCGAGTAGTTTTGGACAGCCGCGGGAGGGCAAAAAGATGGCGGTGATGGAGAACGAGAAGGCCGCGCGCTTCCCGGATGCCGAGCTCAAGGCCCGCGCTGCGTGGCACTATTATGTCGAGGGCCTGACGCAGGAGCGGATTTCCGAGATCCTCGGCGTCGGCCGCATCAAGGTGCATCGCATCCTCTCCGCCGCCCGCGAGGAGGGTGTCGTCCAGTTCCGCATCCGCGACAGCGTCGTCGAATGCGTGGTGCTGGAGGAGGCCCTCAAGCAGCGCTTCGGGCTCAGCCAGGCCGTCGTGGTGCCCTCGGCCGCCGACAGGAGCAACGCGCCGCTCATGATCGGCCACGCCGCCGCCACCTATCTGGCCGACAATGTCAATGCCGGCGATGTCATTGCGCTGGGCTGGGGGCGGACGCTGAAATTCGCCATCAATGAACTGCCGCGGCGACCGATCGCCAGGACGACGGTGGTCTCCATGCTTGGCGGCCTCACCCACGCGCAGCCGCTCAACCCGACCGAAAGCGCCTGGGATTTCGCCGAAAAGATCGGCGCCGAGTGTTTTCTGCTGCCGGTGCCGGTCTATGCCGACAGGCCGGAGCAGCGCGACGCCTTCATGAGCCAGCGCAGCGTCCAGGATGTCGTCTTCCGCGCGCGCCGGGCAAACATCGCCGTGCTCAGCGTCGGCTCGTTTTCCAACGACAGCCCGATCGCCAATTACGGCTTCATCAAGCCCAGCGAGCTCGAGGAATTGCAGGCGGCCGGCGCCGTTGGCGATATCCTGTGCCATTTCATCGACGCCGAGGGCCGTCCGGTCGACCACGAGGTCAATCGCCGCGTCTGCGCCTATCCGCTGCAGGATCTGTCGGATATCCCGAACATCGTCCTGGTTTCGGGAGGGCAGGAAAAGATCGCGGTCATGCGGGCGGCGCTCGCCAGTACCAGGGTGTCGGTCCTGGTCACCGACGAGGATGCGGCCAAGGGCCTGCTCAACCGCTGATCTTCCACCTAACCAAGCGCATCCAGCCGGGCGTGAATATCACGTGTCGCCTGATAGAGGTCGCGGTAGATCGCCTTGCGCACGCGATATCTTGAGACCAGCCCATCGACCGGGTCGACACGCTTGGCCGGCTCTGCGGTCATCGCCTCGGCGGCTGCCTCGGGCGAGGCAAACCAGCCGACGGCGGAGGCCGCCAGCATGGCGGCGCCAAGTGCTGCGGCTTCGTTGACCGGCGAGACGGAGAGCGGCCGCTCGAGCACACTTGCCATGATCTGCATCAGCAGCGCCGAATTGGTGCCGCCGCCGGCAGCAATCATCGCTGCCGGCTTGCCGCCGTTCTGATCTTCCATCGCCTCGCTGGCGATCGCCTGCTCGAAGGCGATGCCTTCCAGAACCGCGCGGAAGAGATGCTCCGGTCGGTGGTCGAGCGACAGGCCGACAACGGCGCCGCGCGCCGCGCCGTCCCAATAAGGGCTCATGACGCCCGCCCAATAGGGCATGACAAGCAGGCCCTCGCTGCCGGCGGCAACGTCCACCGCCGCCTTCTCCAGCGCCGCAGCCGACGGCGAGCCGGTGGTGCGAACGATCCAGTCCACCAGTTGCATGCCGGAGCGCAGCACGGTCTCCAGCATGTATCCCGCGCCGGTCGGCGATACGAGTGTTCGAAATGCGTCCGAGGTTTTCGCCTTGCCGGAGTAGCAGCCGCTGACGACGCCCGAGCCGAGCGAAAGATAGCTCTTGCCTTCGCCGCAGACGCCCATGCCGAGCCCCATCGCCTGGCCGTCGCCGGCGCCGGCGACGACAGGCGTGCCGGCCTTCAGGCCGGTCAGCCGGGCCACGCTTTCTGCGAGGCCGCCGCAGACCGTGCCCGGCGCGACCAGGTCCGGCAACTGGTCCGGCCGCAGCCCCGCGGCCTTGACAAGCTGCGGGTGCCATGTGCCGTTCCCGACGTCGAGAAGCCCGAGCGGATCGGCACTTGCCGTGCTGGTGACAAGCCGCCCGGTCAGCCGCTGAACGAAGAAGCCATGCACGTCGACCAGCGCCGCTGCCTTGCCAAGCGCCTGCGGCTGGTGTTCGGCGAGCCAGCGAACAGCATAGAGCGCCGGCGTCGGGTCGGGCGGCTTGCCGCTCCAGTCGCGGATAGTCTCGCGGCCGAGTTCGGCCGAAAGCCTGATAACCTGCGGGCGGGCGCGCTCGTCGAGCCAAAGGATCGCCGGAATGAGCGGCTTGCCGGCGCTGTCGATCAGCGTGAAGGTCTCACGCTGGTGGGCAATGGCAATCGCCGCCACCCGCCCGGTGTCGACCTTGTCGGCGACCTGCTTCAGCGCGCCAAGCAGTGCCGTCCACCAATGTTCGGCGTCCTGCTCGAAATGGCCGGGCCTGGGATTGGAAAGCGGATAGGCTTCACGCGCCTGGAACAGCTCCTCGCCGCCACGAGTGAAGGCAATCGCCTTCACGGCCGTCGTCGAGGCGTCGATCCCGATTACGACATCGTCCATCAGGCGGAGTTCCGGCGGGTTCAGGCAGCGTTTGTAACGAACCGTCCGTCCGACTGATCGAGACGACGGCGAATCTGGGTTATCACCATCGAATCGTCGGGTACACAATTTTCATAGGTGAGGAAATCGCCCGATTTGACCGGCTTGACCACCTTGGCGCGCTCGGCGAGGCCGAGCGGTAGCGCGCCACGCGCGCGCGCGTCCTCCCAGGTCATGGCGAAGCCGCGGTAATCGTTCTCGCCGATCATGCCGAGCGACTGGCCGAGGCCAAGGTCGCTCTTGGCCACCGCCACCGCCTCGGCCACCGGATGGTCGAGCGGCTCCATGTCGGCGCGCTTGTAGACCACGGCGCGCGCTGCCGACAGCGGCACTTCCAAGCTGGTCAGGTGATAGGGACGGAAGATGGTGAAATACGGGCCTTTGCCGACCTTGAGGTCGATCATGCGCTCCAGCACCCGCGGGTGCCTGGTCTCGATGATGCAGAAGACGCCGGGCGCCACGCCCTTGCCGATCGAATAGTCGACCACGCCCTTGCGGTGTAGCACGCCGCCATCCTCGCGTGGGCAGAGCACGCTGGCCAGGTCCTCCAGCGTCGCGGTCGGGCCATGCATGCCCGGCACATCGGGCACCAGGCCGGTAGCGTTGGCGATCGCCACCATCTCGATCGCCGTCTTCGATCCATCGACGAACTCGACCAGCATGCGCGCATTCATGTTGCGCTCGCTCGCCTCCTTCTCGTAGTCGGCGGGCATGGCATCGATCTTCAGCGGATTGTTCTTGCCCTTGCCGGCGGCGATGATGTTGAAGCCGAGGCTCCTGGCAAAGCCGATGATCTCCAGCGTGCAGGCGGGCTCGTCGCCGGCAGCACCGGTATAGACGACGCCGGCCTTGCGCGCCTCCTCCTTGAGGAAGCGGCCGATCGTGATGTCGGCCTCGACATTGAGCATGACGATGTGCTTGCCGTTCTTCATCACTTCCAGTGCGAACAGCGTGCCGATGTTGGGATTGCCGGTGGCGTCGATGATGACGTCGATGCGGCCGGCCGCCGCCAGCGCATGGAGGTCTTCGGTCACCGCGATCTTGCCGGCTTCGATGGCGCGGTCGATCGCCGCTGCATTGCCGGCCTGCACGATGTCGGAGCGGTCGTGGCCGGCGAGCAGCGCCGCGTCGATCGCTGCTTGCGGCCTGACCTCGGAAATGGCACCGATCCGCATGCCCGGCATCAGCGCCACCTGGACGACGATGTCGGTGCCCATCTGCCCGGCGCCGGCAAGCCCGATGGTGATCGGTCCCTGATTTTCAGCGCGTTGCAAAAGTTCCGCTGCGAATTGCGGATGGGCCATGTCGCTTCCTCCAATTCCTGACGCGCCGCCGCGTCAAAGCCATCATTTTGAACATTCCTATTTTGAAATGAAAAATATTTCAACCGGCAATTCCGCAGCCTCCTGTCCAAATTGCCGGGATTCGAAAGGTGCGGTCGCCGGACGCACAGCGTGGCTGCGCATCCGGCCAGCAGACGGTGAAGAGGCATCAGCCCGGCGGAACAGCGCGCCGGCAGGACGAAAATCTCAGTCGCCGATCTCGAAGAACGGTGCGCCAAGCAGGTCGGGAACGACGTCGATGCCGAGGCCAGGCCCGTCCGGAATGCCCATGCGGCTGCCCGTAACCGGCGGCATGTTCGATGCGGTGCGTACCGTCACCCATTCGTGGAAGGCGATGGCGTGCAGCCTGCGCTCCTCCGGCGTCGACAGCGACAGATGCGCCATGGCTGATGTGTCGATCTCGGCGCCGCCAGTGTCCTCGACGGTGATCATGAAGCCGAGGTCGACGGCGAGGTCGCGGATCTGGCGCGTCTTAGTCACGCCGCCGAGCCGCGAGATCTTCAGCGTCAGGCCGTCTGCCGCGCCCTTGCGGTGGATGTCGAGCATATCGTCCAGCGATGCGACGGATTCGTCGAGCACCATCGGCTTGTCGAGCGAACGGCGCACCGACACGCATTCGTCGATCGTCGTGCAGGGCTGCTCGAACGTGTAGTCGATGGCGCGTGTCGCATCCGCGAATTGGCGCGCCTGATAGGGCGTCCAGCCGGCATTGGCGTCGCAGAAGATGACGGTGCCCTTCGGCACCGAAGCTGCGACCGCGGTGACGCGTTCGATGTCGTCATGAACGTTGCCGCCGACCTTGACCTGCAGCCGCTGAAACCCGCCCTTAACGATGCGCTTGGCCAGCGCCGCCATGGCGTCGACCGTGCCGTGGGTGACGACCTTGTAGAGTTCGGCGGTTTCGCCCTCGCGCCCGCCAAGCAGAGTGACCAGCGGCACATCGGCAGCGCGCGCTGCGAGATCCGAGCACGCCATATCGAGCGCCGACTTGATATAGGGATGACCCTTGAACACCGTATCCATCAGCCGGCCGATGCTTGCCAGCCCGCGCGGCTCCTGGCCGAGCAAATGCGGCGCGATTTCCACGACGCCGGCGCGAACGCCGGCCGCGAAGGCGGGAGAATAGAAATTGCCGAGCGGCGCCATCTCTCCCCAGCCGGTGAGCCCGCTGTCGGAGGTGATGGCGACGATCACCGCATCGAAGGCGTCGGCCACGCGCCCCTTCGACATGCGGTAGGGCCCGTCCACGAAGGGCTGCACGACATGGTAGGCCTTAATGGTTTTGATCTGCACGTTCTCTGTCCGTTGTGTGTGATGTCGGGGAAGGGGCCGCCAACTGGCATCGGCTGCTAGTCTCAGCCGTCGTCCGGCCGGTTGCGCGCCGCCACGGCACGATTGGCCCCTGCGCCCTTGGAGGTGCGTTGTTCGAGGCCCTGCGCATAGGCGAGCAGTTGTTCGAAGTCGCCGTCGATATGCTCGCTGGCGTGGCGCTGCGCGGCGCGCATGTCGGCACCCTTCAGCAGCCGCACATAGGTCTCGTGGAGGTCTTCGGCAGGCACCGGCTCTTTGCGCGCCCGCTGGTGAAGGGCAAAATACATCTGCAGCCGGCTGGTCAGGCGCTGCCAGGTTTCCAGCAGCACCGAATTGCCGGCCCATTCATGGATCAGGCCGTGCAGTTGCAACGCGGTTTCGATCTGGCGGGTGGTGTTAAGGTCGCGCGTCGCCTGCTTCACCGCTTCGTGGCGCCGGTCGAGTTCGTCGAAGAAGCGCTGGTCGCGAAGCGGCCAGGTCCGCTCGATCGCGAATTCGTCCAGCACCTTGTTGAGCGAATAGGCGTCATCGATGTCCTTGGCAGTAACGTCGATGACGAAGGTTCCGGCGTAGGGGATGCTGGTCAGGATACCCTCCTGCACCAGCTCGCGCATCGCCTCGCGCAGCGGCGCGCGGCTCACCCGCATCTGCTCTGCGATCCTGAGTTCGTTGAGTTTCTGCCCCGGCTCCAATTGGCCGGTGAGGATCGCCCGCTTGAGCAGCGCCACGATCTCGGCCCTGCGTGTCGTGTCCGCGATCGGACTGAAATCCAGCTTTGCCATTCGGCCGCTCCAGAAGGGGATCCGAGAGAGCAAGACAAGCAAATTGTCGACAATCTAACAAGGCCTATTTCTGGAGGGTCATGGCCCGCGCAGATCTGGAGGCGAGGGCGATTAATCGCGGTTTGCCGGTCTCATCCAGCTTGGGCACCCTATTGCGCCTTCTTGCCTCCGGCAAAGGCCGAGCGCGCCGAAGTCACCGGCCACGTCGAACTCCTCGGCAAGACGGCGGACGAGTGTGTTGTAATGTCCATTGACGGCTCTGAAGCTTTGTGTCACTCATAGTGACATGAATTCACAAGAGATGACGCAAAAGTACGAGAGCCCGCTGCGGGCAGAGCAGGCGCAGGCCACGCGCGAGCGCATCCTGGCCGCCGTCCGAACGATGCTGGAGCGAAATCCGTACAGCCTCCTTGGCTTCGATGAACTTGCCGTGGTCTCGGGCGTGAATCGGAGGACGATTTTCCGCCACTTTCCGACGAAGGAAGCGCTTTTGGAAGCCTTTTGGGCCAGCATCAATGCCTCGCTGGGAGTGCGGTTCTGGCCTGAGCGGGAACAGGATCTGACCGATCTTCCTCCCGACCTTTTCGCCGCGCTCGATGCAATCGAAGGCGTAATCAGGGCCTCGCATGCGAGCGCTACCGGACGCGAAATGCGCCTGCAAGCCAACGCTGAGCGGCAACGGGCGTTTCGGAGTAGCCTTACACAAGTCGCAACGGGGATGGACCAGAAGGCGACGCGCCAGCTTGAGGCCGTGGTCCAGCTCCTGTTCAGCGCCACTGCTTGGCAGACGATGAAAGACTACTGGGGTCTGACCGGCCGTGAGGCCGGGGAGGCAGCTGCCTGGGCAATTCGCGCCTTGCTCAATGCGGCAAAATCGCAACAGGGCGCTGTTCAAAAGGAAAAAGGCAAATGACTTGGCACAAGACCAAAGCGATGGTTCATCCAGCTGTTTCAGCTCGAGGCTTCTGGGTGATGGGCGACCAGGTGACCGTGCGGGCGAAGCTCGTTGGGACGGCACTCAATGTGATCGACGTCACGGTCCCTCCTGGAAGCGGCACGCCGCCCCACACGCATTCTTCCGCGGAAATTTTCCGCATTCTTGAAGGCACTCTGACGATATGGACAATGATCGATGGTGTCGCGCGCGAATATGAGGCGGAACCCGGTGATGTCGTTACCATTCCGGGTGACGCGCCCCATGGCTATCGCAATGCTGGTTCCGTATCCGCTACATTTATGGCGATCGTTGACGACGACATGATCGCCTTCTTCGAGGAGGCTGCATCCAAGGATGCGCCGTCCGGCCCGCCGACGGCAGAGATGGTTAGCCGCGTGATCGAGCTTACCGGGCGCCATGGGATCCAAATCTTGCAGGCGGCTTGACTGGGAAACCGCCGCGCCAAAGTCAGGATTTGACCTGAAGAACGGTACGCTAACCCACCGAAATGCAGCCGCCCATCCCAAGTCACATTCGAGATGTACGGCTGCCACCGATGAAGAAGCGATGGCCGCGCAAGTCGCCATTGGTCCGATGACCCTGCGCGCCGTACTCTGCGGCGCGCTTGTTGTTGCTATGGCGCTCTACGCGCTGACTAGTCAGCTCTCCGGCTTCTGCGGCAGCGGCGACACCGGCGCGCCGGGGCCGATCTTCTGCAGATTGCCTGTGATCACCTGGTCGCCCTCGGACACGCCCTTCAGGATGGTCACCAGATCGCCATTGGTCGGGCCGAGCGAAACGATACGCTGGTCGACCGTGTTGTCCTTGCCGACGACATAGAGGTATTTGCCGAGCTGGCTCGAGCCCAGCGCCGTCTGCGGCACCATCAGCGCATCGGGCTGCTGCTTGATGTGCAGCCTGACACGAACATATTGGCCGGGAAGCAGCGTGAACTTGCCGTTGCCGATCGTCGCCCGTGCCGTGATGGTGCCAGTCGAGTGATCGATCGTGTTGTCGATGAAGGTCAGCTCGCCCTTCTGGCGCGGTTCCGTCTCGCCGGGAAGCAGCACATCGACGGCGATCGGCCCTGCTGCCTTGGCCTCCTCGATCTCGGCCAGGTCGGTTTCGCTCGGATTGAAGTTGACATAGATCGGATCGAGCTGCACCAACGTGTTGAGCGTCGTGCCGCCGACGTTGACCAGCGTGCCGACAGAGGCCTGGTTGCGTCCGAGGCGGCCTGCGAACGGGGCGCGGATTTCGGCATAGCTGAGATTGAGCTCGGCCGTCCGCACGGCGGCCTTGTTCACGGCGAGCGAAGCTTCGGCCTCGCGAAGCGTGCTGGTGCGCTGGTCGAACACATCCTTGGCGATATAGCCGCTCTTGGCGAGTTCGGTACCGCGGCCAAGATTGGAACGCGCATAGTCGAGCGTTGCCTCGTCGCGCTGCACCTGGGCTTTCGCCTGGTCGAGCGCAGCCTGGAAATCCTGGGGGGAGATCTTGTAGAGAAGATCGCCTTTCTGGACATCGGCGCCGTCGGTCGCGCTCTGCTCCTGCAGGTAACCTGGCACGCGCGCCTGCAGCGTGATGCTGCGGATCGGCTCCACCCGGGCGGCGTATTCGAGATAGATCGGGATCGTCTTCTTGACGACGCCCACAACCGGCACCGGCATGACGAACGCCGCCGGCTTGGGCGTCGCCGCCCCGGCTGTGCCGGCATTGAGGCCGAGATTGCCCATATCGAGGAAGTGGACGCTCGCCACCGATATCGCCCCCAAGGCGATAGCCACTCCCAATGCGACTTTCCATTTACGCATGATCAATTCTCCAGTCCTATTCAGCCGCTTCGGCCAATGGCGCGAAAACGGGTTCGGCAGTTGGTTCGGTCGGTTCGGAAACAGGTTCATCCTCGATGCGGCGCTCGCGGAACTTCTCGATCACCGCATAGAAGACAGGCACAAACACCAGCGACAGGACGGTCGCCGCAACCATGCCGCCAAAGACGGTGGTGCCGATCGATTGGCGGCTCGCAGCACCTGCACCTGTGGCGTACATCAGCGGCAGCACGCCGAGGATGAAGGCGAAGGCGGTCATCAGGATCGGCCGCAGCCGCAGACGTGCCGCCTCCATCGCCGCGTCGACGATGCTGAGGCCTTCCTCGCGCCGGCGCCGGGCAAATTCGACGATCAGGATGGCGTTCTTCGCCGCCAGTCCGATCAGCATGACAAAGCCGATCTGCGAATAGACGTCGATCTGCATGCCGCGCAGGAACAGCACGACAAATGCGCCGAACAAAGCGAGCGGCACAGCCAGCAGCACCATGAACGGCATCGCCCAGCTCTCATATTGCGCCGCCAGGATCAGGAAGACGAAAACCATGGCGAGCCCGAAAACGATGGACGCGATCGATCCGGCCTTGAGCTCCTGATAGGTGATGCCGGTCCATTCAAAACCGAAATCCCTCGGCAAGGCCGCGTTGGCGGCACGCTCCATCGCTGCCACCGCCTGGCCTGAGGAAAATCCTGGCGCCGCACCGCCATTGATCTTCGCCGACGCATTGTTGTTGTAATGCGGGACGGTTTCGGGGCCGACGATCGGCACCAGCCTGCCCAGCGTGCTCAACGGCACCATGCCGCCGGAGGCATTGCGCACGTAAAGCCGCGAAATGTCGGCCGCTCCGGCGCGCGCATCCTTGTCCGCCTGGATCGTCACCCGGAAGGTGCGACCGAACAGGTTGAAGTCGTTCACATAGAGCGAGCCGAGATAGATCTGCAGCGTGTTGAACACATCCGGCAGGTTGAGGCCGAGCAGCTTCGCCTTGTTGCGGTCGAGATCGTAGTTGAACTGCGGCGTCGAGGTCGAGAACGACGAGAACAATTGCTGCGGGTTGAGTTCGGGCTGCTTGCGCGCCTCGGCGATCACCGCTTGCGTCGCATCGTTGAGCGCCGCGGCGCCGCGGCCGGTCAAATCCTCGACCTGGAATTCGAAGCCGCCCGTCGTGCCGATGCCCGGAATTGAAGGCGGATCGAAGCTGAGCGCGACAGCATCCGGAATTTGCAGCAGCTTCGAGCGCACGTCGGCGACGAGCTTCGAGGCGCTTTGATCGGGCCCGCGTTCATCCCACGGCTTCAGGATGGCGAATTCAACCGCCGAGTTCGACTGGGCGGCACTGGTGAGGAAGTTCAAGCCGCTGATCGAGCCGACGATATCGACGCCGGGCGTACTCTGCAGGATGTCGCGCGCCTTCCGCGCCACCGCGTCGGTGCGTTCCAGCGACGCGCCATCGGGCAACTGGATGACGACGAAGAAATAGCCCTGGTCCTCGACCGGAAGGAAGGTCGAGGGCAGCCGCTGCCAGACGAAATAGGTGGCGACCAGCCCGGCCGCGAACAGCCCGAGCATGATCCAGCGCAAGCGGATGAGGATGCGCACGCCATGGGCATAGGCGTGCGACAGCCGTTCGAAGCCCGTATTGAACCAACGGAACAAAAAGAACTGCGTTTCCGGGCGGTGGCGCAGGAAGGCAGCGCTGAGCGCTGGGCTGAGCGTCAGCGAGTTGAAGGCCGAGATGCCGACCGAGATCGCCACCGTCAGAGCAAATTGGTTGTAGAGCCGCCCGGAAACGCCGGGGATGAAGGCAACCGGTACGAACACGGCCATCAGCACGGCGGTAGTGGCGATGATCGGGCCCGTCACCTCGGCCATGGCGGCGCGGGTGGCGGCCAGCGGACGAAGGCCGGCCTCCAACTGACGCTCGACATTCTCGACCACGACGATCGCGTCGTCGACGACGAGGCCGATCGCCAGCACCATGCCAAGCAGGCTGAGCATGTTCAAGGAGAAGCCGAGCATGTACATGACGACAAGCGTCGCCACCAGCGACACCGGAATGGCAATGGTCGGAATGATCGTGGTGCGCCAGCTTTGCAGGAAGATGAACACGACGGCGACGACCAGGACCAGTGCCTCGCCGAGCGTGATCAGCACATCATGCATCGAGGCCGAGACGAAGCGCGTCGTATCGTAATGCATGGCGTAGCTGACGCCCTTTGGGAAGCGGGCAGACAGTTCCTGCATCTTGTCCTTGACGCGTTGCTGCAGATCGAGCGCGTTGGAACCCGGCATCTGGTAGACCGCAAGCACCACCGTCGGATCCTTGCCGAAGAAGGCCGAAGACGAATATTGCAGCGCGCCTAGTTCGATGCGGGCAACGTCGCGCAGCCGCACCAGCGAACCGCTGGCGGAGTTGGCGCGCACGACGATGTCGCCGAACTCCTTGGGATCGCTTAGCCTGCCGACCGCATTGACCTGCATCTCGAAGGCGGTGCCGGCGGGAGCCGGCGACTGGCCGATCTTGCCGGCCGCCACCTGGACGTTCTGTTCGGCGATCGCGTTCTGGACATCGACCGCGGTAATGCCGAGATTGGCGAGCTTGTCGGGGTCGAGCCACACGCGCATCGAATAGCGGCGCTCGCCGAAGATCTGCACGTCGCCGACGCCGGGCAGGCGCTTCAACGGATCGACCACCTGAAGATAGGCGAGATTGCTGAGCGCGACCGGATCGACGGAGCCGTCCGGCGAGGTGAGGTTGACGATCAGGACGAAGTTCGGGTTCTGTTTCTTGATCGTCACGCCGCCCTGGTTGACGATCGCCGGCAGCGACGACGCCGCCTGCGACACCCGGTTCTGGACGTCGACGGCGGCAGTGCTCAGGGGATAGCCGACCTCGAAGGTGACGGTGATCGTCGATGAGCCGTCATTGGAGCTCGATGACGACATGTAGGTCATGCCCTGGACGCCGTTGATCTGCTGTTCGAGCGGCGTCGTCACGGTGTCGGCGACCACCTGCGCGCTGGCGCCGGGATAATTGGCGCTGACCACGACCTGAGGCGGCGTGATGTCGGGGAACTGCGAGACGGGCAGCAGGAAATAACAAATCGTCCCGGCGAGCACCATGATGATGGCGATCGCCGATGCGAAGATCGGACGGTGGATGAAAAAGTTCACCATGAAACGCACGCCTCGCTGAATGCCTTTGCGTTACCAAATCCCTTGGCAGCTCTGGAGAGCCGCTGCCTACGCGCCGAACCGGAGTCCTCCAGGAAATGCGACGACTGCGCCTTGCGCCGCTCGCCCTGCGCAGCCACGAGGGAACGCAGCATCGCTTCGAATGCGCGCGGGTCGACACGGTCCGCCTTCATCAGCATCCGGATCATCGGATCCTGCACGGCTTCATCGATCGTCAGATCATTGCGCTGCGACATCGTAGCGGCTCCTTGCTGGCGATTCGCATCGGATGATCGCGAACCGCTTTGTCGTTCTCACCGGCCGAAGCCGCATGATTTTCAGTTTTTTGTCCCCATTCCGCCCCGGCGGGTCGAACGGCGATCCTGTCATTGACGCCGGGCAATAGAGGTGTTACCAGTAAGTAACATTCATAACGTTACAGACCGGTAACACCCCAGTCAAGAGGTGTGCCGAGGGAAATTTTCAGGAAACAGGAAACGCAAGGAGGTTTTGATGGAAGACGGCACTGTGGAACGTGTTCGCCCCCGGGATCGCATCCTGGAGACGGCACGGGACATGTTTCACAAGCATGGCATTCGGGGCGTCGGCATTGACGCGATCACCGAGGCGGCCGGCACCAACAAGATGACCCTCTACCGTCACTTCGAGTCCAAGGACGACCTGATCATCGAGTGCCTGCGAGCGACCGCATGCAGCGCCAATGCGATGTGGGAAAAGTTCGAGACCGAGCACCCGGGCGACAAGCTGGCGCAATTGCATGCCTGGGTTCGGATGGCGGCAGATTGCCTGATGTCCGACAGTCGTGGTTGCGACATGGCGAATGCCGCCATCGAGCTGAGCGAAAGCGATCATCCGGCAAGGCGCGTGATCAAGGAACTCAAGCAGGCCCAGCGCGATCGTCTGGTGGCCCTGTGCCGGGATGCCGGCGTCGGGCAGGCCGAGCTTCTCGCCGACACATTGTCGCTGTTGCTCGAGGGTGCCCGCGTCAGCCTGCAAAGCGTCGGCGCCGAGGGCCCCAGCGCGCAGTTCGTGCGCATGGCGGAAGGCCTGATCGCATCGTTCAAGGCGCGATAGCAAAAACAGCCTGCTCGCACACGCTCCGCAGATCCATGAGCCGGAAATAAAAAAAGCCCGCTGCCGGGAGGAGGTGGCAGCGGGCTCGATTTCGAATACGGCGCGGGAGGAGGTGCACCGCACTCAGCGTCGGCATCGCATCTGGGAGGAGTAGATGGCCGACACACAATATATATGGGCTGCTTAATGATTCGGCAACCATAAAAGTTGCATAGCTGGTGTGCAGATTTGCGGCTCGCCTCAAAATTTGCGATGTCGGTCCGGAAGCGCGGGTTCACTGCACCGGAACGTTTTCCTTGAAGATCAGGCGCGGCTCGATGAATTTCTTCGTCAAATAGGGCGCCGACGACGCGATCGAGCCAAGCAGGCGAATGACCGATTGCTCGGCGATCAGCCGCGCATTCTGGTCGATGACGACATCGGCGAGGTCGTCGACGAGGTAGCCGCGCGTTTCCTTTGTCAAATCATGGCAGATGAACACCGGCTTCTTTTGCGGCTTGGCTTCGAGCAGCGCTTTCGCCACGCCGGAGCGTCCAGCTCCCACGCAATAGATGCCGAGCAGCTCCGGCTCGTTGTGCAGCGCCTTCATCGTCGCGATGTAGCTGACTTCCGGCTCGTCGTTGATCTCGACGGCGCTGGTGACGGTGAGGTTGGGGAACTCCTCGCTGAGAACGGAGCGAAAGCCCATTTCGCGTTCCTCGTGCCCGCGATAGGAGCGCGAACCGACCACCATAGCCAGATGGCCGGTGCGGCCGCCGAGGAAGCGTCCCATCAACAGTGCCGCGGTGCGGCCGGCTACGCGGTTGTCGATGCCGACATAGGCCGAGCGCGGTGCGGCCGGAACGTCCGACACCAGCGTGACGAGCCGCAGGCCGGCCTCGACGACCTCGCGCAGGATATTGCGCGTTCTCGGGTGATCTACGGCGATGACGCCGACGCCGTTTGCCTTCAGCGAGAGATTTTCGACGGCCGCCTGCAATGCGTTCGGCGAGATGCCGGCAAGGTTGTGAATCCGGCACGAGGCGACAAGCGGCAGGCGCGCCGCATAATCCTCGATGTGCCTGGCCAGGTCCATCATGAAGTCGTTGCTGCCGATCGGCAGGAAGAATTCGAGATGCGCCGGCCTCGATGGCAGCGCGACCTGGTCCAGGACCGGCAGATAGCCGAGCTGCTTGGCAGCCTCCATGACGCGCTGCCGGTTGGCGGCGCTGGCGCCGGGTCGGTTGTTCAACACCCGGTCGACGGTCGCGGTCGACAGCCCGCAGCTCTTGGCGATGTCCGCAACGGTAGCCTTCATTGTCACAGTCATAGGAGCTGATGCGATCCTGTGCCAGAACTTGCCGCAGTCGATGATTGTCGCCCATCAGATGAGCGCCCGTCGGGTCGGCTCGACAATCAACCAACTGGGGCCGGCTAACCGCTACCCTGCGATTTCGAGCCCTCCACCAGGGCGTCGTGGATCTCCTTGTCGGACATGCCGGTGATGACCCGTTCGACCTCGGCGACGCTGGTCTTCTTGGGGTCGATGTCGTCGGCGACCACCTTGCCGCGGCGCATGACGACGATGCGGTCGACCACCTGGAAGACGTGATGGATGTTATGGGCGATGAAGATGCAGGAATGCCCGGAATCGCGGGCGCTGCGCACGAAGCTCAGCACGCCTTGCGTCTCGGCGACACCGAGATTGTTGGTCGGCTCGTCGAGGATGATCAGGTCGCTGTCGAAGTGCATGGCGCGCGCGATCGCCACGGCCTGCCGCTCGCCGCCGGAGAGCGAGCCGATCGGCGTCGTCGGCGGGATGTTCTTCGAGATGCCGACCTGCTTGAGCAGGTCGCGGGCAACCACGTTCATCGCTTCTTGGTCCATCCGGTTCAGGAAGCGCGGCGGCTTGATCGGCTCGCGCCCGAGGAACAGGTTGCGCGCGATCGACAGTTGCGTGACCAGCGCCGAGTCCTGGTAGATCGTTTCGATGCCATGGGCGATGGCATCGCTGGTGCTGCGCAGCTGGACCTTCTTGCCGCGGATGAAGATATCGCCGCTGGTCAGCGGCACCGCGCCCGACAGCACTTTGATCAGCGTCGACTTGCCGGCGCCGTTGTCGCCGAGCAGCCCGACGATCTCCCTTTCGTTGACGTGGAAATTGGCGTCCACCAACGCCTGCACGCGCCCGTACGACTTGCGGATGTTTTCCATGCGGACAAGCGGTTCAGCCATGGTTCAAGTTCCTGCCTGATGCCGGCGTTCCAGCCATGAATGAAGCGCCATCATGCCGAGGATGATCGCGCCGATGAAGATGTTGTAGGCAAGACCAGGCACGCCGATCAGAACGATGCCGTTGCGCATCACGCGCAGGATCAGGATGCCGAGCACGGTGCCGACGATGGTGCCGCGCCCGCCGGTCAGCGCCGTGCCGCCGATCACCACCATGGCGATGACTTCGAGCTCGTAGCCGGTGCCGCTGTTGGGATTGGCCGCCAAGGTGCGCAGCGAGCTGATCACCCCGGCCAGCGAGGCCATGATCGACGACAGGATGAACAGGCCGATCTTGACGCCGCTGACGTTGACGCCGCGCGCCCTTGCCGCGTTGGGGTTGCCACCAGCTGCCTGGATCCAGTTGCCGGTACGGCTCTGCGTCAGCACGTAGCCGAGCGCGATTGCCGCGGCGATGAACCAGAACAGCGACATATAGATGCGGAACGGGCCGATGAAGAAATCGCCGACCAACGCCTCGGCCAGCCAGCTGCCTTCGGCGCTCCAGGTCCGCTGCGGGAAGCCGCTGGTGACGAACAAAGCGGTGCCGCGCACCACCAGCAGCATGCCGAGCGTCACCAGGAAGGACGGGATCTTGAGCTGGGTGACGAACCAGCCATTGACCAGCCCGATGAAGGCGGCGACCAGCAGTGCGATGACGAAGCCTGCCTCCAGCGAGGTGACGCCGCCGTTGAACAGGGTCCACATCAAGACCGGCGAGAAACCGAACAGCGAGCCGACCGAAAGGTCGAATTCGCCCGATGTCATCAACAGCGTCATCGCCAGCGCGATCAGGCCGAGCTCGACCGTGAAGGCCAGTATGTTGGAGATGTTCTGCGGCGACAGGAAATCGGGATTGATGCCCCAGAAGACGGCAAGCTCAATGACGAGCAGCACGAACGGCCCGAACTCCGGTCTCGCGATCAGGCGTTGGATGATGGGGGGACGATTTTCCACATTGAACCCGCGGCATGAATGGAATTGGCTGAAACCTGCGCGGTATCAGGCAGGCTCGACGGACCGGAAAAGACAGTCGCGACCGCGGGTGCAGTCGCGACTGTTCCGATGGCGATTTATTTACCTGACAGGATCTTGTCGTAGACCCCGGCGGTGTCCTTTTCGTAGAGCGCGCCGGTGATCACGTTGAAGCCGGGCGGGATGCCGCTGGCGGCCATGTTGGCGAGCGAAAGCGCCACATAGCTGGTCGCCTGCGGGTCCTGCCATTGCCCGGCGTTGACGTAGCCGTTCAGCACCTCCTGCGTGGTGTCGAGCGAGTTGCCCCAGCCGACGACCGGTATTTCGCCCGGCTTGATGCCGACCTGGTCGAACACCCGCTTGATCGAGCCGGTCACCAGGTCGCCGAGGCCGATGATCGCCTTAACCTTGGCCTTGTTGGCGGTGAGATAGTCGACCATGCGGCTGATCACTTCGGCCTGGTCGAGCGTGGCTTCGGTGATCTCATAGGTGATGCCAAGCGGCTCGAAGACGCTCTTGATGCCTTCCTCTTCCTGGACGCCGTAGGTGGCGCCGGGCACTTCCACCGGCATCCAGACGAAATCGCCCTTCTTCACCAGGCCCTTGTCGACCAGATATTGCGCCCAGTGCTTGCCGAAGGTGACGTTGTCGCCGCCGACATAGGCGTTGAAGTTCGCCTTTGGATCGGGCGTGTTGAAATTGATGATCGGGATATTTGCCGCGCGTGCTTCCTTGACGATCTCGACAAGGCTGCCCGGATCGGGACTGGTGGTGACGATGCCGTCGGTCTTGGCTGAGATGGCGGCGCGCACCGCCTCCTGCTGGGAGGCCACGTCGCCATTGTGGAACGAGGTGTTGACGGTATTGCCGGTGTCCTTCGCCCATTGCTTGGCGCCGGCGAGGAAGTAGGTCCAGACCGGATCGGCCGGGCCACCATGCGAAATCCAATAGAAGGTCTTGGCTTGTGCCGCCGCCGGAATGGCCAGCGCCACAATCAAGCCAAGTACAAGTAGTCTTAGCCTCGTCAGCATTTGATTTCCTCCCATGTTGAAAACTGATCTCCACCTCCGGCGACGATCACGGTCAGGACCTTGATCGTATCCTCCTGCCAGCGCCGATCTGGGTACCCTCAGAGCAATCCCTTTTTCGACCGTTGGCAAGCCTCCATCAATCAGTGGACGTTGGCGCAAACTGCGGCGCCATCAGTAATCCCATCAGATTGCATCAGTTTTCATGATATTTCCCGGCAAGCGGCCCCTCAACTTTGAATGCCGGGAACCCTGCATCTCTTGTGATAGGTGGGAATTGTTTTGGGATGAGAAGCTAGATGAGATCGGCCCTGGCGAGATCGCGCATCAGGTGGCTGGCGCCGTAGGTCCAGTGCGGGCAGTCGGGCGACAGCCGCACGCGATTGACCAGGGCGCCGAATTTTTCCGACGAGATGGTGACGATGTCGCCAACCTTGTGCGTGAAGCCCTTGCCTTTTTCACCGCGATCCTTCGACGGCACGAACATCGTGCCGAGATAGAGCGCCAGCCCGTCGGGATATTGGTGGTGCGGCCCCATGGCGGCGGCGACCAGCTCTTCCGGCGAGCGGCTGATCTCGGCCATCGAACTGGCGCCCTCCAGCGAGAACCCGTCCTCGCCCTCGACCTTCAGGCGCACGGTGGCCTGCTTCACGTCATTGATGGAAAAAGTCTCATCGAACAGCCGGATGAAGGGGCCTAGCGAAGCCGAGGCATTGTTGTCCTTGGCCTTGCCGAGCAACAGTGCCGAGCGGCCTTCTACATCGCGCAGATTGACGTCGTTGCCGAGCGTCGCGCCGATGATCCTGCCGCTGCTGGCGGCGATCACGGCGATCTCCGGCTCCGGATTGTTCCAGGTCGACACCGGATGCAGGCCGACATCGGCGCCGAAGCCGACCGAGGCCATCGGCTGGCATTTGGTGAAGATCTCGGCGTCGGGGCCGATACCGACTTCCAGATATTGCGACCAGGCGCCGCGCTGGATGAGCTTGGCCTTGATCTCCATCGCTTGCGGTGAACCCGGCTTGAGCTTCGACAAATCGTGGCCGATCAGCCCGGCAATGTCGGCACGAATGGCGTCTGCCTTCTCGGCCGAGCCGCGCGCCTGCTCCTCGATGACACGCTCGAGCAGGCTGACGACGAAGGTGACGCCCGACGCCTTGACCGCCTGCAGGTCGACCGGGGACAAAAGGTATGGCTTTCCCGGATCGCGCGCAGCCTGGAAACTGTTGGCGGCAATTGCGTCGAGCGAGCCGATCGGCTTGCCCTTGGCCGAGCGGACATGTCCTGCCGGATCCGGCAGCTCGCAAACATCGCGCACAGTCGGTGCCGTGCTCGACGTGATGTCGAAGACTTCGCCGTCGCGCACCGTGACCACCAGCGGATGGGAAGCATCGCTTGTCCTGGCGCGGCCAAGAAAGAGGCCCTCGGCGGGCAAGAGTGTTGCGTTGGTCATGGCTTGCTATTCCCTGTTGTCCTGGTCCGGCTGCGGCGGTTACCCGGCGCGGCCAATGAATGATCGAAAGATGGGGCCTGCCCGTTCGGCACGGCACTTTCAACAAATTCCCGCCAAAGGTCTATCCCGCCTCCAAGGCAAGTTTTGTCAATCTGTCCGGGCGGTCTCGGCACCGCTGGATCCCGATCGATCTTGACGTGTCCCAATGGCGAGGTGGAAACGCTCTTTCAAAATCATGAAATCGCCACTAGGATTTTCATTTGACCAAGCGCATGTAGGTGACCTTTGCTGCAGTCGCGCTATCGCTTGCGTTTTGCCGCCGGCGCCTTGCCGCTCGAAGCTACATCGGAGACTGGCGAGGCACCGGATGAAGGCGCGGTGCGCATCATCGGCGTGCGTCCGGAGGATCTTTTGGCGACGACCGAGGCCACGGCTGGCACCGCACCGGTGCGGGTCGACAGCATCGTCTTTCACGGCCGCACGTTGCGCCTGCATGCGGAGCTGGGGCAGCAGGGCACACCGGTGGTGATCGACGCACCTCGTCAGGCCGAGGGTTTTCAATTCAGCGTCGGCGACGTGGCGCATATCAGCCTGCGCCGTGGCGCTAACTGCCCTATGCTGCCCAGCTAATCTGATCCTGTCCCTTCCAGAAAAACCGGAGCATCCCATGAGCAATCATCTGAATTTCTTCATCGACGGCGAATGGGTGGCCCCTGTGGTGCCGGCAACGCTGGATGTGATCGATCCGTCCACCGAAGAGGCATACACCAAGATCTCCGTCGGCTCGAAGGCGGATGTCGATCGCGCGGTGGCGGCGGCGAAGGCAGCCTTTCCGGCCTTCTCGCAGACCAGTAAGGCCGAGCGCCTGAAGCTGCTGAAACGTATCCTCGAAGTCTACAACGAGCGCTACGAGGACATCGCGCAGACCGTTTCCCAAGAGATGGGCGCGCCGATCACCTGGGCCCGCGAGGCGCAGGCTTGGGCGGGCAGGGCGCATATGGAGGCCACCATCAAGGCGCTGGAGGACTATGAGTTCAGCGAGAAGCGCAGCACCACCATGGTGGTCAAGGAGCCGATCGGCGTCTGCGCGCTGATCACGCCGTGGAACTGGCCGCTCAACCAGATCGTCTGCAAGGTGGCGCCGGCGATCGCCGCCGGCTGCACCGTTGTCTTGAAGCCCTCCGAGATCGCGCCGATCAGCGGCATTGTCTTTTCTGAGGTGATGCAGGCAGCCGGCACGCCGAAGGGTGTCTACAACATGGTCAATGGCACCGGCCCCGATGTCGGCCAGGTCATGGCGGGCCATCCCGATGTCGATATGGTCTCGTTCACCGGCTCGACCCGGGCCGGCATCATCGTCGCCAAGACGGCGGCCGAGACGGTCAAGCGCGTCGCGCAGGAGCTTGGCGGCAAGTCGGCCAACATCGTGCTTCCCGATGCCGATTTCGAGGCGGCCGTGCGCCGGGGCGTCAACGCCTGTTTCGGCAACAGTGGCCAGTCCTGCGATGCGCCGACGCGCATGCTGGTGCCGGCTGCCCGTCACGACGAGGCGCTGACGATCGCCAGGAGGGCGGCCGAAGCGCACAAGGTGGGCGATCCGCGCTCAGAAGACACCAAGCTCGGGCCGGTGGTCAGCAATATTCAGTTCGACAAGATCCAGCGCCTGATCGAGGCCGGCATCGCCGAAGGCGCGACGCTGGTCACCGGCGGCCCCGGCCGGCCGGAGCACCTCAACCGTGGTTATTATGTGCGGCCGACGGTCTTCGGCCACGTCACGCCCGGCATGACAATCGAAAAGGAAGAGATTTTCGGGCCGGTGCTCTCCGTCATCTCCTATGAGGACGACGACGATGCGGTGAAGATCGCCAACGATACCGTCTACGGCCTCGCCGCCTACGTGCAATCCAAGGATATCGACCATGCGCGGAAAATCGCCGGGCGTCTGCGCGCCGGGCAGATCTCGATCAACTATCCAGAGTGGGACACGTTCGCGCCCTTTGGCGGCTACAAGCAGTCCGGCAACGGCCGCGAATATGCCGACTGGGCGATCCACGATTTCCTCGAAGTGAAGGGCATTATCGGTTACGGGCCTAACTCTCCGGAAATTCCCAAGCTTGGACAGTAAGCGCCGTAATAGGTGGTTTGCGAGCGCTGGTTGCTTCCAGGCATCAGCGCTCGCCTCGTTCTTGCTTGATTTGTTCCCTTTTTGTTCTCGCGGCGATATATGGTTGACATGGGATAGGAATATCCCTTTCAAGCCGGCCTTGAATGCATGATTGTTTGATCACGCTATCAGTTTCGATGGTCATCGTTTTGAAATTGCACAATTTTTTTGATGGTGAGAATGGGAACGAAAAGGGTTCCAATTAAGTAATGGATTGCGTTTATTGCGGTTGTTGCGGATATTGCGGTTGTTGATTCGAGATGCTATATCGAGATCACACAAAGGAAATCAACATGACCACGCTGTTGGAACGACCGATCTTGCCATCGGCCGACGATGCCGAATTGGCTGCACAGGCCAGCCGCCAGCTTTCGCGTGCCAAACACGAAGGTGCAGAACTGCGCGTTCAAGTGGATGGTGGCGAGGTGCTTCGGCTTCCCAAGGCCGTGAGTGAGTTGCTGTACCACCTGCTAACTGAGATGGCGCAGGGGAATGCCGTTACGCTAGTCCCAATCCATGCGGAGCTGACAACGCAAGAGGCTGCTGATTATCTGAATGTCTCTCGCCCGTACCTAATTCGCTTGCTTGAGGAGGGTAAGGTGAAGTTCAACATGGTTGGAACCCATAGGCGCATCAAGTTTGGCGACTTAGAAGCCTTCCGTAAGTCTAATGAGGATGAGCGAAAGCGCGTAATGGATGACTTGGCCGCCCAAGCCCAGGAATTGGGGATGGGCTATTAAGAAGTCTAGCTACACGGCGCTAATTGACGCTTGTGCACTTTACCCGGCCCCGCTGCGTGATTTCCTCGTGGAACTCGCAGCGGGAAGGTTTATTCCGCGCTAAATGGACGGAACAGATCCATGGTGAGTGGATCAGGAACGTCTTGGAAAATCGTCCCGACCTAACATTAGCTCAACTCACCCGCACCAAAGACCTCATGAACCGCGCGATTTTGGATTGCGAGATTCAAGGCTTTGAAGAACTCATGGCTGGCCTAAGTCTTCCCGACAAAGGCGATCACCATGTCCTGGCCGCCGCAATCCATGGCAGCTGCGACGCGATTGTGACCTTCAATCTGAAGGATTTCCCCGCGGACTACCTCGCAAAATACCAACTTGAGGTAATTCATCCCGACGACTTCATATTTCACCAATTCGGGCCTAACACCGCCGCTGTACTCGTTGCCGCTCAAAGATGCCGAGCGCGCCTGAAAAACCCGCCCAGAACCGCCGAAGAGTACCTAGATACCTTAGAAAAGCAGGGTTTGCCCAAAACGGTTGCCGAACTCAGAAAATATGCGGCTGTGATCTAATCCTTCCGCTCTCGCTGGCGGCGCACCAATTCCTTTATCTGCTCGGCCGTCAATTTCAGCGCACGGGCGGCTAAACGAGCGGGCGGGGAGTGATCCCCGCCCAAACTCTATCTTATGGCACGCGGTCGCGAAATAGCCCGCCACGTGCGGTTCAAGATGGACCATACAAAGGCTCCAGTCCCCGGTAACAACCAGTCCGGGTCTGGCCGCTCCCAAACGGAAGGGCCACGACGATTCCGTGGCCGCCATGTAAACGCGAGCAGGTGCCGCCGCCTCAGATCGTCTTGACATATACCGCAAGCTGATCGAGCACCGTGCCCCAACCTGCGTAAAAGCCCATCTCCTCATGGCTCTTGCGTGTCGCTTCATCCCGGTGGATGGCGGTCGCGGTGTAGCGCGTCGCCTTACCTTCCGGCTGCAGTGCTATGACCGCGGTCAGGAACGGATCCGTCGACGGGCGATAGCCGGGCAGCAGCGCATCGGTCCACACCAGCAGCTCATTGGGGATGATCTCGAGGTAGCAGCAACGCCTGTCGTTGACCTCCTTGCCGTCCGGCGATTGCATGCGGGTCCTGAACAGGCCGCCGGGGCGCAGGTCGATCTCGCACTCGGTGATTACCCAGGGCGCTGGCGTGAACCATTGGCGGACATGCTCGGGCTTCGTCCAGGCGGTCCAGACCAGTTCTCGCGGCGCCTCGATGACGCGTTCGATGACGAGATCCAGTTTCGGGTCGGGCTTGAACAGCGGGGCCACATTCATGTGTTTCTCTCCTTGAGTTTCAGGACATAGTCGTCGAACTGGTCGAGGCGGCGTTCCCAAAGCGCGCGCTGCTCGGCCAGCCAGTTTTCCGCAAGCTTCAGTGACTCAGGCGCAAGCCGATAAGTTCTCACGCGCCCGGTCTTTTCGGAGCGCACCAGCCCGCAGCCTTCCAGAACCTTCAGATGTTCGACGAAGGAGGGCAGGGCCATGTCGAACGGCTGGGCAAGCTCGCTGACCGAGGCAGGACTTCTGTTCAGCCGCTCCACCACACGCCTGCGTGTCGGGTCGGCGAGAGCGCGGAAGATGCCGTCGATCGGTGGGGCGCCGCGTGTTGCAGTCTGCAGGCTTGTCATGGCCCATTCCTTCTTCACGGCCACTGCACGCGGCCAAGATGGTTCGGTATACTTAGGGAAATTCCTTAGTATTGGCAAGCCCCAAAAATTGGGATGCCAGCGGGGCCGCTGGCAAAGTGACGAGCGCGGTTTTAGGCTGCGGTCAGATTCGAATACGATCAGTCCGAGGGACCCCGTTTTGACGATCACGATGTACGGCATCACCAACTGCGACACGATCAAGAAGGCGCGCACCTGGCTGGAAAGCCACGATGTCGCCTACCAGTTCCATGACTACCGGGTCGAAGGTCTGGACGCGGATCGGCTGAATGGCTGGTCCGGCAAGGTCGGGTGGGAAATCCTGCTCAACAAGGCGAGCACAACGTTTCGCGAATTGCCGGACAAGGACAAGCTGAGCCTCGACGAGAACAAGGCTAAGGCGCTGATGCTGGCCAAGCCGACAATGATCAAGCGGCCGGTGCTGGAACTTGGCGACCGCGTCCTCGTCGGGTTCAAGCCGGATGTTTATCAGCAGGCGGTGGGTGTGAAGTAGCCGCGATCCAAAGGAGGCTTTTCACGCCTCTCCCTTCGTCATCCTTAGGCGGCGATGCCGCCTCAACCCATTCCCCGCAGATAATTCGCCAGCGCCACCGCATTATTATGCAACTCGTCATGAGCGCCGTAGAGCAGCGTCACCCGGCCTTTGCCGAGCAGGGCGCG
The DNA here is from genome assembly GCF_004010325.2 of Mesorhizobium sp. M00.F.Ca.ET.216.01.1.1. Classification (GTDB taxonomy): domain Bacteria; phylum Pseudomonadota; class Alphaproteobacteria; order Rhizobiales; family Rhizobiaceae; genus Mesorhizobium. The sequence goes on from NZ_SADR02000022.1 coordinate 79,168, forward strand.
CAACTGGCCGACCGCCTCGCCGTTGCTGTCCAGCTCGGCGCGATATCGTTGCTGGAATTCCGCCCAGCGCGCCGGCTCATGGCCGAACCATTTGCGCAATTCATCACTCGGCGCGATGTCCTTCAGCCATAGCGTCAGCGCAGCGTCATCTTTGCGGACGCCGCGCGGCCATACACGATCTACGAGTACTCGCTGCCCGTCGCTGGACGCGGGCGGCTCATAGACGCGCTTGACCGCGATATCGAGCCCCATTGCCAACTCCGCATAGGCCGCATGACTACTTTGCCGGCGGCTCCTTACGCCCACTCGCCCTTGCGCATGACCGGCACGCGGCTGCCGTCCTTATGCACGCCGTCTATGTCGATCTTGTCCGAACCGATCATCCAGTCGATATGGATGAAGCTCTTGTTGCCGCCGCGCGCCGCGATCTCGTCCTGGCTGAGCGAGGCGCCGTCGACGAAACACTTCGAATAGCACTGGCCGAGCGCGATGTGGCAGGCGGCATTCTCGTCGAACAGCGTATTGAGGAACAGCAGGCCGCTCTTCGAGATCGGCGAGGAATGCGGCACCAGCGCCACCTCGCCGAGACGGCGCGAGCCTTCATCGGTGTCGAGCACCTTCTGCAGCACATCCTCGCCGCGGCTGGCCTTGGCCTCGACGATGCGCCCGTCCTCGAAACGCACCGCAATGCCTTCGATCAGTGTGCCTTGGTAGGACAGCGGTTTGGTGCTCGAAACATGGCCCTCGACACGCCTGGCATGCGGCGTGGTGAACACCTCTTCTGTCGGGATGTTGGGGTTGCAGGTGACGCCGTTCTTGGCGGTCGAGGCGCCGCCCATCCATTCATGGCCGTCGGCCAGCCCGACGGTCAGGTCGGTGCCCGGTCCGGTGAAATGCAGCGCATGGAAATTATGGCCGTTGAGCCATTCGGTGCGGCCCTTCAAGGTCGCATTGTGCGCCTTCCAGTTGTCGATCGGATCCTCGACGTCCACCCGCGAGGCGGCAAAGATGGCGTCGGCGAGTTTCACCACCGCGACGTCTTCGGCGTCGTCCGGGAACACCTGCCTGGCCCAGGCCGGATCAGGATAGGCGACGATATTCCAGTTGATGTCGAAGCCGGTGATCTTCTCCAGCGCCGGCTGGTAGGCGATCGAATTCGCTTTGTTGGCGCGTGATACCTTCGCCGGATCCTGCGCCGACAGCAGCGACGGGTCCTCGCCGCGCACGGCAAGCCTGGCCGCATTGTTGGCGAAGGCCTTCGCCATGCCTTCATAGAGCCAGCCGGCGGCGCGGTCGAAGCCGGCATCCGCCCCATAGCGGAAGCGTGCCAGAGTGATCTCGTCGTCGTTGAAGATCGGCGTCACCAGGCCGGCACCTGCCTTGTAGGCGTGCTCGATGATCCGTCGTGTCAGCGGCAGGGCTTCGATCGACGACGTCAGCACCAGATCCTGCCCCGGCTGCAATTGCAGCCCGACCTTGATGGCAACCTCGGCCAGCCTGTCGAGCTTCACCGGGTCGATCGTTGCGGAAACGCCGCGCGAATGTGTGGTCATGATCTGCCTGCCGTGTTGTGGGACTATTTCTTACATAGACCGGCGTCGCCGCCCTTTCCACCGCGATTGCGCCGGGTAGGTTCAGTCCGTGCTTTCGAACGACCTGAACTGCGCCATGGTCGCTTCTATCTCTTCCCGCACCCAGATCTTGAAATCCCTGACCTTGCGGCTTTCGCTCTTGGCGGCCGAGGTCACCAGCCAGTAGCCGAGGCCGCTCTGGGCACGCACACCGAAGGGCGCGACAAGGCGGCCGTCGGCCAGCGCGTCGGCGGCCAGCAATTGCCAGCCGAGCATGACGCCGTGGCCGGCGATCGCCGATTCCAGGCAAAGCATCGGGTCGGTGAAGCGCGCGCCCTTGAGGAAGGTGACCGGCTTTACTCCGGCGGCCTCGAACCAGCTCTCCCAACTGATCATCGCCCTTTCGTCGGTGATTGCGCAGGTTAGAGCGAGGTCTTCGATCAATTTCAGCTTCCTGGCGATAACCGGGGCACAGACCGGGAAGACTTCCTGCTCCAGCAGCAATTCCGCCCGCGCCCCCGGCCATTTGCCGTCGCCGAGCCGGATGGCGACGTCGATGTCGGAGTGGTCGAGATCGGCAATCCGCACCGAGGCGTCGATGCGCAAAAGCACATCCGGATGCCGGGCAAAGTGCCGCGACAATCTCGGCAGCAGCCACTTCGAGGCGAAGGCCGGCGCCACCGAAACCACCAGCGTGCATTCGGATGCTTCGTCGGCGAGTGCTATCGCCTGCGCCAACTCGCGAAAGCCCGCGCCGAGCCTGGCCGTGAAGACCGCGCCGAACTCGGTAAGCACGAGCCCGCTCGGCGTCCGTTCGAACAGCGCCCGGCCGAGCTGCTTCTCTGTCCGGTTGATCTGCTGGCTGACGGCGCTGACAGAGACATGGAGCTCGCCGGCCGCCGCCGAAAGCGATCCCAGCCGGGCGACGGTTTCCACCGCGCGCAGGCCGTTAAGATGGACGCGGTTCAGCATAGCCATACAGTTTTTCTAAACCAGCGCGGTCGAAATCTCAATTGAAACATGGGGCAGAGCTGCAGATTTTAAGGAAGCCAATCAGACCTGAGGAGGCAAATCTATTGAAGATTTTATCATGGCTCAGGATCTTTCCCGCCGGCGCGCGGCAAGACCAGCGATCCGAAGGCGAGACCGTCAGGTGGGTGGCTGATCCGCTGTCGCATCCGGCTCTGGACGTCATGTCGGAGCGCGAGCTCGGCGACGTGCCATTCAGGTTGACGGCACGGCGCACTGCCTACGAGACGGACGCTGTACAGGCCAGCTGCGGCTGAACTCGCTGAAACGCTAGCAGTAGCTCTTCGCCCTCTGCGGCTGGTGCGGGCAAATAGAAGTCGATTGCCAACCGCCGTTGCGAAGCGTTCTGGCCCAACAAAAGCGGATTGTCTCATCCGTCAGCGCACCTATTGTGCGCCGCTGTGGAAACCGCCTTGCCGTCACCTTTGCGTCTTGCCTTCGCCGGCATGATTGCCCTGGCCGTCGCCATGGGCATCGGCCGCTTCGTCTACACGCCGATCCTGCCCGGCATGATGGAGGAGCTTGGCCTGTCGCCGGCCGATGCCGGCTGGATCGCATCCGCCAACTATCTCGGCTACCTCATTGGCGCGCTTGCGGCGGCCGGCGGCTGGGCGCACGGGCGCGAGCGCATGCTGATGCTGGCCGGCCTTGTCGCCAGCGCCGTCCTCGCCGGACTGATGGGCCTGACCGGGAGCATGGCTGCCTTTCTGACAATCCGCTTTCTTGCCGGTCTGGCCAGCGCCTTCGTCATGGTGTTCATGTCCAGCATAGTCTTTGGTCATTTGGCGGCGACCAACCGAAACAACCTGCAGGCGCTGCATTTCGGCGGCGTCGGCTTGGGTATCGCAGCGTCCTCGGCGATGATGGCGATCCTGGTCACCGAACATGCCGGCTGGCCAGCGGGTTGGCTGTGGTCCGCCGCCATTTCCGCCTGCGGCTTTGCCGCAGTGGCATTGTTTGTCGGCGGCGCCGCGACCACCAACGGCAACGAAGGCCGCGAACCGGCGCTGCCGAAAGACCGCTCGCTGGTGAAGGTCATTGTCGCCTACGGCCTGTTCGGCTTCGGCTATGTGGTGACGGCGACGTTCCTGGTCGCCATCGTCCGCCAGGGCGGCGGCAGCCGCGTCTTCGAAGCCATGGTCTGGATGGTCACCGGCCTTGCCGCATTTCCATCGCTCTGGTTCTGGCAAAAGGTCGCAGCAAGGATCGGGCTCTATTCGGCCTATGCCGTGGCTTGCCTGCTCGAGGCGGTTGGCGTCACCGCGAGCGTCGCCATGGGCGGATCGATCGGGCCGTTGCTCGGCGGGTTTCTACTTGGAGGCACCGTCATCGCCATCACCGCATTTGGCCTGCAGACTGCGCGGCTGCTTGCCCCGCAAGCGCCGCGGCGGACTTTCGCGGTGACGACGGCCTCCTTCAGCCTCGGCCAGATCATCGGCCCGGTCGTCGCCGGGCTGCTTGCGCAGGCATCGGGCAGCTTCTTCCTGGCGTCGATCATGGCCGCTGCCGTCTTGCTCGCCTCCGGTGCGATCGCCTGGTCGGCTGCGCCAAAATCGCCATGATTATGGTTTTGCTCGGTGCCGGGGCATAGGCCACCATTTTCTTTCCAGTCGATGTGTGACTTTATGCCCGTCGAACAGCAACGCCGCTGATTTGCGGATCGACCGGGGATTTCGTCACAGTGTTTGTATCCTTCTTTCCACAGCCGAAGCTGTTCTTCACTTCGGCGGCCGCCTGGAGTCTTGCCGCGATCCTGTTCTGGTTTTTCGCCGGTGAACAATTGGGAGCTGTTTTTGGGCTGCCGCCTGCTGCTCTTGACGCGCCGCCCATCATCGGCATCGCCGTGCTCTGGTCGAAACCGTTCCTGTGGTTTTATCTCTATTTCGCTTTTTGCGTCGCTGCCTTCTACGCGTTCTGGAACTGGTACGCGCCACACCCGTGGCAGGGCTGGTCGATTTTGATGACGGCTGTCATCTTGTTTCTCATCTATTTCAACGTGCAGGTCAGTGTCGCCGTCAATACCTGGTACGGTCCTTTTTATGACTACATTCAGGGACTGATGTCGGGCACCATCAAGTCGACCGCCGCAGAGTTTTATATCGGGCTAGGCAGCTTCGCCTGGCTTGCACTGGTCGGTATGAACGTGCAGGTGGTCAACGCCTTCATCGTCAGCCACTGGATCTTCCGCTGGCGCACGGCGATGAACGACTACTTCGTTCAGAACTGGAGCAGGCTGCGCCACATCGAAGGCGCCTCGCAACGTATTCAGGAAGATACGATGCGGTTCTCGCAGATCATGGAAGATCTGGGCTCCAGCTTTGTCCAGTCGATCATGACATTGATCGCATTCCTCCCGGTCATGATCCAGTTGCAGACCCATATCAGCGAACTGCCGATTGTCGGTGCGATCCCTCAGCCTCTTGTGTTTGCCGCCCTGGCCTGGTGTTTGTTCGGAACGGTTTCGGTCATGGTTGCAGGTCTGAAGTTACCTGGGCTGCAGTTTCGCAACCAGCGTGTTGAGGCCGCCTATCGCAAGGAGCTCGTCTACGGCGAAGATAATGCGGACAGGGCCCAACCCGCAACCACCGCCGAGCTGTTCTCCAATGTCCGTCACAACTATTTCAGGCTCTATTTTCACTACATTTATTTCAATGTGGTGCGTTACACCTATCTGCAGGCCGACGGTATCTTCTCCATGTTGATCCTGGGGCCATCCTTTGTGGCCCATAAGATCAGTTTCGGGGCGTTTAGCCAGATCTCCAATGCATTCAGCCGCGTAACCGGGTCGCTCCAATTCCTGCTCACGTCCTGGTCGACCATTGTCGAATTGCAATCGGTCCACAAACGCCTACGCGCCTTCGAGGCGACGCTGGAAGGCGAGCCGCTGCCGGATATCGATCAGCGTTATCTCCAGCGCCAAGGCGCCGAGGACCCGGCCTGATTTTTGGAGGATGACGTGGGCGGCTCAGCCGCCCACCGCCGCCACCTGCTTTGCGTCGTGCCGCGAAACATAATCGCGAAAGCTGATGCACTCGACATCGGCCTTGACGCAGACCTCGCCGGTAAAGCGCTCCAGCGCGTTCCAATAGGCGCCGTCGTTCATCAGCGCGAAATGGAAGCCGAGCTCTAGCGGAATGCGCTTGCCGGCATATTGCGCATCGAAGGCGGCGCGGAAGGCGTCATAGGTGCGGTCGGCGAATTCGGCGGCCATGCTCGGCCGCTCGAAACCGCCGGAATGGCGGACATAGAGATTGTAGTCCATGGCGATCACCGGCCTTGAACTCGGGCCTTCCGGGATCTGCGGCAGCGAAAAGCGGGTGATGCCGTTCGCGGTCGGTGGTTCGACCGGGCCGCGCGAGACGCCGCTTGCGTCGAACCGGAAGCCCGCCGCCGGCAGCGCCTCGTAGAGCGCCCTGTTTGCCGACAGGTAGGGCGCACGGAAGCCGACCACCGCCTTGCTGGCGAACTCGCGCCAGCCCGCGGGTTCGGGCGCAATTCCGTTGATCGAATAGGCGTTCTGCAGGACGTGTTCGAACGAGCCGAACTCGCTCAGCCAGTCGGCCTTGCTCCAGTCCTTGCCGTCGAAATGGCCGCAGCCATGGCTGCCGATATCGTGGCCTTCCGAGATGGCAAGGTTGATCTGCCCGAGCCGCTCAGCAACCTCCTGTTTTGACGCGGCAAAGCCGATATTCGATTTGCCTGATGTCTTGCCGGGCGCCGTATATTCATTTCGCGTCTGCGGCGACAGCAGGAAGACGCAGGAGACGAAATAGGTGAAATGTGCGCCGGTACGCGCGGCCAGCGCCCGACTGCGCTTCCACTGCGAAATATCGCGGGCGCTGTCGAACGAGATGATGATGACCTGCTTCGGCTTTGCTGGCACTGGTGCTGCAGGCGGATCGGCGAAGGCCGTGCCGGCAGCGGCAAGCGACGCGATGGAGAACGCAACAACGCGGGACAAACGAGGCATCGGCATCTGGTCTGGAAACGAGGGCGGTTCGAGGACCGGCTATCGGCGAAATGTGGCGCGGGTGCGGTCGCTCTTTGCGGGCCGCCTCTCCTGCTCTTAGCCGATTTTCCTGCCGAACCCCTTCCATGCCGACAAAATTTCGCTAAAACGCGGGCTCATCAACCGCCCCGGCCGGGGCAGGAATGGTTTTGATCCATGTCGGACGACAGTTTTATCCGCGAAGTCAACGAAGAGATTCGTCGCGAGCAGGCGCAAGCGTTGTGGGACCGCTTCGGTCCTGCCTTGCTTGTGCTTGCAGTGCTGGTGGTGGTTGGAACCGCCGCCGCCGTCGGCTATCGCTATTGGGACGAGACCCGCTCCAATCGCTCCGGCGATGCCTTCTCGCAGGCGCTGAAGCTCGCCAATGACGGCAAGAGCGACGAAGCGCTGGCCGCCCTCGATGCGCTGGAAAAGGACGGCTACGGCGCTTATCCGCTGCTCGCCCGTATGCGTGCGGCAACCGTCAAGGCGGACAAGGGCGACTTCGCCGCCGCCGTCAAGGATTTTGACGACGTCGCCGCCGACACGGCCATTCCCTCCGGCATTCGCGATATGGCGCGCCTCAGGGCGGCGCTGCTGCTGGTCGATCACGGTTCCTTCGCCGACGTCTCCAGCCGCGTCGAGGCGCTCACCGCCGACACCAACACGCTGCGCCATACGGCGCGCGAGGCGCTTGGCCTAGCCGCCTGGAAGGAAGGCAAGACGGCCGATGCGCTGAAACTGTTCGACCAGATCGCCTCGGATGACGGCGCCCCGCGCAACGCGCGCCAGCGGGCGACGTTGATGTCCGAGCTGATCCGCGGCTCGGGCAGCGCGTCGTAATGCCGGATGAGCTTCAAAGTCGCCATCATCGGCCGGCCTAACGTCGGCAAATCGACCCTTTTCAATCGGCTTGTGGGAAGGAAGCTGGCGCTTGTCGACGACACGCCGGGCGTTACCCGCGACCGTCGCGTTCACGCCGCCAAGCTCTACGACCTCAATTTCGACGTCATCGACACCGCCGGCTTCGAGGATGCTGCTGCCGCGACGCTGCCGGGCCGCATGCGTGCGCAGACCGAGATCGCCATCCGCGAGGCCGACCTGATCTTCTTTACCATCGATGCCAAGTCCGGCCTGATGCCTGACGACAAGACCTTCGCCGAGATCGTGCGCAAGTCCGGTAAGCCGGTTGTCGTCGTCGCCAACAAGGCCGAGGCGCGAGGCGCCCAAGGCGGCATGCTGGAGGCCTGGGAACTCGGCCTTGGCGAGCCGATCCCGGTTTCAGCCGAACATGGCCAGGGCATCCCCGACCTGCGCGACGCGGTGATCGCGGCGCTGGGGGAGGCGCGCGCCTTCGGCGAGGAAGAGGGCGGCGAGGAAGAGATCGCCGCCAGCGAAGTGCTGATCGGCGAGGATATCACCGACCCGGATGCCGAGCCGAGCTATGACGACACCAAGCCGATGCGCATCGCCGTCGTCGGCCGTCCGAATTCCGGCAAGTCGACGCTGATCAACGCGCTGATCGGCGAGGAGCGGCTCTTGACCGGGCCGGAGGCCGGCATCACCCGCGATTCCATCTCCGTCGACTGGGATTGGCACGGCCGTCGCCTGAAACTGTTCGACACCGCCGGCATGCGCCGCAAGGCCAGGATTCACGAAAAGCTTGAGGTGATGTCGGTGCAGGATGGCTTGCGCGCCGTCCGCTTTGCCGAAATCGTCATCATCGTGCTCGACGCCACCATCCCTTTCGAGAAGCAGGATCTGCAGATTGCCGACCTGATCATCCGCGAGGGTCGCGCACCGGTGATCGCCTTCAACAAATGGGACCTGATCGACAACCCGCAGGAGCTTCTGGCGGAACTGCGCGAGAAGACCGAGCGGCTGCTGCCGCAGGCCCGCGGTATCCAGGCGGTGCCGGTCTCGGCCGAGACCGGGCGCGGCCTCGACAAGCTGATGGACGCCGTCATCAGGACGCACCGGGTGTGGAACAGTCGCGTCTCGACCGGCAAGCTCAACCGCTGGCTGGAAGGCATCCTGGCGCATCACCCGCCGCCCGCCGTCGCCGGGCGCCGGCTGAAGATCAAATATGTCACGCAGGCCAAGACGCGCCCGCCGGGCTTCGTCGTCTCGTGCTCGCGGCCCGACGCGATGCCGCAATCCTATGTCCGCTATCTCTCGAACAGCCTGCGCGAGGCCTTCGACATGCCCGGCGTGCCGATACGCATCGCTCTGCGCGCCTCGGAGAACCCGTTCGCCAGCAGGGCGAAGAAACGCCACTGAGCGCCGCCGCGCTTCCGGCCTTTTTTGGCGTCAAGCCGCGCTTCGCAAACCGCTATGCATCTGCGCACTTTCGGGCAGCGATTCCAGCGCCGCCTGCAGCAGGATGTCGGCGAGGCGCTCCGCCACAGGGTCGAGCTCGGCCTCCTTGCGGTGCAGGAACAGCGCCATCCCAGGCAAGGCAGGCAGCCCCAGAACCTCCGGCTCCATCACCCTGACATTGGCCGGCAGGCCGATGTCGGTGCGGATCGTCAGTCCGAGCCCGGCAGCGACCGCTGCCCAGATGCCGCTAAGGCTCGGGCTGGAGAAAGCCATCCGCCACGACAAGCCGGCGCGGTCGAGTGCTTCCGTCGCCGCGGTGCGCAGCAGGCAAGGCGCTTCCAGCGCCACCAGCGGCAGCGCCTCGCCATCGCGCAGGCCGGTCCCGATCGGTTTTGCCGGACCGATCCAGCGCATCTGGACATCGGCGACAGGCTGGCTGTAGGGCAGCTTCTCTCCATTGTGCCAGGCGAGCGCGATGTCGAGGCTGCCTGACGTGATCCGTTCGGCGAGTTCGTAACTGCGCGCGATCCTGGCTTCGATCTTGACCTTGGGGTGGGCACGGGCGAAGCGCCCGAGCACCTCCGGCAGCACCGCCTCGCCGAAATCCTCCTGCAGGCCGAGCCGTACCCAGCCTTCCAGCTCCACGTCATGGATGGCGGACGCGGCCTCGTCATTGAGCTCGATCAGCCGGCGCGCATAGCCGAGCATGGTTTCGCCGGCTTCCGTCAGCGCCAGGCCGCGCCCCGATTTGCGGAAGATCGGCGTCGCCGCCTGCTCCTCCAGCTTCTTCAACTGCGCGCTGATCGCCGAGGTCGAGCGGCCGAGCCGGTCGGCGGCCTTGGCGAAGCTGCCCAGCTCCATGCCGGTGACGAAGCTTCTGAGAACGTCGAGGTCGAAGGTAACGCGTCGCATGGCAATAATCCCAATTTTTGGAACATTACATCCAGAACTTCCCGATATTCAGGACAAAGCTACGGCGGTAGAGATAACGCGTCAAGGCCGGACACAGCCGGTCGCTCCAAGGAATCGAGTCTCCAAGGAATCGAGGAATGTCAGCTGCCGCTACCGACCTGAATTGCAAACCGGGCATCACCGCCGCTCCAGCTGGTGCGCCGGCACGTCGCGCCAATCATCGCTGGAAGGTGCTGGGCATCGCCGTCGCCGCCAATGCCTGCTTTTCCGCGACCTTCTCCGGCATCCCGACGACGGCGGTGTTCATGCGCTCCGGCTATCATCTCGGCAATGGCGAGCTAGGCCTGGTTCTGGGCTTTCTGGGGTTGGGTGTTGCGCTGAGCGAACTGCCGTGGGGATTGTTGACCGATCGCTGGGGCGATCGCCGCGTGCTTTTGACCGGGCTCGGCGCGACTGCGGCATGGCTGCTTCTCATGACCCTTCTCGTCGTCCCCACATCGGCATATGTGCCGGGTGTCATGCTCCTGGCTGCAAGCCTGCTTGTCACCGGATTGCTCGGCGGCAGCGTCAACGGCTCAAGCGGGCGCGCCATCATGGCCTGGTTCCGCGAGGGCGAGCGCGGCTTTGCCATGAGCATCAGGCAGACGGCGGTGCCTCTCGGCGGCGGGCTCGGCGCTCTCACCTTGCCGTCGCTTGCTTCCGCGTATGGCTTTGCGGCGGTCTTCGGCTTTCTGGCTGCGGCGTCCGCGGTTTCGACGTTTTTCGCCTGGCGCTGGCTGCACCAGCCGCCGGCTCATGAAGATGCTGACCACGCCGTCACGGCAGCGCCGGCCGGCCCGGCACCATTGCGCAATCTCGACGTCTGGCGCATCGCAACGGCCATCGGCGTGCTCTGCTTCCCGCAAGTGGCGGTGCTCACCTTCGCTTCCGTCTTCCTGCACGATTTTGGCGGCATGGGAACGACAGTGATCAGCGCCAGCCTGGCCGCGGTGCAGGTCGGCGCCATGGTGATGCGCGTCTGGAGTGGCCGCTTCACCGACCGTCGCGGCAACCGCCGGTCGTTCCTGCGCCTTTGCAGCCTCCTCAGCGTGGCTGCTTTCACGGTTCTCGCGGCGCTCGTCCTGGCATCCGCCATCATGCCCGCGCCGATGCTCTCGCCGGCCATCCCCGTGGTTCTGGTTGTTGCCGGCGTCTGTGTTTCTTCCTGGCACGGTGTCGCCTACACCGAACTTGCCACGCTTGCCGGCGCAAGCCACGCCGGAACGGCGCTCGGCCTTGCCAACAGCTTCGTCTTCGTCGCGTTCTTCCTGGTGCCAATCGCCATTCCGGGGCTTCTCGTCCTCTGGTCGTGGACGGGCGTCTGGCTGGCTGCTTCTATTTGCGCGCTGATAGCCTGGCCGATCTTTCTTCGACCTGCCTGATTTTCTGCGGCTTGTTCGGAACGAAAAAGCACCTGACTTCCAGATCAACATTAAAAAAACACGATCGAACCCGTTAACGCCCCATCAAGGTTAATGCATCATTGTGCCTCTCCAGTGGGGTCCGTTGCGTTTCTGGAGAGTTCCGTGCATCGACGTGTTTTGACGCGGCTTGTCGCCGCCGCCGGTGAGAAAAAACGCTTCCTGTCTCCGCTCATTATCGGTCTGTGCATCTGGGTCGGCTTTCCCTCGGTCGTTGCCTACCAGGACATGGCCAGCCTGGTCTCCGGCCTCGAGGCGCCGAACGCCCGCTGGAACGCCTATGTCGAGAAATCCGTCGCCGGTTCGGTCCATGCCGCCGAAATGCCTTTCATCGATACCATGGCCACCGGCTCGATCTCCGGCTCCGGCGTTCGTCTGCCCGGCATCGGCGCAGTGTCGTTTCGCGGCAAGGGCAATGTCGCGGGCAGCACGCCAGACGAGAACCGCATCATGCGTGCCGACAAGAAGGGCCGCATCATCCACATCTCGCCGGTGGCGCCGCCGAAGAACTTCAACGCCGGCTCGATCTTCGAGCGCACCTCCTCGCTGCTTCGCCCTAGCATGGACAGCGGGCTGAGACTGGCCTTCGCCAAGCCCGAGATCAAAGGCAAGGAGATCCAGATCGCCCAGGCCTTTCACATCCGTGAGGACAAGGAGCCGGATCCCGGAGTGCCGGCCATGCTGGCCTCGCTGGTCAACAACGACCACCCCGACGTGCTGGCCACCGCCTATGCCCAGGCCGAACCCGACTATGCCCAGGCCTCGCCCTTCGAGGCCCTGCTGCAGGACGAACAGCCGAACAGCGGCCGCTTCATTCCGCCGATGGGCAAGGGCGATCACTCGTGGGTCCAGAACCCGCTGCCGGCGAGTGTCTTCTCGGAACCCGAGCAGGTATGCCTTGCCAAGGGCATCTATTTCGAGGCGCGCGGCGAATCCGTGCGCGGCCAGGCTGCCGTTGCCCAGGTCATCCTCAACCGTGTCCGCAATCCGGCCTATCCGAAGTCGATCTGCGGCGTCGTCTATCAGAACGACAACTGGTTCAACCGCTGCCAGTTCTCCTTTGCTTGCGACGGCAGGAAGAAGCGCATCGACAATCCCGCCGCCTACAAGACCGCCCAGGATGTCGCCATGGCGGTCACTGCCGGCAAGATCTTCATTCCGGAAGTCGGCTCGTCGACCCATTATTACGCCAACTATGTCCATCCGGGTTGGGCGCGGACGATGCAGAAGATGACCAGGATCGGCCTGCATATCTTCTACCGCACCTATGGCGGCGGCTGGAGCTGAGCACTCCGCCAGAAGCGTTCAGTCCCAGACGGAAAGGCTCCGATAGCTGCAGATCGAAGACCCGTCGCCGGACGGATTCGGGCCGTGCGCCGATGCAGCCGTGCCGGGCACGATGTCGCACCTTGCCAACTTATTGATTCTATTTGAAAAAATACATAGGTTTGAAGTTCCGTCCGTGGCTTGACGGGCGCGGACCCTCTAACTATGTTGCCGGCGACTTCAGAAGCGGACGGACGGTGACGGTCTGACCGGGCAGGGGGGTTACGATGGCCGACAAGAACGGGCCAGACGGAACCGGAGAAACCGGCCGCGGCAAGCAGCGCCAAGCCGACATCCGCGACGACGATCTTGAGCGCCGCCGGCGCGACCTTGAGGCATCGCTTGCGACAAGGCGGCCGGACCGGCTCGAGGGGAAAGACGACGCGAAAGCGGGCAGTGCGGCCGGTTATGGCCAGGCCCTCAAGCTATCCAGCGAGTTTATCGCCGGGATAGTGGTGGGCGTGGCCCTGGGCTGGTTTTTGGATCGTGTGGCGGGAACCTCGCCGTGGGGTCTGATCGTGGGCCTGCTGCTGGGTTTTGTCGCCGGCGTGCTCAATGTCCTGCGTTCGGCGGGGCTTGTGGCTGATTTCGGACAGGGCGACAAACCGCGCGATCCGAAGGAATGAACCGAGGCGCTGTTACAGGCGCAACGAACAGGACACTAAGGCCGCACGCGGCTTTGATGGGGATGTACAGTGGCTGCTGACAAGGTCGATCCGATCCACCAGTTCCATATCGTCAAGCTGATTCCGATCAACATCGGCGGCTATGATCTGTCCTTCACCAATTCTGCGCTGTTCATGGTCGCCACCGTGGCTGTCGCATCGGCGTTCCTCTATCTCACCACCTCGAGCCGCAGCCTCGTTCCCGGCCGCCTGCAGTCGGTTTCGGAAATGGCCTACGAGTTCGTCAGCAACATGTTGAGGGACGCAGCCGGAACGCAAGGGTTGAAATTCTTCCCCTTCGTGTTTTCGCTGTTCATGTTCGTGCTGGTCGCCAACCTGCTCGGCCTGTTTCCTTATTTCTTCACCGTCACCAGCCACATCATCGTCACCTTTGGCCTCGCCGCGCTGGTGATTGGAACCGTCATCGTTTACGGTTTCATGAAACACGGCGTCGGCTTCCTGAAGCTGTTCGTGCCGCATGGCGTTCCTGTCTTCCTGCTGCCGCTGGTGGTGCTGATCGAGGTGATTTCCTTCGTATCGCGCCCGGTCAGCCTCTCGGTTCGTCTGTTTGCCAACATGCTGGCCGGTCACATCACGCTGAAGGTGTTCTCGGGATTTGTCGTCAGCCTGAGCGCGCTCGGCGCGGTCGGCGTCGCGGGCTCGATCCTGCCGCTGGCCATGGCGGTGGCGCTGACGGCGCTTGAACTGCTGGTCGCCTTCCTGCAGGCCTACGTCTTTGCCGTTCTGACCTGCATGTACCTGAACGACGCGCTGCATCCGGGGCACTGACCCAGGGCACTGACCAAGAGTTTCCGGCATTGCCGCCGGATGGAATAGCAACGGAATTTTTAGATCCAAAGGAGTTGAATAAATGGACGCAGAAGCAGCAAAGTTCATCGGTGCCGGCATCGCTTGCCTGGGCATGGGTGGCGCGGGCATTGGTCTCGGCAACATCTTCGGTAGCTACCTGGCGGGCGCACTGCGCAACCCGTCGGCCGCGGATGGCCAGTTCGGCCGCCTGATTTTCGGCTTCGCCGTCACCGAAGCGCTGGGCATCTTCTCCCTTCTCATCGCGCTACTGGCCCTGTTCGGCTAAGCTCCCTGCTCGGCCAAGCCCCCGTTCGGCTGGCCATTGGGAAAGAATTGCACAGGCCGGCCGCGATCCCGCGGCAGGCCTGAATTTCGGGGATAGTCCATGTTCGTGACATCTGCCTTTGCACAAGAGTCCGCGCCCGCCGTCGAAGGCGCCGGCACGGAAGGGCAAACGCATTCCGGCACCAGCGCCCCTGCCGAGGCGCACGGCGCCTTCCCGCCATTCGATCCGGCGACCTTCCCGTCGCAGCTTCTGTGGCTGGCGATCACCTTCGGGCTGTTCTACCTGTTCCTGAAGCGGGTGGTGATGCCGCGCGTTGGTGGCATCATCGATGTCCGCAACGATCGTATCACGCAGGATCTCGATCATGCCGACCGGTTAAAAAAAGAGGCTGACGCCGCCGTTGCCGCCTATGAGCAGGAATTGGTGGAAGCCAAGGCCAGGGCCAATACGATCGGCCAGCAGGCCAATGACGCCGCCAAGGCGGAGGCCGAGGCTGCCCGCAAGAAGGTCGAGGCTGAGCTCGACCAGAAGCTTGGCGAGGCCGAGGCGCGCATTTCTTCCATCAAGGCCAGCGCCATGAAGGAAGTCGGCACGATTGCCGAGGATACTGCTTCGGCCATTGTCGAGGCGCTTGTCGGCGGCAAGGCCAACAAGGCCGAGATCGCGGCCGCGGTCAAATCCGTGGCCCGGTGAGGAGCGCATCATGGACGCCACATCTCTCGCAACGCTTTGGGCCACGGTTGCCCTCGTCATTTTCCTGGCCATTGCCGTCTACATCAAGGTGCCGCGGCTGATCGCCAAGGCGCTCGACGCCCGCGCCGCCAAGATCAGCGATGAGCTTGAGGAAGCCCGCCGGCTGCGCGAGGAGGCCCAGCAGTTGCTCGGCCAATACCAGCGCAAGCGCAAGGAAGCCGAGCAGGAGGCCGCCGCTATCGTCGCTGCCGCCAAGCGCGAAGCCGATCTGCTTGCCGCCGAGGCGCACAAGAAGACCGAGGACTATGTTGCCCGGCGCACCGCACTAGCCGAGTTGAAGATCGGCCAGGCCGAGCGCGAGGCGATCGGTGAAGTGCGCGCCAGCGCCGTCGACATCGCCGTTGAAGCCGCGCGCGCGCTGCTTGCCGGCAAGATCGACGCCAAGGCCAGCGCCGACCTGTTCAAGGCCTCGCTTCAGGACGTGAAGTCCAAGCTCAATTGAGCCGACGGTTCTACTGAGCCAATCATCGAAAAAGCCGCCCGGAAACCTGGCGGCTTTTTTGCAGGCAAGGCTCTGATTTCTCGGGTAGCAACGCTGGCCCGCGACGCGGCCGGATTGGGCGTTTCAGAGCAAAGGATTCTCGAGTTCCAGCTCTTCCTCGTCCAGCACTTCGGTGCCGCCAAGCCTGAACGGCGCAAAGGAGGCGCGGTGCAGGCGCGCCACCGGCCCGTGGGCCTCGATCGCCGTACGATGGCGAACCGTGGCATAGCCCATATGCATCTCGAAGCCGTAACGGTCGTGGTGGCTGCCGCAGCCGCACATCATGCGATCACGCATCACCTTGGCGACGATCGAGGCTGCGGCGATCGACTGCGACCGTTGGTCGCCCCTGATCAGCGCACGCCCGGCGCAGGGCAGCCCCGGCGGCACGTCGCGGCCGTCAGCCAGCGCCAGCTTCGGCTGCACCGACAGGCCGACCAGGGCGCGACGCATCGCCTCGAGGCTGGCCTTGAGGATATTGCTGCCGTCGATGCCCTCGGCGCTGATCGAAGCCATCGACACGCCGAAGGCCGACCCGAGGATTTTGAAGAACAGCGCCTCGCGCTGCAGGTGGGTGAGGCGCTTGGAATCGTCGAGGCCTTCAGGAATGTTGGCGGGATCGAGCACCACCGCCGCCGCGACGACCGGCCCGGCGAGCGGCCCGCGGCCGGCCTCGTCCATCCCCGCCACTGGCCACAGGCCTTCGGCCATCGCCTTCGTCTCGAAGGAGAAATCGGGTTTCTCGACGATTTCGAAGAGAGGCGGAGAATCAGAACGCGCGCGAGCCATGTTGCGGCGAGGTTCGCATCGGTTCCGATTCTCCGCAAGTCCCTCCGGGGCGGGTGGGGCGCCGGACCGGGAGGGCACCGTCTGCAGGCCGGGGACAGCCGGACGGGATTCTTATTCATGCGCCGGCCGCATCAGCCGGCCGCCACGGAACACCCTTTCAAAGTAGCATCAACTGCTCGGTTGCGTTCGCAGCGGCTACGAACTGGTCGGTGCGAAGTGACCGCCGCTCGGCGTTGAGGCCAAGCCGTTTGGCGGCAATCTCGAAGCGCCGGCCGATCTGCCAGGCATAGGGGCCGGAGCCTTTCATGCGCTTGCCCCATTCCGAATCGTAATCCTTGCCGTCGCGCATCGAGCGGATCAGCGACATGACGTGTCGGTAGCGGTCCGGATAGTGGCGCAACAGCCAGTCCTTGAAGATCGGCGCCACCTCCAGCGGCAGGCGCAACACGACATAGCCGGCCTCGCGCGCGCCCGCTGCCCGCGCCGAATCGAGGATGCGCTCCATCTCCGGATCGGTCAGGCCTGGGATGATCGGCGCGACCATGACCGAGGCCGGAATGCCGGCATCCGAAAGCTGCCTGATCGCTTCCAGTCGCTTGGTCGGCGTCGACGCGCGCGGCTCCATCGTTCTGGCCAGCATGCGATCGAGCGTCGTCACCGACAGTGCCACCTTGGCCAGCCCGCGTTCGGCCATCCGCGACAGGATGTCGATGTCGCGCGCCACCAGCGCGGACTTGGTGACGATGCCGACCGGATGGCCGCGCGCCTCCAGCACTTCGAGGATCTCGCGCATGATCCGGTACTGCTTCTCGATCGGCTGGTAGGGATCGGTGTTGGTGCCGATGGCGATGGTACGCGGCTGATAACCGGGCTTCGACAGTTCCTTGTCGAGCAGCCGCGCCGCATCCGGCTTGGCGAACAGCTTCGATTCGAAATCCAGCCCCGGCGATAGGCCCATGAAGCTGTGCGTCGGCCGCGCGAAGCAATAGACGCAGCCATGCTCGCAGCCGCGATAGGGGTTGATCGAGCGGTCGAAGGAAATGTCGGGCGATTCGTTGCGGGTGATGATGGTGCGCGGCCTCTCGACCTGCACCTCGGTCTTGAACGGTGGCAGTTCCTCCAGCGAATTCCAGCCGTCGTCGAACACATGCCGGCTGACCGGTTCGAACCGGCCGGACGGATTGATGCCGGCCGAGCGGCCGCGATTGCGATCCGGGCGGACGCGGACGCCGCTCTGCTCGATCATCGCATTCGCCATCTCAGCTCTTCCGGCCCCGAAAGCCGCAATGTCGGCACGCACGATCTGTTCCATTTTCGCCCTCTCCCACGGACTGTCGGCTGGCTGTCGAATCGCTCTGTTCATGAAACTATTCCTATTTTGCCGGTGAGAACAAAGCAAGAACTTTTTATGGTGCGATGCAAAACTGGCGCTGCGCCCGGCTTTCCGCTATTCGGCTAATGATGCTCAGCGTTCTCATTGAAACCCTGAATGACGAAGAAGGCCTTGCCCGCACGCTCGCCTCACTGGTCGGCGGCGCGGTCGAGGGCGTGGTGCGCGATGTCGTCGTCTGCGACACCGGCTCTACCGACCAGACGCACCGTGTCGCCGAACATGCCGGCTGCCATTACGTGATGGGCAGCATTACGGCCGGCATCAGGCAGACGAAGGGGGAATGGCTGCTTGTGCTGGAGCCGGGTGCGCGGCTGGCGGAGGGCTGGATCGATGAGGTCGTCGCCCATACGGCCAAGCAAACCATGCCGGCGCGGTTCTCGCGGGCGCGCGGCAGCCGCGTGCCGTTCCTGTCGCGGGTCTTTTCGGGAAACCGGGCGCTGGCCGAAGGGCTGGTGATCAGCAAGCGTCAGGCTACAGCCTTGTCGAAGAACGCCCGCAGCGCCGAAGCCCTCGCCCGCGGCCTTGCGACCAAAAGGCTTCACGCCGAGATCTGGGTGGCGCCGACGAAGTGATCTCGCCGTCTCCCGTCACTAAGCGGAGCGAAGCGGCGGGCGGACCAGAGCGGCACCAGAGCGGCGTGCAGATAAAATTGATGCTGCAGCGGATATCGCCCGCTTGCCTGCCGTTCAGGCACTCGGCTGTATTTTGAAGAGCTCGGCGATTTTGCTACAGCTTGTCAGTTATTGTGCATTGCACAAAATCCGACGCGCGGTTAGCATTCTTGCGATACGGGTAAATTAGGCTTGGGTAATGGCGGAGCGGTGAGCAACCGACTCTTCGCCGGTGTTGCATTCATATCTGAGGACCCCGATGACCCTTCCAAGCCCTGACAAATCCGGCGCTGCAAGCCTCGAGGCGATCGCGCGAAACGGCAGCCTGCTGCGTCGCATCGCCGTGCGCATTCCGACTTATCTGTCGGACCTTCGCGAGAATCCGGCATGGCTGCCGATGTTCATGCTGGCGCGCACCATGCCGGCACGGCGGATGCACTGGCGCGGTGCAAAACCGGTTCGGCCGGGACAGAAAGCCCGTGAAACCATGTTTGCCGGCGTCGATCGTCAGGACGCTGTCGATGCGCTGCGGCTGGATGGGCTTTTTTCCGGGCTTGTCCTGCCGGCATCGATCCATGAGGAGATCGCCAGTTTCGCCGAGCGCACGTCGTGCTTCGGCAATTTCGATCGCCGTCTCGAGTTCTTGCCGACGGAGCATGCGCAGGCTGAGGCCCATTTCGGCCGTCCGTTGCTCAGCGGACATTTTTTCGAGCGCATCCTCGACTGCGATGCGGCACTCGCCGTGCAACGTGATCCCCTGCTACTCGACATTGCCGCGCACTATCTCGGCAGCCAGGCAAAGCTGATCACGACCCGCGTCTGGTGGAGCTTTCCGACCGGTGCGGCCTCGGACGCCGACAAGAACCTTGCTTCGCTCGGCAAATACCATTTCGACCTCGACGACTGGCGGATGCTGAAATTCTTCTTCTATCTCAAGCCGGTCGATGAGGGCACCGGTCCGCATGTCTATGTCCGCGGCAGCCACAACCGTCGTATCCTGAAGCATCAGCTGACCCTTCTCGTCGGCCATCCCGCGGAAGAGGTCTTGGACGTCTATGGCGAGCAGAGCCCGGTCATGCTGACCGGCGAGGCCGGTCTCGGCTTCGTCGAGGACCCGTTCGGGTTCCACATGGGCACCGTGCCGACGCGCACGCCGCGGCTGATGATGGAAGTCGGCTTCGGCGTTTCGCCGCCCTCGCGCCGGCGCTTCCATGGCGAGCCAGTCATTCGCTGATTTGGCCCCCTAAGAAGCTCGATAGCCTCTCTCCCGCAAGGCAATCCTGTCTAACCGGTCTTGGCGCCGCCGCGCCGCAGATGCTCGTCCAGCCGCGGCATGATCTCGACGAAATTGCAGGGCATGTGGCGGTAGTCGAGCTGCGGCTTCAGGATGCCGTCCCAGGCATCCCTGCAGGCGCCGGGCGAGCCCGGCAGCACGAAGACGAAGGTGGCGTTGACGACGCCACCGGTCGCCCGGCTCTGGATCGTCGAGGTGCCGATCTTGGCGTAGGAGATGCGGTGGAACACTTCGGAAAAGCCGTCCATGCGCTTTTCGAAGATCGGTTCCAGCGCTTCCGGTGTCACGTCGCGGCCGGTGAAGCCGGTGCCGCCGGTGGTGATGACGACATCGATCGCTTCATCTTTCGACCAGCCCAAAACCTTGTCGCGGATCTTTTCCCGGTCGTCGGTGACGATGTCGCGTGCGGCCAGGATATGGCCGGCTTCCGCGATCCGGTCTGCAAGCGTCTGGCCGGATTTGTCGTCGGCAAGGCTGCGCGTGTCGGAAACCGTCAGTACCGCGATACGCACGGGAATGAACGGACGGCTCTCGTCAGTCCTGGCCATGTCGGTCCGCCTCCGATGTCATGCTTCGCGTCGCGGCGACGAACCAGTCGGGATGGCGGCTGCGGATATCGACGGCGGCGCGCTTGGCTACATTGCCGGTCTCGAACAGTCCGAAGCAGGTCGCGCCGGAACCCGACATTCGGGCGAACCCCGCCCCGGCCTTGTTCAACACCGAAAGCGCCTTGCCGATGGCAGGCTGGATCGCGCGGGCCGCAGGCTCGAGATCGTTGCGCGTGGTCTCCAGCCAGTTGCGGATGCTGTGGAAATCGATGCTGCGCGGTAATGGCGGCAGTCCTTCGTTGTCGCGACTGGCAAGCGCGTTGAACACCTCGGCCGTGGAGACGGCAATGCCGGGATTGACGAGAACCAGCCCGAGTGCCGGAAAGCCCGGCACGGTCGACAGCTCGTCGCCAATGCCACGCGCGATCAGCGGCTTGGCCGCGAGGCACATCGGCACGTCGGCGCCGAGTGAAAGGCCGATCCGCGCCAGTTCGGCATCGTCGATATCAAGTTCCCATGTCTGGACCAGGCCACGGAGCACGGCTGCAGCGTCGCTCGAACCGCCACCGACGCCGGATGCAACCGGCAGGTTCTTTTCGAGCCTGATGGCGACAGGCGGCGTCTGTCGGAGACCGGCTTCCCGTCGCAGCGCGTCGCGCGCTGTCACCACCAGGTTGCTGCCGTCGAGCGGGACTGCGGACGCATACCGGCCCGATACGGAAAAATCGTCGCGGTCGGCAAGCTCCACCTCGACCCTGTCGCCGAAGCGCGTGAACACCGCCAGGCTTTCGATCGTGTGGTAGCCGTCGCCGCGCCTGCCGGTGACATGCAGCGCAAGATTGATCTTGGCATGCGCATGCTGCGTCCGGGCCTCGGAATTCAATGTGTCGGCCGCAAGGGAGATGATGGTCAGTCCTTGGCCAAACGGTATTCGCCGGTCTTCGGGTCCTTGACCAATGTGCCCATCGTGCCGTTGGCCGCCTGCTTTTCGGTGCGCCGTATCTTGGCCGTCACGCGCTCCGCTTCCCTGACGAAGGAGCGATAGCCGATATAGGCCAGCACGCCGACGGCGATGAAGAAAATGATCTGTGGCATGTCAAACTCCTCCCTCGCAAAGCCGGCAAAGGCGGCCGGTCGGGTCGGTCAAGCTCTTAAGCTAAACGCTTTCACCAGTTTTTCAAAGCCCGAAGCGTGCCCACAATGCGCGTTCTTCCGCCGCATCGATCAGGCCGCTGGCGGCAGCAGCGGCGATATCGGGCGCCGAAAAGCCCTTGCTCGAGCCGAACAGGCCGAAGCGGCCGAACAGGCCGCGCGGCGCCGTGATCAGCTTGAGCTGGGTTTTTGCCCCGAAGCGGTTTTTCAGCACGCTGCGCATATCGCCGAGCGCATCGACAAGGCCGAGTTCCAGCCCTTTCTTGGCGGTCCAGAACAGGCCGGTGAACAGGTCCGGATCATCCTTGAGCTTCGTGCCGCGCCGCTCCTTGACCAGGTCGATGAAGGTCTCGTGGACCTCGAGCTGCAGCGCCTTTAGCCGCTCGACATCTTCCTTCTTCTCGGGCTTGAACGGGTCGAGCACCGCCTTGTTCTGGCCGGCGGTGTGGACGCGGCGCTCGACGCCGATCTTCTTCATCAGCTCGGGAAAACCGAACGAAGCCGATACCACGCCGATCGAACCGACGATGGATGATGGGTCGGCAATGATCTCGTCGCCGGCGACCGCTATCATGTAGCCGCCCGAGGCCGCCACGTCCTCGACGAAGACCAGGACCTTCCTGTTCTTCTCTGCCGCCAGGTCGCGGATGCGCCTGAAGATCAGCCGCGACTGCACTGGTGAGCCGCCCGGCGAATTGATCGAGATGGCGACGGCGGGGGCATCGAAGGAAAACAGCTTTTCAATGAGGCCGGCGGTTGACGCCAGCGACAGGCTCGGACGCAACTGGCCGCCGCCGGCCATGATGGTGCCGTGCAGCCGGATGACCGGGATGGTGACGACGCTGGAGCGCAAGGACTTCGGCAGCAGGCGATTGAAAAAGCGTTTCACGAGGGACTGTCTCCGGTCATTAGCTTGAAAGCATGTAGGGATTCACCGGCCAACGGCAATGCCGCGACGCCGGCTGGGAAAAGGGATCAGTCGCCAAACAGTGATGCCAGCCCGTTGTTGATCATCTCGGCCCGTTCCGAAGGGCCGTTGCCCGATTGCGCATGCAGCAGCAGTGGAGGGCGGATCGACAGTTTTCCGCGTGCCCCGAGCGCTGCCCTGACGACGATACGGATTGCCGCTGCCTCGGGGCGGGGGTGGACGGCAAGCATCTCGGCGTCGCCGAAGCGGCCCGATATCGCATCGAGCAGGACGCTGAGCTGCTCCGGCCGGGCAATCACGGCGAGCTCGCCGCGCGGCCGGACCACCGCGGCAGCGCTTCTGATCCAGCTGTCCAGCAGCCCGTCCTCCATGACATGCGCTTCCTTCCTCAGCCGGTCGGGCGTGGCGCGATCCTCGGCGGCGTTGAAGGGCGGGTTCATGATGACGAAATCGAAGGACTTGTCGGCAAGGCCGGCGACCGTTCGTGCCCGACCCGACAGCGTGACATCGGCGGTAAGCACCGAGGCACGATTGCCGAGATGCGCATTGCCGGGATGGGCAAGTGTCGTCGCGGCGAAGGCCGCCATTTCCGGGGAGCGTTCGACGAGCACCGCCTCGGCGTCCGGGCAGCGCGACAGCACCGCCAGGCCTGCGGCACCGGCGCCAGCGCCGAAATCGGCGAGGCGACCGGCGAAGGAGGACGGCACGGCGGCTGCCAGCATCATGGCATCCATGCCGGCGCGATGGCCGGCCTGCCTCGGCTGCACCAGCCAGAAGCGCCCGCGATGGAAGGCATCGACCGTGTGGGCCGGCGTGTCCGGAACAAGAGCGGCGCGCGAAGCAGACATTATCTCTGGCGAATTTCGTTGGCGATGCCGGCATCGGTCAGGATGCGCCGCGCCGCATCGGCCTGCTCGGCGTCGACCATGATGCGTCGGGGCAGGATGCCGATCGAACCGTCGAGCACGCTCATGTTCTGATCGGCAACGAAACAGCCGATGCCGGCATCGCGCATCAGCGACTCGACAAAGGAGATGATCACGGCGTCGTTGGTGCGGATGAGCTCTATCATCGGATGAAACTCGCAGGTTGCAGCGTTGATGTAAACGTGGGTGGCTCCCCTCGCCAGCCTCTCCGCGCCAATTCGCCTCTTGCCGTGCCCGTGGGTGCCGCCCTAGAGTTGTAACGGGACCGGGGTGCCGTCGTTCGCGTGACATTAGGACGGGAGTGTTTGTGGTGGGTGTCGTTCTCAACATCGAAAACGGAAAGCGGGATGCCGCCTCCATCAAGGATCTGATCGATCTGACGGCGGCCGACATGGGGCGGGTCAACGAATTGATCCTGTCGAAGGCCGGCTCCGACGTCGAGATGATCCCCGAGGTCGCCAACCACCTGATCTCGTCGGGCGGCAAGCGGCTGCGGCCGATGCTGACGCTCGCCGCCGCGCAGATGTTCGGCTATTCCGGCGAGGGTCACGTCAAGCTCGCCACGTCAGTCGAATTCATGCACACGGCCACCCTCCTCCACGACGATGTCGTCGACGAGAGCGGCATGCGGCGCGGCAAGAAGACCGCGCGCATGATCTGGGGCAACCAGGCAAGCGTGCTGGTCGGCGATTTCCTGCTCGGCCAGGCCTTTCGCATGATGGTCGATGTCGGTTCGCTGGAGGCACTAGACATCCTGTCAAGCGCGGCTTCGATCATCGCCGAGGGCGAGGTTATGCAGCTTGCCGCAGCCAAGAACCTGGAAACCACCGAGGACGAGCATTTCGCGGTGATCAAGGCCAAGACCGCGGCGCTGTTTTCGGCCGCCGCCGAGGTCGGTCCGGTTATCGCGCTGGCGACGCGCAACGATCGCGCCGCGCTGCGCTCCTACGGCATGAACCTCGGCCTTGCCTTCCAGCTGATCGACGATGTGCTGGACTACGGCGGCTCGAGCAAGGAACTGGGCAAGAATGTCGGCGACGATTTCCGCGAAGGCAAGGTGACGCTGCCGGTGATCCTCGCCTACCGGCGCGGCACCAAGGCCGAACGCACTTTCTGGAAGCGCGCCATCGAGGACAATATCGCCGACGACGCCGGCCTGGAAAAGGCGATCGGGCTGATGACGCACCATGGGGCAATCGCCGACACCATCGGGCGTGCCCGCCATTTCGGCGAGATCGCCCGCGATGCGTTGGCGCCGCTCGAGGCGACGCCGCAGAAATCGGCGCTGATCGACGTCATCGATTTCTGCATCAGCCGGGTGAACTGAGGTCCGGCCAGCGGCAAGCTCGGCGCCGAATGCCCTGACGACGTTTCCGGCGCGAACCCGCCGCGAAATCGTGTAACGGTCGTCTCGACAATTGGCCGCCGCGCAAATTATCTATAAAATATGGTCGGAAAAGAATCCAAGGGCACAGACGACACTATCGCCGTCCGTATCAGCAAGGTGCTGGCGGATCGCATCATATCGGGCGCCATCGAGCCGGGAGCCCGGCTGCGGCAGGATCATATCGCCGAGGAATTCCACACCAGCCATGTTCCCGTACGCGAGGCCTTCCGTCGTCTGGAGGCGCAAGGGTTGGCGATCGGCGAGCCGCGTCGTGGCGTCCGCGTCGCCGCCTTCGATCTCGGCGAGGTCAGGGAGGTCGCCGAAATGCGGGCGGCGCTCGAAGTGCTGGCGCTGCGCCATGCCGCGCCGCATCTGACGGCGGCCATTCTCGATCTCGCCGAGGAGGCGACCAAGGCCGGCGACAAATCCCGCGATGTCCGCTCATGGGAGGAAGCCAACCGCACCTTCCACCGGCTGATCCTTGCGCCCTGCGGCATGCCGCGTCTTCTCGCCACCATCGACGACCTGCACGCGGCGAGTGCCCGCTTCCTGTTCGCGGCCTGGCGCTCGGAATGGGAAATCCGCACCGATCAGGATCACCGGGCGATCCTGAGCGCGCTCCGGCAAGGCAATACCGAATCGGCCGCCGCCACCCTTGGCCGGCATGTGCAATGGATCGGCCAGAAGCCGGTCAAGACCGCTTCAGGCAGGACCCGGGAAGCCTTCGCCATCGTCGGCTAGACCGGGCGAGCCCGGGCAGGCGGCGAAATGACGGTGATCCTCATTTGAGGGCAGGACAGCATGGCGTTCGCGATCAAAGCCGAGGTCAGTGATCCGCCTGCGGAAACCTTCGCGTTCACGGCTCAAAAGACGATGTATGGCGGCAAGCATATTGCCGAAGGCGACACGGTTTTCATATTCGCGAGCGAGAACGAGGGTGGGCAAGGCCTGATTGCGCGCGGCGTCGTCACATCAGCCGAGGCGGTCGCCAGGAGGCCCGGCATCGTCAGGCAGACGCCGCGCGTGAGCCTCTCCATCAGCCGCACCGCGCTCGCCAAGCGACCGCTGGGACGCAGCCAACTCAAACATCTCACCGACTGGAATGACGGCCAGCCCGGGACCGAGCTCAATTTCAAATTCTATCGTCAGGCAACGAACAAGATCGTCGGCATTTCGGATCAAGCGGCGGCATTCCTCAGTGGATTCTTCTAGGGCCTCGGTGAAGTGATTTTGGCAGGTCGGAAGCTTGTCGGCAGGAAACTCTCAAACCTTCGAGATTGGCCGAAGCTTTTCAGCTTCGTCGTCTTGCGCCGCTCCATTCTTCGGCTGGCATTACGGCATGGATCCCACGGTCTGCGCTCCGCTTCGCGTTCGCTCCGCCCTGGGATAACGAAGTCATGAAGGCTTCCGCCAACCGCAAATGTCCCCAATGCCGAAGCGCTCCCAAGTAATTTCCGGCGCGAGGGGTTGCCATCCCTGGCAAAATATGGATTCGATAATAGATCGAATGCAAAAATTATCTATAATTTCAACCAAGCTAGGAAATATCCGTGACAGACATCGCACTTACGTCCTCCAAGAGGTCTTTCAGCCCGCTGAGGCTGCACACCCGCTCCCTCGGCTGGCAGGCCGGAGCCGTTGTCCTCGGCACGCTGTTGCTGGCGCTGTCATCCTACATCGAAGTCCCAATGGTGCCGGTCCCAGTCACCATGCAGACCTTTGCCGTGACGCTCATCGGCGCTCTTTATGGCTGCAGGCTTGGCGCGATCACCATCACCGCATGGCTTGTCGAAGGCGCATTGGGCTTTCCGGTGCTGGCTGGAGGCGCGGCTGGCGTACAGCATTTCCTCGGCGCGACGGGTGGCTATCTCTTCGCCTTCCCGATCACCGGCGCCCTTGTCGGCTGGCTGGCCGAACGTGGCTGGAACGGCAACAGGGTCATGCTAGCCTTCGCCGCCATGCTGCTCGGCAACCTCGCCTGCCTGGTTCTCGGCACGGCGTGGCTCGCCGTCATCATCGGCGCCGAACAAGCCTTCGCCCTTGGCTTCCTGCCGTTCATCGTCGGCGGCTTGCTCAAGTCGGCGCTCGGCGCCGCAACACTCAAGCTGTTCTCCGGCAACAAGGCGGAGCCGGCCAATCCTTGACGATAAGGCTGCGCTCCCACCACCTGCTCTGCCTGCTGACCTATGTCGGCAAGGGATACAGTCCTGCGTTCACCGCCAACTACGACGTGATCGCGGAGCGTCTTGGCCGGGGCGAGGATGTCCTGATCGTTTCCGGTCCTGACGACATTTGTGCCCCGCCACTCAAAGAGCCGGAACCGCACTGCCTGCGCGAAAGCGCTGCCGAGCGGGACCGGCTTGCAGCGCGCGACGTAGGAGGTTTGCTGGCGCGGCCGATCCGCGCCGGCACCAGCCTTATCCTCGACAAGGCAATCTTGACTGAGATGCGGCGGGCCTTTTCCACAGGCCAGACCCGGAATGCCTGCCAAGGCTGCGAATGGTCCGGGCTGTGCAGTGCAGTCGCAGCGAGCGGGTATCAAGAGACCCGCGTCCAGCGGTCCGGTCAGTCGAAGCAGGGCTAGACACGCGCGACAATTTCGCGTTGCATAAATCATCATGCCGTCTTGCGAGTGCCGTCCCAGCAATAGGTCTGAGCCAACCGGTTGCGACATCCGGAACCATTCACACCCTTCTCCATATCGTTTATTAATCCCCTGACCCGATTGTGAATTCAGGCCGGATTGAAGCCTGACCCCAAAAAGGCCATGCTTTGCCCGGAAAAGATCGAGTCTATGGTGATCCCGCTGACGTGGGAGGGTGCCTGGCTGAAAGGGATACGATGCAGCAAGGACGTGCGCGCTGGCTGACAGGGCTGGCAATTGTGACGGGCATGGCGATCTCTGGTCTGCCGGCCCATGCCAAACAAACCACCGAACCGGTCAAGATCACGTCTTTCTCGGGAGCCTATCTCGCTGCCCGGACCGCTGAAAGCGACAACGACCTCGACAGCGCCATCGCCTATTACAAGCAGGCGCTCGCCTTCGATCCTGGCGACACCTCGCTGCAGCAGAGCCTGATGCTGTCGCTGATCGCGCAGGGCCGCTTCGAGGAATCGCTGGTCTATGCCGACAAGCTCAAGGAAGTTCCCGACGTCGAGCGGTTCTCGCGTCTCGCGCTGGCGGTTGATTCGTTCCACAAGAAGGATTTCTCCAAGGCAGAATACTGGCTCAAGCTTTCGCTCGAATCCGATCTCGACCGGCTCATTTCCGGCGTCATGACCGGCTGGGCCAAGGAGGGCGCCGGCGACGCCAGCGAGGCCATGGCCGCCATCGACAAGCTCCAGGGGCCGGACTGGTTCGGCTTGTTCAAATCCTTCCATCGCGCGCTGATCGCCGATGCCGCGGGCCTGCCCGACAAGGCTGATACGATTTATGCCGCGACCTTGCAGGACGCTGCCGCGGGCGGTGCTGCCCCCGAAACATGGATGCGCAATGCTGAGGCCTATGCCTCCTTCCTCGCCCGCAAGGGCGACAAGGCCAAGGCGCTTTCGGTGCTCGACCAGGCCGAGGCGTTCTCGCCGGGCAAGCTGGAAATCGCGGCACTTCGCGACAAGATCAACAAGGGCGAAAAGGTCGAGCCTTTCGTCTCCGGTCCGTCGGGCGGTGCCGCGGAAATCCTGCTCGATCTTGCCACAGCGCTCAATCGCGGCGGCGGCGAGCCGTTCGTCCGCCTCTATCTGCAATACGCCCTTGCGCTAAAGCCCGACAGTGATGCGGCGCTTGCGCAGCTTGCCGCCGTTGCCGAGCAACTGAAGGACGGCGAGGGGGCAATCGCGCTTTATCGCCGCATTCCCGAAAGCTCGCCGCTGAAGGAGCTTTCTGACCTGCAACTCGGCCTCAACCTTGCCGATCTCAACCGCAAGGACGAGGCGATCGCCCATCTGAAGGCGTTCGTCGAGGCGCACCCAAACGACATGCGCGCCTATCTGGCGCTTGGCAATGTCTACTCCTCGAAGGAGGATTTCCGCTCCGCGGCCAATCTCTACGACAAGGCGGTGGATGTGCTGAAGACCCCGGTCAGCGCCAACTGGAACATCTTCTACCAGCGCGGCATTGCCTATGAGCGCCTGAAGGAATGGCCGAAGGCCGAGCCGAATTTCCGCAAGGCGCTGGAACTGTTCCCCGACCAGCCGCAGGTTCTGAACTATCTCGGCTATTCCTGGGTCGACAAGAACATGAATCTCAAGGAAGGCCTTGAGATGATCCAGAAGGCTGTCGACCTCCGGCCAAGCGACGGCTACATCGTCGACTCGCTGGGCTGGGCCTATTTCCGCCTCGGCAGGTTCGAGGATGCGGTGCGTGAAATGGAGCGTGCTGTGTCGCTGAAGCCGGAAGACCCGGTACTGAACGACCATCTTGGCGACGCTTACTGGCGTGTCGGCCGCAAGCTGGAAGCCACCTTCCAGTGGAACCAGGCCCGCGACCTGAAGCCGGATCCCGACGTGCTCGCCGCCTTGCAGCAGAAGCTGCTGAAGGGCCTGCCGCCGATCGAATCCAACACGGCGCAGGAAACCCCGAAGGTCAAGCCCGAGCCGGTGCCCGCGCCGAAGGGATGAGCCGCGTCAGGCTGGGGTTCGCTCCGGTGTGGGGTGCGAGTTGCACCTCACATTGGATCAAAGCAGCTTTCGATAGACGACAAATCCTGAGCGCTCTCCAATCTTGTCGTAGAGCTTCATCGCCGTGTGATTGGTTTCATGCGTCAGCCAATAGACCCGGCCTGAGCCGGCAGCTTTCGCGCGGTCGTAGACGCCGTTTATGAGGGCTCTGCCGATGCCTTTGCCCCGCGAAGCTTCCGTGGTGAAAAGGTCCTGCAGATAGCAGTTCGGTCCGATCGCCGTAGTGCTGCGGTGGTAGAGGTAGTGCACCAGGCCAAGAAGTTGCCCCAGGCTGTCCGTCTTGCCCTCGGTATCTCCGTTGGCTTCCGCCACCAGCGCATGCACTGGCTCATAGGCATCGAAAAAGCGGGACCAGGTCATCTCGGTGATTTCGTTCGGCAATGCGGTTGCGCCCGACCGGCCGTAAAACGCATTGTAGCCCTCCCACAGCGGCAGCCATTGATCGAAATCTTGCCGTGTAACGGGGCGAATGGTGATCGGGCCAGACATTTTGCACCTGCTGCATTTTGCAGGTCCAGCAGACTGCAGCCGTCCTTGGTCGGCAATGGGCCAGGCATCAGCAAAGCGTTCAACATTTCTCCTGGTCGCCAGGCGGCGGAACTCGTGACGGCGAGCCTCGCCTTGACGCTTGGCGGCCAGGCATCTAGGGAGTGCCGCATCCCGCCGCTCCGTCGAGGCCGCCGTGACCGTCAACATCCCCGCCCATATGCATCCCAGCCGCTCGTTCCAGGGGCTGATCCTGACCCTGCATAACTACTGGGCGGACTATGGCTGTGTCGTCCTTCAGCCCTACGACATGGAAGTCGGTGCCGGCACCTTTCATCCGGCGACGACATTGCGCGCGCTCGGGCCAAGGCGCTGGAACGCCGCCTATGTGCAGCCCTCGCGCCGGCCCAAGGATGGGCGCTACGGTGAGAACCCGAACCGGCTGCAGCATTATTACCAGTACCAGGTGATCCTGAAGCCAAATCCGCCCAACCTGCAGGAGCTCTATCTCGGCTCGCTGGCAGCGATCGGCGTCGATCCGCTGCTGCACGACATTCGCTTCGTCGAGGACGACTGGGAAAGCCCGACCCTGGGCGCCTGGGGGCTGGGCTGGGAGTGCTGGTGCGACGGCATGGAAGTGTCGCAGTTCACTTATTTCCAGCAGGTCTGCGGCATCGAATGCGCGCCGGTGGCGGGCGAGCTCACCTACGGGCTGGAGCGACTGGCCATGTATGTGCAAGGCGTCGATAATGTCTACGACCTCAACTTCAACGGCCGCGAGGGCGGCGACAAGGTGACTTATGGCGACGTCTTCCTGCAGGCCGAGCAGGAATATTCGCGCCACAATTTCGAATTCGCCAACACCGCGATGCTGCTGCGGCATTTCGAGGATGCGGAAGCTGAGTGCAAGGCGTTGCTCGATGCGGGGCAGGACCGCGTTCCGGACGAGTACAAAGACAATCCACTCTACGGGGAGTTTGGTGTTCCAAAGCCGCACCAGATGGTGTTCCCGGCTTACGATCAGTGCATCAAGGCCAGCCATGTCTTCAACCTGCTCGACGCGCGCGGCGTGATTTCGGTCACCGAGCGGCAGAGCTACATCTTGCGGGTGCGCAACCTGGCCAAAGCCTGCGGCGAGGCGTTCCTGCTGACGCAGGCGGGTGGTCTGGCGGCCTGATGCATGTCGCCCAAAAGTGCGCGGCGGTTTTGGGCGACATGCATAAAACATCTAAAGCGCGTTCCTCGCATCTCTTCAAACGCGACGCGCTTTAGCTCAACGCGGCTTTGGTGATTTCAACGGCGGCATTGATTGGCAACAACCCCTGGCCGCTCGGGCCAGCCATTGTCCGCAACGCTTGCCTGAC
Organism: Mesorhizobium sp. M00.F.Ca.ET.216.01.1.1; assembly: GCF_004010325.2. Lineage (GTDB taxonomy): Bacteria > Pseudomonadota > Alphaproteobacteria > Rhizobiales > Rhizobiaceae > Mesorhizobium. The sequence continues at coordinate 110,323 of NZ_SADR02000022.1, forward strand.
GCCAGGCATCGTGAACGTGCCGTGCATCTGCGCGGCAAAGCAGGCGCTGAGTGCCAGGATCTGCAGGAATGTCGATGCCGTCTTCATGGTCGTTCAGCCAAAAGCTCTCTGCCTGAGCGTGGGTCGCTTCAGCGCTGCGTTCGGTTCATGGAAATCTTTGATCCAAGGACGGGCGGGTTCGTTTCGTCCCGACAGGGCAAGCAAAATTTTCGCAAACTGGGCGAAGCCGACAATCGGCACCGTGGAAAGGGTGACAGCGGCCAGCCGAGTTGCTATGCCCCGCCCGGACCACTCTCCCGCATGAGCTGACCTCTATGCCCGACCTGCTTCTAGAACTTCGATCCGAGGAAATCCCCGCTCGCATGCAGCGCAAGGCTGCGGGCGATCTCAGGAAGATGATGACGGACGGTCTGGTCGAGGCCGGGCTGACCTACGAGGCGGCGCGTGAATATTGGACACCGCGGCGCCTCACCCTCGACATTCGCGGCCTCACCGCGCGCTCCAAGGACATTCGCGAGGAGATCAAGGGACCGTCGACGACCGCGCCGGAACAGGCGGTGCAGGGATTCCTGCGCAAGGCCGGACTTGCCTCGATTACCGACGCGCATGTCCATTCCGACCCGAAGAAGGGCGACTTCTATGTCGCCCATGTCTCGAAGCCGGGCAGGGCGGCTGAGGAGATCATCGCCGAGTTGGTGCCGGGCATCATCCGCAGCTTTCCGTGGCCGAAATCGATGCGCTGGGGGCCGGCCTCGGCGAAGCCGGGATCCTTACGCTGGGTGCGGCCGCTGCAATCCATTCTTTGTACCTTCGGTCCGGAGACCGAGGAACCGGAGGTGGTCGATTTCGAGATCGACGGCATCCGTTCGGGCAACGTCACATATGGCCACCGCTTTCACGCGCCGGGCGCAATCACCGTGCGCCGCTTCGACGATTATGTCGCCAAGCTGGAGGCTGCGAAGGTCGTGCTCGATGCCGACCGCCGCAAGGAGATCATCCTCGCTGACGCCCGCAATCTCGCCTTCGCCAGCGGGCTGGACCTGGTCGAGGACGACGGGCTGCTGGAGGAAGTGTCCGGCCTGGTCGAATGGCCTGTCGTGCTGATGGGCGAATTCGAGCAGGACTTTCTCGCCATTCCGGCCGAGGTGATCCGGCTGACCATCCGCGCCAACCAGAAGTGCTTTGTCACGCGGCCGCACGGCGCCGGCGAAGACCTTTCCAACCGCTTCATCCTCACCGCCAACATCGAGGCCAGCGACGGCGGCAAGGAGATCGCCCACGGCAACGGCAAGGTGGTACGCGCTCGTCTGTCCGACGCGCTCTATTTCTGGAAGACCGACCAGGGCGATCTGCCCGATCTCGACCAGCTGCAGGCATCGGCGGAGAAGTTCGGGCTCGATCTCGAGAAACCACTCGACCAGCGCATGGCCCGTCTCGATCATCTGAATGTGACCTTCCACGCCAAGTTGGGCTCGCAGGGTGAACGGGTGGAGCGGATCAAGCGGCTGGCCGAGGAACTGGCGCCTATCGTGGCACGTGCAATCTCCCCCCTGGAGGGGGAGATGTCGTCGAAGGCGACAGAGGGGGTCACCGATCCACGCGAGACAACCCCCTCTGACCTGCCGGCCATCTCCCCCTCAAGGGGGGAGATTCCGGCGCTGGCGCGTCGCGCCGCAGTCCTTGCCAAGGCCGATCTCACCACCGAAGTGGTCGGTGAGTTCCCGGAGCTGCAAGGCGCCATGGGCCGCAAATATGCGTTGCTGCAGGGCGAGCATCCTTCGGTCGCCGCCGCAATCGAGGAACACTACAAGCCGCAAGGCCCGTCCGACCGCGTGCCGACCGATCCGGTTTCGGTCGCCGTCGCGCTCGCCGACAAGCTCGACACGCTGGTCGGCTTCTGGGCCATCGATGAAAAGCCGACAGGGTCGAAGGACCCTTATGCGCTGAGAAGGGCGGCACTGGGTGTGATCAGGATTCTGGTCGAGAACAAAACTCGATTGAGCGTTGTCGGTGTCGCAGAATCTCATGTTCCCTCGATCCATCAGTCCATGGAAAACGTTCTCCGTAAGCTAGGTGGAAGTTTTGCAATAGGACGAGGAATGCGGGAAATTAGCGGTAAACAGGTTGGCGCTGAAGTGCTCGACCTCCTCTCCTTCTTCCACGACCGCCTGAAGGTCTATCTTCGCGAACAGGGCGCGCGGTACGATCTGATCGACGCGGTGCTGTCTGCGGGTTCGCGCCCGATCTCCCCCCTTGTGGGGGAGATGTCGGCGAAGCCGACAGAGGGGGGCGCTGTCCCGCCAACACCTCAGCGCGAGGCGCCCCCCTCTGCCCTGCCGGGCATCTCCCCCACAAGGGGGGAGATTGGCCAATCGCAAAACGACGACCTTCTGCAGATCGTGCGCCGGGTCGAGGCGCTGGGCTCGTTCCTCGACACCGAGGACGGCAAGAACCTGCTCGCCGGTACCAAGCGCGCGGCCAACATCCTGGCCGTCGAGGAGAAGAAGAAAACGATGATCGCCGACCGTGTCGAGCCGGCGCTTTTCCGCGAAGATGCGGAAAAGAAGCTGTTTGCCGCGGTGAATCAGGCCGAGAGGCAAGCCAGCGAAGCGATTCAGAACGAAGACTTTTCCGCCGCCATGCTGGCGCTTAGCGCGTTGCGTGAACCGGTTGATTCATTCTTTGAACGCGTTCTCGTTAATGATGAGGACCAGGCCGTGCGTGCCAACCGTCTGGCGCTGCTCGCTCGCATTCGCGCCGCAACCGACCAGGTCGCGGATTTCTCCAAGATCGCCGGCTGAGAAGCTGGCCTTTCGAGCCGGCTTGCAGGCCGGCGGCCATGCCGCCCCGTTCCCCGTCAGTCCTCCAGAATGCTGACGCGCACGCTGTGTGAATAGACGTCGACCTGTATCAGCGGTTCGCCGTTGACGATGGCCCGCCGTGTCGAGGCGCTCATCGAGCCGCCGCGCTCCAGCCTGCGTTGCAATCCCGCGCGCTGGTCGTTGGTCCGGAACCAGACATCATTCTCGTCGTCGCTGTCGCGCCTGTGGAACTTGTGCCAGTTGGCGCGGTCCTGCCGCACCATATCCGCGGCATTGTCCAACTCATAGCCATCGCTGGCGTGGTGATCGCGATAGGAAATGCGCGCGACATAGGACCCCAGCATTTCATCGGCATGGGCCGCATTGGTGCCCAGCAATGACGCCAGCACCAAGCCGGCGACGGTAAACGCTCTTGCCTTGCTCATGATAAACCCCTTTGCCCTGAGCGATGAAATCCGGCTCTCTGCGCTGGGCGGCGGACCAGCAGTCAAGCCTGACCCTACATCGGTTTTGCGACAGCAGGGATCGGCGTCGGCTGCGGGGCCGCCGGCTCTGGCTCGGGTGCACTGTTCGACGCTGTTGCTGTCGCCGCCGGCTTGCCATCAGCCGCCGGCGCGGCGGCAGCGGTGGCCTTGACCGGCGCAGCGGCAGGCGTGGGCGACGCGAAGGCGCCGCCGACAACGCCGCCGCGAATGATCATCGGGTTCTGCATGAAGCCGTGTTTGGGTTCGGGCTTGTCGGGGATTGCGGCGACCGTCTCATCGGTGACGTCGGGCAGCTCCTCGCCGAGCGCCATGATCGATGGACCGGCAGGTTCGGCCGAGCCTAGCCTGACGACGGACGGCGTTGTCTTTGATACGCCAAGTACGACAAGCGACGAGGCCTGTGCCCCGCCGGCCGTCGCCGCCCAGCCGGTCATCGACAGAGTGACAGCAAGCGCTGGGATACGCACCGATACCATGACAATTCCCCTTGCCCTTCAAGCCGCCACCATATCCCTGGGGAGTTGATGCCGGCTTGCGAGGAAACATAGCATTTTAGGGATTGATAAATCGCCAATGCCCGGACTTGCCCCCCGAACGTCGCCGTACTACGCACCCGGCATCTGTGAGGTGATGAGAGTGGCTGAGATACTTGCCGTCGGCGAGGCGATGGAGCGGGCGCTGGCGCTGCTCGAAGATGGCGACGTCGTCGCCATCCCGACCGAAACCGTCTACGGGCTGGCCGCCGACGCGACCAATGGTATTGGCGTGGCGCGCATTTTCGAAGCGAAAGGCCGCCCCCGCTTCAACCCGCTGATCGCCCATGTCGCCGATCTGGCGATGGCCGAGCGGCTCGCCCTGTTCGACCCACTGTCGAAAAGGCTGGCGCAAGCATTCTGGCCAGGGCCGCTGACGCTGGTGCTGCCGCAACGGCCAGGCAACGGCATTCATCCGCTGGTCACCGCCGGGCTGGATACGATTGCACTGCGCATGCCGAAGGGTTTTGGCGGCGAGCTGATTGCCAGGCTCGGCCATCCGCTGGCCGCGCCCAGTGCCAATTCCTCGGGACGGATCAGCGCCACGACAGCGCAAGCCGTGGCGGCGGATCTCGGTGAAAGGATCAAGCTCGTGGTCGATGGCGGCGCGACGGCAGTCGGGCTGGAATCGACGATCGTCAAGGTCGAAGGTGGAACACTGCGGCTGCTGAGGCCGGGCGGTATTGCCGCCGATGAGATCGAGGCAGTGGCCGGCGTGAAGCTGCTGCGCGGACAGGCAGCGGGCATCGAGGCGCCCGGCATGCTCGCCTCACATTATGCGCCGGGTGCCACAGTGCGGCTCAACGCCGGGAAAATCGCTACGGGCGAAGCCCTTCTGGCATTTGGCAGCCGCCGTGCCGAAGGCTGGCAAGGCGCGGCCGCCATGCGCAACCTGTCCGAGACCGGCGACCTGCGCGAGGCGGCGGCCAATCTGTTCTCCCATATGCAGGACCTTGATCGCAGCGGCGCGAAAGCGATCGCCGTCGAGCCGATCCCGTCCGACGGACTGGGTGAGGCGATCAACGACCGGCTTGCGCGCGCCGCCGCTCCTCGTGACAAGATCAACGCAGCACCATAGTTTCGGCCCATGAACGACGCGCCCTTTGACCTCGACCCCGCCCTCATCGACCGCTTTGCGGCTATCGTCGGCGAAAAACATGCGCTTCGCGACCAGCAGGATATCGCGCCTTACCTCACCGAGCGGCGCGGGCTGTGGCACGGCAGGACGGCGCTGGTGCTGAGGCCAGGCAGCGTCGAAGAGGTCAGCCGCATCATGCGGCTGGCGACCGAGACGGCAACGCCGGTCGTGCCGCAGAGCGGCAACACCGGGCTGGTCGGTGCCCAGGTGCCGGACAAGTCCGGGCGCGAGATCGTGCTGTCGCTGTCGCGGCTGAACCGCATCCGCGAGATCGATGTCCTGTCAAACACGGCGACCGTAGAGGCCGGCGTCATCCTGCAGACGCTGCAGGAAGCGGCTGATGCCGCCGACCGACTGTTTCCGCTGTCGCTCGCCGCGCAAGGCTCCTGCCAGATCGGCGGCAATCTGTCCTCCAATGCCGGTGGCACCGGCGTGCTTGCCTACGGCAATGCGCGCGAGCTCTGCCTCGGCGTTGAAGTGGTGCTGCCGACGGGCGAGGTGTTCGACGATTTGCGCAAGCTGAAGAAGGACAATACCGGCTACGATCTCAAGGACCTGTTCATCGGCGCGGAAGGCACGCTTGGCGTCATCACCGCCGCCGTGCTCAAGCTCTTCCCCAAGCCGAAGGGGCGCGAAGTGGCCTTTGCCGGCCTGTCGTCGCCTGAGGCGGCATTGTCCCTGTTTGGCCTGGCGATGGATCGTGCCGGGGCCGCACTCACCGCCTTCGAGCTGATCGGCCAGAGGCCCTACGACTTCACGCTCCAGCACGCGCAAGGCGTCGCACGGCCGCTAGCCGACGATTGGCCATGGTATGTGCTGATGCAGGTTTCCTCCGGCCGTTCGGCCGAGGATGCCAGGGGACTGATCGAGGACGTGCTTTCAGCCGGCCTCGAGCAAGGCATTGTCGGCGATGCGGTGATTGCGGCGAGCCTCGCTCAGGGCGATGCCTTCTGGAATTTCCGCGAGGTGCTGCCCGACGCGCAGAAGCCCGAAGGCGCCTCGATCAAGCACGATATTTCGGTACCGGTGGCGTCCATCCCGCAGTTCATCGAAAAGGCTGCAGACGCCGTCGAATTGGTCAGTCCCGGTGCGCGCGTGGTCTGCTTCGGCCACATGGGCGACGGCAATCTCCACTACAACATCTCCCGGCCAGTCGGCGGCGGAGACGAAGCGTTTCTCGGCCTCTATCACGCCATGAACAAGGCGGTGCACGATGTCGTGCGCAGCTTTCACGGTTCAATCTCTGCCGAGCACGGCATCGGCCAGTTGAAGCGCGACGAGCTGCTCGCGACGGCGCCGCCGATGGCGATCGAGCTGATGCGCAGGGTCAAGGCAGCTTTCGACCCGGCCGGGATCATGAACCCCGGTAAGGTTATCTGATCCTTTCAAGATCTTGCGTCCGGTCGCATTCCGATAACCATCGCCTGAGATCAGCAAAATTTAACCGACTTTCTTAAGCGGGGCGGTAAGAAGCCCGCGCTAATGTTTCGCCATAAACGAGGCTGGAAAAACCGGCCCGGAGAGGACCGGAAACCGGCTCTCAGGAGAAACACAGGAAGGCTTTAAATGAACACTGGACTGAAGCCAGTCTGGGCCGGGCGCAACATGCGTCTCGACCCATTCCGCCTGCCGCAGGTGGTAAGCTACGCCACGCGCGACGACTATGGCGACGTTACCTTCACCATCGATCAGCGTGGCGCCGTCATTCGCCGCACGCTCGAGATGAGCGGCGTGCCGGCGATCATCGCTCTGCCCGCAAACGCGTTTCGCGGCGTCGCCGCCCGCGCGATGGAGGATCCGGATGGCAATGTCACGGTGACCCTGGAACTTCTGCACAATGATCCGATGCTGTCGGTGCCGCTGCTGGTGGCCGACGATCTCGACGATGTCGCCGCCGACTGGCGCGCCTGGGCCGACGCCTACCGTCTGCCGATGCTTTTGATCGAAGCCGACGGCGTTGCCCGCACGCTGGAGGAATCACTCGGCGCCGCCATCAAGGCGCTGCCGCCGCAGGACCGCCGCAAGGGCCGCGTCTCGACCATGCGCCGTCCGCGTTTCCTTGCCCGCCGCAGGGCCGGCGACCTCGGACTCAGGCTGGTCATTGGCGGCCAGGAGATCATTTCGCGGGAATAACTAGACCAGCGGCTTCAGCGCTACCCATAGCGAGCCGCCGATCAGGCCGAGGAAGATCAGCCAGCCGACCTGGTTGTTCGACTTGAACAGCCGCAGGCACTGGTCGGGATCGTTGATATCCAGCCTTGCTATCTGCCGCGCCATATGGGCGCCGGCGGCGACCAGCCCTGCTAGCGCCGGCACCGGCGCTTGCGCTGAGGCGAAGGCGATGGCGAAGCAAACCAGCGCCCCGCCATAGAGCCCGACAAGCCAAGCCTTGGTGTTGTCGCCGAACAGGCGGGCGGTCGAGCGCACGCCGACGATGGCGTCGTCTTCCTTGTCCTGGTGCGCATAGATCGTGTCGTAGCCGATCACCCACAGGATCGAACCGATATAAAGCATGATCGCCGGGTCATCGAGATCGCCGAACTCCACCGCCCACCCCATCAGCGCACCCCAGGAGAAGGCAAGGCCGAGCACGAGCTGCGGCCAGTTGGTGTAGCGCTTCATGAACGGATAGATCGCGACGATGGCAAGCGAGCCGATACCGAGCGGGACGGCGAAGCTGTTGAACTGCAGGAGCACCGCCAGACCCAGCAAGGCCTGCATGGCGAGAAACACCCAGGCCTGCCGGCGCGTGACCTTGCCCGCCGGCAGCGGCCGCGAGCGCGTGCGCTCGACCTGGTTGTCGATGTCCTCGTCGACCAGGTCGTTGTAGGTACAGCCGGCGCCGCGCATGGCGATGGCGCCGATCAGGAACAGCAGCAGGTACCATGGCGCCGGCAGCAGCGTGAGCACGGGATCCGTGGGACGGGGATAGGCACTGGCGGCAAGTGCCGCCGACCACCAGCAGGGCCACAGCAGCAGTTGCCAGCCAATCGGACGGTCCCAGCGCGCAAGCTGCGCGTAGGGCCATATCAGGCGTGGCAGCGCCCGGTAGACCCAGTGGCCGCTCGGCGCGTCGGCGACGCGGCCCTGGGTTGCTTTCGATTGGACGGGTTCCATTCCTGCTGAAGTGGCAGCAGCGGCGAACGCCGTCAAGCGTCAACGTTCCCGTGCGCAATTGCTGTCAAAACACCAAAAGTCTTGACCCATTGCCCGAGGCGCAATAGCGCAGTCCTGACCGTGGAACGACAAGGGATATGGGCATGCGTGTTTTGTTGATCGGCTCCGGCGGCCGCGAACATGCCCTGGCCTGGAAGATCACCGCATCGCCGCTGCTGACGAAGCTCTACGCGGCGCCCGGCAATCCGGGTATCGGCCGCGAAGCTGAGCTGGTGACGCTCGACATTGCCGACCACGCCGCGGTGGCCCGGTTCTGCACGGAGAAAAAAATCGACCTCGTCGTGGTCGGGCCGGAAGGGCCGCTTGTCGCCGGTATTGCCGACGATTTGCGGTCCGAGGGCATCCGCGTCTTCGGCCCGTCCAGGGCGGCAGCACGCCTGGAAGGCTCAAAAGGCTTCACCAAGGATCTTTGCGCCAGATACGGTATTCCGACCGCTGCCTATGGCCGCTTCGGCGACCTGGCGTCGGCCAGGGCCTATGTCGAAAAGATGGGTGCGCCGATCGTCATCAAGGCCGATGGCCTGGCCGCCGGCAAGGGCGTCACCGTCGCCATGACGCTGGACGAGGCGCTGGCCGCACTCGATGCCTGTTTCGACGGTTCCTTTGGGCGGGCCGGCGCGGAGGTGGTGGTCGAGGAGTTTCTCACCGGCGAGGAGGCGAGTTTCTTCTGCCTGTGCGACGGTACCACAGCGCTGCCGTTCGGCACCGCGCAGGACCACAAGCGCGTCGGCGACGGCGATGTAGGCCCGAACACCGGCGGCATGGGTGCCTATTCGCCGGCGCCAGTGATGACGCCTGACATGGTCGAGCGCACCATGCGCGAGATCGTCGAGCCGACCATGCGCGGCATGGCCGAAACAGGCGCGCCGTTTTCCGGCATACTTTTTGCCGGGCTGATGATCACCGACAAGGGGCCGAAGCTGATCGAATACAACACCCGTTTCGGCGACCCGGAATGCCAGGTGCTGATGATGCGGCTGAAGGACGATCTCCTGGTCCTGCTCAATGCTGCTGCCGACGGCCAGCTGGCGCACATGTCGGTGCGCTGGCGCGACGAGGCGGCACTCACCGTGGTGATGGCGGCCAGGGGTTATCCCGGCACGCCGGAGAAGGGCTCGGTCATCCGGGGTGTAGAAGAGGCGTCAGCCGACGGCGCCCAGATCTTTCATGCCGGCACCGCCATCAACAGTGGTGCGCTGGTCGCCAATGGCGGCCGGGTGCTTAACGTCACGGCGACCGGCAGCACGGTCGGCGAGGCGCAGAGACGGGCCTATGCCGCGCTTGACCGGATCGACTGGCCGGACGGATTCTGCCGCCGCGATATCGGCTGGCAGGCGGTGGCGCGGGAGAATGCCGGCGTCAGGTAAATCTCGACGCGCTGACGGAGAGGCCAGCGTTAACGACGGCTGCGGTCGAGCTCGGTTGAGGCGGTGCTGAGAGGGTCGGCTCCGGCGTCAGGAAAAGATGTCGAGCGCTCCTCGCTCCGCTTCCAGGCTACGTATTCGACAATCCCGCGTGGGCGCGGCACTGTCTTCACCACGGGCATACGGAAGCCGTCGCGAAACCTGGCCCAGCGTGCACTGAGCACCGCGACCATTTCGCCGAAGGTCGGCGGCGTCGCTACGCTGGCGTAGGTGATGGTGACATTGCCGGCGAGGCCGGCCTCGCGTGAGACGGGCACGGGTATGGAAGCGAGGTAGTCCGGCGGCACGTCGATCAGGCCGCCAAACGACCATTGTTCGCGCAGCTCTGTTGCATTCATCGGGGCGACATTGACATCGATGTCGTTGGGTGTGCCGGCGACCCGGTACGGGCAGCGGAACCTGCCGCAATTGGCTCGCGCCGAGAATTGCCACAACGCGTAGCCTTGCCAGTTGCCCATCGGAAAATGGACGTCGATGTCCGGCTTGTAGCGCGCGTACCAGAGCGGCAGCCGCGACAGCAACCGGTATTTGTATCTGTTGTCGGCGATGTGCCGGGCGGTCGTGCCGTTGGTGTAGAGCACCGGGAAGCGGCCGAGCCGCCTACGCACTTGGCGGACGAATTCCTCGGCGTCCTCCAGCGACATCCATTGCGTCGGATCGTCATCCTCGATGTCGAGGGCAAGCAACTCATCCGATCCAGGTTCGGCGAAATCGATGAAGTGGTTGGCCTGCTCGACCGGGTTGCCGGGGCGGGCGAGATGATAGGCGCCCCATTTCAGGCCGAGCGCCTTGGCCACCACCTTGCGCGTCTGGAACAACTCGCGCGTCACCGCATGGCGCTTCCAAAGCGCCTTGCAAAGCCGAACCTCGGTCTCGTCGCCGAAACAGAAGTAGGGCGGCGGCAGGCCGTCGGAGGCCTTGTTGATAAAGCCGGCGATGCGCTTGTCGGTGGCGAGTTGCGCCCAATCGATGGAATTGTATTCGTAAGCGTCGATCACCAGCGCCCGGTCGGCATTCTTCCACGGCTCGGAGAAATCCGAGGCCTGTGCCGCCGGCGCCAGCACCATCGCCACCGCGAGAAGCGCTGCGCGGCGAAAAGAGTGCGCCGGCTTTTTCAAACAGGGAGTCCCCGTTGACCAGAGTCTATCCTGAACCGCCATGGTTAAGGAAATGCTTTTACAGCCTGGCCGTGGGTATTACGGATTTTGTCAAAGCCGGCAGGCAGGTGCGGGGCGGCGCCATCGCACGGAAGGGGAGTTCAAACTTGCCTTATGATGGTTCTGATCGCCGTCATCGGCGAATGAGGGGCTGGATTTCGAACGGGTCGGGCGCCGGCGACTGCGGCAGCGTTCCGTCAGCGGCGCGTTTGCGATGATGGGCCAGCGAGCATTGCGGCGAGCACAGCACACCGCGATCCGACCAATAGGCGGCGCCGTTCTCGAACTTGCCCTGATGGTACCAGAAACCTGCCGCCCGATAGGGCAGGCCGCATTCGATGCAGCGATAGGCGTCAGGTCTGGCAAGCATGGGCGGTTCCGATCCGCTGTTTGGTCTGCCGGTCGAATATTGTCCGGCATTGCAGAATTTAGCGCGCGCCAACGCAATTGCAAAATCTGCGTGACAAATTTTGACGTTTACGTAAAAAGCAGATGGTAAAGCGACCCAAGGCGGATGGTTTTGCGCCTGCACGGGCCCTAGGTTGAATTGCGAACTGAGGAGGAGCAAGCGGCATGTATCGAGCACCGGTCGAGGATATCGCCTTCACGCTGAAGCACGTCGCCGGCCTGAAGTCGGCGCTCGATGCCGGCATATTTGGCGACCTCGGCGAGGATCTTGTCGACGCCATTCTGGCCGAGGCCGGCCGCTTCGCCAGCGAGGAGGTCGCCCCGCTCTACAAGATCGGCGACGAGCAAGGCGCGGTGCTGAACGGCGCCGCCGTCACCACGCCACCCGGCTGGAAGGAACTCTATCGCCGCTGGATCGACGGCGGCTGGAATGCGCTGTGCGCACCGGAGGAATATGACGGCCAGGCCTTGCCGACGATGCTCGGGATGGCCGCGCTCGAAATGTGGAACTCCGCCTCAATGGCCTTCGGCATTGCCCCGACGCTGACCATGGGCGCGGTCGAGGCGCTCGACAAGCACGCCTCTGAGGCGCTCAAGGCCAAGTATCTCGCAAAGCTCGTCTCCGGCGAATGGATGGGCACGATGAACCTGACCGAGCCGCAGGCAGGCTCGGACCTCAATGCCTTGCGCACCCGCTCCGAACCGACCGGCGACGGCAGCTATCGCATCTTCGGGCAGAAGATCTTCATCACCTATGGCGAGCACGATTTCACCGACAACATCATCCATCTGGTGCTGGCGCGGCTCCCCGATGCCCCGCCCGGCACGCGTGGCCTTTCCCTGTTCCTGGTGCCGAAATTCCTGGTCGGCGACGATGGCGCGCTCGGCGCCCGCAACGACGTTTTCTGCTCCGGGCTGGAGCACAAACTGGGCATCCACGCCTCGCCGACCTGCACCATGATTTACGGCGATGGTTTCGAGGGCGTCACACCGGGCGCGATCGGCTGGCTGGTCGGCGAGGAGAACAAGGGCCTGGCCTGCATGTTCACCATGATGAACAACGCCCGGCTTGCCGTCGGTATGCAGGGCGTGGCGGTCGCCGAGTCGGCCACGCAGAAGGCGCTCACTTATGCCAACGACCGCCGCCAAGGCAAGGCGGCAAGCTATGACGGTGCCGGCATGGCGCCGATCGTTCATCACCCCGACGTGCAGCGCAACCTTCTTACCATGAAGGCGCTGACGCAGATTGCGCGCGCCATCAGCTATTCCTGCGCGCACGCCATGGACCGCGCGCGTGTATCCGCAGGCGATGACGCGAAACACTGGCAGGAGCGGGCCAATCTGCTGACGCCGCTGGCCAAGGCCTTTTCCACCGACATCGGCGTCGATGTCGCCTCGCTCGGCTTACAGGTGCATGGCGGCATGGGTTTTATCGAAGAGACGGGCGCGGCAGCGCTTTATCGCGACGCGCGCATTGCGCCCATCTACGAAGGCACCAACGGCATCCAGGCGATCGACCTGGTGGCGCGCAAGCTGCCGCTCGGCGGCGGCGAGCATGTGCACGGCTATATCGCCGAACTGAAAGCCATCGCCGATCAAGTGCGGACCTCGAACTTCGAGGGTTTCGGCCGTACCGCCGATGCAATCGAACAGGCGTTCGATGACCTGATTGAAGCGACGCGCTTCCTGCAAGGATTGTTGGCCGACGGCCGTTCGGACGAGGCGCTGGCCGGCGCCACGCCGTATCTCAGGCTGATCTCGCTTGCGGCGGGCGGCGCCTATCTGGCGCGAGGCGCGCTTGCCGACCAAAGCCGCATCGCACTTTGCCGTTTCTTCGCCGAGAACCTGCTCGGCGAGGCGCGAGCGCTAAAGGACCGCGTCATCGGCGGCGCAGAAAGCCTTGCCGCTGCCGGCAAGGCGCTGATCTCAGCCTGAATCCAACGTTTTCTCAAACCTGACGTTCACAAAGGACCGACCCGTGACAGACCATATCCTCGTCGAGCGCCAGGGCGCCATCCAGATCATCCGCATGAACCGCCCGGACAAGAAGAATGCCTTGACGCGCGCCATGTATGCGAAAATGTCCAAAGCCCTTGCCGAGGGCGACGCCGATCCGGCGATCCGCGTCCATGTCTTCCTTGGTGTTTCAGGCGCCTTCTCCTCCGGCAACGACCTTGCAGATTTCATGGTCGTCGCCACCGGCGGCGAGGGCGGCACCGAGGTCTGGGACTTCCTGATGGCACTGGCCAGGATGGAAAAGCCCATGGTCTCCGGCGTCGACGGCATTGCAGTCGGCATCGGCACCACGCTCAACCTGCATTGCGATTTGACCTTCGCCACGACGCGCACCACGTTCCGGACGCCCTTCGTCGATCTCGGCCTGGTGCCCGAGGCAGGGTCGAGCCTGCTTGCGCCACAGATCTTGGGGCGGCAAGGCGCCTTCGCGCTGCTTGCGCTCGGCGAAGGCTTTTCGGCCGAGCGGGCCAAAGCCGCCGGGCTGATCTACGAGGTTGTCGAGGAAAACGCGCTCGAAGCGTCGGTGCTGGCTGCTGCCGGCCAGATCGCGGCCAAGCCGCCGCAGGCGCTGAAGATCGCGCGCGACCTGATGCGCGGCTCGCGTGAAGAGCTTGTCGCCCGCATCACGCAAGAAAGCGAGCATTTTCGCCAACAACTCAAGTCCGACGAAGCCCGTGCTGCCCTGACCGCCTTCATGACTAGGAAGAAGGTCTGAACGGCGCTCCCCTTACGTCGGCCCGCAGGGCCGGGTGGGGTGAAGGCGGTCTATTTCCTCCCATCTCGGTTCACAACTGGCTCCGCCAAAATTGCTCTTCGACCCTCACCTACTGTTCGCGATGTCCTCGCACACCTGTGCGCAACCCCGTCAAACACCCTCGCGGGGAAGGGTAAGGCACTACGGATAAAGCCTCGTCTTGTCCCAGCCGCCCTCGGCATTGCGGGAAAACAGGACGCGGTCGTGCAACCTGAACGGCCGGTCGTGCCAGAACTCGATCGTCTGCGGCACGATGCGGAAGCCCGACCAGTATTTCGGCCGTGGAATCTCGCCGATGGCATAGCGCGCCGTGTATTCGGCGACGGCTTTTTCCAGCGCGAAACGGCTTTCCAGCGGCCGCGACTGTTTCGAGGCCCAGGCGCCGATGCGGCTGCCGCGCGGACGTGTCGCGTAATAGGCGTCGGCTTCCGCGTCTCTGACGATCTCCACCGGCCCGCGCACGCGCACCTGCCGGCGCAGCGATTTCCAGTGGAAGCACATCGCCGCCTTCATGCTGCCAAGAATCTCGCGGCCCTTGGTGCTCTCGAAATTCGTATAGAAGACAAACCCACTTTCGTCGAACCCCTTGAGCAACACCATCCGCACATCCGGCATGCCGTCGGCATCGACGGTCGCCAGCGCCACGCCGTTGGGGTCGTTGATCTCACTCTTCATGGCGTCGTCGAGCCATGCGGCAAAGAGGCGGAACGGCTCTGCAGACTCGGTAAAGTCACCGCTTGTTAACTCAGTTTCGCTCATAGTTTTCCCAAATTTTGTCGCTGGCTGGGGGAGATTGCCGATTGTCGCGTATCGCGCAAGCTTTTGACAGCGGGCAATGGAACGTTATCGCTTCGGCCAGCGCCAGGTTTGCGGTTGTTGTTATCGCTCTGCCGCTTGCTGCCTGTGGTGCCGGCGGCTTCAGCTTGGAGAAAGCCGAAGTCGACCGTTCGATCCTGACCAGCAGCACGCCAGCTTCCGCCATGCCGATCGATCAGGACAGCGCCTCGGACCAGACCACGATCGGCAACGCCGTGTCTTCCGCCGACATCGAACAACTTCGCGGGCAGGCGGTTCCCTGGGCGAATTCCAGCACCGGTTCGCGTGGGTCCATCACCGAACTGGTGGAATTGAAGGACAACGGCCAGACCTGCCGCCGCTTCACCGCCTCGCGCGAAAGCTTTGACGGCGTCGCGCTGTTCAAGGGCGAGGTATGCCTGGCCGGCGCCGGTGGCTGGCGCATGCAGGACTTCAAAGCGCTTTAGTCCGATTTTTCCGCCCTCTATATGGCTGTGCACCAATGGAATTTCTTCCTATATAGGATGCAACTGTAGACTCACTCTCTCTTGCAGGCAGGAAGCATGCGCGACCCCTATGAGGTGCTGGGCGTTGCCAAAAACGCATCGGCCAAGGACATAAAATCGGCGTACCGCAAACTCGCCAAGCAGTACCATCCGGACCAGAATCCGGATCCCAAGGCGAAGGAGCGGTTTGCCGCAGCTAACCAGGCTTACGAGATCGTCGGCGACGAGAAGAGCCGTGCTGCTTTCGATCGCGGCGAGATCGACGCCGACGGCAAGCCACGTTTCCAGGGCTTCGAGGGTGCCGCAGGCGGTGGCGATCCGTTCGCCGGCTTCCGCCGGCAACAGGCGCCCGGCGGCTCGCATTTCGAATTCCGCACGGGCCGTCCGGGCGGTGATCCGTTCGACGGCAACAGCGATATCTTCAGCCAGATTTTCGGCGATACTTTCTCACAGTCTCGCGGCGCCGGCATGGGCGATCGCCGTCGGGCGCCGACGGGCGCCGACCTCAATGTGACGCTCGACGTCACCATCGAGGAAGCGGCGACAGCGGAGAAGGTGACGGCGATGTTTCCCGATGGCCGCAAGGTCGCTGTCAAGCTGCCGGCCTATGTCGAGGACGGCCAGACCATCCGGCTGAAGGGTCAGGGTGAGCAAGGACCGGGGCTGCCGGGTGACGCGCTGGTCAAGATACGCTTCCGCCGGCATCCGCGCTACCGCATCGAGGGCCGCGACCTGCATGCCGACCTGCCGGTGACGCTGGCCGATGCCGTGCTGGGCGCCAAGGTGGCGGTCGAGACGCCGACCGGCAAGCTTGCGGTCAACGTTCCCGCCTGGTCGAGCTCGGACAAGGTCTTGCGGCTGAAAGGCAGGGGCCTGCCGGAAAAGACCGGCGGTCACGGCGATCTCTACGCCCATGTCCGGCTGATGCTGCCCGAGGGTGGAGACAGCGAACTTGAAGCGCTGATGCGCCGCCGAAAAGGCTGACCGGCCGCTTTTGTCCCCCGAACAGTCTGTTTTGAGCGCTTGAAGGGGCCCTGTGCCTGTGCGATAGGGCTCCCCACAATGCAGAAGATCTTGCGGAGAGCAGTCTGATGGCGGGTGGACAGGGCCTCATGGCCGGCAAGCGCGGCCTTATCCTGGGCGTCGCTAACAATCGATCGATCGCCTACGGCATCGCCAAGTCCTGCGTCGACCACGGCGCCGAGATTGCGCTGACCTATCAGGGCGAGGCGTTCAAGAAGCGCGTCGAGCCGCTGGCGGCGGAGCTCAACGCGCATGTCGCCGGCCATTGCGACGTCACCGACCCGGCCAGCCTCGATGCGGTCTTTGCCGATATCGCCAAGCACTGGGGCAAGCTCGACTTCCTCGTCCACGCCATCGCCTTTTCCGACAAGGACGAACTGACCGGCCGCTATGTCGAGACGACGCGCGACAACTTCCTGCGCACCATGGACATATCGGTGTTTTCCTTCACCACTATCGCCAAGCGCGCCGAGGCGCTGATGACCGACGGCGGCTCGCTGCTGACGCTGACCTATTACGGTGCCGAAAAAGTCATGCCGCACTACAACGTCATGGGTGTCGCCAAGGCGGCGCTCGAAGCCAGCGTTCGCTATCTGGCCGTCGACCTTGGCGCCAAGAAGATCCGCGTCAACGCCATCTCCGCTGGCCCGATCAAGACGCTCGCCGCGTCCGGCATCGGCGACTTCCGCTACATCCTGAAATGGAACGAATACAATTCGCCGCTTAAGCAGACGGTCACGCAAGAGGAAGTCGGTGATTCCGGCGTCTATTTCCTGTCCGACCTGTCGCGCGGCGTCACCGGCGAGGTCCATCATGTCGATTCCGGCTATCATGTCGTCGGCATGAAGGCGGTCGACGCACCGGATATTTCGACCGTCAAGGACTGACAGCCTCCTCTCAAGCCTGCTCTGATCTCCTGCCGGAAGACCTGATGTATCCGATCGTCTACATCGTGCGCCACGGCCAGACGAAATGGAATGCAGAGTACCGGCTGCAGGGCCAGGCCGACATCGATCTCGATGCGCTCGGCCGCGAGCAGGCGACCCGGAACGGGCAACGGCTGACTGAGCTCGTCCGCAATCCCGAAGACTTCGACTTTGTCGCCAGTCCGATGCGGCGCACGCGCCAAACGATGGAGCGCCTTCGCGCGGCGATGAAGCTCGACCCGCATGCCTATCGCACCGAGCCGCGCCTGGTCGAGATGAGCTTCGGCGACTGGCAGGGGTTCACCATTGCCGAGCTCGAGGCCCGGCATCCCGGCTCGACCGGTCAGCGCCGGTTCGACAAATGGGATTTCCAGCCGCCGGGCGAGGGCGCCGAAAGCTACCAGATGCTGCTCGAACGGGTGAAGCCCTGGTTCGACGCGCTGGACCGCCAGACCGTGTGCGTCACCCATGGCGGCGTCATGCGCACCCTGTTCCGCTTCGTGCAAGGCATGCCCAAGCGCGAAGCGGCCAGACTGGACGTGCCGCACGACCGCTTGCTCAGGCTGGAAGGCCGGCGGCTGGAGTGGCTTTAGACCAGCGCACGATCGCGGCCATCCGATCTATCGGAATGGACCAGGCTCTGAAGGTCCGGAAAAGATCTTACTCGGTGTCAGGCAGTTCCATGTCGGTGACGACGTTCTCGCCATTCGTCACGTCGTAGGCGATCACGATATCCATGCCAGGCTTCAGCGCATCGAGATCGGTTTCGGCATTCAGCTTGTAGGACTTGCCGTCGTCCAGCGTCAGCGTCAGCGCGTCCTTGTCGACCTTCTTGATCAGTCCTTCGGTCTGGCCGGCGAAGGCGGCGGTGGAAATCAACAACGTGGCGGCAACAACGCCAATCAGGGTACGCATCATCGTCCTCTTTATCATTGCGCCGGCATGCGGCGGATGTTCAACGGCGGATGAAGCAGAGCAGAAACCAACCGAATGTGTCAAAACTAAATCCGCCGGATCAGAGTTTGACCACTGTGGAAAACGCCAATAGAAGGCAGGACTACAGCGCCGCGCGTCCTCTTGGACGCGCAAAGGACGCTGTAGCACTTTTGATTTTGCGCGTGATCCTTTCCGAAAATCGCTCCGATTTTCGGGGTCACGCCGGGCAGGGTTATTTCCATGTCTCACAACACGTTCGGGCATCTTTTCCGCGTCACCACCTGGGGCGAAAGCCATGGCGCAGCGCTCGGCTGCGTGGTCGACGGCTGTCCGCCCGGCATTCGCTTCACGCGTCAGGAAATCCAGGCCGAGCTCGACAAGCGCCGTCCCGGCCAGTCACGTTTTGTGACGCAGCGTCGCGAACCCGACGAGGTCAAGATCCTGTCCGGCTTCATCCTCGACGAGGACGCCGAGACCATGACCACCACCGGCACGCCGGTGTCGATGCTGATCGAGAACGTCGACCAGCGCTCGAAGGACTATGGCGACATCGCCCGCCAGTACCGGCCGGGGCATGCCGATTACACCTATGACGTCAAATACGGCCTGCGCGATCATCGCGGCGGCGGCCGCTCCTCGGCTCGCGAGACGGCGGCGCGGGTAGCGGCGGGAGCCCTGGCCCGCAAGGTCGTGCCCGGCATGGTAGTGCGCGGCGCGCTGGTCTCGATGGGCGAAAAATCGATCGACCGCGACAACTGGAACTGGAATTTCGTCGGCGACGCCGATAACCCGTTCTTCACCCCCGACCCGGCGTCCGTTGCCATGTTCACCGAATATCTCGACCGCATCCGCAAGGCCGGCTCCTCGGTCGGCGCGGTCATCGAGATCGTCGCCGACGGCGTTCCGGCAGGCCTAGGCGCGCCGATCTACGCCAAGCTCGACCAGGACATCGCCGCCGGCCTGATGTCGATCAACGCCGTCAAGGGCGTCGAGATCGGCAACGGTTTCGAAGCGGCCCGCATCACCGGCGAACAGAATGCCGACGAGATGCGCATCGGCAATGACGGCAAGCCGGTTTTCCTGTCCAACAATGCCGGTGGCATACTGGGCGGCATCTCGACCGGTCAGGCGATTATCGCGCGCTTCGCCGTCAAGCCGACCTCGTCGATCCTGACGCCGCGAAAGTCGATCGACAAGGACGGCAACGACGTCGAGATCATGACCAAGGGCCGCCACGATCCGTGCGTCGGCATCCGTGCCGTGCCGATCGGCGAAGCGATGGTTGCCTGCGCGATTGCCGATCACTATTTGCGTCATCGCGGCCAGACCGGACGCCTCTGACTGTTTAGAAAGCGGGACGACATGCCTTACGACCAGAAAAAGATCGTCGAAGCCCTGCGCGCCTTCGAACGTGGCGAAATCGTCGTCGTCATGGACGACGACGGGCGCGAGAACGAGGGCGACCTGATCGTCGCCGCCGTCCATTGCACGCCGGAAAAAATGGCGTTCATCGTCCGCAACACCTCCGGCATCGTCTGCACGCCGATGCCGCGCGAGGAAGCCAGGCGCCTGAACCTGTCGCCGATGGTCGTCGACAATGACTCGGTCCACACCACCGCCTTCACCGTCAGCGTCGATTTCAAGCACGGCACAACCACCGGCATATCGGCCGAGGACCGCACGCTGACCGTCCGCAACCTCGCCAACGGCAATGTCGGCGCCTCCGATTTCATCCGTCCCGGCCATATCTTTCCGCTGATCGCGCGCGAAGGCGGCGTGCTGATGCGTTCGGGCCATACCGAAGCGGCAGTCGACCTCTGCAAGCTTGCCGACCTGCCGCCGGTCGGCGTCATTTCCGAGCTGGTCAACGATGACGGCACCGTCATGCGCGGCCCGCAGGTGCAGACTTTTGCCGAAAAGAACGGGCTGAAGCAGATTTCGGTGGCCGACCTTATCGCCTACCGGCAGCGCAAGGAAACACTGGTCGAGCGCGTCGCCTGTTCGGACATCGACACGCCTGGTGGCAAGGCGCAGGTCTTCACCTACACGCTGCCCTGGGATTCGATGCACCATGTGGCGATCGTCTTCGGCGACATCCGCGACGGTGAAGAGGTGCCGGTGCGCCTGCACTCCGAGGACGTGGTGAGCGATGTGTTCGGCACCGGCCACAGGCTGGACGCCATCATGAAGGCAATGGGCGAGCGCAAGCGCGGCGTCATCGTCTATCTGCGCGAGGGCTCGGTCGGCGTTGCCCATCAGGAGCGCAAACGGCCGGCAAGTGGCGAGGATCACGAAGAGGCGCTCCGCCGCGAGAACGAATGGCGCGAGATCGGCCTCGGCGCCCAGATCCTCAGGGATCTCGGCATTTCCTCGATCAACCTGATCGCCTCGCGCGAACGTCACTATATCGGCCTGGAAGGTTTCGGCATCCACATCGCCAAGACTGAGATTCTCTAGACGTTATGACCGTGGTCTGAGCGGCGGCCCGTCCTTAGTCTTTGCAGCTGTAAGCAAACGGGGGTTGCTCGGGAATGCCGAGCCGAGCCCCAGCAAAGGAAGGACGAGCCATGGCAGAAGATAAGGATTTTTACGTCGGTGTCGACGTTTCGAAAGCCAAGCACGCGATTGCGATTGCGGAGGGTGGCCGGGAGGGGGAGGTCCGCTATTTCGGCGAGATCGAGGCGACACCGGCGGCGGTGGAACGCTTCGTGCGTAAGCTGGAGCGCAAATATCCGCGCC
>NZ_SADR02000228.1 GCF_004010325.2 Mesorhizobium sp. M00.F.Ca.ET.216.01.1.1
GCTCGAACACGAAGGGGTAGGAGAGGTGGTAGGGCAGTTCCAGCACCGGCTTCGGGGTGCCGGCCGGTCCGTTCGGCCCAAACGCCACCGCCGACAGGATCGCCTTGCCGGCGCGGTGGATATAGTCCTCGACGAACAGCGTCACCTGGCCGCGGTAAAGCACAGGGAAGGGGTCGGCGTAGAAGCGGCTGCCGTCATCGGCCAGGTCGCGCCAGCCCGATTGCGGATGGGCGCGCAGATCGTAAAGGTCCTTGCCTTGGGTCTCGCGCCAGCCGACCCGCCAGTGCGGGGCATTGTAGCACAGATGATAGATCTGCTGGACGATGCGCCGCACTGTCGCCTTGGCGGCCCGCACGCCGAGCTTCGTGGCCG
>NZ_SADR02000229.1 GCF_004010325.2 Mesorhizobium sp. M00.F.Ca.ET.216.01.1.1
TTGCTACTGCCAGCGGGCTGGCCTCTTCGGAACACGCGACTCTTCATTCGCTTGTCCCCGGACAAGTAGCGGAACGCGCTAGCCAGGTGGTGCAGAATGCTAACCGGCTGAAACTCTGGTGCGCCTGGCGGAAAGTCCGTCAGCATGCGCTTTCGCTGGGATTGGCCCCATTGGTTGCAGGTATCGAAGACGGCAATATTCAGCGTGGGCAGGTGAAGGCGGTTTTTGAGACCAACTACTGCCGCTGGTGGTTGAATGCTGTCGTGGATGGGGATGAGGTTCTGCGTAACTTTGTGTCCGCCGAGCACGAGAAACGCATCCAGGATTTCCGCGAGCTCGATGAGCAGTTCGTCGCTTTGACTCGGGCGTGG
>NZ_SADR02000230.1 GCF_004010325.2 Mesorhizobium sp. M00.F.Ca.ET.216.01.1.1
TTCGCCACCACCGTCCTTGGGACGGAAGCTCTTGATCGAAGCCCACGCCTCGATCAGTGTCCCATCCACTGAGAAGTGCTCATCCGACAGGAGATTACGCCTGCGCGCCTGCGCCACCACGGCGGCCAGGAACTTGCTTGCCACATCGCCCGATAGAAGCCTCTCCCGGTTCTTGGTGAAAACCGTGGCGTCCCAGATCTCGGCATCCATCGACAGGCCGACGAACCAGCGCAACAGCAGGTTATAGCCTAACTGCTCCATCAACTGCCGTTCCGACCGGATCGAGTAAAATGCCTGCAGCAGCAAAGCCCGAAGCAGCTTCTCCGGCGCGATCGAGGGACGACCAACCTTCGAATAAAGTCCCTCAAAAT
>NZ_SADR02000231.1 GCF_004010325.2 Mesorhizobium sp. M00.F.Ca.ET.216.01.1.1
CTTCGAGATGGTCAGCGGCTTTATCGGCAAGGGTGTGCCGAACCTGATCAGGCGCACGCTCGCAGCCGCCGCACTAGATGAGCAGGTGGATCAGGAGACCGCGCTCACGGTGTTTCATCGGCACTATGAAGAGACCAATGGGCGCTACGGCTACGTTTATCCGCATGTGGCCGCGGGTCTTCGCGAACTTCGTCGGCTCGGCTACCGCCTTGCGTGCGTGACCAATAAGCCCGAGGCACTGGCCGCGCCGCTGCTGCGCATGACAGGGCTTTGGAGTTATCTCGAAGTGCTGGTCGCGGGCGATTCCATCGACAGCATGAAGCCCGCGCCGCAACCGCTATGGCACGCGTGCCAGCTGCTCGGCGTGGACC
>NZ_SADR02000232.1 GCF_004010325.2 Mesorhizobium sp. M00.F.Ca.ET.216.01.1.1
CTGGGAAGGTACGTCGGAGATTCAGCGACATATTATTTCGCGGGCGCTGCTGCGTCCGTTCGGAGCTTAGAGCATGATGCGCCAAAGCTGGGATCCGGCTTTGGACGGGATCATGCTCAAACGAAAAGATGACCATGCATAAACTTGAACGTCTCCTGCGCCCGAAATCGATCGCCGTGTTCGGCGGGGCGCAGGCCGCCGCCGTCGTGGCGCAATCGATCAAGATGGGCTTTGCCGGCGAAATCTGGCCGGTGCATCCGACCAAGGACGAGGTCGCCGGCCGCAAGGCGTACCGCTCCGTCGCCGACCTGCCTGGAGCGCCGGACGCCGCCTTTGTCGGCGTCAACCGGCATCTCACCATCGAGGTGATC
>NZ_SADR02000233.1 GCF_004010325.2 Mesorhizobium sp. M00.F.Ca.ET.216.01.1.1
CGTCGAGGAGCAGCTCGCCGCCAGCAGCCTTGACGATCTCGGCGATGCGGCCGATCGGCTGGATCACCCCGGTCTCGGTGTTGGCGGCATGGATCGCTACCAGGGGCAGGCCGTCGGCCTTGTCATGCGCGGCCAATGCCTTGGTCAGCGCCTCGAGATCGGCAATGCCATTTCGGTCGACGCCGGTCCGCGTCACCTGCCCCGCCGCAAACCGCCCGCCGCCTAAGATGCAGGGATGGTCGGCCTCCGAGACATAGAGATGGCTCATCCGAACGGCGCCGCGACCCATCTGCCAGTCGGAGGTCAGCAGCGTCGATGCAGCCTCCGTCGCGCCTGAGGTGAACACGACATGTTCCGGCCTTGCGTTGACC
>NZ_SADR02000234.1 GCF_004010325.2 Mesorhizobium sp. M00.F.Ca.ET.216.01.1.1
GACGACATGCGGCCGGTCACGCGCGACGAGCTTCAGGCGCTGATGCGCGACGGGCTGGTGACGCTGATCGACGTGCGCCCGGCGGACGAGTTCGCGCTCGGCCATGTGCCCGGCGCGATCAACGTTCCGCTCGGCGAAATCAAGGCGTGGTCGGCCGGCACCGATGCCAGCAGGGAAGTCATCGCCTACTGCCGCGGCCCGTGGTGCGTGATGTCCTTCGAGGCTGTCGCGGCGCTTCGCTCGCTCGGGCATTCCGCGCGCCGACTCGAGGACGGTATGCCGGAAGGGAAAGCCGCCGGCCTGCCAGTGGAAGTGATCAGCGCTCGGGCAATCCTGCCAATTTCAAGGCTTCAACCACCTGGTCCGCCCA
>NZ_SADR02000235.1 GCF_004010325.2 Mesorhizobium sp. M00.F.Ca.ET.216.01.1.1
GCGCGCTACCATCGACGCTTGGCGCTCTTGCCGCCCACCGCATTTCGCCCATGACGCCCGATTCCGGCATCTGCATCGTAATTCCCTGCTACAACGGCGCGGCGACTCTTGCTCGCGCGCTGCAAAGCTGCAGCCGACAGCCGGAGGCGGCGCAAATCATCGTGGTGGACGACGCTTCGACCGATGCGTCCGCACAGCTCGTCGTGCACTACGCGCGCCTGGACCCGCGCGTTCAGTTGCTGCCCATGCCGGAGAACGGCGGCGCGGCGCGGGCGCGCAATTGGGGCGCGCTGCACGCGTCGCACGATCTGCTCGCCTTTCTGGATGCCGACGACGAATACCTGCCCGGCGCGCTCGGCGCGGCCCGCG
>NZ_SADR02000236.1 GCF_004010325.2 Mesorhizobium sp. M00.F.Ca.ET.216.01.1.1
GTGGCGCCGGATATCAGCGCAAGAGCCGCGCTCATGTCGTTCGCGCTCGCCTACGCGCGCGTTGCCGTGGGGTGGACCATCTGGAGCTCGCGCGTGCGCGGGCGCTCGCAGTACGGTCACTGGCTGGTGCTTTGCGCGGCGCTGATCGGCGGCGTGGTGTATTTCGCGCGCGGTGTGCTGAACACGTTTTTCGCCGACACGTCGCTCGCGTGGCCCGCGCATATCGCTCCTGACTTCGCCTTTCTCGGTATCAGCATTCTTTCGTTGCCGATTCTGTCCATTGGCCTCGTGATGCTTGCCAACGACCGGCACATGCAGCAGGTCGAGAAGCTGGCCACGTTCGACGATCTGACCGGAGCCTTGGTGCGC
>NZ_SADR02000237.1 GCF_004010325.2 Mesorhizobium sp. M00.F.Ca.ET.216.01.1.1
CGGGCTTGAGCGACAGACCGCCGTTGGCCGCGTCGTCGAGGTCCATCTGCAAGTCGCCGTTGGCAAACGCTATTTCGTTGCGCGAGAGCAGCACGTCGAGATAGCCGGTACCCTTGGTGTGGAATCGGGCGCTTTGCTCCAGCTTCTTCAGATAGTCGAAAGCCTTGTCCTCGCCCATCAGCGACGACGTCAGAATGATCACGGCCATGCCGTCGCCCGCCGTCGCCGGATTCGAATAGGCGATCTTGCCGCTGTAGTCCGGATGCAGCAGATCGGCAAATGTTCTGGGCTCGTTTTTCGTAACCTCGGGGTTGATCGCGAACGAGAAGTAGTTGTTCACGAAGGTCGCCCATGCGCCGTCGGGCGCTT
>NZ_SADR02000023.1 GCF_004010325.2 Mesorhizobium sp. M00.F.Ca.ET.216.01.1.1
GACGACCAATCGCGGCTCAGAAAAGGCCACGGCGCCCTCAACATGGCCATCGTGCGCCATTTCGCCATCAACCTGGTCCGTACCGTCAGCGATAAGCACTCCATCAAACTCAGACGCAAAAAGGCCGCGTGGAGCACCGACTACCTCGCCGCAATCCTCGGCGAGCTCCGCCGTTAACCTGGATTCGGAGCCCTGGAACGACGGCGGGGCTGAGCCAGGTGCGTAGCTACGTCGTTAGCGGCTGGAACCGGCCCGGCGGAGACGCCGCCAGTTCCGACCAGTCGATCTCTTCCTCCAGCCGATGATACGCGTCATCACCGATCGTTCCGTCCTTGCGCAGCCGCTCCAGCGCATCACGCTGGCTCTTGATGGCATAGAGGCGCAACCTGTCGTACTCGGTCGCTGCCTGGGCATCCTCAGGATTTTCGGCGATCGTGCGCTGCGCGGCATATTGCTCGCGCACCGCAGCCGCGACATCCGACGTCTTGCCGCTCAACACGTCCAGTGCAGCCTGCATGATGGCGACGCGTGCCTGCGCAACCTCTCGGTCGACCGTTTCATCCGGATCGAGACGGAGCAGGTGAAGCAGCGGCCTCAGGCTGATGCCTTGCAGCACCAATGTGCCGAGAACGACTGAGAACGCCGTGAGCACGATCGGATCGCGGCCGGGAAAATCGGCTGGCAAGGCGAACGCCGCTGCAAGCGACACCAGGCCGCGCATGCCGCACCAGCCGATGAGCACGCCGCCGCGAAACGTCGGGGCCTCGGCCTGCTGCTGCGCATCGCCGAAGCGTGCCAGCCATCTGAGAACCGCGCCGCAGCCCAGCACCCAGACGAGACGCGAAACGATGACGACAGCCAGGACAGCTGCGGCAAAGACAAATGCGTCGACCTGTCCCTGCTCGGCGAGCCGGCCGACAATCGATCGTGCCTGAAGGCCCATCAGCACGAAGGCCAGCACATTGAGCCCGAAGACCGCCGTCTCCCAGACCGAGTAGGAGCTGACGCGCTTTCTGGCTGACATGCGGCGCGGCGCGGTGCGCGCAATGGTCATGGCATAGACGACGATGGTGATGATGGCGGAAAGCCCGGTCTTGTCGGCCAGGATCCAGACACCGAAAGTTCCCGCGAATTGCACCACCGTGCCGCTCGCGGCATCTTCGATCCGAGCGAGCGTGAGGAGAGACAATCGACCCAGCACATAGCCGGCTGCCAGGCTGCCGACCGTCGACAGCAGGATCGTTGGAACGGCGCTGCTCAGCAGGACGGAGCCGATGGCTGCGGAAACCGATATCCGGTAGATCAAAAGCGCGGTTGCATCGTTGAGCAGGCTCTCGCCTTGCAGGATCGCGGTGACCCGGTGCGGCACCTTGAACTGTCCGAGCACCGCCGCCGCCGCGACCGCATCGGGCGGGGCGACAATGGCGCCAAGGGCAATGGCCGCTGCGATCGGCAGGTCTGCCATTTTCCACCCGACCAGCGCCACCGCAGCGGTGGTGAAAATGACGGCGCCGAATGCCAGCAAGGCAAGCGGCAGCCTGTAGCGATTGAGGTCGCGCAGCGACGTGTCGTAGGCCGCGTCGAGAAGTACCGGAGCGATGAACAGCGCAAGCGTCAGTTCCGGGTCGATCTCGATGGTCGGCGCGAACGGCAGGAAGGCAAGACCGGCGCCGGCCAGCGCCAGCAAGGAAGGATAGGGAACCTGGAAACGCCGTGACAGCGCCGTCAGGGCGACGGCAATCAGCAGGAGAACCAGGGTCAGCTCGAAAAGGGCCATGCCCTATCGTAGCTGCGGAACAAGGCGATTGGCACTGCAAAAGACGGGGATAGTCACGACTTTCAGCAACTGTTTCACCGGCTTGTGGAGCAGGCTCGCTTAGTGCAGCACCAGCATGTCGCCCGACGAAAACGAGATCTCGGCCTTTTCGCCGACCGCCGGTGGCGGCGTTGCCGGGCTGTTGAACGTGTCGAGCGAGACCGTGCTGCCGCCGATGCCGACGCGAACCCGGATGACCGACCCGAGGAAATGCACCTCGGCAATCTCGCCCGAAAGGCTGGAATCACGGCCTGGCTGGCGGCCAAGCGAGATCGCCTCGGGCCGCAGCGCCAGCGACAGCATGTCGCCGGTCTTCGAGCCGTTGAGCTTGCCCTTGAGCGCCACCTCTTGCGAATTGACGCGCACCTTGCCCGATGCGGCATCGGTAACCGTGCCTTCGAGCACGTTCAGCGTGCCGACGAAATTGGCGACGAACTTCGTCGCCGGCCGATTGTAAATCTCGAACGGCGTGCCGACCTGCTCGGCCTTGCCGCCATACATGACGGCGATGCGGTCGGAGATCGACAGCGCCTCTTCCTGGTCGTGGGTGACGAAGATGGTGGTGATGCCGAGCTTCTTCTGGATCGAGCGGATTTCCTCGCGCAGCGACACGCGCACCTTGGCATCGAGCGCCGACAGCGGTTCATCGAGCAGCAGCAGCTTGGGCTTGGGCGCAATCGCACGCGCCAGCGCGATACGCTGCTGCTGGCCGCCCGACAGCTGGTAGGGATAGCGGTCGCCCATCTGCGGCAGCTTGATGATGTCGAGCATCTCGGCGACGCGCCTGTCGGTATCGGCCTTCGGCATGCCCGCCACCTTCAGCCCGAAGGCAATGTTCTGTGCCACGGTCAGGTTTGGAAACAGCGCATAGGCCTGGAACACCATGCCGACATTGCGCTGGTTGGGCTTGAGCCGGGTGATGTCCTTGCCGGCCACGATGATCTTGCCGGCGCTCGGCTCCTCGAAGCCGGCGACCATGCGCAGCACCGTTGTCTTGCCGCAGCCCGACGGTCCGAGGAAGGAGACGAACTCGCCCGGTTCGACGTCGAGGTTGAAGTCCTGGACCACGGTGGTGGCGCCGAAAGATTTTCGCACATGCTGGATTGAGAGGAATGGCTCGGCCATGGTTTTTCTTTCGATCAGTTCGGGCGGTTCGCCGATCTCGGCGCAAAGCGGGACAGTATCTGGATCAGCGACATGCAGCCCCAGGTAATCGCGAAGGCAATGATGGCAAGTGCTGCCGGCTCATAGGCGCGGTTGGCGCCGATGTTCTGAAGATACGGGCCGAAGGCAGGCCGATTGAGCAGGCTGGCCATGGTGAATTCGCCAATGACGATTGCAAAGGTGAGGAACGCGCCTGACAGCACCGCAATCAGCACATTGGGCAGGATGACACGGGTGATGATCGTCGACCAGCCGGCGCCAAGGATCTGCGCTGCTTCCGTCAGCGTGCGCACATCGATGGTGCGCAGGCCGGTGTCGACCGCCCTGTACATATAGGGCAGCGCCAGCGTCGCATAACCGATGACCAGCAGCGCGTTGGTGGCCGTGTTGTTCGACAGAAATGGCAGCGGCGAGTTCGACCCATACATTCTGATGTAGCCGAAGACGATGACGATGGCCGGGATGACCAGCGGCAGCAGGGTGATGAACTCGACGATCGGACGAAGCTGCGGCAGCCTTAGTCTGATCCAATACGCCGTTGGCACCACCACCAGCACGCCGAGGATGATGGTGAAGATCGCCGCGATCACCGAGTACATGAAGGTCGCCTGAAACTGACTGTCGCCCAGCACGATCTGGTAGGCATCGAAGGAATAGGCGCCGCGCCGCATGCGCATGGAGAATTCCACCGTCGCAATCAGCGGAATAAAGAGATAAGCCGCACCGAGAATGAAGACGACCCAGGCCCAGAATCTGCCGGATTTCATTTCAGCCACCTCTCCGAGCGTGTCCGGAACCAGATGTAGAAGATGTTGGCAAGCCCGGTGATGACGATCATGCCGAAGGCGATCGCATAGCCGAGATGGGCATTGTGCAGCACGTCGCCGCGGATCTGCGCGTAGAGCAGGATTGGCACGATGTTGAGCGACGACCCGGTCAGCGCGTAGGCGGTGGCGATGGCGCCGAATGCGTTGGCAAACAGCAGGATGACGGTGCCGAGGAAGCTCGGCCAGATCACCGGGATGACCACCATGCGCCAGTATTGTGCGGTGGTGGCGCCGAGCGTTGCGGCGGCCTCGCCCCATTCCTTCTTCAGCCCGTCGATCGCCGGCACGATAATGACCACCATCAACGGAATCTGGAAATAGACATAGGTCAGCGTCAGGCCCCAGAACGACAGGATGTTGAAACCGTGAGCATAGATGTTGAGGCCGAACAGCGTATTGAGCAGCACGGTGGCAAGCCCGAGCCGGCCGAGTGTGGCGAGAAAAGCGAAGGCCAGCGGCACGCCGGCAAAATTCGAAGCCACGCCGGAAAAGGTCAGCGTCGCCGACCGTATCCACTCCGGCAGGCCGCCGCGCACGATGGCGATGGCAATCGCCAGCCCCGCGAATGCACCGATCAGTGCCGAGGCAAGGCTGACCTTGATCGAGATCCAATAGGCCGCCACGATCGACGGCTGCGCCAATGCTGCAATGTTTTCGAAGGTGAATTCGCCGGCATCATTCTGGAATGCGCCCAGCATGAGATAAAGCGTGGGCAGGATCAGGAACATGATGGCAAAGATGAAGAACGGCGCAACGCCGAGCCACTGCGTCGGCAGCCGCAATGCGCGTGCCTCGCTCGGGGGCGCGGTTTTTCCCGCAATTGCCTGATCGGAAAGCGAGAGGTCGGTCATGCGCCGGCTACCGTCTTTGAGAGTCACCGGGCGGCCTCACAGCCGCCCGGATGATTTCGCAGCTTACTTGACGTTGGCGCCGACAACGGCGTCCCAGTTCTTGGTGATGGTTTCCTTGGCCTTGCCCTGCTCGTCGAGCGTCGGGAACACCGCGGCAGCATAGGACTCGGCCGGCGGCATCTTCGCCATCATCTCGGCCGGGAGCTTGCCGTTCTTGGCAAGGTCGTTGAAGCGGATCGGATGGCAATAGCCCTTCAGCCAGCCGATCTGGCCTTCGTCGGAGTAGAGATATTCCAGCCACAGCTTGGCGGCATTCGGGTGCGGCGCGTAGGCGCTGATCGCCTGCACGTAGACACCAGCGACGACACCGGTCTTCGGCACGACGACGTCGACCGGCGGGTTGCCCTTCAGCGTGTCGCGACCGGAGAGCGCGTTGTAGTCCCAGGTGACCAGGATCGGCGTCTGGCCCTGAGCGAGCGTCGCGGCCTTGCCGATAACCGGGACGAAGTTGCCGGCGGCGTTGAGCTTCTTGAAAAAGTCGAGACCCGCAGTGCCGGCGGCTTCACCGGCGGCCGCGCCGCCAGAAAGGCCAGCGGCATACACCGCCTGGATGGCCTGGTTCGAGGCGCGTGGATCACCGGCGAGCGCGACCGAATTGGCGAATTCCGGCTTCTGCAGATCCGCCCAGTCGGCCGGCGCTTCCTTAACCAGATCCTTGTTCACCTCGAAGGCAAGCACGCCGTAATAGTCGCCGGTCCAGTAGCCTTCAGCATCCTTGGCGCTATCCGGGATCGAGTCCCAGGTCGATACCTTGTAGGGCTGGATCAGACTATCCGCCTTGGCCGAGGGGCCGAACGACAGGCCGACGTCGATCACGTCCGGCGCCTGCGGGCCCTTGTTGTCCTTGTTGGCCTTGATCGCCTCGACCTCGTCGCCGGAGCCGGCGTCGGGATTGAGTTCATTGATGGTGATTTCCGGATACTTCGCCTTGAAGCCTTCGATGACGGCGCCGTAGCCGCACCAGTCATGCGGCAGCGCGATGGTCGTGAGCTGGCCCTCCGCCTTCGCGGCCTTGACGAGATCGTCCATCGAATCCGCGGACGAAATCACCGTCGACGCAAAGAGCGTCGCGGCCGAAAGGGAAAGCACTTTCCCCGTGAATTTGAACATGTGTTCTCTCCGTTGAACTGACGCCGTTGGACGCCTGCGATGCGGTATCGTTTTCGTGTGACAGCCAGATGAAAGCTTTGTGAAACCGGCGCCCCGCAGTGCGAAAAAGTAAACTCTTTTTAACCGATGGTAGCAATCGCTCCGCGATTCTTTTTCCGGCTAATTACTTTCTGCCTTGCCCTTCATCCTTTCCCTTTTCTTTTCCCCTCTTTTCAGGATCAATTTCCGTCGCGAAAAACCGCCTCACACCGTGCCGGCGATAGCGTTTTCGAGCAGCGTCAGCGCCGCCTTCCTGGTCAGCTTGACCGGGTTGCCGCCGGCGGTCGGATCGACCACCGCCATGTCGGCGATAAGGCCCTTGCGCTTCTTGTCCATGTCGAGCCCTTTGATTAGCCCCGGCAGCGCATGCGGTACCTTCAACTCCTTGCGCAGCTTTATGACAGCCCGGGCGAAACCGTCGAAGCCACCCTTGATGCCGCAATAGGCCGCGAGCCGGCCGATACGCTCCTCGATCGCGTCGCGGTTGAAGGCCAGCACATAGGGCATGAACACGGCGTTGGTCATGCCGTGATGGGTGTCGTAGAGCGCGCCGATCGGATGCGACAGCGAGTGGATGGCGCCAAGCCCTTTCTGGAAGGCGGCAGCACCCATGGCGGCGGCACTCATCATGTGAGCACGGGCGACGAGGCCCTTGCCGTTGGCATAGGCTTTCGGCAGGTTTTCGAACACGAGCCGGATGCCTTCCACCGCGATGCCGTCGGCCATCGGATGATAGCCCGGCGCGCAATAGGCTTCGAGACAGTGGGCAAGTGCGTCCATGCCGGTACCCGCCGTGATGAAGGCCGGCATGCCGACTGACAGTTCGGGATCGGCGATGACGATGGCCGGCAGCAGCTTTGGATGGAAGATAACCTTCTTGGTGTGGGTCGCCTCGTTGGTGATGACACCGGCGCGGCCGACCTCCGATCCGGTGCCGGCGGTGGTCGGCACGGCAATGATCGGCGCGATTGCATCGGAGTTGGCGCGCGTCCACCAGTCATCGACATCCTCGAAATCCCAGACCGGCCGTGTCTGGCCGGCCTGGAAAGCGATCAGCTTGCCGAGGTCGAGCGCCGAGCCGCCACCGAAGGCGATGACACCGTCATGGCTGCCCTTCTTGAACACGACAATGCCGGCGGTCAGGTTGGAATCCACCGGGTTCGGCTTCACTTCGGAAAACACGCCATAGGGCACCTTGGCGTCGTCGAGGATCTTCAGCGTCGAGGCAACGACCGGCAGCTTAGCCAAACCGGGATCAGTAACGAAGAGTGGCCGCTTGATGCCGGTCGCCGCCAGCACTTCAGGCAATTCCTTGATGCGCCCAGCGCCGAAGCGGACGGTCGTCGGGTAGTTCCATTTGGAGACGAGCTTTGTCATTTTTGTCTTTCGAAAAATCAGATGGCTTCACGCAGATGATATGACTTCGGCCTGGTCAGATTGTCGTAGCCGATGGCCGACAGTGCGGCGCCCTTGCCGGTGTCCTTGACGCCGGTCCAGACCAGCGCCGGATCGAGATAGTCGCAGCGGTTCATGAACACGGTGCCGGTCTCGACGCGGTCGCCGATCGCCGCCGCATGATCGGTGTCGCGCGTCCAGATCGAGGCCGTCAGCCCATAGGGACTGTCGTTCATCAGCGCGATCGCTTCCTCGTCGTTGCGC
Organism: Mesorhizobium sp. M00.F.Ca.ET.216.01.1.1; assembly: GCF_004010325.2. GTDB lineage: Bacteria > Pseudomonadota > Alphaproteobacteria > Rhizobiales > Rhizobiaceae > Mesorhizobium. The sequence goes on from NZ_SADR02000023.1 coordinate 7,527, forward strand.
ACTTTCATGATGCCGACGATAGGGCCAAAACTTTCCTCGCGCATGACGCTCATCTGGTGGTCGACGCCGGTCAGCACTTCTGGCGCCAGATAGGGCGAGCCTTGCCTGTCATCGGCCACCTTCATGTTGATGTGCGCCTTGGCGCCCTTGCGAAGCGCCTCGGCCCTCTGCTCGCGGATCAGGTCGGCGAAGCGCGCCTGCGCCATCGGCCCCATCGTTGTCGCCTGGTCGAGCGGGTTGCCGACGACATAGTTCCTGGTCTCGGCGATGAAGCCTTCGACGAATTCATCGTAGACCTTCTCGTGCACATAGACGCGCTCGATGCCGCAGCAGCACTGGCCTGAATTGTAGAAGGCGCCGTCGACGAGATTGGCGACCGCATGGTCCATCTTGGCGTCTGGCAGGACATAGGCCGGGTCCTTGCCGCCGAGCTCGAGGCCGAGCGTCATGAAGGTGCCTGCAGCAGCCTTTTCGATCGCGCGCCCGCCGGCAACCGATCCGGTGAAGTTGACATGGTCGATCTTGCCCGAGCCAAGCAGCTTTTCAGTCTGGCTGTGGTTCATGACGAGGTTCTGGAACAGGCCCTTTGGCAGGCCGGCCTTGTCGAACGCCTGCTGGAAGCGTTCGCCGACCAACAGCGTCTGCGCCGCATGCTTGAGGATGACAGCGCTGCCGGCCATCAGCGCCGGCACGATGGTGTTGACGGCGGTGAGGTAAGGATAGTTCCACGGCGCAACCACCATGACGACGCCGAGCGGAACCTTCTTCACGTAGCGGCGGAAGCCTTCCTTCGGATTGGAGGCCATCACCGGCTTGAGTGCGGCTTCGGCGATCTCGACCATGTAGCTGGTGCGTTCCCTGACACCGCCGAACTCGCCGCCGTAGCGCACCGGGCGCCCCATCTGCCAAGCGATCTCCGGCACGATCTCGTCGGTCATGACGACCAGCGCTTCCAGCATGGCGAGCATGTATTGGCCGCGCTCGACGACCGGCGTCTCGGCCCATTTCTCCTGTGCCGCTTTGGCGCGCTCGACCGCGGCATTGATCGCATGGTCCGTGGCGATCGGCCGCTCGGCATAGATCGAACCATCGACGGGGGATTTTATCTTGACCGTTTCGGTCATTCCTTGAGTCCTCGCATTCTACGATAACCTTGTTGGTTGATGCCGCCCCGTCAGCGCCGACGGTCCCGTCCACTCTAGTACCGCTCGAACCCCCTGTGCAGTTCCCAGTCCGTGATCCGACGGTCGTATTCGAACTGCTCCCAGCGTGCCGTATGCACATAATGTTCGATCACGTCCTCGCCGAAAGCCTGCTTCAGCATTGTAGAGTTCACCAGCGTCTCGGTGGCATCGCGCAGCGTCTTCGGGATCTCCGGCAGCTGCGCCGCTTGATAAGCGTCACCGACGAAGGGCTTCTGCAACTCGAGCTTCTCGTCGATACCGGCAAGGCCGGCCGCGATCAGCGCGGCGAAGGCGAGATACGGGTTGAGGTCGGCGCCGCCGATGCGGCATTCCATGCGGATGCCTTTGGTGCCCTCGCCACACAGCCTAAAGCCGGCGGTGCGGTTGTCCTCGCTCCACATGATCTTGGTCGGCGCGAAGGTGCCGGCCTGGAAGCGCTTGTAGGAGTTGACGTAGGGCGCCAGGAACCAGGTGAATTCCTTGGCGTATTTGAGCTGGCCCGCCGCCCATTGCTGGCCGAGCGTCGACAGCGTCCACTCCGCATTTTTATCGAAGAACAGCGGCATCTTGCCGTCGGCGCTCCATAGGGAATTGTGGATGTGGCTGGAATTGCCGGCGTAGCCGTAATTGTACTTGGCCATGAAGGAAATCGCCTTGCCTTCCGATTCGGCGATTTCCTTGGCGCCGTTCTTGAGGATGACGTGGCGGTCTGCCATGTCGAGCGCTTCGGCATAGCGTACATTGATCTCCTCCTGGCCTGGGCCCCACTCGCCCTTGGAGTTCTCGATCGGAATGCCGGCCGCCTCCATCTCGTTGCGCAGTCGGCGCATGACGCCTTCTTCCTTGGTGGTGATGCCGATCTGGTAGTCGCCGATATAGGGCGAGGCCGTGTCGAGGCCTTGCCAGTGTTTCCTGCGGGCGGAATCATAGGTCTCGCTGAACAGGTAGAATTCGAGCTCGGAGGCGAAATAGCCGATATAGCCGCGTTCCGTGAGCCGCTTGACCTGCTTCTTCAGGATGGCGCGCGGCGAATGCGGCAGGTCGTCATGGGTGTGATGGTCGAGTACGTCGCAGATCACAAGTGCGGTCTTTTCCAGCCACGGGACGCGCCGCAGCGTCGACAGATCCGGCTTCATGACGAAGTCGCCATAACCCTTCGACCAGCTCGCCGCCTTGTAGCCGGGCACCGGCTCCATATCGATGTCGGCGGCCAGCAGGTAGTTGCAGCCATGCGTCTCGTCATGGGCGGAATCGACGAAATATCGGGCCAGGAAACGCTTTCCCGCGAGCCGGCCCTGCAAGTCGACGATGCAGGCCAGCACAGTGTCTATCTCTCCCTCGGAGACCGCTTTCTTCAACTGATCGAACGAGAAATTTCCGGCCATTCTTGTGGCACTCCAGGCTTGTCGTTGAAGGGCACGAAAGCCATGGCCGGCAGAACGCCGGCCATGGTCATGACAGTAGGTATCAGGCGGCGGCTTCGCCTATGGCTACCTCGGCAGCCGCGATTGCCGCCTGGCGCTTTGCAATCTGGTCGCCGATGGGTGGCCCCTGGAAGCGGCGTTTCTCCACCGCAAACCACAAAACGGCGGCCAGGACGATGAACGCAACGGTGATGCCAAAAACCTTGTCGTTTGGCGGCTGAATGGCGATGTAGAAAATGATCACCATACCGACGACCGACAGCAAGCAGACCAGCTTGAACAGGCCTGTCCCGAGATCCCACGGGCCGGCCTTGGGCCACTTGGATGTACCGAGCGCCATCATGCCGAGCACGATCGGTATGATGAATGACAGGAACAGGAACACCAGCGTGGAGTTGACGACGATGGTGTAGAGGTTGGTCCCGCCGATCGAGACGAACTGGGCAAGGAACACATACAGGATCTCGAGGATCGCGGCCGTCCAGATTGCATTGACTGGCGTGCGATAGGTCGGGCTGACCTTGGCCAGCGATGCCGAACCAACCGGCATGCCGCCGTCACGCGAGAAGGCAAAAAGCATGCGCGAAGCGGAGGTAACCGTTGCAAGCCCGCACAGAAACTGCGCGATCAGGATGGCCAGATAGAGCAGCGACTTCAGCCATATCGGCAAGATCGCGTCCATGGTTGCGAAGAACACGTTCCAGCCCTGCTTGGCACCCGCCGCCAGGTCCGGAATTGCCAGAACCATTGCGCAAAGCATCACCCAGCCGATCAGCGAGGACCAGACCACTGACGAGACGATCGCCCGCGGGACGGAGTGGGCAGCCTTCAGGGTTTCTTCCGATGTGTGCGCAGACGCGTCATAGCCGGTGATGGTGTAGACCGGCAGAAGTAGGCAGAGCAGGAAAAGGTAGCCGATGGAATCGGACTGCGGGAAAACGCCGCCGCCCACATCGCCGGAATAGTTGGTGAACGTCCACAGCCGGGTAATGTCGATGGCTGGAGCAAACACCAGGCAGGCGACGATCAGCACTGCCGTCGTGCCGAGAATGATGAAGCCGGAGGCGTCCGTCAGCATGGCCGTCAGCTTGATTCCGAAATGGTTGAGCAGCGCCTGCAGCACGGTGATGAAGGCGACAATTCCGACGATCTCGCCCGGCGTACCGGAGATGCCGAAGGAACTCCCGAACGTCCCAACGAAGAAGAAGGAGGTGCCGATATTGATGGCGCCCAGGACGGTGATCAGGCCAAGCAGGTTGAGCCACGCGGTTAGCCAGCCAGTGAAGCGGTTGCCCAGAATGGACGCCCAGTGATAGAGGCCGCCCGCCGTCGGAAATGCCGAAGCGATCTGCGCCATGGCTAGGGCGAAGAGTCCCGAAACCATGCAACCGACGATCCAGCCGATGCCTGCGCCCGCGCCGCCGATCGACGACGTGGCTTGCGCGAAGGAGTTGATACCGCCCGACAGGATGCAGATGATCGAGAACGAGATCGCGAAATTCGAGAAGCGGCTCATGCTTCTCGACAGTTCCTGGGCGTAGCCCATTCCGTGAAGAACCTTCAGGTCCTCCTTCTTGTCAACTTCAGTATAACCCGGTGCTACCATTTTGAAGTCCCCTTCTGGTTCTTAGCTGGCCGATTGAACTGACTTTCCGACTGCGCTCTTTCGAGAGCCCTTGGCCTCCTCGGGCTCCAGATTCGAAAAAATGCCTGTGAGCAGATCCGCCCATTTCCGCTGCCCGGCTTCGCCGGAGATTTCGTCGTTGCGGATTTCGATCATAGCGCAGGCCAGGCCGCGCGGACGCGCATGGCGTTCCAGCGTGAAATAGACGCGGTCGGCCGGCGAATAGGGCTCGTTGACGCCGACAGCGACGCCAGAGAGTCGCTTCAACGCGGCGATCAGTGGTGACGCCAGCCGGCGATCTTCGTCATGGATGATTCCGATGTGCCAGGGCCGGCTCTTGGCTTTGTAGACCGGCGTGAAGGAATGGACGGACACCAGTCGCGTCTCCTGCCCGCGCGCCAGCCTCTTGTCGACAATGCGCTCGACCGCGTCATGGAAGGGCTGCCACGACAGGGCAATCCGCGCGGCGCGCTGCTTTTCCGACAGGCCGGCATTGCCGGGAATGATTGTGGTTTCGCTGACCGGCGGCACCAGATCCGGCGCGTCGAGGGGGCGATTGCAGTCGATGACAAGCCGCGAGATGCAGGTTTCGACCAGCGTCGCGTCGAGCGCCTCGGCCATGCGGCGGGCGACCGGCAGCGCACCGGGATCCCAGGCGATGTGGCGGGAAAGGTCCTCGGCAGGAAGGCCGAGCGTTCCGAATTCCGCCGGCAGGAAATTGGAAGCGTGGTCGCAGGTCAGCACGAATGGGCTCGATCCGCCGGGGTTTGTCACCCTTACGGTATCAGACGATGCAAGGCTGGCGGGCCGTGCTGTCTCCATTGTCTGCCGTCCCCGGGGAGCGCTGTATCGTATGTTACGTATTTTGCCTCATTGCGTCCCTGTGGATGATTTCATACAGTTTGTCAGGTTTTGTCAAATGCGATTTCGGCAAAATGGCCAGGGTGGGGAAAAGATGATTTCCAGCATTGCCGAACTGATCTCGGACCGCATCGGCACGATGCCGGCCGGCGAGCGGCGCGCCGCGCAGACGCTGATCGCCAATTATCCGCTGATCGGCCTGAAGACGGTTGCCGAATTCTCTCAGTCGGCCGGCGTATCCTCGCCAACGATCCTGCGTTTCGTGGCCCGGCTCGGCTTCCAGAACTATCCTGAATTCCAGTCGGCGCTGCAGGACGAACTGGCGGCGCAATTGCAGTCGCCGGCATCGCGAACGCTCAATCCGTCGTCGCCGGGCGGCACCGTGTCGCCGATGCTGGAAGCAACGCTCGACAATATGCGCGAAACGTTCAGGCACCTGTCCGACAAGCAGCTTGCCGACATCGCCGCGAGACTGGCCGACCGGCGCGGCAAGACATTCCTGATCGGCGGCCGCTTCACCGATCCGCTGGCGCGCTACATGGCCGCCCATCTCGCCATCGTCCAGCCCAATGTCTTCCACCTCGCCGGACAGGAGAGCGTCTGGCGCGACCGGCTGATCGATATGGGTAAGCACGACGTGCTGGTGATCTTCGATATCAGGCGCTACCAGGACAGCCTTGTCCGCTTCGCCGAGACGGCGCACCAGCGCGGCGTGCAGATCGTTCTGTTCACCGACCAGTGGTTGTCGCCGATCGCCCGCTTCGCCCGCCATGTCATCGCCGGGCGCACCGCGGTGCCCTCGGCCTGGGACTCTTCCGCAGCCCTTTTCGTCGTCGCCGAGACGCTGATCGGCGCAGTCACCCGGCAGCTCGAGGCCGAAGGCGCCAAACGCATCCGCGAACTGGAGAGCCTGCGCTAGACCCGAGGGCGCCAAGCCCAACCCTACACAGATTTTAATGTGCAAGGCCGCAGGAGAATTGCCATAAAGCCGTGGTATCGATGTCGCACTGCGCATGTCGGGTGTGTAGTTGCGTCTGCTTCATCCTGACAAACGGTAGACGGGATTTTTTGCCAACCGGAGTGCCGATGGCCGCCTGGAAACAGATCGTTTTTGCGCTTGTAATCCTGGTGGCGGTGGCTGCCGCCTGGGTGCGCTTTTTTCCCGGCGCGCCTGAAGTGCTGGCGCGCTGGGGGGTAGACTGGGCTTATGCCGCAACGCCTCCGGCCGAGACGAGCGCCGTCGCCAACGCAAGCCAGGCGGGCGTCCACAACGGTGCCGGCCAACGGGTGACCATCGTTGCATTGCCGGCGAGCGCGGCCACCATCAACGACCGCTTGCGGGCGATCGGCACCGGCCGCGCCAACGCCGCGGTAACGGTCAATCCATACAGCTCCGGCCGCCTCACCGAACTGCTGGTCGAGTCCGGCGTCCATGTCGAGAAGGGGCAGATCATCGCCACCCTCGATTCCGACACCGAGGTGATCGCCCAGGATCGCGCCAAGGTCGGCCTGCAGGACGCGCAGGCCAAGCTCGACCGGGTCAAATCACTGCGCGCTTCCAACGCCGCGACACCGGTCGCCGTCGCCGATGCCGAGGTTGCGCTGGCGAACGCCAAGCTGGCGCTTCGCGATGCGGACCTGGCCTTGCAGCGTCGCTCGATCGTCGCGCCGATCGCCGGCACTGTCGGCATCCTGCCGATTGCCGCTGGCAACTACGTGACCAGCCAGTCGGCGGTCGCCACCCTCGACGACCGTTCCAGCATCCTGGTCGACTTCTGGGTGCCCGAGCGCTTCGCCGCCGCCGTCAAGGTCGGGGCGCAATTGTCGGCGACGCCGATCGCCAATCCCGACAAGACCTACACCGGCACGGTTTCCGCCATCGACAACCACATCGACGAGAAGAGCCGCACCCTTCTGGTCAAGGCAAAGATCGCCAATCCGGCCGATTCGCTGCGCGCCGGCATGTCCTTTCAGATCACCATGAAATTCTCCGGCGACAGCTATCCGGCCGTAAGCCCGCTGGCGATCCAGTGGGGCTCGAATGGCGCCTATGTCTGGGCGGTCGCGGACGGCAAGGCCAAACGGGTTGCCGTGCGCATCATCCAGCGCAACACCGAGACCGTGCTGATCGACGCCCCGATCGTCAGTGGCGACATGGTGGTAACCGAAGGCACCCAGAGCGTCAGCGACGGCGGTGAGGTCCGTATTGCCGGCCAGGAACAGCGCGCCGCCGACGCCGACGGCCCATGACCGAGACCAACAACGCCGCCAGCGACACCGGCTTTACCGCACTGTTCATCCGCAGGCCGGTGATGGCCTTCGTGCTGAACACATTGATCGCGGTTGCCGGCCTTGCCGCTTTCTACGGCGTCGAGATCCGCGAACTGCCGGATGTCGACCGCGCTGTCGTCACAGTTTCGACGACCTTCGAGGGAGCCGCGGCCGAAACCGTCGACCGCGAACTGACCGACACGATCGAGGGCGCGGTCGCCCGCGTCTCCGGTGTCAAGTCGATCTCGTCCACCTCCTCCTTCGGCTCGAGCCGCGTCACCATCGAATTCAATGACGGCGTCGACCTCGACGTCGCAGCGTCGGATGTGCGCGACGCCGTCGGCCGCGTCGCCAACCAGATGCCGGACACGGCGGATCCGCCGCGCATCGTCAAGGCCGACGCCAATTCAGATCCGGTGATGCGGCTGGCGGTCACCTCCGACACCATGTCGGTGCAGGACATGACGGTGTTGGTCCAGGACCAGATCGAGGACGAGCTTGCCGCTGTTCCTGGCGTTGCCGACGTCCAGGTCTATGGCGACCGCGACAAGATCTTCCGCATCGACGTCGACCAGGACAAGCTTGCCAGCCAGAGCTTCACAGTCGCCGATCTCAGGGCAGCGCTTGCTTCGGTCGCCTTCGATTCGCCGGCCGGCTCGATTACCACGACCAACCAGAACCTCATTGTGCGCACGACTGCGGACGTGACCACGCCGGAGGAATTCGAGAACATCATCATCGGCGGCACTACGCGCATCCGCGATGTTGCCACCGTCACGCTCGGTCCCGACATCGGCCAGACCACGCTGCGTTCGGATGGCAAGACCGGCATCGGCCTCGGCATCATCCGGCAGGCGGAATCGAACACGCTGGATATTTCAACCGGCGTGAAGGCTGCCGTCGCCAAGCTGCAGGCGAACCTGCCTCAGGGCATGTCGATCAAGGTTACCAGCGACGACGCAGTCTTCGTCAACGGCGCCGTGCATGAAGTCGAGATCGCGCTCGCCCTGTCTGTGTCCATCGTGCTGATTGTCATCTACGTCTTCCTCCTCGACTGGCGCGCGACGCTCATTCCGGGACTCTCGATGCCGGTCGCCATGATCGGGACGATCGCCGCCATCTACCTCGCCGGCTTCTCGGTCAACATATTGACACTGCTCGCCTTGGTGCTGGCCACGGGCCTGGTCGTCGACGATGCCATCGTCGTGCTCGAAAACATCGTGCGCCGGCGCAACGAAGGCATGGGGCCACGTGCCGCCGCGGTGCTCGGCGCCAGGGAAGTGTTCTTCGCCGTCATCGCCACGACGCTGACGCTGGTTGCCGTCTTCGTGCCGATCTCCTTCCTGCCCGGCCAGGCGGGCGGTCTGTTCCGTGAATTCGGCTTCGTGCTGGCCATGTCGGTGCTTCTGTCCTGCGTGGTGGCGCTGACCCTTTGTCCGATGCTCGCCTCACGCATACTGTCCGGCGCGCCGCTTCACCATGAGGGAGTCAGCGGTGCCGGCGCCCGCATCGGCGGCGCGCTGAACGCGCTCTACCGGCGCTGCCTGCACATCTGCCTCGACGCGCCGTGGATCGTACTGCTGGTCGCGGTGCTGTTTGCCGCCACCGCCTTCACCCTGTTCGGCACGATCCGCCAGGAATTGACGCCGATCGAGGATCGCGGCGTCGTGCTGCTGCGCATCAGCGCGCCGCAAGGCGTCAGTCTCGACTACACGACCGGGCAGATGCAGAAGATCGAAAGACTGATCCAGCCGCTGCGCGATTCCGGCGAGATACGCAGCACCTTCGAAAGCGCCGGCCAAAACGGCGCCTACAGCAGCGGCTTCATGGTGATGACGCTGGCGCCGTGGAACGAGCGCAGCCGCAGCCAGCAGCAGATCATGGCTGAGATCAGCCAGTTCACCCGGCAGGTGCCGAGCGTGCGCGTCTTTCCAGTGCAGCCCAACAGCCTCGGCATCCGCGGCGCCGGCAACGGCCTGCAGTTCGCGCTGGTCGGCAATGATCGCAAGGCGCTCGGCGATGCCGCGGTGAAGATCATCGCCGAGATGCGCAACGACCGTCGTTTCCAGTCGCCGCGGCTCTCCGTCGATCCGACGCAGCCGCAGCTTGCCGTCGCCATCGACCGCGAGCGCGCCTCCGACCTCGGCATCGACATCACCGGACTTGCCGACACCTTGCAGGCCATGCTCGACGGCAACGACGTCGTCGACGTCTATATCGCCGACCGCAGCTACGGGGTGAAGCTGGTCTCGACCACCAACCCGATCAACGATCCGACCGATCTGGAGAACATCTTCCTGAAGACGGCAGACGGCCGTTTCGTGCCGATGTCGACCATTGCCACCTTGACCGAGCGGGCCGTGCCGCCATCTTTGACCCGCGAGCAGCAGCAGCCTTCGGTGGCCATCACCTCCAATCTCAGCGGCGATTTCGCGCTCGGCGGAGCGCTTACCCGGGCCGAGGAGATCGCCACGCCGCTTCTGCCGCCGGGCAGCCGCATCCTGCCGCTGGCCGAGGCCGCGACGCTGGGCGAGACCAACAGCGCCATGGTGACCATCTTCGGTTTCGCGCTGGTCATTATCCTTCTGGTGCTCGCCGCCCAGTTCGAGAGTTTCGTCAGCGCCGTCATCATCATGGCGACGGTGCCGCTCGGGCTTGCCTGCGCGATCTTCGCGCTTCTGTTCTCCGGCACCAGCCTCAACGCCTACTCCCAGATCGGCCTGGTGTTGCTGGTCGGCGTCATGGCCAAGAACGGCATCCTGATCGTCGAATTCGCCAATCAGTTGCGCGATCGCGGGCTCGGCGTGCGCCAGGCGATCGAGCAGGCCTCCATCATTCGCCTCAGGCCGGTGATGATGACGATGATCTGCACCGTGCTCGGCGGCGTGCCGCTGGTTTTGGCGAGCGGCGCCGGCGCCGAGGCGCGCATCGCGCTCGGCTGGGTGATCGTCGGCGGGCTGGGGCTTGCCACCATCTCGACCCTGTTCCTGACCCCGGTCGCCTATCTCTTGCTCGGCCGTTTCGTCACGCCGAAGGTGGAAGAGGAAACGCGGCTGAAGCGCGAGCTTGAGGAAGCCGCCTACGCCAATGTCGAGCCGGCGGAGTAGCGCCTACGGCCGAATGAACACCTTGCCATTCGGCTTGCCGAGTTCCGCGGGAACCCTCGCCATGGCTTCAGTCAGAGGCACGATCGCCGTCACGTCGGTCGACCAGCGCCCGTCGGAAAAGCGCTGCTGCGCTTCCATGACGGCTGATCCACGCCGGTCGCGGAACTGGCGCATCCATTCGCTCAGCCAGAAACCCTCGATACGCTTGCGCTGGAAGATCAGCTGCCCAGGCTCGCGGATGATTGTCGTCTCCGGATCGAGCCGCCCGTAGATGATCCAGCGTGAGCGCTTCGGCATGGCGTCGAAGATGGCCGAGGCCAGTGGCCCGGTCACCGCATCGAGGAAGATGCGCGGCTGCTCGGCCTTGATCACTTCGCGCAGCGTCGCTTTGAAATCGGGCGCCTTCTCGTTGAGGACACGGGCCGCACCGATCTCCTTCAAATGCTCGATCTGCTCGTCGCGGCGCACAGTGACGATCGGTCGGAAACCTTGCTCCCTGGCCAGGCCAATGACCAGCTTGCAAAGCTGGCTGCCGCCGGCGGTCATGATGAAGGCTTTCTCGCCTTCCTGCCTGACGATGTCGAACATGGCTAGCGCGGTGATCGGGTTGACGATCATCGCCGCGCCGTCCTCGTCGCGCACGGTGTCGAGGAGCGGGATGCAGGCGACAGCTTCCGCGACTGCATATTCGGCCCAAGAACCCCAGTTCGACAGGCCGGTGGCGAAGGCAACGCGCTTGCCGGCGAGGCTCGCGGCGTAGGAGTCGTCACCAGTCGCGGCGACAATGCCGACGCCTTCGAAACCGGGCGGTTGCCCCTTGGCGCGCGGCTGGCCATATTGCCCCTTGATGAAGGCGACATCGGACGGATTGATCGAAGCGAGGCTGACCTTGATCAGCACTTGCGTCGGGCCGGGCGTCGGCACCGCGATGCTGCCTAGCCGGAGATAAGGTTCCATCGCTTCGAGCGCGCTGCCGGTGGGCGTCTTGGTGTAGCCGTCATCGACAAGCAGCAGCGCCTTCATTTCGGACGGAACAGCCATCGGGAAACTCCCTGATTGCAGGCACCCATTAGTCGCTCAGACTTTTTCCTGCGTGTATTTCTTCAGCTCCGTCCGCGCCACCTGCCGGCGATGCACCGCATCCGGTCCATCGGCGAGGCGCAGCGTGCGCAAATGCGTCCATGAGCGCGCCAGCGGCGTGTCCTGGCTGATGCCTTGTGCGCCGAACATCTGCACCGCCTCGTCGGTGACCTTGAGCGCGACACGCGGCGCGACCACCTTGATCTGGCTGATCCAGGGCGCGGCGGCGCGCGCGTCGCCCTGATCGATCATCCACGCCGCCTTGAGGCAGAGCAGCCTGGCCATTTCGATCTCCATCCTGCATTCGGCGATGATGTCGAAGTTGGCGCCGAGTCTGGCCAAAGGCTGGCCGAAGGCCTCGCGGCGGACGGAGCGCTGGCATAGCATCTCCAGCGCCATTTCGGCCTGGCCGATGGCGCGCATGCAGTGATGGATGCGGCCGGGCCCGAGGCGGCCTTGCGCGATCTCGAAGCCCCTGCCCTCGCCAAGGATCAGGTTCGACGCCGGCACCCGCACATTCTCGAATCTGAGATGCATATGGCCGTGCGGCGCATCGTCGTCGCCATAGACCTGCATCGCCCGCAGCTTGGTCACGCCTCTTGTGTCGGAGGGCACCAGGATCATCGAATGCCGGCGGTGCCGCGGTTCCTCATCGCCGCCGGTCCTCACCATGACGATGTAGATGGCACAGCGCGGATCGCCGGCGCCTGATGCCCACCATTTCTCGCCGTTCAGCACATAGTCGCCGCCTTGCCGTTCGCAGCGCATGGCGATATTCGTGGCGTCGGAAGAGGCGACATTCGGCTCGGTCATCAGGTAGGCCGAGCGGATCTTTCCGTCGAGCAGCGGCTCCAGCCACTCTTTCTTGTGTTCCATCGAACCGTAGCGTTCCAGCACTTCCATATTGCCGGTGTCAGGCGCCGAGCAGTTGAAGGTCTCGGCGCCGAGATGCGCCTTGCCCATCTCTTCGGCGAGATAGGCATATTCGACAGTGGAGAGCCCATAGCCGCGCTCCGAGCCGGTCAGCCAGAAATTCCACAGGCCGCGCTCTTTCGCGGTCGTCTTCAGCCCTTCGAGAATTTCGGTCTGCCGTGCGCTATGGACCCAGCGGTCGCCGCCCTTGCCGATCTCGGCCAGGAATTCCTCGCTGAGCGGCGTGATCTCGTCCCGCACCATCGCCGCGACGCGCGCGTGGATCGGCTTCAGCCGCTCGGTCATGCCCAGATTCATGTCCGCCATCGATCTCCGGCCCTCTCAACGCGTATCCAGGCCCTTTACCCGTGGCAAGGATGACCGTACTTCGGATAGCCTTGTCAACGCGAGCCCTTTCACCCGGATCGTGAGAGCAAAGGCGCGGAGAAATTTGCGATGAGCTATCTGGACGAACTGTTTTCGGTCGCCGGCAAGACCGCGCTGGTCACCGGCGGTGCGACCGGCATCGGCCGCATGGCGGCGACCGCGCTGATCAGGGCCGGCGCCACCGTGATGATCGCCTCGCGCAAGGGCGAGGATTGCATCAGGGTGGCCGGCGAATTGAACGGCCTCGGCGCCTCCGGCCGGGCGGAGGGCTTCGCCGGTGATGTCTCCAGCGAAGCCGGCATCGCGGCGCTGGTTGCCGAAGTGAAGATGCGGTCGGAACGGCTGCACATCCTGGTCAACAATGCCGGCACTTCCTGGGGAGCTCCGTTGGAAAGCTTCCCCTACCATGCCTGGGCCAAGGTGTTCGGCGTCAACGTCACCGCCGTCTTCCACCTGACGCGCGAATTGCTGCCGCTGCTCGACGCCGCCGCCAGCGACGCCGATCCGGCCCGAGTGATCAATCTCGGTTCGGTGATGGGCACCCAGCCGCTCGCCGACGACGCCTATTCCTACACTGCCTCCAAGGCTGCGGTTCACCATCTGACGCGCACGTTGGCGATCGAGTTTGCCGCCCGCCACATCACCGTCAACGCCTTTGCCCCCGGTCCCTTCCAGAGCCGCATGACCGCTTTCGCCACCGGCAGCGAGGAGCAGGCGAAACATGTCGGCAGCCATGTTCCGATCGGCCGCATCGGCGCGCCGGATGACATTGCCGGCGCAACGCTCTATTTGTGCGGCCGTGCTGGCAGCTATGTCACCGGTGCCATCCTGCCAATCGACGGCGGGCAATCGGTGCAGCATGGGCTGAAATTGTTCAAGGAATGAAACCGCTCGATCCCAGGGCGAAGTGGAGGACATCAGCGTGGAACCGATCAGTCTCGATGTGCTTCTGGCCAGCGTCGGCAAGGAAGTCGGCGTGTCACCATGGCGGGTGGTGTCGCAGCGCATGATCGACCAGTTCGCCGATGCCACCGACGATCACCAGTTCATCCATTGCGACCCGGAACGCGCCAGGCGCGAGACGCCGTTCGGCGGCACCATCGCGCATGGCTTCCTGTCGCTTTCGCTGTTGTCGGCGATGACCTTCGAGACCATGCCGCCGCTCGAAAACAGCAAGATGGGCGTCAATCACGGTTTCGATTCGCTGCGCTTCCTGGCGCCGGTCAAGACCGGCTCGCGCATCCGCACCCGTTTCGTGCTGGCCGACGTCAAGGTCCGGCCGTCTGGCTGGGTGCAGACGGCGCATGACGTGACCATCGAGATCGATGGCTCGAAAAAGCCGGCGCTGACCGCGCGCTGGCTGACGCTGACGCTGATCGAACGCCAACCAGAGGCGGCATGATCGACGCGAACACGCTCGACCAGGCAGCCCTTGCGTCCTACCTCGAGGCCGAAATCCCCGGTTTTGGTGGGCTTCGTTCAATTGAAAAATTCAAATCCGGACAATCGAACCCGACCTATCTGCTTACGGCGGCAAGCGGCCGCTATGTGCTGCGCGCCAAGCCGCCGGGCCGGTTACTGAGATCCGCGCATCAGGTCGATCGCGAGTTCAGGGTGATGAAGGCGCTTTCCGCCACGGCGGTACCGGTGCCCGTGATGCTGCATCTTTCCGGCGAAACCTCGCCGATCGGCCGCATGTTCTACGTGATGGACTTCGTCGACGGCCGCATCTTTTGGGACCCGGCATTGCCGGAGGTGTCGGGCAATGACGAGCGTGCCGCGATCTACGATGCCATGAATGCAACGCTCGCCGCGCTGCACGACGTCGATGTCGAAGCTGCAGGGCTTGGCGATTTCGGCAAGCCGGGTAGTTATTTCGAGCGCCAGTTTGCCCGCTGGACCGGCCAGTACCGTGCCTCCGAAACCGGCACGGTGGCCGACATGGACCGGCTGATTGCCTGGCTGGAGACGCACCTGCCCGCCGATGACGGCCGGGTTTCGCTGGTGCATGGCGACTACCGGCTGGACAACATGATCTTCGCGCCGGAGCGGCCGCAGGTTCTGGCGGTGCTCGATTGGGAACTGTCGACGCTCGGCCACCCCTTCGCCGACATCGCCTATCAGTGCATGCAATGGCGCCTGCCGCATTCGTCAGGGTTTCGTGGCCTTGGCGGCATCGACCGCGCGGCCCTCGGCCTGCCATCCGAGGAAGCTTATGTCGCCGCCTATTGCCGGCGGCGCGGACTTGCCGGCATCCGCAACTGGATCTTCTTCCTCGCCTTCTCCTTCTTCCGGTTCGCCGCGATCTGCCAGGGCGTCTACAGGCGCGCCCTAGACGGCAACGCCTCCAATCCGGAAAGGGCAAAGACCTATGGCGAGGCGGTGAAGCTCCTTGCCGGGCTTGCGGTGAAATTGCTCGGCAAGGAGACTTGAAGCGTTGGCGGTCGTGTCGACGCGGTCCAGGACCCCGCCCTTGTTCGTTTCCGTACAGCGTATATGATTTGGGTCGGCAACAAACAAACAAAGGTAGGCACAATTGCCGCTGAGCGTCCAGAAACGCCGCGAGAAACAGAAAGCCGAACTGCGCTCCGAACTGGTCGATGCAGCACACAGACTTGTGCAGGAGGAAGGCTATGAAGGCCTTACCATCCGCAAGCTGGCCAAGCGCGTCGGCTATGCGCCGATGTCGGTCTATTCCTACTTTGCCGATAAGCAGGACATCCTGTTCGCATTGGCCGAGGATGCCTTCGAGACTTTGGCCAGGCGCATCGAGGATCATCCGGCCGACGATCCGATCGAGGCACTGCAGGCGGTCATGACCGAATATGCCGCCTTCGGCTTCGGCAATCCCAACGAATATCGCACCGTGTTCATGACCGAGAAGGTCAAGCCGCCCGAAGGCAAGACCTTCGCCGAGATGGAGGAAGGCAACCCGGCGATGAAGGTGCTGATCAAACGGGTCGAGGCCTGCGTGGCCGCTGGCAAGCTCAAGGGCGATCCGCGCGCCATCGCCACCATGCTGTGGGCGGTCGGACATGGCACGATCTCGCTGTTGATCACCTTCCCCTTCTATCCATTCGGCGACCCGCAAGCTTTCGTGAGGCGGATGTGCGATTTCGCGCTTGCCGGGCTGACCACCCAGGACGTGCCGCCGCTGACCGAGACGCCGGTCAACTGCTGAGCGGCTCCTCCTCGGTTTCTTCCCCCTTAGAGCGCCGGGATGCGGGCTAGATCTTGCAACGGTACGATGCAATTTCCAGCGTTCAATAAAATTCTATCGTACATGTACGATTTCTGGCTTGAATTCTCCGGCTGCCCCACGTATATGTACACTATATCGTACATGTACGGAAAAAGATTGAACCGGAGATGATGATGATGAAGAAGACAATCCTCACCCTCGCCGCAGTGCTGGCACTCTCGGGCACGGCCGTTGCCGGTACCAGTGATCCAAGTAAGCAGGCCCCGGCTGCGGCCTGCGCAGACACCAGGACCAACGTAAAGCTCGATTGCGGCGCAACCGGTTCAGTCGCAAAGACGGATACTGCAGCCAAGACCGGCTCGGCCAAGGGTCCAAGGCTGGGCATCGGCATCAATCCGTGGATCGTGCCCAGCACGTTCTGAGCCAATCGACGGATCAGTCCCTAATGGCACAACGATACCAATTAAGGGCGGCAGGATATCCTGACCGCCCTTTTTGCAGGTGCCCGTTTTCGTAGGGCCGGTTCTTGTAGGAGGCTGAGCTCAGCCGAACCAGCCAGGCAGATTATTTTCCGCGTTTCTTTCTTCCTGCCACCGACTCGGGCTTTGCGGGGGCGCCGGAAATGGAGGTTCCGGTGATCGACACTGGATCGCTGGCCGGAAACGTATCCTCGAGCCCTTCCTCGAGCTCCTCTTCTGCGCTCGCCTCTCTGCGCTGCTCATGTTCGAAGGAGCGAACAGCCGGTGATTTCCTGGCTGACTTCGGCGCGGGTTTCGACGGCATCGGCACTCTCCCTCGGCTCGCTGTGGCAAACGGCCTTGCGCGGCGAACGTTCCCGACCGGCTTTTACCGAAACCGGTTTCCGCTTTTCGGGGTCAAGCCGCCGCGTCGCGGGCCGCCTCCGACAGGAAAGTAAAGACATAATCGGAGAAGGAACGCCAGCATTCGACCCGGAAGGCGTCGGCGGCGGTGCGCAACAGCACGATCTCGACCTTGCCCAGAATGGTGCGTGACGCCGCCCCCACCGGAAAGGCGTCGAGCGACAGGTCCTGCGGGCAGCCTGCGTTGATCGTTGCGGCAGCCGCCGGGCCAGTCACGGCAATGGCGACGTTGCGATTCGAGATGCCGACTGCCGAATGCAGCGCAGTGACTTTTGCGCAATCGGCGAGCGGGTCCTTTGCCGCCTGGTCGAGGACAAGCCATTCGTCAGGTCCGAGCCACAGGGCCGTGCGCCCGGCCTTTGCCACCGAGGTCTTTGGCTTTCGCGGCAGGGTGACGCCAAGCGCTTTCGAAAGCGCCGCGACAGATGCTTCCGGCGCACGCAGCGAAATGCGCTCCGCTGGCGGCAGCACTGCGAGCTTGACGCCGGTGGCCGACAGCTCCTGACCGGCGAGAGCCGGACGGCGTTCGGCCGACGGCGTAACGGCAGCAGTTTTCTTCGCGGCAGCCTTAGCCATTGAGGCGCTCCCCCTTCTCGTCGAAGAACACCATGCCGGTGACCTCCACCTCGATCACCTTGTCCGGCATCGGCACATAAAGCGTCTCGCCCATCCGGTCGCGGCCGCCGGCAACCAGCGCCAGTGCGATCGAGCGGCCGCAATTTTGCGACCAATAGCTTGAGGTGACATGACCGATCATCTTCATCGGGATCGCCTGCTTTGGATCGCCGACGATCTGGGCACCCTCTTCCAGCACCACCTTCGGGTCCTTGGTTTTCAGGCCGACAAGCTGCTTGCGGCCCTTGGCGACCAGGTCCGGCCGGGCCATGCCGCGAATGCCGACGAAGTCGGCCTTCTTCTTGCCGACCGCCCAGTCGAGCCCGGCATCGTTCGGCGTCACGGTGCCATCGGTGTCCTGGCCGACGATGATGTAGCCCTTTTCGGCACGCAGCACGTGCATCGCCTCGGTGCCGTAGGCACCGGCGCCGTGCTTCTGGCCCTCGGCCCACAGCGCTTCCCAGACGGCCTGGCCATAATCGGCCGGCACATTGACCTCGAAGCCTCGCTCGCCGGTGAACGACATGCGGAACAGCCTTGTCGGCACGCCGCAGATCTTGCCTTCGCGCACCGACATATGCGGCAGCGCCTCATCCGACATGTCGATGCCTTCGACCAACGGCGCGATGATCTCACGTGACTTCGGCCCCTGCACCGCAATCACCGCCCACTGTTCAGTGATCGAGGTCAGCCAGACGTTGAGATGCGGGAACTCGGTCTGGAAATAGTCCTCCATGTGGTTCATGACACGCGGCGCGCCGCCGGTCGTCGTCGTCACATGGAAACGGTCGGGCGCCAGCCTGCCGACGACGCCGTCGTCATAGATGAAACCGTCCTCGCGCAGCATGATGCCATAGCGGCAGCGGCCGGGCTCCAGCTTCTCCCACGGATTGGTGTAGAGCAGTTCCATGAACTTGGCCGCATCCGGCCCTACCACCTCGATCTTGCCCAGCGTCGAGGCGTCGAACAGGCCGGCTGTTGTGCGCACGGTGACGCATTCGCGATCGACGGCGGCGTGCATGTCTTCGCCCGGCTTTGGGAAATACCAGGCGCGCTTCCACTGGCCGACATCCTCGAACACCGCGCCGTGCGCCTCTGCCCAGGGTTGGATCGCCGTCTTGCGGGTCGGGTCGAACAATTCTCCGCGCGCATGGCCGACAATCGAGCCGAACGTCACCGGCGTGTAGGGCGCCCGAAACGTGGTGAGGCCGACCTGCGGGATCGGCTTGCCCAGCGTCTCGGCGGCAATGGCCAGTCCGTGCATGTTTGAGGTCTTGCCCTGGTCGGTCGCCATGCCGTTGGTGGTAAAGCGCTTGACGTGCTCGATCGAGTGCATGCCCTCATGCACCGCCTGGCGGATGTCCTTGGCGGTTACGTCGTTCTGGAAATCGACAAAGGCTTTTACCGTCGTACCCGGCCCGGCGCCGGGCGCCGCTCCCAGCATGCCGCGCGACCAGCTCTCGCTGGCATCGATCTTCGGCTTTGTACTCTTGGCGGCTTTGGCGCCGACATCCTTCGCCGCCTTGGTGCCCGCCGCATAGGCCTCGTCGATCGTCGCCATCAGTCCGTCGGTGCCGTTGCAGGCGCCGACCGAGATGCAATCCTGCGCATAGGTGCCGGGCACAAAGCGCTTGGTCTCGTCGTTGAAGGCGACCTTGCCGCGCGATTGCGAGAACAGGTGCACCGACGGCGTCCAGCCGGCCGACATCAGGATCGCGTCGACTGGGATGGTGCGCTCGCCGCCGCCGTTCTTCGGCTGCACGGTCATCGATGACACGCGCAATTTGCCGCCGGCGCGTATCACCGCGCGGCCAAAATTGACCTCCATGCCGAGCGCCCTCGCCTCGTTGATCACTGGCCCGGTCGGGTTATCGCGCAGGTCGACGATGGCCGCCACATTGACGCCGGCCTTCTTCAAATCGATAGCCGCCGCATAGGCCGAATCATTAGCCGTATAGACGCCGACATTCTTTCCGACGGCGACGCCATAGTGGTTGAGATAGGTGCGCGCGGCGGACGCCAGCATGACACCCGGCCGGTCGTTGTCGGCAAACACCATGTGCCGCTCGATGGCGCCTGTCGCAAGCACCACGCGCTTGGCCCTCACCTGCCACAGCCGCTCGCGCGGCAGGTCGCGGCCGGGTTTCTGCAAATGGTCGCCTATCCGCTCGACCAGGCCGACGAAATTCTGCGCATAATAGCCGAACGCCGTGGTGCGAGACAGCACGCGCACATTGTCCATGGCCCGGAGCTTGGCGACAGCGGCCTGCGCCCAGGCAAAACCGTCCTGGCCTTCGATCCTGGCGCCGCTCTCGAACCGCAGGCTGCCGCCGAAATCCGCCTGCTCGTCGGCAAGCATGACGCGCACACCGGTTTCAGCCGCGGCCAGCGCAGCGGCAATACCTGCGGCACCGCCGCCGAGCACCAGCACGTCGCAATGGGCAAAGCGCGCGGAATAGTGGTCGGGGTCTGGTTGGTCCGGCGCTACACCAAGGCCGGCCGCGGCGCGGATCTTCGGTTCATAAAGGTTTTTCCAGGCGGACTTCGGCCACATGAAGGTCTTGTAGTAGAAACCGGCTGAAAACAGCGGCGAGGCAATGTCGTTGACGGCACCCACGTCGAAGGACAGCGACGGCCAGCGATTCTGCGACTGCGCCGTAAGCCCGTCATAGAGCTCCTGCACCGTGGCGCGGACGTTCGGCGTCTTGCGCGCCGCGTCGCGTTCGATCTGGACCAGCGCATTGGGCTCTTCCGCGCCGGCCGAGAGGAAGCCGCGCGGCCGGTGGTACTTGAACGAACGGCCGACCAGATGGACGCCGTTGGCGAGCAGCGCCGAGGCCAGCGTGTCGCCTTCGACGCCGGCGTAAGCCTGGCCGTCGAAGCTGAAGCGGGCGGTCTTTGCCTGCTTGAGGCGCCCGGCGCCGGGAATGCGGAACGCTTCGATCATTTGGAGGCTCCCGGCAGCTTCGCGGGCTTCGGTTCGCCGGCCTTGTAGGTCATGATGAACTTGTCGGTGACGGTGTCGCGCACGGCGTTGAAGAACCGCGCGCAGCCATGCATGTGCCGCCAGCGCTCATAGATGATGCCTTTGGGATTCGAGCGGATGAAAAAGAACTTCTCGAAGTCGTCGTCGCTCTCGCCCGCGATGTTTGCCGAACGCGCAATATGCGCCTCGCCGGCGTTGCGGAACTCGAGTTCCGGACGCTCTTCCTCGCAATAGGGGCAACGGATCAGAAGCATCGTGTTGGTTCCTACGATTCGACAAGCATCAGCGGCATCGCGACAGCCATCTCGGCCATCATCAGTGCGCCACCGCCGCCGCTGCCGCTTCGTCGATCAGGCGGCCGGTGCGGAAGCGATCGATGGTGAAGGGCGCGTTGATCGGATGCGGATCGTCTCTGGCGATGGTGTGGGCAAAGACATGCCCTGAGCCTGGCGTCGCCTTGAAGCCGCCCGTGCCCCAGCCGCAATTGACATAGAGACCCGGCACCGGCGTCTTGGCCAGGATCGGCGAGCGGTCCGGCGTCACGTCGACGATGCCGCCCCAGCTGCGCAGCATCTTCATGCGCGTGAATATCGGGAACATCTCGCAGATGGCGTCGAGCGTGTGCTGGAGGATGTGCAGGCCGCCGGTCTGCGAATAGGAGACATACTGGTCGGTGCCGGCGCCGATGACCAACTCGCCCTTGTCGGACTGCGAGATATAGGCGTGCACCGTGTTCGACATTACCACGCAGGGAACCACCGGTTTGACCGGCTCCGACACCAGCGCCTGCAGCGGATAGCTTTCCAGCGGCATGCGCACGCCGGCCATGTTCATGATCACCGAGGAATGGCCGGCGGCAACGACGCCGACCTTCTTGGCGCCGATGAAGCCGCGCGTCGTCTCGACACCGGTGACCGCGCCGTTCGGCGCCCGCTTGACCCCGGTGACCTCGCAATTCTGGATGATGTGGACGCCGCGTGCCGAGGCGCCGCGCGCATAGCCCCAGGCAACGGCATCGTGACGGGCGGTGCCGCCGCGGCGCTGCAAGGCCGCGCCCACCACCGGATAGCGCGCATCCCTTGAGATGTTGAGCGGCGGACAGAATTCCTTCGCCGCTTCCGGCGTCAGCCATTCATTGTCGATGCCGTTCAGCCTATTGGCATGGACATGGCGCTTCAGCACCTGGATGTCGTGCACGTTGTGGGCCAGCATCATCACGCCGCGCGGCGAATACATGACGTTGTAGTTGAGCTCCTGGCTGAGCCCATCCCACAGCTTCAACGCGTGATCGTAGATGCCGGCGCTCTCGTCATAGAGATAGTTGGAGCGGATGATGGTGGTGTTGCGGCCGGTGTTGCCGCCGCCGAGCCAGCTCTTTTCAAGCACCGCGACATTGGTGATGCCGTGCACAGTGGCGAGATAGTATGCGGTGGCCAGGCCATGGCCGCCGGCACCGACGATGATGACGTCGTATTCCTTCTTCGGCTCAGGCGAGGACCATTGCGCCTCCCAGCCCTTATGACCGCGCATGGCCTCGCGGGCGATGGCGAATACCGAATATTTCTTCACGTTCCAGGCCTCGCGCCAAAGATCTCGCGGATTGCGGCCGGCGCTCACAAAGAGCCCCGGCGCGCGAGGTGTATCACTAGCGAAACGCAGCTGCCACCCTTGCGCTGTTTGCGACGGCGCTTGCCGTTTTGCGCCGTGACGGAGCGACGCATCTGGAACGATGAGCCGATCGACCCTGTGCCTTTGCAGGTATCGGGTGGCTCACACCGCCCCGATTTGCGACCAAGCATCCGGTCGCCGGCAAAGCCCGGCGCGAAGAAAAAGGATGTAAAAGAATGTTCGCTCTCGCCAACAAGGCCGCCATCGTCACCGGCGCCAGTTCCGGTATCGGTCGCGCCACCGCAAAACTCTTTGCCGAGGAAGGCGCCAAGCTCGTCATCGCTGCCCGCCGCCAGGCAGAGCTTGACCAGCTCGCTGCCGAAATCGAGGACGCCGGCGGCACGGCCGTCGCCCTTGCCGGCGACGTCAGGGACGAAGCTTACGCGAAAGCCCTCGTCGACCTCGCCGTCGGCAGGTTCGGCGGGCTCGACATCGCCTTCAACAATGTCGGCTCAGTCGGCCAGACGGGACCGGTTTCGGAGCTGTCGCTGGAGGGCTGGCGGGAGACGCTCGACACCAACCTTACAAGCGCCTTTCTCGGCGCGAAGTGCCAGGTGCCGGCGATGGTCGAACGCGGCGGCGGTTCACTGATCTTCACCTGCACCTTCATCGGCCATACCGTCGGCATGCCCGGCATGACCAGCTATGCCGCAAGCAAGGCCGGGCTGATCGGATTGACGCAGGTGCTTGCCGCCGAATACGGCGCCAAAGGCGTGCGGGTCAACGCGCTCCTGCCTGGCGGCACCGACACGCCTTCAAGCATCACCAACGCGCCGGATGCCGGCCCGGAAGTGCTGGCCTTCGTCAAAGGCCTTCATGCCCTGAAGCGCATTGCGCGGCCGCAAGAGATTGCCCGCTCTGTGCTCTATCTGGCTTCGGATGCGTCGAGCTTTACCACCGGAACGGCGCTGTTCGCCGACGGCGGCGTCTCGATCAACCGGACGTGAGCTGTTTTGCGGGCGCCCAGGCATGCTTGGTCGATCACAATGTCGCAAACCGGCCTTGCTTTTCGGCACGATTTGGCGATTCCGTTTTCTCTTCGAAGACGGGCTCGAAACATGCTGCTGATCAGATCCTACATCGCCGCGAGCGCAATCGAAGGCGTCGGTGTGTTCGCCGCCGAGCCGATCCGGAAAGGCACCTCGATCTGGCGGCTCGATCCGGATTTCGACCGGCTGATCCCGATGGAAAAATATGAAGCCGCACCGCCGCACCTCAGGGAATTGCTCGACAGGTACGCCTATCCAAGCCCAGACCGGCCCGGCTTCATGGTCTATGAAGTCGACAACGGCCGTTTCATGAACCACTCCGAAAGGCCGAACACGGATTTTTCGCGGCATGGCGGGGCAATCGCGATCCGCGACATTGCGGCGGGCGAGGAAATAACCTGCGACTACGGCGAGTTCTTCGAGGATTTCGGGCGGCTCCACCTGGCGACAGCATAACGCCGGCGGTCGTTTGGCCGCTGCGTTTCATTCGGTAGTGGACAGAGCGGCGTGATTCTGCTATCAGCCGCCACAATTCGTGGTGTAATTCGCCGCGGAGGCAAGTGACATGGCCGCTTGCCTGTTGATATCAAACCCGAAAGACAGGATTGCACGTGCAGGTACTCGTCCGCGACAACAATGTTGATCAGGCGCTTCGCGCGCTGAAGAAAAAGATGCAGCGCGAAGGCATCTTCCGCGAAATGAAGATGCGCGGACATTACGAGAAGCCTTCCGAGAAGCGCGCCCGTGAAAAGGCCGAGGCCGTTCGCCGCGCCCGCAAGCTGGCCCGCAAGCGTGCCCAGCGCGAAGGCCTGTTGCCGATGACGCCGCGCCCGGTTGCGGCTGGTGCTGCCGGCGCAGCGCGTCCGCCGCGCTGATACCGCCAATTTTTCGTCCTTTTCAAAGGATATCCGAGGTGGCGCGATGCGGAATCGCCGCCACCTTTTTGTTTTGAATTCGACTCGGTTCGGAGGGAACGGACCTGACGGCGCTGCGGCAGTGAGGACAGAGCAGACATGAACGTTATTCCCGTGGAGCGCAGAACCGCCTTGCGCGGCTTCGCCCTGACGGCAACCCTGTTTTCCGGGTTGGCGCTCGCCTGCTGCCAGACAGCCCCGACCGGCGAATTCAACAACATCGACAAGGCACAAGGATCGACCGAGAACATCTCCTCGCTGTCGGCGGTGATCCAGCGCAATCCCCAGGATCCGGAAGCCTACAATGTGCGTGGCTCGGCCTATGGCCGCGGCGGCCAGTACCAGGCAGCACTGAAGGACTTCAACACCGCCATCCAGCTCAACCCGAATTTCTACCAGGCCTATTCGAACCGCGCTCTGATCCAGCGCTTCCTCGGCAACCAGGAGGCGGCGCTTGCCGACTACAACCGTTCGATCCAGATCAATTCGAACTATGACGCCGCCTATATCGGCCGCGGCAATCTCTATCGCAAGGCAGGCCGGACCCAGGAAGCCTTCAACGATTTCCAGAAGGCGATCCAGCTCGACACGACCGACGCACGCGCCTACCACAATCGCGGCCTGATCTATCAGAGCCAGGGCCAGCACGCTTTCGCCATCGAGGATTTTTCCACCGCCATCTCGCTGGCGCCTGACGCCGCCGAACCCTACAATGGCCGCGGCCTCTCCTACCTCGCCATGAACGACGAGGACAACGCCTTCGCCGACTTCAACATGGCGATCAAGCTCGACGGCAAGAATGCCGAGGCCTGGGCCAACCAGGCGCTGATCTACGAGCGGCGCGGCGACAAGGCCAGGGCTGCGAAATCCTACCGCGAAGCCGTCCACCTCAACCCGGCCTACCAGCCGGCAAAGGATGGCCTGGCGCGCACCAGCGCCAGCTGATCAAAAGACAGCATCGACCCGACCTCGGGCCTGCCAAGGCTTGAGGCGGTTCGGCATGCCTTGGAAAATATCCGATAACGCTACACGGAGGTCCTGACCCTGACGGCTGCCTTGATCGCGCCTAGTTTTCGGCGGAACGCTCGAGCCACTCAAACCGTTGATCGACGCAATTTGCGAAAGGACCTCTCCCATGATCAAGAAATTTGCCTGTGCCGCCGCGCTTGCCACTACGGTGCTTGCCGCTCCCGCCAGCGCGGGCAGGCTTGAACTCGGCGTGCTCGACTGCACCATCGACGGCGGCACCGGCTATGTCGTCACCTCCAACAAGGGTGTGTCTTGTGTCTATCGCCCCCATCACGGCGGCCCCTCCGAGATCTATACCGGGGTCATTTCCAAGCTCGGCCTCGATGTCGGCAAGACGCACCAGGGTCAGTTGGCATGGGCTGTTCTCGCTGCCACCCGCAACCACGATTCCGGCGACCTCGCCGGCAGCTATTACGGCGTCAACGCCGAGGCCAGCGTGGTGACCGGCGGCGGCGCTAACCTTCTCGTCGGTGGATTGGACAGCGCCTTTTCGCTGCAGCCTCTCAGCGTGCAGGCTCAGACCGGTGTCAACCTGGCTGTCGCCGTCACCTCGCTGGATCTGATCCACTCGCTCAAATAACCGCATTGGCAGATAAACGCATTTGGCCTCTCTACGTGCAGCGCAGAACGGGATACGATAAACTTTCTGCGCTGCACGACCTTGGGGGGGCGCCATGCCGAAGACGACCGTCGCCGCTGCCATGATCGTCGCCGCGCTTGCGGGACAGGCTGAGGCATGGGACCGGGGTATCGAGCTTGGCGTGCTTGATTGTGCCATCGGCGGCGGCACCGGCTTCATCTTCGGCTCGAGCAAGGATCTGAGCTGCACCTTCACGCCCGCCGACAAGACCTTTGCGCCGGAAGCCTATTTTGGCGCCGTCAACAAATACGGTCTCGACATCGGCACCACCAGGCAGACGGTGATGCAGTGGCTGGTGCTGACGCCGCTCAGGAATATCTACGCACCCGGCGCGCTCGCCGGTGACTATGTCGGCGCCAGCGCCGAGGTAACAGCGGCGGTCGGCGCCGGTGCCAATCTCCTGGTCGGCGGCTCCTCGCAGGCCTTCACTCTGCAGCCGCTCAGCCTGCAGACGCAGACCGGCGTCAACATCGCCATCGGCGTCAGCCAGTTCCAGTTGCGCAGCACGGCAAATTGATCGCAAGTCGGGCATGGCCCGAATATCGGCGATCTGCGTCGCATCGGCTTCGTGGGCACCTCCAAAAAACCGCTTGAGCTCAACCGTAGTTGAGGTTCTACAAGCTCTCCCGGACGAGGGCGGCGCGCGTCGTTTCGGATGCGCAAAGGCCTCCGACATCTTGAACGGCCTCGCAGAAAATTCGGGAGAATGACGTGATCGCAACCAGCAGGAACAGGGTCGATTGGCGCGCATTGTGGGCGAGCGGCGACCTGGCACGCTTCTGTTTCATCAGCCTCGGCATCCTGCTGCACGCTACCAACGAGACCATGGTTGCAACGGTGATGCCGGCGATGGTCGGCGAGCTCTCCGGCCTGCAACTGGTTGGCTGGTCGCTGGCGATCTACGAGCTCGGTGCCATTGTCGCAGGCGCCGCCGCCGGACGGCTGGTGAGTTACGTCGCCCTGCGCACCACCATGGTGGTTGCTGCCTTGCTCTACGCGGCCGGTGCGCTGGTCTGTGCGACAGCGCCTTCCATGCCGCTCTTCCTCGCCGGACGGCTGATCGAAGGGTTCGGCGGCGGCGCGCTGGTGTCGCTGGCCTTCGTCTCGGTCGAACGGCTGTTTCCGCGTACCATCTGGCCGCAGCTTTTCGGCGTCATGTCGGCGATCTGGGGCGTCGCCGCCTTCAGCGGGCCGGTGCTCGGCGCCGTCATGACCGAATTGCTGTCGTGGCGCTGGGCATTTGGCATCTTCACGCTTGGCGGTACGGCCATGGCGCTGGCGAGCTTCATCATGCTCGACACGCCCGAGGCGACCAGGCCGCAGGCAACCACCGGCGCGGCGCCGCCCTTCCCCTTTGCCGCGCTCGGTTGCCTTGCCGTCAGCGTCGTGCTGATCGCGATGGCCGGCGTCGACATCGCCCTGCTGCGTTCGTCGCTGCTGCTGGCTCTCGGCCTGATCGGCCTTGCACTGTTCGTCCGCGTCGACGCACTGAAGCCGCACTCGCGCCTGTTCCCGTCACGGCTGTTCTCATGGCGCACGCCGGTTGGCAGCGGGATGACCATGGTTGCCGCGTTTTCCGTAGCGACCTGCTCCTTCGCCGTCTACGGGCCGCTGCTTCTGACCAGCCTGCACGGCATTCCGATCCTGACCACCGGCTACATCATCGCCGCCGAATCGATCGCCTGGTCGATCCTATCGATCCTCGTTGCCAATGCGCCGCCGGAGCGCGAACGGCTGATCATCGTCGGCGGCGCGCTGATGATCGCGACCGGTATCGCCGGTTTCGCCCTTACGGTGCCGGCCGGCTCGATCCCGCTGATCCTGCTCTGCGCCTTGCTGCAGGGCGGCGGCTTCGGCGTCGCCTGGCCCTTCCTCACCCGCATCATCGTGGCATCGGCGCGTTATGGTGAGCAGACCATCGCTTCCGCCGCCGTGCCGACCATGCAGCGCATCGGCTACGCGGTGGGTGCGGCGCTGACCGGCATCGTCGCTAACGCCAGCGGCTTTTCCGAAGGCCTCAACCGCGAGGCGGCAGCGAACGTCGCCGCCTGGCTGTTCCTTGCCTTCGTGCCGCTCGGGATCCTGGGATGCCTTGCAGCGTTGCGGATTTCGGCGGCCACTGACCGGCCGCAGGAAGCGATCAGCTAGACCACGATCGTCTTCAACCGCTCCGCAATTAATGTCGCGAGCCGCATAGCCACTTCGTCCTTGCTCATCTCCGGCCATTCCTCGACGCCGGCCTTCGACACGATCCGCACCCGGTTGCGGTCGCCGCCCATCACTCCGGACGGACCGACACCGCTTTCGTGCGACACGTCGTTGGCGACGATGAGATCGGCGCCTTTCCCGGCAAGTTTGGCCTGGGCGTTCTTGACCAGATCCTGCGTCTCGGCGGCGAAGCCGACGACCAGGCCCGGCCGCCGCTTATGATGACCGACGCCGGCGAGAATGTCGGGATTCTCGACCATTTGCAGCGCCGGCGGCCTCTCGCCGGCCTGCTTCTTGATCTTTTCACCGGCGGATTTCGCGGTGCGCCAGTCGGCGACCGCCGCGACGAATACCCCGGCATCGGCCGGCAGGAGTTGTTCGACGGCGTCCTTCATTTCGGCTGCGGTTTCGACATGCAGCGTGGTGACGCCGACCGGATCGGCAATGGCAACCGGGCCGGAGACGAGGCGGACATCGGCGCCGAGCTTCGCCAGCGCCGCTGCGATGGCGTGGCCCTGCTTACCGGAGGAGCGGTTGGCGATGTAGCGCACCGGGTCAATCGGCTCATGCGTCGGTCCAGAGGTGACGATGATCCTCCTCCCCGACAGCGGCTTCGGCCTGTTATCGAGCAGCGCCTCGATCGCGGCGACGACCTCCAGCGGCTCGGTCATGCGGCCTTCGCCCGCCTCGTTGCTCTCGGCCATCTCGCCCTTCGCCGGGCCAACGAATGCGATGCCGTCCTTCTGCAGCGTCGCGCGGTTGCGGCGCGTCGCCGGATGCGTCCACATTTTTGGGTTCATGGCCGGCGCCATCAGCACCGACTTGTCGGTGGCAATGAGCACGGTGGAGGCAAGATCGTTGGCATGACCATTGGCAAGTTTTGCCATCAGGTCGGCGGTGGCGGGCGCCACGACCACAAGGTCAGCCTCGCGCGACAGGCGGATGTGGCCGACATCGTGCTCGTCATTGCGGTCGAACAATTCGGTGAAGACGCGGTCGGCCGAAAGCGCCCCGACCGACAGCGTGGTGACGAATTCCTGCGCCGCAGCCGTCATCACCACCCGCACCGCAGCGCCGCGCTCGCGCAGCCGGCGGATCAGGTCGAGCGCCTTGTAGGCGGCGATACCACCGCCGATGATGAGCAGGATGCGCTTGCCGGAAAGGCTGCCTCGCGGGAAGATATTGCTCGAAGCGGCGGTAATTGGCGCCACCGGACTGCGTGAGCTTGCCAGTTCGCGGAGGGTCTTCTCGATCTGCTCGATACGGCCAACCGGCCCGAGTTGACCTTCGACCGCGGCCCGGATCATCACCCTGGCCTGTTCTTCCATGGAGCGATCGTTCTCTGCGGCCAGCTGGCGCAGCAGCTCCTTGACCTCGTCGTCAAGGTTGCGAATGGTGATGCTGGCCATGCGATTGCACTTGCCTCAGATCGACGAATGCAATGATAGCAATGCAATCAATGCTGGACAAGCCGCTAGAAGACGCGCCACGCGATAAAGACCAGCGTCAGCGCGATCACCCACAACGCCAGCCGACCGGAACGGGTGTGGCGTGCCTCTGCCTTGCCGATCGCGTGTGCGGTTGTCTCGTCGAAACGCAGCCCGTGCTCGGCCATCAGGTCGATCTCGCGCGACAGCCGCTCGGTGCGGGCGGCAAGGTCCGGCGCCTGGCGAGCCAGCGCCAGCATCGCCTTGACGCCGTCACGCGCATCGACCAGCAGGCCTCGCGGGCCGAGATTGCCGGCAATCCAGTCGCCGACCACAGGCTCGGCCGTCTTCCACATGTTGAAGGCCGGGTCGAGCGTGCGGGCAACGCCTTCGACGACCACCATGGTCTTCTGCAGCAGCACCAGTTCGGGCCGCGTCGCCATGTCGAACAGTTCGGTCACCTCGAAAAGCAGCGTCAGCAGCTTGGCCATCGAGATGGTCTCGGCCGGCTGGCCATGGATCGGCTCGCCGATCGCCCGGATCGCCTGCGCGAAGGCCGCGACATTGTGCTGGCGCGGCACATAGCCGGCCTCGAAATGCACTTCGGCGACGCGCAGATAATCGCGGACGATGAAGCCGTAGAGGATTTCGGCAAGGAACCGGCGTTCCTTCCTGTCGAGCCGGCCGGCAATGCCGAGATCGACGGCGACGATGGTGCCGTCAGCCTCGACGAACAGGTTTCCCGGATGCATGTCGGCGTGGAAAAAACCGTCACGCAGCGTGTGACGCAGGAACGACTGAACGAGATTGGCGGAGATCGTCTTGAGATCGTGACCTGCCTCGGCGAGGCCGGCAATGTCGCTCAGCTTGACGCCGTCGACCCACTCCATGGTCAGCACGTCGCGGCCGGTACGCTCCCAGTCGACGGAAGGCACGCGAAAACCGGGATCGTCCTTGGTATTTTCGCCGAGTTCGGAAAGCGCTGCCGCCTCGAGCCTCAGATCCATTTCGATCTTGGTGGTCTGCGCCAGCGTCTCGGTCACCTCGACCGGCTTCAGGCGGCGCGACGACGGGATATATTTCTCCTGCAGGCGAGCGGCGAGGAAATAGCTTTCAAGATCCTGGAAGAAGCGGTGCCGCACGCCCGGCCGGATGACTTTCACCGCCACCCTGGTGACTGCGCCGTCATTGAAGGTTTCGGCGGAGTGGACCTGGGCGATAGAGGCTGCGGCGACAGCATCGCCGAAACTGGCGTAGAGCTCGCCGACCTTGCGCCCGAGCGAGGCCTCTATGGCCATGGCGGCTTCGGCCTTCGGAAACGTATGCATCTTGTCCTGCAGCATGGCGAGATCGAGCGCCATGTCGTTGCCGACGACATCAGGCCGTGTCGCCAGGAACTGGCCGAGCTTGACGTAGGACGGGCCGAGCCGGATCACCGCCTTGGCCAGGCGGTCGCCGCGTTCATAGGCAAGCGCGCGACGACGGGTAAACAGCCGCGCCAGGCGCCAGCCTAGTTTCGGCAGGCCGGATAGCTCATCGCCCGGCAAGGCCGCGACGACGCCCTCGCGGACCAGCACCCACCCGGCCCGTGCGAGCCTGAAACCAGCGCCGACGGTGCTCATCGCTGCGCTTGCCTCAAAGCTTCCAGCCTGAATGGAGTGCGGCGATGCCGCCCGAATAGTTGCGGAAAGAGACGCGATCGAAGCCGGCACGCGAGATCATCGCGGCGAAATTCTGCTGATTGGGAAATTTGCGGATCGATTCGACCAGATAGGAATACGGCTCGCCGTCGCCGGTGACCACCTTGCCGATCCTCGGGATGGCGTTGAACGACCACGCCTCGTAGACCTTGTCGAGCAGCGGCATGTCGACCTCGGAAAATTCGAGGCAGAGGAAGCGGCCGCCTGGCTTCAGGACGCGATAAGCTTCGGCAAGCGCTACATCGATGCGCGGCACGTTGCGAATGCCGAAAGCGATGGTGTAGGCGTCGAACGTCAGCTCGGCGAAGGGCAGTTTCTCGGCATTGGCCTCGATGAATTCGGTGTTATCAGACAGGCCTTTTTTCTCAGCCCGGTCGCGGCCTACGGCGAGCATCGAGCCGTTGATGTCGAGGACCGTGGCATGAGCATGGCGATGGCTGGCTTCGATGATGCGGAAGGCGATGTCGCCGGTACCGCCGGCAACGTCGACGACGCGCCAGCCCGGTTGCTTCGACGGATTGAGCCATGCGACCATGGCGTCCTTCCACAGCCGGTGCAACCCGGCCGACATCAGGTCGTTCATCAGGTCGTAGCGGTTTGCGACCTTATGGAAAACATCGTTGACCAGGGACTGCTTGTCGCCTGCCCCTACACGCTTGAAACCGTAGGAGGTTTCCATGCCGCCAGCGGCTGTGGTTCTCTCAACTGACATTATTTTGATCCGCCATAAAACCGGCGGGACCATAGCCGATCGATGGTGCGGACGCTATTGTTTAAGGCGCGGTGTTCGGCCGCGCTTCTGGACCGACCTGACGGGATGACTGCATGCCTTTGAAAGCAGAACTGCACTGCCACATCGAAGGGGCAGCTGCGCCCGAACTCGTCATCCGCCAGGCGCAGAAATACGGCAGGGACACCTCGCGCTACATTCAGAACGGCTCGTTCGTCTGGCACGATTTCACGTCCTTCCTCGCCACCTATGACTTCTCCTCCGACCTGTTCCGCACGGAAGAGGATTATGCGCGGCTTGCCGATCACTACCTGACCAGCCTCGCCCGCGACGGCGCCATCTATTCCGAAATCTTCACCTCGCCAGACCACGCCAGCAAGGCCGGCCTGTCACCCAAGGCCTATACGGACGCGCTCGGCGAAGGCATGGCCCGCGCCAAGGCCAAGACCGGCATTGAGGGCCGTATGATTGTCACCGGCGTGCGCAATGCCGGCGTCGAGTCGATCGAGCAGGCGGCACGCTTCGCGGCCCGGTGCGGGCATCCGCTGGTCACCGGGTTCGGCGTTGCCGGCGACGAACGCATCGGCGATCTGGAGGACTATGTCAGGGCCTTCGAAATCGCTCGCGAAGCCGGCCTCGGCATCACCGTCCATGCTGGCGAACTGATGGGCTGGGAGAGCGTCAAGGCAGCACTCGACCATATCCGCCCCTCTCGCATCGGCCACGGCGTGCGCGCCATCGAGAACCCCGACCTCGTCCGGCGCATCGCCGACGAGGGCGTCGTGCTCGAATGCTGCCCCGGCTCCAACGTCGCGCTCAAGGTCTTCGACAGCTTCGCCGATCACCCGTTTCCGGCCTTGAAAGCGGCGGGCTGCAAGGTGACGCTCAACTCCGACGACCCGCCCTATTTCTGGACGTCGCTGAAGCGCGAATACGACATCGCCGCCGAGCATTTCTCGATGAACGACAAGGCGCTGGCCGCCGTCACCAGGACTGCCATCGAGGCGGCATTCGTCGACAGGAAGACCAGGAGCGCGCTTCTCGCCCGCCTCAACGGTGCCGCCCGCTGAACCTCCTTCTCCCGCAAAAACTGTGTGGTCGGCGACCGCAAACGGTTTCTTGGCCGGCATATTGTCGATAGGGTCTTTCGAGCTGCCTGAAGCACGTCGCGTCCGAAGGGATGCGGCGCGCTCTTTTGGCGATATGCATCAGGAGAACATCATGCAGGGCGTCACCGTCGTCGACCATCCGCTTGTCCAGCACAAGCTGACCATCATGCGCAAGAAGGAAACCTCGACGGCCGGCTTCCGGCGGTTGCTGCGCGAGATTTCGTTGCTTTTGGGCTACGAGGTCACCCGTAATCTCGAACTGACGACGACGACAATCGAAACGCCGATCGAGACGATGGAGGCGCCGACGCTGGAGGGCAAGAAGCTGGTCTTCGCCTCGGTGCTGCGCGCCGGCAACGGTTTGCTCGAAGGCCTGCTCGATCTGGTGCCGGCGGCACGCGTCGCCCATATCGGTCTCTATCGCGACCACGAAACGCTGGAGGCGGTCGAATATTTCTTCAAGGCGCCGAGCGATCTTGCCGACCGGCTGGTGATCGTCGTCGATCCGATGCTGGCCACCGCCAATTCGGCGATCGCCGCCATCGACAAGCTGAAAGGGCGCGGTGCCACCAACATCCGCTTCCTCTGTCTCTTGGCAGCGCCCGAAGGCATCGAGCGCTTCACCAAGGCGCACCCGGATGTCCCCGTCTTCACCGCCTCCATCGACCGCCAGCTCAATGACAAGGGTTATATCATGCCCGGCCTCGGCGACGCCGGCGACCGCATGTACGGCACCAAATGATTAGAACGCCGCGCGTCCAGTCGGACGCGCAAAGGACGCTCTAACACTTTCCAATCCGGGCCATGTGCTGTTTACCGGTCGTTTACGCAAAGCTGCGGTTTCGGCGCGCGTTAAAGCGGCAAACACCATGTCGGGATCAGGATCGGCCTGCACGAAGGCTGACCCATGCTGCGCACGCTTCTCATTCTTGCTGGAATATCGGTATCGATCCCGATCCTCTATCAGTCGAATCCGCAGCTCTTCGACGGCCTGCTGAGATCGACAACCGGGACCAAGCCGGCAGGCGATTCACGACCGGACCTGAAACTGGTTGCGGTCCCGGACAAACCGGCGATGCCGCAGCCGCTTGGCCGCAAGGTCGTGGTCGCGGCGGACGAGCGCGGGCATTTCACCTCGGCCTTCAGGCTCAACGGCCGTCAGGTCGACGGCCTGATCGACACCGGCGCCACCCTGGTCGCCATCAACAGTTCGACGGCGCGCAGGATCGGCATCTCGCTCAACCAGTCGGACTTCAGCCATGAGGTCAACACCGCCAACGGCGCGATCAGGGCCGCGCTGGTGACCATCGATCGCCTGCAGATCGGCAAGATCACGGTCGACAACATCCAGGCGGTCGTGCTCGACGACAGGGCGCTGCAGACCAACCTGATCGGCATGAGCTTCTTGCAGCGGCTTGAAAAATACCAGGTCGAAAACGGTACGCTGCTGCTCGTGCAATAAGCTGCTGCTCGTCTGCCAGTTACCCGCGCGGCAGGATCCGCCGGATGACGGTTTTTTCCGCGGCCGGTTTCGAAGCACCGATCGTATAGGCCGAAATCACAGTGGCGGCTGCCGCCTCTGCGTCCGATAGCGTGCGGGCATGGACCAGCGCCAGCGCCTCGCCGGCCCGTACTTCCGCGCCGACCGGCAACAGCTGGGTGATGCCGACCGCATGATCGATGCTGTCGTCCGGCCGGGTGCGCCCGCCACCAAGCGCGACGACGGCGAGCCCGATGTCGCGGGTGGCGATGCCGGTGACGAAACCGTTGCCGGGCGCCTTGACGGTGAATTCCGTCGCCACCTTCGGCAGGTATTTTTCTGGCTTCTCGACGAAATCGGCGGGACCGCCAAGTGCCGCCACCATGCGCGCGAAGACGGCGGCGGCGCGGCCGCCGGCCAGCGTCTCGGCAGCACGCCGCATGCCGTCCTGATTGGACGCCGCCAGGCCTGCCAACTGTAGCATTTCGGCGGCCAGTGCCAGCGTCACATCCTCCAGCCGCCTATCGCGGAAGCGGCCGGTGAGGAAATCGACCGCGTTGCGCACCTCGACCGCATTGCCCGCCGCCGATGCCAGCGGCTCGTTCATACCGGTGACCAGCGCCGAGGCCTTTAGGCCGGCGCCATTGGCAATCTCGACCAGGCTGCTCGCCAGCGCGGCTGCATCGCGCGACTTCTCCATAAAGGCGCCGTTGCCGACCTTGACGTCGAGCACCAGCGACTGCAGGCCGGCGGCCAGTTTCTTCGACAGGATCGAAGCTGTGATCAGCGACACTGACTCGACGGTCCCCGTCACATCGCGGATAGCGTAGAGCCTACGGTCGGCGGGCGCGAGATCGGCGGTCTGGCCGATGATGGCGCAACCGGTTTCGAGAACCGTCTTGCGGAAGCGCGCAATATCGGGCTGGCTGATGTAGCCGGGGATCGCATCCATCTTGTCGAGCGTGCCGCCGGTATGGCCGAGGCCCCTGCCGGAAATCATCGGCACATAGGCGCCGCAGGCGGCAACGATCGGCGCCAGCATCAGCGAGACATTGTCGCCGACGCCACCGGTCGAATGCTTGTCGGTGACCGGTCCGGGCAGGTCCGACCAGTCGAGCACGTCGCCGGAATCGCGCATGGCAAGCGTCAGCGCCACCGCCTCGTCGCGGCTCATGCCGCTGAAGAACACCGCCATGGCGAAGGCACCGACCTGTCCGTCCGAGACGGTGCCGGCGG
The DNA here is from genome assembly GCF_004010325.2 of Mesorhizobium sp. M00.F.Ca.ET.216.01.1.1. Classification (GTDB taxonomy): domain Bacteria; phylum Pseudomonadota; class Alphaproteobacteria; order Rhizobiales; family Rhizobiaceae; genus Mesorhizobium. The sequence goes on from NZ_SADR02000023.1 coordinate 43,191, forward strand.
TCAGCCCCTCGATGAAGACTGCTATTTCCTGCGCGGACAGCCTGTGGCCGTCGCGCTTGCGGCGGATGATTTCCTGGGGAAGTATCAAGCCGAGACCTTACTCTCGGGTAGCCCGTCCTGGAACACACGCTTAAGGATCGTCGCCAATCGCGCGCCGCCGATCGGCGCCATGTCCTTCGTCTCCTGGTGCGAAAGCTCCGCCCCGGTCATCCCTGCGGCAAGGTTTGTGACCACCGAGCAGGCGGCGACGCGCAGGCCGAGGAAACGGGCGAGAATGACCTCCGGCACGGTCGACATGCCGACGGCGTTCGCACCGATGATGCGCGCCATGCGGATTTCGGCGGGCGTCTCGAAGCATGGTCCGGAGAACCACATATAGACACCCTTGTGCAGCTTGGTGCCGGTCGCCTTCGCCGCCTTCTCGATCGCCGAACGCAGGCCGGCATCATAGGCTTCGGTCAGGCCGACGAAGCGGCGCTCGCTCGGCTCGCCGATCAACGGATTGGAGCCGGAGAAATTAATGTGGTCGGTGATCAGCATCACCGATCCCGGTCCCATGTCTGGATCGACCGAGCCGGCGGCATTGGTGAGGATCAGCTTGGTTATGCCTATGCCGGCGAGCACCTCCAGCGCTGGCCGCATCGCCGCCGCGTTGCCGTGCTCGTAATAATGGGCGCGGCCGGACAGCATCAGCACCGGCGTGCCGGCAAAAAGCCCGGCCACCACCTCGCCGGCATGGCCGGTGACGCCGCTTCTGGGAAAGCCCGGCAGTTCGGCATAGGAAATGCGCACCGCATTCTCGACCTGGTCGACAAGACCACCAAGCCCCGAACCCAGCACCAGCGCTGTGGCAGGCGCCAGCCCGTCCAGCCTTTCGACGAGATGATCCAGAGCCTTTTCCATCATTTCAACCAGCTCTTCATTTCAACATGTCGCCCCGGAAGCCGTATGGCAGCATCTCGCCCATGGTCACGGTCTCGACCACCCCGCCATTGTCGCAGAGATAAAGCTTGGTTTCCGGCCGGCAGAATTCCGCCAGCCGTTGCCGGCAGCCGCCGCAGGGCGAGCATTTCGCCATGCGCTCGGCGATCACGGCGATCTCTGTGATCTTGCCGCCGCCGCCCATGATGTATTGGCCAAGCGCGGTGGTTTCGGCGCACCAGCCTTCCGGATAGGAGGCGACCTCGATGTTGGCGCCGGCAAAGACGCGGCCGTCCTCGGTGCGCAGCGCCGCACCGACCGGAAATTTCGAATAGGGCGCATAGGCCTTGGCCATGGCGGCTTTCGCCGCTTCAAACAGATCATGCGACATTTAGTTTTTCTCTCGCATGATCTTGTCCGAAAACCGGCTTCCACTTTTCGGGATCATGCTCATATTTTCCTTTTCGCATGGCCAGGTCCGAAGATCGGCTTCCACTTTTCGGGCCATGCTCAGCGTTCCTTGACGTAGGGCACGCCGCCGGCGCGCGGCGGGATTGCCTTGCCGATGAAGCCGGCAAGCAGGATGACGGTGAGGACATAGGGCAGCGCCTGCATGAACTGCACCGGCACCCTGCCGATCAAGGGCAACGGCGTGCCTTGCAGGCGGATCGCCAGCGCATCGAGGAAGCCGAACAGCAGGCAGGCGAACATCGCGTTGACCGGCTTCCATTTCGCGAAGATCAGCGCCGCAAGCGCGATATAGCCCTTGCCGGCGGTCATGTCCTTCACGAAGCCGCCGTTCTGCACCATCGACAGATAGGCGCCGGCAACGCCGGTGAGCACACCGGTGCAGATCAGCGCCCGGTAGCGCAGCCAGGCGACCGAGATGCCGGCCGTGTCGACGGCTGCCGGGTTCTCGCCGACGGCGCGCAACCGCAGGCCGAACCGGGTGCGGAATAGCACCCACCAGGTGAACGGCACCATCAGGAAGGCGAGATAGACCAAAACCGAATGGCCGGAAATGAGTTCCGAATATATCGGTCCGAGGATCGGCACGCCCCTGACCGCATCGGCGCCGGGCCAGATGATCGCCTCGAACCGCTCGGCCGGCGCTAGCGCCGGCGTGCGACCTCCTTGTTGGAACCACGCCTGGCCGAGGATGATGGTCGATCCGGCGGCGATGAAATTGATCGCCACGCCGGAAACGATCTGGTTGCCGCGGTGGGTGATCGAGGCAAAACCATGGATCAGCGCGAAGGCAACCGAAATGAGAATGGCCATGCCGAGGCCGAGATAGGCGGAATGGAAGACAGATGCTGCGGCAGCACCCGCGAAAGCGCCGACCAGCATCTTGCCTTCGAGGCCAATGTCGAAGATGCCGGCCCGCTCCGAGTAGAGGCCTGCAAGGCAGGCGAGCAGCAAAGGCACCGACAGGCGTATCGTCGAGTCCAGCGTCTGCGCGATGGCGTTGAAGAGATCCATCTCAGGCACCCTTCCCCTTGACCGCTTCGATGCCGACAGTTCTCGGGCTGATCGAAGCGAACAGCGCCTGGATGTGAGGCCGGAACATGTGCTCGAGCGCGCCGGCGAACAGGATGACCAGGCCCTGGATGATGACGATCATGTCGCGGCTGATCGCCGGCATCTCGAAGGCGAGCTCGGCGCCGCCCTGGTAGAGCATGCCGAACAGGATCGCCGCCAGCACGATGCCGACCGGATGCGAGCGCCCCATCAGCGCCACCGCGATGCCGACGAAGCCGGCGCCGGAGACGAAATCGAGCGCGACATTGTGCTGGTCGCCCATCACCGGATTGAGCGCCATCATGCCTGCCAGCGCGCCGGAGATCAGCATGGCGATGATGATGATGCGGGTTTCCGAGATGCCGGCATAGCGCGCCGCCTTAGGGCTGTGGCCGTAGGTGCGCATTTCGTAGCCGAGCTTGGTGCGCCAGATCAGCAGCCAGACCAAAAAGGCCATGACCAGCGCCAGCAGGAAGGTAACGTTGAGCGGCGCCGAGCGTATCTTGGCGCCGAACAGCTCGATGATCCAGTTCAGCTTGGGCAGTTGCCCGCCCTCGAGGAAGTTGCGCGTCTGCGGCGCCATCGAGCCGGCCGGCTTCAGGACGTCGACCAGCATATAGACCATGACGCTGGCGGCAATGAAGTTGAACATGATGGTGGTGATAACGATGTGCGAGCCGCGCTTGGCCTGCAGATAGGCCGGGATCAGCGCCCACAGTGCGCCCATCGCCGCAGCGGCGATGATTGCCAGCGGAAAGGTGAGCCACCACGGCAGCACGCTGTCGAACGCTAGGCAGACGACGCCGATGCCGAGCCCGGCGATATAGCCCTGGCCCTCGCCGCCGATATTGAACAGGCCGCAATGCACGGCAACCGCCACCGACAGGCCGCTGAAGATGAAGGTGGTGGCGTAGTAGAGCGTGAAGGCGATGCCTTGGCCGCGGCCGAAAGCGCCCTCCACAAGGATGGCGGCGGCACGCAGCGGGTTCTCTCCGACCAGCATGACGACGAAGCCAGCAACGACGAAGGCAACGAAAAGGTTGATCACCGGGATCAGCCCGTAATCAGCCCAGCCGGGCAGCTTGGCATAAGGCGTGCTCATTCCGCAGCCTCCTGATGCTCGACACCAGCCATCAGCAGGCCGAGTTCGCCTTCGGTTGCCTCCGGGCCGCGCTCGCCGACGATGCGACCGGCGAACATCACCAGGATGCGATCGGAGAGCGAACGGATCTCGTCGAGTTCGACCGACACCACCAGCACTGCCTTGCCCTGGTCGCGCATGGCGATGAGGCGTTTGTGGATGAATTCTATGGCGCCGACGTCGACGCCGCGCGTCGGCTGGCCGACGATCAGCACGCCCGGATCCTGTTCCATTTCCCGCGCCAGCACGATCTTCTGCTGGTTGCCGCCGGAAAAATTGGCCGTCCTGAGCCGGCAATCGGCCGGGCGGATGTCGTATTTGGTGATCTTGTCCTTGGCGTCGTCGCGGATCGCATCGATGTTGAGGAACGGCCCCTTCAGGTAGCGTTCGTCGTCGTGATAGCCAAGGATTGAGTTCTCGTTCTCCTCGAAGGCCAGCACCAGGCCGACATGATGACGGTCCTCCGGTACATGGGCGAGGCCTCTTTCACGCAATTCGCCCGGATCCGCGGCCCCGGTGAGGTCGATCGGCTTGCCGTCGAGCATGACTGAACCGGAAACGGCATGCCTGATGCCGGAAATCGCCTCAAGCAATTCGGATTGCCCGTTGCCGGCGACGCCGGCGATGCCGACGATCTCGCCGGCGCGCAAATCGAAGGAGACGTCGTCGACCACGGTGACGCCGCGAGAATCCTTCACCGTCAGGTTCTTGACCGCGAGCTTGATGCCACCGGCTTCGGCCTCGCCCTTTTCGACCCTCAGCAGCACACGCCGCCCGACCATCAGCTCGGCCAACTCGCCAACCGTGGTCTTCTTTGTCTCGCGCGTCGCCACCATCGTGCCTTGGCGCATCACCGAGACGGTGTCGGTGATCGCCATGATCTCGCGCAGCTTGTGGGTGATCAGCACCACCGTCTTGCCCTGTTCCTTCAGCTGCTTGAGGATGCGGAACAGGTGGTCGGCCTCGGCCGGGGTGAGCACGCCGGTCGGCTCGTCGAGGATCAGGATTTCGGCGCCGCGGTAGAGTGCCTTGAGGATCTCGACACGCTGCTGCAGGCCGACCGGCAACTCCTCGATGATCGCGTCGGGATCGACTTCGAGCCCGTATTCGCGCTCGAGCCGCTCCAGTTCGGAACGCGCCTTGGCGATGCTCTTCTTCAGCAGTGCATCGCTTTCGGCGCCAAGGATTACGTTTTCCAGCACCGAGAAATTGTCGACCAGCATGAAGTGCTGGTGCACCATGCCGATGCCGAGCGCGATCGCGTCGTTGGGCGTCTTGATCGACGCCGGCTGGCCGCCGACATGGATCTCGCCGCTGTCGGCCTGGTAGAAGCCGTAGAGGATCGACATCAGCGTCGACTTGCCGGCGCCGTTCTCGCCAACGATGCCGTGGATGGTGCCGCGCGCGATTTCCAGATTGATGTCGCGGTTGGCGCGCACCGCGCCAAAACTCTTGTTGATGCCGATCAGCTCGATTGCGGCTTGCGCCATGCAGCCTGTCCCACTCTTATTTTTATCGCTTGGTCAAAACGCCTAGCATGATAGCCCCGCCCCTGCCAATCGGCCGAAGCGGCGTTCACTCTCGACAAATCGCCGCGCGCTTGTCAATTTCGAACGTGGCCGAGATCTTCACATTCGCAAGCCACTGCTTCACACTTGCAGGTCGCTGCGCAACACCTGAGGATTTTGAATGACCGAGCCTGCCGACCGGATGACGACGCTGGAAATCCGCGCCGCCGAGCAGGAAAAGACCATCGAGGAACTGTCCGGCCAGATCGCCGATCAGTGGAAGGTGATCGAGCGCATGCAGCGCAAGCTCGATGCGCTCACCGACCGGTTCCTGGCACTGGAGGAACACGCAGCACCGGATGTGCCGGTGACCAAGCCGCCGCACTGGTGAGGCTGCAGCGCCGCGCGTCCTTTTGAACGCGCAAGGGACGTTGTGGTGTTTGATATGGCGCATGATCCCCAGCGAAAAATCGATTTCCGATTTTCGCGGGCATGCGCGAGGAGGAGGAGCAACGCCATGGCCAGTGAAAGCGATCGCATCGCCCGGGCCGGCGACTACATGTTCGGCCTGATGAACGACCGGGAACGCGAGCGCGCCGAGCGCGACCTGCAGATCGACCCCGTCTTCCGCGATGCGGTGGTGCGGCTGGCTGAACGGATGCATGTCTTCGATCGCGCCGGATCGTCGGATGGCGCGATCGATAGCCGCTGGCAGCTGATCACGCAGCGCATCGCCGAACTGCCTCAGATGCGGCTTGCCAGTGTTGGCGGTAACGTTGGCGACGGCAAGGCGAAGTCGCCCGCCGTGATTCACAGGCTGGAGCGCCCGCCATATGGCGTCGGCCTGCACAACCGCGGTGGCCGGCGTGGAACTGTCATTGCCGTTGCACTGGTGGCAGCCTTCGCGCTCGGCTATCTGGCCGGCACGTGGTCGGTCGACGGCGTCCTCCTGCCCTGAACGGCCGTCATGGCATAAAGCAAAACCGCCGGGTTTTTCACCCGGCGGTTCGAATTTGATTTGATATCGCTGCCGATCAATAGGGGCAGGCGTTGTCCGACATATAGTCGTGCACCTTCACTGTGCCCGCAATGATGTCGGCCTTGGCCTTTTCCACCGCTGCCTTCATCGCGTCGTCGACAAGCGCCTTGTTGTTGTCGTCCATGGCGTAGTCGACGCCGCCCTCCTTGAGGCCGAGATCGTTGATGCCGCCGGTGAACTTGTCGTTCTTGGCATCCATGAAAGTGTTGTAGACGGCAACGTCGACGCGCTTGACCATCGAGGTCAGCACCTTGCCGGGTTGCAGGCCGTTCTGGTTGGAATCGACGCCGATGCCGAGCTTGCCCGAATCGGCGGCCGCCTGCAGCACGCCGACGCCGGTGCCGCCGGCCGCCGCGTAGATCACGTCGGCGCCCTGGTCGATCTGCGTCTTGGCGATCTCGCCGCCCTTGGCTGGGTCGTTCCAGGCGGCAGGCGTGTCGCCCGTCATGTTCTGGATGACGTCGGTCGCGCCGGCCGACTTGGCGCCACCGACATAGCCGCAGCCGAACTTGCGGATCAGCGGAATGTCCATGCCGCCGATGAAGCCAACCTTCTTGGTCTTCGAGGCCATCGCCGCCATCACGCCGACGAGGTAGGACCCTTCCTGCTCCTTGTAGACGACGGAACGGACATTGGGCTTGTCGACGACCATGTCGATGATGGCGAATTTGGTGTCGGGAAACTCCACCGCGATCTTGTCCAGCGCGTCCGCCCAGGAAAAGCCCGCCATGACGATCGGATTGCGGCCGTCCTCGGCAAACCTGCGCAGCGCCTGTTCGCGCTGGGTGGCGTTGCTGACTTCGAACTCCACATAAGCAATGCCGGTTTCGGTCTTGAACTTTTCAGCGCCGTTGTAGGACGCCTCATTGAAGGATTTGTCGAACTTGCCGCCGAGATCATAGAGAATGGCGGGCTGAATGTCCGCGGCGAAGGCCGGAAGAACCATTGCAGTTGCGGCCAGGAGGCCGAGAACGATACGTTTCATGTGATCCACACCCTGTCGGTTATTTTTCCGTTGTGCGCCGCGTGCTTGCCCGGTTCACCGGCAGGCATACGACGTCAGGCAGGAGTGTATTCCCCTCCCGCTCCAAGCCAATCTGGCACGGCCCGAAACAAAATTCACGCGGAATTTTGACCTTTTGGAAAAGCATGGCGCCGCGCACCGGCGCCACAGCTAATTCCTGTCGCCAAGGGCCTCAGGCGGAGACGGCAGCCGGGATGGCGCACGCAACGCCGCGCCCTTCAGGCCGCAATAACGATAGGTCGGGAAGGCCATCAACAATAATCACAAGGTCGGTGCGAACCGTCCAACGGACCGCTGCCGCCTGTAGCCGATCGCATAGAGGATGAAGGCAAGAAACAGGAACACGGCGAAGCCGGGCTGACCGAGCACCCACGCGATGGCGCCGTCCCATAGCAGCGGGTTGATCTTGTCGCGAACGAAGCTTTCGAAGGCCGCCCGTGTGTCCGGCGATACGGCGAGCCAGCTCGTGTTGAGCGGGGTCATCACCAGCGCCGAGGCCGCCACCGATCGTGTCGCGTCAAGCACCGCCATGATGACGGCAACCGAAAGCGATATCATTGCCGCGAGACGAAAGATGAAGCGGAACATCCAGACCCTCCCCAGGGATTTTACGGGCAATTTCCCTAGACTTTTCTTGCCCCTAGACCTTTTCCGGTGCGTTTCGAACCGGGGAAATAGTGCGTGCCCGCCTTGTTCGCAATCGTGACACGCGAAATTGAAGCCCTGCGATCGGTGCGCCTATGTTGCCGGCTTCCTTTTTCGCCTGTTGACGCGCCAGACGGCGAACAGGCCGCCGGCGATTGCGCCGACAACCAACCCGGCCAGGCCGATGAACAGCGCAAAATAGCCGCAGGCCCCCTCGAAGCAGCTCATATCGGTAACGTCGGCGATTAGCGAGCCGGCGAAAAACCCGGCGCAGGCGCCGATCGCAGCGCCCAGCACGATCCCCAGCAAAGCAGCGATCACGCACACCAGCACCGGTGGGCTCTCGGTTTCCGGATTGGCGTAGACCATCTCGGCGCCCGAGCCGCGGCGCAGGAGGTAGATGCAGAGCAGCCCGATGGCGATCTCCGCGGCGGTAACGGCCAATCCCCTTGCCGAGAAGACGAAATCGGGCATAGCGAGGATATAGGCCTGCCGTGCCGATAGCCACAGGATGATAGCGACCTGCCAGATGGTGAAATGGCGCGGGAATCGCGCCGAGCGGTTGAAAGCGAGGCCAAGCAGGTAAAGCCCCCACAGGATGGTGACGATGCCGGCAGCCAGCCCGCCATAGACGAGAATGTAGACGCTGTCGGGCAGGCCGTAATCGCCAAACAGCCGCCATGCTGAGCTCATGCTGTAGACCGACAAGGCCATGACGAAGGCGAGCCATGCCGCCGGCACATAGGACAGCCCGCTGTCCGGCCGTCCTGCCGGCTGTTGTCCGGTCGGCTGATTGTTGCTCGATGTCATGTCCGGACATTGCCCCCGCAAAGCCTGGGCCCCCGCAGGGCCTGCAGCCACTCGACAGGCAGCCAGTGCCGAAGTCAAGCGCGCCGAGTTTGCAGCCTTGCCTGTGCACATCATTCGACAGCCGCTGCACGGAAAGCGCCGCGCCGGCAGCATCGCAAAACCATCCGTGCCCGACAAGCCGAATAGGCCGAATAGAATGCCGTTATGACTTGGCATTCGCCGTCGGATCGACTAGATGAGCCCCGCGCCTGTTGCTTTGACGGCTCAGGTGCGGGGAAGGGTTTCCGCTGGTTGGCGGCGCCCGTGGTGTGGAAATTCCGCCTCGTAATTCCCAAGGGAGATGCATCTCCCCAACCCGCGCGGCGAAACCGGCCGGCGCGACATGCAAGGACGGAGAGGTGGCCGAGTGGTTGAAGGCGCACGCCTGGAAAGTGTGTTTACGGGAAACCGTAACGCGGGTTCGAATCCCGCTCTCTCCGCCAGCATATCAGGATAGCTGCCTGCATGAATGCTGCCTAATCTGTCGGCGCTGCGATGATTTTTGCATCATCGGCGTGCCACGGTTGCCTTCAAATCCAGTAAAAACGGCCTCGGGACGGCCCCTCTGAACTGGCATAGCCCTTGCTTTGTTACCGAGGTGCAGAGCGTCTAGGGTTCCGGCCGTGTCGATCACGGTGCTGGTCCGAGAGACGCAACCGCCAGGGGTGCATTGAGGCATCCGGCGGAACACGGCGGGCCAAAATCCCGGGAGAACCCTGCACGGGTTTGCTGGCGCGAACCTCTCCCGGATGCGCGCCCCGTGAACCCCAACAAAAGTCCGGACGCAATCCGGATTGCAAACAGGGGTATGCAATGCTTCGCAAGCTGGCCACAATCATCCTAGCCGCGTCACTCAGCCTTCCCTACATCCCGGCCGCGGAAGCGGCGCCCAAGAAAGACTTCAAGATATGCTGGTCGATCTATGTCGGCTGGATGCCGTGGGGCTATCTCTCCGCCAGCGGCATCATGAAGAAATGGGCCGACAAATACGGCATCAGTGTCGAGATCACCCGCATCAACGATTATGTCGAGAGCATCAACCAGTACACGGCCGGCGGCTTTGACGGCTGCTCGATGACAAATATGGACGCGCTGTCGATCCCGGCCGGCGGCGGCGTCGATACGACGGCGCTGATCGTCGGCGATTTCTCCAACGGCAATGATGCCGTCATCCTCAAGGACAAGGCCGCGCTCAAGGACATTGCCGGCCAGAAGGTCAATCTCGTCGAGCTCTCGGTCTCGCATTACTTGCTGGCGCGCGCGCTGGACACGGTCGGGCTCGCCGAGAAGGACATCACGGTCGTGAACACGTCCGATGCCGACATGGTCGCCGCTTACGGCACCAGCGATGTCACATCCGTCGTCACCTGGAATCCGCTGGTCTCGGAAATCGTCGCCATGCCCGGGGCCCACAAGGTGTTCGATTCGGCCCAGGTCCCCGGCGAGATCATCGACCTGATGGTCGTCAACACCGAGACGCTGAAAGACAATCCGGCCTTGGGCAAGGCGCTTGTCGGTGCATGGTACGAAGCGATGGCGCTAATGACCTCAGGCACACCCGAAGGCAAGGCGGCAAAGGAGGAGATGGCCAAGGCATCGGGTACGGATCTTGCCGGCTTTGACGCGCAGCTTGCATCGACGGCAATGTTCTTCGAGTCGGCCAAGGCGGTCGAATTCACCAACGGCGCCGAACTGCCAAAGACGATGGACCTCGTCCGCAACTTTCTGTTCAGCCACGGCATCCTCGGCACCAACGCGCCGAACGTCGATGTGATCGGCATGAGCTTCCCTGGTGGTTCGACGCTGGGCGACGCCAAGAACGTCAAGCTGCGCTTCGATCCGGCCTATATGGCACAGGCGGCGGCCGGAGCGCTCTGAACCATGATCTGGAAAAGTGGAAACCGGTTTTCGGAGAAAGATCATGGTCAAACAAGAAGATAGAGCCTCCATTCCGATGCTGTCGGGGTGGGTCAAGCTCTGACGCGGGCGCACGATATGCTGGCCAGAGGAACCGGCACCATGCAGGCTGTGTCCGAGGCGGACGCTGGAGCCGCTCGCCCGTCCCGGCGCAGGCCGAGGGTGCGGCTTCGCCTTATCAACGCGACGATCTCGCGAGGCGGAGCCCTGCTCCTTGGCGCTCTGCCGTTCGCCACCGTGGCGGCCGCCTATCTGATCGCCTCTGCGCAGAGATTGGCCATCAACCCCAGCGACAAGCTGTTGCCCTCCCCTGCGCAGATGTGGTCGGCCTTTTTTGACCTGGCGACGGTTCCGGACAAGCGTTCCGGCGACCTGATCCTTTGGGCCGACACCTATGCCAGCCTGGTCAGGCTGTTCGCGGGCGTGGGTGTGGCCACGCTCGTGGCACTTTCGCTCGGCGTCGCCATCGGCTTCGTCCCGCGCGTCAGGGCTTTCTTGCTCCCCTTTGTCACCGTCGTCTGCGTGATCCCGCCATTGGCGCTGCTGCCGATCCTGTTCATCGCGCTTGGCCTCGGCGAAACGGCCAAGATCACGCTGATCGCCGTCGGCGTCGCGCCGGTCATGGTGCGCGACATCGCCAACCGGGTGATGGAGCTGCCGCCGGAGCTCGTCGCCAAGGCGCAGACGCTCGGCGGCGACAGCTGGACCATGGTTCTCAGGCTGGTACTGCCGCAGGTCATGCCGCGCCTCATCACCTGCGTGCGGCTGGCGCTCGGGCCGGCATGGCTGTTCCTGATCGCAGCGGAGGCCATCGCCTCCACCGAGGGGCTGGGTTATCGCATCTTCCTCGTCCGCCGCTATCTGTCGATGGACGTCATCCTGCCTTACGTCGGCTGGATCACGCTGCTTGCCGTGACCACCGACTGGCTGCTCGTGCGGCTTTCACACGTCATCTCCCCCTGGGCTCATCCGGTGCAAGGCAAATGAGCCGCATCGTCGTCCATGGGCTGGAGAAGAGCTACGGCGATGCCCGCGTGCTGGAGCGGGTCAATCTCACCGCCGAGCCCGGCGAGTTCCTGTCGCTGGTCGGCGCCAGCGGCTGCGGAAAGTCGACGTTCCTGCGCATCCTGCTCGGCCAGGAACAGCAGAGCCGCGGCGTGGTCGTCGTCGGCGATCGGCCGATCGTACCGGAGCCGACGCCGCAGCGCGGCATCGTCTTCCAGCGCTATTCAGTGTTTCCGCATCTGACCGCCCTCCAGAACCTGCTGCTGGTCGAGGACTTTCGTTCCGGCGGGCCATTTGGCCGCGTCTTCGGCGCCAGGCGCAGAAGCGCCAGGCAAGAGGCCGAAGCCATGCTGGAACGCGTCGGGCTCACCAATGCGCGTGACCTCTATCCAGCCTCGCTTTCGGGCGGCATGCAACAGCGGCTGGCGATCGCGCAGACCTTGCTCGGCCGGCCGCAGATCCTGCTTCTCGACGAGCCGTTCGGTGCGCTCGATCCCGGCATTCGATTCGAGATGCACGAGCTGCTCACCGAGCTCTGGGCCGAACACGGCATGACGGTCGTCATGGTCACCCACGACATCGGCGAGGCCTTCAAGCTCGGCACTCGCGTGCTTGTCTTCGACAAGGTGCGCCACGACCCGCAGTTCCCGTCTGCCTATGGCGCGACCATCACCTACGATCTGAAGCTCGACCGCAAAAATCGGGCTTCCCCACGAGACGTGGCCAAAGTGGCCGCGATGGTCGGGACGACCCGACTGGATAGCGCAATCGCGACGACGGCGTCGTAACGGAGGTTTTTATGCATAGGGACATTCCAGAACGCCGGCATCGCCGCGCCGGGCTATTCGACCGCCGGCCGCGCCAGTGCTTCCACCATCCGAACTTCGAAATCCGCGACATGCAGGGCTGGAAGTCGATCGAGGCGGAAGGAAGGCTGCCCGAGGACGGCTGGCGCAAGGAACAGAAATGGGCGCTGGACATGGGCCTGCCGGGATCGGATTCGATCATCGACAAATCGATCCCGACATTCGCGCGCGGCGAGCTGCCGCATTTCGCCGGCATCAACACCTTCTTGAAGGCCCCCTATGTCGAGAACGTCCGCGACGTCGGCAGATATGATGCGGCCGTGATGGGCATTCCCTTCGACAGCGGCACCACCTACCGGCCGGGAACCCGTTTCGGACCGCAAGGCATCCGCCGCATCTCGGCGCTCTACACGCCATACAATTACGAGCTCGGCGTCGACCTGCGCGAGCAGATGACGCTGTGCGATGCCGGCGACGTCTTCACTATCCCGGCCAATCTCGAAAAGAGCTTCGACCAGATCACCAAGGGCGTCAGCCATGTCGCCTCGTCGGGTGCGTTGCCGATCATGCTCGGTGGCGACCATTCGATCGGATTTCCTTGCGTGCGCGGCATCGCCGACGTGACCTCGAAGCGCATCGGCATCATCCATTTCGACCGCCACATCGACATCCAGGAAAAGGATCTCGACGAGCGCATGCACACGACGCCCTGGTATTGGGCAACCAACCTGCCAAACGTCTCCGCCACCAATCTGGTGCAGCTTGGCATTGGCGGCTGGCAGGTGCCTCGCTACGGCGTGGCCGAAGCGAGGAAGCGCGGCACGAATGTGCTGACGATCTCCGATATCGAACAGATGGGGCTGGAGAAGACTGCGGAGATCGCCCTCGAGCTCGCATGGAAGGATGCAGACGCGGTCTACATCTCCTTCGATGTCGACAGCGTCGACTGCGGTTTCGTACCCGGTACCGGCTGGCCCGAGCCCGGCGGCTTCCTGCCGCGCGAGGCGCTGAAGCTGCTCGGGCTCGTCTCGGCGCCCGGCATCTGCGGGCTGGAAGTGGTCGAAGTGTCGCCGCCCTACGACACGTCGGACATCACTGCGCTGTTCGGGGTGCGGGTTGTCGTCGAGGCACTGGGCTCGATGGTCGCTCACGGCACTCTCGGCAAGCACAAATCCATCATCGACAAGCCGACGAGTTTTTGACCATGCACGATGACCATCATCACTACGGCCATGACCACAGCGATGACCACAGCGACGACCACCATCACGGGCCGAATGGTCACCATCCCCATCCTGTCGGCCATAACGGGCCGGCGGGCAAGCCGTTGCAATGGCAGACACCGCATCTGCCGCACGATCACAGCCACAAACCCACCGACCCGCGCACGACGGATCTCGATCTCGTCGAAACCGCCTTTCTCGAAGGGTTTTCGCGAGCGCCCGACCCCTCCAGCTTCCTGCGCCTCGCAGGAATTCCGTTCGTCGGCGAAACCACCGACGGCTTGCGGCTGCATCTTCTGCGCGTCGAGACGCAGGACATGGTCGACGTCGGCTCTGTCATGCCGCTGATCGGCGGCGCCGGCGTGACCTATCACCCGCTGCCCGCGAAACTGACCTCGCGCCGGCGCCGGCTTGCCTTCGTCTACCATGATGGCACCGGGCAAAGGCCTCTCGACTTTGGCGAAGCGCGACTTCTGGCCGACAGATCCGGGGCCACGCAGATCACGATGCCAGGATCCGGACAATGAGCACCGAATCTAAACAGATCGCACTCCTCTCAGACAGGTCCAGAATGATGAACAAAACGCTTTCACTCTTCGCCACATTTGCCCCGGCAGCCTTCACCAGGCTTGCCCCGGCAGCCTTCACCAGGCTTGCCCCGGCAGCTGCGCTTGCAGTCACAGTGGTCCTCAAACCGTCATTGGCCTTCGCCCATGACGATGGTTTCCATGTTCACGGCCTTATGAGCGGCCTCCAACATCCGCTGGCCGGTATCGACCATCTGCTTGCGATGATGGCTGTCGGCATTGTCGCCGCCCGAACTGGCGGCAGATTCATCATCGTCGTGCCGTCGTGCTTCGTCTTGGCGATGATCGCCGGGGCCCTGCTCGGCATCACCGGTATCGGCTTGCCGTCGCTGGAGTCCGGCATTGCTCTGTCACTGATGGCCTTTGGCGCCATGATGGCCCTCGCCAGACCTTTGCCTCTTGCCGTCACCGCCTCGCTGACGGCCCTCTTCGCCCTCTTCCACGGCAACGCCCACGGGCTTGAGATTCCCGAGATGGCCAGCGGCTTCGCCTACGCGATCGGTTTCGTGGCCAGCACGTCAGTTCTGCACGCCACCGGCGCTCTCGCCGCCTTGACGTTTCGGCGCTGGCCGACAGCCATCCGCACGGCAGGGTTCGGCACGTCGCTGGTCGGCGTTGCGCTGGCGGCACAATTTATCTGAACGGAACACATTGGCGACGAGCAGGAGGCGAAGGCATGCTCAGGCGGTTGACAGTGTGGCGGCGCATTCGAAAGATGTTGTACCACATCCTGAAGGTCCGGGCTGAGCGGCTCTGATCGCGTCCGCCCGGCGAACTCCCGCATGGGATCGGCATCATCGCTGCCATGCTAAATAGAGGGCCGCTTGGCATGGGCATACTCGACAGATTTTCCTTGCAAGGACGTGTGGCGCTGATCACCGGAGGCGGGCGTGGGCTCGGCTTCGAGATTGCACGCGCCTTTGCCGAGGCCGGAGCCCATGTGGTTGTGACCGGACGCACCGCCGCAACACTCGACGCTGCCGTCGCCGCAATCGGCAAGGGCGGCGGGAGTGCGCAGGCGGCCGCCTTCGACGTAGCGGACATCAATGCGGGCCGCGCCGTGGTCGCGGATATCCGCGGCACTCGCGGCCGGCTCGATATCCTCGTCAACAATGTCGGCGCCCGCGACAGGAGGCCGCTTGCCGCGTTCGGCGATGACGAGATCCTGAACCTGATCCGGACGGATCTGCTGTCGGCGATCTCGCTCTCGCGTGATGCGGCGGAAATCATGAAGGCGCGAGGTCATGGCCGGTTGATCGCCGTCACCTCGATCGTCGGCGAGATGGCGCTTCCCGGCGATGCCGTCTATCCCGTCGCCAAGCAGGGATTGACCGGCCTGATGCGCAGCATGGCCGTCGAGTATGGCGTGCACGGGGTGACGAGCAATGCCATTGCTCCGGGAATGTTCGCAACCGAGACCAATGCCGCGTTGGCTGAAAATCCCGACGTGCTTGCCTTCGCCCGCCAGCGGGTTCCACTGCAGCGTTGGGGGTTGCCGGAGGAAATCGCGGGCGCCGCACTATTCCTTGCCAGCGACGCGGCTTCCTTCGTTAACGGGCATGTCCTAACCGTTGATGGCGGAATGTCCGCCCGCATGTGATGATTGCGCGAGCGGGCGAAGAAGGCCCGTCAGTGCGCCGTTTGCGAATGCTCACCGCCTGGCCGTGAAATGCCGCCCAGCGCTTCGCCTGCCCAGGCCGCCTCGCCATTCGCGGCGAGATCGCCCAGCGACACGATGCCGACCAGCCGCCGGTCGCGGTTCATGACCGGCATTCGCCGCAGCTTGAGGTCGCCCATGTTCTGAAGCACATCGTTTACTTCCTGGTCGTCGAAGCAGTATTTCACCTCCGCGCTCATCACATCCCGGATCTTGGTGTCCGGACCTCTGCCCTCCGCGACGCCGCGAACGGCGATGTCACGGTCAGTGATCATTCCGACCAGCTGATTGTTCTCAGCGACGGGCAGAACACCGGCATCGAGTTCGGCCATGGTCCGTGCCGCGTCCAGTAAGGTGTGATCCGGGCTTGCGATCCGGACATTCTGCGTCATGCAATCACCAACTCTCATGATCTTCTCCCTGATTTGCGCGCTCCCCGCCGGATCAAGGAAGAATGAATGCCTGTCGGAAACGTTCCATCTTTCGACCAGCCGGGCTCTCGCTGAAGAACTTTGCGCCATCGTGCTGCAGCTTCGCGAATGGCCACATCCGTGATGGCCGGGAACCATAGTTCGGCATAGTGGTTGTGTGGGCACGAGATGATCCTCCTTGAGCAAAACGGAAAGGAAAGATCATGCGCATGCTGATGACAATTGCCGCCCTTTCGGGACTGGCGCTGGCGCCGCCGATCCACGCGCAAACCACCGGCCCGCAGCTTCCTCAAATGGTGCCCCCGGCACAGGAACCTCTGCCGGACCAGACCCAGCCTGATCAAGCCCAGCCTGATCAAGGTTTCACCGGTCAGAATTTCACAAGCGTGGCGATCGTCGCCGTCGAGGACCTGCCCGCCGAGGTCAAGGCACAAGCGGAGGCCGTGATCACCCAGACCAGCGCCGAAGATCTGCTTCGCCTGCAAAGTTCGATCGATGCGTCGCCACAAGCGCTATCGGCGCTGAGGGCGAACGGGCTCAACTCCTCGCAGGTTGTCGCAGCCAACATCGATGGCGATGGCATCCTGACGCTGATCATCCAGACAACGACGTGATCGGCGGTTCGAGGCGTGGCCGACCACCCGGCTCGGCCATGAAGAAAGCGAAACCGCCGTAGCGCGGAGGGCTAACATGGTCGAAACCGCCGTTCGCAACTTTACCCTCAACTTCGGACCGCAGCACCCTTCTGCTCACGGCGTCCTGCGGCTGGTGCTCGAACTGGACGGCGAGATCGTCGACCGCGCCGATCCCCATATCGGTCTACTCCACCGCGGCACGGAAAAACTCATCGAGTACAAGAATTATCTGCAGGCTTTGCCCTATTTCGACCGGCTCGACTACGTGGCACCGATGAACCAGGAGCACGCGTTCTGCCTCGCCGCAGAGAGGCTGCTCAAAATATCGGTTCCCAGGCGCGGACAGCTCATCCGTGTCCTCTTTTGCGAAATCGGCCGACTCCTGTCGCATCTCCTCAATGTCACGACACAGGCCATGGATATTGGCGCACTGACACCGCCGCTTTGGGGTTTTGCGGAGCGCGAGAAGCTCATGGTTTTCTACGAGCGCGCCTCCGGCGCCCGCATGCATGCGAATTATTTCAGGGTTGGCGGCGTGCATCAGGACCTGCCGCCGAAGCTTCTGGACGACATCTGGGATTTCTGCGACCCGTTCCTCAAGGTCTGTGATAACCTCGAGGACCTGCTCACCGAGAACCGCATCTTCAAGCAGCGCAATGTCGATGTCGGCGTGATCGGCCTCGATGACGCGTGGGCCTGGGGCTTCTCCGGCCCCATGGTGCGCGGATCGGGGGCGCCATGGGATTTGCGCAAGGCACAGCCGTACGAATGTTACCCCGAGATGGATTTCGACATTCCGATCGGCAAGAACGGCGACTGCTATGACCGCTATCTCGTGCGCATGGAGGAAATGCGCCAGTCGGTGCGCATCATGAGGCAATGCCTGGAGAAATTGCGGTCGCCGGAAGGCCAGGGGCCGGTGGCAATTCCGAACCAGAAGATCACGCCGCCGTCGCGCGCGACGATGAAGCGCTCGATGGAAGCGACCATCCACCATTTCAAACTCTATACCGAGGGTGTTCGTGTCCCCGCCGGAGAGGTCTACGCCGCCGTCGAGGCGCCAAAGGGGGAATTCGGCGTCTATCTGGTTTCGAACGGCAGCAATACTCCCTATCGATGCAAGATACGCGCGCCGTCCTTTGCCCACTTGCAGGCGATGGATTTTATGTCCCGGGGGCACATGATCGCCGATGTCGCCGCGATCATCGGCTCGCTTGATATCGTGTTCGGCGAGATCGACCGCTGACGCTGACCGAGAGCGAGTCAGATTTCAAGCAGGGCGTAGGGTCGGCCGGTCGGCTTCGTCACGTGCATGGCGACGTTGTACACCGGGGCGCCGCCCGGCGTGCGGCCTTCATAGACACCGCGATGCGCATGGCCATGCACGACCGCGCTGACCTGGAAACGATCGATCGTCTCGGCCAGGCGCGACGAGCCCAGAAATGGAAAAATCTCCAACGGCTCGCCAGCGACCGTCTCGACTATCGGAGCGTAGTGTAGGACGACGAGCGTACGTGCGGTGCGGACCTGCCGCATCGCGTTCTCGAGCCGCATCGACTCGCTGATGCTTTCGGCGACCATGGCCTTGATCGCCGGCTCGCCGAAGGAGCCGAGCATGCGTGGTCCAAAACCGCCTATGAATCCCTTCACTCCGACAAAGCCGATATCCCTGATTTCCGCCGTTTGGCCGTCGAGGAGATGGATGCCGGCCTGCCGAAGTATGGCGATAACGTCGTCGACCGCACCGGATTCATAATCGTGGTTGCCGAGCACGGCGACAACCGGGATCGCGCAGGCACGCAAATCCTCGGCAAGGATTTCGGCTTCATGGGGCTTGCCGAGATTGGTGAGATCCCCGGCGAGCACGAAGATGTCCGCTTCGCGCGAGACCTCGGCGAAGAGATCGCGACAGGCGCCTTGGGCGTCTTCCCTCACATGCAGGTCGCCGACAGCCGCAATCCTGACGGCACCGTCGCTCCCGGTCCTTGCCGTGCCTGCTTTGCCCTCCTCAACCATCGCGAAACTCTCCCGCTCCGCCGACGCCGGCAAAGCCCCATTCCTTGACGTCGATCTCGTAGTCGGTCTGCGAAAGCAGCCGTCCGCGGCAGATTTTCATCCGGGGAGCAGGCAGCTCCCTTTGCTTTGCGAGCCTGTCGAGAAGTTCGTCGAGCAGCCAGGCGGGAACACGATCGCGCTCGCTCGGATAGATCCATCGGAAATTCAGGATATGCATCAGCAGCATCTCCCAGTGCACTTCCAGGTAGGAAAGCAGCCGGTGCCAGTCGATCTGATCTTGCACCTTGAGGATGGTGTGAGCGATGTCGGCGCCGTCGTGGCGGCCTCGGTCCTGGATGAAGCATTTGGACCAGATTAGCTCTGTCGGACCGATGATCCTTACTTGGCTGCCCAGGAGCTCGATTTGCCGGGCATGCTCCAGCCACCCGTCGGTGACAGGCATGGTGCCGTTGGCTGAAGCGAATATGACATCAAAGAAGTGCGTGCCCTTGAAGACCTTCCCAAGCCATCGGTCGTCCTCGACCTCGACCGTATAGCCGGCCTGCTTGAAATGCGCGAGGATGCGGGCGTAGTCGCCGGCCTTGCAGAAAACGTCGAGATCCTTCGTCTGCCGTGTGACGCCCGTATAAGCGGCCAAGGCGTAGGTGCCGGCAACAAGAAAGGGGATGTCCGTCGCGGCGAGTTCGCGGATCGCCTCGGTGTAGAAGACCTCCGCTTCAGCATACTGGAGCGTCGGCGCTGCTTTTGGATTGATCGTCGGAACGGATGCCGGGATGGCGCCTTCCGATGTAGGATCGTTGGTCATGAAACCGTGGCTCCGAGGCCCCGCAAACCTGCAGTTGTCCGTCCTTAACAAAGACACCACCGCATGGTTCCCGTTGCCGCCTGCCGACATTGCGCAACGCATCGTTTTGCCGGAAGGACAAGAAGTCCGAGGGCGGAGCCTTCCCGTCGCTGGCGAGTTTAAGATGCGGGAGAACCGCCTGATGGAGGGTGATCATGGAGGATGCGCGCAAGGCGATACGGGTGAACATCACCGGAAGGGTGCAAGGCGTCTCCTTTCGCATATGGACACAGACCGAGGCCGAAAAGCTCGGCCTTGCCGGATGGGTCCGCAACGAAGATGACGGATCTGTAACGGCGCTGATCGTCGGCGCCGGGAGTGCGGTTTCGACGATGATGACCCGGTTGTGGAAAGGGCCGATCGGGGCATCGGTCGCAAGCGTGACATCCCAGGACATCGACCCCGGCCAGAAGCCGGACGGATTCAGGATCATCGGCTGACCCGTGATCCCCTGTCTTCGGTCACCTGCCTTCGGTCACCGGGGAACAAACGCAAGCGTCACATCCGCAAATATGCCGAGGGTGATCTCGGCGACAACAGTTTCTATTTCCGCGGCGCTGACGGCGCGCTCAACCTGAAAGCTCAGAATCTGATGATGTTCCCTTCATATCGCCGAGGGGATAGACGACCGTACCTGGGAGCATCATTTGCGCGCGGGCGACTATTCCGCCTGGTTCCGCAATCAGATCAAGGACAATGAACTCGCCAACGAGGCCGCCGGTATCGAGGAGGACGCCAGCCTTGACGCGGGCGAAAGCCGAGCCGCCATCGCGGAATTCGTGCATCGCCGCTACACCGCACCTGCTGGTTGAATCCGGACTTATCTGAGGTATACTGGTCGGTGCGTTCACAATTTGCGGACGTAACGGAACCCGGATATGCAACCAGCGTTCGCCCTCTGAGTTGATAGCTCAAATGGAGGCTCAAATGCGTGCCATGAACATCATTACTCTGATCCTGATCATCCTCGGCGGGCTGAACTGGCTGTCCGTCGGGCTCGCGGGCTATGATGTTGCCGCCGGAATCTTCGGTGGCGCAGGCACTATTGCAGCCCGTGTCGCGTATGTGATCGTGGGTCTGTCCGCACTCTGGCAGCTGATGCCGATGGTGTCGAGCTTCACCGAAGGCGAGATAGCTGCCGAGAGGCATATCCGTCACCAATGATGGCTTGAGGCGGTGGAACCATTCCACCGCCTCCCAGCCTTGGCGTCAATGCAGGAAAGTCTCCCTCAGCCAGGCGAAGAACCCTGACTTTCCGGATATTGCCGCACGCACGCGCGTTGCTGCCCATCGCGCCGGCAGCATGGCGCCGACATGGCAATGGCAGACGATTTCGTGCAACTGCCAATCGCTCAGTTCGAAGAAGCGTTTGGCCTCACCGTAGGTGTCATCTTTCAAGCCCTGTGCGCGAAAGATCGGATCCTCGAAGGCAACTGTGATCGGTGAGCCGGCGCTGCGCATTTTCTCGCGTATGTCGGCAGGTTTGTATTCTGTGCCCGTAAGCGCCTCGAGACGCCTGTCGGGATTCTGTTCTAGAAGCTTTGCCCAGCGTTCGAGACGATGGCTCCGGGATGATATGAGATCTGTCGCCTCGGCATGAACGTCGGCAACGACATGTAGTTGGTCAAGTGTCTGATGCTTCACGGCCGCCTCCTATTCAGCAGGTGAATTCGCCCAGCCCTATGAAGAAAACTATGGCGCTCCATGAGCGTCGACAAGGCCCGTATGCACTGCGCAACGGATCATTCCATCACGCTTTGCTGATGGCGCCGGCTCTTATGTCTATGTCGAGCATCGGGCCGGTTGCTGTCAGGTTCGGACAAGATCACGTCGGAACCTTAGGCGAGCGCGGTCGTTCTGCCCGCATCAGCCATAGAGCGAAACCCAGGTCGAAAACGGGTCGCGTCAACATCGGCCGATGTCGACACGGCAAGGCAGCCGAGCGGAAGGAGATCACACCATGGCCATTCTTCCCAATCCCGACCCAACGCCAAATCCGGTGCCTACGCCACCGCCAATTCCTGAACCGAAGCCCATGCGTGAGCCGGAGCCGGACAGGCTTCCGGACGAAGACCCGGTGCCCAATCCGGATGAAAACGACGTGCCGCCCAAGCACTCCATCTCAACCGCCGGCGATCGTCATCCTTGAGCACCTGGCCGGCGCGATCGCTAGCCGCGAACCCGACAACGCCGGTCAGCAAGCGCGGCTATCAGGCGCCAGATACGCTTTGCGGTTCATTTTTCCTCAGCATCTCCGAGGCCTCACGCCAAAACGCTGGCGGAACCTGCGATTGAGGCTCGACCACGGGCTGGTGAATGGCCGGCGCGACGCTCGCCGTGCTGCCGCCCTGGGTGCTTCCTGCAGTTGCGGCGTAGTACTTGGCCAAGATGTAAGCTCAGGAGGAGACCCTATCCTTTATGCGGTTCCGGCCCAGCTCAGTGGCACAACAACTTGTATTGTATGTTTGCTGTTTGTTCTCTACTATATGTGGCACGAATCAGCCGGAAAAACCTTTATGAGCGCCTTCCCCACAGCTCGCTTATTCGATGAATGCCGTCCGCAGAGCAGGGGAACATTTGTCCACCGCAATCCTGATTGGTCCGCAAACTCCAGCACAGGAGAACATGCGAAAATTGTGGAGACGTTCGCAATCGCCCACGGCTGGCGAAATTCGCACATCTATCCGATGACGAGCGTGCGCACCTCCATTGGGCATCACATGCGCTCGGCAGGAATAACGGGCCTTACCGCCTCACGGCCGAAGCGCATGTCATCCATTCGCAAAAAGCTAGTCGCATTGGCGCCAAGCTGGACCATGCCTTCGCGAGAGTCCCGCATGAAAGAAATTCGCGACCTCAATAAGCCCGAGAATTGGC
Organism: Mesorhizobium sp. M00.F.Ca.ET.216.01.1.1; assembly: GCF_004010325.2. Classification (GTDB taxonomy): domain Bacteria; phylum Pseudomonadota; class Alphaproteobacteria; order Rhizobiales; family Rhizobiaceae; genus Mesorhizobium. Next base: position 65,837 of record NZ_SADR02000023.1, read on the forward strand.
ATTCCATATTCTAGAAAATAGAAACTTTGTTCCGGGAAGAGGAATGGAGCTTCGGCTAGACAACAAGGTGGTGCTGGTCACCGGTGCGACGCAAGGCATCGGTCGCGCTATCGCCGAGACGCTTGCGCGTTCCGGCGCCGGCGGCCTGCTGATCACCGGCCGCGAGCCAGTGCGCGGCAACGCTGTCGCGGCATTACTTTCCGAGATGGGCACGCCGGCCACATTCATCGCCGCCGATCTGGCGGATGCCATGGCGCCGGCACGGCTGGTCGAGGAATGCGTCAGCCGTTTCGGTCGCATCGATGCGCTGGTCAACGCCGCCGGCCTGACCAACCGCGCCTCGTTCCTCGACGCAAGCCTCGACGATTGGGCGGCCCTTTTCGCCGTCAACGCACGCGCGCCGTTCTTCCTCATGCAGGCGGCCATCGCGGAAATGCGCAAGCAAGGTCAGGGCGGCGCCATCGTCAACATCCTGTCGATCAATGCGCATTGCGGTTCGCCAGAACTCGCCGTCTATTCCGCCACCAAGGGCGCGCTCGCTACGCTTACCCGCAACGCGGCGAACGCACATCGCTTCGACCGCATCCGCGTCAACGGCATCAACGTCGGCTGGACCGACACGCCGGCCGAACGCATCATGCAGGCCGAGACGCTCGGACATGGTCCGGGCTGGATCGACGCGGCAAATGCCTCGCAGCCTTTCGGCCGCTTGCTGGCGGCGGACGAAGTGGCAAATCTCGCCGTCTTCCTGCTCTCCGACGCTTCTGGGCCGATGACCGGTGCCCTCATCGACCAGGAGCAATGGGTCGTAGGGGCGAACCGGTGACCCCTGCTTCCGCATCGCCCGAAACGCTTGGCCCGGCGTTGCTTAGCCGGCTTCCGGCCTCCGTGCGTGCACCATCCTATGACCGGGCGGCACTTGCCCCAGGCATGGCCCATATCGGCGTCGGCGCCTTCCACCGCTGCCATCAGGCCGAATATACCGACGATCTCCTGTCGCAGGCGCCTTCTTATCGAGGACAGGTAGGAAGACCGACGCCAACGGGTGGTTTTGACCTCGTATCTAACGTTTGGAATATCCGCTCCCACGCGCCCAGATGGCAGTTGGCGGCCAGGGAGAGCTTTGCTGTCGCTTAGAACGACCCAGGCCGTGAACGCCGCATGAACATCAATCTGCCCGCGAATTGTGCCGCGTTTGGCCAGCGGGTTGCTGTGCGGACCGGTTACCGGAAGTCGCATTCTGCAACGAAGAGTTGGGGTTCCGACATCTATTCATTGTCTCAGGCTGCAGATTTGAGGTGATCGATGAAGGCGCGCAGCTTCGGCAGGATTTGGCGCTTGCCAGGATGATAGAGGAAGACGCCCGGCGTCGTGGCGGCGACGCCGTCCAGCACCGACTTGAGTTTTCCTTCGGCTATCGGAACTTCGGCGAGTGGTCGGGGCGTCTGCGCCAGCCCCACGCCCTGCATCGCAGCCCCGAGCAACGTCGAATAGTCGTGCGCGATCAGCGGGCCTGAGACGATCGCTTCGATCGCGCCGTTGCCGTCGACGAAGGACCAGGGCGCGATGGCGCCGTTCGAGCGGCGCATGCGCAAGCAGGCATGGTGGCGCAAGTCGTCCACACGCTCGGGGCGGCCGTGGCGCTCGAGATAGTCGGGGCTGCCGACGACCACGAACGAGAACGGCGGAGTCAGCCGCACCGCAACCATGTCGGCGGCGATGAGCTGGCCGAGGCGGATACCGGCATCGAACCCGCCGGTCGCGAGATCGACCATCTGTTCGCTCGCGGCGATCTCCAGTTCGATCTCAGGATAGGCTTGGCAGAATGACGCGATCACCGGCTCCAAGATCAACGGCACGACGGCGCGGGGTACAGACAGGCGTAGCAGCCCTGTAGGTCGTTGGCCAATATTGCGGGCGGCCTCGCCGGCCGCGACGAGCTCCTCGAAGGCAGGGCCGGCGCGGTCGAGGAACCGCTGACCAGCCTCGGTTAAACCGACGCTCCGCGTCGTGCGGGCGAACAGCGCCGCGCCCATGCGGGATTCCAGGGCGCGCACCGCTTGACTCACGGCGGACGGCGTCACGCCGAGATCCGCGGCGGCACGACGGAAGTTGCGGCGCCTGGCGACAGCCAGGAACGCCTCGACGCCCTCCAGTGCACCATGCCGGACTGTGTAGTTCTGCTTCATAGGTTGTTGTGATTACACCGGATAGTCGAATTGCGGTAGCGGGCTTAGGGGGTAATCGGCTGAAGTCGGAGACATCTTGCAATGACCGATGGACTTGATGGCGTGCGCGACCAGGGAGCGCCGCCTTCGCCAAATCTCGGCGTGGTGATGGGACCGGATTTCACGCGACTCTCCGCCAACCTAGGACGGAATCTCATGGAGGGCCGACTCGGCGTCCTGAGCGCGGTGTTCGAAACCGTGTGAACCAATTGCTGATAGGAGGCCAAATGTCTACGGAAATGGTGTTCCAAACCCATCTTGTTCTCGGCTATGTCGCGTGGCTGCTTTGCTTCGGCGCATACGGTCTGCCGTGGCTCAGGTCGATGGACCGGGTTGCAGCGCAGCGCGCTATCGCTACTCTGCACAGCTTCCGCTTCTTCGGGCTCGTCTTCATCCTTCCGGGCGTCGTAGGCCCCAATCTGGCCGCCGGCTTCGCAGTGTTCGCCGCGTACGGCGACTTCGCAACAGGGGTGCTGGCCATGCTGGCGCTGCTCACGGTGAGGATCCGCCTGCTCTTCTGGCCGTTCGTCGTCGCCTTCAATCTGGTAGGGACGGCCGACCTCATCGTCGACTATTACCACGCCATCCAGGTCGGCCTTCCTGCGCATGCAGAGGAGTTGGGCGCAACCTACGCGATCCCGATCATCTACGTACCGCTACTGATGATCACGCACATCGTCGCATTCTATTTTCTGGTACGTCCTCAGCAAAACACGACTAGAGCTGTTGCAGACGATGCGACAGCATCCTAGACCATTGGAGGTCCGTTTTCGGTCAACAGCCAAAGTTCGCGAAATGGCGCAAACGAGCTTGTCCGCTGCACCTGCCGTTCAACTATAGCCAAGGCTTGACTGGCGGCATTTTCTCGGTGCCGCTGCCCGCCCCATCACACAGCCAAACTGCCCTGCTCCGCCTCCTCGGCATTGGGGTCGCCCGGTGCCGTCGCCCAGGCCAGTTCGACGAGCGTTACGATCCGCCGCCCAAGCCCGTCAAGCTGGCAAACGATGAGGCCCTGCTCCTCGATATAGGTCAGCAGGCGCCGTGCACGGCGCAGCGAGTGTGAGCCGTAGGCGCGGGCGATCGCCGCATCGCTCGGGCAGGGCCAGCCTTCCTTCGCCGCGCGGGCGATCATCATGAACACACCCTGCATATCCTCGGGCAGGATGGAGGCGCGGACCGAGACATCCTGCCACGCGTCATCCCCTGCCATATCGGAGCCCAGGCCGGCGCGGGCGCGCGTCAGCATGCGGCGGAACTCCTGCAGGTCCGGCACGACTGAGGCGAGGCCCTCTATACGGCAGCGGACCACGAATTCCTGATAAAGCACGCCGATGACTCGGAATCCGGCGTCGGGTTGCGCCAGCACGGCGCGCAGAACCCGGTCCACCCGCTGACGCCGCTCCGTCAGGTCTTCGGCGCTGATCGGCGGCTCCACCACTTCAGGACGGATTTCCAGCGCCGCCGATTTCGCCGCCATGAGTTGATCGAGCAGGTCCGGCGACGACCGGCGCTGGGGCCGGACGGTCTCGGGCGGCGGGGCTGCCAGGATAATGGCGCGTGCGTCCTCCAGTGCTGCTTCCGGCAGCGGCATCAGCCGCGGTGTGCCGTTGCGTGCCTGGGTTTCCGTCGGACCGATGCGTAGCCCCAGGGGACGGCGCGAGAGCGCCGGGCCCAGCGCCATGAATTGCCCGCGCTCCAGGTCCCGGAAAGCCTCAGCCTGCCGCCGCTCCATGCCCAGAAGGTCGGCGGCGCGCGCCATGTCGATGTCGAGGAAGGTTCGGCCCATGAGGAAATTGGAGGCCTCGGCGGCGACGTTTTTGGCGAGCTTCGCCAGCCGCTGGGTCGCAATGATCCCGGCAAGCCCGCGTTTGCGGCCACGGCACATCAGGTTCGTCATGGCGCCGAGAGAGAGCTTGCGCGCCTCGTCCGAAACCTCCCCGGCGACTGCCGGAGCGAACAGCTGCGCCTCGTCCACCACCACCAGCATTGGGTACCAGTGGTCGCGGGCGACCTCGAAAAGCCCGCCGAGGAAGGCTGCGGCGCGCCGCATCTGGTTCTCGGCGTCGAGCCCCTCGAGATTGAGCACCGTGGAGACGCGATGGATGCGCGCCCGCTCGCCGGCGCTCTGCAGGCCTCGCTCGGTATGCTCCTCGGCATCGATCACCAAGTGGCCGAAACGGTCGCACAGTGCCACGAAGTCGCCTTCGGGGTCGATGATGGTCTGCTGCACCCAAGGGGCACTCTGCTCCAGCAGCCTGCGCAGCAGATGGGATTTGCCGGAGCCCGAATTGCCCTGCACCAGCAGACGGGTCGCCAGCAGCTCCTCAAGATCCAGTGCCGCCGGGGCGCCTGCGGTCGTGTGTCCCATCTCGATCGCAACGGTCATGTCTCGACTCAAGGTCTCCCTGCGGAGACGGGCTTATCAACCTGATCGCAGCCCGTCGAGCGCTCATGGCCGACCGCTCACCGTGCTGACAACGCTGCTGACCATCCTGCAGATGCCCAAGGGCGCGCGCCGCATCCTGTTCGGGCTCGTCGTGCTGTTCGTCACCGCCGCCTATCTGCGCATTATCGAGGACCGCTGAGGTCTGCCGGCGACATCAGGGCACAAATTCTCGACGGTCATATCATTGGCGGTCAAGGTTTCGAATGTTGCCGCTGCACCCTATGTCATTTGCTACGACACCCAGAAAAAGAGATAGGGGCCCTACCTTGCCGACCGAACCACGTTCTCCACGGCTTGCCGTCCTGATCGACGCAGACAATGCTTCGGCCAAGATTGCCGACGGCTTGTTCGAGGAAATTGCAAAGATCGGCGAGGCAAGCGTTCGTCGCATCTATGGCGATTTCTCCAGCGCCCGTTCAAAGGCGTGGGCCGATGTGCTGTCGAAACACGCAATCATCCCGCAGCAGCAATTCGCCTACACCACAGGCAAGAACGCATCTGATATTACCCTCGTCATCGACGCGATGGACCTCTTGCACAGCGGTCGTTTCGATGGCTTCTGTCTGGTGTCGTCCGACAGCGACTTCACCCGTCTTGCCGCTCGCATCAGGGAAGAGGGCATCGACGTCTACGGGTTCGGAGAGCAGAAGACACCGGAGAGTTTTCGGCAGGCATGCCGCCGGTTCGTATACACCGAGAACCTGCTTCCGGCTGCGCCAGCCGGCACTCAGGATGCAGCAGCACCGACGAAATCGTTGCAGCCACCCAGAGCCGCGACGCCGATCATCACCAGGATCATTTCCCAGATGGAAACCGAGGACGGCTGGGTGCCGCTAGGCACGGTCGGCAATCAGCTCGCCAACCTGGCATCGGACTTCGATCCCAGAACCTTCGGCTTCCGCAAGCTGAGTGACCTGGTGCGCAAGACCAACGCGTTCGAGATCGACCATCCCGAGGGCGGAACGATGCGTATAAGGATCAAGCCCGTGGCGAAGAAGCAAGGGAGATCGAAGGCGCCGGCTTCGCGTCGATGATGTGGTCTGCATCGGCCCATCTCATCACGCAAGGTTCATCACGGAAAGGCAGCGCCGGGACACTGGTCGGACCACCATTTCGCTGGCGGAAATTGCCGTTTGGCGTATCATTCTCAAGGGAGGGGTTCATGGCAGGAGGAGGCAATGAACGTCGTAGCGAAGGCACCTGTCGTTGACTTGACGGCCCAAGAACTTGTTTCGTCTGCGCTTTCAAAATTCCGTGCCGGCGACACCATATCGACCAGGGCCACGCTGGACGCCATCCACCGGATAGGTCCAGCCTGCGAGGACAGCGACGACCATCTGGTCGAGCTTATCGTCATGACGGCAATTGGTAGGACCATGGGGGTCGTGTTCGACCATCGGTCCCGCTAGCCCCGCCGGAACGAATGCCTCATTGCGCCCTTTCGGCTCACCCAGCGCAGGGATGTTTTGGGGAACTCCATGAAATCCCGGTCGTTATGCCCTCGGTTGAAACGAGGAGCGCTGTCATGGCCGACGACAAGACCAGAACCGACAACCGCGACCGCTCGCAAGTGGCCCGTGGCGAGGACCACGAGATCGCGCATCTCGCCGAGGAAGCAGGCATAACACTGGTACAGGCGCGGGCACTTATCAAGCGCCATGGCACAGACCGCAAGGTGTTGCACGAAATAGCCGAGAGCATCAGGGTCGTAAAGGCCGACGCCGAAAGCTAGTTCATGTCGCCCAAAGCTACGCCGCGGTTTTTGGGCAACCTGAAGCGCATGTTCGCAAGAGGGCCTAGTTGCCCAAGGGATGCGGCATATAGCCGACGAAGCCCGCTATCTTCCAGCGGCCGCCTGCTTTTGCGCAGAAATAGAGGGTCTGCCATTTCAGCTTTTCGGCGCTGCCGCCGGGCCTAGCGATCGAGCCGTTGAACTTCTTGTGCAGCACGGCGCGCTCGCCGTCGACATCGATGTCGCGCATGTTGGTGATCCGGAACAGCGCCTCGCGCAACGGCTCGGCGAATTTTGTCGCCGCGGTCTCTTTTGCCTGGCGCAGCCACTCGTCGCGATAGGATTTGAGCGTCGGGAACTGCAGCCGCCAGGCGTCCGCGTCGCTGAGAAAATGAGCGTGCATGCCGAAGAAGCTTGAGGCAACGAAATCGTCCTCGACCATCGACCAGTCCTGGGCCAGGAAAGCGTCGATGTCGCGCCGCACCAGCATCTCCCAAAGCGCGTGACGATCGGCGTCGCCGGCCGGAAACGGATTTTTGTCGAAAGTCATTCTCATTCTCTCCTGTCTGGAAGTGCGCCCACCCCTGGCGGTAAGCTCCGTCCTTCACGATCGCTATCAGCCGGCGATGCGCAAGATGCTGACCCTCTTGTAATAAAGCAACATGCATTTCGAAAAAATGTTGCTTTCCAACAAGACCTCTATGAGGATGATATCGATCGGCGTTACAGCATCGCGGATGCGACGCCACCAAGTCTGAACAGGAGCCATTCCCTTGCCCAAGCAGTGTTTTGGAACATCCCATGTCCCGCTGTCCCCGGCCGTCCGCGCCGGCGATTTCGTCTATGTCTCCGGCCAGGTGCCGGTTGGCAGCGATGGTCTGGTGGTCAAGGGCGGCATCGCCGAGCAGGCCGAGCAAGTGCTTTCGAACGTGACGGCCGCGCTGGCGCTAGCCGGCTGCACCATGGACGACGTGGTCAAGACGACGGTCTGGCTCGAGGATGCGCGCGATTTCGGCACCTTCAACACCGTCTATGCCAGGCATTTCCCGAAAGATCCGCCGGCTCGCACCACCGTGGAGTCGCGCCTGATGATCGACATCAAGATCGAGGTGGAAGCCGTCGCCTACAGACCGGTCTGACAGGAAGACGCAAACGGAGGCAAGCGCCGATGCAATTTGATCTCCTGGTTAAAAGCGGCCGCCTCATCGATCCGGCATCCGGCCTCGACGCGCCCCGCGATGTCGCTATTGCCGATGGCCGCGTCGCAGCGGTTGATACAGACATCCCTGCCGGGCACGCCGCGCGCGTCATCGATGCCGCGGGTTGCATCGTCGCACCCGGTCTCATCGACCTGCACAGCCATGTCTATTGGGGCGGCACCTCGCTCGGCGTCGACGCCGACCGTCTCGCCGCAAGGAGCGGCACCACCACCTTCGTCGATGCAGGAAGTGCCGGCGCCGGCAACTTCCTCGGCTTTCGCCGCCACGTCATCGAGCGCTCGAAGGTCCGCATCTTGGCTTACGTCAACATCTCCTTCGCCGGCATCTTCGGCTTCTCGCAGACCGTCATGGTCGGCGAATGCAGCGATCTCAGGCTTTGCGATCCGCGCGAGGTCGTCGCATCGGTGCGCGAGCACGCCGACGTGATCGTCGGCGTCAAGGTCCGCTCCGGGCGCTTTGCCAGCGGCACCAGCGGCATTGCGCCCGTCGATCTCGCGCTGGAGGCGGCCGACAAGGCCGGCCTGCCGCTGATGGCGCATATCGACGAGCCACCGCCCGGCCGCTCGGAAGTGCTGCCGCGCTTGCGCAGGGGCGACATTCTCACCCACTGCTTCCGGCCGTTTCCCAACGCGCCGATTTTCGCATCGGGCGCGGTGCGGCCGGACATGCGGCTGGCGCGCGAGCGCGGCGTCATCTTCGACATCGGCCACGGCATGGGCTCGTTCGACTTCGAGGTGGCCAGGGCGATGCTCGAGGACGGGCTGGCGCCCGATGTCATCAGCAGCGACGTGCACCTCTACTGCGTCGACGGTCCCGCCTTCGACATTCTGGTCTGCATGTCGAAACTGCTCGCCCTCGGCATGCCGCTCATCGAGGTTCTGCGCGCCGCAACGCAGCGGCCGGCCGAGGCGATTGCAAGGCCCGATCTCGGCACGCTCAGGGTTGGCGCCGTCGGCGACGTCTCCGTGCTGCGGCAGCGTTCGGGCCGCTTCACCTTCGTCGATGCGGTTGGCGCGTCGTTGGTCGCCGAGCAGAGGCTGGTTGCGGACGGCATCGTCATCGGCGGTGCCTGGTGGCCAAACGAGGCAGTGGATGACCGCGCTATCGAGCGTTTCGAAGGCCATGCCCGCCACACGCATGTCGACGTCGCGGGTAAGCACTTCGGGCACAATCACGAGTGAGGGTGTGCCGGCGAGGGCTGCTAGCGGTCCCTGGCGACTGGACTCAAGCTGCCAGTCGGATGATGTGGATCAATATCGAACGCGATATCCGGAGGTACAATTCCACACCATTGAAACAGTGAAGTGGAGCGAGAATGATCGAATTGCTGGGGATCGATAATGTCATGTTCCATGTTGGCGATCTCGAAACCGCCATCCCATTCTACGAGAGCTGCGGCTTCGTCCTGAAGTTCCGCGTCGATGAAAAGCAGATGGCGCTTTTTGATATCGGTCCCGAGGGGCCCGGTCTTGTGATCCGGACCGACGAAGGCTCGCCAGCCGGCAGGCTTTGGGTCGAAGTGCGAAATGCCGACGAGGTCCGTCAGAAGCTTCTCACCAAAGGACTGACTTCATCGCCCATTGAAACCGCCACCGGCATCACTTGCGAGATCGTCGATCCCTTTGGCAATTGCATCGGTTTCGCTGACTATAGCAAGAGACCGGACTTGGCGCGTCGATGACGTCATGCGGCCGAGCCGCGGTCCCTGCTCTGGTCCGTTCCCGAATCTACTGCCCCGGCGTGCCATAGACCGGCGTTGCAATACCTTCCATTCGCGCCTTGAGCTGCAGCGCCACGAATTTCGAATAGAATCGCGACAGCGCCAGGTTGCCGCCGTGGAACCACAGCGCTTCCTGCGCGGTCGGCTTCCACATGTTGCGCAATTCGCCTTGCCATGGTCCCGGATCGTTTCTTGTGCCCGAGCCCAGCCCCCAGCACGGGCCGACTTTGTCCGCGACCTCGCGCGAGACGATTGCCGCCACGGTCTCGTTCATGGATTGATAGCCGGTGCAGGAGATGATCACGTCCGCCGCCAGTTCCGTGCCGTCGTCGAAGAGTATGCCCGTCGGCGTCAGCGACTTGATCTCCACGCCGCTGCGGATGCCGATCTCACCGTCGATGATCAGGTCCGACGCACCGACGTCGATGTAGTAGCCGGAGCCGGTGCGGTAGGCCTTCATCAGAAGCCCGGTCTCGTCGTCGCCGAAATCGATGGCGAAGCCCGCGCTGCGCAGCCGCTCGTAGAACGCTGCGTCGCGGGCCTTGATGATGTCGTAGAGCGCCCTCTGGCTTTCAGGCAGCAGCGCGAACGGCGTCGATGCGACGATCATATCGGCCTTCTCGGTGGTGATGCCGCGCGCCAGCGCCCTCTCCGAAAAAATCTCGAACCCCACCTCCATCAGCGTGTCCGACTTGACGACCGTCGTCGGCGATCGCTGGATCATAGTGACCTTGGCGCCGCTCTCCCAGAGGTCGACGCCGACATCGTGGCCCGAGCTTGCCGCGCCGATGACCGCGCAGGCCTTGCCGCGAAACTTCTCGCCGCTGGAATACTGGCTGGAATGAAGCAGCTCACCCTGGAACGCATCGGCGCCCGGTAGGTCGATCTGCCTCGGCGGACCATAGACGCCGGTGGCGAAGACGATGTGCTTCGGCTTCAGCGTGATGCGCTCGCCGGCGCGATCGACCTCGACCGTCCAGACTTTCTCCATCTCGTCATAGGCAGCGCTGACGCATCTCGTGGAGGTCCAGTAATTGAGCTCCATGACGCGCGTGTACATCTCCAGCCAGTCGCCCATCTTGTCCTTGGGCGTGAACACCGGCCAGTTTTCGGGGAACGGGATGTAGGGCAGATGGTCGTACCAGACCGGATCGTGCAGCACGAGCGTGCGATAGCGTTTGCGCCAGGAATCACCGGCTTGCGCATTCTTCTCGATGATGATGGCCGGCACGCCCAGTTGCCTCAACCGCGCGCCCAGCATGATGCCGCCCTGGCCACCGCCGATGACCAGGCAGTAGGGCTGCTGGCTGGTGCCGAGGTCGCGCGCCTCGCGTCGCCTGGCCTCCAGCCAGGTCTCGCGCTCCGGGTCCGCCTTGTGGCGGACACCCAGAGGCCGCGCGGGGCCCTTCTGCTCCTCAAAGCACTTGAGTTCGCTCATCGCCGTGAACAGTGTTCGGCATCTGCCGTCCCGCAGGCGCACGACACCCTCGCCTCGCGCCGATGACGTCTCGAAGGTGAACCAGGCTTCGACGAGGCCTTCGTCGGAGCTCGCCTCGCCCGACAAGGCCCATGCGGTCGGCCTGGTCGCCGCCAGCGTCGCCTCGAGCATGTCGTGGATCGCCGCTCGACCTTCCATGGTCTTGATGTTCCAGGTGAAGGTCAGCAGGTCACGCCAGTAGCAGTCGTCGACGAACAGGTTGGTCGCTACTGCTGTGTCGCCCGCCTCGAGTGCCCGCGACAGGGAACCAAGCCAGGTGGCCGCCTGCTTCGATGGTGCCATGTCGAGCATCTGTCTTCCTCTTCTTCGGCAATCCTCTCATGCGCGGCCTGATCGTATTGACGACAAGGGTGGCCGCGCAATCTCTCAGTCCCCGAGCGGCTCCATCTCCTTGCCGGTGCGGTGGATCTGGGCGTTGTATTTGATGCGGCGAACCGTTTCGCGCGCCGAGCCGTCGAGTTTGTAGGCGGCCGCCACCGCCATCAGGTCGATCGCGGCCAGGAAAGCAAACCGCGAGGCTGTCGGCTTCAGCGTGTCGGGATATTCTGGCACCGCCACCGTCAGCCTGACGTCGCAAGCCCGCGCAAGGTCGGTGTCGGGCGCGGTCACGCAGATCGCGTTGGCGCGGTAGTGCTTGGCAAGTTCCACGGCCTCGATCACCTCGCGCGTGCGTCCCGTCGCCGAAATGGCGATCACCAGGTCCCCGGGTTTCAATGTCGAGGCCGTCATCCGCATCAGATACGGATCGCATTGGGCGCTAATGGTAATGCCGTAGCGGAACAGCCGGTACTGGGTTTCCTGCGCCAGCGCCGAAGAGCTGCCGCCGAGCCCGAACACCGTCACCTGGCGCGCCTTGGCAATGAGTTCCGCCGCCTTCTGCAACTGCGCCGGATCGAGCTGCCGCTCGGCCTCCTGCAGCGCCCGGCGCGCCTCGCCGAACACCGCGTTCCAGAACGGCATCCCATTGTCGTTGCTCGTAGGTGGCGGCTTGCTCAGGTAAAGCGCACCGACGACAAGGCTCTGCGCCAGCTTCAGCTTGAAATCGCGCACGCCTTCGCAGCCGATGGCGCGGCAGAAGCGGGTCACGGTGGGCTCGCTGACCTCAGCGCGTTGGGCGAGCGCGGCATTGGAAGCGTCGACCGCGAACTTCACGTTGTCGAGCACGACATCGGCGACGCGACGCTCCGCCGGGCTAAGGTCACCGTAGGAGTCCTTCACCAGCGAGATGATGTCGGGGATGCGCCTGACATGGTCGTGCCCGTCGGGCTCGTCGCCAGAGGTCTGCCGTGCCGGGCTGTCAGCTTCGGTCATGAAGTCAGTCTTCCTCCGCCGTTTGTCGACCTAGCCTCTATCATATTTGCGCGCTGCCGTTCCATGCGCTTGCGGGGAGGTCCTCGCGTAAGGCTTCTCACCACAGTCAGTTTTTAGGATTATGTAGGAAAGTAACAAGCTTATCAAGATGCAAAAAAACAGTATGAAAACAATACGATACATATGCGATTGCTCACCTGACGCTTGAACGCATCTGCGCGTCGCTTGACAGGAAAGTAGGATAGTTACAGACTGATTTCTCTAGACGGATGAGCCACTGGATCATCGCGCATATCCCCGAGGGGCGCATGAACGCGGGCAATGCAACGACCCCGAAGCTTGGTGTGCAGGCAGCGACCAAGATCTACCATACGGCTTCCGGCGACCTGCTGGCGCTGGACCGCTGCAGCCTCGACGTTCCTGCCAATGAAATCGTCTCGATCGTCGGCCCCTCCGGCTGTGGCAAGACCACCCTTTTGTGGTCGATGTCCGGCCTGCATCGCCTGACCAGCGGCGCAATCCTGCTCGACGGCAGAGAGATCACCGGTCCGCATCCCGATATCGGCATCGTCTTCCAGGAGGCAAACCTGCTGCCTTGGCGCAATCTCGACGCCAACATCCGTTTTCCGTTCGAGATCAAGGGGGAGAAGCCGGATCGCGCCTGGATCGCGCATCTGCTTCACCGCGTCGGGCTCGACGGCTTCGGCGGCAAGTTTCCGCGCGAGCTTTCGGGCGGCATGCAGCAGCGTGCCGCGATCGTTCGAGCGCTGTCGCTCAAGCCGTCCGTTCTGCTGATGGACGAGCCGTTCGGCTCGCTCGACAGCTTCACCCGTGAGGAGATGAACCGGCTCGTCGAGGAGATCTGGCTCGACACCAAGACCACCATCGTCTTCATCACCCACAGCATCGAGGAGGCGATTTTCCTCTCCGACAGGGTGGCGGTACTGAGCGCTCGGCCCGGGCGCGTTGCCAAGGAATATCGCGTGCCGTTTCCACGGCCACGCTCGCTGGAGATCATGGCGACGAAAGAGGTCTTCGACCTCACCAACACCATCAAGATGGACATTGTCGGCGACCGCGTCCGGCCGAAGACGCCGGATCACCATGCAGCTGAAATCGTGAGGATCAGGCCGTGAGCGGAGGCGACGCCATCCCGGAATTCTCGAAGACCAAGGCAGGCGACGGGCACGACGTCAGCCTCACCAACCTTTCGGCCTTCGCCAGTGGTCCCGGCATCAAGTCGGGCACCGAGGTCGCCGCCATCGCCGCCGTTGCTGTGGTCATCATCGGCGGCATCGAGCTGGCGCTGCGGCTGTTTCATGTGCCGCCATACATCATGCCGCCGCCAAGCGCGATCGCCTACGCGCTGTTCGACGAATTCCCGCTGATCGCGCCGCATCTTGGCTACACGCTGGTCGAGTTGGTCGCCGGCTTCGCGATCGGCGCCATCATCGGCTTGGTCATGGCCGCCGTGATCACGCAATTTCCGTTCGCCGAGAAGATCGTCGCGCCTTACATCCTGCTGCTGGTCACCACGCCGATGCTGGCGCTGGTGCCGCTTTTGATCCTGCGTTTCGGTTTCGGCTATACGCCGCGCATCATTGCGGTGGCGCTCGCCGCCGGGCCGATGGTGATGATCAACGCCGCGACCGGCTTTCGCCGCGTCGACAGCGCCAAGATCGCGCTGGCGCGCTCCTATGGCGCCAGCACCTTGCAGATCTTCTGGAAAATCCGCGCGCCGATGGCGCTGCCGATGATCCTCGTCGGCCTGATGATCGGCGCGATCTTTGGACTGCTGACCGCGGTTGGCGCAGAGATGGTCGGCGGCGGCTTCGGCCTCGGCAACCGGCTGACCACCTATTCGTCGATGATCCAGATGCCGCAATTCTTCGCGGTGGTTCTGGTCCTCTCGGCGCTCGGCATCCTCATCTACGTGCTCTTCTTCCTGATCGGCAAGAGGTGGGCAAGCTGGGAGGCATGATGCATGTCACCCAAAAGTGCGCAGCGGTTTTGGGACACGACGTGCATGGAGGCAAAGACTTAAAGCGCGCCGCGTGAATCTTATCGGACGCGACATGCGCTAAGCGCCGGAGAACGATGGCGCCCGGGAGGCGGGCGACAAGGCAGAGATTACCAAGCAACAAAAAGGGGAAATGCCATGACCAAACAAAGTTCCATCGACATCGGTCCAAAAGCAGGCATCAGCCGCCGTTATTTCCTGCAGGTGAGCGGCGCCGGGCTGGTGACGGCCACGGCGCTCGGCGCCTCGGGCATCAGGGCGAAGGCCGAGCCCTACAGCAAGTTCACCTGGATTTCGCCGCGTGGCACGCTCGAAGTGCTCGACGACTATCCGTATTGGGGAGCCAAGAAGGCAGGCTATTTCGGTGACCTCAACACCGATATGCAGCCTGGCCCGTCGGACGGCACCGCCACGGTGAAGTTCGTCGATGTCGGCCAGGCCGACATGGGCTTCCCCTCGCCCGGCGTCTTCTCCTTCGCCATCCAGAACGGCATGAAGCTCAAATCCGTGTTCCACATGGGCGCGCGCGATACGTTCAGCTTCGCCTTCCGCAAGGGAGAGGGATCGAAGGATCTGAAGTCACTCGAAGGCAAGACCATCCTGCTCGGCTCGGCCGCATGGCAGTCGATCACCGATCCGCTGCTGGCGTCGCAAGGCGTCGACATCAAGAAGGTGAAGTATGTCGAGGCCGGCTGGCCGACCTGGGGCACAGCGCTTGCCGGCGGCCAGGGCGATGCGGCTCTGTCGTGGGAAGGGCTGCGCGCCGAGTGGATCGCCAAGGGCCTGGACTTCGAATACTGGCTCGGCGTGCAGAACTCGAAGCTGCCGGCCAACACTTTCGTCGTTCGGGCAGCCGATCTCGAGGATCCCGAGCGCAAGGCGTTCCTGGAGAAATATCTGCGCGGCTGGGCGATGGGTCTTGAGTTTGGGTACCAAAATCCGCGCGCGGCCGTCGAAGCGGTGTTCGAGCAGTTCCCGACGCTGGCCAAGAATCTCGGGCCTGAGCTCGGCACCACCTCGATCCTGCAGCAGATCAACGTCTTCCGCGGCGACATGGACAGGCGCGGCGGCTGGGGCTCGCACGACATGGCGAGCTGGCAGGGCTTCTTCGACGAAATCCACAAGATCGGCCAGATCAGCAATCCGGTGAAGGCCGAGGACGTCTGCACCAACGAACTGATCGGCCCGGCCAACAGCTTCGACAAGGCCAAGGTCAAGGCCGACGCCGACGGCTACAAGCTGTCGGAGAGCTTTGCCGCGCTCGATGTCGAGAACATCAAGGCGCATCTGTTCGACTCGGCGGTCAAGTAGGGCGCCGGCAAACGACCATACGGGCGGCGACCCGATCGCCGCCCGCGACTCAAGCAAGAACAAGGGAGGTGGCTTTGTCCGACAAGGTGAAAGTGCTGGTGATTGGTCTCGGCAACATGGGCGCATCGCATGCCAGCGCCTATCACCGGCTCGACGGGTTCGAGATCGTCGGCCTCATGAGCCGCTCAATCAAGAGCAACAAGAAGATCCCGGCGGAACTATCAGGCTACCCGCTCTACGAGGATTTCGACCAGGCGCTGAAGGAGACCAGGCCGGACGCCGTTTCCATCAACAGCTGGCCCAACACCCATGCCGAATATGCGCTGAAGGCGATCGCCGCAAGCTGCCATGTGTTCATGGAAAAGCCGCTCGCCACCAACATCGAGGACGCCGAAAAGGTCGTCGCCGCAGCGCGTGCAAAGAATCGCAAGCTGGTGCTCGGCTATATCTTGCGCGTCCACCCCTCGTGGATCAAGTTCATCGAGGTCGGCAGGACGCTGGGCAAGCCGCTGGTCATGCGCC
The DNA here is from genome assembly GCF_004010325.2 of Mesorhizobium sp. M00.F.Ca.ET.216.01.1.1. Lineage (GTDB taxonomy): Bacteria > Pseudomonadota > Alphaproteobacteria > Rhizobiales > Rhizobiaceae > Mesorhizobium. The sequence continues at coordinate 81,845 of NZ_SADR02000023.1, forward strand.
TCAACCTCAACCAGCAGAGCAGCGGCAGCGCCTGGCACTGGCATAAGAACCTGATCGACTCGCTGATCCCGATCGTCGATTGCGGTGTGCACTATGTCGACGTGATGTGCCAGTTGACCGGCGCCAAGCCGGTCCGCGTCCACGGCATCGGTGCCAAATTGTGGGCGGATGCAGCCAAGCAGAATTACGGGCATCTGCACGTCACCTTCGATGACGGTTCGGTCGGCTGGTATGAGGCCGGCTGGGGACCGATGATGAGCGAGACGGCATATTTCGTGAAGGACGTCGTCGGCCCCAAGGGCGCCGTCTCCATTGTCGCCGGGCAAACGGCAAGCAACGCGGCTGACGCCGAAGTGTCTGATTCCGCCGACATCGATCGCCACACCAAGACCGATGCGCTGAAGATCCACTACGCTGAGGTCGACGACGCCAAGAATTTCAAGAAGCCGGACGAGATCGTCAGCATGGAGGACGAACCCGGTCACCAGGAGCTTTGCGATCGCGAGCAGGCATTCTTCCTGCGCGCCATCCGCGACGATCTCGATCTGACTGAGCAGATGAATGCTGCCGTCAACAGCCTGCGCATCGTGCTTGCCGCCGAGCAGAGCATCGAAGAGCGGCGGACGATCGAGTTGGCCTGACCGTGCCGCGCAACTGAAGCGGCGGCCACGACGGTCCGCGGGCTGCCGCAACGGTCCTCTGCACAAGCCGAGGCCATGGGAGTAAGACATGGCTGAGATCACCGACAGCTTCCTCGAAACCTACGCCGAGTCCGACGCACTGGACCTGGCCGGGTTGGTGAAGCGCGGCGAGGTCACGCCGGCCGAGTTGGTCGAGGCGGCCATCACCATGATCGAACGGCTCAACCCGGCCCTGAACGCGGTAATCCACCGGCTCTACGACATGGCGCGCACCTCGGCCGAAGCGGTCGACAGAAACGCACCGTTCGCCGGCGTGCCGTTCCTGCTCAAGGAACTGGCCTCGTCCTGGACCGGAGCGCCGAACACCAACTCCTGTTTCTTTCTGAAGGACATCGTCGCCGACTTCGACACCGAAGTCGTCCGTCGCATGAAGGCGGCGGGGCTGGTGCTCGTCGGCAAGTCTAATGCGCCCGAAAACGGTTGGTCGATCACCACCGAGCCAAAGCTCTATGGGACGACGAAGAACCCGTGGAAGGAAGGCATCACGCCCGGCGGTTCGAGCGGCGGAGCGGCAGCGGCAATCGCCTCGCGCATGGTGCCGATCGCCGAGGCCAGCGATGGCGCCGGCTCGATCCGCGTCCCGGCCTCCTGCTGTGGCATCGTCGGCCTGAAGCCGTCGCGCGGGCGCGTCAGCCTGGCGCCCTTTGGCGACTACTGGTACGGCAGCGCCTATTTCCTGTGCTGTTCCCGCACGGTGCGCGACACATCGGCCTATCTCGATGCCGTCGCCGGCGCGCTGCCGGGCGATCCCTATACACCGCCGATTCCCAGCGGCAGCTGGCTCGACCTGTCCTCGCATACGCCGAAAAAGCTGCGCGTCGGCTTTTCCGTGACGCCGCCAAACGGCACGCCGATCAACCCGGAGGTCAAGGCCACGGTGCTGGCGACCGTCGCCGTGCTCGAGCGTCTCGGCCATGATGTCGAGGAACACGACATGCCGCTCGACGCCGAGGCGGTCTGGAAGACTTACACTAACATGACCTGCGTGCAGACGGCAGCAACCTTCGGCTACCATGAAACGGTAATCGGCCGGCCGGTCACGCCTGACGACATTGAGCCGGTGACCTGGGCAATCATCGAGCGGGGCAGATCGACGAGCGGCATCCGCCATATCTCCGATATCGAGCAACTGCGGCAGGTCGGCCGCGACATCGTCGGCGATCTCGTGGCCTACGATCTCTTCGTCACCCCGACGCTGGCGCAACTGCCACGACCTCTGGGCTATTACGACATGTCGGAACCCGACATCGACCGCTACAATGCGAAATGGACGGACGCCGTCTTCGCCTTCCCCTTCAACATCTCCGGACAGCCGGCGATCTCGCTGCCGCTCGGCTGGTCCGGCGGCGGCGTGCCGATCGGCGTACAGCTGATCGGCCGCTATGGCGACGAGGCGATGGTGCTCGCCATCTCGACGCAGCTGGAACAAGAAATGCCCTGGAAGCACCGCCGGCCTTCCCCGTAGGCAGTCGCTGACATTCTTTCCGAGATACGGCCGGCATCCCGGGCGTCAGCACAACGTTTCGACGACCGCCCCGGCCGGCAAACCTTTATAGGGTTTTTATTTCTTTCCCCTCCGCCCCGTCTCGAACCTTTATGGCGGTCGGGTGCATATTCCATCCCGAGCAAAGCGCTCCTGACGCCGCCGCCAACCAAGGTGCGGCGGGTCGTCTCCATGGAATTTCGAACCTGCTGATTGTGGGTGAAAAGTACAAGCGGAAGCAAGGAATATAACAATGGACATCATTGTTCTCGGGATTGGGGTTTTGTTTTTTGCCCTGTCCTTCGCCTATGTCAAAGCCTGCGACAGAATTTGAGCAGAAGGATCCGACCATGCTTGTCGACTATATCCTCGCTGGCGGTGTGACCTTGTTCCTCCTCGCCTACCTCACCTACGCCCTCGTTCGCCCAGAGCGCTTCTGATCTTTTCTGGTGCAAGGCACGGAAAGCTACACTCATGACTCTCAACGGATGGATACAGATCCTCGTCTATTGCGGGATCGTCGTTTTGCTGGTGAAGCCGCTCGGCGGCTACATGCATCGCATCTTCAACGGCGATCGCACATTTCTGTCGCCGATTCTTGGCCCGCTTGAACGCGGGCTTTATGGCATCTCGGGAACCAGCGAGCGCGAGGAACAGCACTGGACAAGCTACGCAGCCGCCCTGTTGTTCTTCAATCTGGCAGGGTTCCTGGTGCTCTATGCTCTACAGCGCGTGCAGGGCCGCCTGCCCTACAATCCGGCCGGCATGACGGCCGTCGAACCCGGGCTCGCCTTCAACACCGCCGCCAGCTTCATGACCAACACCAACTGGCAGAATTACGGCGGCGAAAGCACGATGTCCTATCTCATGCAGATGGCCGGCCTCACCGTGCAGAACTTCCTGTCCGCGGCGACCGGCATCGCCATCGCCGTTGCGCTGATCCGCGGCTTTGCCCGCGCCTCCGGCAAATCGATCGGCAATTTCTGGGTCGATATCACCCGCTGCACGCTCTATCTGCTGCTGCCGCTCTGCATCGTATTGACCTTGGTCTACGTCTATCTCGGCATGCCGCAGACGCTTGGCGCCTACGTCAATGCGACGACGCTCGAAGGCGCGCAGCAGACGATTGCAGTTGGACCGGTTGCCTCGCAGATCGCCATCAAGATGCTCGGCACCAACGGCGGCGGCTTCTTCAACGCCAATGCCACGCATCCTTTCGAAAATCCCAATGCGATCTCGAACCTGATCCAGATGGTGACGATCTTCGCCCTCGGCGCAGCGCTTACCAATGTCTTCGGCCGCATGGTCGGCAACCAGCGCCAGGGCTGGGCGATCCTGGCCGCCATGGGCGCTCTGTTCATCGCCGGCGTTGCCGTCTGCTACTGGGCGGAAGCCGCCGGCAACCCGCTGGTCCACGCCCTTGGCATTGACGGCGGCAACATGGAAGGCAAGGAGAGCCGCTTCGGCATCGCGTTGTCGGCGCTGTTTGCGGTCATCACCACTGCCGCGTCCTGCGGCGCCGTCAATGCCATGCATGACAGCTTCACCGCGCTTGGCGGCATGATCCCGATCATCAACATGCAGCTCGGCGAGGTCATTGTCGGTGGAGTTGGCGCTGGCTTCTACGGCATCCTGATGTTCATCGTCGTGGCGGTGTTCGTCGCCGGACTTATGGTCGGCCGCACGCCTGAATATCTCGGCAAGAAGATCGAGGCCAAGGAGGTAAAGATGGCAATGCTGGCTATCCTCTGCCTGCCGCTGGCGATGCTGATCTTCACCGCAATAGCGGTGGTGCTGCCGACCGCCGTCGCCTCCGTGGCCAATGCTGGCCCACACGGCTTCTCCGAGGTTCTTTATGCCTACACCTCGGCGGCGGCGAACAACGGTTCGGCCTTTGGCGGCCTCACCGGCAACACGCCCTGGTACAACATCACACTTGGCATCGGCATGCTGATGGGTCGCTTCCTGGTCATCATTCCGGCCCTGGCTATCGCCGGCTCGCTGGTGGCAAAGAAGACGGTCCCACTCTCCGCCGGCACCTTCCCCACCGACGGCCCGTTGTTCGTCGGGTTGCTGGTCGGCGTCATCCTGATCGTCGGCGGCCTCACCTTCTTCCCGGCCCTGGCGGTCGGGCCGATCGTCGAACATCTGGCTGGCACCCACGGGCAGACATTCTGAACCGCCATGCCCTGGTTACAGCCATGTCCTGGTTGAAGATCATGCGTCGCAACGTTCGGCGTCGCGCCGATCGTGAGGGGGAGGCAACTCCTCCTCCGTTCCCGCCCATGTCCACGTTCCTCGGCATTGCGGCAGCCATGATCGTGATCTGGTTGCTGGCCTATGGGCTTCCGCATCTTCTTTCGGCATCCGATCGATCGGTGCCATCCAACAATATCGACACTGGAGCCACCAAATGAGCCAGTCCAAATCCGCGAGCATCATGGATGCCCGCATCTTGCTGCCCGCTATTGGCGGAGCCTTCAGGAAATTGAATCCGCGCACGCTGGTCAGGAATCCGGTGATGTTCGTTGTCGCCATCGTCTCGGCGCTCACCACCGTCCTCTTCGTCAAGGACCTCGTCACCGGTGGCGGCGATCTGGGCTTCACCCTGCAGATCATCATCTGGCTATGGTTCACCGTGCTTTTCGCCAACTTCGCCGAGGCGGTGGCTGAGGGCCGCGGCAAGGCGCAGGCCGACTCGCTGCGCCGGGCGCGGACCGAAGCCCAGGCCAAGCTGCTGACCGGCGACGACCGCACCAGGTTCAAGCTGGTGCCCGGCACCAGCCTGAAGGTCGGCGACATCGTGCTCGTCGAGGCCGGCGACATCATCCCGTCGGACGGCGAAGTGGTCGAAGGCGTCGCCTCGGTCAATGAAGCCGCGATCACCGGCGAATCCGCGCCTGTGATCCGCGAATCCGGCGGCGACCGTTCGGCCGTGACCGGCGGCACGCAGGTTCTGTCCGACTGGATCCGCGTGCGCATCACTGCAGCTTCCGGCCATACGTTTCTTGATCGCATGATCTCGCTGGTCGAAGGCGCCGAGCGCCAGAAGACACCGAACGAGATCGCGCTCAACATCCTGCTGGTCGGCATGACGCTGATCTTTGTGCTGGCGACAGCAACGATTCCCAGTTTTGCTTCCTATTCGGGCGGCTATATCTCGGTGACCGTGCTGGTCGCCCTGTTCGTGACCTTGATCCCGACGACGATCGGCGCTCTGCTCTCGGCCATCGGCATCGCCGGCATGGACCGCCTGGTGCGGTTCAACGTACTGGCCATGTCGGGCCGCGCGGTCGAAGCTGCGGGCGACGTCGACACGCTGCTGCTCGACAAGACCGGCACGATCACGCTCGGCAACCGCCAGGCGACGGAATTCCGCCCGGTCAAGGGCGTCACCGAGCAGGAGCTGGCCGATGCGGCCCAGCTTGCCTCGCTTGCCGACGAAACGCCGGAAGGCCGCTCGATCGTCGTGCTAGCGAAGGAGAAATACGCCATCCGCGCCCGCGACATGGCAACGCTGCATGCGACCTTCGTGCCCTTCACCGCGCAGACCCGCATGAGCGGCGTCGACCTGGAAGGCTCCTCGGTCCGCAAGGGCGCCGTCGATTCCATTCTCGCCCATGTCAACCAATCGACTGTCGCCGCCCATGCTGCGCGCCCCGGCAGCGACACCGTCCGCGACCTCCAGGCGATCGCCGACGACATCGCCAAGTCCGGCGGCACGCCGCTGGCGGTCGAGCGCGACGGGCGCCTGCTCGGCGTCGTCCACCTCAAGGACATCGTCAAGGGCGGCATCAGCGAGCGTTTCGCCGAGTTGCGCCGCATGGGCATCCGCACGGTGATGATCACCGGCGACAATCCGATGACGGCGGCGGCAATCGCGGCGGAAGCCGGCGTTGACGACTTCCTTGCCCAGGCGACGCCCGAGGACAAGCTGAAACTCATCCGCGACGAACAGGCCAAAGGCAAGCTGGTCGCAATGTGCGGCGACGGCACCAACGATGCGCCAGCCCTTGCGCAGGCTGACGTCGGCGTCGCCATGAACACCGGCACTGTCGCCGCGCGCGAGGCCGGCAACATGGTCGATCTCGACAGCGATCCGACCAAGCTGATCGAGATCGTCGAGATCGGCAAGGCGCTGCTGATGACGCGCGGCTCGCTGACGACCTTTTCCATCGCCAACGACGTGGCCAAGTACTTTGCTATCATCCCGGCAATGTTCGCCGTCTTCTACATCGCACCGGGGCAGACCGCCGGTCCGCTGCAGGCGCTCAACGTCATGCATCTGGCGACGCCGCAGAGCGCCATCCTGTCGGCCATCATCTTCAACGCGCTGATCATCATAGCGCTGATCCCGCTGTCGCTGAGAGGCGTCAAATATCGTGCGATCGGCGCCGGCGCGCTGCTCAGCCGCAACCTTCTCGTCTACGGCCTCGGCGGCATCATCGTCCCCTTCGTCGGCATCAAAGCGATCGACATGGCCATCACCGCCCTCGGCCTCGCATAAGGAACCACGTCATGCTCAGACAAATCAGACCCGCGATCGTCATGATCGTTTTCTTCACCGTCCTGACCGGTCTTATCTATCCGATCGGCATGACCGGTATTGCCCAGGCGCTGTTTCCGCACCAGGCCAATGGCAGCCTGATCGAGAAGGATGGCAAGGTCGTCGGTTCCGAACTGATCGGCCAGGCATTCGCCGGCGATCGCTATTTCCATGGCCGCCCCTCGGCAGCCGGCGACGGCTACAATGCCGCCGCTTCCAGCGGCTCGAATCTCGGCCCGACCAACGCCAAGCTGATCGACCGCATCAAGGGCGACGCCGGCAAATTGAAGGCTGAAAACCCGAGCCAGCCGGTGCCGATGGATCTGGTCACCACGTCAGGCAGCGGCCTCGACCCGCATGTCAGCACCGAAGCCGCCTATTTCCAGGTCGCCAGGGTGGCCAAGGCCAGGGGCGTCGATGAAGCGAAGATCAAATCGCTTGTCGACAGTCATATCGAGGACCGGCAGCTCGGCTTCATCGGCGAGCCGGTCGTCAATGTGCTGGCCCTCAACCTTGCGCTGGACGAAGCGACCAGGCAATGAGCGACTGCGCCGGGATCGACACCGAAGCCGGCGCCGTTCATGATCCACACCGATGGCAATGCCGGACGACAGAAGCAACGAAACCAGGCCCTCTCCCGACGCGCTGCTCGAGCATGCCGAGCGGGAGGAGCGCGGTCGCCTGAGGATATTTCTCGGCGCCGCACCCGGCGTCGGCAAGACCTACGAGATGCTTATGTCGGGCCGCGCCAGGCTGGCCGACGGGATGGACGTGGTGATCGGCGTCGTCGAGACGCACGGCCGCCAGGAAACCCAGGCGCTGGTGGAATACTATGAGCTGATCCCGCGCCGCAAGGTCGACTACAAGGGACGCATCCTCGAGGAGATGGATCTCGACGCCATCCTCGCCCGGCGCCCTGCCCTGGTCCTCGTCGACGAGCTCGCCCATACCAACGCCCCCGGCAGCCGCCATCCCAAGCGCTACCTCGACGTACAGGAAATCCTGACGCAAGGCATCGACGTCTACACGACGCTCAACATCCAGCATGTCGAGAGCCTGAACGATGTCGTGGCGCAGATCACACGGGTCAGGGTTCGCGAAACAGTCCCCGATTCCATCATCGACCAGGCCGACGACATCGAGATCATCGACCTCACCCCCGACGATCTGATCAAGCGGCTCGAGGAAGGCAAGGTCTACCTCCCGAATACGGCCCAGCGCGCGATCGAGAACTATTTCTCGCCGGGCAATCTGACTGCGCTCAGGGAACTGGCGCTCCGCCGCACCGCCCAGCGCGTCGACGAGCAGTTGCTGACCCACATGCAGGCCCACGCCATCCCCGGGCCGTGGGCGGCTAGCGAGCGTGTCCTGGTCTGGGTCGACGAGGATCCGCGCAGCGCCTCGCTCGTGCGCTATGCCCGCCGCCAGGCCGAGCGGCTTCGCGCATCCTGGCTGGCGCTCTATGTCGAGACACCGCGTTCGACCGGCCTGTCCGAGCAGGATCGCGACAGGCTTGCAGCAACACTTCGCCTGGCTGAAAAATTGGGCGGCGTTGCCGTCACCATACCCGGCCAGGACGTCGCCGCCGACGTCCTTCGCTACGCGGCGGCAAACAACGTCACCCACATCATCACTGGCAAGCCACGCAAGCCGCGCTGGCGGCAATTGTTCGACGGCTCCGTTACCTATGATCTGATACGCGACGCCGGCAAGATCAGCATTCATGTCGTCTCCGGCGACGATCACCAACAGGCGCAGCCGTCACGGGGCGTGACCACCGCCCAACCACCGCGCCTCGACATCAGGCCTTATCTGATGGTCACCGGCTATGTCGTCGCGGCATTGCTGTTTGGCGAATTGCTGTCGCGCGTGCTCGACGTGCGCAACATCACCCTAGTCTTCCTCATGGCGGTGCTGGCGTCGGCGGTAACGGCGGGGCTGTGGCCGGCGATATTCGCTTCCGTTCTCAGCGCCACGGCTTTCAACTTCTTCTTTCTCGACCCGCTGTACACGTTCAACATCAGCGACCCGGAAAGCGCTGTCGCGCTCGCCTTCTTCTTCTGCGTGGCGATCATCGCCAGCAATCTGACAGCGCGGGTGCAGCGCCAGGCGGTGGCGGCACGGTCGCGCGCCCGCACCACCGAGGACCTGTATCTGTTCTCGAAGAAGCTCGCCGGAACCGGCACGCTCGACGACGTTCTGTGGGCCACCGCCTTCCAGATCGCCTCGATGCTGAAGCTGCGCGTCGTGCTGCTTCTGCCTGAGAACGGCACCATCGCGGTCAAGGCCGGCTATCCGCCCGACGACACGTTGGCTGAGGCGGACATTGCTGCGGCACTCTGGGCCTGGGAGCACAACCGCGCTGCCGGGCGCGGCGCCGACACGCTCCCCGGGGCAAAGCGCCTCTATCTTCCTCTGCGGACAGGGCGTACGGCCGTGGGTGTCGTCGGCCTCGACAACGACAAGCAGGGGCCGCTGCTGACGCCGGAACAGCAGCGTCTTCTCGATGCGCTCGCCGACCAGGCCGCGGTCGCCATCGAACGCATCCAGCTCGTCGCCGACGTCGACCGCGCCAGGCTCGCGGCCGAGGCAGACCGCCTGCGCTCGGCGCTGCTCACCTCCATTTCCCATGACCTGAAAACGCCACTCGCAGCCATCATGGGCGCCGCCGGCACGCTCAGGGACTTCACGGCCGCACTTCCCGAACAGGACCGGGCAGAGCTGCTGTCGACCGTGCTCGATGAATCGGAAAGGCTGAACCGCTTCATTGCCAATCTGCTCGATATGACCAAGATAGAATCCGGCACGATGGAGCCGAACTACGCGTTCCACTATGTCGGCGACATTGTCGGCTCCGCCCTGGATCGGGCCAGGAAAATCATCGGCGAGCACAAGACCGAGATAGACATCCCCTCGGATCTGCCGATGTTGAAGCTCGACCCTGTCCTGTTCGAGCAAGTGCTGTTCAACCTCCTCGACAACGCCGCAAAATACGCGCCGTCGGGTTCGACGATCCGCATGCAGGGCTGGGCCGACAACGGTTCCGTCAGCCTGCAGATCATGGATGAGGGACCGGGCATTCCGCCGGTGGATCTGGAACGCGTTTTCGACACCTTTTACCGCGTGCGCAAACGCGATCAGGTCCGCGCCGGCACCGGGCTTGGACTCTCGATCTGCCGCGGCTTCATCGAGGCGATGGGCGGCACGATCTCGGCGGCAAACAGGACCGATCGCTCGGGTGCGGTTTTCACCATCAGGATGCCGGTGCCGGCAGAGCAACCCGATGTCGACGGAACCGATACGGACGACCAAGATGTTGGTGACTTGGCATGACGAATTCGAACGTCAGGATATTGGTCGTCGACGACGAACCGCCGATCCGGAAGCTGCTTCGGGTCGGGCTCGGCAGCCAGGGTTATGCGGTCAGCGAGGCGCCGAATGCCAAGGCCGCGATCGAACTCGTGGAGACGGAAAGACCGGACCTTATCCTGCTCGATCTCGGCCTGCCCGGCATGGGCGGCCACGACCTCCTGCGCAAATGGCGCGACGACGGGCTGGATGTTCCCGTGGTCATCCTTTCCAGCCGCACCGATGAGGCCGGCATCGTCTCGGCACTTGAACTCGGCGCCGACGACTATGTCACCAAGCCGTTCGGCATGAACGAACTGGTGGCACGCATCCGGGTTGCACTCCGCCACAAGTTCCAGCAGCAGGGCGAGAAGCCGGTGTTCCGCTCCGGCGATCTGTCCGTCGACCTGGTGAAGCGCATCGTCCAGGTCGAGGGCAAGGAGGTAAAGCTCTCTCCCAAAGAATACGACATCCTGCGCATCCTGGTGCAGCATGCAGGCAAGGTTCTCACCCACCATTTTCTGCTGAAGCAGGTCTGGGGCGATTCGACCGACGTGCAATATCTCAGGGTCTATGTCCGGCAGCTCAGGCAAAAGATCGAGAAAACGCCCGACCAGCCGCGCTACATCACGACCGAGACCGGCGTCGGATACCGCCTGCGCGACGTCGACTGAAACACGGCCGCAATTCACCCGAACCATGGCAATGCCGGGCAAACACCCTATATGTCCTGCGGGTTGTGTTTCGTACGGGAGCGAAGGAATGTCGGCGCTTCGTCTATCGACAGTTCTTGTGTCGGCAACGCTGGCAACGGCAATGTTGCCTAGTGCAAGCCTGTCTGCTTCAGCGCAGGTCGTGAATCCCGCCGATCGCAACCTGCTGGTCCAGCAAAACGAGTTGCAGATGCTGGAAAACAGGCTGCAGAGGCAGCAATTTCAGCAGCAGCAACAGCAGTTCCGCGCCCAGGATCGCCAGATCGCGCCGCTGCCTCGACCCGAGGTGCCTCAGGTCAAGCCAAGCTGCCAATTACAGCCGTCGGGCAGCAGTTTTGTAAGCACTTGCCGCTGACAAGCCGGCGCTTTCCATTTATTTAGCCGACTTATCTGCCTGAAATGCCGCATTGCGTAGAAGGTGGGTTTTGCAAAAGAGTAACCCCTTCGGCAAGTTCGACTGGATTCCGCATGGCAGCGACAAAGAGGAAAGCGGTACGCAAGGCAAAGAACGGCGAGCGGATCCGCCAGGTGGCAGCCATTCCCTTTCGGGTGAGCGAGCGTGGCGACATCGAGGTATTGCTGGTCACCTCGCGCACGACGAGGCGCTTCATCGTTCCCAAGGGCTGGCCGATGAAGGGCAAGGGCGGACGCAAGGCGGCCATGATCGAGGCGCGGGAAGAAGCCGGCGTTCTCGGCAAGACGTTGAAGGAGCCGGCCGGCATCTATTCCTACTGGAAACGGCTGTCGAACCGCTTTGTCCGCGTCGATGTCGTCGTCTACCTGCTGGAGGTAGCCGAGGAACTCGCCAACTGGCCGGAGGCGAGAACGCGGCAGCGGGCATGGCTGGCGCCGGCTGACGCGGCGTTGCTCATCGACGAGCCGGATCTTTCGACGCTGCTGAAGAGCTTGAAGGTTCCCGAACCTGCGCACGCCAACCCGGCCTGAGGCGACGCCTTACCGGTTCTCGTCGGATTCGGGAACCGGTCGCACTGGCGTGCCGGTATAGGCCCACAGCCATTCCCGCGGCAACGGTCCCTTGTTGCGCTCGCTCTGCTGCGACTGTTCCCAGGCGTGCGCCAATATGCCGACCGAACGCGACAGCACGAACAGGCCGCGCGTCAGCGGCGGCGGGAAGCCGAGCTCGCCATAGATGACGGCAGTGGCGCCGTCGATGTTGAGCGGGATCTTTTTGCCCTTCCGCCGCGCGACTTCGGCCTCGACCGCCTCGGCGATATCGGCGAAGCGCCCGCTGACGACGCCACGCGCGGCGAAATCGCGGGTCAGCTCGATGAGGCGCGGCGCGCGCGGATCGACCGGATGGAAACGGTGGCCGAGCCCCGGCACGTAGCCCTTTTCCTCAGCAAAGAACCGATGGAGCCGCGCCGCCACGGCATCCGTGAGCGTCGTGCCGGCACCGAGCGCCGCGGCGATCTCGCCATAGAAGGAAAGCGCCTGTTCGCCGGCACCCCCATGCACGTCGCCAAGCACATTGATGGCCGAGGCCATGGCGCTGTTGATGCCGACGCCGCAGGTGGCCGCCATGCGCGCAATGGCGATCGACGGCGCCTGCGGCCCATGGTCGACGGCCGCACCGAGCGCTATGCCGAGCAGCGCCGCCTGCTCCTCACCAGGCAATTCGCCGCGCAGCATCAGCCAGATCATCGCCGGAAAGCTGACGCGGCCGATAAGATCCTGGATTTCATAGCCGCGCAGCCGGATGACGCCGGGCCGCATTTCAATGATATCGGTCTGCCACCATTCCTCGCCCCGCTCGCGGCCGCTCTTTTTCCCAGCGTCGCTCATGCCTGTACCCCTGTCATGCCCGCGCCCTTGTCTTGGCGCGCGGCTGCAGGTTGGCGAAGACCTCGTCCATATGTTCGCCCAGCGCCGGCGGTGGCCTGGTCGGCACGGGAGCCGCGCCATCGACCGTGAAGCCGCCGCGCACGACGGTCAGCGGCTGGTCCATGCCAGGCACACCCTCGAAGCGGGTCGTCATGCCGCGCTCGGTCACTTGCTGCTCCTCCAACACCTGCGGGATCGTCAGCACCCGGCCCGCCGGCACGCCGGCACGGTTCAGCCTTTCTTCCCAGATGGCGGCCGGGGCGCTGTGCAGGGCCTCCTCGATCAGCACCTTCAGAGCGGTGCGGTTATGCTTGCGCGTCTCACGCTCGGCAAAACGCGGATCCGACACCAGGTCCTGCCGCCCGATCAATTGGCAGAGCGTGACGAACTGCTCCTGCTTGTTGGCGGCAATGTTGAGCAGCCCATCGCCGGTGCGAAATGCGCCAGACGGCGCCGCTGTCATGTTCTCGTTGCCCATCGGCTGCGGTTCGACGCCCGCCGTCAGATAGTTGGACACCGGCCAGCCAAGCGCGGAGAGCGTGCATTCGAGCATCGACACATCGAGGAAGGCGCCCTCGCCGCTTGTCTTCTGCTTCACCAGCGCAGCAGTGATGGCAAAGGCACCGACCAGACCACCCAGCGTATCTGCGACGGGATAGCCGACCCGCAGCGGCGCTGTCTCCGGCGTGCCGGTGATGCTCATGACGCCCGAAAGCCCCTGGATGATCTGGTCGTAGGCCGGATTGTCGCGCATCGGCCCGGTCTGGCCGAAGCCCGATATCGCGCAATAGACAAGGCCGGGACGGACCTCTTTCAGCCTGGCGGAGCCGAGGCCCAGCCGGTCCATCACGCCGGGGCGGAAATTCTCGACCAGCGCGTCGGCGGAGGCGACCAGATCGAGGAAACGCTCGCGATCGGCCTCCATCTTGAGATCGAGCACCACCGACCGTTTGCCGGCGTTCTGGGCCAGGAACGAAGCGCCCATTCCGGCTTTGTTGAGTTCCGGCGAGGCGCCGAGCTGGCGCGCCAGATCGCCGCCTTGCGGCACCTCGACCTTGATCACATCGGCGCCGAGCAGAGCTAGCTGATAGGCGCAGTAAGGACCGGCCAGAACATTGGTCAGGTCGAGGACGCGGATGCCGGAAAGCAGATCGGTCATGACGTCACAAGCAGGTCAGGCATCGCCAGGCACATGCTCCGGTCCGCGCAGGCGCCGGCGCTCGACATAGGCCCAGATGTGCGGCCCGACCAGGCCGATGAACGCCAGCGTCAACAGCGTCAGCGACAGCGGATGCCTATAGAACACCGTCCAGTCGCCGTTCGAAATGGTCATCGCGCGGCGGAACTGCGTCTCGGCGAGCGGCCCGAGGATCATGCCGATGATGACCGGCGCGGTCGGGAAATCGAAGCGCCGCATCAGGAACCCGGCCGCACCGAGCAGATAGAGGATGACAAGATCGATCGGCGATTGCGAGATGCCGTAGGTGCCGACCGTGGCGAACACCAGGATGCCGGCATAGAGCTGCGGTGCCGGGATCTTCAGCAGCCGTACCCACAGCCCGATCAGCGGCAGGTTGAGGATGACGAGGATGACGTTGGCGATGAACAGGCTGGCGATCAGGCCCCAGACCAGATCGGCCTGCGTCGTCAGCAGCAGCGGCCCCGGATTGATGCCGTAGCTCTGGAAGGCCGACAGCATGATCGCCGCGGTCGCCGATGTCGGCAGACCGAGCGTCAGCATCGGCACCAGCACGCCGGCAGCCGAGGCGTTGTTGGCGGCTTCAGGGCCGGCAACGCCTTCGATGGCACCGACGGTGCCGAACTCTTCCTTGTGCCGGGAGAGCTTCTTTTCGATCGCATAGGACAGGAAGGTCGGGATTTCGGCGCCGCCGGCCGGCATGGCGCCTATCGGGAAGCCGATCAGGGCGCCGCGCAGCCATGGCCTCCACGAGCGCGCCCATTCGGCCGCAGTCATGTAGAGCGACCCCTTCAGCGGTACGATCTCGTCCTTGCCGGCGTAGCGGCGCGAGGCCATGTACAGCGTCTCGCCGACCGCGAAGAGGCCGACGGCGACGATGATGACATCGACACCGTCGAGCAATTCGCTCGTGCCGAAGGTGAAGCGCGGCTGCCCGGTCTGCAGGTCGACGCCGATCATGCCGATGACGAAGCCGGCGAACAGGCTGGTCAGGCCGCGAACCGATGACGAGCCGAGCACTGCCGAAACCGTAATGAAGGCCAATACCATCAGCGAAAAATACTCGGCCGGGCCGAAAGACAGCGCGAACTTGACCACGATCGGCGCCAGGAAGGCGACGCCCATGGTGCCGATGGTGCCGGCGACGAAGGAGCCGATCGCCGAGGTGGCCAATGCCGCGCCGCCACGACCGGAGCGGGCCATCCTGTTGCCCTCGAGTGCAGTGACGATGGTGGCGCTTTCGCCCGGCGTGTTGAGCAGAATCGATGTCGTCGAGCCGCCATACATGGCGCCGTAGTAGATGCCGGCAAACAGGATGAAAGAAGCCTCCGGCGCCACCTGGTAGGTGATCGGCAAAAGCAGGGCGATGGTCAGCGCCGGCCCGAGGCCAGGCAGCACGCCGATCGCTGTTCCCAGCGTGGTGCCGACCAGGCACCACATGAGATTGACCGGTGTAAAGGCGACCGAAAATCCATGTGCGAGATGGCCGAACGTCTCCATGGCGTCAGGCCCTCAACATGCTGATGATCGAGTTGATGATCGTGTTCAGCTGGTTTTCGACGAAGCCGGCGCCGATGTTGACGCCGAGTGCCCTGGCAAAGCCGAAATAGGCGGCAAGCGCCAGGATCAGGCCAAGCAGCGCGTCACGCAACGGGCGCTTGCTGCCGAAGCCGTAGCAAATGAGAACGAACATGATCACGGAGGCGGCGGTGAAGCCGAGCGGCTGGATCAGCAGCAGGTTGGCGAGCAACCCGACGACCACGAAGCCCATCGCCTTCCAGTCGGTCGGCGTTTCCTTTTCTTCCTCGGGCTGCCAGCCGCCCCGCAGGGCGGCAACGATGAGGAGGAGGGAAAGGATCACCATGCCGGTCATGGTGATGTAGGGAAAGACGGTCGGGCCGACCTTGGAATAGAGCGGCGACACCGGGATCGCCAGGGTCTGCCAGGCCACCGCCGCGGCACAGGCGAGAAGCCCGATGCCGATTGACAATTCGGGCACGGCCAGGCGCGAGGGCGTCGCCTGCTGGTTGCTGGTGCTCATGATCGTCCTCCCGAGATGACCGGCTTCCCACGGCCAGCCTTGACCGCACTCTCACTCGCGATCGATCGTATGTCCATGCCGTTGACGAATGTCGGGGAGAGGGCGGCGCAGGCCGCCCCCTTGGAGGCATCAGGCAAGGCCGAGATCCTTGAGGATCGTTGCGATGCGGGCGGTGTCCTCGGCGACGAATTTCGCGTAGTCGTCACCGGTGAGCAAGATCGGCGTCCAGTTGCGGTTCTTGCATTCCTTAGCCCAGGCGTCGCTCTTGGCCATTGTCTCGACCAGCTTGATCATCGCTGCCTTGTCGTCATCGGACACGCCCGGCGGTGCAAAGACGCCGCGCCAGTTGAACAGCTCGACATCGATGCCGGCTTCCTTCAGCGTCGGTGCGTCGATGCCCTCCTGGCGCTTGTCCGCGGAAATGGCGAGCAGCCGAAGCGCTCCCGCCTTGACCTGTTCGGAGAACTCGCCGAAGCCGGAAATACCGGCCGCGACCTGGTTGCCGAGCAGCGCCGACAGCGCCTCGCCGCCGCCGGCGAACGGCACGTAAGAGAGGTTGGTTGCCGGAACGCCGGCCGTCTTGGCGATCAGGCCGAACAGGATGTGGTCCGAGCCGCCAGCCGAGCCCCCTGCCACCGGAACCTGGGTCGGATCGGCCTTGAGAGCGGCGACGAAATCGGCTGCCGTCTTGAACGGCGAGGCTGCCGGCACCACCAGCGCTTCGAACTCACCGGTGAGGCGGGCAATCGGCGTGACCTGCGTGAGGTTGTTGGCGGACTTGTTGGCAATGATGGCGCCGACCATGACCATGCCGGCAACCATCAGCGCATTGCCCTTGCCGTTCCACTGATTGACGAACTGCGGCAGGCCGACCGTGCCGCCGGCGCCACCGACATTGGTGATCTGCGAACCGGAGATCAGCTTCTCGCTACGCAGCACCTGGTCCATGGCGCGCGCCGTCTGGTCCCAGCCGCCGCCGGGCGCCGCCGGCACGAAGATCTGGATCTGCGGTGCGTCCTGCGCAAAGGCGGGTGTGAGATGCAACGCCGCGAAACCGGCGCCGGCCGCCGCGCTGTTCATCAAGAATCTGCGTCTGTTCAGCATGGGATTCCTCCAAATCACGACACCTCCTCCGGTGCCTGCCAAAAACGTGCCTGAATTCAGACCCGCTCAAAAGTCATGCCGATTTCACCGCGTTCTGTCAACAGGAACGCCATTCTGCTAGACAGAACGCAGCGCTTAAGGCACAATTGACTTTGTCAGACTCTGTCCGAACTGGAAACCAAAATGAAATCGTCGAGCGGATGACTGAAGCGCGATCCAGGCCTGCATCGAACGATGGCGTTGCCGCACTCGATCGCGCGATCGCCATCCTCGATGCCTTCGCCTCGGCCGGCCGGTCGCTCAGCCTTGCCGAAATCGCGGTGCGAACCGGCTTCTATAAGAGCACGATCCTGAGGCTGGCGAACTCTTTGCTGCGCGGGCAATTGCTGGAACGCCTCGATGATGGCCGCTACCGCCTCGGTCCAGCCACCTTCCGGCTTGGTGCGCTCTACCAGCGTTCTGTGGTGGCGGCCGACATCCTGCTGCCGATCATGCGCGACCTGGCCGACCGAAGTTGGGAAAGCGTCGCCTTCTATGTCCGCTCGGGCGATGTCCGCACCTGTCTCTATCGTGTCGAGTCCAAGCATCCCATCCGCTACACCATACGCGAGGGCGACGTGTTGCCGTTGCTGTCCGGTTCGGGCGGACGGGTGCTTGCGGCGTTTTCCGGCGAGCAGGGCGAGCCTTACGACACCATCCGCGAAACCTACCACAATCTATCGATCGGCGACCGCGACCCCGAGACGGCAGGCGTGTCGGCGCCTGTGTTCGGACCGGGGCGCATGCTGCTCGGTGCATTGACACTGTCCGGCCCGAGCACGCGCGTCGACGCGGCCTTTCTCTGGCGCATGAAGCAACCCTTGCTGGAAGCGGCAGCCCGCGCCACGCGCGCTTTCGGCGAAGACGCTTCGATGCTTGAGCAAGCGGCCCGCCAAGCCGGTGTCGAAACGGAAAGTATGAAACGCCTCAATTCTGCCTGACCGGCGACGGGCGCCATCCGGGCATCGTTGGCGTTGCATTGCGACGGATTCGGTGGATGACACGCCCTCAAGGCTGTCGCTCCAGCAGGATCGTGGCGTTGTCGTGGTAAGTTGTCCGCAATAACTCCCTGTAACCGCACTTTGCCGCGACGTTCAGCGAACCGGTGTTTTCCGGATCGATGATGCAGACGGTTCTTGCGCGCCCGAATGTATCGTCGCCCCAGGCGAGAACCCGGCCGACGACTTCGCTGGCGAGCCCTTGGCCATGTGCGTGCGAAGCCAGCGCCCAGCCTGCTTCGGGTACGCCTTCGATCGACGGCACCATGTCACGCTTCAGGTCATGGAAGCCGGCCTCGCCGATGAAGCGGCGGGTCGCCTTTTCCTCGATTGCCCAGAAACCGTAGCCCAGCAGCGACCACAGGCCGGCATGGCGCAGGAAGCGCATCCAGCTTTCCTCCCGCGTGCGCGGTTTGCCGCCGATGAAGCGGGTGACGACGGGATCGGCCCACATGGCGACATAGCTGTCGAAATCGTCCAGCCGATGTGGCCGCAGGATGGTTCGCGGCGTTTCGATGACCGGAGCGTTGACTGCTTGTGGACTTCCCATGGACTCTGCCTCGGTTGAATTGCCGGTGCATAGCAAATCGCCGGCATCAAACAAGATGCCAGTACCATGCAGATCATCTTCCAACCTTGGCCAGCGATGTTACTTTCACCGGCGACTGATTCAGCGCAGCCGACCCCATCCGGATCAGGCACCTGCCAATACCTTTGAACAAGAGGAAAGACATGGACACCACCGACCTTGTGCTTGCCATCATCCATCACCTGCTGGTGTTTTCGCTGGCAGGCATCATCGGCGCCGAGTTTGTCCTGATCCGCGGCGATCTGCCTGCCGCGACGCTCAAGCGGCTTGTCGGCATCGATCGCCACTACGGCATCATCGCCGCGCTGATCATCATCGTTGGCATTGGCCGCATCCTCTATGGCCTGAAGGGCTGGGAATTTTACGTCTACACCTGGGTGTTCTGGGCAAAGATGGCAGCCTTCGCCGTCGTCGGCCTGCTATCGATCATCCCGACCATCCGCTTCTTGTCCTGGAACAGGCAAGCCGTCGCCAGCCCCGGCTTCCAGGTGCCGGCGGCGGAACTCGCTTCCGTGCGCAGCTATGTGCGCACCGAAGCGCTCATCTTCCTGCTGATCCCGGTCTTCGCGGCGGCGATGGCGCGCGGCTACGGCTACTAAACCGTCCCCACTGGCCCGAGCGGCGCGATCTCGACCAGCGGCGCCGGCACGTCAGTCGTTTTCTCCTCGGCCTTGCAGAGGTCGGCGATGACGCAGGCCGGACAGTCCGGCTTGCGCGCCTTGCAGACATAGCGGCCGTGCAGGATCAGCCAGTGATGCGCATGGCGCATATATTCGTCCGGGATGATCTCTAGGAACCCCTGCTCGACCTGTTCCGGCGTCTTGCCGGGCGCCAGGCCGAGCCTGTTGCCGATGCGCAAGATATGGGTGTCGACCGCTAGCGTGTGCTGGCCGAAGGCCATATTGAGCACGACATTGGCGGTCTTGCGCCCGACACCCGGCAGCTTGACCAGTTGATCGCGGTCGTCAGGAACCTCGCCGCCATGGTCGCGGATCAGCGCTTGCGCCAGCGCAATGACGTTCCTGGCCTTGTTGCGCCAAAGCCCGATGGTGCGGATGTAGTCGCCGACCTTGGCCTCGCCGAGTGCCAGCATCTTTTGCGGCGTGTCGGCGACCTTGAACAGCGCACGGGTCGCCTTGTTGACGCCGGCATCGGTCGCCTGTGCCGAAAGCACCACCGCCACCAGCAGCGTAAAGGGGTTGATGTGTTCCAGTTCACCCCTCGGCTCGGGCCGCTGAACGGAAAAGCGTCTGAAAATCTCACGCACTTCGGCCGGGCTGTAGAGCGAACGGGATCGCACCGGCCTGGGGCGCGGCTTGGCGTTCGAGACGTCACCCCGGACGGGCGACGGTTCATTTTTTGGGGTGGAAGATTTTTTAGACTTGGGGCTCGCCATTCCCTTCCTATAATATCCCGTCATGAGCGACACAAACGCCTCATTTCAGGCCGACGAGCCATTCTTCCAGGCGCTACTGACACCGCATCGCTCGCTAGGCAAGACCGGCTTTGCCATCCTGATGGGCGCGTTGTTGTTCGGTTGGGTGGTGACCGGTGCGTTTTTCCTGTCGCGTGGCGCCTGGCCGGTGTTCGGTTTCTTCGGCCTCGACGTGGCCGGCGTCTACATTGCCTTCCGGGTAAACTACCGCGCCGCCCGAGCCCGCGAAGAGGTGTCGGTCTCGCGCACCAGCCTGAACATCCTCAAGACCGCTCCATCAGGCAAATCGGTTGCGCATCGCTTCAATCCATTCTGGACGCGTTTTTCGGTTGCCCGCCACGCCGAGATCGGCATCACCAGAATGGC
Source organism: Mesorhizobium sp. M00.F.Ca.ET.216.01.1.1 (assembly GCF_004010325.2). Lineage (GTDB taxonomy): Bacteria > Pseudomonadota > Alphaproteobacteria > Rhizobiales > Rhizobiaceae > Mesorhizobium. Next base: position 102,248 of record NZ_SADR02000023.1, read on the forward strand.
GGTCGAGGCACAGGGACAAACCGTTTCGATCGGCGGTTTCCTCAATCCCGACGACCGCGAAAGCTTTGCCACCGCATTTTCGCGCGCTTTGGCAACCGCGAAAGGGCGCTAGGCTGGAGCAAGATCAATCCCGATAGAATTGGGGCTCTACCTTCTTGCTTGACCATGATCTTCGCCGGCCATGACCGGCTCCTTTTCCCGAGCCCAACTCTATCTGGATATGCGCAGCAAGAAGGCAAGTTTCGGGTGGTGATCGTGGCCGGGAAGGACGATATTCGCGGTCAAGGAGATAGTCCCATGAACGCTCGAATGCCCCTCAAGACGACAGCAGTCCTTCAGAACGACGTCACGCCTGAAGGTGACGACTACGAAATCGTCCGTCGCGCCATCGAGAAGATTAGTCTCGACTACCGTGACCAGCCTTCGCTCGAGGCATTGGCCGAGGACGTCGGCGAGACGCCGACTGGCCTGCAGAAATTGTTCACCCGCTGGGCCGGCCTGTCACCCAAGGCGTTCCTGCAGGCTGTCACCCTCGACCATGCGCGCAAGCTGCTCGATTCCGGCTTGCCGCTGCTTGAGACCTCGCTGGAACTGGGTATGTCCGGTCCGGGCCGGCTGCACGATCTCTTCGTCACCCACGAGGCGATGTCGCCGGGCGACTACAAGACCCGTGGCGCCGGACTCACCATCCGCTACGGCTATCATATCTCGCCTTTCGGCATTGCCTTGATCATGGTCACCGACCGCGGACTTGCCGGCCTCGCCTTCAGCGATCCCGGCGGCGAGCGTGAAGCCTTCGCCGACATGTCCGGCCGCTGGCCGAACGCAACCTATGTCGAGGACATGGCGGCGACTGCTCCCTACGCCGCGCGGATCTTCGATCCGACGCTCTGGCGACCCGACCAGCCGCTGCGCGTGGTGATGATCGGCACCGACTTCCAGGTGCGCGTCTGGGAAGCCCTGTTGCGCATCCCGATGGGCAAGGCTTGCACCTATTCCTCGATCGCCGCCCGCATCGGCGCACCGAGCGCTAGCCGGGCGGTGGGCGCTGCGGTCGGTGCCAACCCGATGTCCTTCGTGGTGCCGTGCCACCGGGCTCTCGGCAAATCCGGTGCGCTCACAGGCTATCACTGGGGCCTGACGCGCAAGCGCGCCATCCTCGGCTGGGAAGCTGGCCAGGTCGGGTCCTGAAACGCCGATTTCTCAGGGCTCGGCCCTGTCGCTGAGGATCGGCAATAGAACCATACCGTGCAGGTCGACCTCACCGCCACCAACCCGCCCGATATCTTTCCTCCGGCAGCCATCAAGGCATGATCATCGTGCGCTGCGAGTGATGACGAGTCCGCTGCAAAGCATGTGATGAACGCCGTGGACTGGCAAGCAGCGGCCTAACGGGTTAGCCTCCCGCTTAATCAGCAGGAGGCACTTCTTGATTATCGTTGTCGGCTCGATCAACCTCGACCTCATCGCCAATGTCGACCGCTTGCCCGGACCGGGCGAGACGGTTCGCGGCTCCGGTTTCGCCACCGCTCCCGGCGGTAAGGGCGCCAACCAGGCGTTGGCCGCCGCACGTGCCGGCGCCAAGGTGCGCATGGTCGGCGCGGTTGGCAAGGATAACTTCGCCGCCGAAGCACTGGCACTGCTGCGGGACGGCAAGGTCGACCTGTCAGGCATCACTGAGACCTTCGCCTCAACCGGCACGGCGCTGATCCTGGTCGGCGCCGACGGCGAGAACGTCATCGCCGTGGTGCCTGGCGCCAACGATTCGGTTGTGCCGGGCGATCTTGCCAAGGCGCTCCTCGGAAAAGACGACGTCGTGCTGCTACAGCTCGAGATCCCGCTGCCGACCGTCGATGCCGCGCTGGACGCGGCACGGGCGGCAGGCGCGGTCACCGTGCTCAACACTGCACCATTCCGTGCGGAGGCGGCCGCTTTCCTCGGCAAGGCCGACTATGTCGTCGCCAACGAAACCGAATTCGACCTCTACGGCGAGGCGCTGTCGTTGAACGGCCGCGGCCGCCCGGCGCGGATGCGCGACTATGCCGGAAAAACCGGCCGCGCCATCGTCGTCACGCTCGGCGGCGAAGGCGTGCTGGCCGCGACGCCGAACGATTTCCTGACGGTGCCGGCGCTGAGGATCACGCCGGTCGACACGGTCGGCGCCGGCGATACGTTTTGCGGCTATTTCGCCGCTGGACTGTCGTTGGGCCTTTCGCTCGACAAGGCGCTCGCCCGCGCCGCCGCTGCCGGGTCGCTCGCCTGCCTGAAGCCCGGCGCCCAGCCGGCGATCCCGCTGGCGAAAGACGTCGATGCCGCCTTGCAGAAATCCGCCGGCTAGCGCGATGACCGTGCGTCCTGCCACAAAATATGCCGTGCCTCCGGCCGGCGACATCTGCCGCCCCTCCGCCGTCGAGCTTGCCGACGCGATCAGGCGCCGCCGCCTATCCGTGCGCGAAGTGGTGGCGGCATTTCTCGACCGTATCGAAGCGGTGAACCCACTGGTCAACGCTATCGTCTCATTGCGCGAGCGTGCCGACATCCTGGACGAGGCCGACAGGGCAGACACCCATCTGGCGCGTGCGGGAGACGCCGGAGCCCTGTTCGGCCTGCCGATCGCCATCAAGGACCTCGCCCTGACCAAGGGGCTGCGGACCACTTTCGGCTCGCCGATCTTTGCCGATTTCGTGCCGCAAGAGGATGATTTCTTCGTCGAGCGCGTCCGCAAGGCCGGCGCCATCATCATCGGCAAGACCAACGTTCCCGAATTCGGGCTCGGCTCCAACACCTACAACACCGTGTTCGGCCCGACGCTGAACGCTTTCGATCCGGCCCTGACCGCTGGCGGCTCGAGCGGTGGTGCAGCCGTCGCGCTGGCGCTCGACATGCTTCCTGTCGCCGACGGCAGCGACTTTGGCGGCTCGCTGCGCAACCCCGCCGCCTACAACAACGTCTATGGCTTCCGCCCCTCACAGGGGCTTGTCCCGGCCGGTCCAGACATCGATGTCTTCCATGCGCAGATGGGCGTCGAAGGGCCGATAGGCCGCAGCCTGCGCGACATCGCCCTGCTGCTCGACGAGCAGGCCGGCTACCATCCGCGCGCGCCGCTTTCACATCACAAGCACGGCTCGTTCCTCGAAGGGCTGCAAACGCCGGCGTCTGGCGGCCGCATCGCCTGGTTTGGCGATCTTGGCGGCCATCTGCCGGTCGAAGCAGGCATTTTGCCGCTTTGCGAGGCCGCGCTCGGCCGCTTGGCGGATGCATCTTTCCAAAGCGAAGCACTGGTGCCGGATTTCGACTTCGAGGCACTGTGGCAGGCCTTCATGACGCTGCGCCAGGCAAGCAGCGGCTGCGCCCTAAAGGTGCATTACGACGATCCCGTCAAACGCCGGCTGCTGAAGCCTGAAGCCGTATGGGAGGTGGAACAGGCGATGCGTCTCACCGCGCCTGAGGTTCATGCTGCCACCGTGCGGCGCTCCTCATGGCATCGGACACTGCTGTCGATCTTCGATCGCTTCGACCTCATCGCGCTGCCCACCGCGCAAGTCTTTCCCTTTGAGGTCGCCACGCACTGGCCGAGCGAAGTCGCCGGGCGCGCCATGGACAGCTACCACCGCTGGATGCAGGTTTCCGCCTTCGCCACGCTCGGCGGCTGCCCCGCCGTGAACGTGCCGGTCGGCTTCGATGACAGGGGCAGGCCGATGGGCATGCAATTGATCGGGCGGCCGCGCGGCGATCTTGCCGTTCTGAGGGCCGGAGCGGCCTATGAGGCGACGCTGCCGTGGCAGGCCGGAGCGTCCTGAGGCCTGACTCCCATCCGCCGACGGCTTGCGCCGGCTTCGCCGTCATGCATTGATCGTCACCAGCCGCTCAAGCGCACTTCCGAGGGGAACCCATGTCACTAGAACTCTACGCCACCTATCTCCTCGCCTGCCTCGTCATCATCCTGGTGCCCGGACCGACGGTCACGCTGATCATCGCCAACAGCATCCGCCATGGCTCCCGCGCCGGCCTCGCCAATGTCGCCGGCACGCAGGCAGGGCTGGCGATCATGATCGCCATCGTCGGCATTGGGCTGACCTCGCTGATCGCAGGCATGGGCCACTGGTTCGAATGGGTCAGGCTGATCGGCGCGGCCTACCTGATCTGGATGGGCGTGCAGATGTTTCGCTCGAAAGGCAAGCTGAACGCCGACGGATCGGCGAAGAAACCACGCGGCGGTTTCTTCCTGCAAGGCTTCCTGGTGGCAATCAGCAACCCAAAGACGCTGGTGTTCTTCGGCGCCTTCTTTCCGCAGTTCATCGCTCCTGAAGGCAATTACACACTGCAGATCGTGGTCATGGGCCTCACCGCCATGATCTTCGCCGCCATGTCGGATTCGACCTACGCGCTGGCCGCTGGCCGCGCCGGTCGTTTGCTGTCGGCCGGCCGCGTCAAGCTGTTGTCGAGGATCAGCGGCAGTTTCCTGGTCGGCGGCGGCCTGTGGTTGGCTTTTTCAAAGGCGAAGTGACGGCCATCTTCCCTTTCCCCTCGTTATGCAGGACTGTCCGGGGAAAGCCTCTGATGAATCGAAATGCCGCATGCGCATGCCCCGTAAGACGGCGGTTTTCCGTCTACCTTCTGGTTGTCGAGACTCAGAAAGGGAACGGGGCATGCGCTTCACGTCTAGCATCCTTGGAAAGCTGGTTGAACCGATCAATCGGCGTGGCTTCCAGGCGGTTGTGGATAGCCATGACGGGGATGCCTACGACAAGTCGTTCAAGAGTTGGGACCACCTTATGGTGCTGATTTACGCGCAGCTCAGTGGCGCCGACAGCCTGCGCAGCCTGGAAGCCGGCTGGAACGCCAACAGCCAGCACCATTATCATCTTGGCAGCGACGTGTTGCGGCGCTCGACCTTGTCGGATGCCGGCCGGCGCCGTCCCGTCGCCGTCTTTGCCGATGTCTTCGGCCTGCTTGCCGGTCAACTCGACCGGCAGACGCGCCGTGAGGGCACGGCCATGCTGCGGCTGATCGATTCCACTCCCATTCCGCTCGGCAAGGCGTGCGCCTGGGCCAAGTCGAACGGTCGCATTCGTGGCATGAAAATGCATGTCGTCTACGACCCCGACAGCGACTGCCCGCGTGTCCTCGACATCACCGATGCCAACGTCAACGATGCCCAGATCGGCCGCACGATCACCATCGAGACCGGCGCCACCTATGTGTTCGACAAGGGCTATTGCCATTACGGCTGGGGGACGGCGGTCGCCTCTGCCAAAGCCTTCTTCGTCACGCGACCCAAATCCAACATGGGCCTCAAGGTCGGGCGCAGGCGCCGCCTCATCGACACACAGGGCGACGGCTTCTCGGTTCTTGAAGATGCCGAAGTAAGCCTTGCCAGCAAAACCAACTGCAAGCTGCCGATCGCACTGCGTCACCTGACCGTCAAACGCCAAGACGGCGATACCATCACGCTGCTGACCAACGATCTCGAACGTCCCGCCGTCGAGATCGCCGCCCTCTACAAGGGCCGCTGGCAGATCGAACTTTTGTTCCGTCGGATCAAGCAACACCTCAAGATCCGCAAGTTCCTCGCCACCAACGACAATGCCATCCGCCTGCAGCTCTTCGCCGCCATGATCGCCTATGCGCTGCTGCGTATCGCCGCTCGCGGCCACCCCATCACAATGCCGATCCTGCGCTTCACCGATCTCGTCAAGCGATGCCTCTTCGAGCGCCGCCAAATCGCAGCCATCCAACGACCGCCGCCCGTCAATCCAAGCAACAGAAAGCCCACCGTATCGCCAAACCAGATGTGCTTCACATATGCATGACTTTCCCCGGACAGCCCTGCTCGTTGTGGGAGAAGGTGGATTAGCGCGTAGTGCCAAGCCGGATGAGGGGTATTCGCCAGGCTGGAGCACCCATCATCCGACCTCGCTTCGCTCGGCCACCTTCTCCCACAAGAAGGCACAAGAAGGGGAGCAGGAAAGGCGTCCCTAAAGTCGCCCCAGTCTTTCCAGCAGCAGTGCGAAAAACGCGTCATGGTCGACGTCGCGCATCACCATGGCGTTCTTCGGCCGCTTGGTCACGCCCCACCAGTCAATCACCGTCATGCCCATGGTGAGCTCCGAGGCGGCTTCAACGCTGACGTTACAGTTGCGGCCCTTGAACAGCTCCGGCTTCAACAGATAAGCGATGACGCAAGGGTCGTGCAGCGGCCCGCCGTCGGTGCCGTATTTCTCCTCGTCGAAGCGCTCGAAGAATTCCAGCATCTCCGCCGTGGCAGTGCCGACCCTGGTACCAAGCTTGCGAAAGGCCCGCGTGCGCATGGCCGTGGTCAGCGCTTTGTGGGTGACGTCAAGCGGCATCATGACGATCGGAATGCCGGACTTGAACACGACGTCGGCGGCATGCGGGTCGACATAGATGTTGAATTCGGCCGTCGGCGTGACGTTGCCGCCCTCGAAGAAACCACCGCCCATCAGCACGATTTCCTTGATGCGCGGCGCGATCCTCGGCTCGCGGATCAGCGCCAGGGCGATGTTGGTAAGCGGCCCGAGCGGACAGAGCGTGATCGTGCCGCTCTCCTCCCGCATCAGCGTCTCGACGATGAAATCGACCGCGTACTGATCCTGCAAGGGCATCGTCGGTTCGGGCAGTTGCGGTCCGTTGAGGCCGGTCTTGCCATGCACTTCCTCGGCGGTGACGAGTTCACGCGCCAGCGGCCGGATGGCGCCGGCATAGACTTTGATGTCTGGCCTGCCGGCCAACTCGCAGATCTTGCGCGCGTTCTTTTCGGTGAGCGTCAGCGGCACATTGCCGGCAACGGCGGTGATGCCGACGATCTCCAGTTCGGCGCTGCCGAGCGCCAGCAATATGGCGACGGCGTCATCCTGGCCGGGATCCGTGTCGATGATGATCTTGCGGGATTGGGGCATTTCAATTCCTTGTCTGGGGAGTCTTTTTGGGCGGGTCTTTTTGACGGCTTGAACTTGGCCGCGGCGCGGACCATATCAACACCATCGGGAAAAATGCCATCCGGGTTTTTCCAGTTTATGTCGCTCTTGAGAGGACAGTGTAACATGAGCCGAATGACGCCCTTTTCCAGCCCGCTTCTCTTGGGCTTTGACGCCATGGAAAAGACCTTGGAACGTCTGGCAAAGTCGGGCGACGGCTATCCTCCCTACAACATCGAGCGCCTCAGCGGTGTCGACGGCAAGGCCGAAAGGCTGCGCATCACGCTCGCTGTCGCCGGCTTCGCGGAAAGCGATCTCGATGTCACTACGGAGGAGAACCAGTTGATCGTGCGCGGCCGTCAGAACGACGACACCGAGCGCGAATTCCTTCACCGCGGCATCGCCGCGCGCCAATTCCAGCGCTGTTTCGTGCTGGCCGACGGCATGCGGGTGATCGCGGCGGAGCTGAAGAACGGGCTGTTGTCGATCGATCTCGACCGGCCAGAGTCCGAGCGGCTGGTACGGAAAATAAACATATCGGTGAAAGACTGATCTTTACCGATGGCTCTCACGCGAGGCGGCCTTGAGCGGCGTCCTCGCTGCAAGGAGGCTTGAAATGACCAGAACTGACGAAAATCTTGCCCTGACCAGCGGTGAATTCGCCCATCTCGGCGAAGGCACGGTCGCCTATCTCCGGAAAATGTCGAGCGACGAGTTGCGCGAGCGCTTCCCGGGTCTCGGCGAAATCGCGCCTGGCCTGGAACTGTGGGCACTTTTTGCCGCCAGTGGCCAGCCGATCCTGCTTTCGGACGCTCGCGATCGGGCGCTGGCCGGCGCCTTGGAAAATGACCTGACTCCCGTCTCCATTCATTAAAAAGGCCGGAAAAAGGCGGGCGGCTGTCTAACTGGATATGAACAGGGCCGCCCGCGGCGGCCCCTCAAGGAATTAATCCAAAAGCTTCAGGCTGCGTGCGAGGCCTGCGTGTCCGACAGCAGCGCGTGGATTGCCACTGCGTCGCGCGTGCCCCTGATCTTGGCCACCGTATCGGCATCGCGCAACACCCGCGCGATGCGTGACAATGCCTTGAGGTGATCGGCGCCGGCGCCTTCCGGAGCCAAAAGCAGGAACACCAGATCGACCGGCTGGTCGTCCAGCGCCTCGAAATCGACCGGCGTCTCCAGCCGGGCAAAGACACCGGCGATACGCTTGACCCCGGCCAGCTTGCCGTGCGGAATGGCGATGCCGTTGCCGACACCGGTGGAACCAAGCCGCTCGCGCTGTAGGATAGTATCGAACACCTCCCGCTCCGGAATGCCGGAAATTGCCGCCGCCCTCTCGGACAGCAATTGCAGCAGCTGCTTCTTGGAGTTCGCCTTCAACGCCGGCATGATCGCCGGAACGTTGATAAGATCGCTCAGATCCATGCTTGAAAATCCCTTGTTCGCCCCTGCCGTCGCCAGTCCTCGCCCCCTCGCGCGGCCGGCTCTTTATCCCTGTGCGACCTTGGTCGTGGACGGGTCGATCCAGCCGATGTTTCCGTCCGGCCGGCGATAGACGATGTTGAGGTGTTCGTTTCTGGCATTGCGGAAGACGAAAACCGGGCTCTCCTTGGTGTCGAGCTCGATGACCGCCGACGCTACCGACATGGTCTGCAGCGTCATGGTCGATTCGGCGACGATGGCCGGCGCGAAATTCTCCGGTATGTCCTCGTCGTCGTCGGCGAGCGGCGCCATCACCGTATAGGCGATGTCGGTCGGCTCGCCATTGCCTGAATTGTGCGATTTCAGACGGCGCTTGTAGCGCCGAAGGCGGGTTTCGAGACGGTCGCCTGCTGCTTCGAAGGCAAGCGTCGGATCCTGGGCTTCGCCGGTCGCCTGCAGCGAAGCGCCGGAATCGAGCCGGATCATGCAATCGGCCGTATAGCGCGACCCCGATTTGATGACTACGATTTGCCCCGAAAAGCCCCGATCGAAATATTTGCCGATAACCTCGTCGACACGCTCGGTGATGCGTGTACGGAACGCGTCGCCGATGTCCATGTGTTTTCCCGATATGCGCAGTGTCATCTGAAAACTGACCTTCCTTGCTCAGGCTTCAAACCGGCCCGAGTTTATACTCGTGGCCCGTGCGCACAAGCTTCGCGGCGTCACTGGCGCCGATTTTAAGTTCGAACTTTCCGGTTGATCACAAGCCGCCTCTTGGCCGTCCCATGGCCTTCGTCGTGACGGACCATCCGCATGCGGGCGTCAGGCCCGTCTCATGCGGGCGGGCTTCTAGCCACTTCATTGCTGCTTGTCAATGAAGCGCAAAAACTGTGGAAATTCGTCCCGGTTCAGCGCCCGGCGCTGGCCAAAGCGCGTTTTTCGCGCCGCCGCTGCACCGACGAGGGAATGTTCATGCCTTCCCGGTATTTGGCGACGGTGCGCCTGGCGATGTCGACGCCGTTTTCCCGCAGCATATCCACAATGGCATCGTCGGAAAGCACGTCGACGGGTTTTTCCTCCTCGATCAACTGCTTGATGCGGTCGCGCACCGCTTCCGACGAATGCGCATCGCCGCCACCCGACGACGCAATCGAGGCCGTGAAGAAATAGCGCAGCTCGAACACGCCGCGCGGCGTCAGCATGTATTTGTTCGCCGTGACGCGGCTGACGGTCGATTCGTGCATGCCGATGGCATCGGCCACGGTGCGCAGGTTGAGCGGCTTCAGGTGACGCACGCCATGGACGAGAAAGGCATCCTGCTGGCGCACGATTTCAGAAGCGACCTTGAGGATGGTCTTCGCCCGCTGGTCAAGGCTGCGCGTCAGCCAGTTGGCGTTTTGCAGGCATTCGGCCAGGAAATCCTTTTCCGTCTGGTTTTTTGCGTGGCTCGAAACCCGCGCGAAGTAGATGTGGTCGACCAGCACACGCGGCAGCGTTTCGGCATTGAGCTCCACCGTCCAGCTGCCATCATTTGCCTCCCTTACCTCGACATCGGCGACGATCGCGTCGCTGGCGCCGCCCGAAAACGCCATTCCAGGCCGCGGATCGAGCGCCCGGATTTCGGCCAGCATATCGAGAAGATCCTCCTCGTCGACCCCGCAAATCCGCTTCAGCGTCTGGAAGTCGCGCCGCGCCAGGAGTTCGAGATTGGCGACCAGCGCCTTCATCGCCGGATCGAAACGATCGCGCACGGCAAGCTGCAACGACAAGCATTCGGCGAGGTTGCGGGCGAAGAGGCCAGCGGGCTCGAATGTCTGGCAGACCGCCAGCACCTTCGCCACCGCCGCTTCGTCCGTGCCGAGACGGGCCGCGACCTCGGCCATGTCGGCGCGCAGATAGCCGGCCTCGTCGAGGCCGTCGCCGAGCTCGCCGGCGACAAGGCGCGCCGCCGGATCGGCGAAGGCAAGGGCAATCTGTTCGCCGACATGTTCGCGCAGCGTGACGGCTGCAGCGGCCATGTCGCCGACGTCGAAGCCGTCGGCCGAAGGCGCTGAGCCGCTGCCAGAGGCCGATTTCCATTGCGCCGTCAGGTCGGGACCGAGCCGCTCGCTCGTGCCGGGATCGTCGGGAAACAGGTTCTCCAGCGAACTGTCGAGCTTATCCGAGATCGCCTCGGCGCTCCATGCCGTCTCGGCCTCGAACCAGTCGCCGTCGGCGGCTGGCTCAGGCGCGGCGTCGGTCTTCTGCGCCTGCTCGCTGGCGGCGTCATCCTGCGGTTCGGCGCGCTCCAGAAGAGGATTGCGCTCGATCTCGTCGTCGATGAAGCGTTCCAGCTCGATGTTGGTGAGCTGCAGCAGCCGGATCGACTGCATCAGTTGCGGCGTCATCACCAGCGACTGGGATTGCCGTAGCTGTAATTTCGCCGCCAGCGCCATGGTTCGGTTCCAAACGCCTCGTCTACGCACAGGACTGCTGGAAAGAATTTTCCGGTCGGGCATAGAAACTGGCCCGGCTTTTGCTTGTCAAGGCGAACGCTAGCAAAAACCGCTTACCGGAGCGTTATCTCAGGGAAAAGCCGGCGAAAATCTCGAAAATTATCCGAAAATCACGTCGGGACATGGATTTTTCGCTCAGAGCGTGAATCCCTCGCCGAGATAAAGTCGTCGCACATCCGCGTTGGCGACCACTTCATCCGCCCGTCCATGCGTCAGCACCTGGCCGGCATGGATGATGTAGGCGCGGTCGATCAGGCCGAGCGTCTCACGGACATTGTGGTCGGTGATCAGCACGCCGATGCCGCGCGCCGTCAGGTGGCGCACAAGCTGCTGGATATCGGCGACGGCGATTGGATCAATGCCGGCGAAAGGCTCGTCGAGCAGCATGTAGGCCGGGCGCGTCGCCAACGCGCGCGCGATTTCGAGGCGCCGGCGTTCACCGCCGGAAAGCGACAGCGACGGCGCCTTGCGCAGATGACTGATGTGAAACTCCTCGAGCAGTTCGTCGAGGCTGCGCTCGCGCTCCTTGCGGCTCTTTTCGACCACTTCAAGCACGGCGCGGATGTTCTGTTCGACGCTCAGGCCGCGGAAAATCGAAGCTTCCTGGGGAAGGTAGCCAATGCCGAGGCGGGCACGACGGTACATCGGCATCGAGGTGACGTCGAAACCATCGATCTCGATGGTGCCTTCATCCACCGGCACCAGGCCGGTGACCATGTAAAAACAGGTCGTCTTGCCGGCGCCGTTGGGACCGAGCAGACCGACCGCCTCGCCGGCGCGCACGCCGATGGTCACACCGCTGACGACCTTTCGGCCCTTGTAGCTCTTGGTCAGGCCCTTGGCGATCAAGGTGCCCTTGAACTTTGCCATCTCGATGGTGACCGTGGCCGGTGCCGCTAGTTTGCTGGCGGCCCGCCCCGGAAGACGTGCCAGCAGCGACGATACGCCAACCATTATTGCTTCGGCGCTCCCGACTTCGGCGGCGGCGTCATCGACATCATGACTCGCCCGCCGCAGCCGTCGACCTGAGCCAGGCCGCTCTTCATCTGCACAGTGAGCTTGCAGCCCTTGAGGACGTTGGGGCCTTGGGACAGCACCACCTCCTTGCCGGAAAGAACCAGCACTTCCGTTTTCATGTCGAAGGTGCCGTTGTCGCCGGTGGCGACCTGGTCGTCTGATTTGATATAGACCTTGTTGTCGACCTCGAGGTGATCGATGTTGGCCGAGCCGGTCATCGCCGAGGCGTTGGCGGCCGTACCTTTGGCGGCCGCGTCCTTGACATAATAGACCGTCATCTTGCCGGCCTTGAGCAAGGTCGGCCCTTGCGTCACGGTGACGTTGCCGGTGAATACGGCGACGCTCTCCGCCTGGCGGACCTCGAGCTTGTCACTTTCGATCTGGATCGGCTTGTCACCGGACAATTTGAGGCCTGACAGCTGGCTACTGGCATTGGATTGGGCCAGCGAAGGCACCGCACCCAGCAACAGCAACGCGGAAGCCGCGCCCACAAGCCGTATCGAACTACTGGGCCGCATGCGTTTCTCCGCTCTTTGCCTCTGCCGCCTTCAAGCTGGCGGGATCGATGTTGACGCGCACTCTGTTCTCGAAAACCAGCACCTTGCCATTGTCCTGGACCGACATCGAATCCGCTGTGATCCGCGACCCGCCACGGCTGACATCGACGGGATCGCCCGTCTTCATAGTGCCTTTACCCATGTCGAGAAAGACCGATTTGAACTTCGCGTCAATGCCGTCGGTCGTCGTCACGGTGACGTCACTGGTCAGGTTCATCGTGTTGCCATCGCGGTCGTAGATGCCACGCGTGGCGTTGACGGTCGCCACGTTGTCGGCCGCGAACGGCAATTTGGCGTTGATGCCCTCCAGGTCGATGATGCCTTGCTTGCCGACGTCTTGTATGGCGCGCAAGGCCGTCAGGGAATAAGGCAGCTTCTGCTTGGTGAATCCGTTGAGCTTGGGATTGGCCATGACCAGCTTGCCATTGGCAAAGGCGCTGCCATCGGCCTGCACCGTGATGGAAACGGGGGCCGCGAGATAGGAATAGACCGGGAATGCAACAGCGATCACGGCAGCAACCAGCGGCACCGCAAACTTCAAGACGCGGACACGGCGCGAATGGCGCTGCGCCAGGTCGAAGGCATCGACCCGCGAACTGCCTGGCACCGGAGGGGCCAACACCGTCTCGGCGCTGGCCGGTTCGTTCGTTCGCGCTAACATGACTGCTTTCTACAAACCCTTGCCCACCAAACACCGCCTATAGGTGGGATGCCGGCCCCCGCAAGCAAGCACAAGCGGAGGAAAACCGCAAAAATATGACGGCGCCCGTTGTACAAGCGCAAATGAAGTCAACACAACTGTCCGCATTTCATACCAGATACAAGCGGGCAGCGTTAATTTTTCATGAAACGCCACTCGCGTGGAGAGGTCCTTTGAAACAAGCCCTTCAGGAAACGGTAGCCGGGCGCGGACGGTTGCATTAAAAAGCATTTCTTCCCACCGACTTGTGAGGCTGACCATGGCACTGAGAGCCGATGACCTGATCGATCGCCGCCGTTTGCGCCGCAAGCTGACGTTCTGGCGCGTTGCCGCGTTCATTGTCGCAGCAGCCGGGGTGATCGCCCTGTCGGCCTGGTTCTACGGCGACGAATTCGCCGGCACCGCGGTCGACCATATCGCCAAAGTCAAAATCGAGGGCACCATCACCGAGGACGAGGAACTGATCAAACGGCTGGAAACCATCCGTGAATCCCCGAAGGTGAAAGGCGTGATCCTGTCGATCGATTCGCCTGGCGGCACCACCGTCGGCGGCGAATCGATCTATGAGGAAGTGCGCAAGCTGGCTGCCGACAAGCCGGTGGTGGCCGAGGTCGGCACGCTCGCCGCGTCGGCCGGCTACATGATCGCAAGTGCCGCCGACCACATCGTGGCGCGCAAATCCTCCATCGTCGGCTCGATCGGCGTACTGATCCAGTATCCCGATGTCAGCGGCCTCATGGACAAGCTCGGCATCAAGCTCGAGGAGGTGAAATCCTCACCGCTGAAAGCTTCGCCTTCGCCCTTCAAGCCGACCAGCGACGATGAACGCAGCATGGTCCGCAAGCTCATTCTCGACAGCTACGACTGGTTCGTCGGCATCGTCGCCGAACGGCGAAGCATGACCCGGCCCGAGGCGCTGGCGCTCGCCGACGGCTCGATCTTCACCGGCCGGCAGGCTCTCGCCAACCGCTTGGTCGACGCCGTCGGCGGCGAAACCGAAGCCATCGACTGGCTAGCAACCAAGGGCGTTGACGCCAAGCTCAAGGTGGTGGAATGGAAAAACGGGGAAGGACGGGGCGGCTTCCTGCTGTCGAAGGTGATGACGAAAACCATCGGCAGCGCGCTCGGCTTGCCGGACTATGGCGGCGAGATCCTTCACGAAATTGGAGCGGACCGCTTGTTTCTTGACGGTCTCGTTTCCGTCTGGCACCCTTGACGGGCCGTTGAGACGAGTGAAAAAAGCGAATAAAATCATCCTCATAATTTTGACCGCAGGGCTTTCACGGGGAACCTTTCTCATGATCAAATCCGAACTTGTGCAAATCATCGCCGCGCGCAACCCGCATCTTTTCCTGCGCGATGTCGAAAACATCGTCGGCGCTATTTTTGACGAGATCACCGATGCCCTTGCCGAAGGCAACAGGGTCGAACTGCGCGGTTTCGGCGCTTTTTCGGTGAAAAACCGTCCCGCCCGCACCGGCCGCAATCCGCGCACCGGCGAATCCGTCGAGGTCGAGGAGAAATGGGTGCCGTTCTTCAAGACCGGCAAGGAATTGCGCGAAAGGCTGAACGGCGGCAAATAGCCGCCGTCAGTGTGGCGGATTTGAAGTTCCTGCTATTTTGAGACATCAGCGTTCAGCAACTTCACATCCACCACACAAGGGCCGGCCCCACCCGCAATACCGGCCTTTCGGCAGGGCCCGCCTTTCGACAGGAAATGTTATGTTCAACCGCTTCATGCTTATCGTGGTCTTCGTGCCGCTGGCCGTCATCCTGATTGCGCTGGCCGTCGCCAACCGCGAACCGGTTGCCTTTACGCTTGACCCGTTCAACCCAGGCAATCCGGCGCTGACGCTGACACTGCCGCTTTTCATCTTCCTGTTTCTGGCCCTCGCCATCGGCATGATCGTCGGCAGCCTGGCGACCTGGGTCAAGCAGCGCCGCTATCGCAAGCTGGCGCGCCAGCGCGGCGTCGAGGCCGAGAACCTGCGTCAGGTGGTCAGCCGCGCACCCGCCGCGCCGCAGGGTCCGGCGTTGCCGAAGCCGACTAACTGAACCGCCAGTTGGCGTTCTTCTCTCCACGGAGTTTCTGATGCTGACCATTTCGGCCGCCGAGGTCGACCACGCGCTGACCTTTCCCGGGCTGGTCGAGACGCTGCGCGTAGCCTTTCGCGAGGGCGCGGTGCAGCCGGTCCGGCACCACCATACGGTCGAACGGCCCGATGGCGCCGCCTCGACGCTGCTCTTGATGCCTGCCTGGACCGACTTCAACGCCGCCGGCACCTCGGCGGGCGGCCATGTCGGCGTCAAGATCGTCACGGTGTCGCCTGACAACAACGCCATCGGAAAACCGGCGGTGATGGGGCTTTACCTCCTGCTCGACGGCGTCACCGGCGAGCCTGAAGCCCTTGTTGACGGCCAGCGGCTGACACAGTGGCGCACGGCCTGCGCTTCGGCTCTGGCTGCCTCCTATCTGGCCCGTGAGGACGCTTCGCGGCTGCTGGTGGTCGGCGCCGGCGCGCTGTCGCCGTTCCTCGCCAAGGCGCATTCGGCGGTGCGGCCGATCAGGACCATCCGCATCTGGAACCGCACACCGGCCAATGCCAAAAAGGTCGCAGCGGGCCTGCGTGCCCAGGGTTTTGCGGCTGAAGCCGCAAGCGATCTCGACGCCGAACTCGGCCAGGCCGATATTGTGTCATCAGCGACCATCTCGACGACACCGCTGATCAGGGGCGCGCTTTTACAGCCGGGAACCCATGTCGATCTGGTCGGCGGCTTCACCCCAGCGATGCGCGAAAGCGACGACGACGCGGTCGCGCGCGCACGCGTCTACGTCGACACCCGCGCCGGCGCCACCAAGGAGGCGGGCGACATCGTCCAGCCGCTGGCCTCAGGCGTGCTCAAGGCGGAAGCCATTGTTGCCGACCTGCATGAGCTCGCGCGCGGCCAGAAAGAAGGCCGGCAGAGCCCCAGTGAGATCACGCTGTTCAAATCGGTCGGCGCGGCGCTGGAGGACCTCGCCGCCGGCATTGCCGTCTACAAGGCGCTCAAGCCCAGGGGAATAGGGGAATAGGGGAGCCTGATTGGCATGAAGCCGCACAATTGATACGGCTCCCCTACTCCCTCATTCCTGTTCCCCGTCGGACAGCCAGTAAACGCGCAGCCGATGATTGTCGGGATCGAGCGCGACGAAGGTGCGACCGAAATCCATGTCTGTCGGTTTTTGCAGGATTTCCAAGCCCCGCCCGGTCCAGTCGGCATGGGTGACGTCGACTGCTTTTGGGGTGCCCAGCGCAAAGACGATCTCCGCGCCGCCGCCCGCGGCTGCAGCCGCCGGCTCCACCGTATGGCGTGACCAGAGGCCGAGCTTGAAGCCGTTGTCGAGCACGAACAGCACGAAGGTCGGCGAGGTTTCGACCGGTTCCCGTCCGAGCAGCGCGCTGTAGAAGGCGCCGCTGTGCTCAGGCTTGTCGACATAGAGGATGATGAAATTGGGGGGCGTCATGATCTGCTCTCCAAGGGGTTTCGACCAAAGTTGCTTCGACCAAAGTTGCTTCGACTTGAGGAGCATACGACGCTCTGCTGTCAGATTCTGGCAGCAGCGACCACGCAATAAGAACGTCCAGATGGGGTCGTTGCCCTATCGCCGGGGATTGTCGAGCGTCGTCCGCCATTCCTTCAGCAGCGCCTGGCGGCGGCGCGGGTAGCGCATGTCGGTGGCATTGAGACCCGAGATGCGATCAGTGCGAAAGTGCCTGAAATCCTGCCGCATCTCACACCACGCTGCCACCACGCGCACCTTGTCGAAGAAACCGAGCGCAAACGGCCAGACCATGCGCTCAGAGGCGCTGCCGCCGGCGTCGCGATAGAGAAAGCTCAGCTTGCGCTCGTTGCGGATGGCTTGCCGCACCAGGCTAAGATCGATGCCTTCGGTTGGCCCGGTGCGCGGCCCGACGAGCAACGCGGTCGTATCGAGCCCTTCACGCAAATCGTCCGGTAGCACTGCGGCGATCTTTGCCAGCGCGTCGGTGGCGGCGGCTGAAAGCCGCGTATCCGGCTGCTTGGCGACCCAGCGCGAGCCAAGCACGATCGCCTCGATCTCCTCGTCGGTGAACATCAGCGGCGGCAGCATGAAGCCGGGCTTGAGCACATAACCCAACCCCGCCTCGCCCTCGATCGGCGCGCCCTGCCCCTGCAGCGTGGCAATGTCCCGGTAGAGCGTGCGGACGGAGACGCCCATTTCGCCCGCGAGCGTGCGGCCGCTAACCGGCCGACGATGACGGCGCAGGATCTGGATAAGGTCGAGCAGGCGTTCGGAGCGGGACATATTCTCTGATTTGCCGGTTTCTTGGGCGAGGTCCATTGTAGCTGACGGCGCCGGACCATTTTGTTGCGCAGCAGGTGACCCTATGTCAAAAGCGGCCAGCCATTCTGGAGACTTTGCTTGAAATCCTTTCGCGACCGAAACCGCGACAACCGCCCACATCAGCCCGTGAAAATCAGGGCTGAACAGGCGCGTCCGCGCAAAACCGGCGGGGTGGCCAGGCCAGAAGCCAAGCTGGATGAGCGGCGTGAGCCAAAAGCCGCGCAGCGGGTGCTTTCGCGCCGCGAAGGTGCCTTGCCCGCCGAACATCTTCCGCTGATCCTCGAAGTGGCGCCCAATCAGGACTATGCGCTGCTCGACAGCGGCGCCGGACAAAAGCTCGAGCAGTACGGCCCCTACCGCATCGTCCGACCCGAAGGCCAGGCGATCTGGCAACGGGCGTTGCCGGCACGTGACTGGGACCGCGCCGACGCTATTTTCACCGGCGACACCGACGAGGAAGGCATCGGCCGCTGGCGCTTCCCAGGGACGCCGCTCGGCGAGACCTGGCCGATGAAGCATGACGGCATCGACTATCTCGGCCGCTTCACCTCGTTTCGCCATGTCGGCGTCTTCCCCGAACAGGCCTCGCACTGGGATCATATGGCCGGGCTGATCGCGGCAGCGAAGCGGCCGGTCAAAGTGCTGAACCTGTTCGGCTACACCGGCCTCGCCTCGCTGGTGGCGGCCCGCGCCGGCGCCGAGGTCACCCATGTCGATGCGTCCAGGAAGGCTATCGGCTGGGCCCGCGAGAACCAGGAGATGGCCGGGCTCGGCAGCAAGCCGATCCGCTGGATCGTCGACGACGCCGTGAAATTTGCCGAACGCGAGGAGCGTCGCGGCAGCCGTTACGACATCATCCTGTTCGATCCGCCCGCCTATGGCCGTGGCCCCAAGGGCGAGGTCTGGCAGCTGTTCGAGGACCTGCCGGGACTTACCGACCTCTGTCGCGCGATCCTGACGCCGAAGCCGCTTGCCGTGGTGCTGACCGCCTATTCGATCCGCGCCTCCTTCTTCGCCATCCATGCCCTGATGCGCGATACATTTGCCGGCATGGGCGGCAAGGTTGAATCGGGTGAACTGATCATCCGCGAAAAATCCGCCGGCCGGGCGCTGTCGACCTCGCTGTTCTCACGCTGGGTAGCCTGAAATGAGTGGATACGAGGGCCCCCGTGTGGCCGGGCAGGTAAAACAAGTCACCAGCCTCGCCAACCCGCTGATCAAGGACATCAAGGCGCTGGCCCTGAAGAAATTCCGCGACCAGCAGAATGCGTTCATGGCCGAGGGGCTGAAACTGATCATCGACGCGCTCGACCTCGGCTGGTCGATCCGGACGCTGGTCTTCGCCAAGGCCGGATACGGCAACCCCGCGGTCGAGAAGGTGGCGGCGCGTACGGTTGCTGCCGGCGGCACCGTGCTCGAAGTCTCGGAAAAAGTGCTGGTCGCCATCACCCGCCGCGACAACCCGCAAATGGTCGTCGGCGTCTTTTCACAGAAGTTCCTGCCACTGAAGGATATCCGTGCTCGAGATGGCGACGTCTGGGTGGCACTTGACCGGGTGCGCGACCCCGGCAATCTCGGCACCGTCATCCGCACCGTCGATGCCGTCGGGGCAAAGGGCGTCATCCTGGTCGGCGAGACCACCGACCCTTTTTCCGTCGAGACCGTGCGCGCCACCATGGGCTCGATCTTCGCCGTGCCGGTGACAAAAGCCACGCCGGAAGCCTTCCTTGCCTGGCGGAAGAGCTTCCCCGGCCTGGTCGCCGGAACGCATCTTAAGGGTGCGGTCGACTACCGCTCGGTCGATTTTTCCAACGGCTCGGTGCTGCTGCTTATGGGCAACGAGCAGCAGGGCCTGCCCGACAGCCTGGCCGAAAGCTGCGACAGGCTGCTGCGGATTCCACAAGCTGGCCGCGCCGATTCGCTCAATCTCGCGGTAGCGACCGGCATCATGCTGTTCGAGATCCGGCGCGGCGCGCTAAAGCTTGCCCCTGAGGATGTCAAATCGTGAAATCATGGTCCCCCTATGCGCTGCTTGTCATTGCAGCAATAGCACTCGACCAGTGGGTGAAATACATGGTCGAGACAGGGCTTGCCTTTCAGGAAAAGTTCGATCTCGTGCCGTTCCTGGCGCTCTACCGCACGTACAACACCGGCATTGCCTTCTCGATGTTTTCGTCTTTCGGCGACACCGGCCTGGTGGTCATCGCGGTGCTCGTCGTCGCTTTCGTGCTTTACCTGGCGGCCCGCACGCCGCCAGGTCACGTCGTCGCCCGCACCGGCTTTGCGTTGATCGTCGGCGGCGCGCTCGGCAATCTGCTCGACCGCGCCACCTATGGCCACGTCATCGACTACATATTGTTCCACACGCCGGTGTGGTCCTTTGCGGTCTTCAATCTCGCCGATGCCTTCATCTCGGTCGGCGCCGCCGTGGTCGTTTTCGACGAGCTCATCGGCTGGCGCCGCGAGGTCAGGCCTCAGGGTCCCGACGCTTGAACGATTGACCTCGCTGGACGGTCACCGCACAGTCCGCAAGATCCGCACATTGCCAGACCGAGGAGGAAAAAATGCCCGAAACCTTCAAAGCCGTCCTCGTTTCGCGTGACGCCGAGAAGAAGCAGTCGGTCGCGGTAACGGACCTCACCGAAGCCGACCTGATGGAGGGCGACGTCACCGTCGCGGTCGAGGCAACGACCGTGAACTACAAGGATGGCCTCGCCATCACGGGCAAGGCGCCGGTGATCCGCCGCTGGCCGCTGGTGCCGGGCATCGACCTCGCCGGAACCGTCATCTCATCTTCCCATGCCGACTGGCGCAAGGGTGACAAGGTCGTATTGAATGGCTGGGGCGTCGGCGAAACCCATTTCGGCGCCTATGCCGGGCGAGCCCGCGTCAAGGGCGACTGGCTGGTGCCGCTGCCGGACGGCATGAGCCCGCATGATGCGATGGCGGTTGGCACGGCAGGCTACACGGCCATGCTTTGTGTCATCGCCCTGGAACGGCACGGCATCGTGCCCTATCGCGGACCGGTGGTGGTCACGGGTGCCGCCGGCGGCGTCGGTTCGGTCGCGGTCTCGATCCTGTCCAGCCTCGGCTATCATGTCATCGCCTCGACCGGCCGTAATGCCGAAAGCCCCTATCTGATCGACCTCGGCGCAGCGGAAGTGATTTCACGCGACGAGCTTGCCCAGCCGGCGAAGCCGCTCGCCAAGGAGCGTTGGGCCGGCGGCATCGATGCGGTCGGCAGCCACACGCTGGCCAACGTCCTGTCGATGACCTCCTATGGCGGGGCGGTCGCAGCCTGCGGCCTGGCCGGCGGCATGGACCTGCCGTCGAGCGTCGCCCCGTTCATCCTGCGCGGCGTTTCGTTGCTCGGCATCGATTCGGTGATGGCGCCGAAGGCGGTACGCATGGAGGCTTGGCGCCGCATCGGTGCCGATCTCGATCGCAAAAAGCTCGCAACCTTGTCCACGACCATCGGCTTCGACGGCATCATCGGTGCCGCCCGCGACATTGTCGACGGCAAGATCAGGGGCCGCGTGGTGGTGGATATGTGAGCCCCACCAATAGGGCAGGAAATGGCGCAAAAGCCGCGCGACCGCTAAAATTCGAACGATCCGCCGAAACCTTCCATAATCTCTGTCTGGCAAGGATATCGCATGGTCGCGGAATCCGGCATCAGAGAGACGGAGAGTGCTGAAAGCGTAGGCGGGCTGGATCGCGAGGCGCTGAAGCGGCAGCTTCTTGCCCCGCCGCCGCTGGCACCCGAGCTGCCGCCGGCCAATCGCGAAGGCCTGCCCTTCCTGACGGTCGCCATCACCGTGCTGGCAGGGCTGTCGCATCTGACCGGGGCGCCGATCTTCATCACCATCGGTTTGCTGACGACCGGCATGGCCGGTCTTTCCATGCATCTGCGTAGCAAGCGAGCCGAGCGCCGCGCGGCCGCCTTGCTCGACGAAACCGCCGCTCGCAGCCGCGCCGAGATCGAGACGCTGGCCGACCGCATGTGGGAGATGCAGGAGGGCGAGGAGCGTTTTCGCGGGCTGATCGACGCGCTCGGCGATCTCGTCGTCCATCGCGACCGCGACGGCCACATCGTCTATGCCAACAAGGTGTTCGCCAGCCTTGTCGAGACCGATCAGCGCGACCTTGCCGGCAAGACCCTGGCCGAACTCGGCATCGATGTCGGCATCGTCCCCGATGCCGCCTTCTCGGACCGCGAATGCCTGAGCTCCACCGATGTCGCCATCCGCACGCCAAGCGGCCCGCGTTGGTTCTCGTGGATCGAACTCTCCGTGCGCGACAAAGACAGCGGCGCCGTCTCGCATCGGGCGATCGCCCGCGACATCACCGCCCGCAAGCGCGCCGAATCGTCATTGATCACCGCCCGCGAGCGGGCCGAATATGCAAGCCAGGCCAAGTCGCGCTTCCTAGCCACCGTCAGCCATGAGATCCGCACGCCGATGAACGGCATCATGGGCATGGCCAAGCTTCTGGCCGACACTAATCTTTCGCCCGAACAGCGGACCTATGTCGGCGCCGTCTCGACTTCGGCCAGCGCGCTGCTCGCCTTGATCGAGGACCTGCTCGACTATTCCAAGATCGAGGCCGGCCGCTTCGACCCGGAACCGCAGCCGACGTCGCTGCGCGAGATCGCCGACAACATCATCGAACTCATGGCGGCGCGCGCCTTCGCCAAGAACATCGGTCTCGGCTGCCATGTCGAACCCGACGTGCCGCAGATGATCACCGCCGATCCGGGCAGGGTGAGGCAGGTGCTGCTCAACCTCATCGGCAACGCCGTCAAGTTCACCGACACTGGCGGCGTGCTGGTGAGCGTCGCGCGCGCGCGCACCGAAACGACCGACCGCATATGCTTCACCGTCGCCGACACCGGGCCTGGCTTGCACGAGGAGGACATGGAGCGCATCTTCGAGGAGTTCGAACAGTCCGACGGCACCTCGACCCGGGCGCATGGCGGCGCCGGTCTCGGTCTTGCCATCTCCAAGCGCCTGGTAACCGCCATGGGCGGTGCAATTTCGGTGTCAAGCCGGCTTGGCGAGGGATCTGAATTCGTCTTCGAGATCCCGGCAACGGCGGCGACCGAGCCGCCGCAGAACCGTCAGAACATTCTATCCGGCCGGCGCGCGGTGATCGTGTCGAAGAACACGGTCGAGGCCGACGCCATCGCCCGCGCCGTCCGTGCCCACGGCGGCGCCGTCGACTTGGCCACAACCGCGGCTCAGGCGGCGGCTTTCGCCGGGGGCTGCGACGTGCTCCTGGTCGATGCGGCGATGGAGAACAGTGATGGCAGGCTGCTCAAGCGCTTGCGCCAGAGCGGTTTTTCCGATTGCGAGGCCATTACGCTGATCGCACCCACCGACCGCGGCATGCTCGGTGAATTCCGCGCCAGCGGCTACGCCACCTTCCTGGCAAGGCCGGTGCGCGGCGAGACGTTGCTGCGCGTGCTCCTGACCAGCCATGCACCCGCCCTTGCCCAGCCGCAACCGGAGAACCGCGGCTCCTCACCTGTTCATGCCGGCGGCCGCCAGCAGGGCCTGTCAGTGCTGATCGCCGAAGACAACGACATCAACGCCATGCTTGCCCGCGCCACGCTTCTGAAGGCCGGGCATCGCGTGAAAGTGGTCGGCAATGGCAAGGCCGCCGTCGAGGCCGTCACCGACGCCGGACTGAAGCACCGCTTCGACATCGTGCTGATGGACCTGCATATGCCGGTGATGGATGGACTGGACGCCATCGCCGCCATCCGCCGCCATGAGGAGGCAATGGCCGTGCCGCCGGTCCCGATCATGGTGCTTTCGGCCGACAGCCAGGAAAAGACCCGCCATACGGTGCTCGCCCATGGCGCCAGCGGCTTCGTCACCAAGCCTCTCGATCCCGACGCCCTGGTCCATGCGGTCGAGGGCCAGGTGGCAGCCTGAGCTGCACCGGTCCCGTCCCTCGCGTGCTCCTCAGCCCAGGGCTCCGAATCCAGGTTAACGGCGGAGCTCGCCGAGGATTGCGGCGAGGTAGTCGGTGCTCCACGCGGCCTTTTTGCGTCTGAGTTTGATGGAGTGCTTATCGCTGACGGTACGGACCAGGTTGATGGCGAAATGGCGCACGATGGCCATGTTGAGGGCGCCGTGGCCTTTTCTGAGCCGCGATTGGTCGTC
>NZ_SADR02000238.1 GCF_004010325.2 Mesorhizobium sp. M00.F.Ca.ET.216.01.1.1
CCGCGCCTGACTTCGGCAGTGTGAAAACGCTGACGCTGCGACAGATGGTCGAGAATTGCAGGCGGGCGGTGGAGTGGACGATGAAGAATGCCGCCAGTTTCGGCGGCGACCCGAACCGGGTGTATGTGGCGGGTCATTCTTCCGGCGCGCATCTGGCGGCCTGCGTCCTCATCACCGACTGGACGGAGCGCAGCCTACCGGCGGATGCCCTCAAGGGCGGCTTGCTGATGAGCGGCATGTATGATCTCTATCCGGTGATGCTTTCCTCGCGCAGCAGCTACCTGCATCTGACGGAGGGGGGAAGAGGCGGAATTCAGCCCGATGCGCCATCTCGACCGGATCACCTGCCCGATTGCCGTCGTGTCAGCC
>NZ_SADR02000239.1 GCF_004010325.2 Mesorhizobium sp. M00.F.Ca.ET.216.01.1.1
CCGCATGGCACGTCGTGGATCAGGGATAGTCCCCGTGCCTTGTGTGAGGCTTGAATCGAAGGCTGCCGACGCGATTCAGCTTCGCGCAAGGAAGTGACGTTATTGTCCGGGGATAGCTTCGGCCGGAGGCGTGTCCTTGCTCAATACCTACACCAGCTATCAGTTGATTGCCAAAGACATCAGCAAGTCGATCACCCGCATCGAGCAACAGCCGACGGTCGATCGCGACACCCAATATTATCTGGCCAACATCACCAAGGTGAAATCGATCGACGATTTCGTCAACAATGACCGCCTGTTCAAATATGCCATGAAAGCCTATGGGCTGGAGAACATGGACTACGCCAAGGCCTTCATGGTCAAGGCGCT
>NZ_SADR02000240.1 GCF_004010325.2 Mesorhizobium sp. M00.F.Ca.ET.216.01.1.1
ATCGACGCCGCTCGCAGAAATCTCAGCGCAATCGAAAATTCCGCTATCGACGAATTGCTCGCCGGCAGGATCGGCCGACGCGAATTCCTGCGCCACGGCAGCGTGCTCGGCCTCTCCCTGCCCTTCCTCGGCGGCATCGCTTCGGCGATCGGCCTCGGCACTCCGCAAGCGCGCGCCGAAGGCAAGCCCGGCGGCACTGTGCGCGCCGGCATAGCCGTGCCCGGCGGCGCCATCGACCCGGTCACTTACTATGACAGCGGCAGCTACCAGCTGGTCTTCCAGGTGGCCGAATTCCTGTGCGTGACACAGCCCGACCTGACGCTGAAGCCGGTGCTGGCCGAAAGCTGGTCGCCCAATGCCGATAGATC
>NZ_SADR02000241.1 GCF_004010325.2 Mesorhizobium sp. M00.F.Ca.ET.216.01.1.1
CCGGGATCGTAAATCATCTGCTGATGCGGGCTGAGGAAGGCCAGGAAGTTGATGGCGAAGGCGGTCGCGACGCCGACATGGCGCGGATTGGCCATGGCGAGCGCCGCCGGCACCAGGATCGGCACCACGAACAGCATGAACCAGCCGAAGCCGGGCAGGGCGGGAAGTGCGATCTGGCCGACGAGAAAGGCGAACGGCAAAGCGAGCAGCGTTCCCTTGAAGAAACCCCATGATACCTGCACGGGATCGGGGCGAGCGGCAAACAAGCTCGACACGACGGCAACCAGGATGACGGTGCCGGCCGCCTCCGACCACTTCGTCGTCAGCCAGAAAGCCGCGACCAACAGCGTGGCAACGGCCGCGCGGAT
>NZ_SADR02000242.1 GCF_004010325.2 Mesorhizobium sp. M00.F.Ca.ET.216.01.1.1
GTTTCAGGGACGGCTCGATGCCGGCGCGGCGCGAAGCCTCGAGAACGAGGCCGGCGACGCGGGAAGCCGCGCCATGCGGGTCCTGCGACAGATCCTCGCCGATCATCAAGCGAAAGAATAATTCGGAATCGGTCGTGCCTTCGAGCTGGTCGAACAAATCGTCCGAGAGAGAATTCTCCAGTGCACGGCGGATCTTCTCGAAGCCCCCGATCTGGCCGTTGTGCATGAACGACCAGCGGCCGGAAACGAAAGGATGGCAGTTCATGCGGCTGGTGGCGCCGCCGGTCGAGGCGCGCACATGGGCAAGAAACAAGCCCGATTTTATCAGCCGGCCAAGACTTTTGAGATTGGAATCGGACCAGGCCGGC
>NZ_SADR02000243.1 GCF_004010325.2 Mesorhizobium sp. M00.F.Ca.ET.216.01.1.1
CAGCAGACCCAGGCCGCGGTGCAGGCGCTGCTGCCGGCCTTCTCACAGGGGCTTCAGCGCAACACGGCGGACCCCTATGGGATGGGCGCCTTCATTACGGCGATGGCGAGCGGCCAGCACGCCAAATATTTCGAGGACGCGACCCGGGCCTTCTCGCCGCAAGGCATTGATGAAGGCAACGGCATTCTCGGCCATCTGTTCGGCTCGAAGGACCTGTCGCGCGCGGTCGCTGCCCAGGCCGCGCAGGCGACTGGCCTCAGCCAGCAGGTGCTGCAGCAGATGCTGCCAGCCATGGCCTCGATGATGATGGGCGGGCTGTTCAAACAAACGAACAACCAGATGCAGGCCGCCGGCGGCTTCGGCGGCGG
>NZ_SADR02000244.1 GCF_004010325.2 Mesorhizobium sp. M00.F.Ca.ET.216.01.1.1
CGAGCGGATGAGTGGTCTCAGCATCCAAGGGTGGCACCGATAGAAAGACGGTCCTCAAGTCACCGTCATTTGGAGCATCCGGCCCGGCCTGTTAAATCTCTGGCTCCCTGATTCGCGCGACTTGGGAAGCTAGATGCAGCGCTTTGCCGGCCGGATAATTCTGCTGTGGGGGTGGCGGCGGGCGCTGGTGGCGTTTGCCGCCGGAGCGCTGGCGGTGCTTGCCCAGGCGCCTTACGATTTCTTCGCCGTCTGCTTCGTTTCGTTCCCGGTCCTGGTCTGGTTGCTCGACGGCGCCACCGGCGAAGCTTCCGATGGCTGGTTCAGGCGGTTGAGGCCGGCTTTCGCCACCGGCTGGTGGTTCGGTTTCG
>NZ_SADR02000245.1 GCF_004010325.2 Mesorhizobium sp. M00.F.Ca.ET.216.01.1.1
CCGGTATCTTCATGGTCACGCGCATGTCGCCGCTGTTCGAACTGTCCGATAGCGCGCTGTCCTTCGTCACGGTGATCGGTGCGATTACTGCGCTCTTCATGGGCTTCCTCGGGATCGTGCAGAACGACATCAAGCGCGTGGTGGCTTACTCCACGCTCTCGCAGCTCGGCTACATGACGGTTGCGCTCGGCGTCTCGGCTTACCCCGTTGGCGTGTTCCACCTGATGACGCACGCGTTCTTCAAGGCGCTGCTGTTCCTCGGCGCGGGTTCCGTGATCATCGGCATGCACCACGACCAGGACATGCGCAACATGGGCGGCCTGCGCAAATACATGCCGATCACGTGGATCACGTCGCTGATCGGTT
>NZ_SADR02000246.1 GCF_004010325.2 Mesorhizobium sp. M00.F.Ca.ET.216.01.1.1
CAGGTCACGTATCGTGAGCTGGCTCGTCGGATAGGGGTCGGCCAGTCGGAAGGCCGGGTCGAGGTCGGCGATCCTCGAATCCCAGGACACCACGCGGTCGCTGACCAGGGCCGCGACGACGGTGGCAGAGACCGGCTTGGACAGCGAGGCGATCTGGAACACCGTATCGGCGTCGATAGCCTCGGGCTTCCCGGCCTCGCGATGTCCGAAACCCTTGAGGAAGATCACCTGGTCGTCATGCACGACCGCAATGGCGAGGCCGGGCACCGCACCGGCCTCGACAGCGGCCTGCGCCAGCGCTTCGAGCTTCGATAGGGCGGTGGCCATGCGCTCCGGCGAGATCGGGTCCGCCCACACGGCAGGCGG
>NZ_SADR02000247.1 GCF_004010325.2 Mesorhizobium sp. M00.F.Ca.ET.216.01.1.1
ATCGAGGAAAGCCGCAACGGCAGAGGGATCGCTGCCTGCTGGAAATACGACAAAGAGTTCCCATCCTTCGGGCGAGTTCATTTGCTTGCTCGGAAAGCTGCTTTTCCGGGTTAATGCCTGCAATCGATCCAAATCGGCTTGCGGCCCCGTGGCGGTGATGCCTATCAGGCGGGTGGTTGGTGATGCAAGGATGGGAGGCGAGGCCTCCTCCGCAACGGAAAATGTTGGGAAAGCGCTGGGAGCGAGCGCTGCCGAGATGAGCAGGATGTAGCGTCCGGCCATATGCATGAGGCAAGGTGCACTGGCACGCTATCGTTCGCAAGGAATCCAGGACGGCCCGACGTATCTGACTTGATACCGGCGACC
>NZ_SADR02000024.1 GCF_004010325.2 Mesorhizobium sp. M00.F.Ca.ET.216.01.1.1
CATCCGAAGCCACTGGGCCATCGAGAACTCGCTGCACTGGGTCCTCGACGTCACCTTCAACGAGGACAAATGCCGAAGCCGCACCGGACACGGCCCCGCCAACATGGCCGTCGTCCGCCACTTCGCCTTGAACCTCGTGCGATCAATCGACGACAAGCGAAGCATCAAGCTGCGCCGAAAGCGCGCTGCAAGAAACAACAAATACCTCGAACAAATCCTCCAACCCTCAATCCGTTAACTCGGATTCAAAGCCGTGAAGGGGAGCCCGGTTTCGTTTGCCTCCCCGGTTGAAAATCGCTGCTGGCAGCTTAGGGTCGACCTCCCGCAAAACTCAGTTGCCTCGGTTGGGGACGTCGAATGCAGGACAGCCGCAAATTGACGACGATCGGTTTCGATGCCGATGACACGCTGTGGCAGAACGAGCAGTTCTTCCGCTTGACCGAGAAGCGCTTCGCCGCGCTGCTCGCCGACCACGGCGAGGAAGGACATATTTCGGCAAGATTGCTTGAGGCTGAGAGGCGCAACCTCGCCGTCTATGGCTTCGGCATCAAGGGATTTACCCTGTCGATGATCGAGACGGCGATCGAGATTACCGAAGGCCGAGTGTCGCCCGTGGTCATCGCCGAAATTCTTGCCGCCGGCCGCGAGATGCTCGGCCATCCGA
Organism: Mesorhizobium sp. M00.F.Ca.ET.216.01.1.1; assembly: GCF_004010325.2. Taxonomy (GTDB): domain Bacteria; phylum Pseudomonadota; class Alphaproteobacteria; order Rhizobiales; family Rhizobiaceae; genus Mesorhizobium. The sequence goes on from NZ_SADR02000024.1 coordinate 665, forward strand.
TCGAGCCGCTGCCGCACGCGCGCGAAACCGTGGAAAAGCTCGCCGCCGCTTATCGCCTGGTGCTGATCACCAAGGGCGACCTCTTCGATCAGGAACGCAAGCTGGCGGAGTCCGGCCTGGGCGACCTGTTCGACGCTGTCGAGATCGTCAGCGACAAGAGCGCTGCCACCTATGCCCGCATCTTCAGCCGCCATGGCGACGGGCCTGAGAAAAGCATGATGGTCGGCAACTCGCTGAAGTCCGACGTGGTACCGGCCATCGAGGCCGGCAGCTGGGGCATTCACGTTCCGCATGAACTGACCTGGGTGCTGGAACATGTCGAGCCGCCCATCGCCGAACCGCGTTTCTGCCGGATCTCCGATCTTGGCGAACTGCCAAGGCTGATCGAGAGAATCGCGAAAACCGGCTGATGGCGCGTTTCGCCGTTTGAACCGGCCCGATCTGGTCTCCGATTGGCTGCCTAGCCGCGACCAAGTCCAATCAGCCGGTCGATCACCGGTTGCAGCCTTTCGGTTGTGATCGGCTTGGCGACCACCGCGTCGACCACGCTGGACAGGCCGAGGCTCTCCGGCGTGCCGTTCTTGGTTGAAAGCAGGATCACCGAAGGCAGCGACCTGCCCGACGTTCGCCGCAGCGCGTCAATGCCGGACATCAGCGCGTCGCAATCCTTGTTGTCGGCTCCGCCGTCGAGGACTACCGCGCCCGGGATACGGCAGCGCAGCGCCCTTGCCGCCGTTTCAGGCGACTCCGAGATCGGCTTGAGCCCGGATTTCTCGACGATCTTCGACACCACAACCCGGTTGATCGGCGACTTTCCGACAACGAGCACGTGCGAGAAATCCGTCATCATCACGGCGTCCGCGTCGCGGCCCGCCAAATTCGGGTGTTTTGCAGTATCGGTGTCGCGATTCACTGGGCGCATGGGCGGGGCGGCTGCTCTTCTCTGTTTCAATGCAGGGTTGAAACTGGAGACAATTGGCGTGAGATCGCTGCCTGTGTCAAGCTAAAATGGAAGACATCGATAATATTGCAAGAAACGCTAAAAATTAAAGCAAGTTCTTTCTCCAGCCGCAGTGAACTGATCGCGGAAAAACGAAAGTCACCCGCACGGAAATCGCGCGGGTGACTTCGGTTTGGAGCTCGATCAGCCGTGGCTCTGCTGGGTGACGATCACCGGGATCAGCAGGTCGCCCCAATTCCCGTCGCCGCCATGGTGTCGTGCCGAGCGCACGAGCTCCACCGAGACGCCCGCTTCGACCGCCTTCATCACCGACTGGTTGAGCCTGTGCAGGTCGTTGGCCAGCATGCGGATGGTCGCCTGCTGGTCGACGCTCATCGTGGTGGCCTGTTCTTCGGCCCGTTCCTTGACGCGGCTTATCGATGCCATTGGTCTTCTCCTCGTGTCGTTATGCCCTTTTGGGGCGGTTCCTCTGTTGCTCGTATCTTAACATCCGGTCATTCCGCCGCCGGCTTGAACTGGGCGTGCTCGGTCGATTCATGCATCGCCGTGGTTGAAGACCGGCCGCCGGTAATCGCCATCGAAACGGCGTCGAAATAGCCTGTGCCAACCTCGCGCTGGTGCTTGGTCGCGGTGTAGCCGTGGGCTTCCGCCGCGAATTCAGCCTCCTGCAGTTCTGAATAAGCCGCCATCTGCCGCGCCTTGTAGCCGCGGGCGAGCTCGAACATGCCGAAATTGAGCTGGTGGAAACCGGCCAGCGTGATGAACTGGAACTTGTAGCCCATGGCACCAAGTTCCTTCTGGAACTTCGCGATCGTCGCGTCGTCGAGGTTCTTCTTCCAGTTGAACGATGGCGAGCAATTATAGGCGAGCAGCTTGCCCGGGTGATGCTTGTGCACGCCCTCGGCGAACTTCCTGGCTTGCGCCAGATCGGGTTTGGATGTCTCGCACCAGATCAGGTCGGCGTAGGGCGCATAGGCGACGGCCCTCGCGACGCAGGGCTCGATGCCGTTCCTGACCTGATAGAAGCCTTCCACGGTGCGGCCGGTGCCGTAGTCGACGAAGGGCTGGTCGCGCTCGTCGATGTCGGAGGTCAGCAGCTTTGCCGCTTCGGCATCGGTGCGCGCGACGACCAGCGTCGGCGTGCCCATCACATCCGCCGCCAGACGCGCGGCGTTGAGGTTGCGGATGTGTGCTGCGGTCGGGATCAGCACCTTGCCGCCGAGATGGCCGCACTTCTTTTCCGATGCCAACTGGTCCTCGTAGTGGACGCCGGCGGCTCCCGCCTCGATGAAGGCCTTCATGATCTCGAAGGCGTTGAGCGGTCCGCCGAAACCGGCTTCCGCATCGGCGACGATCGGCGCGAACCAGGTGTCGACCGACAGCCCGTTGCCTTCGGAGGTCTCGATCTGGTCGGCGCGCTGCAGCGTGCGGTTGATGCGCTTGACCAGTTCGGGCGCCGCATTGGCGGGATAGAGCGACTGATCCGGATACATGGCGGATGCGGTGTTGGCATCGGCGGCAACCTGCCATCCCGACAGATAAATCGCCTTCAGCCCGGCTCGGACCTGCTGCATGGCCTGGTTGCCCGACATGGCGCCGAGCGCGTTGACGAAATCCTCTTCGTGGATGAGCTTCCACAGCCGGTTCGCGCCCATTTCGGCGAGGCTGTACCGGATCTGGACCGAACCACGCAACCGCTTCACATCGTCCGGTGCATAGGGCCGCTCGATGCCGTCAAAACGGCCTTCCGGCGCCGATGGAACGAGATTGTAAAAATCAGTCATTGGTCACTCCAAATCGTTCGATGCTGGTTTCGAAAAGCCGCGTCGGGGGAGGTTTCGCGCCGCTTGTGTGTGACATCATTTACATCCCGTCGCGAAGGAAGCGAGAGAAACTGCGGGATCGGCTAGGAAATAAGGGAAAACCTGTGTTGTGTTTGACCGATAGCCGCTGTAAATTTGTCACGATTGTAAAAGCCCAACGCGCTGTCGTCGCGCAGGGATAATGTAAATTCTTGTCAAGGTAGCCGATTTGGCCGACCAGAAGATCTTCGCCGGACCACGCATCCGCCGCATTCGCAACGCCAAGGGCCTGACCCAGACGTCGATGGCGGAAGGGCTGGGCATCTCGCCGTCCTATCTCAACCTCATCGAGCGCAACCAGCGGCCGCTGACGGTCCAGCTGATCCTGAAGCTGGCATCCGTCTACAAGGTCGACCCGCACGAGCTGCAGGGCGAGGCAAGGGGGTCGGTCGCAGCCTTGAAGGAGGTGTTTGGCGACCCGCTGCTGGTTGGTGAATTGCCGGGCGACCAGGAGTTGATTGAGCTTGCCGAGGCGGCACCCAATGCTTCCGCAGCGGTGATAAAACTGTTCCGCGCCTATCGCGAGCAGGCAGAGCGGCTGTCCGATCTCAACGTGCTTCTGGCCCGCGAAGGCAAGGGCACGGCACTCTCCGGCGCCCGTTTGCCGATCGACGAAGTACACGAGATTTTCGAGCGCCGGCCGAACCATTTCGCGGCTCTCGAAGAGGAGGCCGAGGCATTTACCTCGGTGCTCGATCCCGGCGACGATCTGTTCGGCGCACTGAAGGCGTGGCTGAAGCGCGAATACGGCATCGTGGTCAAGGTGCTGCCCGTCGCCACCATGCCGAACTGGCGCCGCCGCTACGACCGCCACACGCAGCGCCTGTTCCTGTCCGAGCGGCTTTCGCCGTTCGACCATTTGCGCGAAGTGGCGATGGAGGCCTGCCTGATCCGCATGGCGGTCGCGGTGGCCGGCGAGATCCAGGCGCTGAAGCTGACCACGGACGAGGCTCGCCGGCTGGCCCGCTTCGAACTCGGCCGCTACGCCGCCCATGCGCTGATGATGCCCTATCAGGCCTTTCACGCGGCCGCCGTTCGCGCCCGCTACGACATCGACGTACTGCGCTCGCGCTTCGGCGTCTCCTTCGAGCAGGCGGCGAACCGGCTGACCATGCTGCAGCGGCCGGGCGCGCTGGGAGTGCCGTTCTTCATGCTCGAGGTCGACAATGCCGGCAACCGCTTCCGCAAGGCGGGCAGCCAAGGCTTCCCGCAAAGCCGCTTCGGCGGCGGCTGCCCGAAGCTTCCCGTCCATGCCGCCTTCGCCCAACCCGGCCAGATCCTTGTCGAGGCAGTGGAAATGCCCGATGGCGCCGAATTCCTCTGCATCGCCCGCACGCTAGAAGGGCCGCAAGGTTCATTTTCGGAGCGCCCGCGCCGCACGGCCTTGCTGCTGGGGTGCGACGTCGGCTTTCGTGACGAGATCGTCTATGGCGCAGCACTGCCGGCGCCGGCTGCAACCGGCAAGGCCGGACAGGCCGCGGCGCCGGCCACGCCGGTCGGCCCCGCCTGCCGGCTATGCGAGCGCATCGGCTGCCTCGCCCGCGCCGAGCCACCGGTGACACGCCCGCTCGGCCTCGACGAGATGGTGACGGGACTGAGCGCGTTCGACTTTCAGTGATGGGCAAAGACTGCAAACTACCCCTGGCAGCTCCACACGACCGTCTTTTCTCGTATGTGCACCAGTCAGTGCGCCAAACGGAACACGGTGCTGGACCACGCTCAACCTTCGTCTTTGCGTTACGCGAATGAGGCACGTTTCTGTCGTCCGCTGTGCATCGTGCTGCCCCGAAATCGCCGACAGTCGCACTCATGACCGATACCGCATCATCACCGATCGCCGTTTCGCAGATCGTTTCGCCGCGCGAGGAGCGTATCGGCTTCCTGCTGGTGTTCCTGTCGGCGCTGATGTGGAGCTTCGGCGGCACCATCGCCCGCTTCATCGACGCCGGTGACAGCTGGACGGTGGTGTTCTGGCGCTCGGTCTGGGCCGCGGCCTTCCTGCTCTGCTTCATGGTCTGGCGCGATGGTTGGCGCGGTACGCTAAAACTGTTCCGCGACATGGGCCTGCCCGGCCTTGCCGTGGCGTTCTGCTTCGCCACCGCATCGACTTGCTTTGTCGTCGCGCTGGCTACACCACCGTCGCCAACATCCTCCTGATGCAGGCCGGCGTGCCGCTGCTGGCGGCGCTGCTCGCCTGGGCGTTGTTTCGCGAACGGGTGGCCATGGCGACCTGGGCGGCGATTGCAGCCGTCATCGCCGGCGTTGCCATAATGGTGTCGGAATCGCTTGACGGCGCCGTATCTCCCATTGGCGACGGCCTGGCGCTGCTCATCGCCTTCATGTTCTCGATCGCCACCGTCATCGCCCGGCGCTTTGCTCATGTACGGATGACGCCGGCGACTTGCCTCGGCACGATGCTCGCTGCCGCATTCGCGGCGTCCCAGGCATCGGAATTCGCCGTTTCCGGCCATGACATGGGTTTTCTCTTTGCCTTCGGCGTGGTCAATCTCGGCCTCGGCCTTGCCTTCTTCGCCACCGGCGCCCGGCTTGTTCCGGCGGCGGTGGCAGCACTGCTCGGCACCTTCGAGCCGATCCTTGGCCCGATCTGGGTCTGGCTCATCCATTCCGAGGTGCCGTCGGCACGCACCATCGTCGGCGGCGCTGTTGTGGTCACGGCGCTGCTCGTCCATATCGGGCTCGAGTTCAAGCGCCAGACCCGGCCCGAGCGGCCCGGCGTCACCGGTGTGCCGTCCCCTAATTGATGCAGCGCATGCGTTTGCCATTGACAACGCCGCTGCCGCCCGGGCAGGCTGCGATTACGGCAACAACAAGACAGGCGTATCTTGCCAAGTCTCCCTGCCGGTCTGATCGAGGCCGGACAACATCGTCGTATCTCTGCCCGCGCCATGGCGAAAGCCTCTGACGGCGCCGGCACACCATCTAGGCCCGGCACACTTCCCTGGCAAGGACACAAAGCTCCCGACAGTCGCGCATCGAACCATTATGGTGCCGGCAGTTCACGCTTGTCGCTTCCCGGCAGGCCCAATAGTCTCAAACTCAATAGTCTGAAGCAAATGCACAGCCGCGCGGACACCGCGACGGACTGGCGATGGAACACTCATCAAAGGAGAATAGCATGACCCGCAAAGCGCTCTGGCTTTCGGCGACTTCGGCGTTTCTGGCGCTTTTCACCCTCGGCGCTCATGCTGAGGACCGCGTCGTCAACGTCTTCAACTGGTCGGACTATATCGACAGCTCGATCATCGACGACTTCACCAAGGAAACCGGCATCAAGGTGGTCTACGACACCTTCGATTCCAACGAGATCCTCGAAACGAAATTGCTTGCCGGCGGCAGCGGCTACGATGTCGTCGTGCCCAGCGGCAATTTCCTTGCACGCCAGATCCAGGCGGGTGTGTTCCAGAAGCTCGACAAGTCGAAGCTGCCGAATATTTCCAACATGTGGGACACTGTTCTGGAGCGCACCGCCAAATACGATCCCGGCAACGAGTATTCGATCAACTACATGTGGGGTACGGTCGGCATCGGCTACAACATTAAGAAGGTTGAGGCCGCGCTCGGCACCGAAAAGATCGACAGCTGGGATGTCTTCTTCAATCCGGAAACGCTGGCCAAGCTAAAAGACTGCGGCGTCTATGTGCTCGACTCGCCGGCCGACATCATCCCGGCGGCGCTGAAATATCTTGGCCTCGACCCGAACAGCACGTCGCCTGACGATATTGCCAAGGCCGAAGAGGCACTGCTGAAGATCCGGCCCTATATCAGAAAGTTCCATTCTTCCGAATACATCAATGCCCTGGCCAATGGCGACATCTGCCTGGCGGTCGGCTGGTCGGGTGACGTCTTCCAGGCGCGCAATCGCGCCGACGAGGCCAAGCAGGGCGTTGAAATCGGCTATTCGGTGCCGAAGGAGGGCGCCCAGATGTGGTTCGACCAGATGGCGATACCGGCCGATGCGCCGCACGTCGCCGAGGCGCTCGAATTCCTCGACTATATGATGAAGCCCGAAGTGATCGCCAAATCGTCCAACTACGTGCTTTATGCCAACGGCAACAAGGCCTCGCAGCAGTTCATCGACAAGGCGATCCTCGACGATCCATCGATCTATCCGGACGCAGCGACCGTGCAGAAGCTCTATACTGTCTTGCCTTACAATCCCAAGACCCAGCGCATCATCACGCGCACCTGGACCAAGATCGTCACCGGCCAATAAGCAACCTGACGCGACCCCGGCAGCCAGCTGCCGGGGTCGCTTTCTCCGGGGAAAAAGCAAGACGGAGTGGGACATGAAATCGCTTGGCAGCATCCGCAGGGATTTCGCGCCCTGGAATGATCCGAACGCCAAGCCGTATATTCAATTCGACAATGTCACCAAGAAGTTCGGTGACTTCACTGCCGTCAACAATTTGTCGCTGACCATCTTCGAGCGAGAGTTCTTTGCGCTGCTCGGCGCGTCCGGTTGTGGAAAGTCGACACTGCTGAGGATGCTTGCCGGCTTCGAGGAGCCGACCGCCGGCCGCATCCTGCTCGACGGCCAGGATTTGCGCGGCATTCCACCATATCGGCGTCCAGTCAACATGATGTTCCAGTCCTATGCGTTGTTCCCGCATATGACGGTCGAGAACAACATCGCCTTCGGCCTCAAGCAGGACGGCATGCCGAAGCCCGAGATTGCGGCGCGCGTTGCCGAGATGCTGAAGCTGGTCAAGCTCGAGCAGTTCGCCAAGCGCAAGCCGCACCAGTTGTCCGGCGGCCAACGCCAGCGCGTCGCGCTCGCCCGCTCGGTCGCCAAGCGGCCGAAAGTCTTGTTGCTCGACGAACCGCTCGGCGCGCTCGACAAGAAGCTGCGTGAGGAAACCCAGTTCGAGCTGATGGACCTACAGCAGTCACTAGGCCTCACCTTCGTCGTTGTCACCCACGACCAGGAAGAGGCCATGACCATGGCCGACCGTATCGCCATCATCGACAAGGGCGAGGTGATGCAGGTGGCGACGCCTGCGGAAGTCTATGAGGCGCCGGGCTCGCGCTTCGTCGCCGGCTTCGTCGGCAATGTGAACATGTTCGAAGGCAGGATCGCGCGCGGCGAGGCCGGCAGCGCAAGCATTGACGCCGGCAACGGCATCACCATCCGGACGGACAATGCCGGCAATGCCGCCGCCGGCACGGCCGTCACCTTCGCCATTAGGCCGGAGAAGATCAAGGTGTCGTCCGCCAAACCCGCCGGCGCCGTCAACGCCATCGAGGGCGAGGTATACGACATCGCCTATCTCGGCGACATGACCGTCTACCACGTCAGGCTGGACGACGGGCAGGTGGTGCGGGCGAGCACCATGAATGCGGCACGCATCACCGAGGATCCGCTGAGCTGGAACGACCGCGCCTGGGTGTCGTTCCGGCCCGACGCCGGCGTCGTGCTGACACGGTAGGGGGCGATCATGTCGAATGCCGCCGTCACCACCGCAACAAGCTCTCGGGCAACGGATGCCGGCAAATCCGCCTTGGCCAGGCTGGGAGCGGCCTTCGTCGGCCGTCTGGTCATCATCATCCCCTATCTCTGGCTGCTGTTCTTCTTCCTCATCCCGTTCGTCATCGTCTTCAAGATTTCGCTGTCGCAGACCGCGATCGCCATGCCGCCCTACACGCCGGCGCTCGACTTCCGCGACGGCATTTCCGGTTTTTTTGCCCAGCTGAGGCAGCTCAGCGTCGACAACTACACCTGGCTGACCCAAGATGCGCTTTACTTCAACGCCTATGTGACGAGCCTCATCATTGCCGCCATCTCGACGGTCCTGACCCTGCTCGTCGGCTATCCGATCGCCTATGGCATGGCCCGCGCCCCGGCGACGATCCGTCCGACCCTGCTGATGCTGGTGATCCTGCCGTTCTGGACCTCGTTCCTGATCCGGGTCTATGCCTGGATCGGCATTCTCAAGCCCGAGGGGCTGCTCAATCAGATGCTGCTCGCCACCGGCATCATCAGCCAACCGCTGATCATCCTCAACACCTACACTGCGATCTTCATCGGCATTGTCTATTCCTACCTGCCGTTCATGGTGCTGCCGCTCTATTCGTCCCTGGAAAAGATGGATTATTCGCTGATCGAGGCGGCCAAGGACCTCGGCTGCCCGCCGACCAGCGCCTTCTGGAAGATCACCTTCCCACTGTCGCTGCCCGGCGTCATCGCCGGCTGCCTGCTGGTGTTCATCCCGGCCGTCGGCGAGTTCGTCATTCCCGACCTGCTCGGCGGATCGCAGACGCTGATGATCGGCAAGACGCTGTGGAACGAGTTCTTCGCCAACCGCGACTGGCCGGTGTCGTCGGCCGTTGCCGTTATTCTGCTGCTGCTTCTGACCGTGCCGATCATGCTCTTCCAGCAGGCCCAGGCGCGCGCCCAGGAGCAGGACAAATGAACACGACCTGGAGCCGCTTCAACATCACCTCGATCGTGCTGGGCTTTGCCTTTCTTTACCTGCCGATCGTCCTGCTCATCGTGTTCTCCTTCAACGAATCGAAACTGGTCACCGTCTGGGGCGGCTTCTCGACCAAATGGTACGTCTCGCTGTTCCACAACCAGGGCCTGATGGACGCTACCTGGGTAACGGCGCGCGTCGGCGTCATCTCGGCCACCGTGGCGACCGTGCTCGGCACGCTGGCGGCACTGACCCTGACGCGCTATACCCGTTTCAAGGGCCGGATGCTGTTTTCCGGCATGGTCTTTGCGCCGCTGGTCATGCCGGAAGTCATCACCGGCCTGTCGCTGCTGCTGCTCTTTGTTGCCGTCGGTCTCGACCGCGGCTTCCTTACCGTCACGCTTGCCCACATCACATTCACCATGTGCTTCGTGGCCGTCGTCGTGCAGTCGCGCCTGATCTCCTTCGACCGCTCGCTGGAAGAGGCGGCGATGGACCTGGGTGCGCCGCCGGTGAAGACCTTCTTCCAGATCACGTTGCCGGTCATCATGCCGGCGATCATCTCCGGCTGGATGCTGGCCTTCACATTGTCGCTCGACGATCTGGTCATCGCCAGCTTCACCTCAGGACCCGGCGCCACCACGCTGCCGATGAAGATCTACAGCCAGGTCCGCCTCGGCGTGACGCCGGAGATCAACGCCGCCTGCACGATACTGATCGCGGTCGTTGCGGTCGGCGTCATCGTCGCGTCGCTTGCCAACAAGCGGCGTGAGGTGCAGCGCCAGCGTGACGAACGGGCTGCGCAACGCGGGTGATAGAGCTGCGAAATCGGAGGGCGCCGCTTACTCGCCCGAAACGCCGCGGCTGATCGGCGAGATGAACGGCGTTCGCCACGTGCCGCCGACGAAGAACGACGACTGGTTGGGGCCTTGGCCGTTTGCCTGCGTAGCTGCCTGGTCCAACTGGGTGACGCCGCCGGACAGCGCCAACCCGCGTCCGGTATAGGATGCGATGCCGGAAAGCCAGATCTTGTACTTCGCCGAATTGGCCTCGGCCTTGTCGAGCCTCGCCACGCCCTTCGAGATGGTCGCCTTGATCTCGGCCCCGTCGATCGGCAGCGTTCCGTCAGAGACATCGTCGAGCGCAAAGAATCCACCCTGTTCCGTGTGTTTGAGGAAGGCCGACAGGTTCAGGCCGCTCAGCGCGCCCGGCCCGAATGTCGCCGTGACTGAACCGTCGGCGTTTTCGAAGATGGAGTCCCAGGCTTTGCCTGGCCCTTTGAGGATGACCGAGACGGTTCCCGTCCCAACCGGCACCAGCCGCGTCATCCCCGCCGCGGTGGCAAAAGCGCCGCCGTCGACATCGGAGGCGAGAAGCCGGAGCTCAACCTGCGTGCCTTCGGGCTTGCGGTCGAAGCGAAGGCTGCTCTGGATGTTGCCGCCGAAAGCCGACGCATCGGAAATATCGAAGACCGCAAGCCCGTTCTTGACCTGGGCGGTGGCGGCGACGTCGGCAAGCTGGATGGCGCCCGCCGTGGCATGCGCCGCCGACAGCCGGAGATCGAGATTGATCCTGTCGGCGAAGCTGGTGTCGATCTCGCCAGGACCCGCTGCGCCCGCAGGCGCCAGCGGCGTGAAGGCGGAGAGAAACGATCTGAGGTCCAGCGTGTCGAAGGCGAGCGTGCCGGAGATCATCGGCAGCGCCTCGCCGAAGGAGAAATCCAACGCCCCCATTCCCGGATTGTTGTCCAGCGCTACCGTGGTGTTTTCGAATTTCACCCGGCCAGCCCCCGCCGTGACCTTGCTCGAAACCGAGACGGCGCCGATAGCGGCGCCCGGGGCGATGCCGGCCTGTGACCATTCGAGCACGCGCCTGAGCGAGGGTGCGGCAAACTTTGCCTGGCCGTCGAAATAAGCATTTTCCGACACGCTGGCCACGCCGTCGAATGAAAAAGTGGCAGGTGCCGCCTTGAAGGACAGCGTGACGGGTGCGGCGCCGCCGGCAAACAGCACCAGCGGCTTTGGCGATGCGAAATCGATGGCGACGCTTTCGCCGCGCCAGATTCCGGTCGCGCTCAGCGTCGCATTGCTGTTCATAGCGGCCCAGTTCGCCTGACCCGTCAGGCTGCTCAGGATTTCGGTGTCCTTGCCGCCGACGGTCGTCACTACGCGGCCGTCCCTTAACTCCACGGTGCCGAACGGATCCGCCGGCAGCTTGCTCAGGTCCGGCTTGGCCGGGTCGGCGCTGACCACGCCGCGGGCGGTGTCGATCGAGCGCGTGATGCGTCCGCCGGACGGTATGGCGGGAAGGAAGAAACCGCTTGCAGTACGATGGACCCTGATCGTCGGTCGCACCAACCGCGCCGTCGAAAACACCACGTCGCCGCGAAGCGCTGCCATGGCGGACAGGTCGACCTCGACCCGTTCGGCCTCCACCACCGGCGGCGCGTCGGTCTCGGTCCATTGCGAAAGCGTCACATCGCTCAGGATGGCGCGGAAACTCGGCCAGACCTCGATGCGCGGCGAGCCATCGATGGTGACCCGGAAACCGCTCCACGCACTCATCTCCCAGGCGATGCGGTCGCGTACGATGCGGGTCGAGGCAATGAGCGGCAGGGCGGCGACGACCAGCGCACTGACGAGCACGGCAACGCCGATCGCCCATATTCCGCGCCGGATCAAAGATGATGGCATATCGCCCCGTATGCTTCCGTTCCGACAAAATCGCCCGACGGGTGTAACCCACGGCTGACGCATTTCAAGTCTTTATGGTCCGGCGATGGAATTTGCACACACCTCGACGCCGGTCGTTCCAACAAAATCTTGCTCTGCTGCGCTGCGATATGCATAAGCGATGCTGCCCGTGGAGGAACGATCATGGCTGCCGACGCACCACTTTGGATACCGACGCAAGACCAGATCGACGCGGCACCGATGACCGCCTTTATGAAGGCTGCGGCGGCGAAAACCGGCATCTCTTTCGCTTCGTACTCCGATCTTCACCGCTGGTCGATCGACGATCGCGAGGCATTCTGGACCCTGGTCTGGGACTTTTGCGGCATCGTCGGCGACAAGGGGACTGGTGGAAGCGAACGCGTGCTGATCGATGACGAAAAGATGCCTGGGGCAGCCTTCTTCCCCGACGCGAAGCTGAACTTCGCCGAGAACCTTTTGAAGAAGACCGGGCCTAGTGACGCTATCGTCTTTCGCGGCGAGGACAAGGTCGAGCGGCGGCTGTCCTGGAACGAACTGCATGCGCTGACCTCGCGCCTGCAGCAGCTCCTCCTGTCGCTCAAGGTGAAGAAGGGCGACCGCATCGCTGCGATGATGGCCAACATGCCCGAGACCGTCGCCGCCATGCTGGCTGCTGCATCGATTGGCGCCGTCTGGTCGTCCTGCTCTCCCGATTTCGGCGAGCAGGGCGTGCTCGACCGTTTCGGCCAGATCGAACCTGTCGTCTTCATCGCGCCGGACGGTTACTGGTACAATGGCAAGGCGATCGAGGTCGCCGACAAGATCGCAGCGGTGGCAGCAAAGCTCGTCACCGTCCGCAAGATCCTGATCGTCGATTATCTCGGCACGTCGGCCGATGTCGCGGCGACCATCGACAAGGCGGCTGCGCTGGAAGAGGCGCTGTCGTCCTTTGCCGCCAAGCCCGTCAGCTACGAAAGGCTGCCGTTTTCGCATCCGCTCTACATCCTGTTTTCCTCAGGTACGACCGGCATCCCGAAATGCATCGTCCATTCGGCGGGCGGAACGCTGATCCAGCACGTCAAGGAGGAGCGGCTGCATGCCGGCCTGCTCGACGGCGACCGCTTCTTCTACTTCACCACCTGCGGCTGGATGATGTGGAACTGGCTGGTGTCCGGCCTGGCGTCAGGCGCGACCCTTCTGCTTTACGACGGCTCGCCCTTCTATCCCGATGGCAACGTGCTGTTCGACTTCGCCGATGCCGAGAAGATGACCTATTTCGGCACTTCGGCGAAGTTCATCGATTCGGTGCGCAAGGCCGGCCTCAAGCCGATCCGCACGCACGATCTTTCCACCGTGCGCACCATCTCCTCGACCGGCTCGCCGCTGTCGCCGGAGGATTTCCGCTTCGTCTATGACGGCATCAAGAAGGACGTGCATCTGGCCTCGATCTCCGGCGGCACCGACATCGTCTCCTGCTTCGTGCTCGGCGTGCCGACCGAACCGGTGTGGACCGGCGAGATCCAGGGGCCGGGCCTTGGCCTCGCCGTCGATGTCTGGGACGACGACGGCAAGCCGGTCCGGCAGGAGAAGGGCGAGCTCGTCTGCACCAGGGCATTTCCGGCGATGCCGATCGGCTTCTGGAACGATCCCGAGGGCAAGAAGTACAAGGCGGCCTATTTCGAGCGCTTCGACAATGTCTGGTGCCACGGTGACTTCGCCGAATGGACCGTCCATGGCGGCCTGATCATCCATGGCCGCTCCGACGCGACGCTCAATCCGGGTGGTGTCAGGATCGGCACGGCGGAGATCTACAACCAGGTCGAGCAGATGCCGGAAATCCTTGAGGCGCTTTGCATCGGCCAGGATTTCGACAATGACGTGCGCGTCGTGCTGTTCGTGCGGCTGGCAGCCGGCATTGAGCTGGACGCCGATCTGGAAAAGCGCATCCGCACCAAAATCCGAAGCGGCGCGAGCCCCCGTCACGTGCCGGCCAGGATTGTCGCCGTCACCGACATTCCACGCACCAAATCGGGCAAGATCACCGAGCTTGCGGTACGCGACGTGGTGCATGGCCGCGCCATCAAGAACAAGGAAGCCCTCGCCAATCCCGAAGCGCTGGAGCTGTTCCGCAACCTGCCGCAGCTTGCCGATTGAACCGTGTCAGCATGGTTAACGAAATATGTCGGCCGAATTTACCTAGATTTCACGAGTGGTACACATTCGTAAATTTTCCGCCGCGCCGGTAAGGATTTGTTAAGGGCCGGCGTCGATAGTCGCACGTAACTTGAGGGAGAAATCCCGTTCCTCGTCCCCTGAGGATCAGATTCGCTCAAGCCCCATTGTGACAGCAATCTCATTACCTAAGGCGTCCCTGTTGGACGCCTTTTCTTTTTGCCCTTTGGTTCTATTCCGCGAGCACTCGGGTCGAGGGGAAGGCGATCTCGACAAGGGTTCCTTCACCGGGCGTCGAGTTGATGGTGAAGCGGGCCCTGTTCGCTTCCACCATCGCCTTGGTCAGCGGCAATCCAAGACCGGTGCCGTCACCGCGCCCACGCTTGAGCGCGTTGATCTGCTTGAACGGCTTCAGAGCCTGCTCGATCTCGGCCTGGCTCATGCCGATGCCGGTGTCGCGCACGCGCATGACGACGTCGCCCGAGGTCTCATAGGCAGTCGAGACGATCACTTGGCCGCCGGCCTGCGTGTAGCGGATGGCGTTCGACAGGATATTGAGCGCGATCTGGCGCACGCTGCGCAGATCTGCCACCACCTCCGGCAGCCGCGACGCGAAGCTGGAACGGATGATGACGCGTTCGCGATTGGCCTGCGGCTGCATCATCGCCACCGTTTCGGCCAGCGTATCGTTGAGCGACACCGCCTCGTAGGCCATCTCCTGCTGGCCGGCCTCGATTTTCGAGATGTCGAGCAGGTCGTTGACCAGGTCGAGCACATGATTGCCCGACCGGTTGATGTCGCGCAGATAGTCGCGGTAGCGATCATTGGCCACGGGGCCGAACTTCTCATCCACCATCAGCTCGGAAAAGCCGATGATGGCGTTCAACGGCGTGCGGATCTCGTGACTGATGCGCGCCAGGAAATCGGTCTTCTGCGATGAGGCGCGCTCGGCCACCGCACGCGCCTGGGTCAGATCCTCTTCGGCCCGTTTCCACTGCGTGATGTCGCGCACCACCGCGCAAAATCCGCTGTCGTTAGGCAGCCTGCCGATGGTCATGAACAGCGGGATGAAACGCCCCTGCGACTCGCGCCCGATCACCTCGCGACCATCATTGAGCACGCTCGCCACGCCGGGCTCGGAAAGCCCGTTAAGATAGTCGCGCGCCGCGCGCTGGCTTTCGATGGCGAACAGCGAGGCGAAGGGCTTGCCCGCCACCTCGTCGCTGTCGAAGCCGAACAGCGCCTCCGCCGGACGGCTGATCGAGCGGATCGCTCCGTCGCGGCCGATCAGCACGACGCCGTCGGTCGCGGTGTCGATGATGGTGCGCATTTCGGCAATGCGTGACTTGAGCTCCGATATGTCCGGCTGTGTCGGCTCGTCGGCCGAACCATGCAGGGTCGCTGTTGGCACCTCATCCTCGCCGGAACGGCGCACGACCAGCATCAGCGCCTTGCCGCCGCGCCATGGAACCGAACGCAGAATGGCTTCGATCGGGAATTCCTGCCCGTCACGCGTCTTCAGCCTGAGCGCGCGATCAGGTCCGTCGGATGCGCCGTCATCGGAATAAGGATCGGCAAACAGCGCGCCGAGACCGCCGGCATCGCTGAGGTCGTCGAGCGTGTCATAACCGGTCAGGCCGAGGAACTCTTCATTTGCATAGTAGAGCTCGTCGCCGGAATGGATGAGCAGCGGGACCGGCAGCTTGCCAAGGATCGACGTGTCCGGGGCCTTGGTTTCGTCTCCGGTTGAAAAGGCCGACGGCACGATCCCTTCGAGCTTGAATGGCGGCACCTTAAGGCGCAGCCCGGTAGGGGCCGCGCCCGCGGGTTCGACCTCATCCTGTGTCGTCGCCTCGCCTGGTTCTGAGGCCGGCGCCTCATCGCCGCTGTCGGCGACAGGAGTGGGTTCGTCCTTGCGGTCGGCATAATCGAGCAGGGAGCCCGAGACGCCGGACACGGTGGCCTGATCGGCGGGGCGCTCTTGAGCGGCTTCGTCCGGCTGCTCGCCGTCAAGCCGCGCCACATCCTTCTCGTCCTCGGCATCGCTCTCGGGCGGCTCAGCCGCACCCGTTTCGCTTTCGGGGGCGGTTGCCGGCGGTTCACCCGTATCAGCCGGAGCGGCTTCGCCCAGCGGCGGCTCGGCGGTCTTGGCAGCTGCTTCCGCTTGCTCCTTTGCTTCCGCGGCCGCTTCCGTCTGTTTCTCGCCAGCTGGCTGTTCAGGCGAGATGCTGTCCTTTTTCAGTCGCTCGCCGATCTCGCGAAATGCGCTGCGTTCCAGCGTCGACAACCCCTTGTCATTTGCAGGCTGCCGATGCTCGGCCAGCCGGATCACCTTGTCGGCGAAGCGCCGCTCTTGCTTCGGCACGATGGTCAGCGCCGGCACTTCGCCCTTGAACGGGTCGGCCGCCTTGGGTGTCTCCGCCGCAGTCTCGAGGGCCGCAGGCCCCGCTGGCCTCTCGCCATTGGGGACAAGCGCCAATCCGACCGCTTCCGGGTCGCCCACCGCATCGCCGCTGCGAGCAACGCCAAAACCGCGGAAGCCCTCGAAGGCACGGCTGCGGTCGTAGACGGGCAGCGCCGCCAGATCGACAGGTATCCTCAGATCGGTGCCGGCGACCGGCCACAGCACCGAGCGGCCGGACCAGGTGTCGCGCCGTTCGAGGAGGCCGGCGATCTCGCCCGAGGCATCAAGGCCGAAGGTTGTCGCCACGTCCTTGAAGCGCCGGCCGATCACGTCTGCGGCGGGCTTGCCGACGATCTCGGCAAATTCTGGCGACAGGGCACTGAACTTGCCCTCGGCGTCGGTGCGCCAGACGAACCGCAGCGGCGGCGCCAAACGGTCGATCGCCCGGGCGGCGGTGCGATCGGCCGCATCTGCGGTCGCGATGCGGTCCTGTTTCAAGCCCTCGGCCGAAACATCCGGTCCGGCCGGTGCTTTAGCCTGCTCCAGGGTTTCTTGCTGGCCTGCCCGCTGTGCGTCTTCATCGCCGGCATGGAAATACCAGTGGTCATGCTGCGCCGGCGTTCCGCCGGCCGGCCGGTCGTCGCCTGTTTCTTCTGCGCTCCGCGCGGCCGAATCGCCAGCGCGGTCGCTGGTTGGCGGCACGATGCCTTCGGCGAGTTTCGAGAAAGCTGCTTGACCTGCTGTCGCATCCGCGGCCGGGGTGTCGGTCGTCGGCCGGCTATCAGGTTGCGGTTGCGGCGGACCAACGGCATCCTCTGCCGCCGCGCTCTCTTCAAGCTGGTCTTCGTCGATGACCACCAGAAGGTGCCGTGTATCGGTCAGCCGGGCGAGGCCGGCAGGATAGGACGTGGTGCTGCCCGGAACGAGGCGCTTGACGATGCGGTCGCCCTCGTTTGC
This sequence comes from Mesorhizobium sp. M00.F.Ca.ET.216.01.1.1, assembly GCF_004010325.2. Lineage (GTDB taxonomy): Bacteria > Pseudomonadota > Alphaproteobacteria > Rhizobiales > Rhizobiaceae > Mesorhizobium. Next base: position 18,145 of record NZ_SADR02000024.1, read on the forward strand.
CACGTCGGCGACAAGTGCTGCCAGCGTCTCGGGCAGGATGCCGAGCGCCGAAAAGCCATCCGACGCAGCCTCGATGTTGCCCGCGGCGTCGACAAAGGCAATGAAATGACCATCTTCGGTAAAGCCGCTGATGGCGTGCTCAGCGATCTCGGTCACACTGCGCGAGCCCGTCTGCGCCGCCGGCACCGCCAGCAGGATCGCCCTTTCGCCATCCGGCATCGTCACCGCGCTGGCAAGGAAGCCGACGGCACGGCTGCTCATGCCAGTCGCCAGCCTGACCGTGATGGCACGGTCGCTGCCGATCTCCGGAAAACCGCTGGTCGCCATGATCTGGCGCCTGGCGATCAGCGGCAGCCGCGCAGAAGCGCCGATGATGGCCTCGATGTCCGGATAGCCGAACACCGCCGCTCCCGGCCCGTTGGCCCAGATCACCTGTTCGAGGTCTGCCGGCAGGATGACGATCGCGTCGCCGGCAGCGAAGCGCTGGCGGACCGCATCGAGCACGGCGACGTCGAGGAAGGAGTAGTTTTCAGGCGGCATGCGCTTGGCGAACCCTCTTAACCCTCATGGAGGGGGCAATTTGCAGTTAACACTTTGTTAATAAAAGCCGATGGGACGAAGGTCCACAAGCCACAGCGTGCAACGGCCGGAATCTCTGGGCGTTTGGTTAACGGCCCCAAAGAATTTGGTGCAGTGCAACAAAGATGTTGCAACGCACAAAAAAAGCCTCTATATTGCCATCATACATGAACGAGACGGCTTTCTGTCAAAGCCGCTGCCTCTGAAAAGGATGGAAAATGTCCAGGACCAAGACCGCCGAGACGATCGAAAACGTTGAATTCCCGAGCTTCGACGCTTCCAAGGCCACCGACCAGATCCGCGCTTTCGCTGAAAAGGGCGTCGAGCAGTCGAAGGAAGCCTATGCCAAGCTGAAGACCGGCGCCGAGGAGACCCAGAAGGCTCTGGAGACGACCTACGAGACCGCCAAGACGGTTTCCAGCGACCTGTCGCTCAAGACCATCGCCGCTCTGCGCGCCAATGCTGAAGCCGGCTTCTCGCATCTCGAAGCCCTGATCGGCGCCAAGTCGCTATCGGAAGTCGTCGAGCTGCAGACCGCATTCCTGCGCAAGCGTGTCGAGATGACCGTCGAGCAGGCCAAGGACTTCCAGACCGTTGCGTCCAAGGCGGCCGAGGACGTCTCCAAGCCGATCAAGACCGCCTTCGAGAAGGCCCTGAAGGAAATCAAATCCGCCTAATCCTTGGGCGTGAACCGAAGATGCATCAAAACGTCGCATTTTATCAGACAAATTGATGTGCAATAGGAACAGTTAAGTGAATACCCGGCGGGCGGAACCTCCTCCCTCTGCTCCCGGGATGACCAGCCAGCACCTCCTCCCGCTGGCTCGTAACAGGAAAAGGCCGGCACCTCCTCCCGCCGGCCTTTTCTTTGTCCGGCGAAAGCAGACGCCGATGCAGGGGAGCGATGTTTTGCTACAGCGCCGCGCGTCCTCTTGGACGCTCAAGGACGCTGTAGAAACGTTGGATTTGCGGATGATCGTTTCCGAAAATCGATTCTGATTTTCGGGGCCATGCGCTGCCAAAAGCCTTGAATTAAAATCCGATAGCCCGTATGGACGCATCGCCGAACGACAGAGTGGATCCCGGAGAATGAACTTTCCACCTCGATCCCGCTCAGGCAAACGTGCCGTTGTAGCTCAGCTGGTTAGAGCGCCGGATTGTGGATCCGGAGGTCGCTGGTTCGATCCCAGCCAACGGTACCAGTCTTCTCAAGAATCAGAATGTGCTCTTTGAACCTTCAATTTCCTCCGTCTGTGGACCTCGGGCAAGATTGGCTTGCCGTGCGAAGCCGACTCGGCTGGAATGCGAACATGCATCCCTTTGCGGGATGTCGACGTTTATACCAACCGGCCTAGCCGCTAGGGAAACAGCAGAATGAGTGAACATGCGATCGAGTTCTTGCGCGGGTGGATTGGCGAAAAGGTCCACTGCCAGCCATCACCGGCCAAGATCGAGAAGCAGGCCGAGACCCTCGCCAGGGAATGTGCGGCCAAGGCAGCTGAAGCCGGCATACCTCTGGAGGATATCCAGGAAGAAGTCGGCGACATTCAGGAGCTTATAGCCTCCAGGCTCGAAGAAGCGGCCGAGGCTGACGAGGGCGAAAAGAATTCGACCAAGCCTTCCGAGTGATAGGTCGAGCCCGGCGAGAAAGCCGGGCAAGGCAATCATTTGCGAGAGCGGCGCGGTCCTGTCTTCGGACCCGCGCCGAAACTATCCAAATCTCTCCCTGAGCCATTCCTTTGGCAGCGCCGGCACGAAGTTGCCGTCGCGCCCGGTCATGTCGTCATTGGCGACCAGCGCATTGAGGACCGCCTCCTCCACGCTCTGGACCACGGCGTCGAAGAACAGGTCGATATCGACATCCGGGATGTAGCCGGCGCTGGCCAATTTGCCCGGCACCCCACGGGCAGCGTCGGGATTGGCCGTGCTGAATGCAAGGAAGATATCGCCCGACGTGTTGTACCCATAGCCGCCGGTCAGCGCGACGCCGAGCGGCACGCGCTTCGCCAGCCGCTTCATCTGGTGCGGCATGAACGGCGCATCGGTGGCGACGACCGCGATGATCGAGCTCTTTTCGGCGCGTGGCGTGTTGTCCCGGATCGCTGGTTCGGCAAGCTCCGCGCCGGCCCTGATGCCACGGACGACGAGGTTTCGCCGTGCGCCGAAATTCGACTGCACGAAACAGCCGATCGTGAAACGCTCTCCATTCCATTCGACATAGCGCGAAGACGTGCCCGACCCCGCCTTGAAGCCGAAGCTGATCATGCCGGTGCCGCCGCCGATGCTGCCCTCTTCGATCGGCCCGCCTTTTGCCTCGTCGAGAGCCGAAAAGACGTGCTCGAAGCTCAGGTGATGGCCGTTGATGTCGTTGAGGAAACCGTCGTAGGTCTCACCAGCCACCGGCAGCGCCCAGGCGCTGTCGAGCGATTGCGGCAGGGTCTTCTGCATCCAGCGCAACGTTGCGTCGCGGCTGAGGCCGCAGGAATGGGTGTTGGTGATGGTGACGGGAAAGTTGAACGCCCCGAGTTCATCTATCAGGTGCGAGCCGGTCAGTTCACCGTCGCCATTGCCGCTGAACATGCCGGCGAAAACCGGAACTGCCAACTCGCCTTTCGGCCGCGGCAGGATCGTCGTCACTCCGGAGCGCACTGGACCCTTGCCGACGACGAGCGGCCCGTCGCCGGAGATCAGCGTGGTATAGCCGACCGTCACACCTGCCACATCGGTGATGGCGTTGAAGGGGCCTGGCATGCCGTCGAACGGAATCGCGAAAGCGCGGGCGCGCGGCTTGCCTGATGGCGTCCGAAGATGCGGGTCATGTCCGGTCATGCCGTCCTCAGAAAAGCGACCCCTGATTGCCCGGTTCCTTGGGCTTGGCGCTCGGTTTCGCAACCTTCGGTCGCGCTGTACCGCTGGTGGCAATTGCGTCCGCGGTGCCGTCGGCGAACTCCAGCAAAAGCGCCGCGCCCGACGCCACGTCCGCCGCACGTTTTATCACCACGCCGTCGGCGTCCTTGACCAGGGCAAAGCCGCGCGCCAGCACCGCCTTGTGCGACAGCGTCGCCAGCAGCCGGTCGGCCTGGGTCAGTTTTCCGCGCAGGTTGTCCAGCCGTCGCGAAATCGCCTGGTCCTGTCGCCGCGTCAGCCCGGCCAGGGCATCCGCCTGCAATTTCTGCCGTCTTGCGATCGGCGCTGGCGACAACCGCGTCGCCGTGCGCGCAAATCGCGCTCGCCGCTCGCGCACGATGGCGAAAAATGCCGCTTGCGCGCGGGCAAGGTCGCGGCCGGTCAGCGTGCGGGCCTCGTTCATGCGTCGCGACAGGGTGGCCGGCGTCAGCCGCTGCGATGCGAGTCGCGCCCGCTTGCGCTCGATGTTGACGATGAGTGCCCGGCCGAGCCGGCTCGTCGCCTCGTCGAAGCGCCGGCGTGGCAGCGCCAGCAACTGGTCGGGCGACGGCAGCGCGCGGGCGGCCGCGCGCGCCACCTGGCGCTTGCGTTCGAAATTGCGCGACACTGCCGCCTTGAGCCGTGCACCAAGGCCGGCAAGTGTCGCTTCGAGGTCCGCTTTCACGGGCACCGCAATCTCGGCAGCACCCGTCGGCGTCGGCGCCCGTACGTCCGCCGCCAGGTCAATCAGTGTCCAGTCCGTCTCATGGCCGACGGCGGAAATCACCGGAATGCGCGAGGCGGCAACGGCGCGGGCGAGCGCCTCGTCGTTGAATCCCCAAAGGTCCTCGAGGCTGCCGCCGCCGCGCGCCACGATCAACAGGTCAGGGTGTGGGACAGCGCCATCCCGTGCCAGTGCGTTGAAGCCGTTGACGGCGGCGGTCACTTCCGCGCCTGCCGTCTCGCCCTGCACCCGCACCGGCCAGACGAGCACATGCAGCGGGAACCGGTCCTTGATGCGGTGGATGATGTCGCGGATGACGGAACCTGTCGGCGAGGTGACGACGCCGATGATGCGTGGCATGAATGGCAGCAACCGCTTGCGGCCGGCATCGAACAGGCCTTCGGCCTGCAGACGGCGCTTGCGCTCGTCCATGAGCGCCATCAGCGCGCCGGCGCCCGCCGGCTCGAGATTGTCGATGACGATCTGGTAGTTGGACTTGCCGGGATAGGTGGTGAGCTTGCCGGTGGCGATCACTTCCATCCCCTCTTCGGGACGGAATTTCAGCCGGCTCATGGTGCCCTTCCACACCACGGCGTCGAGCCGCGCGCGATCGTCCTTCAGGCAGAAGTATGCATGGCCAGAAGAATGCGGCCCGCGATAGCCCGAGATCTCGCCGCGCACCCGCACATTGCCGAAGATGTCCTCGACCGTGCGCTTCAGCGCGCCGGAAATCTCGCTCACCGTGTATTCGGTGGCATTGGTGCGTGATTCGGGTGCTGCGTCGCTCATGGCCCGATTGGGGGACGGTTGTCAGCCCGCGTCAAGGCGGCTGTTCGGTGCCGCCCCAATTGCTGCGAGCAGGCAGCCGTTTCCCCTCTACCAGCCCGGCAGGATCTGGTTCGGCTTGGAGCGTTTCATCTTGGCGAAGGCGAGCGCGGCGAAATCGAATGTCCCCGTATCTTCGCCGAGCGGCACTGAGATGTTGTCGAGGCTTTCCGAAATGTGGCGGGCAAGCGCGTCGACGATCTCCGGTCGTGAGGTCTGGCCGCGCATGATGCCGATGCGGCAATCGGGCAGGGCGCCGAAGCCGTCGGCTTCACCCAGCACCCGCATGCCGGGCCGCAGCGCGCATTCCGGCAGCACCGAGATCGCCAGGCCGGAAAGCACCGCGGCGGTGATCACGGTCGCCGAGAAGCTGGTGAACAGGATGCGGTAGTCGCGATTCTGCCGGTCGAGCACGTCGACGGCGGCGCGCCGCCAGATGCAGTTCGGCCGGCCGAAGGCCATTGGCAGTATCTCCTGTTCATGCGTCGCGTGGTTGGCCGACGTCACCCACAGCAGCGGCTCGCGCCGCACCACTTCCGACTGGCCGCGCGTGTCGTTGTGCGTCACCAGCGCCAGGTCGAGATTGCCACGCTTGATATGCTCGACCAGCCCCGGCGTCGGCTCGCAGATGACGGTCAACTCGACCCGCGGATTGGACCGCGTGAACCGCGCCATGATCTCGGGCAGGAAGCGATCGGCATAGTCGTCCGGCGTGCCGATGCGGATCGTGCCTTCGAGCCGTTGGTCGTCGAAGGCGGCCAGCGTCTCGCGGTTGAGGAAAAGCAGCCGTCTTGCGTAGGAAAGCAGCCTGTCGCCTTCTTCGGTTAGCCGGTTGGTGCGCCCGTCCTTTTCGAACAGTGGCTTGCCGATCCGCTCCTCCAGCCGGCGCATCTGCATGGACACCGCCGATTGCGTCCGGTGCACCTCTTCCGCTGCGCGGGTGAAGCTGCCGGTATCGGCAATCGAGATGAATGTCTGCAACTGATCGAGATCGAGCGGCGCTTTCATCGGTCCAATCCATCATTGATGTTGATGCTAAAGATTAGAAACATTCGTTGGATTAATCAATCGCGCGATGGCAGATTCGGCATTGTCCACATGAAGGCATGTGAATCGAGACCGGAACGGCCGCTGCCGCCAGCGCCGATCGTCCGGCTCCGTCCGTTCGAATATGAGGGAGACCAACATGGCTACGTTTGATTTCGCCACCGAGAGCTCGCGCATCACGTCGCGTCCGGCCGTCGCGACGCGCGTGGCAAATGCCATCTCCAACGTCTACCGCGCCTGGAAAAACCGTCGCGCCTTCTATCGTCTTGGCGAGATGTCGGACGCCGAGCTCGCCGACATCGGCCTGACGCGTGCCGACCTTCACGTCGCCGTCGGCGTGCCGTTTGGCCGCGACCCGACGGAAAGGCTTCGCGCTATTGTGGTCGACCGCGCCGAGACGATCGAGGATTTCGCCCGCAAGGTGGCCTGATCGCGCCAGTTGTTGTCTCGGTCGCTTTGAACCCTTTTTGAGGCTCGGCACGACCAAGATCCATTGCAGGCTTCCCACTCCCTGCCGGATCCCCACCGGCTCGCCTGCACACTGCCCGGTCCTCCCAGGACCGGGCTTTTCTTTTTGGGCGGCGAGGAAGATCGGATGCCGGCCTTGTCGGTCTACCGCCGATCCATTCCCCGCTTGAACTGGTCGAAGATCGATTCCACGCCCTTCTGGTAGTCGTCGCGCTGCTGGGCACCGGTCTCGAACATCTTGCCGAACAGATCGTCGAACGGATTCCTCGGCCTGCCGCTCGGATTGGTCTGCGGCTGCGGTGCCTGGGGTTGCTGGGACGCACCACCGCCGAACATGTCCTGCAGCACCTTGCCGAGCGGATTGTCGCCATAGGGATTGGGCGCCTGCTGCGGCTGGCCTTGCGGCTGCTGCGCGCCGCCGCCGAACATGTCCTGCAGCACTTTGCCGAGCGGATTGTCCATCGGGTTCTGGGGTTGTGGTGCCTGGCCCGGCCGCGACGTCTGTGCGCCTCCGCCGGCCTGCCGCATCATCTGCTCGATGATTTCGCCGAGCGGATTGCCGCCGCTGCCGAAGCCGCCTGCTGCCTGCATCTGGCCCCCTGTCAGTTGATCAGTGGTCTGCTTGAACAGCCCACCCATCATCATCGAGGCGATTGCCGGCAGCATCTGCTGCAGGACCTGTTGGCTGACTCCGGTCGCCTGTGCAGCCTGGCCGGCAACGGCGCGCGACAAATCCTTCGAGCCGAACAGATGCCCGAGGATGCCGTTGCCCTCGTCAACGCCTTGCGGCGAGAAGGCCCTGGTTGCGTCCTCGAAATACTTGGCGTGCTGGCCGCTCGCCATCGCCGTCATGAAGGCGCCAAGCCCGTAAGGGTCGGAGATATTGCGCCTCAGCCCTTGCGAAAAGGCCGGCAGCAGCGCCTCCACCGCCGCCTGCGTTTGCTGCTGCGAAAGCCCGAACTGCTGGGCAAGCGCCTGCATGCCGTTGCCGTTCTGGGCCTGCGCCAGTATGTCGAACAAGGAAGGCATGGGCTTCTCCTCCGGAAATCCTCGCGGAAGAGAGCCTAATTCGTTTCGACCACTGATTGAAGCGACTTTTCCAAGGCCGTCGAGCGAGACGACGGCGAACGGTCAAGAACGATTAATAAGCATACTCCATGAACACCGGCTCGATCGAGCCGCCCCAGCGCGTGTGGTAGGCGGAGAGCATCTCCCAGGCGCTGGTCGTGCCGCGCGCGACGACTTCGTCCAGCGTGTTGAGGAACGAGGTCTCGTCGTAGCCGTCGCGGTTTTTGCGGGCGCGGTTCTTCAGCCCCATGCGCGCGATGACCAGCACCTCGCGGGCAATCTCGCGTAGGCTCGTATTGCGGAACAGCGCCGAAATGCCCTGCTCCGGCACGGCATTGCGCATCGCCAGCACCTCCTTGTAGGTCCAGCTCGAGGTCAGCGCCTCGGCTGCGTCGAGCGCCGCTTCGTCATAGAGCAGCCCGACCCAGAAGGCTGGCAGCGCGCAGATGCGTCGCCACGGCCCGCCGTCGGCACCGCGCATTTCGAGGAACCGCTTCAGCCGCACGTCGGGAAACAGCGTCGACAGATGGTTCGCCCAGTCGCCCATTGTCGGCAGCCCGTCCGGCACTTCATTTTTTGCAGCACCCGCCAAAAACTGCCGGAAGGTGACGTGCGTCATGTCGTGATAGTGGCCGTCACGGATGACGAAATACATCGGCACGTCGAGCGCCCATTCGACATAGTCGGCAAAGCCGAAATCGGGCGAGAAGCAGAATTCGAGCAGGCCCGAGCGCTGGTTGTCGGTGTCGCGCCAGATGTCGCCGCGCCAGCTCTGCAATCCGTTCGGCCGGCCTTCGGTGAAGGGCGAGTTGGCAAACAGCGCCGTCGACAGCGGCTGCAGCTTCAGCGACACCTGCATCTTGCGCCGCATGTCCACCTCGCTCTCGAAGTCGAGATTCACTTGGATGGTGCAGGTGCGGTACATCATATCGAGGCCCTTGGTGCCGACCTTGGGCATGTAGCGCGTCATGATCTCGTAGCGCGACTTCGGCATTTTGGGAGTCTCGGCCAGCGACCATTTCGGACTGCCGCCAAGACCGAGGAAGCGGATACCCATCGGCTCGGCGATCTCGCGCACCTGCGCCAGATGCGCATTGCCCTCGCGGCAGGTCTGGTGGATCGTTTCCAGCGGCGCCCCTGACAGCTCGAACTGGCCGCCCGGTTCCAGCGAGATTGCACCCTGGCCGGTCGGCTCAACCAGGCCGATGATGCGGCCGGCATCCACGATCGGATCCCAGCCGAGTTTCTCCTGCATGCCTTCGAGGATGGTGCGGATGCCGCGCTCGCCGCCATAGGGCACCGGCGCGTTGCCGTCGACATAGAACGGGAATTTCTCGTGCTCGGTACCGATGCGCCACTTGTCGCGCGGCTTGTTGCCTTCGGCCAGATGCTCGACAAGTTCGTCGACATCTTCGATGGGCCGGAAATCGGTTGTGTCGCGCGCCATGATAAGCCCTCCGCAGCGGCCGGGCGACCGCCGGCGCTAGATGGACGAAATGTCAGTAGACGATCAAGCGAAAAATCCTGAGCCACAGGTCAACTGGAATTGATCGGTGCGGCTTTCTTCCTTCTCTCGCAAGGGGAAGCGAAGCAGCTTACCTCACCAGTCGCCAACTGTCGCCTGGATCACCGCCAGTGCCGCCACGGCTGCCGTGTCGGCGCGCAGGATGCGCGGACCGAGCGGAATTGCGGTGACGAAGGGCAGCGCCCTCAGCATCTTGCGCTCGTCGTCAGAAAAGCCGCCCTCCGGCCCGACCAGAAGCCCGAGCTTCTTTTCCCGCACCGCCTGCAGCGCCGGCAGGGGATTATTGGTCGAGGCGTCTTCATCGCAGAAGATCAGCCGTCGTTCCTTGTCCCAGCCGGCCAGCAGGCGTTCGAATTTTTCCGCTTCGCGCACCGCCGGCACCGCCAGGACGCCGCACTGCTCGGCCGCTTCGACGACATTGGCGCGCAGGCGCTCGATGCCGGGTTTCGCCACCTGCGTGTGCTGGGTGATGACCGGCTGCAGAATGCCGGCGCCCATTTCCACCGCTTTCTGCACGAGGTAGTCCAGCCGGCCCTGTTTCAGTGGCGCGAAGCAGTAGACGAGGTCCGGCAGTGGCGGCTGCGGCCGCTGCAGCGTCAGCACCTTCAGGCGTACCGCTTTCTTCGATTTTGCAGCAATCGTCGCCGACCATTCGCCGTCGCGGCCATTGAACAGCAGGATTTCGGCACCCTCGCCAAGCCGCAGCACATGCATCAGATAATGGCTCTGCTGCTGGCCGGCATCGAACGCGATGTCTGGTCCGAGATCGTCCGGCACGAATAGCCGCTGCATCTTGTAATTGGCGCGCATCGCCGAGGAATGGGCGAGCCGGCCCTTGGCGTCAAGCCTGGAGCGACGCGTCCACCTGGACGCACAAAGTACGCTCTGGCACTTCAATCTACGCGGACGCGCTGGCGCGCCACACCGGTTCGTAGCCTTGCCGCAGCACGGAGATGGTGGTCGCAGGTGTGAGCAGGCGAAGCGGACGGCCGGCAAGGCCGTCGAACCCCGCCGGTTCGCCATAGCCTGCAAACGACCAGCGCAGCGCCCTGCCGTCACGCAAGGCAAAGGCGTTGCAGCCATCGGCAACCACGGTGCCATCCGGCAGTCCGGCAAGCTCCTCTGCTTTGACAGCCGGTGGCCGCCCACCCGACGCCAGCCGCTCCTTGTGCAGCCGTTTGTCGACCTGCGGCGCCCGCGGCTCGACGATGCCGAAGGCTTGGCCGAAGCGCAGGACGAAATCCTTCGCCCGCTCGCGCCGGCAGAAGAAGCAAGGGCGGTGCCCGGCAGCGAGTGCCGTCACCTCGTCCATGAAAAACAGCTCGGTCCAGCCGGGCTTGCCGCCCAACCGGTCGTCGCTTTGCCTGTTGCGGCCCATCGGCTCGCGCCGCACGTTGCGGAATTCGCAGACGCAGATGATCCAGGCGTGAAGGGCCCAACGCTTCTTCAGCAGCGTCTTCGTTTCGGGATCATGGATGATGCCGCGATTGCCCATGAACAGGCCGCGTTCGGGCACGGCATGGATGGCGCCGAACGGATCGACCCGGTTCTGTAGTGGCATGGGCGTTCCTTCTTGGCTGCAATGCTGGCGTCATGATATCGCTCGCTGCATCAATGTCATGTCAGCAGGCCTTCGATGCGGGTGTTGGTCGTCCAGAATTTCGACAATGAGGGCCTTGGCCAGATTGGCGCAGCGCTCGTCGAGGTCGGTGCCGATATCGATTTGCGCCGGCCCTATCGCGGGGACACGCTGCCGCAGGACAGTGGTGCGCACGACGCCATGGTGGTGCTGGGCGGCGCCCAGAACGCGCTGGATGACGAGATTTGTCCGTATTTTCCGAGCCTGCTCGGCCTGACACGTGATTTCGCCGACGAGGATCGCTCGGTGCTCGGCATCTGCCTTGGCAGCCAACTGATTGCTCGCGCCTTTGGCGGCGAGAACCGGATCGGTGGCGCCTCAGAGTTCGGCTGGCACAAGGTCTCGCTCACCCAGGCTGCCAAGGCAGATCCGGTGCTGGCTGCGCTGCCGGAAAATTTCCCCATCTTCGAATGGCATGACGATACCTTCGTGCTGCCTGAAAACGCCATGCGTCTGGCTCGAAACGATGTCGCCGAGAACCAGGCGTTCCGCATCGGCCGCGCCGTTTACGGCTTCCAGTTCCATTTCGAGGCGGATCGTCCGATGGTGCGCGACTGGAGCACATCGTTCGCTCCTCTCATCGCCGAAAAGCATCCAGACTGGAACGACCGGCTCGACGACGAAATGGCCCGCAACGGACCCGAAGCCGATGCCGCCGGCCTGGCTATCGCCCGTGCCTGGGTAGCGACGATCTAAACCGATGCGTGTCGGCAGAAAGCCGGCCCTCAGGGCTCGACCCGAGGGTGCGCAGCGATTTTGGGACAACGACAGGCACAAAAACAAACGCTTGAAGCGCGACGCGCTTTAAGGGTTCGCCGGCCGAGCAATCCCGACTTTCGCAGGGCGTTGCAAATTTGGCACGCGGCGGCGAATCCGCCGGGGAAAACGCGTTTCATCCTTGGCTTGTGTCCATGCGCCATCCTAGAAGGCGCGCGCTCTGCATCTGCCGTGCAACGTGATGAACCTCTTGTGTGACCCGCGCGACACATCGCCGATACAGAACATGTCTAGAAGCGCGAAATCGTCGAAATTTTGAGGCGAATTTTCCGTTTCAACGCATTGGTAACCGACTCGTGCACAGATGCAGGAAGCTCAACAAGAGATGACATCCGTGAAAGCAGTGCTTCTGTCCTTTGTCATGCTGTCCGCCATCGTGATGTGCGGCCTCGGCATCTATGCCGCCGACGCAGCCAACAACCACCAGGCTGTCGACGGCTACGGCGTCACCGCCGCACTTCGCTAGACCGTCTAGAACTCTCTGCCCGTCACTGTCAGGATACGCTTGTCTGCGCCGTCGACGGCGAGTGCGGTGAGGTCTCCCGACTGCCAGGCGAGCGTGTCGACATTGACGCGGTTGGCCATCACCTCGGCCTCGGGCACCGGCGTATGCCCATGCACCACGATCTTCGAATAGAGGCCAGGATAGTCGTGAAAGACATCACGGATCCAGATCAGGTCCTGCGGGCTCTGGTTTTCAAAAGGAATGCCGGGCCTGATGCCGGCATGGCAGAAGAAGAAGTCGCCGAACGTCGCTGAAAACTGCAACGACCGCAGGAAGTCGATATGGCTTTGCGGCACGGCCTCGACCAGTGCTGCATGTTCCTGCCGGAGTGCCGCCTCGGCCCTGCCGAACCATGAACCGCCTCCGGTGAGCGTCACGCCATAGGATTGCGCCGTCTGGATGCCGCCATAGTGCATGAAAAGCCCATCCGGATCGGGGGCGTCGAGAAAATCGAGGAAGCCGATATCGTGGTTGCCCGCCAGCATCAGCTGGCGCGTATCGCGCCCCTTTGCTTCAATCAGGAAATCGATGACGTCCTTGGAATCCGGCCCGCGGTCGACATAGTCGCCGAGATGAATGATGCGCCAGTCTGAAGACGGCTCCTGTTCAAGCTCAGCCATGATCCGGCGGTGCATTGCGGCCAGCAGGTCGAGCCGGCCATGCACGTCACCGATCGCGTAAAGCCGCACGCCATTCGGTCCGCGCGCGTCGAGAAAGTGGATGCCAGGCTCCGTCAATGCTTGCGTCGCCTCCGTGACCGGACCGTCACGGGTATCTAGCGCCGAAGCTGCTCCTTGCCCATGTCGGTCACCAGACGCTTTCCGCACAACGCCAGCGTTATGTCCATCTCCTTGCGGATAATTTCCAATGCCTTGGTGACTCCTTCCTTGCCAAGCGCACCCAGGCCGTAAAGGAAAGGCCGGCCGATATAGGTGCCCTTGGCGCCGAGGCACAGCGCCTTCAGCACGTCCTGGCCCGAGCGGATGCCGCCGTCCATATGCACCTCGATGGTGTCGCCGACCGCATCGGCGATCTCTTCCAGTGCCATGATCGACGACGACGCCCCGTCGAGTTGGCGTCCGCCATGATTGGAAACGATGATGGCGTCGGCGCCGGTCTTGGCCGCCATCAGCGCGTCTTCCTTGTCGAGGATGCCTTTCAGGATCAGCTTGCCGCCCCAACGCTCCTTGATCCAGGCTACGTCCTTCCACGACAGATGCGGGTCGAACTGCTCCGTCGTCCATGACGACAGCGAGGCGAGGTCGCCGACGCCCTTGGCGTGGCCGACGATGTTGCGGAAGGTCCGGCGCTTGGTGCCGGCCATATCGATGCACCAGCCGGGCCTGGTCGCCATCTGCCAGATGTGCTTCGGCGTCATTCGTGGCGGCGCCGACAGCCCGTTGCGGATATCCTTGTGGCGCTGGCCAAGGATCTGCAGGTCGAGCGTCAGCACCAATGCCGAGCACTTCGCTGCCTTCGCCCGGTCGATCAGGTTAATTACGAAATCCTTGTCGCGCAGCACATAGAGCTGGAACCAGAACGGCCTCTTGGTCACCGAGGCAACGTCCTCGATCGAGCAGATGCTCATCGTCGACAGCGTGAACGGCACGCCGAATTCTTCCGCCGCCTGCGCCGCCAGCATCTCACCGTCCGCATGCTGCATGCCGGTCATGCCGGTTGGCGCCAGGGCCACCGGCATCGCCACCTTCTCGCCGATCATGGTCGATTCCAGCGAACGGTTGTCCATGTCAACAAGCACGCGCTGGCGGAACTTGATCTTCTGGAAATCCTCTTCGTTTGCCCGGTAGGTGCTTTCGGTCCAGGCGCCGGAATCGGCATAGTCGAAGAACATTTTTGGCACCCGGCGGCGTGCGAGGTCCTTGAGATCGGCAATGGTCAGGATGGTGCTCATAAAGGTTCCCCGCTGGTGCTTCGCTAGTTCGTCGTCTGCCGCCCGGTTGTTCCCGAACGTTTCCTTGCCGGTTCGCTGTCGCCGAATTCCGAGCGCTGCTTGCGTCTCAGCCGCGACACGCGCTGCCAGTCGCCGCTGCGCTCGGCCTCGGCCATTGACCGCTCGACATAAGTGATGTGGTCCATCGCCGCTTGTCGCGCCGCGGCCGGATCGCCGGCCTTCACCGCCGCGTAAATAGCCCGGTGCTGGGAAAGCAGCGCCTCGCGAGCGCCCGGCACGCTGAACACCAGCAGCCGGTTCTGGAACACGCCTTCCGACAGCAGCCGGTAGCAGGAGCGCAGCGTGTGCAGCAGGATGATGTTATGCGCGCATTCGCAGATCGCGTGATGGAACTCGACGTCGATCTCCGCCTCGTTGTCGAAATTGCCGGTCCGGTGCGCCTCGTCCATGCGCGCCATGATGCGGTCGAGCAGCGCCAGATCGTCTTCGGTGGCGCGCCGCGCCGCGTACTCGGCCGCCACGGCCTCTATCTCGCGGCGGTATTCCAGATAGTCGGTTGCGGCCTTGCGATGCATGGAGATCAGGTCGGTCACCGGCTTGGTGAACAACTGGCCGATGACGTCGGCGACATGGGTGCCGCCGCCGGGCCGTGTCGTCAAAAGCCCGCGCCCTTCCAGCGCCTTCAGCGCGTCGCGCAGGATCGGCCGCGACACCTCGAACTGACGCGCCAGCTCGCGCTCGCCGGGCAGCCGGTCGCCGGTGCGCAGGACGCCTTCGAGGATCAGGCTCTCGATCTGCTGCACCACCTCGTCGGCGGTGCGGGAATGTTCGATCCTGGAGAAAATGTCGCTCAACGGGGCGCCTGGGAAATGAACCGGTGCCGCGCAAGATAAAGCCTGCATCGGTAACTGGTCAAATTATTTATCCAATTTGCCCTATCGGGTCGATTCCCACGCCGTTGCGGCATGGCGCTTGCGGCTAACTTGTTGTTTGCGTCCCCAGGCGATTGGCTCTAGAGGGACGCGATTGCCAAAGGGTTCAAAGAAGCCCGGGGAACCAGCCGTGCCAGACGACGACCCGTCCAGTCTCGAATTCAAGCCGCGCGCCAAGGGCAGCGTCATGGGTTTTCCGGCGCATGAAGGGCGGCCCGGCGCGCTCGGCGAGGTTCACGCCCGTCCGCATCCGCTGGTCGAGAAGCCGCGCGTGCTGGTGCAGCTTTCCTTCATGACCGAAGGCGGCTCCGGCGTTGATCAGGCCATGCTTTCCGAACTGTCGCGGCGCCTCGGCATCGCCGCGCCCGACCGTCACGCCCGCCATCACGCCATGAAATGGGGCAAGGGCTCGCTGCGCTGGGAACGGCATACGGAATTCTCGACCTATCTATGGGAAGGGCCGCTCGCCGAGAACGGCCAGCGTCAGGAAGATTTGCCTTTCGGCCATGGGTTTTCGCCGCCAGGAACAGTGATTTCCGGCATCAGGCTCGAGATCCGCAAATGGACGCAGGCGAGTGAAAAGCTGATCGCCAGCTTCGACCCGACCAGCCTGTGCTATTCGCTGGTCGAGCGCGGCAACGCTGCCATCGTCACCGATTTCCGCCAGGACGGCGACGGCATGACCCGCATGTTGATGCTCGACCGCGGCCTGACGCCGGCGCGCACCGGCGCGCTGGCGCAACGGCTGATCGATATCGAAACCTACCGCACGCTGGCCATGCTTGGCCTGCCGCTGGCGCTGACGCTGTCCGGCCGCGCCCGCCGCATCGAAGATAGGCTGGCGCATACCACGCTGGAGATGAAGGTCGCCGAGACCCGCGACAGCCAGACCTTGCTTGCCGACCTGACCGAGCTTGCCGCCGAGCTGGAAGCCGACGCTGCCTCCAGCCTCTATCGCTTCGGCGCCAGCCGCGCCTATGACGGCATCGTCCGCGAGCGGCTGGAGGCATTGGAGGAGGAGGCGGTGCCCGGATATGACACTTGGGGCGGGTTCCTGCAGCGGCGCGTCGCTCCTGCCATGCGCACCTGCCGTTCGGTGGAGGAGCGTCAGGCCAATCTGTCGACGAAGCTCACCCGCGCCACCACGCTGCTGCGCACCTGGGTCGACGTCGATGTCGAGAAGCAGAACCGCGATCTGCTGGCTTCGATGAACAACCGCGCCCGTCTGCAATTGCGCCTGCAGCAGACGGTGGAAGGTCTCTCCGTCGCCGCCGTCTCCTACTATGTCGTCGGCCTCATCGGCTACGTCGCCAAGGGCGTCTCGATTTTCGGCCATGCCTTTGCGCCGGAAGTCGTCACCGCCGCCTCGGTGCCGCTTGCCATCCTGCTGGTCTGGTGGGGTGTGCGTCGTGTGCGCCGGATGCACTCAGAACCGGCGAAGCATCCAGGCGAGTAGGGCGGGTTTACCCTCCCACCTCGTGAGACGGGGTCCCCGCCCACTTCGTTCGCGACCCTCCCCACAGGGGTACGGTGAATTCGCAGCGGCAGATTGCCGCTGAGGAAGGCTGCCCCGGTGTCGGCTGTCGGTTTTTCGCCAAGGCAGCATTTGCCACAGGCGACCGTCGCTGGTAAAAGATTTTTACCGGTCGATCGAAGGAGGCTGTTGATGTCCGGCCTTGCCATGCCGAAATCAGACGACGCCACGATGCGCCGGCGTGACGAGATCGTCGCCGATATGCGCATCATCGTGCCGGGCGAGGGCGTCGTCGACGCGGCAAACGCCATGCGCGCCTTCGAGAGCGACGGCCTCACCGCCTATCGGCAATTGCCGCTGGTCGTGGTGCTGCCCGAAACGGTGGCGCAGGTCTCCCGCGTGCTGAAATATTGCAATGACCGCAACATCCGCGTCGTGCCGCGCGGCTCCGGCACCTCGCTCTCCGGCGGCGCGTTGCCCCTCGAGGACGCCGTGCTGCTGGTCATGAGCCGCTTCAACCGCATCCTCGAGATCGACTTTCCCAACCGCGCCGTGGTCGCCCAGCCGGGCGTCACTAATCTCGGCATCACCACCGCCGTCGAGCAGGAGGGCTTCTACTACGCCCCCGATCCATCCTCCCAGATCGCCTGCTCGATCGGCGGCAACGTCGCCGAAAATTCCGGCGGCGTGCATTGCCTGAAATATGGCCTCACCGCCAACAATGTGCTCGGCATCGAGATGGTGCTGATGAACGGCGAGGTGGTACGGCTGGGCGGCAGCCACCTCGACTGCGAAGGATACGACCTGCTCGGGGTCATGACCGGTTCCGAAGGCCTGCTCGGCGTCGTAACCGAGGTCACCGTGCGAATCCTGAAGAAGCCGGAGACGGCGCGCGCGCTGCTGATCGGATTTCCGACCAGCGAGCAGGCCGGCCAATGTGTCGCCGACATCATCGGCGCCGGCATCATTCCCGGCGGCATGGAGATGATGGATCGTCCGGCGATCCACGCCGCCGAGGATTTCGTCCATGCCGGCTATCCGCTCGATGTCGAGGCGCTGCTGATCGTCGAGCTCGACGGACCAAGCGTCGAGGTCGATCACCTGATCGGTCTTGTCGAAGCTATCGCCTACAGGAACGGCTCGACCACCTGCCGCATTTCGCAGTCGGAGCAGGAGCGGTTGAGCTTCTGGGCTGGCCGAAAGGCGGCCTTCCCGGCGGTCGGCCGCATCTCGCCCGACTACTACTGCATGGACGGCACTATCCCACGCAAGGAACTGCCGCGCGTGCTCGCCGGCATGCGCGAGCTGTCGGAGAAATACGGGCTTGCCGTCGCCAATGTCTTTCACGCTGGCGACGGCAACCTGCATCCGCTGATCCTTTACGACGCCAATGTGCGCGGCGAACTCGACAAGGCGGAAAGCTTCGGCGCCGACATACTGCGGCTCTGCGTCCAGGTCGGCGGCGTGCTGACCGGCGAGCACGGGGTGGGGGTGGAGAAGCGCGACCTGATGCCGGAAATGTTCAACCAGATCGACCTCGACCAGCAGATGCGGGTCAAATGCGCTTTCGATCCCAACCATCTGCTCAACCCTGGAAAAGTGTTTCCGCAGCTGCGCCGCTGCGCCGAACTCGGACGCATGCATGTGCATCGCGGGCAGACGGCGTTTCCTGACATTCCGAGGTTTTGAGGTGACGGTGTCTCGCCTCTCCAGGTCGGCGTTCCTTCGCGCCCTATCCTTCTTCGACGTGGTCCTGCAGCCATGACCACATTCACCCCATCCACCGCAGCCGAAGTCCTCTTCACTGTCCAATGGGCGGCTGCAGAAGAATCGCCGCTCGAAATCCTTGGTCATGGCTCCAAGCGCGGCATCGGCCGTCCGCTGCAGACCGAGCACACGCTCGACCTGTCGAAGCTTACCGGCGTCACGCTCTACGAGCCGGCCGAACTGGTGCTGTCGGCCAAGGCCGGCACGCCGCTGGCTGAGATCGAAAGCCTGCTCGCCGAAAACGGCCAGCAGCTTGCCTTCGAGCCGTTGGACTACGGCCCGCTGCTCGGTGGCGAGCCAGGTCGAGGGGGCAAAGCCGGCACCATCGGCGGTGTGCTTGCCACGAACCTTTCCGGCCCGCGCCGGCTGAAGGCAGGTGCGGCCCGCGACCATATCCTCGGCATATCTGCGGTTTCCGGCCGTGGCGAGGCCTTCAAGTCCGGCGGCCGCGTGGTCAAGAACGTCACCGGTTACGACCTGTCCAAGCTGATGGCCAACAGTTGGGGCACGCTTGCCGTCTTCACCGATGTCACCTTCAAGGTGCTGCCATCGGCCGAGACCGAAGTCACGCTCGCTATCCGTGGTCTGCTCGATGATCGTGCCGCTGCCGCCATGGCGCTGGCGCTCGCCTCCAGCGCGGAAGTATCGAGCGCTGCCCATCTCCCCGAACGGATCGCCGCGCGAGTCAGCGGCGGCAGCCTCGGCAGCGATGCCGCGACGCTGCTGCGTGTCGAGGGTTTTGGCCCTTCGGTCGCCTACCGCATCGCCACGCTGAAAGACCTGCTCGGGAATGCCGGCCCTCTGGAGGAGATTTCGGGCGAGGCCTCGCATACCGTCTGGCGCGATGTCCGCGATTGCGCGCCGTTCGCCGACGGCAGCGAGAAGCCGGTATGGCGCGTCTCGATGGCACCAGCGCAAGGCCACCAGATGGTGCTGGCGCTGCGCATGCAGGCGGCGGTCGACGCCTTCTATGATTGGCAGGGCGGATTGATATGGCTGCGCATGCAGCAGGACGATCCCGAGGCCGGTTTGCTGCGCGGGTTGGTGAGACAATACGGCGGCCACGCGACACTGGTGCGCGCCGCCCCTTCGCATCGCGCCTCGGTGCCGGTGTTCGAGCCGCAGGCGCCGCAACTGGCAGCGCTGTCGGCGAGGCTCAAAGCCGAATTCGACCCGAAGAATATCCTCAATCCCGGCCGTATGACGCCGGCTGCAGGCTCTGCTACTCTCAGCCCGGAAAATGAGGGAGCAGCCAGATGAGCAATGTCAATCCAGGTCCGACCGATTCAGACAGGCCCGCGACGCGCCAGACCGACCGCTGGCTGGAGCCGGGCGCGACCAACGCACTGGTCATCTACATCCTCTATCTCGCCAGCCTCGTCGTCGGCGTCACCGGTATTGTCGGCATCGTTCTGGCCTATATCAACCGCGGCAAGGCCGGTGGCTTCGTCGAGAGCCACTATACCTTCCTGATCCGCACCTTCTGGATCGGCCTGCTCTACGCGCTGATCTCGGTGGTGCTGATGCTGGCGTTGGTCGGCATCGTGCTGATGTTTGCCGTCGCCGTCTGGTTCATCGCCCGCTGCATTCTCGGCCTGCAGGCGCTGCAGCGCGGCGAGCCGGTCAAAAACCCGGAAAGCTGGCTACTCGGACTTTAGAGCATGATCCCCAACCGAAAGGTCAGCGCAGCAAAAAGTGGGAACCGGTTTTCGGAAAAGATCATGCTCAAACAGTAGGGACTCTTTGCGTGCAGACCAATTTTTCGCTTGCCCAGCTTGCTGATCCGCATGTGGCGGAATCGGAAAAGATTCTGCGCAAATGCGTGCATTGCGGCTTCTGCACCGCCACCTGCCCGACCTATGTAACGCTCGGCAACGAGCTGGATTCGCCGCGCGGGCGGATCTACCTGATCAAGGACATGCTGGAGAATGGGCGCCCGGCCGACAAGGAGATCGTTACTCACATCGACCGCTGCCTGTCCTGCCTCGCCTGCATGACCACCTGCCCTTCGGGCGTCAACTACATGCATCTGGTCGACCATGCCCGCGCCCATATCGAGGAAACCTATAGACGCCCGCTGCTCGATCGCCTAACGCGCGCCATGCTGGCATTCGTGCTGCCTCACCCCGCGCGCTTTCGTGCCGCGCTCAGGCTGGCGAAGCTCGCGCAGCCATTCGCCGGCCAGTTCGAAAAAATCCCGGCATTGAAGCCGCTCGGCGCGATGCTCAAGCTCGCACCGGCATCGATCCCCAAGGCCTCGCCGATGGCTTCGCCGGGCATTCATGCCGGGCAGGGCACAAGAAGAGGCCGCGTCGCCATCCTCACCGGCTGCGCGCAATCGGTGCTCGATCCGGCCATCAACGACACGACGATCTCGCTGCTAACGCGGCTGGGCGTCGAGGTCGTGGTGCCCCAGGGCGAGGGCTGCTGCGGCGCGCTGGTGCATCATATGGGGCGGGAGGAAGCGGCACTCGCCTCGGCCAGGCAGAATGTCGATGCCTGGACGCGGGCCATCGAACAGGGCGACTTGGACGCCATAGTCATCACCGCCTCGGGCTGCGGCACCACCATCAAGGATTACGGCTTCATGCTGCGCCTCGATCCCGCCTATGCGGAAAAAGCGGCGCGCGTGTCGGCGCTGGCCAGGGACATCACCGAATATCTGGCAAGCATCGATTTGCCCGAGCCAGTGCACAAGCCGGGTACGATCGTTGCCTATCACTCAGCCTGTTCGATGCAGCACGGCCAGAAGATCACTCGTCAGCCGAAGGAGCTTCTGGCCAAGGCTGGCTTCGTGGTGCGCGAGCCGCGCGAAGGCCATCTGTGCTGCGGCTCGGCCGGCACCTACAACATCCTGCAATCCGGGATTTCGGCAAAGCTGCGCGACCGCAAGGTCAGGAATATCGAGGCGACGGGTGCGGAAATCGTCGCCACCGGCAATATCGGCTGCATCACCCAGATCGCCTCGGCGGCGAAGATGCCGGTGGTGCACACGGTAAAACTGCTCGACTGGGCCTATGGCGGGCCAAAGCCGGAAGGCATCCGCGAAGACCGGGCGGTCGTGGCAGCCGAGTGACGCGCAGACGCTCCCGAGCGCGGCCGCCTTTCACTCAGCGGCCAGCCTGTCCGCCGTCCCGTAGGTCGCCTGATAACGTGCGCGCTGCCGGCTGAGCGCCACCATCGTGTTGCGCAAAAGGATCGCCACGGTAATCGGGCCAACGCCGCCCGGCACAGGCGTGATCCAGGAGGCGACCTCCTTGACGCTTTCGGCGTCGACGTCGCCGACGATACGGCTTTCTCCGTCAGGCCCGGTTTCCGAATTGATGCCGATGTCGATGACGGCCGCGCCCGGCTTGACCATGTCGGCCTTGATCAGACGCGGCTTGCCGACGGCGACGAATAACGCGTCGGCGCGGCGTGCGTGCGCTGCCACCGAGCGTGTCATGTGATGGCAAACTGTCACCGTCGCGCCCTCGCTCATCAGCAGGAAGGCGATCGGCTTGCCGACGATCTCGGAATGGCCGACGACCACGACCTCCAGCCCTTTGAGATCGAGGCCGGTTTCCTTGAGCAGTTCGACCGAAGCGGCCGCCGTGCAAGGCGCCAGGTCGAGCTGATTGTAGACGATGTTGCCGATCGAGGCCGGATGCATGCCCTCGACATCCTTGAGCGGATGCACCGCCGCCTGCAGCGTCCTGATCGGGATATGCACCGGGACCGGCCGCTGGATGATGATGCCGGTGACGCGCGGATCGGCATTCAGGCCATGGATCGCCGCCTCCAGCTCGCCGGCGGTGATGTCGGCGGGGAACCGCCGTTCCTCGAAACCGATGCCGGCCAGCTCGGCCTTGGCGCGCTGGTTGCGCACATAGACGTCGACCGCCGCAGTGTCGCCGACAGTGATCGACACCAGTTTGGGCGGAAAACCTTCGGCGGTGGCGATCGCTGCATCCTCGCGCACCGAGGCAATGATGCGCTGGGCAACCGGGCCGCCTCTGAGATAGCGGCTGTCATCGGACAGGGACATGAAATGAACCTTCTGTCTGCGAGTGTTGCCGCCGACATAGCAAAAATGCTTGGGAAAGGGCAGCACGAAAAGCGAACCGCTATGCCTGTTGCGCGACGTACCGGCGAACCTGCGGCGATATGCGCGCGCCAACCGGATGTCGGCAGAAACAAAAAGGGCAGTGCGGCAAACCGCGCTGCCCTTTCGTGACTGGCCGCATCCCCACACGGCCCGTCCCCCGTTATCCCTCGATGATCCCGAAAGCCGCGCGCTCTCTAGACCAGATGATTCGCTGCCGCAACTATATCACCACCACGGTTGTACCGATATTGACCCGCTCGTAGAGATCGACCACGTCCTCGTTGCGCATGCGGATGCAGCCCGACGACACCGCGCCGCCGATCGTCCACGGCTGGTTGGTGCCATGGATGCGGTATTCCGTCGAGCCGAGATAGAGCGCCCGCGCGCCGAGCGGGTTTTCCATGCCGCCGGCCAGATAAGTCGGCAGATAACGGCCTTTGGCGGCCTCGCGGGCGATCATCGGCGCCGGCGGGCGCCAGTCCGGCCACACGCGCTTGTTGCTGATCTTGTGCGTGCCCGACCATTCGAAGCCCGGCTTGCCGGTGCCGACGCCGTAGCGCCGCGCCTTGCCGTTCTTCTCGACCAGATAGAGGAAGTTCTGCGTCGTATCGATGACGATCGTGCCCGGCTTCTGCGGGCCGTCAAAGGCGACTTCCTGCGGCAGGTAGATTGGGTCGATCTGCGCGCGCATCACCACGCGCTTGGCCGGCGCCTGCACGGTCGCGGTGCGAATCCGATCGGGTTGAGCTTGCTGGTAGCGCCGCTGCGGCTGCTGCGGCTGCTGCACCGCTTGCCGGCTCTGCCGCACGATACCCGGAGCCCGGCCGAGCTGCAGCACCCAGGGCGCTGAAAGGTCGGGGCTTACCATCACCGGCGGCCTGTCGGCATAGCGGTCGCCGGCATTGGAGGAGCTGGCGCCGGCGGCAAGAACGGCCGCGGCGCCGAGCAGGGAAAGCAACACTGTCTTCATCGGAACGCACCTTGATCGTCGAACTCTCAGGGGGCGGAAAGCGCCCCCTGGTTCCGCGAACATTGGCGCGAAGCGGCAACCGAACCATGAATCGGAATGCGTAAAATGCGCTCTTGTCAGTAAACCTTTCGGTGTGGTTACCGCCGGGTTCAGGAATCTGGTAAAGCCGGAGTAAAAAGCGGCGCTGAGGCGCGTTAACGAATGGAAGTCTGCCATGGATGAAAACACAGGCCTGCTCGCCGGACCCGATGGTATCGCTCGCTGCTTCTGGCACGGCAATTTGCCGGATTATCTGCATTACCACGATAACGAATGGGGCCGGCCGATCGCCGACGACCGCCGGCTGTTCGAGAAGATCTGCCTCGAAGGCTTTCAGTCTGGCCTGTCCTGGCTGACCATTTTGCGCAAGCGCGAGAATTTCCGCGAGGCTTTCGCCGGCTTCGATGTCGACAAGGTCGCCGCCTTCACCGACATGGATGTCGAGCGCCTGCTCGGCAATGCCGGCATCATCCGCCACCGCGGCAAGATCGTCTCGACCATCAACAACGCCAGGCGCGCCCGCGAAATGATCGACGAGGCCGGCTCGCTGGCCGCCTGGTTTTGGAAGTTCGAGCCCGGCCCGGACGAGCGGCCCGAAATCGTTGATCTCGCCCATCTGCGCGCCAATCCGACCACGGCGGTTTCGGTCCGCATTTCAAAGGAGCTGAAAAAACGCGGCTGGAGCTTTGTCGGCCCGACCACCGTCTACGCCTTCATGCAGGCCATGGGGCTGGTCAACGACCATCTCGAAGGCTGCGTCTGCCGCAAGCGGGTCGAGGCGGAACGGCTGGCGTTCAAACGGCCAAAGTGAGTTTCCTTCTACCTATCAAGCGCCGCTGGGGCCGGTAAGGAAAAGCCCGGCGACGATGGCTGCCAGTGCGGCGAAGGCCGGATAGATCACCAGCAGGCCGGTCATCAGCGCATCGCGCACGGTGGCGCCCTTGCGCTCGTCCGCGGCGACTTCGAACGGACCGGCGATCTGGCTTGCCGTCCTCGTTCCATGGCCGTCGGCCGGCCGCAGCAGGGCAGGCAGCTCGCCAGCGCTGTCGATGATGTCAAATTTCCGTGCCGTGGTCATGGCCAGAACCCCTTGTTTCGGCGCGCTTATCGGCTCCGATTGTGTCGGCACGATGCCGCGAGCGTGATGGAGTTGTTTCCTTTATGGCGCGGATTGTTTCACGAAAGGTGCAAACCCTTGCCGCTCCCGGCTGCATCGGTTAGGACACGCGCGCTGTGGAAATCGGTTATTTAACCGGTCCACGGAACGCCACGAAACACTGAGTATCCATCCCATGGCCGACAAATCGGAAAAGATGAAAGCGCGGCTGCCGCGCGGACTTGTCGACCGCGGCGCCGACGACATCCGCGCCGTCGAGAAGATGATGGCGACCATCCGTGGCGTCTATGAGCTTTACGGATTCGAGCCGGTCGACCAGCCGCTGATCGAATACACCGATGCGCTGGGCAAATTCCTGCCCGACCAGGATCGGCCGAACGAAGGCGTGTTCTCGTTCCAGGACGACGACGACCAGTGGCTGTCGCTGCGCTACGACCTGACCGCGCCGATGGCGCGCTTCGTCGCCGAGAACTTTGAGCGCCTGCCGAAACCCTATCGAAGCTACCGCTCCGGCTGGGTATTCCGCAACGAGAAGCCCGGCCCCGGCCGCTTCCGCCAGTTCATGCAGTTCGACGCCGACACGGTCGGTACGCCCAATGGGGTGGCAGGCGTCGCGGCGGATGCCGAGATGGCGATGATGATGGCCGACGTGATGGAAGCACTCGGCATCAAGCGCGGCGACTACGTGATCCGCGTCAATGATCGCAAGGTGCTCGACGGCGTGCTGGAGGCGATCGGCCTTGGCGGCGATGAGAACGCCGGGCGCCGGCTGACGGTGCTGCGCGCGATCGACAAGCTGGACAAGATCGGGCCAGAAGGCATTGCGCACTTGCTTGGTGCTGGACGAAAAGACGAAAGCGGCGACTTCACCAAGGGCGCCGGGCTCGACCAGCACGCCATCGGAACCGTGCTCTATTTCATGAACTATGAACCCGGCCCGGAAGCCGGTTCATGGCGAAAGCTGGAAACCGCCAAGGACATTTCGCCGAACGCCGCCCAGATCCGCTGGCTGAAGACGCTCGACTATTTCGCCGATACCGGTCGCGAAGGTGTCGACGAGCTCGCCACGATTGCTTCGATCGTGGACAGCGCCGGCTATGGCGACGGCCGGGTCATCATCGACACATCGATCGTGCGTGGCCTTGAATATTATACCGGCCCGGTCTTCGAGGCTGAGCTGCTGGCCGAGATTCCTAACGAGGACGGCCAGGTAGTGCGCTTCGGCTCGGTCGGCGGCGGCGGGCGCTATGACGGCCTCGTCTCGCGCTTCCGCGGCGAGCCGGTGCCGGCGACCGGCTTTTCCATCGGCGTCTCCAGGCTGATGACCGCGCTGAAGAACCTCGGCAAGCTCGATACGTCGGACGTAATTGCGCCGGTCGTTGTGCTGGTGATGGACAAGGACACCGAAAGCCTCGGCCGCTATCAGAAAATGGTAGCCGAACTGCGCGCCGCCGGCATCCGCTCCGAGATGTATCTTGGCGGTGCCGGCATGAAGGCACAGCTTAAATATGCCGACCGCCGCGGCAGCCCGGTCGCCATCATCCAGGGCGGCGACGAGCGCGCCAGAGGCGAGGTGCAGATCAAGGATCTGATCGAAGGCGCGCGCATGTCGGCGGAGATCGCCGACAACGCCGAATGGCGCGCCGCGCGGCCGGCGCAGGTGACGGTGGCGGAGGCGGATCTGGTCGCCGAGGTGAGGAAGATACTGGCGGCGCAGGCTGAGGAACGGGCACGTGGCAAGTAGGGCGCCAATCTTCCCTTCTCCCCTTGTGGGAGAAGGTGGCCGAGCGAAGCTCGGTCGGATGAGGGGTGTTGGAAGAAACTCGACGCCGCCGCTCCGTCCAGCACCCCTCATCCGTCTTGGCGCTTCGCGCCAATCCACCTTCTCCCACAAGGGGAGAAGGCAAGGTGGTGCCTCGTGACCTCCCGCTATCCCGCCATCGCCGCGGATATCGCCAAGCTCTTTGCCGCGCGCGGCACGCATGCGGTCGAGGTGGCGGTGCTGCAGCCGGCCGACCCTTTCCTCGACATGGCGGGCGAGGATCTGCGCCGCCGGATTTTTCTCACCGAAAGCGAGACGGGGCAGACGCTTTGCCTGCGGCCGGAATTCACGATTCCCGTCTGCCTCGACCACATTGCCAGCCAAGCCGGCACGCCGCATCGCTATTCCTATCTCGGCGAGGTGTTTCGCCAGCGCCGCGAAGGCGGCAACGAATTCTTCCAGGCCGGCATCGAGGACCTCGGCGATCGCGACACGGCTGCGGCCGATGCCCGTTCGCTGGCCGATGCGCATGCACTGCTTTCCCTGGTGCTGCCGGGCCAGGTACTGGCGATCACGCTCGGCGACCAGACCATATTCGAGGCGGTGCTTGCGGCACTCGGCCTGCCACGCGGCTGGCGCATGCGGCTGGCCCGTGCCTTCGGTTCTGCGGCGATGCTGGAGGCGGCACTGGCCGACCTCGCCAACCCGCCGCGCAACGGCCAGTTGTCCGGCCCGGTCGCAACCCTTGTCCTCGACGGCGACCTTGAAGCTCTTTCGGCGCATATTGCTGTCGGCATGGCGGAGGCGGGGCTGTCGGCGTCCGCCGGCCGCTCGCCGGCCGACATCGCCCGCCGCCTGATCGAGAAAGCCGAACTGCGCAGCGTGCGGCTGTCGAACGAGGCTTTTTCGGCATTGAAGGATTTCCTGGCGATCGACGTTCCGCTGGATGGTGCGAGCAGCGCGCTCGAGGCCTTCGCCACAGGTGCCGGGCTATCGCTGGGTGCGGCGCTGAAAAACTTCGCCGCCCGCGCCAAGGCGATCGCCGGCCACGGCCTGCCGACAGCAGAAATCCGTTACGATGCCGCCTTCGGCCGGCCGCTCGACTATTACACCGGCCTCGTCTTCGAGATCGCGGCGCAAAACGGCGACCGGCCGCTGGCCGGTGGCGGCCGCTACGACCGTTTGTTGACATTGCTCGGCGCTAGGACGCCAATCCCGGGCGTCGGCTTCTCGGTCTGGCTCGACCGTGTCGAAGCGTTGCGGGAGAGAGAGCGATGATCACGCTGGCTATTCCGTCGAAAGGCCGGCTCAAGGAGCAGGCGCTGGAAATGCTGGCGGGGGCCGGGCTTGCCGTCAGCCTGCCCAGCGACGAGCGCAAATACCGCGCCCGCATCCAAGGTGTGGAAAGCGTCGAGGTGGCGTTTCTGTCGGCGTCCGAGATCGCCGGCGAGATCGGGCAGGGATCGGTCGATCTCGGCATCACTGGCGAGGATCTGTTGCGTGAAAATCTTGCCGAATGGGAGACGCGCGCGGAGATTGTCGCCCGCCTCGGTTTCGGCAATGCCGATGTCGTGGTGGCGGTGCCCGATATCTGGCTCGACGTCGATTCGATGGCCGATCTCGACGATGTCGCCGCCGATTTCCGCCAGCGCCATGGCCGGCGGCTGCGGATCGCCACCAAATACTGGCGGCTGACCCAGCAATTCTTTTCGCAAAAACACGGCATCCAGGTCTATCGCATCGTCGAGAGCCTGGGCGCCACCGAGGGCGCGCCGGCGGCTGGATTGGCCGATGTCATCGTCGACATCACCACCACCGGCTCGACGCTGCGCGCCAACCATTTGAAGGTATTGGCCGACGGCGTCATCCTGCGCTCGCAGGCCTGCCTTGTCGCGTCGAGGAAGCAGCGTGCAGCCGCCGATGAAGCCGTCCTGTATGACATCGCGACCAGGATGTCATCGGTGGCGGGATAGGTCTCAATACCTTTGACGGGATTTTCACCGCCCCGGCGGGCTGATAGGCTCAGCCTGTCTGCGGAGGAGACGGCGATGGCGATCAAACTCGACGAGTTGAAGAATGCCACGAACCTGCGCGGTCGCGGGACATTCGTCGAGCCGATCGACGGCAGGGCGCATGTCTCGGGCGAGCGCTCGGTGCCGCTGCTCAACCTGACGATCCCGGAGCTGCTTTCCGATACGGTCTCCAGATATGGCACGCTCGATGCCGCCGTCTTCGTCGAACAGGACAAGCGCTTCACCTGGAGTGAGCTGTCCGAGGCCGTGGATGCTTTGGCCGCCGGGTTCCTGGCGCTCGATCTGGAAAAGGGCGACCGCGTCGGCATCTGGTCACCCAATCGCTGGGAATGGCTGGTGACGCAATTCGCCACCGCGCGCATCGGCCTGATCCTGGTCAACATCAATCCGGCCTACCGGCTGACCGAGCTGGAATATGCCCTGAACAAGGTCGGCTGCAAGGCGCTGGTGACAGCCGCAAAATTCAAGAGTTCCGACTATCTCGGCATGATCGAAACGCTGGCGCCGGAGATCGCGACAGCGACGCCCGGCAAACTCGAGGCGAATAAGCTGCCGGCGCTGAGGACCGTCATCCGCATGGGCGAGGAGAATTCGCCCGGCATGTTCAATTTCGCCGACGTTCTGGCGATGGCCGGACGCGACGAGCATGACAGCCTCGACCGCATCTCCGAGGGGCTGAAACCGGGCGATGCCATCAACATCCAGTTCACCTCCGGCACCACCGGCGCGCCCAAGGGCGCGACGCTGACCCACAACAACATCGTCAACAACGGCAATTTCGTAACCTTGGCGATCAAGCTTACCGTCGACGACCGACTGTGCATCCCGGTGCCGCTCTATCACTGTTTCGGCATGTCGATGGGCACGATAGGCTGTGTCACCAAGGGCGCGACCATGGTTTTCCCGGGCGAGGGGTTCGATGCCGGCGCCACGCTGAAGGCGGTGGCGGGTGAGCGCTGCACCGGCCTCTATGGCGTGCCGACCATGTTTGTCGGCCTGCTTGACCATCCGGATTTCCAATCCTTCGATCTTTCCAGCCTGCGCACCGGCATCATGGCGGGCTCGCCGTGCCCGATCGAGGTGATGAAGAAGGTGGTGTCGCTGATGCACATGGAAGAGGTGACCATTGCCTACGGCATGACCGAGACCAGCCCGGTCTCGTTCCAGAGCAGCGTCGACGACCCGCTGGAAAAGCGCGTCTCGACAGTCGGCCGCATCCATCCCCATGTCGAGGTCAAGGCCATCGATGCCGATGGTGCAACTGTTGCGGTGGGCGCGCCGGGCGAGCTCTGCACGCGCGGCTATTCGGTGATGAAGGGCTATTGGGACGACGAAGAAAAGACCCGCGAGGCGATCGACGCCGATGGCTGGATGCACACCGGCGACCTCGCCACCATCGACGCCGAGGGCTATTGCAACATCGTTGGCCGGGTCAAGGACATGGTCATCCGCGGCGGCGAGAACGTCTATCCGCGCGAGGTCGAGGAATTCCTCTATCGCCACCCCAAGGTGAAGGAAGTGCAGGTGTTCGGCATTCCCGATCCGAAATATGGCGAGGAGCTTTGCGCCTGGATCGTGCTCAAGCCGGGCCAGATCACGACCGAGCAGGAGATCAAGGCGTTTTGCGCCGACCAGATCGCGCATTACAAGATCCCGCGCTACATCCGTTTCCGCGCCGAACTGCCGATGACGGTGACCGGCAAGCCGCAGAAGTTCCTGATGCGCGAGGCCATGGTGGAGGAGCTCGGGCTGGTGACGCAGAAGACGGCTTGAGGAGCGGGCATGTGACCGTGTAATTGTGTGACTACAGGTCGCAAATTGTCAGCTTCGCGCCAACTCCGGGCATTCCAGATGGGTGTTTAACTGTCTGCTTGTGGCGAACCGGACTGTCGCGGACGCAAACTTTTTGACCGTTGGCGACCCTTATGGAGTAGCGACGCGGAGGGATCACGGCTTTCTCCTCCGGCGATCATCATCGCAGCCACTGCCAACGCCACGAACTAGTTCCAATACTTGAAAACTCTTCCGAGACGGTTTGGCATCATGAACAACTGCTTTGCATTGGCAAATCCAGCTTGATAGCCCATCGCCGTCCAAGTGTCGGCCAGCTCAGGGAAATCAGCCAGGCGCATGTGGCTTTCCATCGCGGCGAATTCGTCATCTGTCACCGCTGCAAACGCAACCCGACACGCTGAAAATCGATCGAGCCATTCAGCTCGGTTTTCTCCCTCAAGCAGTGTAGGCTCCCAAATCAGGAATATGCCACTTCGGTTCAGTGCATCGTGCACATCTCTCATCAATCGAGCCTTCCCTTCAGGCTGTAGATGATGGAGCGACATTCCAATCCACACCAGATCGACGGGCACGGTCCATTTGGACATTGCTTCAACGAAATCGCAACATCGTAGCTCGATAGGACACGCCAAAACCTTCAGTACTTCGCTCGCGAGTTCCAACGATTGTGCAGAAAGGTCGATGCCGTAGTAGTGCTCGACAGAGGTTCCTTTGAGCGCCGCCGCTGACGCAGTTGCGTCCCCACAAGCGATGTCGAGAAACTTAAAGGGTTTCAGCATCTGTTGGCAAACCACGTCGCGAAGGAGGCCATAGACCTCACGATGAAACATGAGGTTTTCGCCGACGATCTTCCGGTAAGCTGCCAACTGTCCGTTAAACAATGCTTGGGTGTCGTCGGCATCGAGCGAAGGCGCATCTCTACCTACATTTTGATCCCTTCTCATTTGTTCCCCTCCAAAGCGTCAAGCCGAGGTTGCCGTGAATATTCGGAGCCTTCCGCGTACAAATGCAGCGCGCGATATACGGCCGTATGTGCCGGCGTCGGCACGCCAAGCTCATTGCCGAGCGCGCGCAGGCGCCCCGACAGCCATGCGAGTTCGGTCGGCTTGCCTCGGGAGAAGTCGATGGCCATCGAGGCTTGGGTCTCGGGCGGGAAGGTTCGCCACAGGGACAATGTGTGCTCCGCGTATCCTTCTGCCATAGGGTGATCTGCTGCCGACGCAACGGCCATTGCTTCGTCCCGCAACTGCTCTATGAAGATACGCGATTCATGATCGGCCAAGATCGGACCAATACCGGCGCGCATCAGGCTGGTCGCGCCCGAAAAGGCGCACAGCGTAACGAACTTGGTCCAGAGCACCTGATTGATGTCCTCAACCGTCTGCAGATCGATGCCGACGGCCCGAAGACAAGCACCTCGAAACGCCTCCATCATCGCATCACGGCGTCCGCCGACTGTAAACCGGGGGATGCCGCCGCGATGGACGACAATACCCGGCGCTTGGAGATAAGCTGAAACGTAGGTAGCGCCCCCGACAACTTGCGAACGAGGCACAAATCGAGCAAGCGTATCGACGCTGTCTATGCCGTTCTGAAGCGTCAGAACCCTGGTCTCTGGTCCAACCAACGGGACAATCGCCGCAGCCGCTTTTTCGGCGTCGTAAAGTTTGACGGCGAATACAACTATATCGACAAAGCCAATATCCGCGGGTGTTTCGGTCGCCGTTACTTTGCGTAGCGAGATATTGCCGAGCGGGCTCTCCAACTGCAAACCCTGCCGTCGCATTGCTTCGAGGTGGGCGCCACGTGCAACAAACGTGACGTCTTCACCGGCCTGGGCAAGTCGCACACCGAGATACCCGCCGACTCCCCCTGCCCCCATCATCGCGATCAGCATGGTCGTCCCCTCGACGACAATATTAGCTACCGTTAAGATAGCATCTGTGCCGCCTTACGGCACGACCAAATTTCGGGCCACCCCGACAGGGCCTGCCGCCAAAGAAGTCGGATCGTACGAAGGTCCGCTTTTGGCGCTACTTGATCGTTCCCATCGACGAGACGAATGGCAACATTCCATGTGCGCCGGCCCTTTAACGTTCTAGGCGCGACGAGCAGCTTTGGAGCGCTTCGCCTCGACCGTTGCCGAGCCAGCCATGAAGCCAGGAGACCACTTCGCAATGTGGCCTGGGCTCCGGCTTGAAACGAGAATAAGCTGCCCCAATTCCCTCCAGCAAAGTCAGCTTGTATTCGGAGGGCGCCGATGGACGTCTTTTCCCCTAAGGCCGGGTCCCTTTCCGCTAGAATCGGATTTCTCGGTCGCGGCGGCCGCCTCTGGCATGACCCTCGCCCCTGGCGCGGCGCAGGCCGCGCTTCTCGCCCGCGTTCCCGCCGCGCGCGAAATGGCGGTCTGCGGCGACATACTGTTCGTCGGAACCAAAGGTTCCTCGGTCTATGCCGTGCCGCTGTCCGGCGGCCGCGCCCGGCGGGTCGCCTCCAGATTCTCCGCTCCGAATGGCGTCGCATGCTCCCGAGGCCGTTTGTTTGTAGCGTCGAGGAACAGCATCACCGCGTTCGATATCGGGCCGGGGGGCGCTCTCAGCGGCAGGCGCGACATTCGCCGCGGGCTGCCGAATTCGGGAGCCCATAGTCTTCGCTATATTGCCGTCGGCCCCGATTCCCGGCTCTATGTCTCGTTAGGCTCGCCCTGCAACATTTGCCAGCCGCGCGGACTGCAAGGCACGATCGTCAGCATGAACCAGGACGGGTCCGATCTTCAGCGCGTCGCTTGGGGCGTTCGCAATTCGGTCGGCTTCGACTGGCGCGGCGGCACCATGTTCTTCACTGACAACGGCGCCGACCGAATGGGCGACGATATTCCGCCTGACGAGCTGAACGAGCTTCGGCCAGGCGGCTTTTATGGCTTTCCCTACTTCGGGGGCCAAATTCGGCTTAAAGGGTTCCAGGACGCGCGGCCGCCCGCGCAGGAGATTCCGCCCGTCTTCGACTTTCAGGCGCATGTCGCAACCCTCGGAATGCATTTCTTCCTCAGCCTCGGCGGCGACGCTCTGGTCGCCGAGCACGGCAGTTGGAACAGGTCGGTTCCAGTCGGGCGTCAGGTCGTGCGCGTGCGCTTCCAGGGCGGCCGGCCGGTCTCGTCGACGACTTTCCTCAGAGGCGTCGGCCGGCCCGTCGATGTCAAGGAAGCGCCGGACGGTTCCGTCCTGGTGTCCGACGACGCCGGAGGCGCGATTTACGTCTTTAGGCGATGACACTTGAGGTTTCCTCAAGGGGAATCGCTTCAGGCTAAGGGCCTGGTTTGGCGGGCGAGCGCTTCGGGGTAGTCGGGTTTAAGGAAGCACCTCAAGCGGCCAGCACCGCCGCATCCAATCCGCGAATGATCTTCGCCAGTTCGACGCATTCGTCGTGCCGAACCTTGTTGCGCCGCCAGGCGAGGCAGATCGTGCGCTGCGGCATCGGCTCCTGGAACGGCACGATCTTCAGGTCGCGCATGGCGCTGGCCGGCCCTGCCGCCATCTCCGGGATCAGCGTCACGCCGAGCCCGTGCGCCACCATCTGCAGCAGGGTCGTCAGGCTGGTCGCGCCATAGCTTGCCATCGCGACCGGCCGCACGCTGCCGCAGACGGCGAGCGCCTGTTCGCGCAGGCAATGGCCTTCCTCCAGCAGCATCAGCCTTTCCAGTGCCGGGCTTTCGGGCGGAACAGGCGGCGAGGCGAAGGCGGGATCGCCGGCCGGCACGGCAAGGAAGAATCGGTCGGAGAAGAGCGTCTCGGTGACCAGGCCGGATTGTTCGAGCGGAAGTGCCGCGATGAAAGCGTCGAGCTTTCCCGAACTGGTGTCCTCGACCAGCGACGCGGTCACCGCTTCGCGCAATTCGAGCAGCAAGGCCGGGAAATGCCGCTTCAGCTCAGGCAGCACATGCGGCAAGAGGTATGGCGCCACGGTCGGGATGATGCCGAGCCGGAAGCGGCCTTCCATGGCGGGACGGCTGCGCCGGGCCGTGGTCTCGACCTCACGGATGTCCGAAAGAATGCGTTCGATGCGGGGCAGCAGGGCCAGCGCCTCGTCAGTCATTCGCACCGATTTGCCGCCGCGCTCGAACAGCCGGCAATTGAGCCGAAACTCCATCTCCGCGATCTGCGAGGACAGCGCCGGCTGGCTGACGCCGGCCAGCTTCGCCGCGCGGCCGAAATGCAGCGTCTGCGCCAGTGCCTCGAAATAATGCATTTGCCGGACGGTGAGACCTATCATAAGCAAAACCTATCGGAATAAACAGGAAAGGCAATTTGTTTTTATCGGCAATGCGGCCTAGTCTGGAGCCATTCCAGGATGGTGCGGCCGTTGGCTGCGTCGGAAACTTCGGCAAAAATTGGAGAGTTAGATGGACGCGAAAACCGACGACAACAGCGCAGGCAAATGCCCTGTCGCGCATGGATCCGCCGGCAGGACCATCCGAGACTGGTGGCCGAACCAGCTCGACCTCGGCGTTCTTCACCAGCAGTCGAGCCTCTCGGACCCGATGGGCGAGGGCTTCGACTACGCCAAGGAATTCAGGAGTCTCGATCTCGATGCGGTGATCAAGGACCTGCACCACGTGATGACGGATTCGCAGGATTGGTGGCCGGCCGACTTCGGCCATTACGGGCCGTTGTTCATCCGCATGGCCTGGCACAGTGCCGGCACCTATCGCATCGGCGACGGCCGCGGTGGCGCCGGAGCCGGCCAGCAGCGTTTCGCCCCGCTCAACAGCTGGCCGGACAACGCCAATCTCGACAAGGCGCGCCGGCTGATGTGGCCGGTCAAGCAGAAGTACGGTCGCAAGATTTCCTGGGCCGACCTGATGATCCTCGCCGGCAACGTCGCGCTGGAATCGATGGGCTTCAAGACGTTCGGCTTCGCCGGCGGCCGAGCCGATGTCTGGGACCCCGAGCAGGACGTGGACTGGGGTTCCGAAACCAAGTGGCTCGACGACGAGCGCTACTCCGGCGACCGCGAACTTCACGGCCATCTCGGCGCCGTGCAGATGGGCCTGATTTACGTCAATCCGGAAGGGCCGAACGGCAAGCCGGATCCGCTGGCCGCTGCGCGCGACATCCGCGAGACCTTCCGCCGCATGGCGATGAACGACGAGGAGACCGTGGCACTGATCGCCGGCGGCCACACTTTCGGTAAGACCCACGGCGCCGGCGATGCCTCGCTGGTGGGGGCTGATCCGGAAGGTGCGGCCATCGAGGCGCAGGGCCTCGGCTGGTCAAGCAAGCATGCCACCGGCATTGCGGGCGACGCGATCACCTCGGGCCTCGAGGTCACCTGGACCACGACGCCGACGAAGTGGAGCAACGACTTCTTCGATAACCTGTTCAACTACGACTGGGAGCTGACGAAGAGCCCGGCAGGCGCCTATCAGTGGACCCCGAAGGGCGGCGCCGGCGCCGGCACGGTGCCGGACGCGCATGATCCGTCGAAGCGTCGCGCGCCGGCGATGCTGACCACCGACCTCTCGCTGCGCTTCGATCCGGCCTACGAGAAGATCTCGCGGCGTTTCCACCAGAATCCGGATCAGTTCGCGGACGCCTTCGCCCGCGCCTGGTTCAAGCTCACCCACCGCGACATGGGTCCCGTCGTGCGCTATCTCGGCCCACTCGTGCCGAAGGAAGAGCTGATCTGGCAGGATCCGATCCCGGCGGTCGACCACGAACTGGTCAGCGAGCAGGATATTGCGTCGCTGAAGGCGAAGATCCTGGCGTCGGGCCTGTCCGTTTCCGAACTGGTTTCGACCGCCTGGGCGTCGGCCTCGACGTTTCGCGGTTCCGACAAGCGTGGCGGCGCCAACGGTGGGCGCATCCGCCTTGCGCCGCAGAAGGACTGGGTCGTCAACCAGCCGGCCGAACTGGCGAGGATGCTTTCGAAGCTCGAAGCAATCCAGCAGGAGTTCAACGCTGCGCAGAAGGGCGACAAGAAAGTCTCGCTTGCCGACGTGATCGTGCTTGCCGGCGTCGCCGCGGTCGAGAAGGCCGCGAAGGACGGTGGCCAGGAGGTGAAGGTGCCGTTCACGCCGGGCCGCATGGACGCTTCGCAAGAGCAGACGGACGTCGAGTCCTTCGCCGCGCTCGAGCCGACCGCCGATGGCTTCCGCAACTATGTCCGCGGCAAGCAGCCGATGTCGGTCGAAGCAATGCTGGTCGACCGAGCGCAGTTGCTGACGCTGACGGCGCCCGAGATGACGGTGCTTGTCGGCGGCTTAAGGGTGCTCGGCGCCAACACCGGCAAGTCGAAGCACGGCGTGTTCACCGACAGGCCGGGCACGCTGACCAACGACTTCTTCGTCAACCTACTCAGCATGAACACGGTCTGGGATCCGGCCGCGGGCTCTGATGAGGTGTACGAAGCGCGCGATCGCAAGACCAGGGAGGTCAAGTGGACCGGCACCCGTGCCGACCTGATCTTCGGCTCACACTCACAGTTGCGCGCCCTCGCCGAGGTCTATGCCTCGTCGGACTCGAAGGAGAAGTTTGCCAGAGACTTCGTGGCGGCGTGGAACAAGGTGATGAACCTCGACCGTTTCGAACTTGCCTGATCCAGGAAGAGATCTGTTCAAACAAAAAGGCGCGGGCCTGGCCCGCGCCTTTTTCGTCAGACCAAAGCCTGTCAGTATTTCTCGAAGATGCGAGCCTTGGCAACCACGCCGGCAATGGCGCCGCCGATTAGCGGTGCAACCATAAAGAGCCAAAGCTGGCTGATCGCAGCACTGCCCGAAAACAGCGCCGGACCGATGGAGCGGGCCGGGTTGAGCGATGTGCCGGTCACCGGGATCATGGCGAAGTGCAGCCCGGCCAGCGTCAGGCCGATGACCAAGCCGGCAAAAGCCGTCGTGTGGCTGGCGCTGGTGACGCCGAGGATCACCGTTACGAAAGTGAAGGTTCCGATCAGCTCCCACAGGAAGGCCGAACTGACGCCCCATTTAGCCACATCCCAGCCATTGGCGCCAAAGCCGCCGGTGTGGCCGCCGGTCTGGCCGGAGACGATGATCCACAATGCCAGCGAGGCAATGATGGCGCCGATGATCTGCGCGATCCAGTAGGGAACGACATCCTTGGCAGGCAATCTGCCGGCGAGGAACACGCCGAGCGTCACCGCCGGATTAAGATGCGCGCCCGAGATCGGACCGATTGCATAGGCCGCCGCAATGAGGCCGATGCCGAACGCCAGACCGATGCCTTCCTGGCCGAGCGGCAGCGCGCCGCCGAAGCCGCCCGTGACTACAGACGCCGTACCGATGAACACCAATAGAAATGTGCCTAGAACTTCCGCCAGATACGTCTTCATTTGCCCTCTCCTCGTATCGATCCGCGGCTTCGCCTTTTCTGCGATGCGAATCATGAAATGAAGAGTATTCGCAACGGGAAAACTTGAAAAGCAGAGCGTTGCTCCAGGTGGCATGCTTGTACGCGCCAGCTGCGCGCATTAGAGACCTGTCATGTATTGATTGAATTGTTGCGTTTTCCGCAGGCTGATGCTCACTTCGTCGGGCGGCGCACCGATGCACCATCGGGCATTCGCCACCCTCCGTATGGATCGTCTCGCCATCGGAGAAACAGAACTGTTTCAATCAGGGCATGAAAGGCTCTAAGAGCAGGGCCGGAATTAATTTGCTGAGTAATGAGAAGACGAAATGCGACTGGGCGGACGGCTGGCGGCGGCGATCGAAGTGCTGGAAGACATTGGCCGGCGCCATAGGCCGGTGGCAGATGCGCTCAAGGACTGGGGCCTGTCGCACCGCTTCGCCGGCGGCGGCGACCGCGCAGCGATCGGCAACATCGTCTATGACGCGCTGCGCCGCAAGCGCTCCGCCGGCTGGCTGCTCGGCGAAGACACGCCGCGCGCCATCGGCTTCGGTGCCTTGCTGCTCGAATGGAACCAGACGACGCAGTCGTTGAACGACGCGCTCGACGGCGACAAGTTCGCGCCGCCGCTGCTGAACGACAACGAGTTGAAGGCGATTGCCGGTCGCCGGCTTGCAGATGCGCCGCCGGCGGTGCAGGCAGATATTCCCGACTGGTGCGCGCCGCTTTTCGAGCAGGCCTTCGGCAAGTCATGGGTCGAAGAGGGTGCCGCCCTTGCGACCCGCCCGCCGCTCGACCTCAGGGTCAACACCTTGCAGGCCGATCGCGGCAAGGTGCTTGCTGAGCTGGAAGGGACCGGCGCCAAGGCCGCGCGGATCGCACCGAACGGCATTCGCATCCCGCCGATCGACGGCGACGGCAGGCACCC
Organism: Mesorhizobium sp. M00.F.Ca.ET.216.01.1.1; assembly: GCF_004010325.2. GTDB lineage: Bacteria > Pseudomonadota > Alphaproteobacteria > Rhizobiales > Rhizobiaceae > Mesorhizobium. Next base: position 56,364 of record NZ_SADR02000024.1, read on the forward strand.
GAACGTGCAGGCGGAGCCGGCCTTCCAAAAAGGCTGGTTCGAAGTCCAGGACGAAGGCTCGCAGGTCGTGGCTACGCTGGCCGGCGCCGAGGCCGGAATGCAGGTGCTCGACTTTTGCGCCGGCGCCGGCGGCAAGACGCTGGCGCTGTCGGCGGCGATGGACAATCGCGGCCAGGTGTTTGCCCACGATGCCGAAAAGGCGCGGCTGGCGCCGATCTTCGACCGCATCCGGCGCTCGGAAAACCGCAACATCCAGATCGTCACCAAGCCGACGGAACTGGCGCCGCTCTCCGGCCACATGGATATCGTCCTGGTCGATGCGCCGTGCACCGGCAGCGGCACCTGGCGGCGCCGGCCGGACGCCAAATGGCGGCTGACGCAAAGGCAGCTCGACGCGCGCAAGGGCGAGCAGTCGGCAATCCTCGATGCCGCACAGGCCTTCGTCAAACCCGGTGGCCTGCTGGTCTACATCACCTGCTCGGTGTTCGACGAGGAGAACGGCGAGCAGATCGCCGCCTTCCGGGAACACCATGACAGCTTTGTTCCGGTCGATCATCGTGCGCTCTGGGACGGCCGCTTTCCGGGCCAAGAGGCGGCCGTGCGCATCGGCGCCGCAGGCGGCATTTCGCTGTCGCCGGCGTTGAGCGGCACCGACGGTTTTTATGTCTGCGTGCTGCGCAGGAATGGCTGAACCTTACTTCAATCCACCGCGGATCGTCCATCGAGGCAGATGAGGCCGATTGCTGCAGTGCAGCATTTGCGATTGCCTGCCGTCCATGCCTCTGCAATAAGCTTTTCCTGGAGCGGCGTGCATCCGTTTGGAGGCACAAAGCTCCAGCACTTTGAATCTACACATCGTGCATTCCGAAAATCGGTCCCGATTTTCGGGCCGATGCGGGAAATGAAGGCGGTGGCCATGGCAGCAAAGATTGTACCCGCTCCCGACTACGAGGATCGCGTCAGGACATCTTTTGCCCGCCAGAATGCAATGTCGACCATCGGCGCCGAATTGACGCTGGTGACGCCCGGCATCATCGAGATCGAGATGCCCTATTCGGCAGCGCTGACCCAGCAGCATGGTTTTCTTCATGCCGGCGTCATCTCGACCGCGCTGGACTCGGCTTGCGGCTACGCGGCGTTCTCGCTGATGCCGGAGAATTCCGGCGTGCTGACCATCGAGTTCAAGGTCAATCTGCTGGCGCCCGGCAAGGGAGAGCGCTTCCTGTTCCGCGGCTCGGTGACCAAACCCGGCCGCACCATCATCGTCGCCGATGGCCAGGCCTATGCGTTCGCCGCCGACGGCGAAGCCAAGCTGATCGCTACCATGACCGGGACGATGATGACGGTGGTCGGCCGCGACGGGATTGAAGGGTGAGGGCGACGAACGCCCGGAGCCACAGCGAAGGGCAGGGAGGATTGAATGACCAGCAAAGCATCAGATGAGTTCCTGTCCGGCAAGTCCGTCCTCTTCGTCATGGCGGCGGCGGCCGAATACGGTCCGCATCTGCAGCGGCTGTTCACGCCTGTCATGACAGGGGTGGGGCCGGTCGAGGCCGGCGTCAGGCTGGGCGCGGAACTGTCGCGGCTTAAGTTCGAAGGCACGCTGCCGGACCTCGTCGTGTCCCTCGGTTCGGCGGGCAGCCGGACGCTCGAACAGACGGAAATCTACCAGGCCGTTTCCGTCAGCTACCGCGACATGGACGCCTCGCCCCTGGGCTTCGAGATGGGCGCCACGCCGTTTCTCGACCTGCCGGTGACCGTGCCGCTGCCGTTCCGGATCCCGGGCATCAGGCAAGCGACGCTGTCGACCGGCGCAGCGATCATCTCCGGCGCTGCTTACGATGCGGTCGCCGAGGACATGGTCGACATGGAGACCTTCGCCTGCCTGCGCGCCTGCCAGTTCTTCGGCGTGCCGCTGGTCGGTCTGCGCGGCATTTCCGACGGTGCCGCCGATCTGAGGCATGTCAACGACTGGAAGGAATACCTCCACGTCATCGACGAGAAGCTGGCGGGGGCGGTCGAACTGCTGGAACAGGCGATCGCCTCCGGTACGCTGCAGTTTGGTCCATCGCATGAGCACGCCCAATCGGATTGACGGAGGCGACCTCGCAACCCATTGCGCCGACTCATTTCTTTCTCTAAACGCTCGCCATGAAAACAGCCAATCATCCCGACACCGTCCTGATTGTCGATTTCGGCAGCCAGTTCACGCAACTCATCGCCCGCCGCATCCGCGAGGCCGGCGTCTTTTCCGAGATCGTGCCGTTCCAGTCGGCCGAGGCGGCGTTCGAGCGCATCAATCCGAAGGCGGTGATCCTCTCCGGCGGCCCAGCCTCGACCAGCGACATCGGCAGCCCGCGCGCGCCGCAGATCGTCTTCGACGCCGGTGTGCCGGTGCTCGGCATCTGTTATGGCCAGATGGCCATGTGCGTGCAGATGGGCGGCGTCGCCGAAAGCTCCGATCATCGCGAATTCGGCCGCGCCTTCGTCGAGATCGAGAAGGACAGCCCGCTGTTCGAAGGCCTGTGGGCAACCGGCCAGCGCCACCAGGTGTGGATGAGCCACGGCGACCGCGTCATCTCCTTGCCCAAGGGGTTTGAGGTGTTCGGAAAATCCGAGGGCTCGCCCTTCGCCATCTTCGGCAATATCGAGCGCAAGATGTACGGCATCATGTTCCACCCGGAAGTGGTGCACACGCCGGACGGCGCTCGGCTACTCCGCAATTTCGTCCACAACATCGCCGGCATCGAAGGCGACTGGACGATGCGCGCCTACCGCGAACATGCGGTCGAGACGATCCGCAAGCAGGTCGGCAAGGGCAAGGTCATCTGCGCGCTTTCGGGCGGGGTGGACTCCTCGGTTGCGGCGCTGCTGATCCATGAGGCGGTCGGCGACCAGCTGACCTGCATCCTTGTCGACCACGGGCTGATGCGCAAGGACGAGGCGGCCGGTGTGGTGGAAATGTTCCGTCAGCATTACAATTTGCCGCTGATCCTGGTCGATGCCTCGGATCGCTTCATCGGCGCGCTCGAAGGCGAGGCCGACCCGGAGAAGAAGCGCAAGACCATCGGCCGGCTGTTCATCGAGGTGTTCGAGGAAGAGGCGAAAAAGCTTGGCGGCGCCGATTTCCTGGCGCAAGGCACGCTCTATCCCGACGTCATCGAAAGCGTCTCCTTCACCGGCGGCCCGTCGGTGACCATCAAGTCGCACCACAATGTCGGCGGCCTGCCCGAGCGCATGAACATGAAGCTGGTCGAGCCGCTGCGCGAACTGTTCAAGGATGAGGTGAGGGCGCTCGGCAAGGAGCTCGGCCTGCCCGACAGCTTCATTGGCCGGCATCCGTTTCCAGGCCCCGGTCTCGCCATCCGCTGCCCCGGCGGCATCACCCGCGAAAAGCTGGAGATCCTGCGCGAGGCTGACGCCATCTATCTCGACGAGATCCGCAAGGCCGGCCTTTACGATGCCATCTGGCAGGCCTTTGCCGTGCTGTTGCCAGTGCAGACCGTCGGCGTGATGGGCGATGGCCGCACCTACGAGTTCGTCTGCGCGCTGCGCGCCGTCACCTCGGTCGACGGCATGACGGCGGACTTCTACCACTACGACATGGCGTTCCTGGGCGCCGTCGCCACCCGCATCATCAACGAGGTGCGCGGCATCAACCGCGTTGTCTACGACGTTACCTCGAAGCCGCCCGGCACCATCGAGTGGGAATAAAGGTGCATCATTAGCTAGCTTTCGGTAAGTATCGATCAGAGTTGTATAAGCCTCTGAAATAAGTGTGTTTTCCTTACTGCATCTATCGCCATCTATCGCCTGGAAGCGGAATCATTTGGCGGTAAATTTGACGGCATGCGTTTCAGCGTTCTCTTTCCTGCCATGTAATACCGTCGTCCCGCCGATTGCAAGCGCACTCACTTCTTGCCCATCAAAGCATTGAAATACAATGATCGTTCCTAACAGTTGACGGTAAAATTAATGACGGTAAAATTGGCGGCCGAGAAACCAAAGTTGTGATCCGATCCTCTGTCATTATGTTAACAGATATTGCCCTTAAGCGGCTGAAACCGAAAGACAAAATGTACAAAGTTGCCGACCGTGACGGTATGTACGCTGCGGTGTCTCCGACTGGGCAGATTGCGTTTCGGTACGACTACCGGACCAATGGTCGGAGAGAGACTGTGACGCTGGGCCGATATGGGAACGGAGGTCTCACGCTGGCAGAGGCACGCGACCGCTGCCTTGCCGCGCGAAAAATGGTGGCAGCCGGAAAGTCGCCGGCGCAAGAAAAGCAGCGCGAGAAGCGTCGCCTGTCAGGCACGGCGAGCTTCGGGGATCAAGGCAAGCGCTGGTTAAAGGAAGCGAAGATGGCGGATAGCACCCGCTCGATGCGCAAGGCTATTTTCGATCGCGACATTTTGCCGATTTGGGAAAAAAGACTCCTAACCGAAATAACACCTGACGACTTGCGGGCGCTCTGCGCAAAGGTGAGGGATCGTGGTGCGCCGGCAACCGCCGTCCATATCCGCGATGTCGTGAAGCAGATCTATAGCTACGCCATTCTGCACGGCGAGAAGATCGCCAACCCTGCGGACGAGGTGGGACCAGCCTCAATTGCCACGTTCGAGGCGAAAGACCGCGCTCTGTCGCCTGCAGAAATCCGGATAATGCTGAAAGAGTTGGAAAACGTGCCGACGCTGCCGACGATTCGGGTCGGCCTAAAGTTCATCCTGCTCACGATGGTCCGAAAGAGTGAACTACTCGAGGCGACTTGGGACGAGGTCGATTTCGAGAACGCCGTCTGGAGCATCCCAAAAGAGCGAATGAAGCGGAAGAAGCCGCATAACGTCTACCTGTCACAGCAATCCCTCGATATCATGATCGCGCTCAAGACTTGTGCGGCGAACTCCCGATATGTGCTGCCGTCCCGCTACGATGCCGATGAGCCCATGTCGCGCGCGACGTTCAATCGGGTAACCGCGGCGATTGTCGAGCGGGCAAAGCAGCAAGACTTTCCGCTCGCGCCTTTCACAGTGCACGACCTTCGGCGCACCGGCTCAACACTCCTGAACGAGATCGGATTTAATCGCGACTGGATTGAGAAATGCCTTGCCCACGACGACAGGCGGTCCTCTCGAGGTGTCTACAACAGAGCTGAATATGAGCCGCAGCGTCGTCATATGCTGCAGGAATGGGCGGACATGGTCGATGCGTGGGCGGCAGGCAAAAAGCACACGCCCAGACTCCAGCCGCCTGCAGAGGCAGCGGTTATCCTTGATCCGATTTGACGGGTCTTGCCTTTCGTAGTCTTACGTCAGGCGCAGGCTTGGTCTTGATTTTTCCGACAGATGACGCATTCCGCCGCTCCTCGATCCACGCTTCGACTTCTGCCAAGTCCCAAACAACACAGCGGGCGGTGAGATTGAAGCGTCGTGGGAACTCGCCACGCTGTTCCATCTCATAGACGGTCGTATCAGACAGGGGAACGATTTCTCGCAGCTGCGACCGGCGAACAGTTCGCACTACTCGACGCGACGCGATGTGTGGTAGAACCAGAAGTGGATCCGGCTGCCCAATTTCGATGCCCTTGAATTTATCGACCTCGGAAGACTGCTGCCGTTTGACCATTTGCGTGACCGGGATGGATTGCCTTACTGGCCAACAATCGCGCAACTTTTCGAGGTTTCGTACAGCCCTCAATTGCGACCACGTATCCTCGCCTACTGACGTGAAGACTCAAGGGCATTTCACTGCGGATTATGTCAGGACCGCACCACCAATGGGATCCATCGAGCAGGCGCTGCATAAGGTCCGACAGGCGATCCTTGCTGCAGGCTTCTCGATGCTCGAATATCTCAAGCTGCGCGCTGACAATGACCTTGCGCCAATTGACGCGTTAATCGGCCGGCGCGGCTAGATCGCGGCGGAGGCGAAGCGCCGCGAGATCACGCTCACAGCCGAGGACGCGAAGCGCCGCCGGCTTCGCAGTTACGCCGTCGCCGATCTCACCAATCATGAGAGATTGCCGACATGGACAGCGAGACTTGGTCTTTGGTTAAACGGCAGCAGGCTCGGCGGTCGCAACGGCTACCTTGTCAAATACTGTGATGAGAAACGTTGCATCGCCAACATCTTCATCGAAGATGTGCTCGCATATTTCGAATTCCTGCGTGCCTTAGCGTGGCTGATCACGGAGGACGGCAGAACAGCCGATGCCGACCGACAAAAGGTGAAAGGCAATGAAGGCGAGCATAGTTCCTGCTCCGCTTGGTTGTTTGCGGAACCGGACCGAGTGTTGGAAAATGAAAGTTGGGGACAGTGCTCTCCGGCAGTTGATTGCAGACGCATCACAATGCGTATTACTCCGACTCAACCGCGCGGGGAAAACCAATGGCGAAGAAACCCAATGAGACTACGAGCAAGAAAGTTGCTTCGACGGCATCCAAGTTGCTTCGTTCTAACAGCTCCTCAAAGGCAGTCAAATCGGTCGCGGGATCCGCTCTTACGCAAAGGGTGAAAAAAAAGAAATAGCGCCGGTTTGACAGACATGGAGCAGTTTTGGCCTCATTCAGAAGAGCGCCAAGGAGTTTGGTTTCCGGCGAACTGGTTGTGTCCGAAAAGGTGGACTGCACGTTGGCGTCGACGCCATCCACAAACTGGAGAGCGCAGAGATTGGCGTTTTGGTTTGCCTTGATCCACCAACGGCACCGATGCTGAGAGAGGCTGCATCCGAGGGTGAGGTCGGCCCGCGCTCAAAGCAAGTTCCTAAAGTCCAGATTTAGAAGACGCCCGTCGAACGCCTGGGGGATGATAGATCTTCCGGAAGTAGGAAGACAGCCGGCTGTTTCGCCACAAAAGCTTGGCCGCAAGCGGGTTGAGGGTCAAACGGAAATGATGTTTCCAATGTCTTCAAACAGCAGAATGTCGAAGGGCCAAAACGCAAGGGAAATGGGCCCATCCGGACGGTCGACATCGAAGTGACCCGCGGACCATAGCCGAAAACAAAATAGCCTTTAAGGGCCCGCTCGACTGAATCCAGGAGCGGGCTTTTCTAATTCAGGGCGGGGTTCGAACCCACGAGACCGATGAAGGTCCACCTCCTTATCAGGGATGCGCAATCGACCGCTCTGCCACCTATCCACAACGTTGGTTCGATTGATCGATCTTCAAGCCCCGAGACATTCTCGGTGCGAATACGGCGGACTTTTGCCGCAAGCACGGCATTTCGGCAGCGACCTTCTATAAGTTCAAGGCGAAGTTTGGCGGGGATGGAATTGTCCGACGCCCGTCCCCTGACGGCGCTGGAGGACGAGAACGCGCGGCTCAAGAAGCTGCCGGCGGAGCGGATGCTCGACAATGGATCTTGAAGGATGCTGCCGCAAAAATGTATGGTCCGCCCCGTCCGGGCAAGGTGTCGCGAGATCGCGAATGACCTATGGAAGGGCCGATACCCTCGAAGAGCGGCTTGGGTTGAAGCCGCTGGTTGGCCAGCGCATTGCGCCGATCATCATCTTCGCCGCCAGCATCGAACATCACCTGGAGCGGCGTTGTGGAAGCTCAAGGGCGTCAATCCAAAGGGCATTCGACCCGAGACCGACGCGAAGATGATCTCTGATTTGATCGGGATGCTTGAAACATTCGCGTCAACCGCTGCCAGCGGGAGACGAGCGCACCCTTCTTCAGACATGGTCCAATGCGGCCAGTCTTGCATTTGCGATCAGGAATGACATCGCTCATGGCGTGCCACCAACTTGGGCGAGAACGCGCAAGAGACCGTCCAGCGACTATTGGGCCGACGATCACTCTCTCGATCTCGTTCGTCACGCCTTCGCGGTTCTACTGCGCGTCACTGTTGGCGTTTCGACAGAGAAGATGCCGTTGATCGAGCTTGCGAACCCATCTTTGCTACGTGCCCTCCGCCGCGAATTATTCTGAGCGAGATGGCCTGCAAAGACTATAATCCGACCTTCAGAAATACTAAATCGGCAGCGATGGCTTCCTATTTCCCCGCGAGCGCTACACTGGTCACTTCAAGAATGGCGGCACCGTACCGCGGGCGCGCAGGCCAGGATGTCCAGTTCGACGTCACGGAAGGCCAATCGAAGACACGATCGAGGCATTCAACAATCTTGGATTTAACGATCGCACGATGACGATCAATCGTACGGCTACTCGGGCTATATCGCTCGAACTTGGACCGATTGCCCTTGGCCGCTTCCAGGTCGCATTGGTTTCGAGGTTGTGCCGGCATTCAACGAAGCTTTCTACGGCGCGCTCCACGTCGATCATATCGATCACAGCTGGAATGAGAATGACGGCCTCGCTTTTCGCATTCAAAATACACTTGGCCTTGCCGGCTTAGTGGTCGGCGGCAAAGTAGAGTTCTGCAAGATAAGCGGCACCATTCCAATCGGCGGCGCGCTGGTTACCTTGGGCGCGAAGTCGGCGACGGGGTCGACATCGCTTGATACGCCCAATGGCGACAGCACAACCTACCATGTGCGGCTCACGCAGCCGATCTACATGCTCGCCCATGTCGTCACGCCGGTGTTTTCAGGTACGGTCCCCCTGTGGTTCAAGTTGGAACCGACCAAGGGCAAGATCCCTACAACGCTGGGACAGAAGGGGTCGATCCAGATCACACCGACAGGACAGCGCCGTGACTACGTCCTTGTCGTTAGGCTCGATCAGGCCGCCTTTCTCCCGCAAGGGCTGACCGCGTCGGGCAAAGTCGACGTTAATTGGCAGGCACCGACCACGCTGCCGCCGACCGCGGCCGGCATCACGATGCCGCACCAGTAGCGAATTTCTCGCTGTAGCCGGGTTTGAGCGCAGCAAGCGATCTATTCGTCGCACTGCAATCGGCCTATGGCGAACTGAGTGCGAGGCCCTTTTGGAGGGCTTTTCCGTGTTGGCCGAAACGGTAGCTTTGGGTCAGGTCACGACTATGCCTAGCGGGGTGCCTCAACGTTCGTTTCCGACTATTTGTGCCTTAAAACTGCCAACCTGCAACGGCCCAACGCCGCCTGGCAGCTTTTGCGCCTCGTGTCGGCCATAGAGGCGAACTTTACCTCTGCCCGGAAGCAGACATTTCGGTTGACAACGCGCGCCGTCGCGGTCGCGCCATGAACAGGCATGGAATGTGGGTTCAACTGAAATGGATAGCTGGAGACTAGTATTGGCAAAAGTGCTTGCATCGCGGTGCGAACTGACGCTCTCTATTAGCTTAAGGTAAGATCAATTAGCTAAACCTAGTGCCATGGGCGATACTGACATCAACGCCGCTTTCGCGGGGGTGGACATAGCGCGATTTGCCCCGAGGGGGCATGAGCGTTTTGATGGTCCTATTCGAACGTTCTCAGACGCAGATGGGACAACTCTCTCAGCAATATCGGATCGAACGTTTCTTAGGTGGATAATCAGAGAACTCGGCGATCTGAGGGGGAAGCGCATATACGAAATTGGAACAGGAACTGGTTATCTGGTGTCAGTACTCTCCTTGCTAGCCGGCAGGGAAGGAGACGTCCCACTGATATTTGGTTGCGAGATTATTCCCGACCTCTTCGATCAATCACAGCGCGCCCTCATCGGCACTTCTGGTGTGCGCGTGCAATTAGGTGATTGGGTCGATCGACTGCCCGAGCTGGGTCTCTTCGACGTCATAATAGCCACTTCTGCGTTTCGTGGCATCCCGCGACTGCTTCGCGAGGCGTTGCGGGTGCCGGGAGGCATGCTCGCTATGCCTGTAGCGATTCCGGGTGGCGGGGACTGCTTTACGATCTTCCTAGCAACCGAGAAAGGACTACTCACGGTCGGCGCTAGGATGTCCGTGTCCGTCCCTACAACCGGTTCCATTGCAGATGAGGACACATGGTACATCCCGCTTGAAAAGCTTATTGATCCGCGACCGAAGTCCTTCTTGCATATTGAAAAGGGCCGAGGCTTTGGTCACCCTGTTTTGGATTCTTTGGCATTCCGGAGCTACCTTTTTGGCGCTGAACCGAATTTCCGCGCTGTGAACCTAGGCGTCGAGCGTACATTCGACCTCACACACTACTCTTTCGGTCTCATCGATAGCGAGCGCCGCTCGGGCGCGCTTTATCACGGCCGCGACATAGTCGTGTTCGGTGATCTGGGCCTCGAATTTGCCGGCACCTTGGCAGCCCATCGGGAACGATGGCAAGCAAATGGGCAGTCGGATCTTAGCCGAGTGCACTATCATATCCCTTGGACCGCGTTCGATGCTGACCAGTTGCCAAGCGGATATGTTGCTGCCCTTGGAGGCTGAGGATGTTGCAGACGGCTCCTCCAGACTTGTCATACGTTTGTCCCGATGTGAGATTTCGGGAAATAGGTTGCATCCCCATCATCGGAATGAAGTGCGCAGCAGAGCTGATGGAAACTCCCTGGGTGTCGCGAGACGTTTCCGCTCTGGATGAACTTGCTGCCCTCCTCACACCCCAGCGTATCGCGGCACGGCATGGGACGCGCTTGGTCACGCTCGAGCATAAGGAACGATGGCGGAACCTCCGGGCGCAACAGAGATTGGGCGATTATCTCGCTGGTCTCGACACAACTGAATTTTATCTCAGGCAGAGTGACGCGTCCTTCGTCGACATCGCGCATCGATTGCCTGTTTCACCTCGATCACGCGAGCCGGCATACTTCGACAACATATGGATCGGTCCGCCAGGAACGGTGCAAACCTTTCATCAAGATAACCACAACGACTACGTCACGAACCATAATTACTTCATTCAGTTGTTTGGGTGGAAATATGTTGCAGTCTGCCACCCACGGGATACCTTCGCGCTCACGGACGGCGCCACAGTGCGAGGGCACCATTGCGATGCCTCGCCGACGGACCCCAATGTCTGGCAACGCGTGCCGTCGTTACGTCATGCAATCGTCGGTCCATGCGACCTCCTGCATATCCCTCCCAGTTACTGGCATTACGTCCAATCCCTCTCAGTTAGCATTTCGGTGTCGCGTTGGTGGTTCGATAACCACTTGGCAGAGATCATTTACAGCGTTGGGCAAGAGCGTTGGGAGCGTCCTGCAATCGTTGTGGCGGATACTAGGACATTCTTGGCTGACCTTGAAGAGTTTGGCGGCGCTTCTGCTTTGAAGCGTGTCCTTTTGCAATTGTCTCCCATCGCAAGATTTGCAATTATAACGGCGTTCAGTGAATTCTATGGCAAAGGAGTTTTCGACTATGTCTGAAGCACCGCTTTCCTTCGAACTGAGTGAAGATCAAGCTAAGGCCCTCAGGTCCCTCGCTGGAGGTAAAGGCATACGCATTTCCGGTTATGTCGATGGGACAACCCTGAAGGTCGACAACATTGCCATCAACGCAGGGATAATCGGTATCAGCAGTTCACCCTTCAAGGACGGCATGGCCCCTTTTATCGCTTGCAATGGCCCGCTCGAAGTTGAAAAATGACAATGGACTACGTCGCGCGTTTTGTTGAAACTGCCCTTGACGAACAAGGCGACATAGCAACGCGCGACTACCTTCGGCTGTTTGGCGACGCTGTTGCACGTCACGTGCCGCCATACTTCCTCGCCGACTACGGCAACAGTTTTAGGTCGCATATTGAGAACCCGGTATGGGTGCTGCAGTCGCTTGTCTCGAATGCGATCAAAGAGGGCGAGGGTTCCCGCGACTTAGCGAAGATTGCCAACGCTTGCACAAGTGCCGGGCTTGTTGACGATCTGAGCCAGCATGTCGAGGATGAGGCAGGTCATTGCCGAATGTACCTTCGTCTCGCCGATCTGGTATTTCCAGACGCATTGCCAGATAATGTGCGCGGGGCCGTTGAGACCCAGTTTCCCCCCATGCAGCACAGCCAGGTCGAGGCCGCTAGCCTCGAAACCTGGAGGGTGCTCGACTATTTGATTCAGGTGAACCTCGGTGAGGTGAGGACCCGCATTCACCAGAAGTTGTTGGAGCCCGTGCTCGAGGCATATTGCCCGCACCGTAACCTAGACATGCTGGGTCGAACGCTATGCAAGTTAAGTGGCGACGAGTGTAGCCACATCCGCTACACTGCAAGACGCATCGGAGAACTGTCCAAAGAATTTGCCTCGACTCGGGTTGAAGAACTCTTTTGGCAGAGATTGCTACAGTTCACCGCATACACAGAGCGCGAATTGGGTAGCCAGAGGGCTGGAGGGTTTGCGACGTCCCTAGTTAGGGATCGGTGATTGCTCCGTGGGGATCGTGTTGGCAGGCACGCTCTTATTCAGGTCGCCTTCGCCGTTGACCCGCGCCGTTAGATCTGTCGACCTCCTGGATGAAAATTCGCTTGCGAACCGCGGGGAGTCAACCGGACAGTTCTCAGGACGGCTGTTGGCGCCAAGCGGTCCGCGCTATGCTGGACGTGTTAGTCCGTTTCTAGACCGGCCAACCCGAAAACAAATAGTCCGCTTGCGGCCCAGAAGCCGACGCATCTGGCCGCCGACAGCGCCTACGGATCGGCAGCGAACCTCGCCTGGTTGGTCAAGGAACGGGAGATCGCGCAGCATATCCCCGTGTTCGATAAAACCGCACGGATGGCACTTTCTCGCGCGCCGACTTCATGTTCAGCGGAACTACTGGTTCGCCCTGAGCGAGGATCGACCGCTATTCTTTTTCGCCGGCCTTCGGACGCCTTGGCATGGTATCGGAAGGTTACTCGGGTCTAGCCGGCGCGGCCGTCTTGTCCCGTTCCTGCCCGCTCCTTCGCTGCGCTCCCGTGTTGGGGACAAGCCAGCCCTGCACGCCGTCTCCTTTGGAGCCGTCCTCCCGGGACAGCGCGTCGGCCGCATCCAAGTCTGACGCTTCGTGAAACGAACGCCACCCTGCGACGGCGTTCGTCACGTCTCTTCGATTGAGTGCCAGGAAGGGCGGGCCTGAGACGTACATTCCCGCTGGAAGCTCTGTGTGATAGCAACGGCTTGGCGCGGGTGTTTGAGCGCCCCCACGGCAGTGCCGGAATGGCGGATCGCTCAATTGCATGGCGGAGAACAAGAACCAGCACTTTGTTCCCCGGGTACATCTATCGCCCTTCAGCGTGTGTGCCGAAGGCAAAGCCATTCACCTGTTTAACCTTGATCGCAACCAATCATTCTTCGATGCCCCGGTGAAGAATCAGTGTTCCAGGGATTACTTCTACGGGCAGGACCCAAGGCTCGAAACCGCAATCCAGACCGTCGAGGGACACTATGGCGACTGCGTTTCGTCGTTGCTCAAGCCACGTGCGGTCATCAAGGATCTTCATGCCACAATCCTCAGGCGTTTCGCCTACCTGCAGCATGTCCGCACAGAAGCCGCCGCGCGTCGATCCGCGGAGTTTGCTTTCGCTGCCACGTCAGTCAAAGGTGCGGACTTCGAACAACCGTCTTTCAAGGAGGCCGTCAAAAGTGCGGTGATCTCGGCGATGCATCACTACGCCAAAACGATGAGCGTCGTAGACGATCTAAAGGTGCGGGTTGTTCGCAACCTTACCTCGGTGCCGTTTCTCACATCAGATGACCCTGCTGCTCTCGCCAACCGCTGGCATCAACAGCACAGGCATGCGCAGCACAGATCTTTTGGAATCTCCAGCGCAGGTGCGCTTCTCTTCCTGCCGCTTTCGCCAACGCTGTTGGCTGTTCTCCTGGATGGCGACGTCTATCAAGCCGAGCACGTCGGTGGCTGGATCGATGTGTCAAATACGGCGGACATTCTTGCGTGCAACCACCAGCAGGTACTGAACTGCGCGGCAAATCTGTACTTTGGCGAGCGTAGCTCTGGGGATGATGTGCAAGCTATAGCGATCTCAGTTGCGCATCTGCGACCCCCGAGTCGGTTTGACGTGGTTATGGCGGTAGCCGACGGCAGAACCGAAACTCATACTCACTACGCAGTCGTAGATGCCCCCGACGCTCGGGAGCATGACGACGTGCTTATCCACGTGAGAACTGTCAGGCCGGTTCCGCCAACGTGGCCCTCGTTCCTGAAGTTTCGAAACAATCGTTTCGTCTTCACCAACGATACGGGCGCAGGCTTCCGCCGTCGGAGGACTGCGACGTCAAGTCTTTGGGGTAGTCCGCCTTGGCGGAAGGTTCGAGGCTAAGGAGACCAATGCTATTCTGGCGCTTCGCCATCATTCTCACCTGGCGGCGTTTTCGGGTTGTTCGGTTTCATCGAAGACCAAGAAGAGGGTGTCGTCATCCTCGTTCATGGCCCTTTCCGCCAATCCTTTTGCCAATCGCAAAGGCAACGCGTTGGCCGATGGCGGGATGCTGGTCCCCGAGTGGGTCATAGAACGGAGGTACGGCGTCGGCTTTGACTTTACAGCTTAGCGTGTGAAGCACGAAGAGCAGCCGCTATCGTTTGCGGGAGTGGCGTCCCATGCGAACTGGGACAGATTGGTTAGGTTAGTCTCCTACGGGCTAAGCCCACCCGACGTCGTCCTTTCTGGAAAGTCTCAAAAACAGATCGAACCAGAATCGATATTCGGCATCTTCACGATTGCCAGACACTTCCAAGGGACACTAGGCGACCGACGTGGTAGCGTCCTTGCCGTGCCTTCGATCTCGGCTTCCATCGCCTCGTCGTCGGATAGGAGTGCCCAATCTTTAACAATGTCATACTGGCTTCGCACATCGATGCCCTCCGTCTTGCCGAGAAGCAGCCTTAGGTACCCCGACGCCTCCCGACCTTCAACACAATGACAATGGCCATCACCAGCCCCGACGCGGCCAAGACGCCGTAAAACCCTTCGGCCGTTATTGCAAAGCCCCAGAAGTCGATTGTGATCTTGTCCATTGGTTCGGTTGCCTTCACCAGATTCCAGGTTCAAACGACAGACTGAACCGTCTGCGCTCGTGTTGCGTTTTACGGCGCAAGCATGAGGCACCCTTGCAGGCGTCAATTGCAAAAGCGCCATCTTAGAAAATTATACCTACAAAATGCGTCGTTTCAGTCCCGGCTGGGGCCGAAATCTGTCCTTCGCGAACCGGTCGCGCGCTGCCTTGGCGTCAATTGCCGTTATTGGGCAGTTTTTGTAGCCTCAACCCCATTTTTTCAGCTCGGCAAGGAAGCGATCCTGCTCCTCCAAGGCTTTCAGCATCGTTCCATGACAGTGGAATCCGTCATGCGCCGCAATTCTCGCTGAATGGACGATTCGTGAAGACCCAGCGCCGTCCTCAGCGCCAGTGAGTCTAAAACACCATGTACCTCTTTCCTGAGGGGCGTATCGAGGTATCCAGCCGCGGCCTTTTGGAGAGCAGATGCTTCCGAAAAATTGTACATACTCGCCGTCTCTTTGGCTTTCCGCATAAGGTACTCGCTAGCCGAGTCGGAGATCGATGACGTCGTGCGCGAGGGCGCTCTCGCCGTCCTTGCAGCTCTCGTTGCCGCCGCTTCGTTCATGAATTTCTGTCTGTTCAGCTTCCAGCGCCCCTGCCATCGACGGATCAAGGTAACGTCTGTCTCCCTCCGCGAGCTGGACATATCATTGAGGACCCGCCTCATGGCTGAAGTCGCCTTCATGGAAGGATTATCCAGCAAGATACTTGCGACCTTGGCAAGGGCCTGATCGTTGTTCTTGACGCCGCTGCCAATTGGGCGGCCGACGCGGCGCTTCTGAATCTCTTCCATTGCTTTGCCTCCAGTTGGTGTCGGTCTGCCCCGTGCGCTCTTTGATATTGTAGCAACGGATGGATTCTCAAGCGATTTAAATAGCTCCGATCAGTTTAAAAGCGCGGAAAATTCCCGCTCGTGAATCCAAAAGCGCGGAAAATTCAGCGACACGTAATTTTCCGCGCTTTTACGGCTTACGGAGAGGCTGAGCGCGAAAAATTCCAGCCGGTGCGGCGTTTGGCAATCGGCGTTTTCATCCGAAAACGGCCCCGCATTATTCCTCTAAAGCTTAGAACTGCCGGCCATAGCGCGGGCGAGCGGCACTGCTGAGGTAAGCAACTCAGCTCCCACCTTGCAGGACCTGGATGACGGACTGCCCGCAGGTGCTGCCCCATCTGCTTTGGACCGCATCTGCGAAATTCTCACGTATCCTGCCTGTGCGCATGTAAGCATAGGGTAGCGCCTGGGCTCGATTGGCCACCACACTAAGAACCACCGTCGGCATGGCGACCGCAGGCTGATGTCCCAAACGCCACTCCAAAAGGATCATCCTCTCATGGATCCCAATGCCATCATTGCGTCCCTGCCAGTCGCCGGGGCTGATCGATCTGTGCTCATCGAAGTCGCTAATGCCGCGTTCGAGCCCGTCATTGAGCGGATTGAACCGAATATTAGGAACGACCCGAAGCCTTTGGGATGCTGATGACTACATCGACAATAGCCTTCTCGGCGTCTCTCCCACAAGTCCGTGGGAAACGGCTCAGGAATTCTTTGCGGCTCTCGCACGCAAGGAAACCTTGTTCACCCATACTTGGCAGCTGGTCGGCAGAGAAGCTCCCCTTGCTGAAGCCTTGGAAGCACACAAGAATCCGGACGTTGGCGTGACGCTGGTAACGGGGTCTGGCGGCGGCGGCAAATCTCGAGCTCCAAGCCATTCTGGACCAAATCGCCGCCGATCAGTCTGCGACTAGGATCAGGCTTGTCTCACCGACAATGGAGATCACCAAGGTGTCTCTAGAAGAGCTTGGTTCCGGTGACCTGCTCCTCGTCGTCGATGATGCTCATGACAGCGACAAGTCTCCAGCCATTGTTCAATTACGCCGCGGCCAACGTGGGTCGTGTAAAATTGCTCATTGTCTTCCGACGATATGGAGTTGAGCATATCCGGGCCCAGGCAAGCAGCTATTCCTTTTCTGGAGACCGTCTGAGCGTCATCGACGTACCGCCTCTTTCCAAGGAGGAGTCGGAGTCGCTTGCCCGCCAGGTGCTTGAACACCTAGGTGGACCTATGGAGCTTGCGGCCAGCATTGCTCATCTCACCCAAGATTGCTCGCTCGCCACAGTGGTCGGGGGCTCAGACCTGCATGAAGCCCCATCTTGTGCAGCGTCCTTTGCTTAGGCGCGGAACCATACGGAGCGATACGGGAAGATTTCTGATTTTGGCCCACGAGAAAGCCAATGAAATCAACGGTCCCGGCACATCCTCCGGGCCCACCAGAATTTCAGTTTAACTGATTGATTTAAATGTATTTTTACTGGATAGCCCACAATGTGGACTCGAACCCCTCTGCCTGTAAGCACTCGCGATGCTCTACGCTACTCTTGGTCGCTTTGGCCCGTACCCTCTCGTAACCGGCGGCAATAACGTAGGTTCGGCGGCGATTGCGAAGCCCGTGTCTATCGCTTCCCTCGGGCATTATTCCTCTCTAATCTCGCAAGCTCGATCTGCGACCGCATCCCAGAAGCAGCCGTCCGTTCATCTTGTTGGAGCATGTGCCAAGATGACGGCGGCGCTGCTCGACCGCCTCACCCGCAGCGCCGCGGCTCGGTCGAATCGACGTTCGGGTCAGCCACGTGTGTTCCAGAGCGCAGGCGCCAGAGATGCGGTTCCCCGGCGCCTGCGTGCAACCGACGTATCAGTTCGATCTGCGAAGAGTTTCGAACAGGAACCAGACCCGGTGCTCGGCCTCGTCGATCCAGTTCTCGAGGAGGCTCGCGGTCGCGACGTCGCCGTGCTCGTCGCAAAGGTCATGCAGGGCGCGAATGCGAGCGGCCAGCGTGCCGTTATCCTCGTGCAGCTCCGCCAGCATCTCGTGCGGTTGGACGAAGGTGGCGTCGTTGTCCAAGAGGCGCTGGCGGCGGGAAATGTCGCCGATCGAACGAATGGCGGTGCCACCTAGCTTGCGCACCCGTTCGGCCAGCGGATCGGTCATGGCCAGGACTTGGTCTGCCTGGTCGTCGAGCAGCAGGTGATAGTCGCGGAAATGCGGCCCCGACATGTGCCAGTGGAAGTTCTTGGTTTTCAGATAAAGGGCAAAGACGTCGGCCAGCAGAACTGTTGCTGCGGCAGAAATGTCGTGCACTGCTTCGTCGGAAAGACCCGACCTGGTGTGCAGGGCCGCGCTCATGCGGGATTTGGCACTGTCTTCCATGATCAATACTCCTCGGTTGGGACGAAGCCGAAAGGCGGCTCCGCGGATTAATTTGGGCCTGCTCGAACTGGCCGGAACTCAGCGGATCGCTGGCGGGAAAGGTCTCGCGAACGGCCTCATCCAGATCTTCATCGTTGTGCTTTTTCCAGTCGGCACCGGGCGGATCGCGTTCCAGAGATCAGGCGGCGTCTCCCGCTTGGCCTCGAATGCTCCGGACAGGATTTGACGGCCGGCCGAATGGACATGGCGGGCCAAATTCCGCCACGTCCTTGTTTGAACGCGAACGCGCCTCAAAGATCCGTTCAGCCCTTGATGAAGGCCAGCAAGTCGGGGTTGATGACGTCCGCATGCGTCGTCAGCATGCCGTGCGGGTAACCCTTGTAGACCTTTAGAGTACCGTTCTTCAGAAGTTTGACCGACAGGTTGGCCGAGTCGTCGATTGGCACGACCTGGTCATCGTCGCCATGCATGACCAGCGTAGGCACGGTGATCTTCTTCAGATCCTCGGTCTGGTCAGTTTCCGAGAAGGCCTTGATACCGTCATAGTGAGCCTTTGCGCCACCCATCATGCCCTGAAGCCACCAATGCTGGATCACGCCCGGATAGACTTTCGCGTCCGGCCGGTTGAAGCCATAGAACGGGCCAGAGGGAAAATCGAGAAACAGCTGCGCCCGGTTATCTGCCAGCGCTTTGCGAATTCCGTCGAAGACTTCGATCGGTAGGCCGCCCGGATTCGATTCCGTCTTCAGCATCAGCGGCGGAACAGCACTGACGAGCACGGCCTTGGCAACGCGGCCTTGCGGCTCACCGAATTTGGCGACATAGCGCGCCACTTCGCCGCCACCGGTGGAGTGCCCGATGTGAACGGCATTCTTCAAGTCGAGGTGCTCGGCCACCGCCGAGGCGTCGGCGGTGTAGTGGTCCATATCGTGACCACCCGAGACTTGGGCGGAACGCCCATGGCCGCGGCGGTCATGAGCGACCACGCGAAAACCCTGGTTGACGAAGAACAGCATCTGGGCGTCCCAGTCGTCCGAAGACAGCGGCCAGCCGTGATGGAACATGATCGGCTGGGCGTCTTTCGGACCCCAGTCCTTGTAGAAGATTTCGACGCCGTCCTTGGTTCTAACGAAGCTCTGGGTCATGTCGGAAGTTCCTTTGCTCTGGTTGGGGTGGATTTTTCCGTCGCGATGGCCGCCATCGCAAATGGAAACGGTCGCGCCCGCCACGAGGGCTTGCCGGCGCGAGAGATGAATTGAATCGAAGGCTGTCATCCCGAATTCTCGTTTACTGGACGGTCAGGACGAAGCGGTGGTCGACCTCAGTCGAGGCACTGATCCTTTCAGGTGCCCGCCGGATTGGCTTGTCCGTTGCAATCGCGTTTTGAACACAATTAACAGCACTCAAACACACCGGCCGATACCGCAGCCCAACGGAACAATGACGGCGGGCACCGAGCCCGCCATCATCAAGATCAGCTTCGTTGGCTTGTGGCCTAGTTGTGACCAGCAAGCGCATTCAGGTTTTCACAGAATCTGGCATAGGGTTTGCTCATCGCGGCATCGTTGCATTCTCCCATCAAGGCGTCCCGCTTCTCCTTCGGCATCGCCATGAAAACCGCCTTGAATTCAGGCATCGGCTTCATCTCTTTCATGCTCGCGTCCGTGAAAAACGGCTGCATGTTTGACGGTTCATCGAGGGCGCCCGCAAATGCCGAGGAGCCGAGCAGGCAGAGTGCAAGCGCGCCGAAACAAATAGACTTGATATTCACGGTGTGGTCCTTCTCTAGATTGTGCGAGCATCATCATGATGATCGCAGTGGTAAAGCTCATGATTTGTAAGATGACCAGTTTCGTATATAGAAGTTGCTCAAGGTCGACGGAAAGCAATCTGCGTTCTCAGGCGCGATTGGCTCTCCAGATTTTGGCTCTTCTTGTAAGCGCCCGGGCCGCGAGGGGGTGGCACGGCCCGGGCAGATCGACGCCGCTGTGGGATTACGGGGCGCCGATCGATGTTGCAGCTTCTTCGGCCGGGTTACTTCGCAGGCTTGGATATCTGTCTTTCCAAGCCAATTTGATGCCGCTGCAATGCGTTGTATTTGACAGTTGGATTGCGATTTGAATGATTTTCAACGGACGCGACGGAAGTGCTTTTGGGAATATCTGCTGGGCGCCTGTCCGAAGTTTCTGCTGGTTGCGTTGGAGGTGTTCGGCAAAGTATTCGGATTCATATATCGCAAACATTTGCTGGTGTTCCTGACAGAAAGGCGCTGCTCGGTCAGCGCAGCGACCGGAAAGCCGCGCGGACTTCCCGGGTGAAGATTTCCGGCTGTTCCCATGCCGCGAAATGTCCGCCGTTTTCGGCTTTGCTGAAGTAGACGAGGTTGTGATAGCAGCGCTCGGCCCAGCTGCGCGGCGCGCAATAAATCTCGCCCGGGAAGACGGTCACCGCCACGGGCATCTTCGCAATGTCCACGGCATTGAAATTGTTGGAATGGTCTTCCCAATAGATCTGCGCGGCGGATGTTCCGGACTGCGTAAGCCAGTAGAGCGAGATGTCATCGAGCATCTCGTCTTTCGTCAAGACCCGCTCCGGTTTGCCGCCGCTGTAGGTCCATTGAGCGAACTTCTCGTAGATCCATGCGGCGAGGCCGACAGGTGAATCCACCAGCGAATAGCCGATGGTCTGCGGTCGCGTGACCATCATGCTGGCGTAGGCGGAGCTATCCTTGTAGAAGGTGTCGAGTGCGTTGAAGGCCGCTCTTTCCTCTTCAGACAGGTCGCCCGGGACTGGTCCTCCGGCAGAGAGGATGGACGCAATTTCCTTCGGAACGGTCGCCGGCATATTGATGTGAATGCCAACCAGTCCGGGCACATTCTGAAGCGCCATGCGCCGGGAGATCACCGAACCGCAGTCTCCGCCCTGCGACACGTACCGGCCGTATCCCAGCCGCTGCATCAGCACGGCCCAGGTACGGCCGATCTGGTTGGAGCCCCAGCCCGTGTTCGACGGTTTCCCGGAGAAGCCGAAGCCGGGTATCGAGGGCACGACGACGTGGAAGGCGTCCTCGGCAACCCCGCCATGTGCGGTTGGATCGGCGAGTGGGCCGATGACCTTCATGAATTCCAGGATCGAGCCGGGCCAGCCGTGCGTCATGATCATCGGCATGGCGTTGTCGTGAGGCGAACGAATGTGGATGAACTGGATGTCGAGGCCATCGATCTTGGTGACGAACATCGGCAGATCGTTCAGCCGCGTCTCGATCTTTCGCCAGTCGTAATCGGTCATCCAGTAGCGAACGAGTTCCTGCAGCTTTGCCAACTGCACGCCTTGGGATTGATCCGCGACCGTCTCCCGATGCGGCCAGCGGGTTGCGGCCAGGCGCCGGCGAAGATCGACGATTGCCTCGTCCGGGATGTTAACACGGAACGGCCGGACCGCGGGGTCCGCAGCCGTCTCAGCCAGCGCAGATGAGAGGGTGATCGGGCTCCCTATCGCCGAGGCGGCGAGCAGCACAGAGGCTGAATTGGCAAGAAACGCACGTCGAGTGGTTTCGGAGCTATGTCCTGACATGAGGCATCCTCTAGAACTTGTTAAAATAATCGAAGGGAATAGTTGCCCCTGCAGGGGGGAAGGGGGCGGGCAGCGAATGTTCGATACGTGATGAACGGGCGATATTGGTGCGTTCGTCCGATCATCCGCGTGTGAAGACGCTTACATTCCCCAGATGCCCTGGCCGTAGCTGTCCGCTGGATTATAGGGCGAGTTTTTCGGCGCTTTCTGGGTCGCGTTCTTCGCGGTTCGCTTGATAGAAGCCGTGTACGACCTGTCTGTCGAGCCAACGGTAGGCTGCCAATTGCTCGAGCCATAGTGATCGCTTCCTGCGAAAGCGCTGCCGGTAACAATGATGAATGCCACTGCGGCAAATGCGATGGTCTTCATTTTAGTTCTCCTGTTCCAGATAGATCCGTCGGGCGACGTGCTTGGGAGGATACGTCGTTCGGACAGTTGCAATCTGGGAAGTCTTTTCGGTCATGTCTAGAGACAAAAACGATGTTTAACGCCTGCTAACATCGCCAAACTTCGAGTATTATTGAGGGTATGAAAGCTGATGTGCCGATTTCAAAAATATTGATTGGTAGCGCCGTGTTGATACTATCTCACAGAATCTCACATTGGGCGCCGTGCCCTCGGCATATCTCGACGACACTATCGCTTTGCAAGCAAAGGGTGCGCTTCTATGCCGTTAGTGCGATCAAGCAGGACAGTTTGGAGCGGGAAGGGGAAGCGCGCCCCGAAACATCGCGTGCGCTGTCTCTTATCATGGTGGCTAACGCCGCCTAACTGGCAGTGAAAGCTGAACCTGTCACTCTCCGACAATCGGAAACGCTGGATGGCCGCTGAAGATCAGCGTGATCATCACCATGACTGGGCTGCGGTGAAGCTCGGTGAGATCAGAGGCGCGTCATGAACAAATTTGAACTGCTGCCTTCAGAAGCGCTGGCCGTCGAAAGGGTGCAGGCTGCCGAGAACGCTCGCAACACCTGCGATCTCGACGCGGTGGTGTTGAGCAACACCATTGATTGCCAGTGGCGAAGCCGAGTTGATTTCATCTGGGGCCGAGAACAGATTCGGACGTTTCTCAGCCGGAAATGGCGGCGCGAGATCGAGTACCGGGTGATCAACGAACTCTGGGCGTGGAGCGGCAAGCGTGTTGCGATCCGCTTCTCGTGCGAGTTTCGCGACGACAGCGGGACGTGGTTTCGTGTCTATGGACATGAAAACTGGGAGTACGACGATACTGGTTTGGTGAGCCGACGCTTCACCGGCACCAACGAACATCCTATCCATGAACACGAGCGCGCGCTTCGGTGGCCGCTTGGAGTTCGGCCGGCCGATCATCCTTCGCTGGCGGAGTTGGGCCACTAAAGCATGTCTCCCGAAAGTGGGAACCGGTTTCGGGACAAAGACATGCGTAAAATCAAGAACCTAAAGCGCACGGAATCTGAAAGATCGCGGCGCGCTTTAGGCGGATTTCCGGTTGCTGATCGGTTCACGATCTCGCTTCGGACACGCTCCTCAACTCCTGCCCACGCGTCTCGGGCAGGAAGATCGTCACCAGCAGGACAAGGCCATAAGCGCAGGTTGCGTATATTCCTATCGCGTGGCTGATGCCGATATTGGCGGCGCTGCCACCGATCAGCAAAGGTGTCGAGCCGGCCATGCCCCGTCCAAAATTGTAGCAGAAACCCAATCCGGACCCCCGGATTTCGGTCGGATATAGTTCTGTCAGGACGGGGCCGATCGCGCTGAACATCCCCAACGCGAAAAACCCGAGAGGGAAGCTCAAAAGCAGCAATCCGAAATTTGACACCTGAAGTTCGGTGCAGGCAAGTACCGCAAGCGTGCCGCCCAGCGCGAAACTAACCAAAGTCGCCTTTCGCCCTATGCGGTCGCCAAGCCAGGCGCTGGACACATATCCAAAGAACGACGCGGTTGCGATGGCCGCAAGATAGGCGCTGGTGGCTGTCGTCGAAAGCCCGCGCTCGGAACGAAGCATGACTGGCCACCAAGTCGCGATCGCCCAATAGCCGCCATGCATCCCTGTCGCGAGAAGGCTTCCCTTGATCGTAGCCGCTGCCATCGACCGAGAGAAAATCGCGTGCCGGGACGATCGCAGTCCTGCTTTCAAGAAAGTTTCCGACTCCTTCAACCTGGTTCGGTAAACATAGACCGGGATTGCCGGCAGGAACCCGACAATAAATGTGATCCGCCATCCAAGATCAGCGGGGGCCAAGGCGAGCACGACGGCCGATATCGCCGCGGCCATGCCCCATCCCACTGCCCAGGCGCTCTGGACCATTCCGACCGCTCTGCCTCTAATCTCGGGGGCAACAACCTCCGCCACGAACACGACGCCGGCGGCCCACTCGCCTCCGAAGCCGAGACCCTGAATCAAGCGGGCGACCAGCAGTTGACCGAAGTTATCGGCAAGACCGCAAAGGCATGTGGAGATCGCGAGCCAAAGGATTGTGACTTTCAGCACGCGGATACGGCCAATCCTGTCCGCAAGCAGCCCGGTGATCCATCCGCCTGCCGCGGAAGAGACCAGGGTTGCGGAGGCAAGGAGTCCGGCCTCAGTATGGCTCAGGCCCCAGGCTGTCAGGAGCACGGGCAACACGAATGCGTAGAGTTGAACATCCATCGCATCCAGACTGAACCCCGCGAACGAAGTCCAAAATGCTCGGCGAGCATTCCTGTCCAGCATTTTGTACCACTGCGGTTTCATATCATGTTGGCTCCATCGCCAGATCTCCATCGCTCGACCGGCATGCGCGCGATGTGCCTCTCAAACTGAATTTTCTGAACGCGCCGCTGGCGCCAGGTCAGCGCTTGCCGAGTTCGAGCGCGAGCTTCCGTCGGAGCCGTTCTCGATATCTGCCTCATCCAAACCAAGAAGCGCCTTCAGAAGCAGATCCGAGGCGCGCAAATCAGCGGTATCGAAACCTTCGGAAAACGCCTCGCGGAGGGGCATCAGCAGAGCAAGCGCCTCGGCCCGGCGATGATCCATCCACAGGCGCGCTAGGTCGATCGCGCTTCTCAATTCCCAGGAACGGGCTCCCTGGTGCCGGCCGCAGGCAAGCGAGTCGAGAAGCAATGCCTCGATTTCGCTCGTGCTGTTCCCAGCCGGGGACTGCAAGACTTGCGCCTTGATCCGGAGCAATTCGGGCATCGCGAACAGCTCGCCATTTCTGTTGCAACGGTCGATTGTTGCGTTCACCAGCTCAAGCGCTTCCCCAAATCGGCGTTCCAGCACAAGACCTTGCGTCAGCGCGATCGAAAAGCTTGTCGTCAACAGCTCGTATCGGGCGGAGCGCAACCGGGCGATGCTTTCCTCGATCCAGCCCAATGCTTCCTGCGGCCTTTTCTGCTGAACAGCCAGTTCTCCCCTAAATCCGCCGGATGCGGCGACGTAGGGCCCAAGTGCATTCACTTCGGCGGAACCGGCGAACGTCCTCAGGCTTGCTTCCGCCTTCTCGTGGTCGCCGGTCCAGATGTAGACCGAAAGGGTCCAGATGAGCGCAATGCAATGAGTAACAGGATGCTCCAGGCTGGCAGCCTCTTGCACTGTCTGCCCGGCAACGCGCCGCGCCTGATCTGCATACCCTTGCAGCCACAGCGTGCGGGCGAGCGCGATGCCGGATCGGTTTCGGTGATCGAATCCGTAGTAGATCGTGCGGCCGCGATCGGAAGGGACGCTCTGTTGCAACGACAGCTCCAGTTCGCTGCGTGCAAGCGGTTGATCTCCTGCCAATTGATGAGAAATGCCGGCGAGCGAGGCAGCGACCGCGATTGCCTCCGGTTCACCGATCTCATCGGCAATTTTCATAGCCATCTCGGCCCACTCGAGGGCGGTCTTGAAATCGCCGATCCGTTCATGAAAAATATGCAGGCGGCCAAGCAGCCTCAGTTGGCTCCAGCGATCGGCCAGCGCAACCGCAATGTCGAGGGCGCGACGCAGCGCAGTTTCGGCCGCTTCACTGTTCCCCCGCGCAAACATAAGCGAAAGACCGAGGGCAGCCTGCAATTCAAGCTCGACAGAGGCGCCGTGATAGCGATCCTGATCCGCAAGATGCGCAATCGCCCGCGCGCACCAGGTCCTGCACTCAACGAGAAGCGAAAGGGTCAGGAATGCCGGCGCGCTGGCGGCGGCCAAGGGTACTCCGATGGAAAGATCGCCGCCGGCGCCGAAACTCCAGTCCAGGGCGCTGCGGATGTTCGCCAGTTGTTGGGAGAATTGCGCCGCGCCATCCTGAAAGTTTCTTTCCGAGCGACCGGCCTCTTCGAGTTCTTTCAGAAAGAACTTCGCATGCCGCCGCGCCACGGTGATGGACTCCTTCCCGCCTCGGGCGAGAAGTTTCTCTCTGGCATAGGCCCGCGTCATCTCCAGCAATCGATAAGAGCCCGCGCCTCCAGAACGGTTCGGTGAAATCAGGGATTTGGCTGTAAGTTCATCCAGCGCTGCGACGGCCGTTTCGGCGTTAACGGTCTCGTCGGCAACGACATCCAGCGCAGCGTCGATCGAGAAAGACCCCAGAAAGACCGAGAGCCGTTCCAGCGTGCGGCGCTCGACATCGGGAAGAAGATCATAGCTCCAGTCAAGTGTCGCCTGGAGCGTTTGCTGACGCGGCAGCGCGGTGCGGCGCCCTGTCCAGCCAAGGCTGAACCGTTCTCCCAAAAGCCTTGCTGTCGCATCCAGTCCGTGCGCAGCCACCCTGACCGCCGTTAGCTCGATTGGCAGGGCCATTCCATCCAGCCGGCGGCACATGTCTGCGATCAATCGGGCGGTGTCGGCGTCTATCCCAAGCGCGCTATTGCCCGCAGCCGCGCGTTCGACAAACAACTCGACTGCTGGATACGCAAGAAGCTGGTCGAGGGAGAGGCCCGCCGTCTCGGGCGGATAATCCAGTGAACCCAGCCAGTGCACATGCTCGCCGCGAACGCGGAGCGGTTCGCGGCTGGTCGCCAGGATACTAACGTTCGGTGCGGCTTCGCTTATGCGCTCGACAATGGCCGACACCGCGTTGATCAGATGCTCGCAATTGTCCAGGATGAGCAGCAGTTTTTGCGCGCGGATATGACCCAGGATCACTCTCATCGCGTCTTCTGCCTGCACAAGAATTCCGAGCGCTCCGGCCAGCGCCGAAGATACAAGGGTTGGATCTTCAATCGTCCCCAGGTCGACGAAGCTCACCTTGTTGGCATAGCGGGGTAACAGGGCATGTCCGATCTCGACCGCAAGCGTCGTCTTTCCAACCCCTGCAGCGCCGACAATTGTGAACAGCTTTGCGTCCGCTATCCGATCCGTCAGCAACCGGACGTCACGTTCGCGCCCAATCACGCGCGGCAACCGCGGGGGAAGCTTTCCAATAGAAGCAGGCTCAGATCCTGGACGGTATTCCGTCGAGCCGTCGAGCGGTGCGAATGATAATAATCCATTGCCTCCAATCGGTAGCGGCTGAACCGGCGCGACGAAGGCGTAACCCACTCCGACCTGGGTGGCGATGTAGCGGGCGCCGCCCTCACCGTCGCCCAGGATCTTCCGCAGACCCGCCATATGAAAGCGCAGGCTCCCGTCCTCGACGACGACGTCTGGCCATATGCGTTTGAGCAGTTCACGCTTGGACACGACCCGGCCGGGCTGCTCCGCAAGTGCGATGAGGAGGTCGAGCGAGCGCCCGCCGATACCGACCGGAATCCCCTCCCTGGTCAGCAACCGTTCGCCGGGCGTGAGGCAAAACGGACCGAACGCTACGCGGCCGACCCATGTGGTGGAGGGAATGTCATCCATGGCCCGTCGCCTTTCTTGAGCGCGATCGATCTCAGCCGCTCGATTGCGTGAGCTCCAAGGGTCTCGCTGAATATCCCGGCCTTCATCCAAAATCGGTGGCGGCGCAAAAGCTGTTCATCAGGCAGGTGATGCCGCGACGAATCCTTACGCGTATGTCAGCGATCGGCCGACATTCGGTTTCTTCCGTCTGCTTTGTTCGAAAGCCGGCTCCCGAAGGCGACCAGCAGTGATGATAGAGTAGCCGCCACCATGGCGAACGCCATGTCGCGCCAAACATGGCCAAAACCGCTATTGCCGCAAGGTGTCCGATCTCATTGGCATGCACTGCCCAGGTTGCGCGTAATTCGCAGCGACTGCTCGAGCATGATCCAATTCCTTAGGTTGGCAGTACGGCGTTGCTGCTTCAACACATAGCCAGAGATCGAGCGGCGAGCCCGTTATGCGTTATGATGGATTATTAGGGCTCATAGGTGTTTGTAAGCCGAGACCGGGTGATAACTCGGTCCGTCTTGCCCGTTGCCGCGATGCCCGACGCGGCTCTTTCGGCTGATTGTCGATCCAGCACGCAGCATTCGGGATCACCGGTCTGCGCCACGACATTCAACAGATGCCGGTCGGAAAAACGGGGCGCTAAAACAACCGCTCCGCTGGGCACCGTTGTCGGCTTGCGAGGGATAACGCAGCCTCACACCGGCGAACTCGATCCCCCCATCACAAACAGACACAGTAGCGCAAACCAACCGCACTTTGCGGGCTCGATTGTCGCGCGCCGACGATCCAACGCGCAAACATCTTGGAGGTAACATGAAACCGATATCCGATACGGCCACCACCAACCAAGAACCCGTCAGGCTTTTGGCTCTGGGGCTTTCTGGGCGGGAGGCCCGATTCGACGTTGGCGCAGTTATCGGGATCGCGGCAAGCGCCATCCATATGCTTCAGGACGATTTAGCTAGACCTTGCAACATCCTTAAGCGCGCTGACCTGAATGGTCGCCCTTCAACCCACCTTGCGGGCGGTAGCGCAGCTACCCTCGATGGCTTTGCAGAACCTGATATCTCCGCCGCGAGGGTCATCAACGTTGCTGCGATACTGACGTCGACCGAACGAATCTCCCGTTGGGGGCACAATATTCCGTTCGAGCTGGAGATCGGGAGAGGCCTGTCTGCAGCCATTTACGGAAGAAATGAATTCAAATCGGCGTTTCTGTCCCTTGTCGGCGATGCGCAGGTTGCCTTGGCTCAAAGCGGACGGTTCATGGTGAATGTCGAAAGAACGGATGATTCCTATAGGGAGCTTCATCAGGAGATCACCCGCGATTTTCGCTGTGGAGGAAATGGCGACCAGCGCGATCGCCTGGATGCGAGGCGGGTGTTCGCCGAATTGCTCTCACTGATGGAAGTGGCGCGCGACGGCGGGCCTGGGATCGCCGTCGCTCTCGATTTCGTGCTTTGCCGCCACCGTCTGATCGAGAGCGAAGCACTCGGCGCAACACAATGTGTCGTGATGCGGCTCCAACGTATCCAACTGATGCATGGGAGCATGGCAGGAAGCCGCTACCGCCAATTGAGCGCAAGGCCGCGCCGTGAATCTGTTCCCGCTCTTTGATTGCGGCCCTGATCGCCTCGCGCAAAGCCCCCTTCGCACCGCAATTGCCCGGCTACCCTTCAACGCTTGGACGCGGACGGTTCCTGCCAGCGTCTGTCGATCTTCCCCGGAATTGTATTCACCGCCCGCCGTCCTGCTTCCAGTGCACCGAATACTGCGACAGCAGGCTGGAGAATTCGCTCCGACATCTCAACAGGACCGCTCGATGTGAAAAGTCTTCCAGATTCACAAGGCGATGCAGCTCCCGTCGTCACCCCTGCAAGGCATGGTCTCGGTTCCACTTTCGTCCTGGCGCTTGGTACGTTCGCGGTCGGCACTGACGCATTCATCATGTCGGCCTTCCTGCCTGCAATGGCCGATGACCTGTCCGTCACACCGGCTATGGCCAGCCAATCGGTTACAGCATTCGCGCTTGCCTATGCGTTGCTCGCCCCCGTTGTCACGAGCCTCACCGCGATCATGCCGCGCAGAAAGCTCCTGGTTCTGGCGCTGATTTTCCTGGGCCTTGCGAATATCGGATCGGCCCTGGCTCCGACGCTTGGTATCCTCATCGCCATCCGAATTGCGGCGGCGGCTGCAGCCGCCGCCTATACGCCAAGCGCGGGCGCCGTCGCAGCGGCGATCGTGCATCCACACCTTCGCGCCCGAGCGCTGGCCGTCATCATCGGCGGCCTTGCAACAGCGACCGCGCTTGGCGTGCCGCTTGGGCGCATTGCAAGCACTGCGCTGAACTGGCGCGCGTCGCTCGCACTGGTCGGCATCGTATCTTTCATCGCCGCGCTCGGCGTCCTTGCCGCCATGCCCAAGCTACCCGGCAACGTGCCTGTGACGTTGCGCCAGCGCCTTGCCGTGCTCGCTCGTCCGGGCGTGATGATCGTTCTACCGCTGACCGTGATCGGCATGGCGGCGTGTTACTTGCCCTATGCCTTCACCGTCCAGGTGCTCGACTCACTTCTAATCCCATCCACCTCGATCATGCTGATGCTCCTGTGCTACGGTTTTGGCGCGGTGGTTGGCAGTTGCGCCTCCGGCTGGGCGACAGACCGCCTCGGCCCGAATGCGGTGCTCATCACGGTCTATTCCCTGATGGCGGGCACGCTAGGCGGGCTGGCGCGGCTCAGCGACGTTCCCTCCGCAAGCATGTACACTGGTGTGGCGGTGCTCATGGCATGCTGGGGCGCAAGCAGCTGGTCGCAGACACCGGCCCAACAGCACCGGTTGATCGCAAGCGCGCCGCAGGACGCGGCGCTCGCAGTCGCGTTCAATTCGTCGGGGATCTACCTCGGCATTTCGATCGGTACCGCCATCGGTAGCCATGCAATCGGCATCGGCACCTCGACGGCCCTGTGGTACGGATGCGCGCTCGCACTCGCCGCACTCTTCTACATGCTTGTTACAACGGCGCTCCGCAGCACCACCAGCGGCTCCGCGGAAGACACGCACAAACCGATGCAGCCGTAACGCAGGACGCGCGGCACGCGGCGCCCTTGAGCTCGGAACGCCACCGCGGCCGTCATGCCCGTTTCGGTCGTTCGCTATGCCGGCGAGCGCACCTGCGCCGGATGCGCAGATAGAGCTCGCTTCGATACCAAATCGGTCAATGGCTTGGGACGGTTGTAGTCAACTTCGTTTCGCCTCGCCGGCCAGGCGCCCGCTCCGGCAGGCGCCGCAGTCTTCTGGCGCGGATCCCGGTTCGCGTTTCTACGGTATGAGCAGGAGCTTGCCCGTAGTCGTTCGGCTTTCCATGTCGGCATGGGCATTCGCCGCTTCCGCCAGCGGATATTCGCCACCGATCCGGATCTTGAGCTTGCCATCGATGATCCAGTCGAAAAGTCGAGCCGACCGCGAGCGGAGCAGTTCAGGTGTACGGATATGATGGAAGAACACGGCGTAGCCGATCTTGATGCTCTTTGGGAGTTGCATGATGTCGATGGGACCGGGACCGCCCAGGACGGGGCCATACCAGCAGAAGGTTCCTGAAATCCGGAGTGCATCGAGCGAGCCCTGGAAGGTCGTGGGGCCGGAGCCGTCATAGACGACATGCACACCTTCACCATCCGACAAGCGAACCGCTTTCTTGGCGAACTGGCCTTCGGTATCCACGATGACATGATCGGCTCCCGCCTCCTGAGCGATCGCCACCTTGCCGGCCGAGGAGACGCGCCCGATGACATGCCCGCCTCTCAACTTGATGACCTGGGTCAGGAGCAGACCGAGACCCCCGGCCGCCGCATGGACAAGCGCGATATCGCCGGCCTGCACGGGGTAGAAATCGGTCGCAAAATGACTGGCGGTAAGCCCCTGCATCATCACCGCTGCCGCCATGCGGTCGTCGATTTCGTCGGGGATCCGCACGAGAGCATCGGCCGGTATTGCCGCTCGCTCTGAATAGCTCCCCGGCGCGTAGACCCACGCAACCCGCTCTCCAGGCCGGACATTCTCCACCCCGTGGCCAACTGACATCACCCGTCCGGCACCTTCCACGCCAAGAATCTTCGGGTTGGGCATCTCGGTCCACGCCGTGCCGTGTCGCACGCCGATATCCATGAAGTTCACGCCCGCTGCGGCGATCTCGATCAGCGCTTCGCCGGGACCCGGTACAGGCTCCGGCCGCTCGGCAAATTCCATCACCTCCGGCCCGCCCTGCCGGGTCATCACGACTGCCTTCATCGCGATGCCTCCTTGGCTGCCTTCTCGATCAGCCGCGCGACTGGCTCAGGGTTCGACACCATCACTACATGCGAAGCGCCCTTGACCACGACGGTATCCCGCGAGTGAGCTCGTGCGGCCATGAAGGCCGAAGCTTCCGGTGGGATGTTCTTGTCCCCGCCACCATAGATGAACCAGTTCGGAATCTTCTTCCACGCTGCCGCCGTCTGGGCCTCGTTCAGCGCTGCTTCCGTGATGGGTCGCTGCCCTGCGGCCATCAGCTTTGCCTCGGCGACGGAAACGTCAGCCGCGAACTGGTCGTGGAACTTCTCCTGCAAGATGTAAAGATCCTTCCCGCCGCCTGAAAGCGGAACCGGCGGAGCAAGAGTGGGCGCAAGCGTGCTGCCCGGAAACTTGCCCGCAAGCCCGGCGGCCGTCTCGCCGACGTCCGGGGCATACGCAGCCACATAGACCAGCGCCTTGACATTGGCGTGGCCTTCGGCGGCTTCGCTGATGACCGAGCCGCCATAGGAATGCCCAGCCAGGACGACAGGCGACGCGATGCCGGAGACGATATCGGCAACGTATTGCGCGTCATTGGCGACACCCCGCAAGGGATTGGCGGCGGCCACCACCGAATAGCCGTCTTTCTCGAGAATTTTGACGACGCCGTTCCAGCTCGATGCGTCGGCGAACGCGCCGTGAACCAGTACGATAGTGAGCTTAACGGGCGCGGGCTTTCCGGACTGCGCGTAAGCGTTGCCGAATACAGCCATGGCGATTGTCAATCCTGCCAGCAGTTTTTTCATCTCATACCCTTTCGATGGTTTTGATCGGTGCGGTCTCATTGCGATGGGAGAAAGGCTAAAACGGAGATATTTCAGTGTTACTTGGCTGAACCCGCGGCGGGCCGGCCTTGTTGCGGAAAGCTGAGTTGGTCAGCCCGCGCAATTGCGTGGGCTCACGTGCGACCAGACGATGACCGGCGGCGAGGACGCTTCGGCCAAGGGCACGCCGATGCCGCGCGAACTTCCAGTGATAAGCCATCTTTGCGACATGGCTTCTCCTTCGGCAGGGGTGCCTGCCTCGCAGGCGTTCAGATACCAATTCCGGTGAGCCGCTAGGGCGCGTACCGCGTGAAGACGTAGTCATGTCCCTGAACGCGCGCCTCATGACAGGCGAAGCAGGTTTCATGCTGGGCCTCGTCAGCCGGTTTGCCGTCGACAAACCTGCCGAATCCCCATCCGCCGGTGGCGGCGTATTTCTTCGAATCCTTGACCATGATCTGTACGGTCGTGGCGGCGCCGGGAATGGAGGCGGATTCGAATTCGGGCGATTGGACGTGTTTCCAGGCAAGCTTTGCGAGGATGGTTCCGTCAGGGAACGGCAATGTTCCTTCACGATATGCCTTCATCGCCACGACGTTGCCGAGGACCGCTCTAAGCTCGTTCAGGGGCTCTGCTTCCTCGGCCGGCGCGACCAGTTCCCATTGCCGATATTTATCGGGGATCGTGACGCCATAGATCGGTGATGCCGCCTTGGGTTTCGCATCGTCATTTGCTCCGGCCACCGCCGCGAAGACAGATGCCGCAACGATCGCGCCCACACACGGCAGGAGGTGGATAGGTTTCATTGGAAAGCTCCGCTTGACATGCCGTCAGAACTTGTCGACGTCGATGACCGCCTGCGCAAAGGCCTGCGGAGCCTCCTGCGGAAGGTTGTGGCCAATGCCGCCCGAGATCAGCCGGTGTTCGTATTTGCCCGAGAATTTCTTGGCGTAGGTCGCCGGATCGGGATGCGGCGCGCCGTTTGCGTCGCCTTCCATCGTGATCGTCGGCACGCCGATCGCCGGAAATGTCGCCAGCTTCTTTTCCAAGGCATTATATTTTGGCTCGCCCTGCGCCAGACCGAGCCGCCAGCGATAGTTGTGGATCGAGATGGCCACGTGGTCGGGATTGCCGAACGCGGCAGCGGAGCGTTCGAAGGTGGCGTCGTCGAAAGCCCATTTCGGCGAGGCAAGCTCCCAGATGAGGCGGGTGAAATCCCGGGTGTATTTCTCGTAGCCCGCTCGTCCCCGTTCGGTGGCGAAGTAATATTGATACCACCATTGCAATTCGGCCTTCGGCGGCAGCGGCGCCCGGTTCAACGCCTGACTGCCGATGAGATAGCCGCTGACGGACACCATGGCCTTGCAGCGCTCAGGCCAGAGCGCGGCTATGATGTTGGCCGTCCTCGCGCCCCAGTCATAGCCGGCGATGACCGCTTTCGGGATCTTCAGCGCATCCATCAGGGCAACAATGTCGCACGCAAGCGCCGCCTGCTGACCGTTCCTCGGCGTTGCGTCCGACAGGAACCGCGTCGTGCCGTAGCCGCGCAGATACGGCACGATGACCCTGTACCCAGCGTCTGCTAGCAGAGGCGCGACATCGACATAGCTGTAAATGTCATAGGGCCATCCGTGCAGGAGGACGACCGGGGGGCCGTCCGCAGCACCGGCCTCGGCATATCCAACGCTCAGCAGATCAGCGTCGATCTCCTTCATCGAGGAGAAGGAGGTCCGCGATTTTAGCGTGCGGGAAGCGGTAGTTTCCGTCCCGCCGCCCTGCGCTTCCACGATCCCGGTCGCGCCGAAATGCGCTGCGGCGACCGTCGCGGCAGCGACGCCGAAGAGGTGGCGACGCTGATGGTCGATTTTTTCCGGGGTTCTGAATGCGTTCATTGGTACACCGCCTTTTCGTAAATAACATTCTGCCGAGAGTGGTCACGCCGGATCGATCAATGGATCGACGGGTCAAACCAGGTTGATTGCGACTTCGATGTTGCCGCGGGTAGCCTTCGAGTAGGGGCAGGTCTGATGCGCTGCGTCCAAAACGACTCGGGCAACATCGCGGTCGAGTCCGGGCAGGCCGACATTGAGGCGTGCACTGAGGAAGAACGCGCCGTCGGCAACGTTCAGATCCACTTCCGCATCGATGGCGAGGCCGGCCGGCAACATGATGTTCATCTTGCGGGCAGCGATTGCCATCGCACCCTCGAAACAGGCCGACCAGCCGGCAGCGAATAGCTGTTCCGGATTGGTGCCGCCGCCAGGGCCGCCGGGCGTGGAAAGCCGGATGTCAAGCCGACCGTCGGAACTGCGCGACGCGCCGTCCCTGCCGCCGGTGGTGCGGACCTTGGCGGTATACAGTGGTTTTGCAGATTGGGTCATGACGGCTGTGTTCCTTGCAAAAGGTACTGGGAAAAATCGGGGGAGATGGGTGCGCGACGTCGCTATCAGCGGGTGCGCAAGCAGGCTGGAAGGGCCGGTGGCCGGGCAGGCTTCACCGCATCAGCGATGATGACAATGCAGGCATGATCATTCTCCCTGAGCCGCAGCAGAAGTTCTCGCTGCTTCGAAACATAGAGGAGGGTCGCCTGGAGCTCCCGTTATGCACTATGATGGGGTGTTAGCGCTCGCCAGCAGCCGCACGTCTTGGAACCGGGCCGCTATCACGTCCTGCCTCAAAGTCGCCGCTCGGGGCGACGAAATCGAACTTTCTGCGATGTAGATCTTGGATTTCGAACCAGGATCTGCCCCAGCCATCAGACAGGATGCGATGAAAAACGACGTCATGATATCGCCAGCCGCGCAGACGAGCGACAGGATATCGTTTGGTCCCTTTACGCTGGCGCCGGGCGAAAGGCTTCTGCTGCGGCAAGGCATGCCTGTCGGTCTCGGCACGCGCTCTTTCGATATCCTGGCAGCCTTGGCCGCGCGTCCCAACGAGATCGTCAGCAAGAAGGATCTGCTGGCCCATGTCTGGCCCGACGCCACCGTCGAAGAAGGCAGTTTGCGGTTTCACGTCGCCAATCTCAGAAAGGCCTTAGGCGACGGCAAGGATGGGGCACGCTACATCGCGACCCTGACGGGACGAGGCTACTGCTTTGTCGCCCCGATCTCGCGATCGGATGGTCAAAACCATGTAGCAAGGGAGGTCGTTGCCAGCTATCCGCAAGCCAATCTGCCAGGCCGCCTGGTCCGGATGGTCGGCCGTACCGGTGATACCGACGCACTTTCAACTCAACTGGCCGACAGGCGTTTCGTCACGATCGTTGGCACCGGTGGTGTCGGCAAGACCACGGTTGCCGTGGCTGTGGGCCATGACCTGGTCGAAGCATTCGCGGGTGCCGTGCATTTCGTCGATCTCGGGGCGCTGAGCGATCCAAGCCTGGTTGCGACGACCGTAGCCTCGATGTTGGGGTTGTCCCTTCAGGCCGACGACCCGACATCCGGCTTGGTCGCCTATCTGGCGGACAAGAGGATCTTGCTCATCCTCGACACTTGCGAGCATGTCATCGACGCGGCGGCGGACCTGGCGGCCCGTATCTTCGCCGCTGCGCCGCAAGCGCACCTGCTGGCAACGAGCCGGGAGCCTCTTCAGGTCGAAGGCGAGCATGTTTACAAGCTGGCGCCGCTTGAATGCGCGCCGGGCGATCTGGAATTCACCACGTTCGTGGTGAACAGCTTTCCTGCGACTCAGCTCTTCCTGGAACGCGCCGCGGCGAGCGGCGCCCGGCTTGACCTCCAAGATGCGGATGCCGCCATCGTGGCCGGCATCTGCCGCAAGCTCGACGGCGTGCCGCTGGCGATTGAGCTGGCGGCTGGACGGGTTGCGAGTTACGGCCTGCAGAAAACCGCGGAACTTCTCGACGAGCGGCTGACGCTGTTGTGGCCGGGACAACGCAGCGCGCCGGCGCGGCAGAAGACCCTCCAGGCCACTTTGGACTGGAGCTACGGCTTGCTGTCCGAGTTCGAGCGACTTTTGCTTCGCCGGCTTGCAGTCTTCGTTGGTCACTTTTCGATCGACGCCGCGCTCGAAGTCGTGACGAGCGCAACGGTCGACGACACTCTCGTGTTTGGCGCAATCGACAGTCTCGTTGCCAAGTCGATGGTGGCGGCAAGGCCCGCCGGAGCAACGATGCGTTATCGACTGCTCGACACGACAAGGGCTTATGCCCTTCAGCTCGACGTCGACGATGCCGAGCTCGCGAGCCTGGCCGCACGTCACGCGACTCATTACCTGCGCTGGCTGGAGCAGACAGGAGCCGAGTGGCCTACCTTGTCGAGCGCCGCGCAACGATCGCTTCAACTCGCGGGCCTGGCCAATGTGCGAGTGGCTCTGGATTGGTGCTTCGGACCCGGCGGGACCATTGAAGTCGGCGTCCGTCTGGCCGCCGCGGCGGCCCCTGTTTTTCTGTCGATGTCATTGCTCACCGAATGTCATCGTTGGACGGCGCGGGCGGTCCTTGCCCTCGACGACACTACTGGCGGCGGATCGGAGGAGATGCTTCTTCAGGCCGCCCTCGGGGTGTCCCTGATGTTCACCCGTGGTGGAAAAGATGCGGCGCGCGTGGCTTTGAACAGAAGCCTTACCATTGCCGACCGGCGTGGCGACGCGCTCGATCAGCTTCAGATTCTGGGCCCGCTGCAGATGTTCCACCTGCGCAGGGGAGAGTTCAGGGTCGCGCTGCGCTATGCGGAGCGCTGTACCGTCATCGCCGCAACGCTCGAGGATTCTGTCTCCACCACATTGGCGCATTCCTTGATGGGGATTTCTCTTCACCTCAGCGGAGAGCTGGGCCGCGCCCAGACCGCGCTGGAAGCGGCGCTGAGATGCGGGCCGCGTTCCGACCGGACAACGACGAACTATCTCGGCTTCGACGGCAGGATTCTGGCCGGCGCAATTCTGGCAAGGACGCTCTGGCTGCAAGGTTATCCGGATCGGGCCGTGGAGCGCGCGCTGCTGACGGTCGAGGATGCGGAGGTCCTGAACCATCCCCTGACGCTCTCCATTGCACTTGTCTGGGCGATTTCCGTGTTCCTCTGGGTCGGAGACCTGGCGCGCGCAGAGGAACACATCGATCGTCTTTTCTCCCGTGCCGAATTTCATTCCCTTGGACCCTATCTCGCGCTAGGGCGCGGCTTCAAAGGGGAACTCGCCATTCGTCGAGGCAACGCAGGCAGCGGTGTCGAAAGTCTTCGATCCTGTCTCGCCGAGCTTCATGCCGCCCCCTACGAACTACTGACCACGCCGCTCAACATCTCGTTCGTTCAGGGCCTCGCCGCGACCGGTAGGTCCGCCGAAGCGCTTTCACTGATCGAAGAGACGATCCAGCAGGTCGAGGCAAGCGGCGATCTTTGCTACATGCCGGACCTGCTGCGCGTGAAGGGCAATCTTGTTCTCGCGGCCCCGCAAGCCGGCACCGACGAAGAAGCGGAACTTTGTTTTCGGCGGTCGTTAGAACTCAGCGATCGTCAGGGAGCTCGCGCATGGGAGTTGCGGACCGCCATCGACCTCGCTTCGCTGTTGGCCGTACGCGGACGACACGAGGCCGCCCGAGCACTCCTCCAGCCAATTTTCGCGCGATTCGGG
The DNA here is from genome assembly GCF_004010325.2 of Mesorhizobium sp. M00.F.Ca.ET.216.01.1.1. Taxonomy (GTDB): domain Bacteria; phylum Pseudomonadota; class Alphaproteobacteria; order Rhizobiales; family Rhizobiaceae; genus Mesorhizobium. The sequence goes on from NZ_SADR02000024.1 coordinate 94,425, forward strand.
GAGGGTTTGGAGACAGCAGACCTGCAGTCAGCCGCACGCCTGCTGGCTACGCCGAACTAGCATGGCTCTGGCAGCGCCGCGGGCAGGCAGCAGCGGCGATCCCTGCCGCTGCTCCCGATATGACCGTTCGCGATTTGAACCTATGGATGACGTTGAGGCCGTGCCGTCATCGGCCGCGAAACCATGCGGAACGATACGGGAAGATTTCTGATTTTGGCCCCCGAAAAAGTCAATAAAATCAATATCCTTGGCACACCCTCCGGGCCCACCATTCAGTCCACCAGTTTTGTGGCGTTTTCGACCGTCTCAGAATAGTGTCGACATTTCCGTAGGTTAGCGGCGCCATCGGGGTAACGCTTGGCTGAGACACCGCCGTCCCGGCCCAGAATGCCCCGAATTCTGGGCTTCGTCTCTCGGGGCCCATTTCCGTAGCCAACTGTTTGGAAAAGCGATGCTCGGCTGATGGTCGGAATCAGAGGCCGAGCAGGGCAGACTGACCGGACCAGGCGAGGGGAAGGTCAGAAAGGCGTGACAGCCTATGAGCTGTGAGTTCGACTGGCTGATTGCCGGCGATAATTTTCGACACGACCTTCGGCGAGAGAAATGCCAGCGGGAGGAGCCTGCTAACTTCGGAGACCGTTGTCTCGTTTAAGCTCGCGATCTCTGTTAGGCTTCGGCCGGAGCCATCCGTGAGTAGATGGAGATACCGCTGGGAGCGTTGCACTACGTCGATCAAAGCTGCGTCTGGCTCCAAGCCGTTGCTCGAAGCATCGCTTAGAACGATACGCATCTCGACACCGCGTCGCTTGATGTCGAATGGGCAAGAGATCGAAAAGGTCTCGGCACCGCCATCAGATGGCAAAGCTCGGTCGAGCAAACGTTCCGCGATTGCCCTGCAATCGACGTCGACGGTCAGCACTTTCTGACCAAGCGTGATGCGGCGGACGAGCTTTTGCAGCAGCGATCGCTTTCCGTCTGCAGTCTCGGAGCTCCAGGCAGCCTTGACTTCAGCCGCGCAACGCATCGCGTTTTGGATTTCGGCCGCGCCTCCCCATCGCTGAATCAAATCAGCGATTTGGCCATGATCGCTGAGAATACGATTCAGCTGTTGCTCAATTACTGATTCAACTGCATCGGCGGGAAGGCGCCAGCCGTCGGAATTGCCGCGTCGCTGATCAACGAACTGTTTTGAGACGTAGTAGCGATAGCGGACGCCGCGCTTGTTGGCATGCACCGACCTCAGTTTTTCGCCGTGTTCGTCAATGAACAGGCCGGTGAGGAGATGCTGTTGGATGACGTTGGATGTGCTCCTCCGCCGCGGCGCCTGAGACGCCAACAGCGCCTGCGCCTCATCGAACATTGGATCTGCAATGATCGGCTCGTGCTCGCCGTTGTGGACCTGATCTTTGTGCTTGATCTTGCCGATGTAGATAGGGTTCGAGAGCAAGTGATAAAGATTGCCGCGGCCGAATGGCATCGTCACGGCAACGGTTCCATCCTGGCGTTCGCGGCTTCGAGTGACGAGGCCATCGCGCGCAGCTTCGTCAGCGAGGCTACGTACTGATTTCAGCACAAGATAGCGGTCGAAGAGATGTCGGACGATCTTCGCCTCGGCGTCGTCGATGACGAGCTTGCGGTGCTCCACGCGGTAGCCGAGCGGCACTACGCCACCCATCCACATGCCCTTCTTCTTGGAGGCCGCGATCTTGTCTCGGATGCGCTCGGCTGTGACCTCACGCTCGAACTGGGCGAAGGACAGAAGCACGTTGAGCGTCAGCCTGCCCATCGATGTGGTGGTGTTGAACTGCTGGGTGACAGATACGAATGACGCCGCGCTGGCGTCGAAGATCTCGACGATCTTGGAGAAGTCCATCAGCGAGCGGGTGAGGCGGTCGATTTTGTAGACGACCACGACATCCACCTTCTTGTCGCGGATGTCCTGAAGCAGTCGCTGCAGGGCAGGGCGCTCCATCGTCCCACCAGAAATGCCGCCGTCGTCATAGCGATCCGGGACAAGCTTCCAGCCGAGGCCGACCTGCGAGGCGATGAACGCCACGCAGGCCTCGCGTTGGGCATCGAGGGAGTTGAATTCCTGGTCGAGGCCTTCCTCACTCGATTTGCGAGTGTAGACCGCGCAACGCAGGCGAGGTGTCGGGTTGCTGCTCATAGGCCGAAGAACCTCGGACCGGACCAATGCGCGCCAGTGATCTTGCGCGCGATCGACGAAAGCGAGGGATAGATCTTGGCCTCGAAGACGAAGCCATCTTCGATCACGTCGACGATGTGGGTCTTGCCGTTCCAGTCACGGACCAGCCTAGCGCCGGGCAGAACTTGTTTGCGCTTCTGCGCGATCGTCACCTTGATGTCGTCGTCGACGACGTTAGGTTGCCTGTCGCGGTCGGCGATCTTCTTTTCGACCCGGTCTATGGCGGACCTGAGCAAGCGACGCGTCTCGGTGGAAAATCCACCGAGACGCTTTGCCTGAAGATGCCAGGCTGCTGCCCTGATCAGAAGTTCACGCCTGACACCCTTTGGCGGCGGACACTTATAGATCTTCTCCCATTGGGCTGTGAGTTCCTCCCGGGAGAGGTCGCTCATAGCGGCGACCTCTGTTTCGATGCTGAGCCTGGCGCGCATTGGCTTAGGCGCCCTTGGCGCTGTCATCGATACGATAGCGGCGGACCCCATCTTTGCCGACCTCGCTGACCAGGTTGAGGCCAAGCTTCTTCTTGACCACCGCTGACAGGAAACCCCGTACCGAGTGGGCCTGCCAGTCGGTCGCCTCCCTCAGCATCTCGATCGTGGCGCCCTTAGAGAGCCGAAGCTTTTTCAGCACCAGGTCGGATTTGCTCTGCTTCGCCTCATTGCGAGGCGCAGCCTTCAATGGCTTTGCCGGTGCGGTCTCCGTACCGGCTTCCGCGTCACGAGCTTTCTCCTTGGGCGACTTCGGCTTCCTCGCACGCTTGGTCGCAGAAGGTGGCGCATCCCAGATGTGCTCGTGCGGCTCCGGCGGGATCTGAAGCTTGTCGTGGTTCGATTCACTGCCTTGGTCGGTGCCGAATGTCGCCATGGTCGTTCTCCTCAGTTCGAGGCGTCGGCCAATCCGGCGCCTGTACTGAAGTGAGCCCGCTTGGCGGGCTGGAGAGACCTTGGTCCTGGTGGGGCGATAACCGCCGCGTTGGTGGCTACAGCAATGCTTGCGTGCGCAACGAAGTCCAGTGGAATATGCCTCGACGGCTAGCTATTTCAGTAAGAAGCGTTCGGGCTTCGATTTGCTTCAAACCAAGGAACTTTACGCGATGTCGGACGAACACGATCACGCTCGCACTGCTCTGATCGAGCTGACCGCAGATATTGTGTCTGCGTATGTCAGCAAAAATGCTGTGCCGGTCTCTGCATTGCCCGAATTGATCGAAAGTGTGAACTCGTCGCTGTCAAAGATTGGGCAGCCGCCCGAAGAGCCGAAACCTGCACTGACGCCGGCCGTCAATCCGAAGCGATCGGTCACCCCGGACTACATCGTCTGCCTTGAGGACGGACAGAAATTCAAATCGCTCAAACGCCATCTGAGCGTACGCCTCCGGCGAGGACCGGTGAAGACTTCACCGGATGGGTACCTTCGATCCGGCGAGAGTGTCGCCGAAGCCGCACAATGGGTGGCCGCTTCCAGCATTGATGCATTGCTGCTGCTTCAGGTGCGGCGGCGGCAGCGCGCTATGCGCCTTGGCCAGGGCCTCGATCCAGGCGGCGACCGCCAGCGGCAAACGTTCACATGACGGGGATATGGCCGGTTTCCGCCATACAACGGTGGTTGGACGGGCACCTAGTAGACGGCATGGTGCGACCCGTTTCGGACATCCGGCTCCAAGTACCGAATGACAAAAAGGCACGTCAAGGCGAACGTTGATTTCTGCCTTAAGTCGGCTTCAAGCAGTCACCCAGAAATTCGATGAAGCGTTGCGTCATTGCCGAAGCAGGCGCGTCTGGATGGCGGCGAAGACAGAGCGGCGGCGACGATTTCCTCCGCCAGAAGCGCGATGCCTAACGTCGGTGTTGATCCGGCGTCTCATCGCATCGGATGCAAGGAGACGCGAAGGGCGAGCAGGCGGTCACATTACTCAGGCGTCAGTTCAACTCGATACGTTCTCCAGTTGCCGCCGAGCGTTTTACCGCATCGACTACCCTCAAGGTTTTGAGCCCCTCACGCCCGCTGACAAGCGGCGGTTCGTCTCCGCGGATTACCTTGCAGAATTGCCTGATCTGCAGAACGAGTGGGTCCTCGTCGTCGACCTCGATACGCGTTTGGTCAAAGGGTTCCCACCAACTCCGTTTACCAGGATTGCGCCAGACCTCGAGTGACGGAACAGCCAGCGACCCGTGCGTTCCTCCGATCAAGTAACAGGATTGCTCGGTCTTGGCGTAGGCCGGATTCTCTCCGGTTGTCATCTCCCAGCTCCACGGTGCGACCACCGCGTCCGAGACTGTCGCAGTTCCCAACACTCCGTTCTTGAACTCAATCAGGATCACTGCCGTTTCCTCAACTGCGTTGCCGCGCACCGCGTTGGACTCGCGTGCCTGAACCGCAGCCACATCGCCGAAAAGGTAGCGCAGATTATCGACATCGTGGATGAGATTGAGGAAAACCGGCCCCGCACCGCGCTCACGACGCCACGAGATGTCGAAGTAGTCGTCGGGTTTGAATAGCCAGAACATCGCATTGACAACAAGAACGCGGCCGAGCTTTCCGCTCTCGATGATTTCCTTTGCCTTTTGCATCACCGGATTGTGTCGGCGGTGATGACCGGTCAAAAGAGGAACACCTTTTGCCTCAGCCGCTGCGATCAGCCTTTCCCCGGATATAATGTCGTCGGCGATAGGCTTCTCGATGAGTGCAGGAATGCCGGCTTCAACGGCTTCCAACCCGTTCTGAACGTGAGCCGGGTTGGGCGTAGCCACGATGATCCCATCAGGTAGGTCTGCGGCAATCATTTCTGCGAAGCTTGGAAACCACTTCACGCCGGCTTCCTTGGCAATGGTCTCGCCAGCCGGCGTGGGATCGACCACGGCGCTGAGTTGCGCCGAGGGCTCGGCCAGGACGTGCTGAATATGGCGCTACCGATGAGGCCTGCCCCAACTACGGCCAGCTTAACCCGTTGGGTCATGGTCACCTCAGCCGTTGCCCGCCGCCTTGATCATTGTCGCCGCGCGTCGGATGGCAAGCTGGTATCCTTCCGTTCCAAGGCCGCAAATCACGCCATCCGCGCGGTGCGAAACGAACGAATGGTGTCGGAAGCTTTCGCGCTTGTGCACATTGGAGATGTGGATCTCGATCACAGGCCCTTCAAATGTGTTCAGAGCGTCAAGGATGGCGAGTGAGGTATGGGTGAAGGCCGCCGGATTGATGACGATGCCCGCACCGTCCTCGCGCGCCTCATGAATCCAATCGATGATCTCGTATTCCCGGTTGCTCTGATGAAAGCGGATTTCATGGCCAAGTTCGGCTGCCAGCTTGCGGCAGTCCGCCTCTACGTCTGCGAGCGTTTCATGCCCGTAGATATGCGGCTGGCGTTTGCCAAGCAGATTGAGGTTTGGTCCATTGAGAACGTAGATCAGGCTCATAGCATAGTGTCCTTCTTGAGCACTCTGTTCTGGTCAGACGAACGCGATTGCTTGAACAGCAAAATCAGGGTCCGACTCGTAGAGATCTGCGCGCAAGCCGAGCTTTCCAGCTTCGAGAGCAGGCGCGGCGATCGTCCGCGCGGCCTCGAGAACGGCAGTGAGAAGCTTCTGCTTGGTCTCTGCAGTACGACCCGGTGCCATCCGCACGATGATTTGGATGAAATGATGATCGACATGCTCATCGCCCACGCAGGAGTATGTCGCCTCCCGCGCAAGCGTGCGCACGGCGGAAGGTTTCACAAGGCCGCCATCGCGAACGCAGCGATGCACGGTCAGCGTCAGTCGGTCCATGGCTACATGCTCGCCTGCGCCCCGGCTATAATCGATGATGATATGCGGCATTTGGGATATCCCCATCAAGCCGACAGGCGGCATAGGTCCGTAAAGTGAAGGGACATGCGCTCTGCGTCCGGTGCTATCCCGGTGAACAATTCGAAAGCCGCTGCTGCCTGGTAGACGGTCATGCCGCCGCCCCGAAGGGTCCGGCAGCCTTTTCCTTCGGCGAGAGCAAGGAGCTCTGTGACGAGTGGCATATAGACAATGTCGGCCACCCAATGCCGTGGCAGAAGCCATTCCGCATCAATCGGCAAACCAGGATGGCTCTTCATACCCGTCGGCGTCGCGTGGATAAGGCCGTCCGCGGAGCGCAGGGCGCTGCCGACATCCGTCGTGGCACGCGCGCAATCCCACGAGAACCGATCGTTCAACTGCCGAGCCAACGTTTCTGCCCGTTTTGAATCCTGGTCAAAGATCGATAATCTCTCAATACCGAGCTTGATTGCGGCATGCGCCACGGCGACACCGGCGCCGCCGGCGCCAAGCAGGACGGCATGCGACTTCGCGACGTCCGGAAGGCCGCGCTGGAAATTCTCGTAGAAACCGTACCAATCAGTGTTGTGGCCGATCCTCTCGCCGTTGCGGAAGACCACGGTGTTGACCGCACCGAGCATCTTTGCATCCTCGGAAAGGCGATTGAGGTGGGCGATCACCGTCTGCTTGCACGGATGTGTAATGTTGCTGCCGGCAAAACCGCGCTGCTCTTCCTCGTCTAGGAGGTCCGGCAGCGCGGAGGCGGGAAGGCCTCGCTCGGCGAAGTCGAGAAGCTCGTAACGGTAATCGAGGCCCTGGCGTCGCCCCTCCATTTCGTGGAGGGCCGGGGACTTTGACATTTGAATGTCGGCACCGATCAGTCCCACGAGGAATTTCTTGTCGTGCATTGGCATCGCTTTGGAAAGTCAGTGATGGGCCAGGATTTCACCGAGGAAGGTTTTCGTGCGCTGGTGCTCGGGAGACTTGAAGAAGACCTCCGGTTCGGCCTCTTCGACGATTTCTCCGGAGTCCATGAAGATGACGCGGTCAGCGACCTGACGGGCAAACCCCATTTCGTGCGTGACACAGATCATCGTCATGCCGTCACGGGCGAGCCCGATCATGGTGTCGAGCACCTCTTTCACCATTTCGGGATCGAGGGCAGAGGTCGGTTCGTCGAAGAGCATGACCTTCGGCTCCATGCAGAGCGCGCGGGCGATGGCGACGCGTTGTTGTTGTCCGCCCGATAGCTGCGCGGGATATTTGTCCGCCTGGTCAAGGATTCGAACGCGCTCGAGATATTTTCGAGCCAGTCGCTCTGCGTCAGCGTGGCTTACGCCTCGAACACGCATTGGGGCGAGGGTACAGTTCTGAAGTACGGTTATGTGGGGGAAGAGATTGAAGCTCTGGAAGACCATTCCCACTTCGCGACGTACAGCGTCGATGGATTTGGTGCTTCCGTCCAGTACGTGACCCTCGACGACGATCTTGCCTTCCTCGATCGTCTCGAGGGCATTGATGCAGCGGATTAACGTTGATTTCCCGGAGCCTGACGGCCCGCAGAGGACGATTTTTTCGCCTTTGCGGACCGACAAACTGATGGATTTCAAGGCATGGAAAGTGCCGTACCACTTCTGCACGTCCTCAAGGGAAATCAGCGGCGATTGATCTTTTGCGGAATTGAGCACGGAACCCTCCATTTGGGCTTTACTTCACGGTGAACGGGATGTTCGGAATGGATTCCGGGAACTGCGGCAGATCGATCGCCATCCACTTCTTCGTGATGGCGGCAAGCTCACCATTGGCCTTGATCTTGTCGATGAAGGCGTTGACGGCTTCGTTCCAGTCCTTCTCGCCGAGACGGGTACCGACGCCGTTGTAGGTCGTCAAAAAGTTAATCTTGCGCTCGTACGTGCCGGCACTCGCCGCATCCAGACGCTGACCATAGAACTGGTTGCCGCCAACCGCCTTTACCTGTCCGGAGACCAGAGCCTGGATGGTTGCGGCGTCGTCATCAAAGCGGCGAACCGTTGCGGTGGATCCGACGGCGTTCGTTACTGCCTTGTCCTGCGAACTGGATTTCGGAACGCCGATCTCCCATCCGGCAACGTCTTCAGGCTTCGTAACCGTGTCGGACTTGGCGGCATAAAGCGAAATCGTGTTGGCGGCGTAAGGCTTGCTGTATTGAATTGCTTTCGCGCGTTCTTCCGTCATCGCCATCGTTGCGAACAAGATGTCGACTTTGCCGGTGGTAAGCGCCGGAATTCGGTTGGCAACGGCGAGCGGCTGGAATTGAACCTTCACGCCTAATTCCTTGGCAAAAAGGTTGGCGACGTCAGCGTCGAAGCCGTCCTGCACGCCGCTTGTGTTGACGAACCCCCATGGCGCATTGTCGCCCTGGATGCCGACCACGAGCGTGCCCTTTGCCTTGATTTCCTCTACAGTTGCCGCAGAGGCGGCGGCAGTGCCAACGGTTGCGAAGGCAATAGTTGCCAGTGCAAGTCCGAGAAAAATCCTACGACTGTTATGCATGCTTATTCTCCTCCTTAAGAGTTTTGCTTCGAGCGAAGCGGTTAGCGGGCAGCTTTCGCCATCCGTTTTTCAAGGCGACTTCCCGCATGGGAGAGCGGCCAGCAAATGATGAAGTAGATTGCGCCGACAATCCCGAAGACGAGCAGCGGACGATAGGTCTGGTTTGAAATGATCTGACCGGCGCGAGTCAGTTCAATGAAGCCGACGATTGCTGCCAGCGACGTGCCCTTGGTGAGCTGGACAAGGAAGCCGATCGTGGCCGGCAACGAAATTTTCAGGGCCTGCGGCAGAATGACGTCTTTCATCCGCGAGACATAATGCAGACCGAGGGCGTTGGCGGCTTCCGTCTGGCCCTTCGGCACAGCCTCGATGGAGCCGCGCCAGATCTCGCCCAGGAAGGCGCTGGCATGGAGCGTGAAGGCGACTGCGACCGCGATCCACGCGTTAACGTCGATGCCCAACAGCGCAACGCCGTAATAGACAACGAAGAGCTGCATCAGAAGGGGCGTGCCCTGGAAGACGCCGATATACCCTGCGGTGATCGTCCGGGCGACCTTGTTCTTCGAGGTGCGCAGGAGCGCGATCAGGATTCCGAATATCCCCCCACCGATGAAGCCTACGATCGCAAGCAGCACGGTCCATTTCAAACCCTGCATCAAAAAGAAAAATTGATCTTCTCCGATGGGACCCATGGCTGCTTCCTATCGCGTCGGGTAGTTGAAGTAGTGGCGAGAAATGAGCGCAAAGAGGCCCATCATCAGGCTTGAGATGACCAGGTAGATAGCGGTCACCGTGAAATAGACTTCGAAGCTGCGGAAGGTGTCAGACTCAATGCGCTGAGCGGCCGAGGTCAGCTCGTAGGCGGCGATCGACGTGCAGACAGACGTTGTCAGTGTCAGCATGATGAACTGGCTTGTGAGCGAGGGATAAATCGCCCGCAGCGCCGGCTTGAGCACGATGAGCCGGAAGACGTCCGCCTTGTGAAGACCAAGTGCGAAACCTGCCTCGATCTGGCCGCGCGACACGCTCTCGATCCCGCCTCGGATGATCTCGATTGCGTAGGCCCCACCATTGATGCCGAGGGCAATGATCGCCGTGACGGTCGGATTGAGGCGGATGCCCATGAGAGGAAGGGCAAAATATATGAAGAAGATCTGCACCAGGAATGGCGTATTACGCACAACCTCGACGAACACGATCACGGCAGCCCGCGTGATCTCGCTCTTGGAACTCCTTGCAACGACGCCCAGGATCCCGATGACGAGTGCGAGGAGCATCCCAGCTAACGCAAGGCCAACCGTTCCAAGCGAACCCCATAGCAATTCTGGGGCGCGGTCGAGGACCGCACCGAAATCGAACGTATACCGCATGTAAGACTTCCTCCTCCTGACCGGCCTAAGCCGCGTCGGCGCCAGATCAGTGATCCGGTTTCAAAATTCCCAGTGCGCTGGCATGCAGATGTTTTAAATGTGCCTCCGGGTCCACCGGCCCGACGAGTGGCACTTCAACCGAGATAGCAGCGCCGTATTCGGTTGCCGCACAGAGGTCCTTCAATGGCAATTCGCCTTCTCCAGGAGCGAGCCTGCCGCTTCTCGCCTCGGCGATCATTGCGTCCGATGTTTTAGGCGCAGGCCCGCGGCAGTCGCAAAGCTGGATGTGTTTTACCTTCCCTGCATTTGCGCGAAGCTCGTCGATCGAGGCGCCGTTTCGGAAGAAGTGAATCCCGTCAACGAGGGCACCGGCGTTCTCTGCTCCACAGGCATTCAAGACCTCTACGCTGTCGCGAAAGGTCCTTACCGTCCGCCAGCCCATGTTTTCGATGTCGACTGACATGCCATATCGCGCCGCGACGGCGCAAAACTCTGAAAGGTTTGTGGCAAGACGGCCGCGGTCTCCATCATCGCCGCAAACACTCAGCCGGCGCGCCCCTATGTTCGCAGCGGCTGCGACTGTCGCCTCATGGGAGGCAGCAACGAAGCTCTCGTCGATCACGAAGAACTCGATATCGAATATCTTGATGCCTTCGCCATCGGCAATTGCCTTGAATTCCTGGGCACTGTGGCTGCCCACCGGCAACTCGTAGAAAGGGGCTCCGGGAAAGGCGGGGTGAAGACGAAGCCCTATCGACGCAAAACCCGCCCGAGCAGCTATCACCGCGAATTCCTTGGGCGGCAACCCGATCGATGAAAAGTGCGCCACGCCCAGTTCAAGGCCCGGCCCTGGCGTCGCGACGGTCATCACAAGGTCCCCTTTGTCGCAAGGTGATTGCGCAGATTGGTTCCCGTGCGGTGAATATGCTGACGCAACATATCGCACGCATAGTCCAGATCCCGGGCGACGGCTCCCTGAGCGATCTCGCTGTGCTCCTGGCTGACGTTGCGGTCACCCGACGTGCGGGTCAGAAACACCCGGCGATAACGGTCGTTGAGATTAAGCAGCAGGCTGCAGAAATGGAGCAGGATCGGCTTCCCGCAGCCCGATATAAGTGTCAGATGGAATTCGCGGTGGAGCTCTTCCCAGCGCTCGAGTGTCTCGGGGCGGGCCGCGTCACGCTCAGTGCGGTTAAGGCGATGCAGCGCTCTCATAACGTTGCCTTCCCACTCCACATCGCCGATCCGCATGGACTCGCGAAGCGCAAAGACTTCGAGCTCTTCGCGCAGGATGGTTATCTCTTCCAGATTGGCCAAGGAGATTGATGAAACGCGGTAGCCGCGATTGTCCTCGAACTCCACTAGACCGTCCGATATCAGCCGCGCCAACCCTTCACGCAGCGGACTGAGGCTTACGTTGAACGTCTTGCGCGCCTTTTCGAGATTGATCTTGCTGCCAGCCTGAAGCTCGCCGGAGATGATCGCCTCACGAAGACGGGATGCAAGCTGGCTCCCAATCGTGTTTTTGCCGTCATCGAGAAAGCCAGAAGACGGTGGAGAATCTTCTGTCGGCGGAGCAGATGCGCCGTCATCATGCGGTACCATTGCTTCTGCGGGCTCCCCGAAATTAGTCGTCGATGATCGGTATAATAAACGATTATTCATGTCAACTTCGGTGCACTTAAATTTGCGAAAATGCCAAGCGCTAATTTCGGTGTTGAAGACAAAATATAATTAAATCAACCACCTGGACGCTTCCACCCTGATCCTTTTGGCATCTCGGTGGCGCGAGAATCTGCGGCGGCGGCCTTGACAGATAATCGATTATTTGAATAGTCGGGCAAATCGGGAGGTAGCCCCACATGGTGATCAAAACTGAAAGCGATCTGACGCCAGCCGTCCTCGCCGTGATGAATCGCACTAAAGACCCCCGCCTGCGAGAAATCCTCGTGTCGATGGTCACGCATCTTCATGCTTTCGTGCGCGAGGTTCGACTGACTGAGGTCGAGTTTCGGGAGGCGACAGCCATGCTGAACGAGATCGGGCAGCTGCATACTGATCACCACAACGAGTTTGTGCTGATGGCCGGTTCTCTTGGCGTGTCTTCACTTGTCTGCCTGCTGAACAATGGCGACAGAGGACAGACTGAGACCTCCCAGTCGCTGTTGGGCCCATTCTGGCGCCTCAACTCTCCGCGAGTCGAAAATGGCGGGTCGATCATCCGATCCGAGACGCCGGGCACTCCCTTATTCGTGCATGCCAAGGTCGTTGACCGCGACTGTAAGCCAATTGCCGGCGCCGAAGTGGATGTCTGGCATGCATCTCCCGTCGGTCTTTATGAAAACCAGGACCCGGACCAGGCCGAGATGAACTTGCGCGGCAAATTCACGACCGACGAGCAAGGTCGGTTCTGGTTCAGGACCGTCAAGATGGTCGGGTATCCGATACCGGTCGATGGCGTGGTCGGACGCCTGCTCAAAGCTCAGGGACGCCATCCGTACCGACCAGCGCACCTGCACGCACTGATCTTCAAGCATGGATACAAGACGCTGATTTCCCAGGTCTTCGACCCCAGCGACCCGAACATCGACTCCGATGTTCAGTTCGGTGTCACGGCAGCGCTGACCGGCGACTTCATTCGTCATGAGGAGCCCCATCCGACCGAAGCGGATATTCCTGGTCCGTGGTTCTCGCTCGACTACACTTATGCCATGGAGCCCGGCGAAGCCGTTTTGCCGCGTCCCCCGATCAAATAAATCACGATCAGCAGAGCAAACGATATGATCACCGAAGAAGAACGCCGGGCCGCGGCAGACGCGCTACTCAAAGCTGAAATCGAGCGCAAGCCGATCATACAGCCTAGCGAGACCTACCCGAACCTCGAGCTCGAGGACGCCTACCGAATTCAGGCTTTGTGGGCGGAGGCGAGGGTAGCCAAGGGCGCACGGATCGTCGGGCATAAGATTGGCCTGACGTCACGCGCAATGCAGATGGCTTCGAAGATGACGGAGCCGGACTACGGCTGCATTCTTGACGATGCGCTTTACAACGACGGAGCGCAGATCAGGGCTGACTTGTTTATCAAGCCGCGCCTCGAGGTCGAGCTGGCCTTTGTTATGGGTGAGGATCTCGTCGGGCCCGGCACCAGGATCTATGACGTCATGCGTGCGACCGAGTTCGTTGTCCCGGCGCTCGAGATTATCGACTACCGGACCGAAGTCCCTCGAGCGATCACGGATACCATTGCGGACAACGCGGCTTTCGGCGCCCTCGTCGTTGGCGGCCGCATAATTCGCCCGATGGACATCGATATCCGTTGGGTCGGAGCGACTCTTTCCAAGAACGGCATCATCGAGGAATCGGGCGTGTCGGCGGCGATCATGGGACATCCGGCAGCCGGCATCGCGTGGCTGGTCAACAAACTTCATGCTGTGGGCGGTGGCCTGAAGAAGGGACAAATAGTCCTGGCCGGCTCCTTCACGCGTCCTGTCGATATCGCGAAAGGTGATGTCATCCAGGCCGACTATGGCCCTGTTGGCTCCATCGGCGTGTCGTTCGTGTGAGGTGCTAGATGGAACATCCTGTCAATCGGTTCAAGCGGAAGCTCCTTGCTGGTCAAAGTCAGATCGGCCTGTGGTGTGGCCTGCCGGGAAACTACGCCGCGGAAATCGTCGCGCCTTCAGGTTTCGATTGGCTCCTGTTCGACACGGAACATTCTCCGGGTGACGTTCTGACCGTCCTGCCACAATTGCAAGCGGTCGCACCATACGACGTTTCCCCAGTCGTCCGCCCGGCCATCAACGACCCCGTTCTCATCAAACGCTTCCTGGATATTGGCGTTCAGACACTGCTCATTCCCTACGTTCAGAACGCGGAAGAGGCGAAAGCCGCAGTCGCGGCCGTGCGATATCCTCCGGATGGAATTCGTGGTGTTTCTGCCCTGACGCGCGCCACTCGTTTCGGCCGAGTTGCGCACTATGCGCAAAATGCGGAACGGGAAATTTGCCTGTTGCTGCAAGTTGAGACGCGGGAAGCGCTTGGCAACCTCGAGTCGATTGCCTCGGCAGAGGGAGTGGATGGCGTATTCGTAGGACCGGCAGACCTTGCAGCGAGTTTCGGACACAGGGGCCAACCGAGCCACCCGGAGGTGGTCGATGCAATTGTCGACGCGATTGAACGCCTGAAAGCGTTGGGCAAGCCTGCGGGCATTCTTACCCCGGATGAGAAGTTCGCGGCACGGTGCATCTCACTGGGAACACTATTTACTGCCGTTGGTGTCGATGTCGCTGTTCTGGCGAGGGGATCGGAAGCACTCGCGGCACGATTTGCATCGCAAGGAGCGTCCCGCGATGCCGGAACGTGATGAACTCCTCACTGAAATCGCACCGACGGGAGTCATCAGAGCGGCGGTCAACATGTCGAATGCCGCACTTGTCCAACTCGATCCAGTGACAGGCGTTCTAACAGGGCCGAGCGCGCAGATCGCGATCGCACTTGCGGCAGAACTCGACTGCTGTTTGTCGCTGGTTCGATACGGATCGGCCGCTGACATTCTTGCGGCTGCCGAAGTCAACGAGTGGGACGTTGCATTCATTGCTCCCGATCCGTCACGTGCCGACAGGTTCTCCTTCTCGCCCCCCTATACCACGGTGACCGCCAGCTTTCTGGTGTCAGACAGTAGCCCGCTAGGCAGCGTGGGGCATGTCGACGTCGAAGGGGTGCGCATCGCCGCCGCCAAAACCGCTGCGTATACAAAGCAGCTTGAGCGACAGGTTAGAAATGCAATCCTCCTCCATACCGAAAATCCCGCCTCCGCCCTGGACATGCTTATATCCTCCCAGTGCGATGCGGCTGCGGGCTTGACCGAGTCCCTGTCACGTTTCTGCGAAGAGAATCCAGGTTTCCGCGTTGTTGAGGGGACATTCTCGAAAGTGCCTCAGGCGATCGCTGTGCATCGGAGGTGCGTTCACGCTTCAGCCTTCCTGTCGGACTTCATCCAGCAGCATTGCAGTGCGGGTAAGCCGAGCAATTGAAGCAGTTGGCGGAACATGCGAGGGAGCCGGGTCGAGGGGACGCGACAGGTTAACCCGCGAATAGTCAATTGGAATCCTCTTCCCTCTCAAGCGTTCCGACTCGGAAGTTCATGTTTTGGGGACGATGTCGAGCAACTCTTATTCCGAACGGTTGGGGGTGGCCGTGCCCTGGATCATGGGCGTGTGCTTCGTGGTGCAGCAAGTCCTTGCCGTCGTTGCCATTCGGCGTCCTGATGACCGCGTGGATGTGCCCGCGCGTCGGCCACGCCCCGCCGCCACCGCGAGAATGGCCCAGATCGGCGCTCCTCCCCCACCATGACCGCCAGGCAAACTGCGAGCGCCATCGCGACCAACTGGATGAGCATCATCAGGCGGCGGGAACCCGACGCGAATATCATCCCTCTTAAGTCGTGGGTCCGCCCGGTATCTCTGTGAGACCTTCATCTCACCGATCATCCGTAACCGGTTTCGAGATGCCGAAAGCTGCCAGTCCTGTAGCGGCCCCAAATCAGCCGCTCTTGCACCCTTTGTGGTCAACACGTGTTCGTCGACCCTTTGTGTGAGCTGGATAGAGAATCCGCTCGCACGGAAAACTAGTCCTCTTCCTCGTCCGCAGGTTCGCCAGACCATACGAGAGAATACGAGGGAAACGGGTTGGCGAACCACCCGCTAACGTATTGATTTCCTGTAGAAAAAGACCACCCTCCGGGCCCACCATCCAGTCCCCCCGTTTTTTGGGGTTTTCGACCGTCTCAGAATAGCTCCGACATTTCCGTGGGTTAGCGCCGAGTAATGGGCAACACTTGGCTGAGACGCCGCAGTAAACGTCCAAAACACCTGACTTTTAGTCGTCCGTCTCTGTCGGGCGAATTCCGCAGCCAAGTGTTTGCCAAAGCGATGGTCGACTGATCAGCGAGATGCTCGCCGGATGGTTAGAAGCCGAGGAGTGCAGCCTGGTCAGTCCAAGCAAGGGGGAGGTCCGACAATCGGGACAGCCGGTGCGCCGTTAGTTCAACAGGTTGATCACCTGCAACGATGTTGGCCGCAATTTTCGGAGCGAGGAAGGCGAAGGGCAGGAGGCGGCTGACCTCCGATGCATCGGTGCCGTTGAGGATGGCAACGTCGGTGAGGCTCCGGTTGGCTCCGTCCGTAAGTTGGGCGAGATACAAGTGGGCTCGACGCAGAAGGTCGATCAAAGCGCCATCGGGTTCTCGGTTGCTGTTAGATCCGTCCGTAAGCACGGTACGTGTTTCGACACCGCGCCGCTTCATGCCGATTGGACATTCAATGGAAGTCACTTGCGACCCATCGCTGGATGGCAGAATCCGGTCGAGAAGCAATTCCGATAGCGAGCAGCGATCCAGTTCGATGGTCAACGATCCGGGCTTGAGGGTGATCCTGCGAACGATCTTTTGGAGCAGAGATCGCTTCGCGTCTGCAGTGCCTGATGCCGAGCGCAACCGCATCTCGTCGGCTCGCCGCATCGCCGACTGGATTTCGCCAGCATCGGCCCATTGCCCAACCCAGTCAGACAGTTGGGCATGATCGCTGAGAATCCGATTCAGGGGATGCTCAACTAATGATTCAAGTGCGGGCGCTGGAAGACGGCAGCCTTCTGACCCTTTTCGGCGCTGGTCGACGAATTGCTTCGAGACGTAGTATCGGTAACGGACACCTTGCTTGTTGGCATGGACCGATCGCAATTTCTCGCCGGCCTCATCAAAGAGCAAACCAGTGAGCAGATGCGGCTGCGTGACGTTGGAACTGCTTCGCCGCCGCGGCGCCTGAGAGGCGCGAAGTGTCTGGGCCTCCTCGAATGTGACTGATGTGACGATCGGCTCGTGCTCACCATCGTATACGTGATTCTTGTGCCTGATCTTGCCGATGTAGATCGGGTTCGAAAGAAGGTGATAAAGGTTGCCGCGACCGAACGGCATGGTGACGGCAACTGATCCGTCTTTGCGTTGTCGCGACCGTGTAGAAAGCCCGTCACTCGCAACCTCGTCGACAAGATCCCGGACCGACTTCAGCGTGAGATAGCGGGCGAACAGGTGTCTGACTGTTTGTGCTTTCGGTTTCGTCAATCACGAGCTTGCGGTTCTCGACACGATAGCCCAGCGGCACCACGCCGCCCATCCACATGCCTTTCTTCTTCGACGCGGCGATCTTGTCACGGATACGCTCGGCTGTGACCTCTCGCTCGAACTGAGCGAAGGACAAAAGTACATTGAGGGTGAGCCTGCCAATTGAGGTCGTGGTGTTGAACTGCTGGGTCACCGAGACAAACGAGACGGAGCTGGCATCGAAGATTTCGACGATCTTGGAGAAATCCATCAGCGACCGAGTGAGGCGATCGATCTTGTAGACGACCACAACATCGACTTTTTTGTCCTGGATATCCTGTAGGGGACGCTGCAGGGCAGGGCGTTCCATCGTACCGCCCGAGATGCCACCATCGTCGTAGTGGTCTGGCACCAGCTTCCAGCCAAGACCCACCTGCGAAGCGATGAAGGCCGCGCAAGCTTCGCGCTGCGCATCGAGCGAATTGAATTCCTGCTCCAGGCCCTCTTCGGTCGATTTGCGCGTGTAGATTGCGCAGTTGAGGCGAGGGGTCATTGTCATAGTCCAAAGAACCTTGGGCCGGACCAATGGGCACCGGTGATGCGACGGGCGACAGCCGACAGCGATCCGTAGGTCTTGCCGTCAAGCACGAAACCGTCGTCGACAACCTCAACAATGTGCATCCTACCGTTCCATTCCCGCATGAGACGAGAGCCGACTTTTGGCGGAGGAGATTGTGGCGGCGCCGTCAATGCCTTATCCGATGACGCTGGCCAGACTGATGGAACTCCGTCCTGGCGACCCGGCCCAGCATTGCTTGGTTGGATAGCATTCACGTTGGTCCGACGCGCAATGCGTGTCCCGAGTGTTTTCTTGACGGTCGAAGGCAAACCACCCAATCGCTTGGCTTGAAGATGCCAGGCAGCCGACCGCTCGAGCAACCCACGTTTAACCCCTTTGGGCGGCGGACAGCCATAGGCCTTTGTCCAGGCTGCTGTGAGTTCATCGCGCGTGAGATCGCCGACGTCGGCGATCTCACTATCCATGTCCAGTCGCTTGCGCATTAAATCAACCGACAGTCTTCGCCTCGACGATGCGATATCGCCGTTGTCCGTCCTTGCCGGTTTCGCTGAGCAGTTCGTGGCCAAGCTTCTTCTTGACGGTGCCGGACAGGAAACCTCGCACCGAGTGCGCCTGCCATCCCGTCGCATCCATCAAAGCCGGGATGGTTACGCCCTTGGCCGACTTCAGTTTCTTGAGGACGATCTCGGTTTTGGGAGGCGCCGCGGGCCCCTCGTCTTTGGTTTTCTTCACAGTCACCGAGGCGGTCACACCTGGCTTTTCGCGCGGCTTCCGGGTTGGGGTACTGTTGTCGGCGCTGGACGCCGTCTCGGCACCCTCGACGTTGTCGGCCTTGCTAACGATAGTGTTGGGGATAGCCATTTTGAATTCTCCGTCAGTTCGAAGCCCGGACCATTCCGGCGCTTGTACTGGCTGAAGCCCGCCGTTTGGCAGGCTGGAGATTCTGCTCTGTCTTAATCCGCTGCTCTTCTGCTGCGCTGGAAACACCAATGCTTCAAGGCCGCCGGGCGGCATGGCGCCTCATGTCTGCCGTAGAGTTCAGATTTGACGATTCCTGAAAGCGGACATCGCCGGCGGCCACGTTGGAAGTCGTCGTTGCGCCATGTGTGGACGGCTCCCCGTTGGCAAAGGAATTTTTGATGTGCTGCGGTGTCGGTCGGTGCGGCCATGTGTTCGACCTGTTGGTACGACACGTATAGACCGCTGGCCATAATGCCTTCCGCGGAGACGGGTCCCGACCAAAAGCACGCACTTTGAAGCGCTCTGCGTATGTGTGGGTTTTCCGATCTCCGGAGTGTCGACCGTTTCTGCATTACATCGCGTTTGCCCTTCCCAAACACAAAATCCGACGGCCCTCCCGGTGGACTATGCGGCCGCGACCTGCGGCTCTCTGTAACGTTCGCCGCTCGTCATGATGGCCCAGATCATCCGCGCCATCTTGTTGGCGAGCGCAACCGCAGCGATCTTCGTCGTGCGACGGGCAAGCAGCTGGACCAACCAGGGTCGCCTCGTTCCATGCCGTTGGGCATAGCGGATGACCGCGAGCGCGCCGACCACGAGCAATTGCCGCAGGTATCGATCTCCTTGCTTGGTGATGTCACCGAGCCGTTCCTTGCCGCCGCTGGAGTTCTGTCGCGGCACTAGGCCGATCCAGGCAGCCAAGAGTATCGCGGCTACCGCTGCGTTTTGCCAGAGTTCCTCGATGAGATGCACGGCATTGAACTCGGGTTAACGGCGGTTTCGGGATTGCGACGGTTCTGATTCTGTTGGTGACGTTGATTCGGAGAGCACCGCCATGCCTGAGACTGCCGAGAAGCCGCGTCTGCGGCTGTTGCTGGACCATTTCGCCCTGATCGAGGATGACCGGGAGGGGTGGCGGGTGGCGCATCCTCTGTCTGAGGTTCTGCTGCTGGTGGTTTGCGGCACCATCGCGGCGGGCGATGACTTCGAGGACATCGCCGATTGGGGCGAGGACAATGTGGCCTTCCTGCGCCGTTTCCTGCCCTATCATCACGGGGTTCCGGGTTCGCGTTGGCTGCGGTTGCTGATGAACCGGATCGATCCGGGGCTGTTTGCGAACTGCTTCCAGTCCTGGGCGACGGCGATGCGTCCGGACGCGCCAGCGCTGGTGGCCATCGACGGCAAGACCTCGCGCGGCA
>NZ_SADR02000248.1 GCF_004010325.2 Mesorhizobium sp. M00.F.Ca.ET.216.01.1.1
GCGTGTT
The DNA here is from genome assembly GCF_004010325.2 of Mesorhizobium sp. M00.F.Ca.ET.216.01.1.1. Taxonomy (GTDB): domain Bacteria; phylum Pseudomonadota; class Alphaproteobacteria; order Rhizobiales; family Rhizobiaceae; genus Mesorhizobium. The sequence continues at coordinate 8 of NZ_SADR02000248.1, forward strand.
CGGTTTCGACCAGCAGAACAGCCTCGTCACCATGCACCAGTTCGATTCGATGGGCATTGTGCCGGCCTCGCCGTCCACGGGCGGCTGGAACGGCAGCACGCTTGTGCTCGTCCGCTCATCGCCGCGCGGGTCGGCCCGCGTGACCTACAGTTTCGACACAGACGACGACTATCGCATGCGGCTGGAGTTCCAACCGGCTGGCAGCGACATTTGGCAAGACATGGTGAGCGGCCTCTACCGGCGCGTCTCGCCTTCCGGGGAAGGCTGAACCGATGGAGATCGCGGGCAAGGCGGTTGAAGAACCACACAGTATCACACATATATACCCTGTGTATTTATGTGGAGATGACCGATGAAGA
>NZ_SADR02000249.1 GCF_004010325.2 Mesorhizobium sp. M00.F.Ca.ET.216.01.1.1
CTCGACTCCAAGACGGCGCATTGGGAGACCGAGGAAGCCAACACGCTGATGACCAACTTCCTGACCCAGCACCCGGATATCCAGGGCGTGATGGCGGCCAATGATTCGATGGCGCTCGGCGTCGTCAAGGCGATCGACGCGGCCGGCAAGTCCGGCAAGATCAAGGTGGTCGGCTTCGACAACATCCCGGCCGTCGGCCCGCTGCTGAAGGAAGGCAAGATGCTCGCCACCGTCGAGCAGTATGGCGCGCAGATGGCGGCCATGGGCATCGACTACGGCTTGCGCGAACTCGCCGGCGAGAAGTTCTCCGGCTGGGTCAAGACCGACGTCAAGCTGATCACCGCTTGAGGCGAGCCTAGGCGCCG
>NZ_SADR02000250.1 GCF_004010325.2 Mesorhizobium sp. M00.F.Ca.ET.216.01.1.1
ATCCAGCGGCAGCAGCGTTTGCTTGCGAAAGGTAACGACGATTGCCTCTTCCTCAAGCGACAAGATCGTCGATCTCGGCTCCTGTGGGCCGTTCGGCAGATCGGCAACTGACGTCCGCTTCTTCCATTTAGCGACGGTCTTCTGGTTGATCCCGTAGCGCTTGGCCAGCGTTCTCAGGCTCTCTTGACTATTCTGTATTGTTCGACGGATCGCCTCTGTCGTTGTGGCGCTGCCGTGAAGAACCTGGCCCATAGTGCATCCTTCCATTCTTGGGAAAACAATGCACCATCAAATGCCGGGATCAAACAGCTAGGCCGTCCGGTTATTGAAAAAGGGCATGAAGAAATTCGCGAGCGTCTTCGGTG
>NZ_SADR02000251.1 GCF_004010325.2 Mesorhizobium sp. M00.F.Ca.ET.216.01.1.1
GTGGAAATCCCGGACGACCGCTGCGAGCGCGCCAAGCTTCTCATGGCCATCGACGATGCCTTCAAGGTGGGCGACTTCGAGGTTCTTGGCAAGGCGCTCGGCGGCTCGGCGCGCTGTTTCGACGAGAGGATGCCCTTCGAGCTCGGCCTCGGCCATCCGCTGGAATACGCCATCTATTGGAGCCCGTTGGCCTTTATCTCGACGCTGCTCGATGCCGGCTCGAACCCGAACTACGAAGATCACGCCGGCTTTCCATCCTTGATCGCGGCGCTGTCGACGGAACGGCCCGACAGACTGGAGATCGTGCGGATCCTGATCGAGCACGGCGCCAACCCGAACATGCGCGGCGTGAACGACTGGACGCG
>NZ_SADR02000252.1 GCF_004010325.2 Mesorhizobium sp. M00.F.Ca.ET.216.01.1.1
GGCCAAGCAGCTCCAGGGATTGGCGCTGCCGGTCGAGGTGCGCAACCAGGCGCGGGTGCATCTGTGGTATCCGGCGAAGTTCGGACGGGAGTGTCCGCGCTACACGAGCGCCAGCGAATCCGTCAGCTATTTTGCGTCGAAGACGCATGCGGTTGGGGTGCGGTTCGGTGCTGACGGGGCGTTGGAGTTGGTGGCGCCGTTCGGACTCGATGACGTCTTTTCGTTTCGCATCACGCCGAACAGGGCGCTGGATAATCAGCGGACGCATGAGGCGAAGGGGAGAAGGGCGCGGGAGTGTTGGCCTGAGATTAGCGTGCTGCCGTGGTAAGGGCGCAGAATAAAATAAGTCGGCGCGAGGCGCCGGC
>NZ_SADR02000253.1 GCF_004010325.2 Mesorhizobium sp. M00.F.Ca.ET.216.01.1.1
GAATGAACGCTTTGCCGTGTTCGGATATGCCAGCCATAAAAGTCTCCGGGGGATCGCCGGTGACTTAGGCCGAAGCCGGGTTGATCGCAAGCGGAAGATGTTACTATGCGACGCTGCGTAATTTAATCAGGCCGACGTGTTGGTGCAGTCTCCAGGTCTCTGGCCCAAGCCTCGATCTCTTTCTGATCAATCACTCGGCCAGCATCGATATCCGCCAGCACCTCAAAGCTCATCCGTCGATGATCGACCGCCTTCTGCCTTCGGCCTGAACCATCAAAGCCCTTCTTTAGCCGCCTCCACCAATCGTGCGGCATAGCGCGCCATGGTGTCGATTTCGATATTGACGCGGTCGCCGGTCCGGCGG
>NZ_SADR02000254.1 GCF_004010325.2 Mesorhizobium sp. M00.F.Ca.ET.216.01.1.1
GCTGACGGCGGATGACTTCCAGCATCGGCATCTTTTCGATTTTGCGCTCTGCCAGAAGCTTCGCGAAGATAGGCGTCTCAAGAATGTTCAGTCGAATATAAAGGCCTATTCCCACCAGCACGATGCTAAGGAAGAACGGCACGCGCCAACCCCAAGAGAGAAACGCGTCGCCGGAAATGGCGCTCATGGCCAGCACCGCGAGGTTGGCGAGGAACAGCCCGGCGGGCACACCGAACTGCGGCCACGACGCAACGAAGCCGCGGTGCGCGTTGGTGCGGGCCCATTCCATCGACATCAGCACCGAGCCGCCCCACTCGCCCCCCACCCCCACGCCCTGAATGAAGCGCAACAACGTGAGTATCAC
>NZ_SADR02000255.1 GCF_004010325.2 Mesorhizobium sp. M00.F.Ca.ET.216.01.1.1
GGCCCCTGCCGTTGACCAGATAGTCGGCCTCGTCCGTACTCTTTTCATGGCTGTCGGTGATCGGACGCAGCGCCAGCGTGAGCCGGTCCGCCATCTGCTGCGCCACCGTGATGATCTCGGCCTGTTGCGGCGTCAGCTCCAGCGTCGCGGTCTGGCCGACCCTGGTCTTCTTGCCCTCCTCGTCTTCCTGGATGGTCTGGTCGATGGCCAGCACACGGATGTTCTTCAGTATCGTCTCGGTGTTGAAGCCGCTGCCGCCGTTGGCGCCGTCGGCGCGGCGGGTCATGATGACGTCGACAAAGTCGTTCGGAAGGATGAAGCCGCCCGCCGACGTGTCCGCCGATATCGCGGTGGCGACGGCTCG
>NZ_SADR02000256.1 GCF_004010325.2 Mesorhizobium sp. M00.F.Ca.ET.216.01.1.1
GTGGAGCCTCAACAGGTTGTCCTCGGTTAGAGCGAGGCGACTGATAGGTGTTTTGGACTTTAGGCTCCCGTGGGGACGGTGCCAATTGTATCTGTGCAGCCAGACCGGCAACTCTGCGGCGCGGTGATCTGAAGTCGGATAAGCGATGGCATAAGCCCATTCGCGCAGTGCTGTCTGGATGAAGCGCTCGGCCTTGCCATTGGTCTTGGGTGTATAGGGTCTTGTCCTGACGTGCTTGAGGCCGAGATCGCGGCAGGCCTTGGCGAAGGCCTTTGATCTGTAGCAGGAGCCGTTGTCGGTCATGACGCGGGCTATCGTGACGCCGAGGCTGGCGTAGTAGGCCACCGCCGCCTTGAGGAAGG
>NZ_SADR02000257.1 GCF_004010325.2 Mesorhizobium sp. M00.F.Ca.ET.216.01.1.1
CCGATCTCCCGCCGCCGTCGCTGGCATGTGCAAGGGGGTGATGTCGGCAGCGACCGTCGCGGCAGCGCCGATGAGGACCCCCTGCAGATCGTTCCAGATTCCATGGATTGGCGGTAATGCCATTGAGTTCACTCATACCTGAGGTACCCAACTCCGGGCATGTTGTTCTCCCATGGTACGGAGCCCTGCGTCTCGCGCGCGGCGATGATAATGGCTGTCGGTTCGGGGCCGATATCCTTTGAAGAGACGGCTCCCCTGTTCTTGAGGGCGCCGAGATGCGGTAGCGCCAATATCCTTGCGAAGGAAAGGTACTCCGCCCAAGAAGTCTTCGTCCGAGACGACAACTGTCTCGATAGTCTATG
>NZ_SADR02000025.1 GCF_004010325.2 Mesorhizobium sp. M00.F.Ca.ET.216.01.1.1
AACCTCGTGCGATCAATCGACGACAAGCGAAGCATCAAGCTGCGCCGAAAGCGCGCTGCAAGAAACAACAAATACCTCGAACAGATCCTCCAACCTTCAATCCGTTAACCCGGATTCAAAGCCGTGGGCTATGGCTTGCTCCAGGATGCTCTTCCCCGCACGCGGCAAATGCGCCAGACTTGCCAAGCCTTTCTCGACACCTTCACCTCCGACGCCTTCCTGCGCGACTGGGGCCGGTCTTTCAGGGGCCGCGAGCAGATCGCACGCTGGAACCAGTCGGACAATATCGGCGTGCAGTCCCAGCTCCGCATCGTCCGCATCGCGTCGGCGGATGGCGCCTATCGCGTCCGGATTGCCGTGAAAGGCAAAGGTTTCAACGGCGAAGGCGACATGACTTTCACGCTCGACGGCGATCTCATCTCGAGCCTAGTGATCGCCTGAGAAACCAGCAGCACTCCTGGGAAGCGCGGGCTTCTGCTGCCGTGACGATCATGGTCTTCCGCCTCGCTCCGGCACTGCCGCCACTCTGTCTTCGAGCATCGGATTTTCTCAAACCGGTTCCCGCTTTTGGGTCCGATGGTCTCAAGCTCAGCCACTCCATAAAATATGATAACTTTCATCAAGTTTCTATGGAAACACCGGTTTGGCTGTGGCATGCCGATAACGGCGCCGACGTCCTGTGGTGACTTCGCACCAACCGGTATCGAAAGGCTGAACGATGGATCAATTGAGCGCGCAGACACGTATCAGGGACGCTGCCATCAAGTCGGTGATGGACAGACTGCGCGCCGAGCACTGCGAATTCGAGATCGACACCGGCGTTGCCGATCAATGGGAATTTCGCACGCATTACGGTTCGTTGAGCGCCAGGTTCGATGACGAAAGCGTGCTGATCCAGGTCGCGGCGGAAGATGAAACCTGCCTCGCCTACATGAAAATGGCGGTGGCCGGCCATTTTTCGGAACATTTCGGCACGACGAAAGGTATACGCTGGCAAGGCGACGGTAGCGACGCCGGCACGCCGGTCTTCTTCCGCGAGATCACGGTGATGTCCTCGATGCGGATTTCTCCGCACATGCAGCGCGTCCGCTTTGCCGGCAATGATCTCGGCCGGTTTGGCCGTGGTGGCCTGCATGTGCGGCTGCTGCTGCCGCCGCACGGCAGACAGCCGGTGTGGCCGACGACAGGCGCCGACGGCCTGCTGGCCTGGTCCTCGGGCGAGGATGCTCTCGTCGTCCGGGTCTACACGATCCGGGCGCTGGATGCCGCAAGCGGCTGGCTCGATGTCGATTTCGTCCTTCACCCCGGCAGGGAGACGCCGGCCGCGGCTTTCGCGGAAAAGGCGTTTCCGGGCGAGGTCATCGGCATGATTGGACCTGGCGGTGGCGGCGTGCCCGAAGCGGAGAACCTGCTTCTGCTCGGCGACGAAACCGCTCTTCCCGCCATTGGCAGAATCCTGGAGCATCTCTCGCCGTCAACCCGCGCCGAGGCGCTCATCGAAGTCGATGGCCCCGAAGACCGGGTATCGCTGGCCACGGGGAAGAACATCGACATTACCTGGCTTTATCGGCATGGGCGCGAGGCCGGTACTGCCGGACTGCTGCCGACGGTCCTGCGGCAGCGGAACCGCATGGCGCTTCCGGGCTATGTATGGGCCGGATGCGAGTTTGGCGATTTTCGCGAGATCCGCAAGATCGTCCGCAAGGAGTGGGGCTTACCGCGCGACCGGCATCTGGTCACCGCCTACTGGCGCCGCGGGGCGCAAGGCGAGGACGGGGCGGACGGCGGCGAGGAATAGTGCGCGCCGACGGACGCGGCGCGCAGTCAGCGACGGTCGGATACAATGGCAATTGCAGGCACCGCCAGCAGCGCGACCGCGCCTGCGCCGGCAAAGAATGCGCCATAGCCGAAATACTGCGCTGCGTAGCCCGCCACGATCCCGCCCGCCATACTCACCAGGGCGTCCATGCACTGGAAGAGCGTGAAGTCCACGCCGGCCTGCTTCGGGTCCGACCAGCGCATGAACTGCGCGTAAAGCGCCACGAAACCAAGCGCCATGAAGCCCGATGAGCTGAGCATAGCGACGGCTATCAGGATGGTGGTCGAGAAGCCGCCAAGAAGGTCGAAAACCGAAAAGAAGAGCAGCGATCCGGCCTGCAGGATGAGCGCCAGAATCAGCACGTTGCGGGTGCCGCACCACCTGACGAGAGCGCCGCCGGCGAGTGCTGCCGCGATGCCGACGAACATGCTGGCGACGCCGTTCACCAGCCCGACTGTGGAGAGATCGAGCCCGGCGTCGATCAGGAACGGGCCAAGCATGGCCAGTCCCGCCTTCTGGGCCACGACGTAGATCGCCGACGCGGCAAGGCCGCGCCGAATTTCGGGACGCCGCAATGCGCCGGCGAGCGAGGGAACGTGCGGTCGCGTCTCGTCGTGCGTCCGGTTGGTCGCGCCGAGCAGGAAGGGAAGACCGAGCAGCAGGAGCAGGGCGGCCATGGCCCAGACGGCGATCCGCCAGCCATAGGCGTCGACCAGAAACAGGAACAAGCCCGCGCCGATAGCGGAGCCGAGATAGGCGCCGCCGACCTGCGCGGCATTGCCCCAGCCGTGGTTTTCCTTTGCGAGGCTTTGCACTGCAAAACCATCGCAGGCGATGTCGACCGTGGCGGCGGCGAAGGCGACAATGGTCAGGCAGGCCAGGACCGGCCACCATGCGGCCGCGCCGAGCGCGCCGACCTCCCACAGTCCGGCGACGGACACCAGGCCGCCAGCGGCGACGATCGTGCCGGTGCGCGCCTTCCCCACCGGTGGAAGGCGATAGCGCTCGATCGCCGGCGACCACAGGAATTTGAGCGCCCATGGCAGCGCTATAAGTGAAACCAGGCCGATCCGATCGAGCGGCAAGCCCTGGTCGCGCATGACGGCAGGCAGGCCCGTCCAGGTGATGCCGCCGATCACGCTCTGCGCGACATAGAGGCCGCCGATCGCCAGCACGACGGCGACAGGCGACGAGGATGCCCGATCCGAAACGACGGTGGACATCAGAAACGATAACGCAAGCTGGCGAACAGCGAGCGGCCTTCGTCGCGATAGCAATAGCCGGCCGAGCAGATGGTCTTCTGATTGTCGAACAGGTTCTTGGCGTTGACCTGCAGCTTCACGCCCTCGAGGTCGGGGTTGCGGTAGCCGAAATCGTAGGAGAGCGAGGCGTCGACGAAGGCGCGCGCCTCATTCTTGAAGGTGTTGGTGTCGTCGCCGTAGCTGCTGCTGGCGACGCGAACGCCTGTGCCCAGCCCGAGGCCCTCCAGCGTGCCGTTCTCGAACTGATAGTGGCCCCAGAGCGACAAGATGTGATTTGGCGTCGCCGACAGTTCCTTGCCCACGGTTCCTTCGGCGCCGCGTTCGATTTTCACACGCAGATAAGTGTAGGAGGCGATGACGCTGAAGCCATTATCGAGGGAGGCATCGGCTTCCACTTCGACGCCACGCGAGTTCAGGTCGAGCTGACGCTGCTTGTTGATGCCGGTCGAGGCGTCGAACACGACGCCATCCTTCTGGTCGATATCGAACAGGGCGGCGCTGACGGTCGCGTTATAGTCCGGGATTTCGTATTTGACGCCGATTTCCCCCTGCGTCGCGATGGTCGGACGGGCGACGCGCGCGATGTCGCTGCTGACGTCGTCATAGACAAAACCGATGTTGGGCGAGAACGACGTCGAATAGTTGACATAGGGGGTGATGCCCCATTCGGTCAGATAGGACAGGCCGAGCCGGCCGGAGAAAGCGCTGTCGTCCTGCTTGGACTTGGTGAAGTCGGCGGCGGTGGAGGTGGTGTCGACCCAATCGTAGCGACCGCTGGCGAACAGGGTGAAATCGTTCCACTCCATCTGGTCATGCAGGTAGATGCCGAGCTGGTTCATCTCCTGCCCGCCGAGGTGGGGAACCGGCGCGGCCTTTATGTCGTCGACGGAGACATAGGACAGCCCGCTGCCGGCATCATAGTCGGACCAGGCGTAGTCGACGCCGCCTACCGCCGTGTGCCTGACCGGGCCTGTGTCGAACTCAAACTGCGCCATGTTATCGACGACGAAGTTCTTCATGTTCTCGGTGTAGTGGCCCCAGTAGCGCTGCAGCGGCTGATCTGGATCGATCGAATAGTGACCGCTATATTCGATGTCGGCGTCGACAGCGTTGTAGCGCAGGTTCTGCCGGACCGTCAGCACGTCGTTGAAGCGATGCTCGAACTCGTAGCCGATGCGGCCTTGGCTCTGGGCAAAGTCGTTCCAGGCGGGATCGCCCTCGTAGATGTCCGACAGGGCGCCATAGACCGGGTTATAGAACGCAGCAGTGCCGCCGGTTACGGATTTCGAATACTCGCCGAGGATGGTCAGCTTGGTATCGTCGTCTGGCTTGAACGTGACCGCCGGCGCCAGATAGATCTTGTCGTCGGGATAGCCGGGCAGTTCGGTGTCGCTTTTGCGGCCAAGGCTGGTGAAGCGGTAGAGGATGCTGCCGTCCTCATTTACCGGGCCTGAAGCGTCAAGCCCGGCCTGAAAGCGATTGTGTTCGCCCATCAGCATTTCGACTTCGCGGTACTGTTCCTCCTTGGGGCGCTTGGTGACGAGGTTGACGATGCCGCCCGGGCCGCTGACGCCATAGAGTGAGGATGCGGGACCTTTCAGGATGGTGACGCCCTCGATGCCGTAAGGCTCCGTCTTGAACCAGGCCGAGGGCCCGTTGTACTGGCGCAGCCCGTCGCGGAACATGCCGTTATAGAAGGCCTGGAAGCCGCGCAGGAAGAAGGCATCGTAGCGGGTGTCGAAGCCGAAGCTGTTGGGATTGGCGCTGGCCGTATAGCCGAGCGACTCGTTCAACGTGCGCGGCTTCTGGTCCTCGATCTGCTTCTGCGTCACCACCGAAATGGCCTGCGGGATCCTGACGATCGGCGTATCGATCTTGGTGCCGATGCGGTCTTTCTTGGCGACGTAGCCATCCTGTACCAGGATCTCGTCGCTCTCGGCGTTTACCGATATCTTCTCGAGGACGGTGACATTTCCGGCGTCCTGGGCGCGGGCCGGCCCGGACTGGCCGAGCATCGCAGCGCTGCCCAGCAATGTTATCCCCAAGCGCCATGTCGTCGGCCGCGTCCGCATCAACTCGTCTCCATCGTCCGTGCAGAATTTGCCGTGACGCGCTCTCAAATTTGAGTATTTGAGTCAAGTTATTTTTTGCGGTTTGCGCTCAGGCTGGTTGGTGCTGTCGCCGGGCAGCAAGGCGGGCCCGACGAAACCACGCTGCGAACTCAGGAGAGGATGCGGCGGGTTCTTATTGCTTCACACTTTTCGCCACTAGCTTCGCCACGCTCGGCCCGACCAGCAGCACGACGAGGAAGCGGGCCGACTGCAGCGCCATGACGAAGGAGATGTCGACGTGCTGCGCGGCGGCGGCGATGATGGCGACGCTGTCCACGCCGCCGGGGCTGGTTGCAAGGTAGGCGGTCAGTGGGTCGATGCCGAGCAGGCGACTGATGATGAAGCCGAGGCCGCCGCAAAAGGCGATCAGCACGACGATCGAGCCGATGATCTGCGGCAGCGCCCGCGTCGCGTGGCGCAGGATAGGCCGCGTGAAGTTCAACCCGATCGACCAGCCGACCAAGGTATAGCTGAGTGCCAGCAGCCAATGCGGCAACTGCATCGTCACGCCGAGCCCGAGATGGACCGCGGCGCCGAAAATGAAAGTGCCGAGGAAGACGGGCGACGGCAGCCTAAGCACTTTTCCGAGCAGGCTGCCGACCAGCGCCACGCCGAGCGTCGCGGCGAAGGCTGCCGGCTGGATCGGCGGGAACCAGACGACGGCCGGGATCTCGATACCCGATGTGTCGACCCACATCCTGGCGATCAGGGCCGCTGTCATCGAGACGAAGATGACGCGCAGATATTGCATGAAAGCGACTAGGCGCTGGTCGGCGCCGAAGGCACCGGCCATCAGCACCATGGCGGTGGCCGCACCCGGCGATGAGCCCCAGACCGCGGTGGTGCCGGGCAGGATACGCCAGCGGCTGATCAGCCAGCCGAGCAGGCTGGATGCGGCGACTGTCGCCACCACGGCGCCGAGGAACAGCGGCCATTCCTTGTAGAAGACCGGAAAGATGCCGGCGGAGATCGAGCCGGCGACAAGGCAGCCGACGACTGCCTGGGCCGAGCCGAACAGAGGGCGCGGGACGCGCACTGTAGCGCCGTTGGTGCCGGCGACGATGGCCGCGAGCATCGGTCCGATCAGCAGCGCCGCGGGCAGGGCGGCGAATTCCAGCGCGCCAGCGAACAGGATGGAAACAATCAGGATGGCCAGCCATTGCCAGACCTTGTGTATCCGCGCCATGCGCTCAACGGTCGACTGGTCTGGCAAGGAATCCATATTTTGCTCTTAGCTCCGAAGAGCGAAGATGCGAACCCCGCGGCGGCAAAAAAGGTTGGTTGCTTCCGCCTCGGGGTCAGTCCGTTTTGACAGGAGGCAGGCCGAAGCCGCCAACGGGACGGGTCTCAACCTGGAATTCAAAACCGGCGATGATCGGTCGCGCCTTGGCGATCGCCGCCTGGACTTCGGGCAGTTGCAGCGAAGCCTTGTGGCTCTCGGCGTCGGTCCACACTTCGGTCACCCATATGGCGTCGACGTCTGCCGGGTCCTTGGCGATGACATAGCTCAGGCAGCCCGGCAGCGCGCCAGTGCTGGCGAGCAGGACGTCCATGATCGCGTCGCGCTGGCCGCGCGCCGCCCGCATCTTGCCGATCAGTCCGTACATTCCCTTTGCTCCCTTGGGTTGCGCGACAAGGAGTATGCAGATCGCCGCTCAAGGCATCAACTGGCCACCATTCACCTCGATCACCTGGCCGGTGATGTAACCGCTCAAAAGGTCCGACGAGAGAAACAGATAGGCGCCGACGCAGTCTTCGGCCGTGCCGGCACGGCCCTGCGGAATGGTGGCCACCATGCCCTTCATCTGCTCGTCGGTCGAATAGCGCTCGTGGAACGGGGTGGCGATGGTGCCGGGCGCCACAGCATTGACGCGAATGCCGAAGCCGATCAGTTCCTTGGCCATGCCGCGCGTTACGTTGGAGACGAAGGCCTTGGCCGAGCCATAGAGGCCGGCGCCGCCACCGGCGCCGTTGCGCGCGGCGATCGACGAGGTGTTGACGATGAAGCCGCCCTGGCGCTTCAGCCACGGCATCGCCTTCCGCGAGGCGGTGAGCACCGAGCGGGCGTTGAGGTTCATCACCGCGTCGTAATGCGCCTCGGTCTGCTCGGCATAGGGCACGCGGCCGAGCATGCCGCCGGCATTGTTGACCAGGCCGTCGAGGCGGCCAAAATGTTGCGCACTGTCCTCGACGACCCGCTCGACATCGGCGGGAGCCGAGAAATCGCCCTGGGTCAGGAACACCTCGCCGCCGCTGTCGCGAATGGTCCCGGCCAGGTTTTCGGCGGCCGCCCGGCTTGAATTGTAATGCAGCGCGACGCGGCATTTCTGGGCGGCGTAGGCAAGTGCGAGCGCGGCGCCGATACCGGTCGATGCGCCGGTGACCAGCACCGCCTTGCCGGCGAGGTCTGGGATGACCAAGGTGGGGGTGACAAGGGTGGTCGTGGTGGCTGGCACTTTTGGTCCTCCGGGATTTTTGCCCGTCATTCGTAGGCCCTCGCCGCCGTCACGTTCAAGGCCTGATATAGACATAGCCCTGGCGTTGCAGTTCGGCGAGCTTGACGACGCCGCCGTTCTCGGCGGCGTCGAAGCCGTCGAGCAGGTCGGCCAGCGAGATATCCATGCCGTGCATGGTGTTGGCGCAAGCGTGTGGGCTGAGCCCTTCCTGGACAAGCCCAGCGAAACGCCCGGAAACCGCGGCGGATATACCCTTGGACTTGAAGGCGGCAAGGGCCGGACCATGCACGACGAGGGCGATGTCGACATTGCCGCCGGTGCCTTCATAGTGGTTCTTGATGTTGCCGAGCACGAAATTGACTTTGTCGAGATCGCTGAGGTGATAGGCGACCTTTTGCCTTTCCTCTTCCACGGCTGCCGCCTTGACCTGGCGTAGCCCAAAAAGGCCAGCGGCTCCGGCAAGACCCGCACGGAAAATGTCGCGGCGTCGCATGACTTCCCCTCCTGTTGCCGGCCTCACAAATTGCGTGGCCTCGGTACCGATCCTAGCATAAATTGACGCCGCGTCGTGTCGATGCGAGGAGGGGAACATGACGTCGAAGGCTATGTTGGGCACCGGATTTGGCGTCGCCCTATTTGCCGCACTTGCCGGCACAGCGTTCGCCGACGACACACCCAAGCTTACGGAACTCAGCCCGAACGGCGCCGATGCCTGTTTCGGACGAGTCTATGAGGCAGCGCATCTCAAGGCGCACCCGCATCAGAAGGTGGCGCGGATCTTCTTCTACTACGGTCCCGATCCGGTCAGCCATCCGAACGAGGAGTCAAGCCCCGGATCCGACACGTCCTACAACTCCTTCATGGCCACGACGGTGCGCGGCGCCCAGGCGCCGGAATGGGTCGGCGGCTGGTGCAACAAAGAGTCCGGGGACGGCACGACCGGCGCGATCCATTGCGGCATGGATTGCGATCGCACCATGGCCTCACTGAAGGTCGATGACAAAGGCCGGCTGATCGTTTTCGACGTGCAGCCCGATCTTTATCTCGATGCGGGAGCGGAAGACGAGCTCGGTGCGGCGGAATACGACAAGCAGGTGCTGGGCAACGAGGATGACGGCTTCCGGCTCGACCCGATGCCGGCCGCGACCTGCAAGGCGGAGTTCGCGCGCATCGATCCGATCGATCCGGCACTCGGCCCGCCGCTGCGCGAGCGGCTGAAGCCGGACCAGGCCTTCTGCTACGGCCGCGACTACGATGCAGCGCATCTCGGCTCGCATCCCGGCCAGGTGACGCAATCCATCCGGGTTTTCCGCGGCCCGATCGAACTGGCGTCGTTCGCCAACGGCGATGTGGCCAGCTGGCCGGACGGAGCCGACGTCACCATTTCGGTCACCACGCGGCAGAAGTCGGGCAAGGTCACGCAGACCTATTTCTGCCAGGGCGAGGCGGACCAGTGGCGCTGCGCGGCCAGCGCGAAAATGAGCGATTTTTCCTGCGATATCGCGCAGAAGGAAATTTTCCTGCGCCGTGGCGCCAACGGCACGATGATGCTGGCCAACCCGAACAGCTCGCTGCCGATCGTCGACCTCTGCTCAAAGGTGGCGGAAGGCGACACCAGATCCGACGACAAGGTGTTTCGGCTGACCCCGATGCCGCAATCCGCCTGCGCGCCCTGAGGAGATGGCACGATGAACAAGGCAAAGGTGTTCTGGTCAGGTCGTTCTCAGGCAGTGCGCCTACCCAAGGAATTCCGTATCAAAACCAAGGAGGTTTCGATCCGCCGCCACGGGCATAGCGTAATTCTCGAACCGCTTGCGCAGGATTAGGCCTGGCTCGACCAGGCGACCGGAACAGTCGACGACGATTTCGCCGAGGCGGCACTGGAAAGGCCGGCGGAGCAGGACCGGTCGGTTTTGGACGACTTGTTCAGGTAATCGATCTGCTCGGACCGGCACGTCAGGGATCGAGACGCTTCACGCGAACGGAACGGCCGTCGTGCCCCTAGGCAGCTTTGCCTCGTCGTCGGGCTCGACATGGATGGTGACGCGAACCGAGGGGATCTCGGCTTTCAGCGCGTCCTCGATGCGGTCGCAGATGACGTGGCTGTCGCCGACCGACATGTCGGCATCGACGACCAGATGGAACTCGATGAAGGTGGCGCGGCCGGCGATGCGCGTCTTCAAGTCATGAACTTCCAGCGCACCCTTGCAATTGGCCGAGATGATGTCGCGGATGTGCATGTGTTCCTGGGTGTCGACAGCGCGGTCCATTAGCCCGTTCATCGACGAGCCGATGACATGCCAGCCTTGCCAAAGGATGTTCAGCGCCACGATAACGGCAAGTGCGGGGTCGAGGATCTGCCAGCCGCTCAGCACGGCGCCGACCAGGCCGGCAAAGACGCCGACCGAGGTCACCACATCGGTCATTATGTGCTTGCCGTCGGCGACCAGCGCCGGCGATTTTTCGCTGCGTCCGGCGCGGATCAGCGTCCAGGCCCAGAAGGCGTTGATCACTGTCGCAACGCCGTTGACGGCAAGGCCGGTCCAGGGCTGCTCGATGGGGGCGTGATGCTGCCAGGACCGCCAGACCGCATTCAGGATCAACAGCGCCGCCACCACGATCAGCACCCCTTCCAGAACGGCAGAGAAATACTCGGCCTTGTGATGGCCGAACGGATGATCCTGGTCGGCCGGCTTGTAGCTGACCAGGATCGCCCAGTAGGCGGCCGCCGACGCAATGACATTGACGATCGATTCAGCCGCGTCCGAATACAGCGCCACGGAACCGGTGATGTACCAGGCGGCAAGTTTCAGGCCGAGCACGACGCAAGCGACGACGATCGACCTGAAGGCGAGGTTAGCGACTTTGCGTCTGGCGGCTGTTTTCGGCTCAATTGCTGTCATTGGTCGGTTCCAGCCGTGGAAACTCCGGCTAAGCGGCCTTTTCCTTGGCCTTGCGTGGCAGATGCGCGACGATGTTCTCGATGATGCGCATGCCGGCATTGTGGCCGAGCGTCATGATCGATTCCGGATGGAACTGCACCGCAGCAATAGGCTCCTTGCGGTGCTCGAACGCCATGATGACGCCGTCCTCCGTTTCTGCAGTAACGACGAAGTCGTCCGGCAGCCGCACCGGATCGGCGAAGATCGAGTGATAGCGGCCGACTGTCACCTCCTTGGGCAGGCCGGAGAAGATGATGCCCGGCTTTGACACGCGGATGCGCGACGGTTTGCCATGCATCGGTATATGCAGTTGCCGCAGTTCGCCGCCATAGGCCTCGGCCAGTGCCTGCAGGCCGAGGCAGACGCCGAAGATCGGCAGGTCGCGGGCGCGTGCCTTCTTGATGGTCGCGGCGCAATCGAAATCCTTCGGCGTGCCGGGGCCGGGCGACAGGACGACAAGGTCTGGCTTCAGCCGTTCGAACACTTCCTCCGGCACCGGCGAGCGCACGGTCGAGACATTGGCGCCGGTCTGGCGGAAATAATTGGCGAGCGTGTGGACAAAACTGTCCTCGTGATCGACCAACAGGATGTTGACGCCGTCGCCGACGCGGGCCGTGGTGCGTTCGGTGCCGGCGGCATTGCCGGCTTTGGCGTCGCGGATGGCGGAGAGCATGGCGGATGCCTTCAGTTCGGTTTCGGCTTCTTCTTCCTCGGGAACGCTGTCGAAGAGCAGCGTTGCGCCGGCACGCACCTCGGCGATACCGTCCTTGATGCGGATGGTGCGAAGCGTCAGGCCGGTGTTCATGTCGCCGTTGAAATTGACCATGCCGATCGCTCCGCCATACCAGGCACGCGGGCTCTTCTCGTTCTGCTCGATGAAGCGCATGGCCCACAGTTTCGGCGCGCCGGTAACAGTGACCGCCCAGGCGTGCGACAAGAACGCGTCGAAGGCATCCATGCCTTCCCGCAGCCGCCCCTCGATGTGATCGACGGTGTGGATCAGGCGCGAATACATCTCGATCTGGCGGCGGCCGATGACGCGCACCGAGCCCGGCTCGCAGACCCTCGACTTGTCGTTGCGGTCGACGTCCGAGCACATGGTGAGCTCGGATTCGTCCTTTTTCGAATTGAGCAATTTCAGGATCTGCTCTGAGTCGGAAATGGCATCGTCGCCACGCTTGATCGTGCCCGAGATCGGGCAGGTCTCGACGCGGCGGCCGTTGACGCGCACGAACATTTCCGGCGAGGCGCCGATCAGGTACTCGCCTTCGCCGAGATTGATGAAGAAGGAATAGGGTGAGGGGTTGATCGTCTTCAGCTTGCGGGAAATGTCGGAGGGCGGCGTCTCGCAGCGCTCGTAGAACATCTGGCCGGGCACCACCTCGAACAGGTCACCGCGCTTGAAGCTTTCCATCGCCTTGCGCACCAGATCGGCATATTCGCCGGGCTCATGGTCGCCGCGCGGCGGGATGCGGTCGGCGGTCCTGAACGGCTCGACGATCTCCTCGCGCGGCAGCCCTTCCGTTGAAAACTCGTCGCCGGAATAGTCGTAGCGGTCGGTCCAGGCCTTGGTCGAATAGTGATCGACGACAAGGATCTCGTCGGGCAGGAACAGCACGAGGTCGCGCTGGCTTTGCTGGCGTTCGAGCTTGTAGTCGACCGGATCGAACTGGAAGGCGAGATCGTAGCCGAAGGCACCATAGAGGCCGAGATTGGCGTCTTCCTCGGTCCTGAACAGAGCGGTGATGGCACGCAGCACGGTGAAGACGGAGGGAACGCGGCTGCGCTCCTCTTCGGTGAAGACACGGCCGGGCTTGGCCACGTCGAGGCGGATGAGTTTCTTCGACGTATCGGTGATCGCCACGTCGGCAAGCTCGGCGAGCGCCTTGCCGATCACCGGCAAAAGCACCTCGCCGCGGCTGTTCAGCGCCTCGATGCGCATGGCGCGGCCGCGCGCCGATATCACCAGCGGCGGATCGATGATGGCGGTGTCCCAGCGCGTGTAACGACCTGGATATTCGTAATTCGAGGAAAACACGGCGCCGCGGCGCGAGTTCAGCCCGTCAACATAGGCATCGATCGCACCTTCGTAAGGCTGGTCGTGGCGCTCGCGGGTAATCGTCACACCGCCCGCTGTGACGAAGCGCTCCGCCCCGTTGTCCAGAATTTTCGTCGTCATTGCCGTCTCCATCAGCGTCTTGGGCAACGGACCCGGGAATGGCTTGAAAAAACAAATGGCCGCCCGGACATTCCGTTGCGGCCACCCTCTATTTTCACGCGCACGCGTTCGAACAGGCCGCTGTCAGCGAGCCCACCACCAAACGGTCTTGATCGAACGCATGTTCATGGCGATTTCAATAGCGGCGAACGGTCGGGTCGGCAAGCGGATTCGGAGGGACCGAATGCCACGCTGCCAAAATGGCTCCTACCCTCAGTCCTCCAGCGTCCCCGACCTCGCGTCGGCGCTCTTCTTGTCGCCGACCAGCTTCAGCAGGTCTTCGCCGGTACGGATGATGCGTCGGGAACGCCGTGTCAGGATGACGCCCGCTTGCGGCGCGAACACTTCAGCGCGACCGCCGGCTTCGCCCGGTGCATGGATGATGGTGGCAAGCCGCGCGCCCTTGGCGACGCGGTCGCCGGGCTTCACGTCATAAAGGATAGCGCCGGCGCGGGGTGCGGGCATCATGTCGATGTTTTCGAGCGGAGCGACGATGCCGGCGAAACCACTAGGCGCGGGCAGGGCCTGATCGGCGATCACGCCGCGCGCCACCAGCAGCCGGTAGAGCCCTTCGGCATCGGAGCCGGCCAGGGCGCCATCGACATCGAGTATGCCGCGGTATTCGACCGTGGCGGCGACGCGCCGGTCGAACCGCGCCACGTCTGCCGAAGCGTTCTGATACGGCATGATCGAGGCGCCTTCGAAAGTGCCGTCGGTATCCTCATCCCACAGTACCACCGCATCGACGCCCATGGCTGCCGCACAATCGGCCATCGCCGGCCACAGGCCGGTGTGGACATAGAGGTAGGCCAGGCCCTCGTCGTCGCAATGCAGGTCGAGCACGATGTCGTGGCCAATCGACAATTGCAGCAGCCGGGTCTTCAGCCGCTGATCGGCCGTGCCAAGCGCCGTGTCCGGCAACAGTGAGGTGTCGGGTACGGCGAGCAGTGGAAAGCCGCGGTTGAAGTTGGTTCGCGTGCCCAAGTGAAAACGGCCCTGGTGCTCGCCGAAATGATACTGGGCGCGGCCGACCGGATTGGCTTGGGGTACGATGGTGATCGAGCCCTTGATGCGCCCCTCGGCCTGGGCCTTGGTCAGCATCGGCATCAGCGCATCGATGGCGACGACGCCTGGCAGCTCGCCGGCATGGAGTGCGGCCTGCAGATAGGCCGAAGATGCTGTGTTGTCCGTTCCTTCGAAGCGGAACACCGGGAATTCGTAGGAAACGCCCTCGCTGTCACCGGCGATGCGTTCGATCGATTTCTGCATGTGATGCCTCCGTGACGAACACGGGGAGACATGCCCCGTCGAAGGTTCGCTGTCGATTGGTCCAGCTTTTCGCGTTATGGGCGCAACGAGGCCACTCGGCGGCAGCCTGAAGGGTCGCGATGGGCAATAACGGTTCCAATGCCTGCGCCCGACTTTACACCAGCGGCTTCAGTTCCTGGGCGATGGTGGGCAGGAGTTCCGAGACGTTCGGATGGATATGCATGGCTCGCGCCAGCGTGCTGACCGGCGCCTTGGCATACATCAGGTCGAGCACGCAGTGTATCGCCTCGTCGCCGCCCGGGCCGAGCACCGAGCAGCCGAGAATTTCCCTGCTGTCGGCATCGACCAGAATCCTCATGAAGCCTTGCGTTTCGCCTTTCTCGACGGCGCGGCCGACGCGGGTCATCGGCCGCTCCCCGACCAGCGCGCGACGGCCGGATTTCCTCACCGCGGCTTCAGTCATGCCGCAACGGCCGAGCGGCGGGTCGATATAGAGCGCGTACGCCTCGATGCGGTCGCTCACCTTGCGCGGATCGTTGTCGAGCAGGTTGGCGGCGACGATCTCGTAGTCGTTATAGGAGGTATGGGTGAAGGCGCCTTTGCCGTTGCAGTCGCCCATCGCCCAGATGCCGGGCACGCTGGTGCGCAACTGGTCGTCGACAACAATGAAGCCGCGTTTGTCAACCTCGACGCCGGCCTTGTCCAGGTCGAGATCGTCGGTGTTTGGCGTCCGGCCCAGCGCCAGCAGCACATGCGAGCCGACCGCCGGCGCCTTGCCGGCGGAGTAGGTCACGGCAATGTCGTTTCCCTGTTTGGCAAAGCTGATGTCGCCGGCGCCGAGATGAACCTTGATGTCTTCATTTTCGAAGATGGACAAGATGGCGTCCGAGACATCCTCGTCCTCGCGGTCGATCAGCCGCGGGCTCTTTTCGATCACTGTGACATCACTGCCGAAGCGGCGGAACATCTGCGCGAATTCGAGTGAGATGTAGCTGCCGCCGACGACGACGAGATGGCGCGGCAGTACGTCGAGATCCATCATCGAGGAATTAGTGAGATATGAGATGTCATTGACGCCGGGCAGGTCAGGCACCGAGGCGCGGCCGCCGGTGTTGAGGAATATTTTCTCCGCGCTCAGCAAGTCCTCGCCGACGCGCACCGTGTTGGCGGTTTCGAAGCGTGCATGGCCGCGATAAAGCGTGCATTTGTCCATGCCGCCGATCCAGCTTTCGAGGTTGGTGCGGGCGTCGTTCGAGACCTTGTCCTTGCGCGCCTTGATCATCTTGTAGTCGACGCCGACAGGACCGGAGAGCGTCACACCGTAGTCGGCGGCGCGGCGGGCAAGATGCGCGGCATAGGCGCTGGCCACCATCGCCTTGGTCGGCATGCAGCCGGTGTTGACGCAAGTACCGCCGACAAGCTTTCGCTCAATCAGCGCAACGCTCATCCCGGCTGCCGCTAGCCGGCCGGCGAGCGGCGGGCCGGCCTGTCCGGCGCCAATGATGATGGCGTCGAATGTCTTTGCCGTCATACCACTGCCGCCACGATAAGCAGGCCGCCGATGATCGCCACCGCATCCTCGATGAGGGCGGCGGGCAGGTCCTTGCCGATGGCGGCAGCCAGCCGTGCGCGCACCTGGGCCCCGCCCAGCGTGCCGACCACCGCGCCGAGTGCGCCGGCGATCAGGCCGCCAATGGTGATGCTGCCTGTCGCACCGAGCACTGCGCCGGTGAAGGCGCCCATGATGATGCGCGCGCCGAACTGCTGCGGCACCTTGCGGCTCGGCGTCGACGGCAATTGGTCGGTGACCAGCTCGACGATCGCCAAGATGGTGAAGATGCCGACGGCGATCCAATGGCCCATGAAACCAGCCCAGGTTCCGGCGGCCGGCAGCCAGCCGAGCCAGGCACCCCAGGCGACCGCGGCGGGCGCAGTCATTGCACGCAGGCCGGCGATGACGCCGATCAGCAGTGCAAGAACGTACAGCATGCTTGATCCCCTCGATGTCAGGACCTGGGACAACCCTGCCAGGGCAGGCTAGCATAGGCGCGGCATTTGACCAAAGAGGGATCAACTCTGACACTTTGCCATACGATAATGCAGGAGGCGCCGGCCTTGACGGGAAGTGAACGCACAAAGATGGCAGCTGGCGAGTGGTATTCTTGCCTCGATCCGGAGTTGGAGGCGCTGCGCGTCGTCGCCCGAGATGCAGTATTCGAGCACAACAGCCTGCCACCCCGGCAACGTGGCGAGATCGGGCCCCGTCTGAAGCCGCTGCTCGGCGGCGCGGGCGATGGTGCCCGGATCGAGGCGCCGTTCCACTGTGCCTACGGCTTCAACATCTTTCTCGGCGACGGCGTCTTCCTCAACGCTGGCTGCACTATCCTTGACACGGCAATTGTCCGCATCGGCAAGCGAGTGCTGCTAGGCCCCAACGTGCAGATTTATTGCGCCGAGCACCACAAGGAGGCCGCCGGACGGCAGGCAGGGCTGGAGATCGCAAAGCCGGTTGAGATCGGCGACAGCGCCTGGATCGGCGGAACTGCCATCATCCTTGGCGGTGTCACCATCGGCAAGGGCGCAATCGTCGGGGCGGGTGCGGTGGTGACCCGCGACGTGCCTGCGAACACTACGGTCGTCGGCAATCCGGCACGGCCGGTCAAACGCGGCTGACGTTTATCTGCAGTCGACGGTCACGTAGGCGGGAATTGGACCACCGCTTCGAAGCCGTCCTGCCGGCCGGATGCCGGTGAGTTCAGGACAAGCTTCGCTCCGGTCTGCTGCAGGATTCGGGTAACGATCGCCAGTCCGAGGCCTGATCCATCGGCGCGCGTTGCCCCGCGTTCGAAGCGCTTGACCAGGCCGTTCAGAGAGTGGGCTGGAATCACGAGGCCTTCGTTGACCACACTGAGCCTGGCATCGTCGCTGATGCGCACGACCACCTGCCCGCTTTCGGCGCCATGCCGCAAGGCGTTTTCGATAAGGTTGCGCAGGACTATGGCCAGCGCGTCCGTGTCGATCGCTGCTTGCACCGTGCTTTTCGCCGGCGCTTTGAGGCGAAGGCGACCGCGGCTTTCGCCATGCTGTTCGAGGTCGGCGACGACCAGTGCCGCGACTGCAGCGAGATCGGCTGGCTTGCCGGCAGCGGCCATGCCGGCATCGGCGCGCGCGAGTTGCATCAGCTTTTCGGACAGGCTGGCGAGATCGGACAGGGCCGCCTTGATCTGGCGCGGCCGTTTCTTTCCGGCCTCATCCGCCGCCTCGGCGATCATGCGCTCCGTCTGCGCCAGCGCGCCGGCGATCGGGGTGCGCAACTCGTGCGCGGCGTTCGCAGTGAATTCCTTTTCGGCGTCGAGCGCCAAGTGCAGACGCCGCATCAAGCTATTAACCGACTTGGCGATGGCTGCGAGTTCGGAGGGGAGTTCCTCGGTACGGATGGGAGCAAGGTTGTCGCCGTGGCGGGCGCTGATCTCACTGCGCAGCGTTGCGATTGGCCTGAGCGAACGCGCCAAGATCAGCCACGCGACGATCGCGCTCAGTGGCATAAGCACGGAAATCGGCACCAGGAATCCGGTTGCGGCTTCGAATGTCTCCTCGTTGCGCCGTGCGTCGAGCTCGGCGACCTGGACGAAAACCGAGCCGCTGATGGCCGGTTCGGTGTAGATGCGCCTGCCGGCCTCCTCAGAGAATCCCTGTACGAGTTTGGCCGTGAGCGGCTCGGCGGGAGCGTTGTACGAATGCATCAACACACGCCCGTCGCCGTTGCGCACCTGGACGATCAGCCTTCCGCCGTCGTCCTCCGAAACGGCTTCCGCCAGCCGGCGCGGAGACTGCGATGTTTCACGCTCGAAGAGGTCGTCGATGACGAGCGGCAGCAGCCGGCGCGCCGCTTCCTGCATCGCACTGTCCATGGCTTCGTTAATTTCGCGATGCAGCGTGAAGCTTCCGGTGGCCGCGGCGATCAGTCCGAACGCGACCGTGACTAGGATCAGCGAAGCGACGAGCCGGCCGACGAGGCTGTCGAACAATCTCATCCGGATGCCAGGCGATAGCCCAGCCCCCTTACGGTCATGATCGTCTCGCGCCCGATCTTCCTGCGCAAGCGGCTGACATAGACCTCGACGGTATTGCTTTCGACCTCAGCGCCGAACGCGTAGAGTGCGTCCTCGATCTGTCCCTTGCCGACCGTGATGCCGGGCCGGCGCAGGAACTGCTCAAGCACTGCCCACTCGCGCGAAGTCAGCATGGCTTCCGCGCCGTCGACGACAACGCGGCGGCTGGCCTGGTCGATTTCGATCGGCCCGAGACGGATCAGCGGGTTTGGGTTCCCTGAGTAGCGTCGTGCGACCGCGGCGAGGCGAGCGGACAGTTCGCCGAGATCGAACGGCTTGACCAGATAGTCGTCGGCGCCCGAATTCAGCCCCTCTATCCGGTCGGAGAGCTGATCGCGCGCAGTCAGGACGATGACCGGCATATCGGCGCCTTTACGACGGAATGCCTTCAGGAAGTCGAGACCCTTGCCATCTGGCAAGTGCAGATCGAGCAGTACGAGTTCATAGGACACGACATCGAGGTGTTCGCGGGCATCCGCGAGTGTCGTACTCCAGTCCACGGCATGGCCGTCGGCGGCGACGTGATCGCGCACGGCTTCGCCCAGCACCTGATCGTCCTCGATCAACAGAACCCGCACATTGCCTCCGCGCCCGATCGCTTGTTGCTCCATGCAGCACAAGGCTGACAGTAGCCTGAATGCCAGGTGATGCGTGGTGGATTTAAAGCTTCTGGCATGCGGCATTTGCGCGTTCAGGCTGCTGTCAGCTTTCGGCGTCAGGGTTTTCGCATCGGAATCACCCGATGGAGAAAACCGACATGAAGACAATCATCCTGACCGCGCTGGTCCTGGCTGTCGCCGGCCCGGCCGTCGCCGCCGACAAATGCAACGTCCCGACGGACCAGTGGCAGCCGCGCGAGGCCTTGCAGAAGAAACTCGAAGGCGAGGGCTGGAAAGTCCGCGGCATCAAGACAGAAAATGGCTGCTACGAGGCCAAGGCGATCGACGCCAATGGCAAGAAGCTGGAAGCCGTCTTCAATCCCAAGACGCTCGAGTCGATGGGCGCTGATTCCGACGACGGTTGATCGCCATGAACGCCACCGTTTCGATACGAGGATCCTCGGTCAGGGTCTGGAGCCCCTATGTCCGCCTCTTTCACTGGTCGCTGGTCTTGTGCGTGGCGGTGGCGTGGCTGTCCTCCGGGGAGATCATGAAGGTGCATGAACTGGCCGGCTACTCAGCCGGCGTGTTGATCGCCTCGCGAATGATCGCGGGGCTGGCAGGATCACGATACGTGCGCTTCCGCCAGTTCGTGCGCGGTCCGCGAGAGGTGGCCGGATATCTTACCGACGTGGCCAGTCATCGCGAGCGAAGGTATCTCGGCCATAACCCTGCTGGCGGCGCCATGGTGCTGGCGCTGCTGGCCAGCGTGGCGGGCATTGCGCTTACCGGCTGGATGCAGACCACCGACGCCTATTGGGGCGTGACATGGGTCGAGGATGTGCACAAGATACTTGGCAACGGCATCCTGGTGCTTGTCGGACTTCATGTCGGTGGCGTGCTGCTGGCGAGTCTGCGCCATCACGAAAACCTGATTCGTGCGATGATTACGGGCCGCAAGCGCGCGCCCTCGCCGGAAGATGTCGTCTGATAGGCCGCGGCCCGCCATACAAGGGGCGCTGCAACGATGCGGTGCCCCCTTGCCGTTCGGCCGGGGGCACTGCTTTGCTTCAGCCGGATTGGCGCGGAGAGAAGTGTGCGATGCGCTCGTTCTGAACGTTCTTCGAGAATTCGCGCCGGTACTGGGCCGGCGAAGTCCTGAGCCGCGCCGCGAAATGCTGGCGAAGCGAGGTGGCGCTGCCGAAACCAGCCTGGAAAGCGATCGCGTCCATCGACTGGGATGTCGATTCGAGCAGCCGCTGCGCCAGCTGGACGCGCTGCTCGGTCAGCCAGTCGCCGAAACTGGTGCCGATCGATTTCTGAAAGCGGCGCGTGAATGTGCGGCGGGTGAGGCCGGCGGCGCCGGCGACGCTGTCCAGGCTGTGTGCGTCGCCCAGCGTTCTCACAACCGTGTCGAGAGCCTGCGCAAACCGGTCCGTGTTCTCGCTCTTTGCCAGGGGACGCTCGATGAATTGTGCCTGCCCGCCCTGGCGGTGCGGCGAAAGGACGATTTGCCGGGCCAGCCGCAGCGCTGCTTCCGCGCCATAGCGGGCGCGCACGACATGAAGGCAGCAGTCGAGCCCGGCAGCGACGCCGGCCGACGTCACGACATCGCCGTCGTCGACGTAAAGCACGTCTGCGTCGACGATTATGTCGGGATAAAGCGCCTGCAACTGCTCGGTATAGGCCCAGTGTGTCGTCGCCCGCCGTCCCGACAGCAGTCCGGTCGCGGCAATGGCGAAGGTGCCGAGGCACAGACCAACGATCAGCGCGCCGCGCCGATGGGCGCGGCGCAGCGCCTCGGTCAGCGCCGCAGGAGGCGGGTCCTCGAGGTTCCTCCAGCTTGGGACGATTACGATGTCGGCGTCATCGAGTGCTGAGAGCCCGTGAGGGACGGTTATGGTCAGCCCGGCATCGGTGCGGATTGGTCCGTTCTCGATCGCGCAGACCCGGAAATCGAAGCGCGGCAGACCAAGCGCCGTGCGATCGTCGCCGAACACCAGGCAAGGCACCGAAAGATGGAACGGACTGATGCCATCGAAGGCGATGGCGGCAACGATCGGATTGGCCATGAGGAGCACCAACAGGGATTAGTATCAAATTGTCCCAATTCTTTCGAATAATGTCAATCGGGACACTTTTGCAATCCGATGGCATGCCTATCCTCGACCAATCAAAGCCAAAACGGGAAAGGAAACTCCATGTCGGAAGCCAAAGCGCCACGCCGTGCCCTCGTCGTCGTCGATGTCCAAAATGACTATGACGGCGGCAACCTTGCCATCCAGCACCCGCCATTCCGCGACAGCGTCGTCAACGTGGCACAGGCCATGGACGCAGCCGCTCAGGCCGGCGTCAAGGTGGTGGTCATTAAGCAGATGGCGCCAGAGACGGCGCCGATCTTCGCCAAGGGCAGCCCCGGCGCCGAATTGCATCCCGAGATCGCCAGGCGAAGCCGCGATCATTATATCGAGAAGACGCTGCCGAGCGCCTTCACGGGCACCGATCTCGAGGATTGGCTGCGCGCCAATGCGATCGATACGATCACCGTCGTCGGTTACATGACCCATAATTGCGACCTGTCGACCGTCATCCACGCCGTCCATATGGGCTTTGCGGTCGAGTTCCTGTCCGACGCCACCGGCTCGGTGCCCTATGCCAACAGTGCCGGCTATGCTTCGGCCGAGGACATCCATCGCGTGGTGACGGTCATTCTGCAGTCGCGCTTCGCTGCCGTCCTCAAAACCACCGAATGGATCGACTGCCTGAAGACCGGCGCACTGCCCGAACGCGATACGATCTTTGCGTCCAACCAGCGGGCACTGGCGCGGAACGCCGCGTAAGGGGACCGGTATCGTAACAAAAAAGGGCGTCGCAGCGATGCGGCGCCCTTTGCATTTTGGATCGTCGAAGCTCTCAGAACAAGCCTTCGATCTGGCCGATCTCGTTGAGGAAGATCTTTTCCGATGACGGCGTCTTGGGCAGGCCGGGCATGGTCATGACCTCGCCGCAAATGATGACGACGAAGCCGGCGCCGGCAGATAGCCTGACCTCGCGCACCGGCACGGTGTGGCCGGTCGGTGCGCCACGCAGGTTCGGGTCGGTCGAGAAGGAATATTGCGTCTTGGCCATGCAGACCGGCAGGTTGCCGTAGCCGGCGTGCTCCCAGGCGTGCAGCTGGTCGCGTACCGACTTGTCGGCAATCGCTTCGGAACCGCGATAGATGCGCTGGACGATGGTGTTGATCTTCTCGAACAGCGGCATGGCGTCGGGATAGAGCGGTGCAAACTGCGACGCGCCGGATTCGGCCAGCGCCACCACCTTGTTGGCAAGTTCCTCGATGCCGGCCGATCCCTGAGCCCAGTGCTTGCAGAGGATCGCCTCCTCGCCCATCGAGGCGACATAATCCTTCATAGCCCGGATTTCCGCGTCGCTGTCGGAATAGAAGTGGTTGATGGCGACTACAGCCGGCACGCCGAACTGCCTGATGTTCTCGATGTGGCGGCCGAGGTTGGCGCAGCCCTTTTTCACCGCCTCGATATTCTCCTTGCCGAGGTCTTCCTTCTTGACGCCGCCATTCATCTTCATGGCGCGCACGGTGGCGACGATAACGGCTGCCGCCGGCTTCAGGCCGGCCTTGCGGCACTTGATGTCGAAGAATTTTTCGGCGCCGAGATCGGCGCCGAAACCGGCTTCGGTGACGACATAGTCGGCGAGCTTCAGTGCCGTCGTTGTGGCGACGACCGAGTTGCAGCCATGCGCGATGTTGGCGAACGGGCCGCCATGGACGAAGGCCGGGTTGTTCTCCAGCGTCTGCACGAGGTTGGGTTGCATGGCGTCCTTCAGCAGCACGGCCATGGCGCCGTCTGCCTTGAGGTCGCGGGCATAGACCGGCGACTTGTCGCGGCGATAAGCGACGATGATGTCGCCGAGGCGCTTTTCCAGGTCCTTCAGGTCGGTGGCGAGGCACAAGATCGCCATGACTTCCGAGGCGACGGTGATGTCGAAACCCGCTTCGCGCGGAAAGCCGTTGGCGACGCCGCCGAGCGAACAGATGATTTCGCGCAACGCGCGGTCGTTCATGTCCATGACGCGGCGCCAGACAACGCGGCGGATGTCGATGCCGAGCTCGTTGCCCCAGTAGATGTGGTTGTCGATCAGCGCCGAAAGCAGATTGTGCGCGGTGGTGATGGCATGGAAATCGCCGGTGAAGTGAAGGTTCATGTCCTCCATCGGCACGACCTGGGCATAGCCGCCGCCGGCGGCACCGCCCTTGACGCCGAAGTTCGGGCCGAGCGAGGCTTCACGGATGCAGACGATCGCCTTCTTGCCGATGCGGTTGAGGCCGTCGCCGAGACCCACTGTCGTCGTCGTCTTGCCTTCGCCGGCCGGCGTCGGGTTGATGGCGGTGACGAGGATCAGCTTGCCGTCCCTGTTATCCTTCACCGACTTGATGAACTCGGCTGAGATCTTGGCCTTGTCGTGGCCGTAAGGCAAAAGGTGTTCGCTCGGAATGCCGATCTTCTGGCCGATCTCCTGGATCTGCTTCTTCCTGGCGGCGCGCGCGATCTCGATGTCGGACTTCACTTCGGCCATGACGGCTTTCCTCTGGATTGGACGGTGGAGGGGACGGGTTTGATCAATGTGGTCGCATGCATTCAAGACGCCCCGGCACTGCAGGCGAGGGCATGTTCTAACCCTGTCGCTGCCGTGGCGTCAACTCGCATGCAACTAAGTTTCCTAAGAAGAAAGATATCTCTGTTTCCCGGTCGACGTGTCTCGGGTCTTTGCGCCCGGTTGTCGCGCAGTATAGAAGCCAGAGCAGGCGCTGTTCCGCCGTCTCAAAACAGCCGCGCAATACGCGAAAAGCGACAGGGTTCGAGCACCGGCCGGCGCTTCGAGCTGTTGGTCCGGTTTTGGGTTTTCGAGTATGAGCAGCTAATAGACGCGGATCTGACGCAGCAGCCCCAAGGCGTCGAGTTGGCCGAAGTGCTCGACCGCGACGCCGTTCTCAAGCCGATCGATGTGGATCACGCCAACCGAGACGCGGTTTCCGCTCGGCTCGACGCCATGGAAGATGCCGGTGTGCGTCCCCTGAAAACGGCAGCGCGTGGCCACCCTGTCGGCATCAATGACATAGTCGTCGATAAGGTGATGTCCGTCCGGGAATCCGACAAAGAATTCGATGAGGGATTTGCGCCAGTCATCGAAGCCGATCGGGCCGGCGCTGCCTAAATGAACGGCGAGATCCGGGGAAACCAGATCGGCAAGCTTGTCCCATTCCTGCGTGTCGATCATGGCGTAGAAATTTTGCGCAAAGTCCCGGATATCCATCTCGTGTCCTCGCCGGCTGTCGCCCAGCCATTCAACAACGACGAGACGATCAGGTTCCGCCGAGAGCCCGATTTGATATCGTGGTGCGCAGGCCCGAACTACTGCGTCAGCACGTTGCTGATCTCGACCATGTTCGAACGCACGCGCAGGATGTAGAAACCCATCGTAGTCAGGTGCGTCGGCAACAGCCAGCCGTCCTCGCGGCCATTGGCGATGATGAAGGGCTGGATGCGCAGCGCCGAGACGAACTGCGAGTCCATGGTGTCCCACAGATTCTGCAGGTGCTTTTCCTTGATCACGTCGTCGAAATCGGCCTGCGCGCCCTTCATCAGCCCGTAATAGGCATAGAGCTGGCCATAGGCGAACCAGAAGCGGTCGTCGGCTCGGGTGTCGAACCAGCCATTGTTGTGATTTTCGGCGCGCTCCTTGAGGATGGCCGAGGTCGAGCCGATATCGGATGAGATGCGGTCGATATACTGCTTCAGATTGTCGGCGCGGGCGTCGAATGTCGCCTGGCAGGCGGCCAGCCGGGCGTTGAAGGAACGCAGCTTGCGCACGGCGTCGCGATAATAACTCGGCGTCGGCGTCTTCGGACCGAACGGGTTCAAGCCG
Organism: Mesorhizobium sp. M00.F.Ca.ET.216.01.1.1; assembly: GCF_004010325.2. Taxonomy (GTDB): domain Bacteria; phylum Pseudomonadota; class Alphaproteobacteria; order Rhizobiales; family Rhizobiaceae; genus Mesorhizobium. The sequence continues at coordinate 24,732 of NZ_SADR02000025.1, forward strand.
AAGTACCAGGTTTCCTCATCGAACTGCAGGTTGCCGCGGGCATCCTGCAGGTCGGCATCGATTTGCGAGGTGGTGCGCACACGGCCGAGATTGTCGGCCAACTCGGTCGCTGTGCGCCGCACCGCCTGGTTGATGCCGCGCTGGAACGAGGCCTTGTTGTCCATGAACGGCGTGTGGTCCCAGTCGATGCCGAACAGGCCGAGCTTGTAGAGGATCATCGACGAGACCCAGGCATTCTGATTGACGTTGAAGTCGGTCAGGTCTGCCGCCACCTGGGCTATGCCTGAGTTTCCACAGGTCTTGGCGGTGTCGGTGCCGGCGCCAGCGGAGACCTGCTCGCCGGCGGACGTGTTGCGTTTCTCGAAAGTATATTTGTCGACGTAGCTCGGGTCGAAATTGTTCCACCACTGGGTGGCGTAAAAGAAATTGGCGTAGAGGCCGATCAGCACGAGGACAGCGAGGCCGAGCACCGCCTTCAGGATCCAGCCGCGCTGCGTGTACCAGCGCCCGGCCCACACGAACGGCCACAGGATGGCGCCGATGACGAGGCCAATGCCGCGCCCGATCCACTGGAAAATCCGGGTGAAGAAATTCACGATCGGATCAAGCATGGCGATGCACCCCCTCAGTCAGTCAGGCCGTAGAGGCGTGTGCGAAACGCCACCTTGTCTTTCAAATATGTGGTTTTCAGAACGTCCACAACATGCGATCGCCAGGCGTCGCTGAAGCCGTCATAGTCCTTGTAGAAGCCCGGCTTGTTGAAGACGTAGCGCGAAACGAAGTCCTGCGGCACGAAATCCGAGATCAGCTGGTTGGTCAGCCAGGCATCGGGATGATCGGGCTTGGCCCGGATGACCAGGAAACGCTGCTGCGGCAACACGTCCTCGATCTTGAGATGGCCGAGCAGGGCGATCTCGCGCTTGGCGGCGTTGAGGAAGGGGAAGTTGCCGTCGGTGGTGATCAGGTCGGCATGGCCGTGGATCCAGGTCTGCAGCCAGACCTTGTCGACATCGGTCAGATTGCGGTCGGGTTCGGCGTCGCGGATCAGCGCCCGCACCACCATTTCGGCGCGATGCTCGAGATAGCCCGAGGTTTCAATCCAGGAGGCGCGCGGCAGTTCGATGCGGCCGGTGGCGGCGAGGAACTTGAACACCTTGTCGGCGTCGAGGATCGACAGATAGCTCACCTGCCACGGCCGCGAGCGGCGGAAACCGGGTGCCGCCGGATCGCTGATCACCGTCGTCATGTCCGGGTCGACGAACACATAGAGCCCGCCGAAATGGCTGGTCCAATAGGCACTGTGGCGGAAGATCACCTGGTCCGGCACCAGCGCGTTCTCGCGGATGTCGCCGCAGATCTTGGCCAGCTCCACCATGCGCTGGAGCATGGCATTGTCGCGCCAGGCGTCGGGTTCCTGCTTCAGCCGGTCGACGAGCTTGCCGAGTTCGGCGGCCTTGCCGAGTACGTCCTCCGCCGACAGCACCTTGAACTCGACCTGGTTGATCGACAGCAGGTCCTCGATGTCGTTGACCTTGGGTACTGAATCCTCGATCTCGCCGTAGATGACATCCTTAATGGTCAGCGCGTCGATGGCGCGCTGGTTCTTCGACATGAACTCGAACATCAGTTGCGAGGTATTGGAAAAGGCGGTGTGGACCACCGGAAGGTCGATCTGCGACGGCGTCAGGATGATGAAGCGGCGGTTGACCTCGTTGGGATCGAGATAGGCGTAATCGCCACACTCGTCGGCCACCTCAGGCGAAAAGCCGGTGCGGTCGATGTCGAAGCTTTTCAGCTTGGTCGGCTTCAGGCCGAAGGCGGCCATCGCCTTGTTGTAGCGCTGGATAAGATGCGGCTCTTCGATAGTCAGCAGCCGGCCGTAGATCAGCTCGTTCTCGCGCAGCAGATCGGGTTTCCGGGCGGGGGTCATCTATGCTGCTCCAATGGGCTATCCAGAGAAGGATGTGGCGCAAACGCTGACGCCCCCCTCTCCCCGTTCTTCACGGGGAGAGGGGGAGGGTGAGGGGCAACGCGGACGGTCAAGGACATGTCTCCCCATAGCCTTTGGCGGCAATAAACCGAAGATCGTGCGTTTCGATATGGCGTTCGAGGCGGCCTCCGAGCGCGGCCAATATCGTTTCAAGCACTGCTTCTCGATCCTTCAACACGTCCACATTCCAAAAACGCAGGATCGACCAACCATGCGAGAAGATGAAGCGATCCCGGACCCGGTCATAATTGCTGTCGGCATGCTGGCTCCCTTCAACTTCGACAACAAGCTGGCACTCTCGGCAGGCGAAGTCGGCAAAATAGGAACCTTTTGGAAATTGCCGTACGAATTTGTGGCCGTTCAGCCTGCGGTCGCGCAATTCCATCCAGAGTGCCGTTTCGGCATCGTTGTCCGATTGACGTAAGCGCCTTGCTCGCCTCGTTGTTTCGATTTCCGGTCCACGCATGCGCTGCCCCTCACCCTTACCCTCTCCCCGTGAAGAACGGGGAGAGGGGGGCGTCAGCGTTTGAGTCACGTCGTTCGGCATTGCGGTTGGAGCCTGTCCATGGCCAGAGAGGCATTCGGGGATGAGGAAGAACTTCACGCATTCCACAGCCCCTTCTTCTTCATCTCCTCGATTTCGCGCACCGCGCGGTCACGCAGACGGGTGTCGCGGATCATCGTCATCACCGCCGCATCGTCGGACTTGTCGGAATAGCGGAACTCCGAGTCGGCGTAGCGGTTGATCTCCTGCATGACCATGTCCATCGAGAACGGTCCGCGCAGTTCCTCGATCATCGCCTTCTTGTCGTCGTAGCTCTTGTGCATGAAGGCATCCGGCTTCTCGAACCATTCGTCGGGCAGTTCGATATCCATGGCGCGCATCTTAATCGCGTCGGTGACGTTCTTGATGGCGCGGCCGGTGAAGCGCGGCTCGGCGTCCTTGATCATATGCAGGTAGGTGCCGATGTCGGCCATCGATTTCGGTGCGCCATTCTCCTTCATGTAGCGCTCGTAGACCCGCATCAGCCCGTCTTCCTGCGGCTTCTCGTGCTCCTCATAGGCTTCCATCACGGCGCGCTGGATTTCTTGGGCGGCATAGAGCTTGTGGTCACCGAGCGGGATCTTGTGGTTCTTGCCGGCCAGCAGGACAAAGATGTCGATATAGTCGTCGCGGGTCTGCGGCCCGTCGACCATCCAGCGGGCGCCGGCGCGCTGGCGCAGCGCGTCATCGACGTTTTCGGGATAGTTGGAGAACATGCCGAAACAGCAGTTGCCGCGCACCACGGTGGTGGCACCGGCGAAGGCGTCCATCAGGACGCCGGTGATCTCCTGCTGGCCGGCCGACGCACGGTCGTCGGAGCGGCGCGCCGCCACCTGGTCGATGTCGTCGATGGTGCCGAAGCCGATGACGCGCGGGTTGAGCACATTGTTGATGAATTGGCGGCAGTTCTGGCCGGACTTGCCCTGATAGGACGAAATCTGGTCGACGCCGAAATTCTCATAGGCAAAGGGGTAGCCGGCGACCTGGCAGTAATTGCTGACGAGGCCAGCGATCATCTGGATCAGCGTCGTCTTGCCGGTGCCGGGCGCGCCGTCGCCGATGAAGGTGAACAGGAAGCCGCCGAGCTCGACGAAGGGGTTCAGCTCGCGCTCGAAATCGTAGGCCATCAGCATCTTGGCCAGCTTCACCGACTGGTATTTGGCGATGTGGTTGCCGACGACCTCTTCCGGCTTCTTGAACGTCATCACCAGCGGCTTCGAGCGCTTGCCGGGGGCGACATCGAAGCCGTCGAGAGTGAAGTCGTCGACGTCGATGCGGATATGCGCGTTCTCGAACGGACCGATGCCGTCGAAGCGGCCCTTTCGCGCCAAAAGCCCGTCGATGGCGATGCGGGCGAAGGCGCGGGCGCGGGTCATCAGGTCAGCATCGTCCGCCGAACCTGATATCGCCTTGTCGAGGCCGGCGACGATCGACTTCACCGCATCCTGTGGCGTGTCGAACAGGAAATCCGGCACCGGCGTGTCGTTCGGCGCCTCGCCGTCGCTGTCGATCAGCTGGAACAGGTAGGAGGCGAGGCTGAAGGCGGAAATATAGGCCGAGGCGGACAGCAGCTTCTTGAAGGTGGCGGCCTCGTCGCCTTCGAGCGGCGCGCGGGTGTTCTTGGCCTGCAGGCTTTCCAGGTCGGAACCTTCGGCGAAGACATCTGATATGGCCAGCGCAATCGCCAGCCCGCGCCGGGCGCGGAACAGAAGCGTGTGCTGCGGGATGGTCAGCAACTGGTCGTCGGGATGGACGGCGGCGACGGTCTTGGAAAGCTCGACCTCGCGCGTGCGCCGCACCGAGCCGACCGATACGGTCGAGACGAAGCGGCGGTTGGTGCCAGCGAGCGCGGTGCCGGATTCGCGCGAAGGGTCTTCCAGCACGACGATGCGGGTGATGAAGCTCTGCGCGGTGGCGCGGTGCTTTTCGATTGCGGCTTCCGAGATCGTGGTCAGGCCGGTGTCCATGAAGGATGCTCCGCGGTTTGACGGTCAGACGTCGCTGATGACCTGCCCTTTGGACAGGATGTGGACCTTGTAGCCCGAAAAAATTTTCTGTGCCTCGCCGGCGGCGTAGAGCGCCTGATAGGCCTCGTGCGGGATCAGTGCGTGGTTCTCGTAGCTCGAAACGCCCTGGCGCGCGGCTTCCAAATCGTCGGTGTTGATGAAGAATTCCTGCGTCGACTTCTCGCTGGAAAACAACCCTTTGCGGCCGGGCTTCTCGGCCTTCGAATAGATTTCCTGGATGGTCCAGGTCAGCAGCCAGGCGTTTTCCGGCTTGCGCACCTTGTCCAGCACTTCCGTTACCGTCGAATTGTTGTCGGTGATCCCTGCCGAATAGAAGGGGCCGAGCACGACGCGGCGCAGCTGCTTGGGATGCAGCGGCTCGAAATCCTTGTCGAGATTCACCGCGATGGTCGCCGGCGACAGCGCGTAGGCGGAGTTCTTTTCGGTGAAATCGTCGAAGCGATGTGCGAGCTCGGGATTGAGCAAGCCGTCGACAGGCAGCGGAATGTCGACCGTTTCGTTGAGCTTGCCGCCGCTGTCGACGAGCTGCCGGATCATGTCTTCGGAGGAATCCTCCACCGTCACGATATAGACCAGCGGCAGGTTGGCGCTGCCGTCGAAGCAGGCCCAATGGACCAGATAATAAGGCCGCAACGTCTTCGGGTTGACTGAGACCTTTGCCGTCTGCGCCAGCGTGAACGGACCGAAAGTCGTCTCGCTCCTGACGTCTTCCAGGTAGAGCCGCTCGGCCATCGACTTCTGCAGCGCCTCCGGAAACTCCTTGTGGCGCAGGATGAAGTCGGCCATCTCCTCGCGCAACTCACCGGCCTGCGGGATGTTGGCGAGGCGGCTGTCGGCCTGGCGGCGGTCGTTTTCCAGTTCAAGCAGGTTCTGGAAGACTGGAAAGCCGCTTTCGGCGCGCGAGATGCGGAACGTCTCCATGAAGCCGAGGCGGTTGCGCCAGCAGGAAAATGACTTGTCCAGCCGCGCAATGTATTCGGCGACGATCTTGGCAACGATGCCGTGCCGGTAGAGCGGCGAGCGATCGTCGCGCATGAACACTTCGAGACCGCTAAGTGCGGCCGTGATCGCCGAGAAATAGCGTGCCGCCGCTTCGTTTTCAGGGGTCATGCAGCGAGCCTCAAGGAACAGTACGGCAATTACGACTGCACGTAATTAGCCGAATTGTGCTTCTTCATCACCTCGTCGAAGCGGCGGGCGAAAGCATCGTCGGCCAGCTTCTTGCGGCGCTGGATATCGGCGGTGGCCACCATGTTCTTCTCGTGCATTTCCAGAAGGTCGCCAATGTGCTTCTGCGAGGCGGCGCCGATGCCGGCCATGGTCTCTTCGGCGGTGTTGTCGACCTGGCTGCCCAGCGTGTTGATTTTGTGGGCGACATCCTGCTGGGCCGCGGTCTTCAGCGAGTCTTCCAGTGCCTTGTAGAGCACGATGCGCTGCTCGGTATCGATGCTCAGCTTGTTGATCAGCGTCGACTGCGCTGCGATCTGGTTGTTGAGCGAATCGACGAAGGTCTGAAACATCGAGGTGTAGCGTTCCAGCGTCTGGCTCTCAGCCAGCAGTTCCTGCTCCTTGGCCTGCTTCTCGTTGTACTCGGTGGCCAGTTTCGAGCGCTCGCCCTCGAGCTGCGTACGCTCCTTCTGGCTGGTCGAGGCAGCGATCTTGTTCTCGATGTCGAGCAGCATCGGATTGAGCTCTTCGATGCGCTTCTGCACCGCTTCGAGGTTGGACATGGTGGTCTTGCGGCGCTCGATCACTTGCGACAGGCTGGTCTCGGAAGTCTTGTAGCGCTGATCGAGAACCTGCTTCTGGGCCTTGAGGATGCCGACGATGGTGTCGGACTTGGCCAGAAGCTCCTGCAGATTGCCGGCCAGCGACATGTTGCGCACGCGGTCGGTGCGCATGCGCTGCTTGCGCTGCAACGAGAACACGCCGATGAAATTTTCCCAGCCGGTGTAGTTCTTCATGCTCTCGAATTCGGCGCCGAAGACGTTGGTCGCGTCCTCCAGCCCGATAATGAGGTCGGCGATGTTGCCTTCCATCACCTTCTGCTGCTTCAGCACATCCTCGATGCGGGCATTCTCGATGTCGAAATTGGCGTCGCCGATCTTCTTGTCGGCCTTGGCGAGGGTGTCGAGCACGGTGCCGGACTGCTCGATCTTGGTGCGCATGTCCTGCACGACCTGCTTGGTCTTGGCAATTTCGGCATCGAAATTCTGCAGTGTCGCCATAGGGACCTCCCGCTTCGGCATCACGTCGCTGGTTGCGAACAGCGGCGAATATATGTGGGGCCTCAGGGGATTGAAAGACGGCAGATGTGGGACGGCACGAAAACAAAAGGTTTCGTTCTGCTCTTGAAAGGCAATGGAGCCGTGGTCTTGGCGTGACTACCGGGCCGGCGTGCTGCACTTCAATTGCGGTTGGACTTTTGGCAGCCGGCGCGACAATCGTATGCACTCTTCCAGCCTGGGGATGCGGCTCAGGGCTTTGGGTCGGCTTTCAGATAAGCGATGACGTTGGCAATGTCGGCGTCGTTGGTCAGCCCGGTGAAGCCCATCTTGTTGCCGGGGACCGTCAGCTTGGGCGCGCTCAGATATTGCGCAAGATTCGCTTCGTCCCAGACAAGGCCGGCAGCGCCGGCGTCCTTCATCACCTGCGAATAGCTGCCGAGGAAGCTTTCAGCCGTGCCGGCGGTGCGGCCGACGACACCCAGCAGATGCGGGCCGATCTTGTCGCGGTCGCTCGCCGCCTCGTGGCAGGCGATGCATCTATTGAAGACCTTCTTGCCGAGCGCGGCGTCGCCGCCGGCATGCGCGGCAAGGATGCCGGCAAGGAAAAAGACACCGGCGGACGAAACGGCTCGAAGCATGGCGGACTCCCGGCTGGCTCTGGCTGGTGCCTTTTCAGGCCTTGGTGAAGCCGATGAAATCGTCGGGCGCTGCGCGGCCTATTTCCTCTTCCCAGTGGCGGCGGCACAGCGAGACATAGACATCCTTGCCGATCGCCACCTGCTCGCCCTGCCTCGCCACCTTGCCGTCCGGACCGAGGCGCACGACCATCGTCGCCTTGCGGCCGCAGCGGCAGATGGTGCGCACTTCGCGCAGGTCGTCGGCAATGGCCAAAAGCGCGCGCGAGCCGGAAAACAGCTTGCCCTGGAAATCGGTGCGCAGGCCGTAGCACATGACCGGGATGTCCAGCCGGTCGGCGATACGGGCAAGCTGCCACACCTGCTCCTCTTCGAGGAACTGCGCCTCGTCGACGAAGACGCAATGGACGGTCGTGTGATCGTGATGCTCTGCCACACGGGCAAACAGATCGTCGCCGTCGCGGAAAATCTCGGCCTGGGTCTCCAGCCCGATGCGCGACGAGATCAGCCCGGTGTCGCCCTTGCGATAGTGGCCGGCGACGAACAGCATCGTCGTCATGCCGCGCTCGCGATAATTGTAGGACGCCTGCAGCAGCATCGTCGTCTTGCCGGCATTCATCGTCGCATAATGGAAATAAAGCTTGGCCATGCTGCCCTTTTAAGCCGACTTGTCCCGGCGCGGGGAGGGGGCGCCAGCTCATTCCACCAAAAAAGCGGCAAACGTGTCGCTGATCGGCCAGCCCGCGCCGTTGATCGTGATTGCCTTAGTGCTTGAAACCGCACCAGAATGGTGTTTGGCTGACGAAACAAGGCGGTAACAAAAACCGTAACTTCGCTTCGCCAAAGAATTGAAATGGGAGAACATTTATGTCGCGCATGAATTCCTTCGTCGCAGGCCTCGGCCTGGCGGCTTTCCTGTCCACCAGTGCAGCCTTTGCCGGCGATCCGGAAAGCTGCAAGACGGTGCGACTTTCCGATGTCGGCTGGACCGACATCCAGGCGACGACCGGGCTTGCTTCGGTGCTGCTTACCGCGCTCGGCTACGAGCCGCAGGTGATCCAGCTTTCGGTGCCGGTGACTTATGCGTCGCTGAAGAACAAGGACCTCGACGTCTTCCTCGGCAACTGGATGCCGTCGATGACCAACGATATCAAGGACTACACGGCTGACGGCTCGGTCGAGACCGTCAGTGAAAACCTCGGTGGTGCTGGCTACGGCATCGTTGTGCCAAACTATGTCGCGGACGCCGGCGTCAAGACGCTGACCGACCTTGGCAAGTTCAAGGACAAGTTCGACGGCAAGATCTACGGCATCGAGGCTGGCAATGACGGCAACCGCATCATCCTCGACATGATCAAGAACCCGGCGGACAATCTCGAAGGTTTCGAACTGGTCGAATCCTCGGAGGCCGGCATGCTGACGCAGGCCGAGCAGTCGATGAAGAACAATGAGTGGATCGCCTTCCTCGGCTGGACGCCGCATCCGGTGATGGGCGCCATGAAGATCACCTATCTCGAGGGCATGGGCGACAGCGGCTTCGGCGCCGCCACCGTGCATACCAATGTCCGCAAGGGCTACATGGCCGAGTGCCCGAATGTCGGCAAGTTCATCGCCAATTTGAAGTTCAACCTGGACATGGAAGGCGAGATGATGGACGCGATCCTCAAGGGCGGCGACGCCAACACGGTCGCGACCGACTGGCTGAAGAAGCATCCCGACGCGGTCACTCCCTGGATCGCAGGCGTGACCACCTTCGACGGCGGTGACGCGGCTGCGGCGGTCAAGACCGCGCTCGGAAGCTGAGCCGACTTGCGTTCGGCATGACCGGACCCGCACATGACCCCGAAAATCGGAATCGATTTTCGGGGTCATGCGCAAAATCAAGGTGCTGCAGCATCCTTCGCGCGTCCAAGAGGACGCGCGGCGCTGTAGCAAGGGCAGCCATCTCAGAAAGGGCTGCCCTTTTTCATATCCTGTGACAAGATGATTTTGCGACGTCACGGCGCTGTTGAGCGGGGCGACGCCGGCGGAAGAGGGGTGCGATGGATCCGATTTCGAAATTCCTGATCGGCTACAAGATTCCGATAGGGGCTTGGGGGAAAGCCTTCTTCGGCTTTCTGACGGATAATTTCGACACCGTCTTCAGGGCCTTCTCCAACGGCCTCAATTTCCTACTCGACGGGCTGGTCGACGGACTTCTGCTGGTGCCGCCGGTCCTCGTCATCGCGGTGGTCGCGCTGCTCGCCTATTTCCTGCAACGCTCGAAGGCGCTCGCCGTCGCGGTCTTCCTCGGATTGCTGTTCATCCTCAACCAGAACCTCTGGAAGCAGACGGTGGAGACGCTGGTGCTGGTGGTTGCCGCCGCCGCCGCCTCGATGGCCATTGGTGTGCCGCTCGGCATCTGGGCCGCGCACAAGCCGAAAGTCTACCGCTTCATGCTGCCGGTGCTCGACCTGATGCAGACGCTGCCGACCTTCGTCTACCTGATCCCGGTGCTGACCTTGTTCGGCCTTGGCAACGCACCCGGTCTCATCGTCACCATCATCTTCGTCATCCCGACTCCGGTTCGTCTTACGCATCTCGGCGTCACTTCGGTGCCGAAATCGATCGTCGAGGCAGGCGAAGCGTTCGGCGCAACCAAAAGACAGCTTCTCTGGAAGGTCGAACTGCCTTCGGCGCTGCCCACCATCATGGCGGGCTTGACCCAGTCGATCATGCTTTCGCTGTCGATGGTGGTGTTCGCAGCCCTCATCGGCGCCGGCGGTCTCGGCACCGAAATCAACCGGGCGCTTGGTTCGCGCAGGATCGACCTCGGGCTTGAGGCCGGCCTGGCAATCGTCGTGCTCGCCATCGTGCTCGACCGGATGACGCGTATTGGCGTTGGAGGCAAGAAATGACCATCGCGGTTGATTTCAGGAATGTCGACATCATGTTCGGCCAGGACCAGGCTGGCGCGCTGGCGATGGTCGATGCAGGCGCGACCCGCGCTGAGATCCTCGAAAAGACCGGCAATGTGCTGGGCTGCGCCGGCGCCAGCCTGACCGTGCATGAAGGCGAGATCTCGGTGCTGATGGGCCTGTCCGGCTCCGGCAAATCGACGCTGCTCAGGGCCGTCAACCGGCTGAATGTCGTTTCCCGCGGCCAGGTCCTGGTCAAGGACGGCGACGGCACGGTCGATGTCGTCACCTGCGATGAGGCGACGCTGAGAAGGCTGCGGCAGAAACAGGTCGCCATGGTGTTCCAGCAGTTCGGCCTGCTGCCGTGGCGCACTGTGGAGGAGAATGTCGGCCTCGGCCTCGAGCTCGCCGGCACGCCGGAAGCCGAGCGCAAAGAGCGCGTCAGGAAGCAGCTGGAACTCGTCCACCTCGACCAGTGGTCGAAGAAATACGCGCATGAGCTCTCCGGCGGCATGCAGCAACGGGTCGGGCTGGCGCGCGCCTTTGCCACAGAGGCGCCGATCCTGTTGATGGACGAGCCGTTCTCGGCGCTCGATCCGCTGATCCGGACCAAGCTGCAGGACGAGCTGCTGCAGCTTCAGGCGAAGCTGAAGAAGACCATCATTTTCGTCAGCCACGACCTCGAGGAGGCGCTGAAGATCGGCACCCACATCACGATCATGGAAGGTGGGCGCATCGTGCAGACCGGCGCACCGGAAGACATCGTGCTGCGACCCGCCAACGACTATGTCCGCGACTTCATCGCCAATGTGAACCCGCTCTCGGTGCTGACCGCGTGGAACGTCATGCGCGACCGCCGCGACCTCGAACATGGCGAAGATGGCTGGGTGTGGCTCGACCGGCGCAAGACGACGCGCTTCAAGATCGACGAGCACGGGCTGGTGGCGGCGGCGGAGCGCGACGGCAAGCCGGCAGTCTGGGTGTCCTGCGCCGATGTCGAAGCCCAGCCCGAGGAGACGGCGCAGGTGTTCTGGGCCAATCCCGGCACCTCGCTGAAGACCGTGATGCTGGCCATGCACCGCTCGCAGACAGCACCCGTGGCGTTGTTCGACGACCAGTCGCGGTTCGTCGGCGCGATCGGGATAAGGGACGTGCTGTCAGCCGTGTTGCGGCGGTAGCCGCTGCCTTTAAGAAGGGCGGTCAGGTCGTGCATCCAATTGGACGCACAAATACTCTCTAACACTATTGAATCTAGGCATCATGCCTTCTGAAATCGATACCGATTTTCAGGCCGATGCGGTAGGATTGACCTGTAGCCGCGCGGATAGCTGCGCACAGGGCAGGGTGACGAGATGATCTTCCGTCAGCTCTTCGACCAGGTTTCAGGCACCTATTCCTATCTGCTTGCCAGCCGCAAGGGTGGCGAGGCCCTGATCATCGATCCGGTGCTGGAGAAGGTCGACCGCTATCTCCAGCTCGTGCGCGAGCTCGATCTCAGGCTGGTCAAGGCGGTGGACACGCACCTGCACGCCGACCACATCACCGGCCTCGGCGCACTGCGCGACAAGACCCAGTGCGTCACGGTGATGGGTGAGCAGACCAAGGCGGACGTGGTCTCGATGCGGCTTTCCGATGGCGACAAGCTGGCCATCGAGGGGCTGGCGCTCGACGTGATCTACACACCCGGCCACACCGACGATTCCTACAGCTTCATCTTGCTGGACCGGGTATTCACCGGTGATACACTACTGATCCGCGGTACCGGCCGCACCGACTTCCAGAATGGCGATCCGCGGCAGCAATACGAGTCGATCTTCGGCCGCCTGCTCAAGCTTCCCAATGAGACGCTGATCTATCCGGCGCATGACTACAAGGGCGAGACTGTCTCGACCATCGGCGAGGAAAAGGCCTTCAACCCGCGCCTGCAAGTGAAGTCGATGGAAGAATACGTCGAGATCATGAACAATCTGAAGCTTGCCAACCCGAAAATGATGGATGTCGCCGTGCCGGCGAACATGAAGGTCGGCCTGCATCAGGAAGAGATCGCGCGGCGCGGATGGGCAGTCACTGCCGTGGAGGCGCTTGCTCTCGTCGGCAAGCCCGATGTCGCGCTGATCGACCTGCGCGAGCACTCTGAGCGAGAACGGCACGGTATCATCCCGGGGGCGATACATCTACCCTATACGCGGTTGCAGGAGAACATCGCTGCGGGCGGCATGCTGCATGAGCTCGCCAGGTCGACCAGCAAGCAACTGCTGTTTTATTGCGCCTTCGGCGAACGCTCAGCCATGGCGGTTCAGGCGGCACAGGATGCAGGGGTTGCGTCGGCCGGCCACATCGAAGGCGGCATCGATGCGTGGAAAAAGGCCGGCGGCCCGATCATGCGTTAGGACCTGCGCCCAGAGGCTGTTTCCGAATATGGAGTTCAGCTCAGCCCGATGCGTTTGGCGCCTTGCCTGAACAGGGCTTGGGCTTCCGGTTCGAACCGGAAGGTGCCGATGAAATCATCGGCGCAGTAATGCGGCAGCGTCTTGCGGATGGCGGCGGCAAAGGTTTTCGCCTCGTCAAGCCGCCCCGCCAGCGCCAGGCAATGGGCGGCTATCGCCAGGATGACGAGATGGGCGTTGGGGCGGGCCGCCGCTTTCAGGGCCCATTCGGAGGCCTCGTCGAACTGGCCGAGCCGGGCAAGGGACATGGCGCGGGCGCCGAGCATGCCGAACAGCAACGGATCGAACGGGCTCAGATGGCGCGAATGGTCGGATGATCCGATCGCGGACTTTGGGTCGCCTGACTGGGAATGCACGAAGGAAAGCGCGTAATGGCCGAGCGCGAAATTCGGGCTTAGGTCCACGGCTCTTTCCAGCTCGAGGAGGGACCCGTCCTGCTCGCCGCGCAGCCACAGCGCCCGGCCCATGGCCCAGTGCGCAGCCGGATTGTGGTCGTCGACCAGGAGGCTCTGGCCGGCGCTTTCGAAGGCAAGAGCGCTTTCCTGTTCGCGATCGCCCCAGCGCTGAAAAGCATTCTGCCAATGAGTGAAGGAGAGGCCGGCATAGGCGCGAGCAAAGGTCGGATCCTGCTTCAGGGCCATGCCGAAGAACTGCTGGGCCAGTTCGTTTTCCGTGCGGGTGAAGCGATACATGTGCCAGAGGCCGCGATGGTAAGCCTCCCAGGCATTCAGCGAATTTGGCGCCTTGAGCATGGCACGGTTGCGCTCGACCGTCGCGATCTCGGCCGAAATCGACGAGACGATGCTGTTGCCGATATCGTCGAGGACGACAAAGATGTCGTCGGGCTTGCGTTCGAATGTCTCGGTCCACACGATTCTGGCCGTACGCACCTCGACGAGCTCGACCGTGACGATGACGCGGCCGGGCAGATTGCGCACGGTCCCGATGGCGACATAATCTACGTTCAGTCGCCGGCCGGCATCCTCCGGCGCGATGTTCTTTTCCGCCAGGGCAAAGACTGACCCACGGGCAATGACGAAGAAATCCCTCAGCTTGGCAAGACGGGTGATGATGTCATGGGTGAGGCCGTCGGCCAGCCCACCGCGAACGCCGCCGGCGTCCTCGACAAACGGCATCACGGCAAGCGAGGCCTTTCTCGAGGTAGTGGCATCGGGATCGGCAAGCACGATTGGTGCTTGGCGTGCCACAAGCGGAACGGCCGGCCGGGCGCATAGCACCGCATCTTGCTGGCCCCGGATCGCCCGCCATGCCTCGCGAACGGGTCCGAAATCCAGGTCTTCCGACTGAAAGAGCTGGGTCGCCGCCGCAAGATGTTCCTCGCACGCGCCGATCTGGCCGCGCTGTGCCAGTCTTGTCAGAAGAGCCACATGCGCGCGCCCGTCGAACGGAGCAAGTTCCAACCATTTTTCGAGATATGGAGACACCTCGTCGGACTCCGCCGGGAGATTGTTGACGAGGTGCTCCAATATGGCGGTGTGGCATGCCCTGAAACGGCGGCGTTGCGCGATCAACCAGCTGTTGAAATGCGGGCTACGGTCGATCTCCAGTCCATCGAGGAAGTCGCCGACGAACATCTTGGACAGTGCCCGCAACCGCTCGGGAGCGAGCGGCTCGATCCCCTCCGTCGCAGCCGAAGCGATCTCGGTAGCATCGATGGAAACGTCACTCAGATCAAACGCGATCGTGTCGCCTGAGGTCTCGATCCTGCGGCGATACGGCTCGTCCAGAATGCCGCGAAGCTTGCTGAGGCACCAGCGAAGCTCGCCCCTCGGATCATTCGGCACATCCCAGAGAAGCTCGCAGAGGCGGCTGCGTCCGACAGCATGCGGCGCGAGCGCCAGATAGGCGAAGAGCGCGCGCAGCTTGCGCGATGCCGGCAGCAGCAGCGAAACACCATCGCGGGCAATCGTCAGCGGCCCGAGCAGGCGCACGCAAAGCCCGGCTGTCACACCGTCCAGGCTCGATCGGGCGGATTCGACGTGCGTTTCCACGCTTGCTCCCACGCTGGCCAGTCGGCCTCTGCTTTATCACCGAATGTGACAAGGTGCATCAGGCTGCGAATTTCCGCGCCGGATGCTGCCATTGCCGCATTGCCGGCAAGTCAGGGAATTGTAGTGCGGCAAGGTCTCGAAACCTCGCCGCCCAAGCCGCTGGTTTGTAACCGGCTCGTGACCCGAGGAGACCAGACATGTTGCATCAGCAGAAAATCAGAACCACGGCCGGTCGCGGCCGGCTGTTCGACAGCATTCTCGATACAGTCGGCGACACGCCGGTGATCCGGATCAACAATCTCGGCCCCTCCCATGCGACGATCTATGTCAAGGCCGAGTTCTTCAACCCGGCTGCCTCGGTGAAGGACCGGCTGGCGCTCAACATCATCGAGGCGGGCGAGCGCAGCGGCACGCTGAAGCCGGGCCAGACCGTCGTCGAGGCAACCAGCGGCAATACCGGCATCGGGCTGGCCATGGTCTGCGCGCAGAAGGGCTATCCGCTGGTGGTGACGATGGCCGACAGCTTTTCCATCGAACGGCGCAAGCTGATGCGCATGCTGGGTGCCAAGGTGGTGCTGACGCCGCGCGCCCAGAAGGGCTTCGGCATGTACATGAAGGCGGTCGAACTGGCCGAAGCCAATGGCTGGTTCCTTGCCCGCCAGTTCGAGACGGAGGCGAATGCCGCCATTCACGAGGCGACGACGGGGCGCGAGATCGTCAATGACTTTGCCGGATCGCGACTTGACTGCTTCGTCACCGGCTATGGGACCGGCGGCACCGTCACAGGTGTCGGACGCGTGCTGCGCCGGGAACTGCCCGAGATCCGGATCGTGCTCGCTGAACCGGCCAATGCGCAGCTCATCGGCAGCGGCAAGGCACAAGAGCGCGGCGCTGACGGCGCGCCGGCCGCCAGCCATCCAGCCTTCGAGCCGCATCCGATCCAGGGCTGGACCCCGGATTTCATTCCGGACGTGTTGCAGGAAGCGATCGACGCCAGCCTCTATGACCAGGTGATACCGATTGCCGGACCCGAAGGCATCAAATGGGCAAGGGCGCTGGCGCAGAAGGAAGGCATTTTCACCGGCATCTCCGGCGGAGCCACTTTCGCCGTGGCACGCCAGATCGCGGAAAAGGCTTCGCCCGGCTCGGTGATCCTGTGCATGCTTCCCGATACCGGCGAACGCTACATGACGACGCCGCTGTTCGACGGCATCGAAGCGGAGATGGATGCGGAGGAGACCGCCCTTTCACTTTCGACGCCCGGGTGTCAATTCGCTGCCTGACAGAGCAGGAGACTGGTATGGACGCCGTGCATGAGGCTGCTGGCATGGTGGCCGAAGAGACGCTCGATCCGCTCGACTGGGCCGATGTCCAGGCCCTGTCGCACCGGATCGTCGACGATGCGGTAGGCTATCTACGCGATGTCCGCGACCGCCCGGTATGGCAGGACATGCCGGCAGCGGTGAAAGACTTCTTCGCCGCACCGCTGCCGCGCTCGCCGGCACGGCTTACCGACGTCTATGGCGAGGTCGCCCGGACGGTGATGTCCTATCCGATGGGCAACATCCATCCGCGCTTCTGGTCTTGGTACATGGGGTCGAGCAACTTCACCGGCGCGCTCGGCGATTTCCTGGCGGCAGTCCAGGGCTCGAACCTTGGCGGCGGCAACCATGCCGCCGGGCTGATGGACGGCCAGGTGGTCAACTGGTGCAAAGAGATGATGGGCTTTCCCGCTTCGGCCAGCGGCACGCTGGTCAGCGGCGGCTCGATGGCCAACATCATCGGGCTGACCGTGGCCCGCAACGCCAAGGCAGGCATCGACGTGCGCGAGCACGGCGTCGCGGCAATCGAGAAGCCGCTGCGTTTCTATGGCTCGGACCAGCTTCACTCCTGCCACCGCAAGGCGATGGAAGCGCTCGGCCTCGGCAACCGGGCGCTGCGCCGCATTGCGACGGATGCCGGAATGCGGATCGACATCGGGGCGTTGCGGGTAGCGATCGCCGAGGATCGCAAGGCTGGCTTCCGGCCGGCCTGCGTGATCGGCACGGCAGGCACCGTGAACACCGGAGCGATCGACGATCTGCAGGCGCTCGCCAAACTGGCGGCGGAGGAAGACCTCTGGTTCCATGTCGATGGTTGCATTGGCGCGCTGATCGCAATCGCACCTGAGAATGCATCTCTGGTCGCCGGCATCGAACGCGCCGATTCGATCGCGCTCGATCCGCACAAATGGCTGCACGCGCCGTTCGAGGCCGGCTGTGCGCTGGTCCGGGACGCATCGGCGCATCGCGGCACCTTCGCGGTGACGCCGGAATATCTGGAATCGACGCCTCGCGGCCTCGCGTCCGGCCAGTGGCTGCACGATTACGGCTTGCAGACGACACGGGGCTTCCGCGCGCTCAAGGTCTGGATGGCATTGAAGGAGCATGGCATCGACAAGTTCGGCCGGCTGATCGACCAGAACATCGCTCAAGCCAGATATCTGGCCTCCCTGATCGCGGCCGAACCGGCACTCGAACTGATGGCGCAGACCACCGTCAACATCGTCTGCTTCCGCCATCGCGCCAAGGGGCTGTCGGCCGAGCGGCTGAAAGTCTTCAACACCGAGATCATGCTGAGGCTGCAGGAAGAGGGCATCGCAGCCATTTCCGACACGACAGTGCACGGCCAGCACTGCCTCAGGGTGGCGATCACCAATCACCGGACCCTGCGTGACGATCTGGAGCTTCTGGTGCGCGAAACGATCCGCATTGGCAAAGAGATCATAGGCGGGGCTGCCTTACTCTGACCGGCGGCTGCCAGGCAGCGATCCCCTCGTCCGGCTCAGCCGCCGGTTGCGATGCGCTGCCGGAAGCGGTTAGGCGCCTTCGACCGGCCCTTCGGTGACGGGAAGCGGCGCGCCGGGAAGATAGAGCAGGATGGGGCGAATCTCGTAGACAGCAGTGGGGTTGGCGCGCCGCAGGTCGCGCGCTGCAGCTATGGCCTCATCGCGCGTGGCGCAGTCGAGGACATAGAAGCCCAGCAGCTGTTCCTTGGTCTCGGCAAAGGGACCATCGGTGATCATGCCGTCTCCCGGACCGCGCAGCGTGACGGCGCCAGCGGTCGGGCCGAGCCTGGCTGCCGGCCCGAGCGCTCCCTCGCGGGTCAACCGGTCATGGACCTTGTGCAATTCGCCCATCAGCGCCGCATCCTCCTGCGGCGTCCAGGACTGGACCGTCTGTTCGACGTGGTAGGCCAGGATAGCGTAAAACATGAAGCGGTTTCCTCGTGCCGATCGGTCGCACTATGGCAAGGATGAAGTGGTCGATCCAGCCCCGGCGTTCGGTTCAAGCCGCTAGCGGCAAGCGCAGTTCCGTCAGCAGGCCGCCCCCCGGATGGTTGGACAGGCTGACCTCGCCGCCGATGCCGCGAGCGATGGTGCGGGCGATGGTCAGGCCAAGACCAAGGCCGCCGGTCTCGCGGTTGCGGGACTGTTCCAGGCGCACGAAAGAGCCGAACACGGCGTCGATCTCAGCCTGCGGTATGCCAGGTCCCTCATCTCGGATGGTGAGCGTGATCATGTTTTCCGATTGCCGCAGGCTGAGGTGCGCTTTCTTGCCGTAGGTCACGGCATTCTGGACGAGGTTGGTGACGCAGCGCTTCAGCGCCACCGGCCGCGCGATGCAGATCAGGGCGCGCGACCTTGTGCCGTCATTGTCGAACGAGACCGCCTCGAAGCCGTCGGCGACCGACTCCACCAGCGACCAGAAATCGATCCGTTCGCTCTTCTCCTCGGTCACCTCGAAAGTGGCAAAATCGATGACCGAGCTGGCAATGCTCTCGATGTCGGCAAGGTCGTGGGCGAGAGCCTCGCGAACCGTCGATTTCCGCAGCAGTTCGAGGCGCAGCCGCATCCGGGTCAGCGGCGTGCGCAGGTCGTGCGCGAGCGCCGCCGCGAGGTGCTCGCGATCCTCGACATAGTCGCGCAGCCGCGCCTGCATGACATTGACCGCCTTCGCCGCAGCACGGATTTCGCGGCTGCCTGTCTCGGCGATCGGCGGGCTCTTCAGGTCGTTGCCGATCCGCTTCACGGCCGTTTCCATCATCCGGTAAGGAGCGGTCAGCCGGCGCAGCGACCAGATCGACATGATCACCACCAGCCCGGCGATGAAGGCATAGAGCGGCAGGCTGTCGAAGCTCAAAATCGGCCCGACCGGAGTGTTCGGCTCGGTGAAGTTCAGCCATTGGCCGTCGGCGAAGCGCAGCGAAGCCGTCAGCTTGTCGCTCTGGGCGAAATTGGCCGCCAGCACCAGAAGGTCGCGCTCGACCTGGCCGACATCCTTGTTCATGACCACGCCGCCGGGGGCGTCGGCTTCGCGTGTTGCCGGATCGCGCCGGACCCGCGCGTCGGTGATGCCGAATCTCGACAGCCGCCCGACCAGTATGTCCTCCAGTTCGGCCAGTTCGTCATCACCCGCAATCGACGAGGCGACAGCGGGTGTGCCCGAAACAGTGAGCGCATAGGTGGAGTTGAACAGACCGGACGCGATGGCCTTGCGCTGTTCGGGTGCGGCGTCATGCATCAGCTGCACCAGCGAGTAGGCGCGGTCGTTGAGCCGGTAGAGATCGACTATGTCATTGGCGGCGGCGCGGTCGCGCGAGACGATGTAGAGGGTCGCGACCTGGCTGATCAGCAGGCCGGCAATGACGATCAGCAGCACCCAGACGGGCAGGGTTTGTGGCAAAAAGCGTCTCATTCGGAGGTCGTTTCGGGGAGGAACTGGTAGCCGCCGCTGCGCACGGTCAGGATCAGTTTCGGCGTCTTCGGGTCGTCTTCCATCTTGCGCCGCAGCCGGCTGACCAGGATGTCGACGCTGCGGTCGAAGCTGTAACCGCTGTCGCCGCCAGAGAGTTCGATGAGTTGGTCGCGGGTCAGTACGCGCTGGGCGCTCTTGACGAAGGTCTGCAGGAGGTTGAACTCCGCCATCGTCAGTTCGACGCTGACATCGCCCGGCGCCTTAAGCCGGCGGCGCGAGCAGTCCATCGTCCAGCCGGCGAAATGATAGATCTGCTTCGTTATGGGCCGTCGCGGTTCGGCGGCGCCGTTACGCCTCAGCACAGCACGGATGCGGGCTAACAGCTCGCGCGGATCGAATGGTTTTGGCACATAGTCGTCGGCGCCCATCTCCAGGCCGACCACGCGGTCGGTGGTTTCGGTGACCGCGGTCAGCATGATGATCGGCGTCGAGTAATTGGCGCGAAGATCGCGGCAAAGCTCCAGCCCGCTTTTGCCGGGCAGCATCACATCCAGGACGATAAGATCCACCTGCGTGAGGCGCAGGGCAGCCTCCATCTCGATGCCGTCGGCGGCAACCGTCGTGCGCAACCCCCGCTTCTGGAAGAATTCCTGAAGCAGGTCGCGTATGCCCTTGTCGTCGTCGACGATCAGTATGTGTGCGTCGGATTTCACAGGAGCCCTGTCATCATTGGTGGCCAAACCGTCACGCGGTCATCACCCACACGATAGAATTCGGGCCATATGTTGGCCAGTGGCGATGACAGGACCAAGGGTGGGCCGCCAGAAACAATCCAGAAACAAAATTCTACAATCCGGAAAAACTTCTGAAAAAATTCAAAGGCATAACTGGTGTCGTGGCGGTCAGGTCATCGGCTGCGACACTGGCTTACGGGTTCACGGACAGACCAATGCAAAGGTTCTCGATCAGCTTGATGGGTGCATTGCTCGGCATTTCGCTCGTCACGGCCGCGGTTGGAGAAACCGACGCAAAGGCGGCCATCACCCGCAGCGAGCGTTGCAGCAGCGTCAGCCGCCAGGTTGACGAAGCCCTCGAAACCCATGCCGCGGCAACGCAGGTCACCGCGGCGAAGGCACTTCAAAGAAAGGGAAACCGGTTCTGCGCCAACAAGAAACAGGCACAGGGAATCCGGATGCTCGCGAACGCTTTGAAGCTGCTTGGAGTGACACCGATCGACCCCGTTCAGTGACGCTCAAATCCGGCCTGCACAAGAAAGGAAACGAACCATGAAAAAGTCCCTCCTCTCCGCTCTCGGTCTCGCTATCGCGCTTGCTTTCTCGATGCCGGTTCTCGGCACCAGCAGCGCCAACGCTGCTGCGACGACCGCGGCTGCGACCACCACGACGACCGCGCCGGCGGCTGCGCCCATGAAGGCTGCTCCGAAGAAGGTCGCCAAGAAGACCGCCAAGGCGGCCTGCAAGGTGACCAAGACGCACAAGTGCCCGGTCAAGCACACCGCCAAGAAGGCCGCTCCCAAGGCCTGATCCAGGCTGGCACAGATAGCCTACACAACAAGGCCGCTCCAGCCGCAATTCGGGTGGAGCGGCCTTGTGGTATCGAACAAGCGCCGTCTGATCGTATCCAATGCGTGGCTGACAACCACCGGCCCTTGTGATTGCCGCCTCGTCCCGGCTCATTTGGCCATCGTCACGCCTAACGCAATCGCAATGCCGGCCCGGTGGGACAACAGCACGGCAATTCCGGCTCGCCGCATCTTTGGCCGCCAGAGCCGTTGAACGACAACGCACTGCTCCTAAATTTGTGAATGATCGCGCAGCCGGAAAACCGTCTTGCGCGCCGATCAAAATAGACGACAGCTTTCGTACATGACAAAATGAAAGCGAAATTCTTGCGTGCAGTTGCCAGTTGCCGATGCCTGAGATCGTCACCAAACCTCGCACCAAAACGAAGCCGCAGATCGAACGGCCGAAGCTCTACAAGGTCATCCTGGTCAATGACGATTTCACGCCGCGCGAGTTCGTGGTGACGGTGCTCAAGGCCGAATTCAAAATGAGCGAGGACCAGGCGCAGCGCGTGATGATCACCGCGCACCGGCGCGGCGCCTGTGTGGTTGCCGTCTTCACCAGGGACGTTGCCGAGACCAAGGCGGCGCGGGCGACCGACGCCGGCAAGGCCAAGGGCTACCCGCTGCTGTTCACGACCGAGCCGGAGGAGTAGGGGCCGCTTTTCACCACCGACTCCCATTGTAGGTGAGGGAGCGCTACCGCCCCTCGCGGTACCACATTGAGCCCATTGCCAAAAGCAGCAGGCCAAGGCCGAGGAAGCCGCCGAACAGCGGTACGCGCGAGACGGCTTTCAGCACGCTGTCGTCGGTGGTGCGGAGCCCGATCCAGTCGTTGCCAGAGGCAGCGCCCGCGGAGCGGACCGGTACGATCGAAGGCAGCGTCACGCCGCTGGTAAGGTTGCCAAGCGCGGATGACTGAGCCAGCCGGCGCACGCTGCCGCCGGTGGCTTCGGCAGGCGCTTTCAGCCGGCCCTCGGTGGAGATGACGTCGGTGAATTCCGGCGCGTTGACCGGGCCGACATGGGCAAGCGCGGTCAGGTCGCCATTGCCGACCTGATAGAGGCCGATCTCGCTGGTCTCGACGCTGCCCAGGAAAACGCCAGGTTCGGATTTTTCGAGCTTGACGGTCAGCGCCTTGCCGGACGGCGTGATCACCTGGGCCGGGCCAGGATCGTCGCTCATCGTCTGGCGGCGGATTTCCAGTACCATGCCGCGGCCGTCGGCGGTCAGCCGCTCCTCCTCCAGCTCAGGCTCCTTCATCAGCCAATGGGCGATGCGCCGGTAGAGCTGGACATGCGGGCCGCCGCCCTCAAAGCCGCGCGCCCACAGCCAGCCCTGGTCTGACAGCAGCATGCCGACGCGGCCTTCACCCTTGTGGTCGAGCAGCAGCAGCGGACGGTTGTCGGCGCCCTTCATCACCACCTCGCCCTCGGGATTCTCGACGCCGATGGTGCGGAACCAGCGGCTCCAGTGCGGCGGGTCGGTATTGGAGCCGTCGAGCCCGCGCGTCACCGGATGACGCTGGCCGAGATCGGTCAGGCGCGGATAGAAGGCCTTGTCGATGACGTCGCCGGTCGGCATCGCCGGCAGTGCCGACATCAGCGGCGTGCGGGCGATCGAGCTCTCGCCGGCATATTCGGGTCCCGCAGCAATCAGCAGCGCGCCGCCCTTTTCGACATATTCGGAGATGTAGTCGTAATAGAGGATCGGCAGCACGTCGCGGTGCTGGTAGCGGTCGAAGATGATCAGGTCGAAATCCTTGATCTTCTCGACGAACAGCTCGCGCGTCGGGAAGGCGATCAGCGACAATTCGTTGATCGGCGTACCGTCCTGCTTTTCCGGCGGCCGTAAAATGGTGAAATGGACGAGGTCGACCGAAGCGTCGGACTTCAGCAGGTTGCGCCAGGTGCGCTCGCCGGCATGCGGCTCGCCGGAGACGAGCAGCACACGCAAGTTCTCGCGGATGCCGTCGATCAGTGCGATGGCACGGTTGTTGGCATCGGTCAGCTCGCCCGGCTCGCGGCCGATGGCGAGTTCGACGATGTTGCGGCCGGCGTTCGGGATGGTCACTTGCAGCGGCATCGGCTGGCCGATGGTGGCATGCTCGACCGCGACCTGTTCGCCGTTTACCGACACGCGGACATCGACAGGGCCGGTTTCGTTGTCGGTGGCGATGACGCGATAAGTCATGTCGAGCGGCTTGCCGACCAGACCGAAGCGCGGCGCATTTTCAAGGCGGATGCGGCGATCCTTCTCGTGGTCGTTGCCGGTGATCAGCGCATGCAGCGGGGCGTTGAAGTCGGGAGCGCCGGCAGGCGCGTCGTGCACCTCGCCGTCGGTAATCATGATGGCGCCGCCGATGCGCGACGGCGGCACGTCGCGGAAAGCGCTTTCGAGCGCTGAAAACAGCCGCGTCTCGGTGCGTTCCTCAGCGGCTTCGGATTTGCCGGCCTCGACGACGTGGACGTCGAACTGCTTGAAACGGCCAAGGCGCTCCTGGATCCCGGCGAGGGCCTCGTCGGTCTGCTTGCCACGATCGCCGATGTCCTGGCTCTGGCTGCGGTCGACGATGACGGCGACGACGCTTTTCAGCGCCTCGCGTTCTTCGTCGAGGAAAACCGGGTTGAGAAGGGCGGCGCCCAGGGCGAGCAGGGCGGCGAAGCGGAAGATCGCGCCGCGCTGGCGAAACCACAGGCCGACCAGCGCCAGCACCGCCAGAGGCACCAGCACGGCGGCAAGCAGCTGCCAGGAAACCAGCGGTTCGAAGGAGATCGACCAGTTCATGGGTTACTGCCCCAACCGTTCGAGCAGCACGGGCACATGAACCTGATCGGATTTGTAGTTGCCGGTCAGCATGTACATCATGATGTTGACGCCCGCGCGCAGCGAATAGATCCGCTGCATCGGATCGGACGGCACGGTCGGCAGCATCGGATCGCCATTCTCGTCGACCGCCCAGGCGCCGGCGAAGTCATTGGCGGTGATCATGATGGGCGAGACGCCGTCACCGACGCGCACTGGGCGGTTCTCGGCATTGCTGGCGTCGAGCGACGCCTCGACCCACAGCGGGCTGCCGGCGAAGCGGCCGGGAAATTCAGGAAGGATGAAGAAGGACTTGGTCAGCACGTGATCCGACGGCACCGGCTCCAGCGGCGGCACGTTGAGATTGCCGAGGATGTCGCGCAGCCGCTCCGTCGCCGGGCTGGTCGAATCCGCGCCGATGCCGTTGGCAAACTGATCGCGGGTGTCGAACAGGACGGTGCCGCCTTGCTGCATATAGGCGTCGACGCGGGCGATTGCGGCTTCGCTCGGCATCGGGGCGGCGGGGTCGATCGGCCAGTAGATCAGCGGGTAAAAGGACAGTTCGTCCTTTGAAATGTCGACGCCGGCAGGCGCTCCCGGTTCGAGCGCGGTCTTCTCGATCAGGAAGCGGGTCAGTCCTTCGAGCCCGGCGCGGCTGATCGAATCGACGCCCGGCTCGCCGGTCAGCACATAGGCGATGCGGGTCTTTGAAATGTCCTCGATCGCGCCGGCATCGCCGGGCTTGGCGTCGTCGGCGCGGGCGAAGTCCGTGTGGCCGAACAGCGCGCCGAGCGCAATCAGCAGCGCGGCCGTGGTTGCGGCAGCGCCGGTACGGCGCGGCCGGCGCGACAACAGGCCGCCCATCCAGAACACCGCCAGCGTGTCGAGAGCCATCAGCACAAGAGCAGCCGTCACCAGCGGACCTTTCAGATTGTGCGATTCGTCATAGGCATACTGCACGGTGGTGACCGGCACCGTGACCTGCGGGCGGGCCAGCGGCGCAAAGCTGCTCGAGGCATCGAGCAGATTGTGGGCGAAGACGCCGGTGTCGGAGCCGTAAAGGCCGGGCGGATTCTCGAACGTCACCGGCCGCGGGCCGGCACCAGGCACAAGCGGCCTGGCATCCGGGGTCGGCGGCACCAGGGTGCCGTCGGCGGCGATCATGCGATATGGCGCCAGCGAGGTGGCGGCGGCTTCGGCATTGGCAACCGCCTGACCCTGATTGCGCGACAGTTGCACGATACGCCGCAGCATCTCGACGAAGCTGCCGGAGATCGGCAGGTTCGACCAGGTCGCCTCCGGCGTGACATGGAACAGGATCAGCGTACCCTTTCCCTTCTTCAGCCCGGTCACCAGCGGCGTGCCGTCGGCGAGTGTGGCCCAGGTGCGCTCGACGATATCAGGCGTCGGCTCCGCCAGCACCTGTCTGGTGACGGTGACCTCGGTCGGCGGCGCCAGATCGGCGAAGGGACCGCTCTTGGGGAATTCGGTGACCGGCTGCGGCGTCGTCCATGACAGCGCGCCGCCGAGCGAGCGCTCGCCGGTGCGCAACCTGACCGGTAGCAAATCGTCGTCGTTGCCGGCTGCGGCCAAT
Source organism: Mesorhizobium sp. M00.F.Ca.ET.216.01.1.1 (assembly GCF_004010325.2). Classification (GTDB taxonomy): domain Bacteria; phylum Pseudomonadota; class Alphaproteobacteria; order Rhizobiales; family Rhizobiaceae; genus Mesorhizobium. The sequence goes on from NZ_SADR02000025.1 coordinate 50,229, forward strand.
CGCGAACCGGCAAACCGCACCAGGGTGCCGCCCTTGTCGACCCAGTCGCCCAGCCTTTGCCGGACCTGCTCCGGAATGATGCCGACATCGGCCATGATGATCATCGCCGGCTTCTGGTCGAGCAACTGCGGGATGGCGTCGGCAAGGTCGGCGCTCGATGGTTCGACCAGATCGGCAAACGGCTGCAGCGCGCGGCGGATGTAGTAGAGCGGCGACAGAAGCGGCTGCGCCTGGTCGGCCTCGGCTTGCGACAGCAGTCCGACGCGGCGGCGCTTGGAGCTCTCGTCGAGCACGCGGACGGCGCCGGCGTGCCGCTCGCCATCGAGCGCGATCGAGGCGAAGTCGTTGCGCAGTTCGAACGGCACCGCCATCGTGCCGGTGCCGGTGGCTTCGCCCGGTGCGAAGGTCAGCGTCGCGTCGGCGATGCGGCGACCCTTGTCGTCGAAGGCGCCGGCGGTGACCTGCGCCGGTGGCGGATCGCCCGGTGCGCGGATGGCGGTCAGGGCGAAGCCGTCCACCTGGTTGTCGGCGTCGGTCAGGCCGGTCAGGGAAAGCCGGTCCGAGGTGGCCCAGACGACACGCGCGGCGTTCTTCGACAACAGCGTGTTGAAGGCAGCCTCGTCGCCTCGCGCGGCCAGGCCGTCGGCCAGTACGGCAACGCTGGCGCCGGGCAGGTTCTCCAGGGTTGAAGCGACGCGGGCGTAGACGCCGGGTCGGTCGGTCGGGATCGGCCGCGGCTTTGCCGCGCGTAACCGGTCGAGGGCGGTGGCAGCATCGAACGGGCCGATGTCGGCATTGGGTTTTTCCGCGGTAAAGGCGATGATGACGGGAATGCCGTTCGAGCCGGCGTCTGCGATCAGCCGCTCGGCGGTGGCGACGCGCTTGCCCCAGTCGGCGGCGCTCGCCCAGTCGTTGTCGATGACCAGCGCAAGGGCGGCCCCCTCGGCCGGCAGCTTTTCGCGCGGATTGAAGACCGGTTCGGCCAACGCAACGATAATAAGGGCGGCCATCAAGAGCCGGAGCAGCGTCAGCCACCATGGGCTCTGCTTCGGCGTCTCTTCGCGCCTCAAAACGCGAGCCAGGATCCTTAGCGGCGGAAAGACCTCCGTCTGCGGCCTCGGCGGCGTGAGCCGCAACAGCCACCAGATCACCGGCAGCGCCAGGAGGCCCCACAGCACCATCGGCGCACCGAAGGAGAGCGGCAGCCAGCTCATGCGCTGATCTTTCCGGCGTAACCGCCGTCGGCGGTCATCGCCATGTGCAGGCGCACCAGAGCCTCTGAGGCGAGGTGGTCGGTGTGGTTGAGGGTAAAGCTCCAGCCGAGCCGTTTGCACCAGCCGGCCAGTTCCTGGCGGCGGGCCGTGTAAAGCAGGCGATATTCATCGCCAAGCATTTCGGCGCGCCCTGCGGTCAGCTTGTCACCGGTCTCGGGATCGGTGAATTCGGTACGCCCGGCATAGGGGAAGTTCTCCTCGGCTGGGTCGGCGACCTCGACCAGGTGAGCGCGCACACCGTGGCGCGCGAGCACATCGAGCCAGGCCTTGGTGTCTTCGACCGGATCGAGGAAATCGCTGACGATGACGATGTCGGAGAAGCGGCGGATGCCGGAAAGGTCGGGCTTTGCCGGCAACTTGCCGGCATGCGCGAGCTGCGCCGCGATGCGTTCGGCACCGTTGCGGGCAGTGAACGGGTCGGTCAGGCCCGGCCAGGCGATGCGCTCGCCGCTGCGCGACAGAAGCTCTGCCATGGCCAGCACTAGCACGAGTGCACGGGATTGCTTCGAAACGGTGGCTCCGGTCGACTTGTAGAGCATCGACGGCGAGGGATCGGCCCACAGCCAGACCGTGTGGGCTGCCTCCCATTCGCGGTCGCGGACATAGGTGTGGTCGTCGCGGGCCGAGCGGCGCCAGTCGATGCGCGAGGAATCGCCTTCGACATAGGGCCGGAACTGCCAGAAATTCTCGCCGATGCCGCGCTTGCGGCGGCCATGCCAGCCGGCGATCACCGTGTTGACGATGCGGCGTGCCTCGACCAGCAGGTCGGGCACCAGCGAAGCCCGCAACCGGCCACGGGCGAGCGCGTCGCGCGTCGATACCGGTGCCGGGACCTCGCCTACGCGTGCCATCAGATGCCTTTTGCCAGTTTCGCCACCACGTCGCGCACCGTGATGCCTTCAGCGCGGGCAGCGAAGGTCAGCGCCATACGGTGTTGCAGCACCGGCTCGGCCAGCGCGCGGATGTCGTCGACGGAGGGCGCCAGTCGACTGTCGTAGAGCGCCCGCGCCCGGGCGCATAGCATCAGCGCCTGGCTGGCGCGGGGGCCTGGGCCCCAGGCGACGTGTTTGTCGGTATCGGCATTGCCCCCGCCGGGGCGCGCCGAGCGCACCAGCTTGAGGATCGCCTCGACGACGCTTTCCGGCACCGGCATGCGGCGGATCAGTGTCTGGACCTCCTTCAGCCGCACCGGCTGCAGCACGTTTTCGGCCTTTGCATCCTCGATGCCGGTGGTTTCCAGAAGGATGCGGCGCTCCGCCTCGATTTGGGGGTAGAGGATGTCGACCTGCATCAGGAAGCGATCGAGCTGCGCTTCGGGCAAGGGATAGGTGCCTTCCTGCTCCAGCGGGTTCTGCGTCGCCAGCACATGGAACGGCGCCGGCAGATCATAACGGGCGCCGGCGATGGTGACGTGGTATTCCTGCATCGCCTGCAGCAGCGCCGACTGGGTACGCGGCGAAGCACGGTTGATCTCGTCGGCCATCAGCAGTTGCGCAAAGATCGGCCCTGAGATGAAGCGGAACGAGCGCTTTCCGAATTCGTCCTGCTCCATCACCTCGGAACCGAGAATGTCGGACGGCATCAGGTCGGGGGTGAACTGGATGCGGCGGGAATTGAGACCGAGCACGACGCCCAGCGTATCGACAAGCTTGGTCTTGGCGAGGCCCGGCACGCCGACCAGCAGGGCATGGCCGCCGGCCAGCAGGGCCACCAGTGTACGCTCGACCACGCTTTCCTGGCCGAAGATGACACGGCCGACGCCGTTGCGGACCCTGGAAATATCGGCCAGGGCCTTTTCAGCCTCGGCGATCATGTCCTTTTCGCTTATCGGGCTTTCCTTGATCATCACGCTCATGCAGCATCGATCCTTATGGTTGGAAATACCGGCTTGCACCATTCAATGCCGCAGAATGCCGCGATTCGGCCTCGCATGGCGCCACTGAATGAACTTAAATCACAGTCTTAGGCTGACAAGCGGAACAACAGTGACTATTTCGTGACCATGGCGGAACGCTCCGAAAATCGTGAAGAAGGCTTGACGTCCGCCACCGAGGCGCGCGGACTGGAGGCGCTGGTCTCCCGCGCGACGCGCGCCGGCAGGGGGGCGGCACCGGTGGAGCGCTGGAATCCCGACTTCTGCGGTGATCTCGACATGGAGATCAGGGCCGACGGCACCTGGTTCTATCTCGGCACGCCGATCGGGCGAATGCCGCTGGTGCAACTGTTTTCCTCGGTGCTGCGCAAGGACGAAGACGGCAGGACATACCTGGTGACGCCGGTGGAACGGGTCGGCATTCGCGTCGCCGATGCACCCTTCATCGCCGTCGAGATGGACGTTTCCGGTACCGGCGCCAGGCAGGTCATCACCTTCCGCACCAATGTCGGCGATGTGGTCGAGGCCGGACCCGGCCACCCGCTGCGCTTCGTCGACGAAGAGGCGACCGGTGGCCTGAAGCCCTATGTACTGGTGCGCGGGCGGCTGGAGGCGCTGGTGGCACGGCCGGTGATGTACGAGCTGGTCGGGCATGGCGAAGAGATCGTTGCCGGTGGCAGAAAGATGTTTGCCGTCCGCTCAAAGGGCGAGGTCTACCCGATCATGCCGGTGGAAAAACTCAACCGGCTGAGTGCGTGATGGACCAGATGACGCCGATGCCCTTTTCCGCCGCGGATTTTCGGGTGCGGGTTGCAGCACAGCCACAAGCACATGCCGACGATGATTATGGCGACCACCGCTTCAATCCTGGTCATCCAAGGATGAAACTGGTGAAGATGCTGCGCAACGCCGCAGTGCTGATCCCGGTCGTCGATCACGGAGGCGAAGCGACGGTCCTGCTCACCAAGCGGGCTGAAAAGCTGCGCAACCATTCCGGCCAGGTGGCTTTCCCGGGCGGTACGATCGATCCGACCGATCCCAGCCCCGAGGCTGCGGCACTGCGCGAAACCTTCGAGGAGATCGGCCTCGACGAGAGCCGCGTCGAGACCATCGGCCGAATGCCCGACTATGTCTCAGGCAGCGGCTATCGCATCGCCCCCGTGCTTGGAATCATGCAACCTGGTTTTTCATTGACGCTCAATTCCGAGGAGGTCGATGCCGCCTTTGAAGTGCCGCTGCGTTTCCTGATGGATCCGGCTAACCACAGCCGCGACAGCCGCATGTGGAATGACATCGAATGGTTCTTCTACGAGATGCCCTATGGCGGCCAGCGTATATGGGGGGTCACCGCCGGCATCATCCGCACGCTCTATGAAAGGCTCTATAGGTGAGCACGCGGGACGTAAGCAGTCGGGCATCGCTGGCGGGCAGGGCCGCCTGGCTTGGCGAAAAGCAGCTGCAGCGCCTGCTCGCCGCATTGACGGATGGCGGCGAAGAGGCGCGTGTCGCCGGCGGCGCAGTGCGCAACGCACTGATCGGCCAGCCGGTTGCCGACATCGACATCGCCACCACGACCGTGCCCGAGGAAACCATCCGCCGCGCCGAGGCGGCGGGCTTCAAGGCGGTGCCGACCGGCATCGAGCACGGCACCATCACCGTGGTCGCCAGCGGCAGGGCTTATGAGGTCACCACGCTGCGCTCCGACATCGAGACCGACGGGCGGCGGGCAAAGGTGTCGTTCGGGCGCGACTGGAATGCCGATGCGGAGCGGCGCGATTTCACCATCAACGCGCTCTATGCCGAGGCAGACGGCACGATCGTCGACCTGGTCGGCGGCATCGCCGACATCGAATCGTGCCGGCTGCGCTTCATCGGCGACGCGGAAGCGCGCATCCGCGAGGATTATCTGCGCATCCTGCGTTTCTTTCGCTTTTTCGCCTGGTACGGCGATGGACGGCCGGATGCCGACGGGCTGAAAGCCTGTGCCCGGCTGAAGGAAGGGCTGGACCAGCTCTCGGCCGAGCGCGTCTGGTCCGAACTGAAGAAGCTTTTGTCGGCCCCCGACCCGTCGCGCGCCTTGCTGTGGATGCGCCAGGCCGGCGTTTTGACCAGCGTTTTGCCGGAAAGCGAGAAATGGGGCATCGATGCCATTCACGGGTTGACCAGGACCGAGAAGGAACTGGACTGGGCGCCGGATCCGTTGCTCAGGCTGGAAGCAATCGTTCCGCCGGATGCTGCGCGGATGAAGACGCTCGCCGACAGGCTGAAATTCTCCATCGGCGAGGCAAACCGCCTGCGGCACTGGGCGCTGACGGACACTGTCGAAGCCAAGGCGAGCGAGGGGGAACTGGCGAAAAAGCTTTATCTCGGTAATCGGCAAGGCATTATCGATCGCTTGCGGCTTTCGCTCGCTTCGGCACGGGCGCGCGCCGTCGAGAACAACGATGCGCTGCTTGAAGCCGGCGGCTTTTCGCGCCTGCTTGCCTTCGCTCTGAAATGGGAAAAGCCAGTGTTTCCGATCAAAGGTGCCGATCTGGCCCGCCTCGGCGCGTCGCCGGGACCGAAGCTTGGCGCCGTCCTGAAAAACCTCGAAAGGGAGTGGATCGAGTCCGGCTTTACGCTCGATCGCGACGCGCTCATCACGCGCGCCGCGGAGATGCTTGAAACTTAGAGCCTAGCTTGGCGGCTGCGCCGCAGCTTGGCGCCGCCAATCAAATGCTACCCATTTGGAGCACAACCGAGGCGACGGCTTCGGCGGGCGAAAGCGCTGCTCACCTGATCGATACAGGAGCCAGGGCGCGCGAAAGGCTTGCCTCGCCCTTGCCGTAGACGGAGGCATTGTAGTTGACCAGCGTGTCGGTACGAGCCGTGTTGAGGAGATCGTTGGTGATCTGGGTCGGCGTCGCTTTGGTGAATTTGCTGCCGATGACCGCGGCGTATCCAGAAATGATCGGCGCGGCGAAAGAGGTGCCATAAAGGCCTGTCTTGTCTCCCTCAACACCAACCACGAGGAAGTGGCTCTGCACGAGCGGGTCGGAGCCAGCGTAGTTGGAGTACCAGGCAAGCTGGGCCGGGGTCGACGTTGTGCCGTTTGTGGCCAGCGCGCCGACGAAGATCGCTGACGCTTTGCCAATCAGGGCGAGGTCGAGATAGTCCTGCCGACCGCCCGTGACACCGCCTACGGCGACCGAGTCGTTGCCGGCTGCCTTCGAGACGACGGCTGACCCCTTGCCGGCGTAGGAGATGATCGAGGCCTCCTCCGCGCTCCACCCGATCTGGCTCACGTTGTAGCCCTGGGTGGCGTACATACCGTAGCTCAGGTTGAGCACGTTCAGACCCCTCGCCAGCCTGACGGCTGAGCTGGTTGAGAAGTCCTTCGATTTGATGGTTGCCGAGGGCGCAATCATGCTGGCTTCCTCGCGGGTCCACTCACCGTGCCGCTGGTACTGCACCCCGACGCCGAAATTGCCGGAGAAGCGCGACGAGCTGCTGAAGTCGTCGACGACGGTGATCGTGGCGCCCTTGCCCTTGTAGCCCGCGGCCCATGCGGCGCCAACATCGGGGCTCATCCAGCTTTGTACCGCTTGCGTCGTCCGTGCGGCCGGGATCTTCGCACTCACGCATATGGACCCGCCGCCGTGGCAAAGCGCGGCCATCTCATCCGCGTCGAGGGCTTCTTGCGCCGACGCGATCGGCGCCGAGAGGATGGCGAGGGCGGCGAGGCCGAATTTCCAGCGACTACCTGACATGTTCTTACTCCGGTCAAACAAGAAATAGGACGACAATCGCGGACTTCGGGAGCGAGATGACTTTTTCATTTGGGCCCCTCAGCGATCAGAAAGTAACACGGTAATTCAGCCAGAGATGCATGCTCTCCGGTTTAGCGTTAACCAGATATTTCAGGGTTTCCTCCGGTGCCATGTCAGTGGCCGCGAGCCGACAGTTGACGCTGTAGATGCCCAGATCCCCATAGTTGGCTACGCACGGCTTTTCAGTGAGGTTTCCACCGATTGTCGAGGTTAGCGAGAAGGATAGGGTACTTTTCGGAGTCGGATGCGTCTGCGTGAGGAAGCCCAGCTTGAGGCTTGGCTCGACGCTGTACTTTTCGCCCTTCTCTCCGGTCCCAAACCCCCACAGGATACCAGTGTTTTCCGTCAGCTGGGTGAGCAGGTCGACGTGGAGGTCGAGCCAGTTCGTATGGTACCATTGGTTGAACGATACCCAGCTTCCATTCTGTAGTTCATAGCCGCCGTCGCCGAGGCTTCTCGCGCGGTCGCTAAGCGGTGACCCCTGATGGATGTCGACCAGCGAAGTCGTAATATCCTGGGCAGTCGCTGGAGACGTGCCGAGGCAAGCAGACAGCAGGAGCGCCGTCGTACGGGAACCGCCTCGATTGCCAGACCTTTCGCGCATGCGCGAACACCTCGCCCCACCCCTTCCGGACCAGCGTCTGGTGGCGACGGCTTCTCGGGCAGCCGCCTGTGACCGGATTATCTGCCCGATAGTGGCATGAGTACCGTTACCACGGGGTTATCCAAGTTGACGCGAATATAAGTTTTTGATTGAAAACGGTGGGTGGGAATTTGTGCTATCGACAAGCGAATCCTCTGGCCGGCAAGCGGAGCGGGATGCATCCGGATGATGGCATCCCGTTCTCTCTGGTTAGCCGTGTTGTGCGAGTTCCGTGATTTGACCTGGCTGCAAAGGCTTTCACGCGGCGTCGCGGGTCTTTTCGATACGCGAGCGGATCGCTTCGATCATCGTCTCACGGATGATCGTCTCGCCATGCGTCTCGCGCATATGCTCGACGGCACGACGCATGACTTCGGCCTCCTCTTCGGCGCGCGTATGCCAGTCACAGCCCGGGACAAGCGACCCGCAGTGGAATTCCTTCATCGGATTTCTCCTTTTCCTCCTTGGAGCCTGCGCACCTGCTCTGATGCGTAAGCTCCAACACTTGATCGCACACGATCCTTTTTCGAAACCGGCCTCGGTTTCGGGTCATGCACTGGCGAGCAAGCATAACACGACTGAACGGTTTTGGTTGCCGCCAGAAAGCCAGCCAGGACCAAAAAGGCGGAGCATCGCTGCTCCGCCCTCTTACGCTACCCCGGAGCAAGACCAGACATAACCTCGTCTTGCTCCAGCGGGCAGGCCATCACTTCTCGATCTTGACTGCTTCAGCAATTTTTTTCTTGCCGCCCATGTCCCACGAAACGCGGACCTTTTCGCCGACCTTCAGGCCAGGATCCTTGAAGGTCTTGGGCAGCGTAAAAGTAGATCCGTCATCCAGAACGAGGCTAAGCGCCGTCGCGTCGAAAGTCTTGATTGTGCCGGTGGTGTGCTTGACAGCGGCAAACGCAACCGAACCGGAAGCGAGAAGAGCGGCGGCCGCGGCCGAAACAATGAGTTTGCGCATGGTAAAGTACTCCTGGGAAAAAGCGGGGCATCCGCTTGGGAAGATACCCGCGCGGTCATGGGCCGTCCGGTTGCGTCGAGTCGCGATTCGCGGGCGAACCGCCGGCGCTTCCCGACCCGGAGACGACAAATAACCCAATTTTTTCAATTGGATATTAGACGAAAAAGATATTCTGTGCGCCACATTCGACGCCAAGATTAGACGAATGGGACGCGAATGCGGCTCACGCGCCGCTCACCGATATTTTACGGCCATTTTACCTCCGGCGGCAGGCTGGAGAGGATCGAGGCGACATTGCCGCCGGTCTTCAGGCCGAAGATGGTGCCGCGATCGTGAAGCAAGTTGAATTCGACGTAGCGGCCACGGCGTATCAGCTGTTCTTCGCGGTCGCCGTCGGTCCAGTTTTCGTTGAAGTTGGCCCGAACCAGATGCCCATAGACGACGAGGAAGGAGCGCCCGACATCCTGGACGAAATTGAAATCGGCGTTCCAGCCACCCTTGTCCTCGCTCGAATGCAGCCAGTCGAAAAAGATGCCGCCGATGCCGCGCGGCTCGTTGCGGTGCGGCAGATAGAAATACTCATCGCACCAGGCCTTGAATTTCGCGTAGTCGGCAACCGCTGCGTTCTTCTCGCAGGCGAATTGCATGGCCCGGTGAAAGGCTATTGTGTCGGGGTCGTCCTGGACGCGGCGGCGGCCGAGCACCGGCGTCAGGTCGGCGCCGCCGCCGAACCACTGGCGCGAGGTGACGACCATGCGGGTGTTCATGTGCACGGCCGGCACGTTGGGGTTCCACGGATGCGCGATCAGCGAAATGCCGCTCGCCCAGAAGCTCGGGTCTTCCTCGGCGCCCGGCATCTGCTTCCTGAATTCCGGCGAGAACTCGCCGTAGACCGTCGAGGTATGGACGCCGACCTTCTCGAAGACACGGCCATGCATCATCGACATGATACCGCCGCCGCCCTTGCCGGCCTCGCGCTCCCACGGCGTCTTTTCGAAGCGGCCGGGCGACCATGAGGCCTGCGGCCCCTGCAGGTCCTGTTCGATCTGCTGGAAGGTGGCGCAGATGCGCTCGCGCAACGTCTCGAACCATAGCCGCGCCTTCATCTTCTTCTGTTCGACGTCGGACGGTAGTCCCACCGGTATTTCGGGTCGTTCCAAATGCTGTCTCCAGTCGGGCATGCCCGATAAATGACTCGTCTTTTCCGGGCGCGATCCCTAATCTCTTAGGGACAAGGGTCAAGTGTCATCAAGGTGCAAGGAGTTCTTTCGTGCGCACCCCGGCAAGACCGCCGCTGGATGGGCTGAAGAAAAGGCTCGATCGTTCGCGCGCCGAGCGCGAGCGCATGCCGCGCGACGGGTTCCTGCGCGAGACCTTCGTGCTGCCGCGCTCCGATGCGCGCCTCAAGGCGAAGGAATGGTTCGAGCGCTTCCCCAAGCAGGCCTACTGGACCGAGATCGAGAGCTGGTTCGAGCGGCCGGGCGACGTCATCGAATTCACGATCCGCAGATTGCCGGCGGCGGATTAACGCTCGACCAACAACCGCCTCGCTCCCGGCCCTTGGGCGCTCAAGTGGTCCTCCCGGTTCCGCAGCGGACACTTGTCGATCGACATGCAGCCGCATCCGATGCAGTCGGTGAGCCCGTCACGCAGCTTCTTCAATTGAGCAATCTTTTGATCGAGCCCGTCGCGCCAGGCCGTTGAAAGCAGATTCCAGTCCTCGCGTGTCGGCGTGCGGCCTTCAGGCAATGATTGAAGCGCGGCGCCGATCTCGGCCAGCGAGATGCCGACCTCCTGAGCGACCTTGATGATCGCCACCCGTCTCAGCACGTCGCGGCCATAGCGCCGCTGATTGCCTAATGTGCGGTGACTGCGGATCAGCCCGCGCGCCTCGTAGAAATGCAGCGCCGATACCGCAACGCCGCTGCGCATGGCCACCTGGCCGACCGTCAATTCCGTCACCGCAGCCATTTTCAGATTTTCCGCTTGACCTCAAGTTAAGTTGAGCTTGTAGCAAGAAATCCTGGATAGGCAAGCCGCAGGAGAAGGCGATGTGCGCCTGGGTGAGAGTTACGAGCGAGGGCACAGTTGTCAGTGGGGATAAGGCTGTGAGCGCCACACCCGCCGACAGCACGCAAATCCTATCGGAGTTGGCGGATCGCCTCGCCCGTCACCATGGCGACCGAAAGGGCGACGTTGATGCTGCGCGCGTCTGGCTGCATGGGGATGGTCAGTCGCGCATCCGCCGCCTCGTAGACAGGATCCGGCACGCCTGCGGATTCGCGGCCGAACAAAAGAACGTCCCCGGCGGCGAAAGCGAAGCCCGTATAGGCGGTCGCGGCTTTGGTCGACAGCAGCACCAGCCGCCGCGCGCTGCTTCTGCGCCAGTCCTCGAAGGCGTTCCAGTCGACATGCCGGGTCAACGCCGCCATCTCGAGGTAATCCATGCCGGCCCGTTTCAGCGTTCGGTCGGAGAGCGGGAAGCCGGCCGGCTCGATTATGTCGACGCCGAGACCGAGACAAGCGGCGAAGCGCAGGATTGTCCCGGTGTTGCCGGCGATATCCGGCTGGTAGAGCGCGATGCGGAGACGGTCGTTCATTTCCGCGTCTTTCTAATAAGTGGCAGATCAGCCACAGGGGTGTCGCGGTTTTGGAAATTGCTGGACTGGCGGGTGGTCATTTTCTGCGAAGTCGGGTATACGCCGTGCATTGTCAACCCGAACCGATGGAGGGGTAATTCATGATGGCCATGCACATCCAGCACCCCACCTGTGGGCTTACCAGCCTGTCGGCGGTTTCGGTACGACGATTCTCCTGAACTTTTAGACAATAATCGCACCGATTCCCGCCGGAACCTTTTTTCGGTCCTCGAAGGAATCCTGCGATGTTTTTCAAGCTGTCGAAGGGGCTGAACGCCCCACCTGAACGTATCTCGACCGATGTCACTCCTGCCGCCGGCGGCATGCCCGCGGCCGGGTTTGATTCACCTTTTTATCAGCATTTTCACATGGAGGACGGACCGATGTTCGATCCCTGCAAAATACCCGGTTCAAGAAACCTGCACGAGCGCAAGATGGCGACCTGGGCGCTTCTGATCGGCGAAACCTATTCGTCGGCGGTTCATGCCGAGACGCGCCGGCGACCGCATCGCGGGATGCTGCCGGATGTCGATTTCTCGCGCGCGGTTCCGGACCACAGCCGGCCATCGCTGGTGCGCCGGATCGTCGGGATGATCCGGCCCGGCGCGAAAAGCCGGGCTGGCGACACGGTGCCGTCAGGATCGTCAAGCGAGTCTGTCGGCGAAAAGCCCGCGACACCTTATATTGCGCGAAGCAGGACCGGCGACCCAGGTGATTCCGGGTCGCCGGTCCTTGACGCCATGCGTTCCCAGGGCGCAACGCGGCCCCAGGACGCAACGCGATCCCGGGACGCAATCCGCTCCCGCGCCGCGTGAGCGAAAACAGGCAGAAGAGCACCAAGACGATGTTCCGCTGGTTTGAAAAAAGGCTCGATCCGTTCCCTGCCGCGGAGCCGGTCGAGCCGCCGAAGACGTTGATCGCCTTCTGCGTGCACTATACGCGCGGCGCCTGGCCCTACATCATTCTCGATGCAGTGCTGGTGACGGCTATCGCCTTTGCCGAGGTGTGGATGTTCGGCTTCCTCGGACGGATCGTCGATTGGCTGTCGGCGCAGAACCGCGAAACGTTCCTGCAGACCGAGGGCTGGAAGCTCGCCGGCATGGCCTTCCTCGTGCTGTTCGCGCTGCCGGCGACGGTGTGGTTCCATTCCTTGCTCAACCAGCAGACGCTGATGGGCAATTATCCGATGCGCATCCGCTGGCAGGTGCATCGCTACCTGCTCAAGCAGTCGATGAGTTTCTATCAGGACGAGTTCGCCGGACGCATCGCGACCAAGCTGATGCAGACGGCGCTCGCCGTGCGTGAATGCGTCATCAAGCTCATCGACGTGCTCAACTATGTCGTCGTCTATTTTTTCGGCATGCTGGTCATTGTCGGCTCGGCCGACTGGCGGCTGGCGGCACCGCTTGCCGTCTGGGTTGCCGGCTACATCGCATTGTTGCGCTACTTCATCCCGAGGCTGGGCAAGGTCGGCGAGGAGCAGGCCAATGCGCGCTCGACCATGACCGGTCGCGTCGTCGACAGCTACACCAACATCCAGACGGTCAAGCTGTTCTCGCATGCACGGCGCGAGGCGTCTTTTGCCAAGGAAGGCATGGCCGGCTTTCTCGACACGGTCTACCGGTCGATGCGGCTGGTGACACAACTCTACGGAATGCTCTACGTCCTGAACTCGCTGCTGCTGTTTTCGGTCACTGCGATCTCGCTGTGGCTGTGGCTCGGCCAGGCAGTAACGATCGGCGCCGTCGCCGTGGTCATCGGCCTCGTGCTCAGGCTGTGGGGCATGTCGCAATGGATCATGTGGGAAATGTCCGGGCTGTTCGAGAACATAGGCACGGTGCAGGACGGCATCGGCTCGATCTCGCTGCCGCGCCTGGTCGAGGACAGGCCCGGCGCCAAGGACATTGTCGTCAGCAGGGGCGAAATCCGTTTCGAGGACATCCGCTTCCACTATGGCAAGCAGAAGGGTGTCATCGAGAGCCTGTCACTGACTGTAAAGCCGGGCGAGAAGGTCGGCATCGTCGGGCGCTCGGGTGCCGGCAAGTCGACGCTGGTCAACCTTCTCCTGCGCTTCTACGACCTTGAAAGCGGCAGGATCCTGATCGACGGCCAGGAGATCGCCTCGGTGACGCAGGATTCGCTGCGCGCCCAGATCGGCATGGTCACGCAGGACACCTCGCTGCTGCACCGTTCGGTGCGCGAGAACATCCTCTACGGCCGGCCCGACGCCAACGACGAGATGCTCATCGAGGCCGCGCGCCGCGCCGAGGCGCTCGACTTTATCGCCGGACTTGCCGACGCCAATGGCCGCAAGGATTTCGACGCGCATGTCGGAGACCGCGGCGTCAAATTGTCCGGCGGCCAGCGGCAACGCATCGCCATTGCCCGCGTTATGCTGAAGGACGCGCCGATCCTCATTCTCGACGAAGCGACGTCGGCGCTCGATTCAGAGGCCGAGGCCGTCATCCAGGAGAACCTCTACAAGCTGATGCAGGGCAAGACCGTCATCGCCATCGCGCACCGGCTGTCGACTATCGCCGCGATGGACAGGCTCGTTGTCATGGACAAGGGCCGCGTCATCGAGGAGGGTTCGCATGAGGAACTCGTCGCCAGAGGCGGGCTCTACGCGCAGCTCTGGCAGCGCCAGTCAGGCGGCTTCCTGCTCGATGACAACCCGGCCGACGCCGCCAACGACGCTGTTGCCTATGACATTGGCGCCAAGGATCAAGCCGCAGAATGATGGCCGCCGAATGATGACAGCCGCCTATCGCTGGTTCGAGAACTGGGTCTATCCGTTCCGGGAACCCGCGAATCTTCGGCCACCCGTCAGCGTCGGCGGCTTCCTTTGGCACTATGTCGGGCAGGCGAAGATCGCCTTCTTCGCCATGCTGGTCATCGGCGGCATCGCGCCGCTCGTCGAAGCGGGCTTGTTCTACTTCGTCGGCCGGCTGGTCGACATCCTCGACCAGCTCCCCGGCGAGCGCAGCTGGCAGGCCCTGTGGAATGCTGCCGGTCCCGAGCTTGTCTTCATGGCAGCCGTGGTGCTGGTCATCCGCACCATCGTCGTCGGCCTGTCGGCGCTGGTCGACGAACAGACGATCACGCCCGGCTTCTACAATCTGGTTCGCTGGCAGGCGTATCGCCATGTCTCGCGGCAGTCCTACGCCTTCTTCCAGAACGACTTCGCCGGCCGCATCGCGACGAAGGTCTGGCAAGCCGGGCAGGCGACCGGCGACCTGATGGAGAGCTTCATCGAGGTGGTCTGGTTCATGGTCGTCTATACGGTGACGACGCTGGCGCTGGTCGCCGGTCTCGACTTGCGGCTGGCAGTGCTGGTGTTGATCTGGATCGCCGCCTTCGGCTGGCTGGCCAAGTCCTATTTGCCGGCAATCCGCAAGCATGCCGAGGCAACCGCTGAGGCCGGCTCGATGATCACCGGCCGCATCGTCGATTCCTATTCGAACGTGCAGACGCTGAAGCTGTTCTCGGCCGATGGCGACGACCGCTATATCAGGAGCGGCTTCGATATCTATCTCGATGCGCTGCGCCCATTCACCCGCAGGCTGACCGGCGTGCGCATGGCGCTGACGACGCTGTCGGGCATCATGATCACCGCGATCGCCTGTTTTGCCGTCTATCTCTGGGTCGAAGGCTCGATCACCGTCGGCGCCGTCGCCTTCACGCTGTCGCTCGTGCTGCGCCTCAACATGCTGCTTGGCCGGCTGATGATGCAGCTCAACAGCATCCTGCGAAACCTCGGCGTGCTGGAGAACTCCAAGGCGCTGATCACGCAGCCGCTTGGCCTGACCGATGCGCCGGATGCCAGGGAGCTTGTCGTGGCCGGCGGCCGCATCGAGGTGAAAAACGTCACGTTCCACTACGGCAAGGGTTTCGGCGTGCTCGACGGCATCGACCTCGTCGTGCGGCCAGGCGAAAAGGTCGGGCTGGTCGGGCCGTCCGGCGCCGGCAAGACGACGCTGGCCAATTTGATCCTGCGCCTCTACGACCTCGAGGGCGGAAAGATACTGATCGACGGGCAGGACGTCTCAGAGGTGACGCAAGATTCGCTGCGCGCCAATATCGGCGTCGTCAGCCAGGATACCGCGCTATTCCACCGTTCGCTGCGGGACAACATCAAGCTCGGCATGCCGGAGGCGGCTGATGCCGAGGTGGTCGCGGCGGCCATGAGGGCAGAGGCGCACGACTTCATCCTCGGCTTGCGCGACAACCGGGAACGCACCGGCTACGAGGCCTATGTCGGCGAGCGCGGCGTCAAGCTCTCGGGAGGCCAGCGCCAGCGCGTCGCCATCGCCCGCGTCTTCCTGAAGGACGCGCCGATCCTCATTCTCGACGAGGCGACCTCGGCGCTCGACTCCGACATCGAGGCGGCTATCCAGGAAAATCTGGCAAGGCTGATGGAGAACAAGACGGTGATCGCCATCGCGCACCGGCTGTCGACGATCGCGGCACTCGATCGCCTGGTGGTGCTCGACGGCGGCCGCATCGTGGAAAAAGGTACGCATGACGAGCTGGTGGCGCTCGACGGGCTATATGCGCGGCTGTGGAAGCGGCAGTCCGGCGGCTTCCTGTTCAACGAGGAGAGCGCGCTGGAAGAGACGCGGCCGGCGGAGTAGGCGACCCCCCGTTTGGATACAGTTTTTGACAGGAGACTGAGGTGAGTCATGTCAGTGCGCATGCCATCGAATTTCGGGAAATCCGGCGCGCGGGAAACCGAGCTCGACCTGCTTGGCCATGAAATCCTCGGTGAAAAGGCGGCAGCACTTGGCCGCGCTGGCCGGCGCGTCGAGGAGACGCTGGCGATGTTGCGCGATAATGGCGACGATGGCGAACATCGCGGCCGGCTGCTCAAGGAAGCGGCCGAGGCCGTCCACGGCTATTTCATCCAGCGCGAACTGTGCGGCCTGCGCAAGCACGACGTGGTGATCCGGGAGTACAATATCCCCAAGGCCGTCCTGGTCAGGCTCGGCGCGAAATAGAACTCAGTCCAGCCATTCGGTGATGAAGCTGCCGTTTTCGTAGATGTCGGTGGTTTCCAGCGGACCTGGGCCGAGATTGGTGAATTTGTGCGGCGTGTTCGGCGGCACGATCAAGATCTGGCCGGCGGAAGCCTCTATCTGCTGGTCGCCGACCGTGAACAGCCCGGTGCCGGCGCGGATGATGAAAATCTCGCAATAGGGATGCATGTGCAGGCGTGGGCCGCCGCCGATCTCCGGCTGATAATCGAAGATCAGGCAGCTTTTGGAGCCGTAGGCCCCGCACTGCAGTTCGCCTTGCCAGAGGTGGGGCCAGCGGCCCGACGCCCGGGCCCATTTGTCGCGGTCGATGATATGCACCATGGCCGGAGGATAGACCGAGCCTGGGCCCGCGTCGAGGCAAACGCAGCGGTCGGTTTTGCGATTGTTTTCCCGACGTTTCGTGGTGTCCGGCGAGCACCTGGCGTCGCGACGCGCGGCGCCGGATTGCGCCCCCGCGACAATCTGCCCTTGTGCCTTCACCCGTCTGGACAAAAACAGGCTTCACGCATAAACCGAAGTCCAAATGCCGGAGGAATTCGCTAGCCTGTTCGCCATGCGCTGTCGGGCCGGCGCGATTGAGCGGGGAACAGGGCTCGGCCGCCGGCACGGAAGAGGCAAAAGGATCAGGCACCCGTGAGCGCAACCGATATCCACGATCCCAACCGTCGTGATTTTCTCTATGTCGCAACCGGCATGGCCGCAGTGGTCGGCGCAGGGGCCGTCGTGTGGCCGTTCATCGACCAGATGCGCCCGGACGCCTCGACATTGGCGCTGGCCTCGGTCGAGGTCGACGTCTCCTCGCTGACGCCGGGAATGTCCCTTGTCGTGAAATGGCGCGGTAAGCCGGTCGTCGTGCGCAATCGCACCGAAAAAGAGATGAAGGACGGCGAGGCAGTCAATCTGGCCGAGCTCAAGGATCCGATCGCCCGCAACGCCAATCTGCCGGCCGATGCGCCGGCGACCGATGCCAACCGCACCACGCCGGGCAAGGAAGCCTGGATGGTGATGGTTCAGGTCTGCACCCATCTTGGCTGCATCCCGCTCGGCCAGGAAGGCGATTTCGGCGGCTGGTTCTGCCCTTGCCACGGCTCGGTGTACGACACCGCCGGCCGCATCCGGAAGGGTCCGGCGCCGGAAAACATGGCGGTGCCGGTATTCCAGTTCATTTCCGACACCAAGATCCGTATCGGCTGAGGCAGAGGGACATTTCGATGAGCGAGGGACACTCGACCTATACGCCCAAGACCGGTATCGAACGCTGGTTCGACGCCCGCATGCCGCTGCCGCGGCTGGTCTATGATTCGTTCGTCGCCTATCCGGTGCCGCGCAACCTCAACTATGCCTGGACCTTCGGCGGCATCCTGTCGATCATGCTGACCGCGCAGATCCTGACCGGCATCGTGCTGGCCATGCACTACGCGTCGGACAGCAACCTCGCCTTCGATTCGGTCGAGAAGATCATGCGCGACGTGAATTCCGGCTGGCTGTTGCGCTACCTGCATTCGAACGGCGCGTCGTTCTTCTTCGTCGCCGTCTACATCCACATCTTCCGCGGCCTCTACTACGGCTCCTACAAGGCGCCGCGCGAGCTTTTGTGGATCCTCGGCTGCATCATCTACCTGTTGATGATGGCGACAGGCTTCATGGGCTACGTGCTGCCCTGGGGGCAAATGAGTTTCTGGGGCGCGACAGTCATCACCGGCTTCTTCACCGCCATCCCGCTGGTCGGCGACTGGATCCAGCAGCTGCTGCTTGGCGGCTTTGCCGTCGACAATCCGACGCTGAACCGCTTCTTTGCGCTGCATTATCTGTTGCCGTTCATGATCGCCGGCGTCGTCGTGCTGCACATCTGGGCGCTGCATGTGGTCGGCCAGAGCAATCCGACCGGCATCGAAGTCAAGTCGAAGACCGACACCGTCGCCTTCACTCCCTACGCAACCATCAAGGACGCGTTCGGCATGATCGTGTTCCTGCTTGTCTTCGCCTATTTCGTCTTCTACCTGCCGAACTATCTCGGCCATCCGGACAACTACACTGTAGCCAACCCGCTGAAGACGCCCGCTCATATCGTGCCGGAATGGTACTTCCTGCCCTTCTACGCGATCCTGCGCGCTATCACCTTCAACATCGGGCCGATCAACTCCAAGCTCGGCGGCGTGCTCTGCTTGTTCGGCGCCATCGCCATGCTGTTCCTGGTGCCGTGGCTCGACACCTCGAAGGTGCGCTCGGCGGTCTATCGGCCTTGGTACAAGCTGTTCTTCTGGCTGTTCGTGGCCGACGCCATCCTGCTCGGCTGGCTGGGTTCGCAGCCGGCCGAAGGCAGCTATGTCTTCATGGCGCAGATGGCGACGCTGTTCTACTTCGCCTTCTTCCTGGTCGTGCTGCCGGTGCTCGGCCTGATCGAGACGCCGCGGCGGTTGCCGAATTCGATCACCGAGGCGGTGCTCGAGAAGAACAAGGGTGGCAGCGGCCATCTTGCGCGCGCTACTGCTGCGCCGGAAACCAAGGGTTAGAGCATGATCCCGCAAAGTGGGAACCGGTTTTCGGACAAGATCATGCTCAAAAAGGACGACAGAGCGGTAGAGAATCTAAGGGGATTTGGCATGAAGAAGATTCTCAGCTCGCTGGTACTGCTCGGCCTTGTGGTCACCGGTAGCGCGGCCGTGGCCCAGGAGGGGCATAGCGAAGCCGCGCCGACGCACTTCCCGATAAACGAGCCGAAGGAGTTGAGCTGGAGCTTCGCCGGCCCGTTCGGCACCTATGACAAGTCGCAGCTGCAGCGCGGGCTGAAGGTCTACAAGGAAGTCTGCTCGGCCTGCCATTCGATGAACCTGGTGGCGTTCCGCACGCTGGAAGGCCTCGGCTACTCGGAAGCGCAGATCAAGACGCTGGCGGCCGAATACACGATCCACGACGGTCCGAACGACGCCGGCGACATGTTCGACCGTCCCGGCAAGCCGTCCGACCACTTCCCGGCGCCGTTCCCCAACGAACAGGCCGCGGCTGCCGCCAATGGTGGCGCAGCCCCGCCGGACATGTCGCTGCTGGCCAAGGCGCGTGGTATCGAGCGCGGCTTTCCGCGCTTCGTCTTCGATATCTTCACGCAATATGCGCAGGGCGGCCCCGACTACATCCATTCGCTGCTGACCGGCTACGACCAGCAGCCGCCGGCCGGCATGACGATACCTGAGGGCACCTACTACAATCCGTACTTCATGTCCGGTGTATCGCTGAAGATGCCCAAGCCGCTCAACGACGACCAGGTTACCTACGACGACGGCTCGCCGCAGACAATCGAGCAATATTCACGCGACGTTTCGGCCTTCCTGATGTGGGCGGCCGAGCCGCATCTGGAAGACCGCAAGAAGACCGGCTTCCGCGTGCTGGTGTTCCTGCTGCTGTTCGGCGCACTGGTCTACCTGACCAAGCGCAAGGTGTGGGCCGACGTGGCGCATTAGGCGCTGCGGTCCTTCGAAAATACGAGGGCGCCGAAAGGCGCCCTTTTCGACCAGTGGATCAGGCGAAGGTTCCGATCCATCGCCTGGAAGCAATGGAAGGGCGGGCGTACCCGCTTTGCGGAGCTGCGTCGTCGAGGTGTCGGGCACCATCTGGCGGCACAAACCGCCGGCAGCGTGCACGGCCCTTGGCGGATCAGCAACAGCCCCGCGCTCGCCATTGCCCTGCCAAATGCGTTCCTCGCAGCCATCGGCCTCACTTCCCTTGCTCCGGCCAATGTCGCATAACGACCGAACCGCCGTGTACGGGACCCGTATGCTCGGTGGTGTGGGAGGGGAGGAGCCGCGAGGTTCCCCCCTATCCCGATTCGGCCGCTTACCGGCAAAACTGTACGGCAACGGATCAACCGCCATGAAATCTTCCCTTGAAGAGACGCTGCTCTCGGCCATCCGCACCATTCCGGATTATCCCAGGCCGGGCATCCTGTTTCGCGACATCACCACGCTGCTCGGCAACGCGCGCGCCTTCCGCCGCGCCATCGACGAACTGGTGCATCCCTATGCCGGCCTGAAGATCGACAAGATCGCCGGCATCGAGGCGCGCGGCTTCATCCTCGGCGGCGCTATCGCCCACCAGCTTTCGGCCGGCTTCGTGCCGATCCGCAAAAAGGGCAAGCTGCCTTACGAGACGGTGCGCGTCGCCTACAGCTTGGAGTACGGGCTGGACGAGATGGAGATGCACAAGGACGGCGTTTCTCTGAGCGAGAAGGTGATCCTTGTCGACGATCTGATCGCCACGGGCGGCACGGCCGAGGCGGCGGTCAAGCTGTTGCGGCAGATCGGCGCCGACATCGTCGCCGCCTGCTTCGTCATCGACCTGCCGGAGCTTGGCGGTCGCGAGAAACTCGAGGCGCTCGGCGTGCCGGTCAGGACGCTGATTGGATTTGAGGGGCATTGAGCCCACTTTCCTTCTCCCACAAGAAGGCAGAAGGAAAGAACGCTCACCCTACTTTCACCAGAACGGCGCTTTCGAACTCGATGACCTTGTCGCCAGTCGAATCGAAGGCCTCCGAACGCAATGTCAGCAGCCGCCAGCCTGGGCGGGCGCCAAGCGGCCGGTGGGCAAGCGCGGTACGGGTGAAGGTGACGATCTCTCCGGCATAGACCGGCTTCAGCCATTTGAGGTTTTTGAAGCCGGGTGAGGGGCCGAATTCGGGCAACGCGCCAGGGCCGGTCCACCGGGTGCCCTCGGTCTCCATGCGGGTCTCGAGATTGTATTTCATCCAGGTGGCAGCGGTATGCCAACCGGAGGCGCACAGCCCGCCGAAAACACTGCTCTTCGCCGCCTCCTCGTCGGTATGGAAGACCTGCGGATCGTATTTCCTGGCGAATGCCTTGATCTCCTCCGGTTCGAACCTGTGCGAACCGAGCGTAACCGGGACACCGATGCAGAAGAACTCATCGAGGCTCACGCGCTGACCTCACGGGTCAGGAACATGACGGTGTTTTCGAGTTCGAAGACGCCTTCGCCGCGCTGGTTGAAAAGCTCGCTGCGCATGGTGACGAGGCCAAGCTGTGGCTTTGACCTGGACAGGCGCTTGGCAAGGATGGTGGTGTTGCCGCTCAAAACGTCGCCGGCCAGAACCGGCTTCTTCCATTTGACCTGATCGACGCCGGGCGCGCCTTGCGAGGTCGAGTCCAGCAGGAAGGCGTCGCACAGCATGCGCATGAACATCGCGCAGGTGTGCCAGCCGGAGGCCGCCAGCCCGCCAAGGATGCTGGCCTTGCCTGCCGCCTCGTCGAGATGCATCGGCTGCGCGTCGAATTCCCGCGCGAATTCGATGATCTCGGCGGCACTCACCAGCTTCGTGCCGAGGTCGAGCGATGCGCCCTCGACGAAATCCTCGTAGGCCCAGATCTTTCCGGTCATGGTCTGGAATCCGCTTGAAAACGTACGATCCATGGATCGGTCTCCCGATGCAAGTCACACGGGACCTGGTCAAGTGCTTTGTGCTGTTACAGCCAGCCGCGGCGGCGGAAATACCAGAACGGCAGGATCGCCGAAAGCACCATCATGGCAATGGCGAAGGGATAGCCGAACTGCCATTTGAGCTCGGGGATGACATCGAAATTCATGCCATAGATCGAGGCCACCAGCGTCGGCGGCAGGAAGATGACGGCGGCGACCGAGAAGATCTTGATGATGGCATTCTGCTCGATCGAGATCATGCCGAGCGTGGCGTCGAGCAGGAAGTTGATCTTCTGCGACAGGAAGGTGGCGTGATCGGCAAGCGACAGCACGTCACGCGACAAGGTCTTGATGCGCGCGCGGATGTCCTTGCTCATCCTGGTCTGCGTCGAGGCATGGGCGAGGAAGCCGGCAAGGCGCTGCAGCGAGATCAGGCTGTCGCGGATCGAGGAGGCGATGTCCTCCTTGCGGCCGATACCTTTCAGGAGTTCCTGGAAATCGCGATTGCGCTTGGAGACCTTGGTCGAGGTCGCCTGAAAGATATCGTGCGAGATCGCCTCGATGTCGCGCCCGGCGCGCTCCAGGATGTCGGCGAGGCGGTCGACGATCGCCTCCAGCAGGCCGATCAGGATGGTATCGCCGCTGGTGCAGCCGGTCGCCACCTTCTCGGCGCGCAGCGGAAAGGTCTTGAAGGCCTTCGGTTCGTGATAGCGCACGGTGATCAACCTGCTGCCAGCGAGCACGAAGGTGACCGGCGACATCAGGGGATCGTCGGCTTCAGTCTGTGCGGGCAGCGTGGCGGTCATGAAATAAGCGCCGTCCTCGACATAGAGGCGGCTCGAAATCTCGATCTCCTCCATCTCCTCGCGCGTCGGAATGGCGACGCCGAGCCAGCTCTCGATGGCCTCCTCCTCCTCCTTTGTCGGGTTGAGAAGGTCGGCCCAAACGACCTTGTCGCTGTTTTGCAGAAGATCGTCGGCGAGGCGCAGACGATCATTGTCCACCACGAATGCCTTGATCATCGCCTGGTCTCCCTTGCTGGGGACAATGAGGGTTTCGCTCGGAAGGGGCGCGTTATTTCGGACCGCACGGGACGGGCGCTTTGGCGCGGGCCGAATGCAGACGCCCCTTAGACCGGGCATCAAGGGCAGTCAAGCGGTGCGAAAAGGGCCTCCGCGGCACATACGACGCTGTAGATCGCACCAGCGGCCGTTCGCAGCGTCAAGTGTTGAACTTGAACAGCATGATGTCGCCGTCCTGGACGACATACTCCTTGCCTTCGTCACGCGCCTTGCCGGCTTCCTTGGCCGCCACTTCGCCGCCCAGCGTTATGAAGTCGTTGTAGGCGATGGTCTGGGCGCGGATGAAGCCGCGCTCGAAGTCGGTGTGGATGACGCCCGCCGCCTGCGGCGCCCTGGCGCCCTTGTGTACGGTCCAGGCACGCGTCTCTTTCGGCCCGACGGTGAAATAGGTGATGAGCTGCAAAAGCTCGTAGCCGGCGCGGATCACCTTGTTCAGACCTGGCTCCTCGAGGCCGAGCGTCGCCAGGAATTCCATTTCCTCGTCGTCCGAAAGTTGGGCCACCTCGGCTTCGATCGCGGCCGAGATGACGACGGCGCGGGCGCCTTGCGCGGCGGCCATCTGTTCGACCGCCTTGGTGTGGGCGTTGCCGGTGGCGGCGTCCGCTTCGGCGACGTTGCAGACATAAAGCACAGGATGCGACGTCAACAGGTTCAGCCCCTGCAGGATGCGCAGATCCTCGGGCGCAATGCCATTGAGCAGGATGCGCGTCGGTTTGCCGGCCTGCAGAAGCTCAAGTGCTGCTTCCATCATCGGCAGCACGGTCATGGCCTCCTTGTCCTTGCCAGAGGCGCGCTTGCGGAACTGCACGATGCGGCGCTCGAGGCTGTCGAGGTCGGCGAGCATCAGCTCGGTCTCGACGGTCTCGGCGTCGGCGACGGGATCGATGCGGCCCTCGACATGGGTGATGTCGTCATCCTCGAAACAGCGCAGCACATGGACGATGGCGTCGACCTCGCGGATATTGGCGAGGAACTGGTTACCTAGCCCTTCGCCTTTCGAGGCGCCACGCACCAGGCCGGCGATGTCGACAAAGGAGATGCGGGTCGGGATGATCTCCTTCGACTTGCCGATCGCGGCGATCTTCTGCAAGCGCTGGTCCGGTACCGCCACCTCACCGGTGTTTGGTTCGATGGTGCAGAACGGGTAATTGGCGGCCTGTGCCGCCGCCGTCCTTGTCAACGCATTGAAGAGCGTCGACTTGCCGACGTTGGGCAAGCCAACGATGCCGCATTTGAAACCCATTTTTGTCCGGTCCTATCGGGTAATCGAAAATTTGATGAGGGCTATGGGCGAAAGGGGTGACGAACGTCAAGCCCTCCTGCCCGATCGTGTCGAGGCTCAGTCCTTGCCGCCAAACAGCTTCTTCAGCATAGCGGCCATCGGGCCGGTTTCAGGCAACGTGACCGCCGGCTTCTGCGGCCGCGCCTGACGGACATGACTTTGGGCTTTTGGGCTCTGCGCCTTTGGCGCCTTGGGTGGCGGGCGATCGTCGTCGCCGGTCGGCGTGAGCTTGTCGCGCAGGGCCAGCGTCACGCGGTTCATGAACGAGCTGTCGTCGCCCTTGGCCAGCAATTCGGCGCCGTCGGCAATGGCGTCGAGCAGCACGGTCAGCCAGTCTTGGTCGGCCTTGGCGAAGTCGCCAAGCACATGGCCATGCACCATTTCCTTGACGCCGGGATGGCCGACGCCGATGCGCACGCGGCGAAAATCCTTGCCGACATGTTGGTCGAGCGAGCGGATGCCGTTGTGGCCGCCCGAACCGCCGCCGACCTTGACCCGCAGCTTGCCGGCAGGGAGGTCGATCTCGTCATAGAAGACGGTAAGCGCCGAAGGGCTGAGCTTGTAGAAGCGCAACGCTTCGCCGACCGCCTGACCGGACAGGTTCATGAAGGTTTGTGGCTTGATCAGGATTACCTTCTCGCCGCCAAGCGTGCCCTCGGCGATCAGACCCTGGAATTTCTTCGACCAGGGCGAAAAGGAATGGCGGCGGGCGATCGCGTCCGCCGCCATGAAGCCGACATTGTGCCGGTTGTTGGCGTATTTCCCGCCCGGATTGCCGAGACCTGCAAACAGCAGCATCGTCACCTCCGGGCGGGAAGGGATTACTTCTCTTCGTCGGCTGGAGCCTCTTCAGCTTCCGCCGCTTCGACCGCCTCTTCCGCCGCCTCCGGCTTCATCGCCGCGGAGCCGGCAATGGTCGCGATGGTGAAGTCGCGGTCGGAGATCACCGGCTTGACGCCGGCCGGCAGCTTGACTGCCGAGATGTGGATCGAATCGCCGATCTCGGTGCCGGTGAGATCGACGGTGATGAAATCCGGGATCGCATTGGCCGGGCAGTGGAACTCGACTTCGTGGCGCACGATGTTGAGCACGCCGCCGCGCTTGATGCCGGGCGACTTGTCCTCATTGATGAAGTGCACCGGCACGTCGACATTGACTTCGGTGTCCTTGCCGACGCGCAGGAAGTCGACATGGACCGGGAAATCCTTGACCGGGTCGAGTTGGAAGTCCTTGGGCAGGACCTGGATCTTCTTGCCGTCGACGTCGATCGTGGCGATCGTGGTCAGGAACCCGCCGCCATGGATCTTGTAGAAGATGTCCTTATAGGTCAGCGCAATCGCCAGGGGAGGCTGCTTGTCGCCGTAAATTACTGCAGGCACTTTACCGTTGCGGCGAACTGCACGGGCGGACCCCTTACCGACCTGTTCGCGCGCTTCGGCCTTGAGCTCGTAAGTATCTTGGCTCATGGCATTTCCTTTCGCGTTGTTCTGGAGCGCTCGCGGCCGGCAATGTGCTTGCCGCAAACGTCGAAAGCCGTCACGGCTGTGCATGATCTGGTCCAAAAACGACTTTTGGGATCATGCAGGCCCGGCGGCCTTCCGCCGCGTTGCCTCCAAGGGTGTCTACGCGGGTGGCGGCTCTATAGCGGAAGGCGGCGGGTGGCGCAAGCCAAAGGCGGGCAGCGTCCGCAAGGCCTACAAGGGGCCGGCCCGACGGCCCAAGGTTTTTTGGATCGTCGCCTGAGCCTGGCGGAGTAGCGTCCTCTCCGCGCGTGTTCGTATCACCATGCAATATTTTGGCCGATCGGGAATCTCTCGAAGGCGCTTGAGGACAGATGATCGCCATGCGCGGCGACATCCTGCCCGCGCAAAAATCCGCAACCGTCCTGATATATCGGCTGTCGATTTCGGTTCGATGACCTCCCGCACAGCGGGCACGCCCTCTTATTGACCTCCGCAGGCGCTGAAACCTCGATCGTGCGGCGCGTTGATCTTATCTCCCCGGACCATGTTGACATCAAAATACGTGATATGCCATAAGATGACATGTCATCTTATGGAGAATGATAATGAGAGTACATGCCATCCGGACCGGATCGGTCCGCATCAAGACGGCCCAGGTTGAGGGACGCGGCCATGGGCTTGCCAGCATCTTTGCCGACAGGGACTGGTCCGACTGGTTGCCGACCTTTGCCTGGGCCATCGAGCACGAAGAGGGGGTCATCGTTGTCGATACTGGGCAGGCGGGACATCTGCTGAACGGGCACGGGCACTCGCTGCATCCATTTTTTCGCTGGGAGGTATACTTCCGTGTCGAGCCGGAAGAGGAGATCGGACCGCAGTTGCGCAGCCTGGGTATCGGGCCGCGCGACGTCAAACGGGTGGTGCTCACGCATCTGCACATGGATCACGACGCGGGCCTCGTGCACTTTCCACATAGCGAGATACTCGCCGCCCCCGGCGAGATCGACGCGGCGTCGGGACTCATGGGAATGATTCGCGGTTACCTGCCGCAGCGTTGGCCTAACTGGTTCAACCCCGTACGGCTCGAGCTCGACGATGGACCGTTCGGCCCATTTACGGCGAGCAAGCGCTTGACCAGAATGGGAGACGTCGTAGCGATCGCTACCCCTGGTCACACTGCCGATCATCTTTCGGTGCTGGTGGAGGATGGCGACGCGACGCTCTTTCTCGCAGGCGACACTTCTTACAATGAAGCACTGATGCTTGCCGGCAAGGTGGACGGCGTGGGGCCTAACGCCAAGGTTTCCGCCGCGACCCTGAGCGCCATCCGGCACCTCGCCGAGAAGCGGCCGACGATCTATTTGCCAACCCATGATCCGGAGAGTGCTGTGCGACTCGCTGCGCGTCAGCTGGCGACCGCGCCGCTCGAACTGGGAGGGGCGGCATGAAACCGGAAGAGGAGCTGCGATTCCTAATCCTTGGTGCCCAGCGTGAAGGCAATAGGCTCCTTACCGACTTGCTCATCCCGCTTGGCATTACATCTTCCCAGGCTGAAGTCATCAGCTGCCTGAAGGCCGGCGGACCAATGTCGCTCAACGCTCTCGGCAAGCTGCTAGTTTGTGAGACCGGCAGTCCCAGCCGGCTGGTAGGTACGATGGTCGAGCGAGGGCTCGTCGCAAGGCGAGAAAATGCGGACGATCGTCGGCAGGTGGAGCTAGAGCTGACAAAGGAGGGCCTCCGGCTCGCCGTCGAAATCCGGCAGGTCGAAGCTCGGCTTTATGGATGGTTGGGCCAGCGGCTCACTCCGCAGGAGATCACGACCGCCGTCTGTCTGCTGCGAGCTCTGATCGTCGGAACAGCTGCCGGCAAGGCAATCGCCCAGCGCAATGGGCAACTATCTCATCTCCCCAAAGAGTGAAGTCGCAAATGTTCGAAATATCAATCCAGATCGATAGGCCTGCCCAGACCGTCTTCCGCTACATCGAGGATATCGAGTCGGCTCCGGCTTGGTACTCGGCGGTACAGTCGGTGACGAAGCTCACGGCCGGCCCAGCCGGTCGCGGCACCCGCTACGCTTTCAGCCGCGAACTTGGCGGGCAGGTTCTCGAAAATATCGTGCAGGTCACGGAGTTCGAAGTCGATGCACTGCTGACTTTATTGAGCCTAAACGGACCGACACCATTCAACTATCGCTTTAGGCTGGTGCCGAAGGGCAACAAAACGCATCTCCACCTCGAGGGTTCGATCACCGGCAGAGGGCTCCCTGGGGCGATGGTACTTCTCGCGCCGCTTGCGTCCACCTTCTTCGAACGCGGCATGCGAGCAAATCTGCTGAACCTGAAGCGAATTGTGGAGACCGCTCGTCCAGCAGGGTGATCTTGGGATTCTGTTGAACGCAAGTCTCACCTGACCGTTGTCGCCGGTTCGAGCTTTCTCGCTTCCTTCATGTTCGGCAGGAACACCGTCAGCAGCCCGAGCAGCGGCAGGTAGGCGCAGACCTGATAGACGAAGTCGATGCCTTTCATGTCGGCGACGACGCCGAGCACGGCAGCGGCGATGCCGCCCATGCCGAAGGCAAAGCCGAAGAAGATGCCGGCGATCATGCCGACCCGGCCCGGCACCAGTTCCTGCGCGAAGACGACGATGTTCGAGAAGGCCGAGGACAGGATCAGGCCGATCAGCACCGTCAAGGCCATCGTCCATTCGAAGTTGGCGTAGGGCAGGGCCAGCGTGAATGGCAGCACGCCAACGATCGAGAACCAGATCATTGCCTTCTGCCCATAGCGGTCGCCGAACGGGCCGCCGAGCAGGATGCCCAGGGCCGAGGCGCCGAGGAATAGGAACAGCATGACCTGCGACATCTGCACCGAAACGCCGAATTTGTGGATAGCGTAGAAGGTGTAGTAGCTGGAGATGTTGGCGATGTAGGCGTTCTTGGTCAGCACCAGCAGCGTCAGCACCGCCAGCGCTGCCATCACCTTGCGGCGTGGGAAGGGCGAGACGAAGCTTGCCGTCTTGCGGCTGGCAAGCGAGGCGCGCAGGCGGCTGTATCAGCCGCCGACCTGCCACAGCATGATGATGCCGAGCAGCGATCCGCCGGCAAACCAGGCTATGCTGGTCTGGCCGAGCGGCACGACGATGAAGGCGGCCAGCAGCGGTCCAACCGCCTGGCCGAAATTGCCGCCGACCTGGAACAGCGACTGGGCAAGGCCAAACCGGCCGCCGGAGGCGAAGCGGGCGATGCGCGAGGATTCCGGGTGGAAGATCGCCGAGCCGATGCCGATCAGCGACGCGCCGATCAAAAGCAGCGAGTAGTGTCCGGCATAGGCGAGCACGACAAGGCCGATCAATGAGGATGCCATGCCGTAAGGCAGCGAGTAGGGCATCGGTCGCTTGTCGGTAACCATGCCGATCACCGGCTGCAGCAGCGATGCCGTCACCTGGAAGGTGAAGGTCAGAAGGCCGATCTGCCAGAAATCGAGGCCGTAATTGTCTTTCAGCAGCGGATAGATGGCCGACAGCAGCGACTGCATGATGTCGTTGACGCAATGGCAGAAGCTCACCGCAAGGATGACAGTGAAGGCCGTCGCCTGCGCCGAGCTGTGGCTGGCCGTCGCGGGCGCGGCGACGGTGGTGGCAGTCGTATCAGTCAAGGCATGCTCCGTGGTTGTTTTGGCGGCGCTTCGGCAGCGGAGCCTTATAGACCGGTTGTCAGGCGACTTCTTTCGTGGTTTGGTCCAATAGTTTCGCAAGTGGGCCAGACCAATGCCGCATGGCAGGGAAATCTTCAAAGTGGACGACGCCGATCTCGGGCAGTTGCATGCGCGTCGCTGGCAGTGGCTGGAGCAGGCCATCGGGCCGGCGGTGGCGTTGCCCACCGAATATCCGGATGGCTACCACGTGCCGCAGCACCGTCACAGCCGCAGCCAGTTGCTGCATGCGCTGGTCGGCGTCGTGCTGGTGACGACGCGGCACGGACGCTGGATGGTGCCTCCCGATCATGCGATGTGGATCCGGGCGGGCATCGAGCATTCCGTCGAGATGCTGGGCGATGTCAGCATGCGGTCCGTCTACGTGATGCCGGGCGCCATTGCCGGGCTACCGGACGGATTGCGTGTCGTCGGCATCACCGACCTGATGCACAGCCTGATCGTGGAATCGGAAAAGCTGCCGCAGGGCGCTGAGCTGGAGGGGCGCGGCGGGCTGATCATGAACCTCTTGCTGCATGAAATCCCGAACCTGCCGGAACGGCCGCTCGGGCTGCCTTTTCCTTCAGACCGCAGGCTGGCGGCGCTGTGCCGGCGCTTCGTGGCAGCACCCTCGCCGCATGCGACGATCGACGAATGGGCTGGTATCGTCGGCATGAGCCGCCGTTCCTTCACCCGAGCCTTTCATCGCCAGACCGGATTGTCGCTGTCGACGTGGCGCCAGCAGGCCTGTCTGTTCGCTGCCCTTCCGCGCTTGGCTGACGGCGAGCCGATAACAAGGGTGGCGCTCGATCTCGGCTATGACAGCGTGCCGGCCTTCATCACCATGTTCAAGCGCATGCTGGGAGCGTCGCCGCGCGGCTATATGCGCGGCGCGCGCGATGTCGGCGAAGGCATGCGGCGAATAAGCGCTTGAATGCGCCCCCGAACGAAGACCAGCGCAGCGCAAACCAAGTTTCCGCCTATCCGCTAGTCGAACAGGCTCGACACCGATTCCTCGGTCGCGGTGCGCGAGATCGCCTCGCCCATCAGGTCGGCGATGGAGATGACGCGGATGTTGGGGGCGTCGAGCACCGCCTGGGCCGGCTGGATGGAATCGGTGATGACCAGTTCCTGCAGCTTCGAGGCGCTGATGCGGGCAACGGCGCCGCCGGACAGCACGCCGTGGGTGATATAGGCAGTGACGCTGGTGGCGCCGCCGGCAAGCAGCGCATCGGCGGCGTTGCAGAGCGTGCCGCCCGAATCGACGATATCGTCGATCAATAGACAATCTTTGCCGTCAACTGCGCCGATGATGTTCATGACCTCGGATTCACCCGGGCGCTCGCGGCGCTTGTCGACGATGGCGAGTTGCGCATCGAAGCGCTTGGCCAGCGCACGAGCCCGTACCACGCCGCCGATATCGGGCGACACGACCACGACATTGGCGAGCTGCTTGTACTTCGCCTTGACGTCGCGGGCCATGACCGGCACCGAGAACAAATTATCGGTCGGGATGTCGAAGAAGCCCTGGATCTGGCCTGCATGGAGATCCAGCGTCAGTACGCGGTCGACTCCCGCACGCGTGATCATATTGGCGACCAGCTTGGCCGAGATCGGCGTGCGGCCGGAGGCACGGCGGTCTTGCCTGGCATAGCCGAAATAGGGAATTACCGCTGTGATGCGCTTGGCCGAAGAGCGCATGAACGCATCGATCATGATGAGTAGCTCCATCAGGTGATCGTTGGTCGGGAACGACGTCGACTGCAGGATGAAGACATCCTCGCCGCGCACGTTCTCCTGGATCTCGACGAAAATCTCCTGATCGGCGAAGCGCCTGACGCTGGCCTTGCCCAGCGGGATGTTGAGGTAGCGGGCGACCGCTTCGGCCAGCACCCTGTTGGAATTGCCCGCGAAGAGTTTCATGCACCGTCCCTGGTGGAGGATTTCTTCGGGCTTTTAGCGGCCCGTGCCGGTATTGCAAGCCTCGTGACCGGGAATCCGCCGGCTAATGTCAAGAAACGCTCACGCCATCGCAAGTCGGCAACATTTCAGCCGGCCTGCCCGCCAAGCCATGCAGCGAACTGATCGACCGTCTGGTCGGCGATTGCCTGCATGGTCGCCGGTGAGACCGCCGTCCAGCCTTCGCCGCCATTGACCGATGGCGCCTTCTGTTGGCCGTTGATACGATGCAGCCGGTTGCCCGCCGGGTCATAGACATCCCAGACATAGATGACGGTGGTGTCCTTGCCTTCCGAGATCGCCGAAAAATAGCCTTTCAGCACATGTGTGGCGGTCTTGTCGGCGCTGCCCGCCAAGGTGATGCCGCGTTGCTTCGCCCGCGTCTGAAGCTCTGCGGTCAATGGCGTCGCGGCTTCAACCGAGGCGCCGACGATCGGCGCTACCTGCAGCCGCGTTCTGGCAAGCACGGCGGCGTTCTGGGCCGGCGTGGCGGGTGCCGATGCAGGCGGGGCAGCAGGCGACGATGGCGCCGGGGCGGCGACAGTCGCAGTGCCCTGCGTGGCCGGCAGCGGCTGTGTCGACGTCGTCGTCGGCGGGGCGATGGCCGAAGGTTCGAGGACGTCCTTCGCATTGGTGCAAGCGGTCAACGCCAGCGCAGCGAGCAATGACACGGTCGTCATGTGCGATCGTCTCATTTGCCTGAAATCTCCCTGGCGATGCACGCCTATCACACTGTTGCCCTTATGGATTCACTGCACGATCAAGTCGAGATCATGGCGGGAAAGCGGTCTCGGCTGCGATTCGGTGGTCAGATAAGTGCGGCCAAGCGTCATCGCCGTCTCCGTCTCGGAGTCCATGATGATCATGTGGGCGAACAGCGTCATGTTGGGCGCAATGGGCTCGGGATTGCCTTGATAGAACATCGGCATGTCCATCCAGGACGGCGTGAAGCGAGCCCCCAGCGAATAGCCGCAGGCATTGAGCCGGTGCTTGGTCAGATTGTGTGCTTCTAGCGTGCGGGCATGGGCGTCGAAGACGTCGCCGAAAGTATTGCCCGGCGTCATTGCTTTTTCAACGGCAAGAAGCGCAGCGCGGGCGGCGTCGAACAGTTCCTGGTGGCGCTTCGAGACCTTGCCGGTCAGCACGGTGCGCATCATCGCTGCGTGGTAATGATGGAAGACACCTGCCCATTCGAGGGTCAGCTGGTCGTTCTTGGTCAGTTTCCGGCGCCCGGCCTTGTAACGGCAGAGCAGCGCATCCACACCCGAGCCGATGATGAACTCGTTGGCCGGATAATCGCCGCCGCCGGCAAAGATCGCGCCCTGCATGGCGGCAAGGATCAAGGCTTCGTCGCCACCCTGCTTGATCAGCGGCAGGGCTGCGTCCAGTGCATCGTCGGCAAGGTTGGCGGCCTTTTCCGCCTTGGCGATCTCAGCCGGGCTCTTGAACAGCCGCAGCCGGCTGACGATGCCGGAGGCATCGGCGATCTGGCCGAAAGTCTGCAACTGCTCGTCGAGGCGACGGCCATTGTAGGCAGTCAGGCCGTGGGTGTCGTATTCGACGCCGATGCGGGCGCCCAGCAGGTCGAGCTCATTGAGCAGGTTGCGCAGGTCGACCGCCGGATTGGCACCGTCGCGGTCGGTCCACAATACGATGTTGTCGATGATCGAGGTGTGGCGCGCCTGGCGCAGATCGGCCGAGCGGGTGAGCAGGACCATCGAGCCGTCGGCCTTCACCACCAGACACTGGAAGAAGCAGAAGCCGAATGTGTCGTAGCCGGTCAGCCAGTACATGCTTTCCTGAGCAAACAGCAGGACGGCATCCAGCTTCTTCTCGGCAATCTCGATCATCAGCCGGTCGCGCCGCGCGTCGAATTCTGATCGTTCGAAATGCAGCGCCATCACTCTTTCTCCAAAACGATTGCCGAAATCTGCCGCCCGTAGTCCGCTTCCCCGCGATGCGTGGCGCGCCGGTAGGAATAGAAAAGGTCTTCCTCTGCGTAAGTACAGCGGCGGAGGCCTTCAGCCGTCACGCCGGCCTTTTTGAGCCGGTCGACCGTATAGAGGTTGAGGTCGAACATCGCATGGCCGGAATTTGCCGAGGGCGTGAAATAGCTGATATTGCCGGCGTCGGCCTCGACGAAGCGGGCGACGAATTCCGGCCCGACCTCGTAGTTTTTTGGGCCGATGGACGGGCCAAGCACGGCGACGATGCGCTCGCGCCTCGCGCCGAGGCCTTCCATCGCCGCAATGGTGTTTTCAAGCAGGCCGGTGAACGCACCCTTCCAGCCGGCATGTGCCGCGCCGATGATGCGCGCATCGGCGTCTGCGAACAACACCGGTCCGCAATCGGCTGTCGAGGCACCGACGGCAATGCCCGGCCGGTCGGTGACGATGGCGTCCGCCTTGGGCCGCTCGCCGACAAAGGGCTCCCTGGCAATGACGACGTCGGGCGAATGGACCTGGTGGGCGGTCAGCAAATGGCTTGCCGGGATACCCATCCAGTCGGCGACGCGGCGGCGATTCTCCGCTACCCGCGTCTGCTCATCGTTCGAGCCGGTGCCGATGTTGAGGCCCTGATAGATGCCGCTGGAGACACCGCCGACGCGAGTGAAATAGCCGTGATGGATGCCTTGCGCTTTCGCCCCTTCCAAGAGCGGCGACCGAACGGGATCCGGTTTGGTCTGATTCAGCATGGGCGCGTTGTTGTCCGTGCGGGCGATTTCGTCAAGGCGAAGTTCAGGGCCGACGGTCCGGCCTCTGTTTTGCGGGGCTAGCGTCTCTTTCACAGGAAGGGAGAGTGAGAGAGGCGGCGGCGAAAAGTCAATCCAAAGCAGGAACGGTGATGCCGCTGGGTAGGACGGCAAGTACCTTGAACAGTTCGCCCATCGCCCGTGGGCCGGCGAGGCGTTCAACCTCGCCCGCTATCTTCTCTCGCGCCGCTACGTCGGCGTTGGCGCCCAGCAGCCCGGCTCGCGCGAGAAGGCCCATGCTAAGCAGGAAATCACCCTGCGTGGCGAGGTGCGCATCGAGGCCGTGCGCCCGGACAACAGCGGCAAGCGCGGCGAAGTCGACATGCGCCGTGAGGTCTGCCTCGCCCGGATTGGCCAGCACATCTTCGTGATCGTGCTTGCGCAAAGCCTGCAATGTGTCGCCGACACCCGGCCGAATATGGCCGTAGTCGATGAACAGGCCAGCGCCGCCATCCCGGGCGATCCGTTCGGCAATGGCTGCCATCAGTGCAGTGCGGGCTGGCGCTACCTCGACGATTGCGCCTTGCGGCGCGTCGGCGGCATCGTCCGGCAGCAGTGTTGGATCGATCGAACCTGCGCCGGCGAAAAAGCGCAAATCATCAACCTCGTCGAGGCCGATAACCCGTTCGCGCCAGCCCGCTCCGGCACGGACGAACTGGCGAATGGGCACCGCGTCGAACAATTCGTTGCCGACGATGAGCAGCTGCGCCTGCGGCAGCGTGTCGGTGGTTTCGTGCCAGCCGAGCCTGGCCGATGTCCCGGCAAGCGTCTGCTTCTGGATCGCGGTCAATCTCGGGCTGGTCTCGATCATGGCGAACGTCGCGCTGGTGGCGAGCGCGCGATCGAGCCGCGAGAAAGTGCGCAGCATGTCCTTCATCAGCGTGCCGCGGCCGGGGCCGATTTCGGCGATGGTGACCGGAGCGGGCCTGCCGATCGCCAGCCAGGTCTGATAGAGCCAGACGGCGACCAACTCGCCAAACATCTGGCTGATCTCCGGTGCGGTGACGAAGTCGCCGCTTGCGCCGAAAGGTTCGCGCGTCGTGTAATATCCGTGCTTGGGATCGAACAGGCAGAGTGCCATGTATTCGTTGACCGGGATCGGCCCCACCGCACCGATCAGGTCGACGATGTGGGTTTTAAGCTGTGTCATGCCGGTCGCGGTTGCGTTTACGCATCGCGCTTTCCAAAAATCGATTCCGATTTTTGGGCTGATGCGGTAGCCGTCGCCATCGCCCAGATGCCGGCAAGCAGCATCGGCAGCGAGAGCACCATGCCCATGGTGAGCCAGCCGGTGCCAAGCAGATAGCCGAGCTGCTGGTCCGGCTCGCGGAAGAATTCGACGAAGATGCGTGAGGCGCCATAGCCGGCGATGAAGGCGCCGCCGACGAAGCGCGGCGTTTTCAGCTTGAGCCGTGAATGGGTTAGGAAGCGCAGGACCAGAAACAGCACAAGGCCTTCGAGCAATGCCTCGTAGATCTGGCTCGGATGGCGGGAGAAGGGGCCGCCATTGGGGAATTCGACGGCCCACGGCACGCTTGTCGGCCTGCCCCAGAGTTCGGAGTTGATGAAATTCGCCAGGCGGACAAGGCCGAGGCCGACGGGAACGCCGGCGGCCACGACGTCGAACAGCGACCATGTGCGGATGCCGCGCGAATAGGAAAACAGCGTCATTGCGAGAATGACGCCAAGCAGGCCGCCATGGAACGACATGCCGCCCTGCCAGACGGCAAGGATATCGAGCGGATGGGTAATATAGCGCGGCAGGTCGTAAAACAGCACGTAGCCGGTACGCCCGCCCACCACCACGCCAATGGCCGCCCAGACGATGAAATCGTCGAGGTCTACGGGCTTCATCGGCAGGCTGCCGTCGGGCCACAGCCTTGCATTGGTGACGAGCCGCTTGGCATACCACCAGGCGAACAGAATGCCGACGATGTAGCCGACGCCGTACCAATGCACTGCTAGCGGCCCGATGCGGACGATGACCGGATCGATGTTGGGGAAGGGCAGGGCGGCCAATGGCAGCAGGAAATATTCGCTCAATAAGGGTCTCCCGGTTGCGACCGCGTACGGGCGCGGACCATGCGGCAGGGTTTTGGCGGGGTCAAGGCAAGCCTGTTCTTGCATTCCGCGTCGCGGCCCACTACGTCAATTCCACCAAGCGAGGATTTGCCATGGCGACCGGACCGAACCGCATTCTCGATGAATTCGCCAAGCTGATGACTGACGCCGCAGGTGCTGCGCAAGGCGTGCGGCGCGAGGTGGAAACCGCCTTCAGGGGGCAGGCCGAGCGCATCCTGAACTCCATGGACGTCGTGCAGCGCGAGGAATTCGAGGCCGCGCGCGAGATGGCAGCAAAGGCGAGGGAAGAAAACACCCGTCTCGCTGCCCGCATCGAGGCACTCGAGGCGAAGCTTGCGGAATTGACCGGGCAAGCCGCACCTGCGGCTGCGGCAAAGCCCAGATCAAAAAAATAATCGCTAAACTTTTCCACAAAGCACAATCCGAAAAAGCGCTTTGCCGTGAATCGTTTACCGGCATTGCATGAATCTTTGTGACAGCGCCTTTCCACATGCGAATGACGCAGTGCGAAAAATTGGGCTGGTCACGCGACTCCCGATCAATAGACTGAATTTGTTGCATGATTCGGAGCAGGGTCATGCGCCGGGCGGTGGGGTCCGGTCTTGGGGTCTTTGCGTTTGAGAAGTTCCTGGCCGTCCGAGTTCTAGACAAGATTGTTCGTTGGGTGTGCCTCTCCCGCG
This sequence comes from Mesorhizobium sp. M00.F.Ca.ET.216.01.1.1, assembly GCF_004010325.2. GTDB lineage: Bacteria > Pseudomonadota > Alphaproteobacteria > Rhizobiales > Rhizobiaceae > Mesorhizobium. The sequence continues at coordinate 86,883 of NZ_SADR02000025.1, forward strand.
GAGCGTGTGGTGGCGCTCACTAGAGCGACGTGCGTCCGCTTGGACGCACAAAGTACGCTCTAGAACTTTGAACGTTCGCATCGTGCTTTCCGAAAAATCGATTTCGGACCGATGCGATGGATCGACAGGAAGCATTCCATGGAACTTCTCGAACTCGAATTCTCCCGCGAAATCCACCCGGTGGATGTCATCGAGCAGGTGGCCCACAACAACGACTGGTCCTTCGAACGGGCCGGCGATGACGAGATTTCGATTTCGGTTGCCGGAAGCTGGACCGACTATCACGTCTCATTCTCCTGGATGGAGGATTTCGAGGCGCTGCATCTGGCCTGCGCTTTCGACATCAAGGTTCCAGAGGCACGCGCACTCGAGGTGATGCGGCTGCTGTCGCTGATCAACGAGCAGATGCTGTTCGGCCATTTCGACCTCTGGGAGCAGGAGGGCGCGATCATGTTCCGCCAGTCGCTGCTGCTGGCGGGTGGGGTCGAGCCGTCGAGCCAGCAGGTCGAGGTGCTGCTGTCGTCGGCGCTGGAAGCCTGCGAATGCTATTTCCAGGCATTCCAGTTCGTCGTCTGGTCGGGGACCTCGGCCAAGGACGCGCTGGCAGGCGTCCTGTTCGAGACCTTCGGAAACGCCTGAGCCTGGGTCCTGACCTCGATGAGTTCGAGCAGCGCGCGCAAGCCCGAGATCAGCTTCGCCGATTTCGATCGTGTCGATATCCGCGCCGGAACGATCATCGAAGCAGAACCGTTCCCGGAGGCGCGCAAGCCGGCGATCAAGCTGAAGATCGATTTCGGCCCGGTGATCGGAGTGAAGAAATCCTCCGCGCAGATCACCAAATACTATGCGCCCGAGACGCTGATCGGCCGGCAGGTGTTTGCCGTGGTCAATTTCCCGCCGCGCCAGATCGGGCCGTTCATGTCGGAAGTGCTGACGCTTGGCTTCCCCGACGAGGAGGGGGCCGTGGTTCTGGGCGCAATCGAACGCAAGGTGCCGAACGGCGGGCGGCTGTTTTAAGCTAGACGCTCGCCTTTTGCTGGCGGGACCGCGCCCACACGTTGTATCTCCTCGGCGAACTCTCTCAGCAGGTGCAGCCCCTCCGGCCAGTCGCCCAGACCGCTCGCGGCGTTGATGTGTCCCAGCGCGCTCAGTTCGATGAACCGGCTTCCCCATTGCTCGGCACAGCGCCGCTGATAGATGACGCTGCCGAAAGGATCGTTGCCGCTGGCAACAATCCGCGTTGGGAAGCGGAGCGGCGCAGCAGGTACGGTGGTGAAGCTTGCCGCCGCTGATGTGGGGAATGCAGCCGATTGGGGATTCGGAACCGAGACGAGAAAGGCACCGGCGGCAGCAAGACTCGAGCGTGCGCTCCAATTCGCGACGAGCAGGCAGGCGAGGCTGTGAGCAACAAGAATGCAGGAAGGGCCGGCCTCCCCGACGGCCTCGTCGAGGGCAACGATCCATTGCCCAAGAACGGGTGCATTCCAGCTTGCCGGGCGGAAACGGCGCATTGCCGGATCGCAACGCTCCCACAAGGTCTGCCAGTGTCGTTCGCCGGAGCCGCCGATACCCGGCAAGATGACGAAGCGTCTCACGATCTTTTCCTCATCCGAACTTTCCCTTCGATCCGTGGCCATTGTGCCTGCTTGCGCAGGGTCGAGGAATAAGAGATTATCGGAACCGTCAGCGCCTTGCCGATGGATTGAAGGCAAAATGTCGTATCTAACAACAACATCGCTCGACGAAACCGATACGTTGATCGTCGAAGCGCTGCAGGAAAACGGCAGGCTCGCAATATCCGAGCTCGGCCGTCGCATCGGCCTTTCCCAGCCCGCGACGTCGGAGCGGGTCAAACGCCTCGAGGAGCGCGGGGTTATCTCAGGCTACCACGCGGTCATCGATGCCAAGAAGCTCGGGCTTGGCATGATGGCGATCATCCGTGTTCGCACGACCCATGAAAATATCCAGCGCTGTCTACGGCAATTTTCCGAAATGCCTCAGGTCCTGGAAGTCCATCGCATGACTGGCGAGGATTGCTTCTTTCTGAAGGTGATCGTGCCGTCGCCGGAGCAACTGGAGAGCATCGTCGACACGGTCGCGCGTCATGGCGCCGTCACGACCTCGCTCATCCTGCGCTCCGAACCGGCGAAGATGTTGAGCAGAGATTTGTTGAGGGCCGCCGGGCTGAATTGACGGGCGGCGGGAGCGGCCAGTCAGGCCGCCAGTTTGCGCGGCATTCCCAGCGCTTCCTCGACCGTGTCCAGGAACATTTCGGCGCAGGCTCTCCAGCTGTAGCGCATGGCGCGCTGGCGCGCCTCCGCCCGGTCGATGTGAAGTGCTTTGAGCGCTGCCTCGCGCAGATCCTCGGACACAGCCCCGCCGACGCCGTCGCCGACGATGTCGATCGGCCCGGTCACCGGATAGGCGGCGACCGGCGTGCCGCTGGCCAGCGCCTCGATGATGACGTTGCCGAACGTATCGGTGCGGCTGGGAAAGACGAAAGCATCGGCCGAGGCATAGATTTCCGCCAGTTCGTCGTTCGGGCGATGGCCGAGGAAATGCGCATCGCGATATCTGGCCTTGAGCTTTGCAAGTTCCGGTCCCTCGCCGACGACGACCTTGCTGCCGGGTAGCTCAAGATCGAGGAAGGCGGTCAGGTTCTTTTCGATGGCGACGCGGCCAACGCAGAGGAAGATCGGCGCCTTGAAGCCCAGGCCTTTTCGCTTTTCCGGCCGGAAATGCTCGGTGTCGACGCCGCGTGTCCATGGCTTGAGCTTGGTGAAGCCGCGCGCCGAAAGGTCGTCTGCCAGCGACTGGGTGGCGACAAGAGTGCCCTGTCCGGAATTGTGGAAATCGCGCAGCCAGCGGTAAGTCCAGCTTTCAGGGACAGGCAAGCGCGCGCTCAGATACTCGGGAAAGCGCGTATGGTAGCTGGTCGTGAACGGCCGGCCCGCGTTGCGGCAGTAGCGCCGCGCCATGATGCCGAGCGGACCTTCGGTGACGATGTGGATGTGGTCCACCTTGCGCGCCTCGATCAGGCGCGCAACATGGCCAGGGGTCGTCAGCGCCAGCCTGATGTCCGGATAGGTCGGCAGGGGCAGGGTGCGAAATATGTTCGGCGTCAGGAAGTCCGCCTCGACGTCAAGAGATTTCAGCGTTTCCGAAAGCCGCTCCAGCGTGTGGACGACGCCGTTGACTTGCGGGCGCCAGGCGTCGGTGACCATCAGGATGCGCATGGCGGCCCTTTGCTGGAGAACCCGTCGGTTGCCTTGATACGATGCCGGAACGGCGACCAGGCCGCAGCTCTCGCTTCGCACCACCGTACCCGGAAGGGCGCGGAGTCGAAATGAGGCAGCAAGGCCGAATCAACTGATGTCGCGCGCTTCATGCGCGCTCTTCAGCATGGTTTCATGACGGGCGGATGAAGCCGCGACTTCACCCCATCAGGCGGGAACCTTGATCACCGCGCGCAAGCCGCCGAGCGGGCTGTCGTCCAGCATGATGTCGCCGCCATGGCTGCGGGCAATGTCGCGGGCAATGGAAAGGCCAAGCCCGGTGCCGCTGGCGTCGAGGTTGCGCGCTTCGTCCAACCGCACGAAAGGCTTGAACACATCTTCGCGCTTGCCGGGCGGAATGCCCGGGCCATCGTCATCGATGGTGACGACAAGCGAGCCGCGACCGTGGTCGGCGCCGATCTCCACGGTCATGGCATAACGGAAGGCATTGCCGACGATATTCGACAGCAACCGGGCGAAGGCCTTGGGCCGCACATGCACGTCGGGATCGCCGCTGAACGTGGTCGACAGCTTACGCTTGCGTAGCGCAGCCTCCTCGCCGAGCTTCTGGAAATAGGCCTCCAGATCGAAGCGGCCGGCATCTTCCGACGCCTCCCCGCGGGCAAAGGCGAGATAGCCCTCCAGCATCGACTGCATGTCGTCGATGTCCTGGCCGAGCGCCTCTGTATCGGCCCTGGTCCCGGTTAGCGCCAGCTGCAGCTTGAAGCGGGTGAGGATGGTTCTCAGATCGTGGCTGACGCCGCTCAACATGGCGGTGCGCTGTTCGAGCTGGCGCTCGATGCGTTCGCGCATCTGGATGAAGGCAAAGCCGGCGCGGCGAACCTCCTCGGCACCGCGCGGGCGGAAGTCGCGCGGCATCGGTCTACCCTTGCCGAAGCTTTCGGCCGCCTCGGCCAGCGTCAGGATCGGCCTGATCTGGTTGCGCAGGAAAGGAATGGCGATCATCAGCAGCACCAACGAGGTGCCGACCATCCAGATCAGGAAAATGTGGGTGTTCGACGCATAGGCCTGGCTGCGGCGGACGAAGACGCGCAGAACCTTGCCCTCGAGCTGGACGCGGACCTCGACGATATTGGAATTGCCGACAGTATCGATCCAGAACGGACGGTTGATCTGGCGGGTGATCTCGGCCGAGAGGATCTCGTCGAGGATCGAGAAGAACGGCTTTGGACCGGGCGGCGGCAGCGGGTCGGGCGGCAGCAGGTCGACCTTCAGCTGCATGCGATCCTGGGCGATGCGGATGATGTTGGCGTAGTCGGCGTCGTGCGGATAGGTCTCCATCATGTCGATGATGGCGGCGATGTCGCGCACGGTGGCCTGGGACAGGCGCTGCGTCACGGTTTGCCAGTGGCGTTCCATGAAGACAAAGGCGATCACCGATTGCAGCAGGATCATCGGCGCGATGACGATGATCAGAGAGCGGGCATAGAGCCGCTTTGGCATGTAGAGCGCAACGAGGCGCCAGAACCGCTTCCAGGCGCGCGGCATTGCCTTCAGCATCCGCATGGCGCGAGCGCTCAAGCCGTCATCTTCCGGCCTTTCCAGTTGCGTGGTCGCCATTCGCCCTTCCGCTCGTCAACGGCCGTGGCCGTCAGCGGCATTCTATTCCACGCTGAGCCGATACCCAATACCACGTACTGTCTGCAGCCAGACCGGATTGGACGGATCGCGTTCGATCTTGCGGCGCAGCCGGTTGATCTGGACATCGATGGTGCGCTCGCCGACGTCGGACTCGTCGCCGACAAGCTCATGGCGCGGTATCGTTTCGCCCGCCCGTGCCGCGAAGATAGCCAGGATCTCCTGTTCGCGGTCCGTCAGCTTCAGGGCCTCGCCGCCACGCTTCAATTCGCGTCTGGCGATCTGGAACGTGTAGGGGCCGAAGACCAGTTGCTCGACTTTGGGCGTCGTCGCGGGGCCGCCACGGCGCAGGATGTTGTTGATGCGCAGGATCAGTTCGCGCGGGTCGAACGGCTTCGGCAGATAGTCGTCGGCGCCGGCTTCGAGCCCGGTGATGCGGCTGTCGGTTTCGGTGAGCGCGGTGAGCATCAGGATCGGCACGTTCTTCTGCGCCCTCAGCGCCTTGGTGAGGTCGACGCCGCTTTCCCCCGGCATCATCACGTCGAGCACGAGCAGGTCGAAGTCGAGACCGGCGAGCTTTCGCCTGGCCTCGCCGGAATTTCCGGCAACGGTGACGCGAAAGCCGTTCTCCGTCAGATATTGCTTGAGCAGGTTGCGGATGCGAGTGTCGTCATCCACCACAAGCAGATGCGGTGCGTCATCGTCCGGTGCTGTCGGATGATCAACCCTCTCAATGGTCTCCATGGCTTTTCCCTGACATTTTTGCAGGCACAATGCCGATCTGCGTTCTTAGTTCCGGATTGACCATCGCTTCCAGGAATCGTTCGATCATGGCGCGTTCGGTGGTTCCGGAATCCTCCAATGCAGCACGGATGCGGCGTGACTGTGGCCGCGCCAGGGCCAGCGCCAGGGCACGGCCCTTGGCGGTCGGGTAGAGTTCGCGCTGGCGGCGGTCGCGAGGGCCTTGCAACTGGACGATATGGTCGGTGTCGATCAATTGCTTGAGCACGCGCGCCAGGCTCTGCTTGGTGATCTTCAGCACGTCGAGCAGTTCGGCGACCGTCAGGCCAGGCCTGCGGTTGACGAAATGCAGTACACGGTGATGGGCGCGGCCAAAGCCATAGTCGGCCAGGATCTGGTCAGGATCGGAGGTAAAGTCGCGATAGGCAAAGAAGAACAATTCGATGATGGCGAAGTCGATGCCGTCCTCGTCGGTGACCGCCGTCCTGATCGGTTTTACGGCTGCGTGGTTGCGATCCGTCATCTTTTCTCCGTGCGAAGCAGGAAATTAAGTCAGTACTATTGACGTATTTTCCTGGCAATGGTAATTTTTGACAAGCTTTTCGGCTGATTGCGAACGAAAAGGCAAGGAAAAGCCATTTTTCCGGAATTTCCTGAGTTTGCCATGCCCTAAATATCCGCCTACGGTTCGAGGCAAAGGCCGTCTGGTGCGGCTGAAACGAAACACGCAACCACACAATAATGTGCGGGCTGTCGCCCCTGGGAGGTTACCATGGCATCCGTTCCCTTTGATCAGTTGGACGGCTTTATCTGGATGAATGGCGAGTTCGTCAAATGGGCCGACGCCAAGATCCACGTGCTGACCCATGGCCTGCACTATGCCAGCGCCGTTTTCGAGGGCGAGCGCGCCTATGGCGGCGAGATCTTCAAGCTGAACGAGCATAATGAGCGCCTGCATGAATCGGCACGGCTGCTCGGCTTCAAGATACCCTATTCGGTTGCCGAAATCGACGACGCCTGCCGCACGCTGCTGAAGAAGCAGGGTTTTCGGGATGCCTATGTCCGGCCGATCGCCTGGCGCGGCAGCGAGCAGATGGGCGTTTCGGCACAAAACAACCGTATCAACTGCGCCATCGCCATCTGGCAGTGGCCGAGCTACTTCGACCCGGCACAGAAGCTGAAGGGCATCCGTCTCGATGTGGCGGAATGGCGTCGCCCCGATCCGCGCACCGCGCCGTCCAAAGCGAAGGCCGCCGGTCTCTACATGATCTGCACCCTGTCCAAGCACGCCGCCGAAGCCAAGGGCTATGCCGACGCCATGATGCTCGACTGGCGTGGCCAGGTCGCCGAAGCAACGGGCGCCAACATCTTCTTCGTCAAGGACGGCAAGATCCATACGCCCACGCCCGATTGCTTCCTCGACGGCATCACCCGCCGCACGGTCATCGGCCTTGCCAAGGACCGCGGCTTCGAGGTGATCGAACGCGCCATCATGCCGGAAGAACTTGAAGGCTTCCAGCAGTGCTTCCTCACCGGAACGGCGGCGGAAGTGACACCGGTGTCGGAGGCCGGTCCGTACCGATTCGAGGTTGGCGAGATCACCAAGACACTGATGAACGACTATTCTGCGGCCGTTCAACCCAAGCATGCGATTGCAGCAGAATAGCGAAAGTCACAGCTTTTTAGTCAAGCAGGGGCGGTTTTCGGGCCGCCCCTTTTATTTCAGCACTTCTGCATTTGACTTTCGTTTAATTCGGCGTCTCATGATGGCGTCGGCCCCGGGAGGCTGGCAGCTATGGAGGGATTGGTAGTATGGACATGAACACGCTTCTTCCGATCATTGTTCAGGTGATTACGGGTATCATCGGTGGTCAGGCGGTGGGCGCGGCGCTCAAAACAGCGGCCTTGGGTCAGCTTCCCAAAATCCTGGGCGGCGCCGTTGGCGGCGTCGGCGGCGCGGCGATCCTCGGCAGCCTGCTCGGCGGCGGTACGGTCGATCCGGCAGCGGCTGCAGCGGCAGCTGGCGGATTGGGCAGCGCGTTGAATATTCCAAACATCGTTGGCGGTGCCGGCGGTGGCGCCATCCTGACCGGCATAATCGGTGCGGTCATGAATGCGATGAAGAAATAAGCCTCGACGTTTCGGGCTTTTTCACATGGGCGGCTACGGCCGCCCATTTTCTTTTGCTGGTGGACGCGACGGTGGACGCCGTTCGCATGTGTCTCTAAATCAGGCGTGTCTCGATAGACTTGAGCGTTCGAGATGACGCGCGGCACTCCAACCCAGCGAAAGGACAAGCATGGGTCAGCTCAACGCCGGTATCGTGCCGGTCACGCCGTTCCAGCAGAATTGCACGATCCTGTTCGACATGGACGACAAGAATGGCGTCGTCGTCGACCCCGGTGGCGATATCGACAAGGTGCTGGCGGTGCTGAAGGACAATGCGATCATCGCGGGTGCGATCTGGATCACCCATGGCCATATCGATCATGCCGGCGGTGCGATGGATCTGAAGGAGGCACTCGGTATCGAGATCATCGGCCCGCATGAGGCCGACAAGCCGCTGCTCGCCAACCTCGAGAACCAGGCGAAACGCTACGGCATCACAGACGCCGTGCGCAACTGCCTGCCCGACCGGTTCCTCGCCGAAGGCGAAACCGTCTCGTTCGGCGAGCATGTGTTCGAAGTGTTTCATTGTCCCGGCCATGCGCCCGGCCACGTCGTCTACTACAACCGCGCAGCGAGATTCGCCCATGTCGGCGATGTGCTGTTTCACGGTTCTGTCGGGCGCACCGATCTGCCGGGCGGCGACCATGCGGCGCTGATCGATGCCATCAAGAACAAGCTGCTGCCGCTCGGCGACGATGTCGGCTTCATCTGCGGCCATGGTCCCGGCGGCCGCTTCGGCGAGGAGCGCCGAACCAATCCGTTTTTAATCTGAAAGTCGTTCTGACCTGAAGTCGGGCCAAGTTTTGAGCCACAGCTTCGACCAACCGGCAAAAAAAGCGCTGCCCTAGGGCAGCGCTTTTGTTCGAGACAGGAAATCTGCTTCAGTTGGCGGTGCAGAAATGCTGTTCGCCGTCATTGCCGGTAAACGTGCCGGTGCGGGCATTGAAGCTCCGGTAACGGTCCGAACAGTATTCATACCACGCGCGGGTCCAGGGTTCCGCATAACGGTCGGCGTAAACGACCCGCGGCTCCACATAGTAGCGGCGCACCGGCGCCGGCCGGTAGCGATAGTAGCCGTCGTCGTAGCCGGGATCATAGTAGCTATAGCTCGGCTGCGGGTTGGCGAGCGCACCGCCGATCAGGGCGCCGGCCGCAAGGCCGAGGACGCCGGCCGCAACGGCATCGCCATGGCCGTGATGTCGGTGATGGCGCCACTCATCGGCGCTGGCCGCAGGCAAGGTCGCAAGCGTGGTGGCGGCGACTGCGGCGGCCAGGATGGCAGTCTTGAAAATTCGGTTCATTTCGGTCTCCTTCGTGCCGGCCCGGAAAATTTTCGGGGATGCGGTCCGGCTTTACCGAAGATTAATAGACGACCGTGGCTGAACGGGGGCTGAACGGAATTTGCCCCGGGCGGTTCAATGCATGCGACGAAAACCGCACACTCACTAAGCGCGGACCGCCTTGCCGGCCCGCGCCCGATCTGTCTTGCGCCGGCCTAGCCGATCGACAGGTTGACGGCTTTCGGACCCTTGCCGCGCTTGTCCGGCTCGGTGTCGAATGTCACTTTCTGCCCATCCTCAAGACCGGGAAGACCCGACGCCTGCACGGCCGAAATATGGACGAAGACATCCTTCGCGCCATCGTCCGGCGTGATGAAGCCGAAGCCCTTGGCATGATTGAAGAATTTGACGGTGCCGGTCTGCGGCATGGGAAGCTCCTTTGATCCCATCAAGTCCAGTCTCGGGCCGGCAAATGCCCGAATGGAAATTTGTCCTTTATTTTAGCGCTATCGGCAAGAGAAAGTTTTGCGGGCTCCGGCAAGCACCGCCGGACATGAAAAAGGCGCGGCGGGAACCGTCGCGCCTTCAAGAATTCAAGTCCGGCTCCGAAAGCCGGTTCAAAACCTGGAGCGCCGTTTCGTGCCCGAACGGACGCGCGGCACGCCGATGGCTCAGGCCGCGCGGAGATTGACCGCCTTCGGACCCTTGCCCATGCGATCGGGCTCGACGTCGAAGGTGACCTTCTGGCCGTCGACGAGGGTACGCAGGCCCGAAGCCTCGATCGCCGAAATGTGGACGAACACGTCCTTGGCGCCGCCGTCTGGCGTGATGAAGCCGAAGCCTTTGGTCGCGTTGAAGAATTTAACGGTGCCGGTCTGGGCCATTGGGGAAACTCCTTCACCCGTGTCAGTCTTGTGGTTTGCCCGCCGCCTGGCGCCGTGGGCAAGTCCCGGTGGTTGCTTCGGCAGTCATGCATTGGCGCATGGTCAAACCCCCCGCCGAAAACGGGGCCGTCAGAGATTCACAGTATCGGGGAAAGGTCGTCCAAAACGTTCCGCTCTCCGGGTCGCAAATGCCCGAACACAAAATTTATCGCACGGAAACGTGATGGTTGCAAGATAGCGCCGCGGGCCACCCTGATGGGCGCATCCCGACGCGGCGCATCGATAGACCCGGCTCTTCGCGTGGTCATCGGCCAGACCGCGGCCACATATGGTCCAGCGGATGGCATTGCGCCGGATAACATCACATCGCTCTGCCGCCAGCGGACTGCAAACGGGGGTTGCATTTAGCTGGGGAATGGCGAGGATCGGTTTGGTGTGGTTTGGCCGCTGATGCCACCAGGAATAGCGGGAAAACCCACGTTGGTGGCAGGCGCTTTTTTGCTGCCGGCTCGAGGGGAGGGACATCTATGAGGTTTCTTGCGGCAATCTTCTCGCGACTGGGCTTTGCCATCCTGTTCCTGTCGGCGCTGCTTGCGGCTTGTACCGTGGTGGTGGATGAGGGACCTGGGCCGCGCCCGCCGAGGCCGGAACCGCAATTCTGCACCAGGCAATATGAGCCGGTCTGTGCCCGGCGCGGCGGCGATCGCCAGACCTTTGCCAATGCCTGCCTTGCCGAACGAGAGGGATACCGCATCATCCGTGACGGCGAGTGCCGCGGCGGTGGCGGTGGCGAGCAGACCTTCTGCACACGCGAATATGCTCCGGTCTGCGGCCGACGTGGTGGCGAGTTGCGCACCTTCCCGAATGCATGCGAGGCCCGCGCCGCGGACTACCGGGTCGTCGACGACGGGCCCTGCTGAGAAGCTACGGCGCCTATCTTCCCGCCGGCGGGGGGATTTGCCGCATCCTGCCGGCGATGCTGGTGCGCTCTTGAATCTCAACGTCCCATGCCTTAGGTCCGGCAGGCGGACAAACACGGCAGGTTCCCATCAACAGAGATCAGAGAAGACCGGCAGACATAGGCGCCAATTCTGGCTCTGGGGGGCAGCCGCCGCTGGGGCTCGACCAGCGTGTGCAGCAGGCGTTGCAACTGCATCAGGCCGGGCGCCGGCAGGAAGCAGAGATGCTCTACCGGCAAGTGCTGGCGCAAAAGGCCAACCATGCGGCGGCGGCGCATTTCCTCGGGCTGCTGCTGCACCAGACCGGGCGCAGCGCAGACGGTCTGGTGCTGATCGAACAGTCGGTGCGGCTGCAGCCGAACAATCCGGATTTTCTCAACAATCTCGGCACCGTGCTGCGCGACCTCGGCCGGGTTGCGGCCGGCGCCGATTTCTTCCGCAAGGCGGTGGCAATTCGGCCGGACCAGCTTGCGGCGCGCGACAATCTCGGCTCGGCGCTGAAGCAGCTCGGCCAGTTCGAGGGCGCCGAGGAGATCTATCGCGGCACGATCGGTCGCAATCCGTTCCATGTCCGCGCCCGCATCGGGCTTGCCGAAACGCTGCAAGAGGCGGGCCGGCTTGACGAGGCGCTCGCCGTCTTTCGCGACGCACTGGCGATCCGGCCGAAGGACGCTGACCTGCTGCACGGGCTGGGCGTCGGTCTGATGGAAAAGGGCAGCCTCGGTGAGGCGGCGAATCTTTTCCGCCAGGCGCTGGCGGTCGATCCCGGCATGGCGAGGGCATGGCTGATGCTCAGCCAGGTCAAGCGCCAGAAGGAGCGCGACGCCGAGCTTGCCGGGATGGAGGCGCAGCACGCCAAGGCGCCGGAAGGCAGCCTGGCGCGCATGCAGCTGTCTTTCGGCCTCGGCAAGGCCAATGACGACCTCAAGGACTACGGCCGCGCCTTCGACTATTTCGCCGAAGGCAACGCGATCCGCCGCAAGGGCATCGACTACGACGCTGGCAAGACGCGCGCCGAATTCGAGGCGATGAAGGCGGTGTTCGACAAGGCGTTCTTCGAAAAGCACAAGGTGAGCGGGATTGCCGACGACACGCCGATCTTCGTCGTCGGCATGCCACGGTCTGGCACCACGCTGGTCGAGCAGATCATCGCCAGCCACCCGCAGGTCTACGGCGCCGGCGAGCTCAGCATCCTGAAGACGGCGGTCGGCAAGCAGTTTCCGTTAAGCATGAGGGGCGGCTTTCCGGCCGGTATCACCGAGATGCCTGACAAGGCCTTCGCCGAGGCGGGCCAGGCCTATCTCGACATGCTGCACGCCCGCTATCCGGATTTCAGGCACATCACCGACAAGATGCCCGGCAATTTCCTCTTGATCGGCTTCATCCATCTGATGCTGCCGAAGGCCAAGATCATCCATTGCGCGCGCGATGCGGCGGCGACCTGCCTGTCGATCTATAAGGTACATTTCCGCGGCGACAGCCACCGGTATGGCTATGACCTCGGTGAGCTTGCGGATTTCCACAATCTCTACACCGACATCATGGCGCATTGGCGGGCCGTGCTGCCCGGCGTCGTGCACGATGTGCGCTACGAGGATTTCGTCGCCGACCAGGAAGGGCAGACGCGGGCGCTGATCGCCCATCTCGGCCTGCCGTGGAACGATGCGGTGCTGTCGTTCCACGAGACTGACCGGCCGGTGCGCACGGCCTCGGCGGCGCAGGTGCGCCAGCCGATGTACCAGGGCTCGGTCAATCTGTGGAAGCGCTACGGCGACCGGCTCAAGCCGCTGCTCGACAAACTTACCTGAGGCGCCAAGGCGCCTACAGTTCCATGAACGGCTGGAAGCCGCCGAAGATCATGCGCTTGCCGTCGAACGGCATCGTCGACCAGTCGGCCTTCAGGCGCGGGTCTGCCATCACCTTGGCCATCACCGCATCGCGGTTCTGGCGCGATTCATAGACGACCCATGAGAAGATGACGATCTCGTCGTCCTTGGCCTGCACGGCGCGCGGGAACGAGGTGACCTTGCCATAGGGCACATCGTCGCCGACGCATTCGACATAGGCGAGCGCGCCATGCTCTTTCCAGACGGCGCCGGCTGTTCGCGCCATTTCTTTGTAGGCATCGAGATTTGCCTTGGGCACGGCAATTACGAAACCATCAACGTAGGACATTGGGTTCTCCCTTGATTGCTGGCGGCCTCCTTCTCCACTTGTGGGAGAAGGGGCCTGAACAATGGATGGCGGATGAGGGGTGGAAGGTGCTAAGCCTTCTTCACCGGCGCGTTCATCGCCCACTCCACGCCGAAGGGGTCGGTCAGCTGACCCCAGCGGTCGCCCCAGAACATCACCTGCAACGGCGTGGCGACCTTGCAGCCGGCGTCGACGGCGCGCTTCCACCAGGCGTCGATGTCGTCGCTGCCGAGATGAAGCTGTATGGTGTAGCCCTGCGGCTTCACGGCGGACATCCCGTGCTCGGGGTAGAAATCGGAAATCATCAACGTCGAACCGTTGATGTGGAGGTGGATATGCATCGTCCGGCCCTTCTCGTCCGGCGGGTAGAAGAAGACCTGCTCGGCACCGAAGGCCTTCTGGTAGAATTCAGCGGCCTTGAAGGCGCCGTCCAGTTGAAGATAGGGCGTCAACCCGCCGAGAACTTTTGCGGCAGGCTGGGTTTGGGGCTGATCGTTCATCTTCATTCCTCCTTGATACCGGTTTTGCCGTTGCGGCCGTACACAGGACGAATGACGCGGCGGCGATCCTACACGGCCGATGCGTCTTTTTTTCAATGCCGAACCGAGGGTTCGAAACGGCGCTTTGCTGCAAACGGCCGGTCGGTCTCCTTCACCTTGCCTCGGTCAGGGAGATTGCTATGCGAGGGCTGTTTTGCGCGTCAACGACGATTTCCGGCCAGCCGATGTCCTTGCGCAATTCGATCGGCAAGGAACGGAGGACGCGCTCGCTGCGGTAACGGGCGCGGGTTGCCGAGTAACGGGTCGCTATACGACCTATGGATGACAGAATAGACATGTGCGTTCTCCTCGATTGGCGCCGGCATCACCGTGTCGGCATTCCAAGGACGCGGCGCGCAGCCATGATCCGACAGACCGCCGGGATTTTTTGCCGCAAGGACGAATTCAATCGAAGAAGGTGTTTCCCACCCGCCGGGAATCGAGCAGTCAGGCGACCGGTCGCGTAAGCGGTGCCGGAACGCGCCGTTTGCCGCACGGGGCAAAGCGCCGGCGGCATCGCCAGCCCGTGTTACCATTGCAGTTGTCCGCCGCCCTTCAACCGCCCGCTTCGGCCACCGACGTGAAGAAATCCTCGGGGTCGTCGACTTCGGTCAGCCGCAGCTTCTCGATCAGCCAGAAACGGTTACCGATCGCCCTGATGAAGGAGCGGTCGTGCGAGGCGAGCAGACAACTTGCCTGATGGGCGAGCAATTCCGTTTCCAACGCCTCCTGGCCGTCGATGTCGAGATGGTTGGTCGGTTCGTCGAGCAAATAGAAATTGGGATTGGCGAGCCTCAGCGCCAGCATCATCAGCCGCGCTTTCTGCCCGCCGGACAGCAGGCCGATCCTGCGCTCCTGCACGTCGATGTTGACGCCGGCACCCGCCAGCAATGAGCGGGCGCGCTGCTCACCGACATCGAACCTGCGTGAGAGTATCGCCAGCGGCGTGTCGTCGCCGCTGATGCCCGACAGCGCCTGGTCGCCATAGCCGAGCACTGTCGATGGCGTCACCTTCACGCTTTGCGCTGCGGTCTCCGGCTCGACGATGGCGTTCCTGATCAGGTTGATGAGGCGCGACTTGCCGACACCGTTGCGGCCGACCAGGACGATGCGGTCGCCCTGGCAGATGTGCCGCCTGCCGGTTTTGAACAACAGCGTACCGTCCGGTGTTTCGACCGCTGCGTCGTCGAGCCCGATCAGCACCTTGGCATGGGTGCCGCGATTGGCCAGTTTTATCGCGCCCGCCGATCTCTCGCGGTGTGCCGGCGCCGCGGCTTCCTCGAGCCGCTGGGCGCGCTGGTTGAGCTGCTTGGTCTTGACCGTCAACAGGTCGCTGCCCGAATTGACGCCGATGTTGTTGAGCTTGGCGGCCTGCCGGCGCAGTTGCTGCGCCACCTTGATGTCGCGCTGGAACTTGCGCTCGGCCGAGGCATCGACTTCACTCAGCGCAGCGCGCGCCCGCGAATAGGGCAGGGAAAACACTGGAGACTGTTCCGGGCGCAGGAACAGCGTCCGGTTGGTCGTCGCGTCGAGAAACGCCCGGTCGTGGCTGGCAACCACGACCGGCACCTCGCGCGGCAGCGCGTTCAGCCAGGTCTCGAGCTGGCTGATCCTGGTCAGATCGAGGTGATTGGTCGGCTCGTCGAGAAGCAGGACATCCGGGTCGGTGACCCAAACGCGGGCGATCAACGCCAGCCTTTGCCAGCCGCCGCTCAATGCCCGCATCGGCCGCTCGCGCATCGGCTCCGGCACGTCGAGCGAATCGAGGACCACATCGACGCGCCACCGTTCGCTTTCGGCCCGCTCGGGCGGCAAGGCATCGGCGACCACCTGATGGAAACTGCGATCGAGGAGCGCGTCTGGAACCGCCTGCTCGACATGGCCGACGCGCAGGCCGCGCGTGCGGGTGATGTCGCCAGCAGTGGCTTCGATCTCGCCCGTCAGGCATCTGAGCAAGGTGGATTTGCCGCGGCCGTTGGCGGCGACGATGCCGAGGCGATCGCCGGCGCCGATGGTGAGGTCGAGGTTGGAGAAGAGCGGCGCACTCATTGTGACGCCGAAGGACTTGAGGCTGATCAGGGCCATGTCGATTTCTCTGGTCTGCGCGGACTGGAATTCCGCAATGCACTTTGACGATGCGCGGGCAGGCCATCAGGCCAAGCGTTGCGGCACCACGAAGGGCAGACCAAAAAATCGAAGCGGGAAAAACCCGGACCGTCTCTGGTCAGCCCTGCAAGCAAGCTCGCAGGGCGGAGACAGGGCCGCGCTGACGGTGGTGACGAAAAAACACGCAGCCCTCCTTTCGAGACGTTCGAGTGTGGAAACTGGCTACACCAAGGGTGGGGCCAATGGCAAGTGGGTTGGCCGGCTACCACGGCATTGAACTCGGGTTAACGGCGGTTTCGGGATTGCGACGGTTCTGATTCTGTTGGTGGCGTTGATTCGGAGAGCACCGCCATGCCTGAGACTGCCGAGAAGCCGCGTCTGCGGCTGTTGCTGGACCATTTCGCCCTGATCGAGGATGACCGGGAGGGGTGGCGGGTGGCGCATCCTCTGTCTGAGGTTCTGCTGCTGGTGGTCTGCGGCACGATCGCGGCGGGCGATGATTTCGAGGACATCGCCGATTGGGGCGAGGACAATGTGGCCTTCCTGCGCCGCTTCCTGCCCTATCATCACGGGGTTCCGGGTTCGCGTTGGCTGCGGTTGCTGATGAACCGGATCGATCCGGGGCTGTTTGCGAACTGCTTCCAGTCCTGGGCGACGGCGATGCGTCCGGACGCGCCAGCGCTGGTGGCCATCGACGGCAAGACCTCGCGCGGCAGCCACGATCGTCCCAGAGGGCGGGCCGCGCTGCACCTGGTCTCGGCATTTGCCACGCGCGAGCGTCTCGTCATCGGCCAGGAGGCCGTAGCCGAAGGAAGCTGCGAGCAGGAGACGATCCCGCTGCTTTTGGAAAAGCTGGCCGCATCCGGCAGCCTCGACGGCGCGCTGGTGACGATCGACGCGATCGCCTGCAATCCAAAGGTGGCCGCGGCCATCATCGACGCTGGCGCCGACTATCTTCTCGCCGTCAAGGCCAACCAGCC
>NZ_SADR02000258.1 GCF_004010325.2 Mesorhizobium sp. M00.F.Ca.ET.216.01.1.1
AGCAGAACCCCGCGAGGCGTTCTGATGAAATGTCGCCGATCTCAAACGGCGCGGCGCTTGTGCTCAGCTTCCAAGCGCCTTGAGCCATCCTTCAAAGGAGGAGGCCTTATCATGCTCGCCAAGCGAAACAGAGTGGGCGGGACGCGGCAACACTGTCGTCCTGCGCCCTTCGCGGGGGCTGTAACCGAACTCCTTGCTAAATGCTCGGCTGAAATTTGCTGCTGAACTGAAGCCGAACGCTTCCGCAATTTGAACGATGCGCCGGCTGTCCGCCGGATCGCTGAGCGCAACATGGGCTGCCAAAAGTCGGCGACTTTGAATGTAATGGAGCACTCCACCGCTCGGTTCGAACAACTGATAG
>NZ_SADR02000259.1 GCF_004010325.2 Mesorhizobium sp. M00.F.Ca.ET.216.01.1.1
GCCTGTTTGGCGCGCGAGCGTGCTTCGTCGATATGCTCGCCGGTGGCGAGCGCGACGCCCATGCGCCGCTTGACGAAGCTCTCCGGCTTGCCGAAGAGTCGCAAGTCCGCGTTCGGCACGGCAAGCGCCGCGGCAACGCCTTCGAACGCAATGCCCTTCTCGTCGAGCCCGCCGTAGATCACCGCCGACGCACCCGGTGCGCGCAACGACGTATCGACCGGCAAACCGAGAATCGCGCGCGCGTGCAGTTCGAACTCCGAAAAACGTTGCGAGCACAGCGTGACCAGACCGGTGTCGTGCGGACGCGGGCTCACTTCCGAGAACCATACGTCATCGCCGCGCACGAAAAGTTCCACGCCGA
>NZ_SADR02000260.1 GCF_004010325.2 Mesorhizobium sp. M00.F.Ca.ET.216.01.1.1
ATGAAGATCACCGCCCAGGATCTTCTCGACATGAAGATCATCGACGGCATCGTTGCCGAGCCGATCGGCGGAGCACAGCGTGCCCCTGAGACGGTGATTGCGGCCACCGGCGATCTCATTGCCAAGACGATGAAGGATTTTGCCGGCGCCAACACCGATTTCCGCGAGCAGCGCCGCGAGAAATATCTCGCAATGGGTCGCAGCCTTTAAAGCCATCCCAGGAAAAGTGCATAGCGGTTTTCCCGGGAGAAGCGCGTAGCGCTTCCCCTTGGGAATTGCGTGAAAACAAAGAGTTAGAGCGGGTCAGCGATTCCGTGAAATGCTGAATCGGCTCGGGTGGACAGGTTCCTGCGTGGGCCGG
>NZ_SADR02000261.1 GCF_004010325.2 Mesorhizobium sp. M00.F.Ca.ET.216.01.1.1
GGCAGATTGGCGACCGGCTGGCTCATATCCGCCGAGAAGAACTGGTTCGACAACGCGGTGAAAAGCAGCGGCGCCGTCTCGCCGGAAATGCGGGCGATCGCCAGCAATATGCCGGTGACGATGCCCGACAGCGCGGCGCGATAGGCGACGGAGCGGATGACGATCCAGCGCGGCGCGCCGATCGCCGTGCCGGCCTCGCGCAGGGCGTTCGGCACCAGCAGAAGCATATCCTCGGTGGTGCGCACGACCACCGGAATCACCAGAATGGCAAGCGCGAAGGCGCCGGCGATGGCCGAGAAATGCCCCATCGGCCGGACCAGGAGCTCATAGACGAACAGGCCGACGATGATCGAGGGCGCCG
>NZ_SADR02000262.1 GCF_004010325.2 Mesorhizobium sp. M00.F.Ca.ET.216.01.1.1
GGTGACGTTGACGATGAGGTCGGCCGACGCAGCATCATCCGACACGAGGTCGGGAAAAATGACCTCGTAGCAGATGAAGGGGACGGCACGCAGGCCATTCGGCAGCATGATGGCATGACGTTCGTTGCCGGCCGCGAAATTCATCGGCCCGGCAACCAGCTGGCCAACGCCGAAACGGCTGAAGAGGTCGGCGAAAGGCAGGTATTCGCCGAACGGCACCAGATGCACCTTGTCGACCGCGTCGGCGATCTCGCCCTTGTCGTTGATCGCCACCACCGAGTTGTAATAGCGGCTGCCGGCATTCCCCGAACCGCCCTCCTCGCGCACCACGCCGGCGATCAGCATCTGGCCATCGCCCAG
>NZ_SADR02000263.1 GCF_004010325.2 Mesorhizobium sp. M00.F.Ca.ET.216.01.1.1
AATTCCTTTCGGCGCCGCGCGAACCGGGAAGGACGCAGCAGGCACCTCGATTTGTTTCAAGTTGAGGACAGACTAGCAGCGCGATCCGCAATCACCAAGAGCGGGTGGTCCGTTTTTTGACGACGTCACGCTGGGGCAATCTCTTGCCGGTTGAATAGCCGGCTTCAATCAGGCATGTCTCAGACGAGGGTTCGAAAGGGTCTGGGCAACATCATCTCCATGAGCTTAACCGCATGACGACGACGCCATGAACTGGAGGCGTTATTTCTGGCCGGTCATCGGCATAGCGGCCGTGGTGTTTTCGCTGTGGCTGCTCATTCACGAACTGCGCGGCATTTCACTCGACGACGTCTGGGCCGG
>NZ_SADR02000264.1 GCF_004010325.2 Mesorhizobium sp. M00.F.Ca.ET.216.01.1.1
GGGCCGAAACGCAGCCACAGCGTCTCGATGAGCTGGAACAGCACGTCGGAGCCGGAGGCGCGATAGATGGTGAAATGGAATTGCTGGTTCTTGGCGATCAGCTCGTAGATGCTGCCGTCGCGGCCGATCGCCTGCTGGTCGTCGGTGACCCTCTGCAGCGAGGCGATCTCGGCTGCGGTGAGACGCGGCGCGCCGAGCTCGGCGGCCAGCCCTTCGACGGCGAGGCGGGCCCGGCAGAGGTCGTCGAGCCGCGCTCGTGTCACCACCGGCACGCAGGCCGAGCCGTTCTGTGAGATCTCCAGCGCATTCTCCGCAGCCAGCCGCCGCAGTGCCTCGCGCACCGGCATGTTGGACGTGCCG
>NZ_SADR02000265.1 GCF_004010325.2 Mesorhizobium sp. M00.F.Ca.ET.216.01.1.1
GCGCAATTCCAGACGGAAAACCGTTTCTCACTTTTCCTGGGATTGCTCCAGAGGCGAGAGGCCGAGTTCGACCTCCACAGCCTTGATGCCAATCGCCGCCAATTCGCCGGGCGAGAACATCTCGCCGGCCAGGCAGCCTTCGATCCAGAGCCCGTCGATGATCGCATTGATCGCGATGGCATGGTGGCGCAGCTGGCTGGCGTCCGGCTTTCGCTGTTCGGCGGCGAGCACTTCGGCCACAACCGCTTCCACCTCATTGCGAAAGCCAAGGTAGCCTTCGCGGTGGGCACGAGCCAGGGTCGGATCCGCATTGGCGCGGCCAAGGAAGGTTGCCCAGAGCGAAAACACCCGCGAGTCGAT
>NZ_SADR02000266.1 GCF_004010325.2 Mesorhizobium sp. M00.F.Ca.ET.216.01.1.1
CCGCCGGCGAGATGGATCGAAGCCCAAAGGTCGGGGAGCTGATGGTAGAAAGCCTCGACCTTGGCGGAATCCGACAGGTCGACATTGTGCGCCAGATGGACGCTCGCATGGGCTGCATAGGGGAAATGCGGCGGGGCTGCCGCGTGGGCATTTGGCACGTGGCAGATCGCGCCCTGCTCGAGCAACCTGCCGACAACCGCGCCGCCGAGCGCCCCAGTGCCGCCCGTCACCACGATATGCCTGCCATTCAGCGTTTCCGTCATACTGTGACTGCTCCTGTCATATTTTTATAGTTATATCTTGGGTTATGTCGCCCCAGGCTCGAACGTGGCGCCTTTCGTGTTGTCACTCAATTGAAAT
>NZ_SADR02000267.1 GCF_004010325.2 Mesorhizobium sp. M00.F.Ca.ET.216.01.1.1
GCTCGGTGTCGGCACGGACTGACCACGATGCCCGGCAGCCGCCACGACAGCCGGATCTGCAAGCCGGCCGCCGGCCAGCGCGCCACGACCTATCGTGACGAATGCCGGGCCGTCGCCGACGGCCGGCGTGCGACAACGCCGCGGCTTTGAGGCCGCAGCCGGCTGACTTAGTGTCTTAAGACATGGGCAGAGAGGCTGCCGAAGCCGCCGAGCCGCCCGACCTGAAACCTGCTCTTTTCCCGCCCACCGACCAGACCCTCTCGGCGATCGCATTCGCGGATCCCGCGCTATGCTCGCTGGCTTCAATCCTGGCAAGGCCGAAGCACGATCGCTTCTCCCGCCGTCTTGCCGAGGTCTCG
>NZ_SADR02000026.1 GCF_004010325.2 Mesorhizobium sp. M00.F.Ca.ET.216.01.1.1
GCTCTCCTGATCCCATCATGCGGCGGCCCAAGCGCCGACCGCGAAGAGAAGCGAGTGACCCGCGGAACGGTCCGAGAAAAAGTGCAGGAGCACCTTGACCACGACGACCCCAATCAGAGAGGACTCTCACAGCGCTACACACGACCTTGCCAAGCCCTCGTCCCGGCGACGGGACCTCAAATGCTTCGGCAGATCACGCTTCCTAGATTGACCTGTCAGCTCTGGATCTGATGGCATAGTGTGGCGGCCCTCGCGCTGACCACGGACAGAAGCATGATCCTGGCGATGAGATATCGTTCAGAGGGGACTTGACGAACGAGGGCCCATTACAGAAGCGCTACTGGGGATTACCTCGGTCGCCTACGTTGCGACCAACGATCAGCCTCAACTCCCGCGCGTTCACTACCCCGGAACTTCATCATCTAGGACGGTGGCAGTCCACAGAGCGGGCTGCAACATCAAGGGCAACATCAACGAGTGGGGCGAACACATCTATCACATGCCGGGCCAGGAATACTATCTGGCTACGCGGATCAACCCGGCGCGCGGGGAGCGATGGTTCTGTTCTCAATGGGAAGCGTGGTGGGCCGGCTGGCGCAAGGCGAAGGTTTGAGAAAGACGTCGCTGATACGTCACTCCATGTCGGGCACGTCGCCCCCAACAAAGAGCGTCGTCGGCTCGCCGTATTCGCCCAGCGCCGGATTAGCATCACGCGACCACGCAATGACGCCAGCGTGTTTCCCCGCCAAGCCCTTCGCAGTCCTTATCGCCCGGTCCTCGGTCTGCTGCTCGGCTGGCCCGTAGATAGGCTGGAGGTCGCCGCACTCATCGCGATCAAAGGCGGTGACGACGATCAGCTTAGGGGCCTTCTGCTGGGGAAGAATGTGATCTGGCATGTCGATGCCTTTCATTGGGCAACATTTTGAACAGTGTCTGCACGCGATGGCTGGCATCTGTTTATGGCTGCGGGCCTACTTCATTCGCCGGCACCACCAGGGCCCAACCTGTACCTCCCGCATTCACGGCGTCGACGCTGGTCGCGCGAACAAATGATGGGCCTCGTCGAAAACCGCCCGGGGAAGGACCCGAAGCTCGCTTGCTTCGTACGGGAGATGCTCGAGATATTGCGTCGTGAGCCGGGCAACAGCTTGCGCCTGGGCCAAGTCGCGACGGCGCTTGATTGGCTCGCGATCAGCCCGTTTCGAGACCCAGAATTTGTGAGCGGCAAAAATCCGGGGATCGGGAACGATGAGGCGTAACGGTCCACCTTTTTCATCGATCGCGATTGCTTCGAAAGCAGGGGCATTTTCCAGCCATGCCAAGCCGGCGATCTCCGCGGCCACCAATTCGTCGTCGGCCTTCCCAACAGTTTCCCGACTCTGCTTCCACGCCGGGTTCGCAAGCGGCTTGATCAGATCGACGAGATATCCGTCGCGGTTCACCGCGCGGAACGTCGCGGATGAACGCTCGAAGGACCGATCGACCTTGCGCAAAAGGTTGATGAGCGCTCCATCTTCGACGTTGGTGCCAGCCATGATTCTGAGGGATTGGCGCGCATCCATGAGGAGGTCAATGTCTTCCGTCGACGTGATCCCTGGATCCACGAGCACTCCGGCCGCCGCCTCATAGGCATAGATCGCATTCGTTCCAGCAATACGAATGCCTTCGCCGAGAAGACCGGCGTCATCGATTGCCCTGATAATTCTTGCGGCGAGGAAGGGAACACGTCCGAGCCTGAGCGCTCGATTGACAGCAGATTGGCGCACAATCTGCTCCTGTCGCGCGGAGAGCGTCTCTTGGGCGGACGCGCGAGCTACTTCCCAATCCGCTTTCTGAGCTTCGGTCGCCGGCGAGCGCCGACCTTCCACCTTCTGGCGTCGTGCACCGGTGGAGTCGTAGTAGCTTCGCATCAGGTGGTCGATGCCGTTCACGGTGTGCCAGACGAGGGATCCGCGAAAGCTCTTCGCCTTTCTTTGGGCCTCCCTAAGCGCAGTGAAGCGTTGGTCGGAATTGACTTTCTCGCGACGCTGGTCGTTATTTAATTCAATAAAATCAGCCACCTCAACAGCGATCCAACGATTAGCTCACAACTGTTGCAAGCCATAACCGGTGGAGCGACCCTTTGCAACAGTTCCCCAAAAATTCAATCGACACTGTTGATGTTACTGTATTAATTGTAAAATTTATATAGTCCCCTTTCGGATGAAGCAGATGCTGCTGGACGCCGAACCTTGCCCAAACCAGTGTATTGGCAGTTTTCCCAGCACGTTTGATGGGATCAAAGCCCGCAACTCGGCGCTCTGCCCGAACCCATTCGGTGCAAAACCTCCGTTTCGGCGAGCCTGTCGCCCTCCGTCGTCGTGTTTGTTTCAGATGCCTTCGATCGTCCTGTGCACCTTCCTGGCTGTTTGCATAATCCGAAACGTTCGCCCTCGCAGGGGCATGGCGCACTACGGCGTGCACATTGGCGGGTCAAAAGAGGGCTGAACCTGCGACGGTCCACACCGACTTCGCTACATGAGGTGCCCGGCTGGCGCTAACCACGACGGGGCATTGACCGCGGCTGCGCACATGCCCCTCAAACGTCTGCGCCATGGAGGAGAAGTAGCGATTGTCGGGCGGCCGCAAGATTGGGCACGATGTGATTTCAAGCATTGGCCGCAAGGTGCAGGCGACAGCGGCGAATGTCACCGCTTATATCTTGAAGGTGCCAAGGCCATCCTCTCGGCTGGCCAAGTGGGGTCAAGTGAAGACCAAGTGAAGGCCAGGGTGGGGAGGCGATTGCTCTCGATGCGAGCATCTGCAATATTGAGGTTCGACGCGCAAGTTCGCGTCGCGAGGCGTTCACGCCTCAACCCTACCAGCCGCCCAATGGCCAGGGACGACACGACAATGTCGAGGGCGCAAGCCTGAAGACCGTGGCTCACTTCTGCGTGGGTTTCAACGTCCGGCCTCGCGGCAATCCCGCTGCCCGCGCCGGACGGCCCGCGGGAGGTTTTGGCGTGACAAAAATCGACATCGAGGAGTTCGACACTGGCGTCGGCAACGTGGGCCTGGCGCTGTGGGAGCTGAGCAATCCGCAGGCCGCAACAGAGGCAGCGATCGCCCTTTATGGGTCCTCCGCCGCCACAGCTGCGGCTTGGTGCGCGGTCTCGGCCCGTTGTGATGGGCGTGAAGCGGACTATCGCTTCTGGCTCGCAGTGTTTGCTCAGCTGCGTCAACGCTAGCTTCGCCCGGCGTCAGCGGGGCAGGATCGTGCTCACGCGCAGCCGCGCGCGTTCGCAAGGATCAAGCATAGGCAGTAGCAAGTTCTACGCCTGCCACACCCAACCTCCTGGATCACCCCGAATGCCCATATCATCATCAGCTACGATGGCCGGACGATCTTTCCAAGATCGAGCCCTACCAAGGTGAGATCGTGCTTGGACCGGAAATATTTCACGAAGCCGACGAGGATTGGATAGCGAAAGCTCGCCGAGACGTGGATCGTTTATGCTGGGTCAAGTTCGAAGACAATGAAGCCTTTTCCGCGTTCCCGTTCTTTAAAACCCAAAACGCTGAACCACTTCACGACTTCCGGCCGATCTGACCAGCTGTATGAATGGATTTGAAGGTTTCCGCATAGAGCTTGGATATGCCTGATGTGCTTCTTGCAGAACCGAACTGTCGACCGGGAAAAGAAGCTTTCATGGGCTGCGAAAGCCGTCTGCGCGGCGTGCTCAGCTTCCCGCCAGGCGATTAGAGCGACCGGTCTCCCATCCTTCAGCAAGGTATGGCCTCGCCCCTCTTTCAGGCACATCAAGAATTCGTCCTTCACCTCATCGATATTCAAACCGGCGGTCGCGTACTGGTCAGCCATCCGAAGAGCTAAATCTCGGAAGATGGCGGCAAGATCGGCGATGGTGGCTGTTCGATAATCCATATTTTACTCCATGAGGGCGGCAAGTTAACTGCCGAAGCGCTGCCATGCAATTCACAGACGCTGTATCATCGCGGGAACGCGGCGGCGCGATGACGGCTATCTTGTTGCCGACGCCCGTATCGCGCGCACTAGCTTGCAGCTCTATGCCGGCGCTGAAGTGGGCAAGCCCGACATGGCTTCGGTTCGGTCTATCGGCCTGGCTCTGAGGTCTTCTCCGACGACACTCTCAAATCTGCCGCCCATCGCCCAGTGACGAATGATCATCCAGCCGAAATGGTCACGTCTGCCAACTGAAAAGAGTGTGCCGTCGGTCAGACCGGGGATGAGGTGACGGGCGAGGGGGATCTTCATCCGCGTCCCGCTGATGGTCGATGATGAGGCGACGATCAAGCTCATTGACGGGCGGCATTTTCGACCCGAGCATCTGAGAATTCTGCAGAAGGTTTTCGATCGACCTGCCAGTCATTGCGGCTGACGATTATTCAGCCGTTACGGGATGCGGTGCATCTTTGAAACCGGCGTCGTCGCGTTCCGTTTCGGCGGCAGGAGCGGAAATACGCGCAGGCTCCGGAGCCAGCCGCCATCCGCAACCATCCTCTCGGCGCTTCTGACTTCTTGCTCGCTGTCTTGACGGCAAGCGCTGCCTGATCGCCCTTCGCCTCACGACGATGCCTGATGCTTTGGCGGTTCATATGCGAGAAATAGCTGTCACCGGTCGGCTCGAACCATTTTTGTCATGTTCACCTCAAGAGCCTGTTCAAGCCGGTCTGCGTGCCCACTCGATGAGGAACGGAAAAATGCCACTTCGCACTTCCACCAAGTTCAACAGCCGAACTGGCCGAACTTTTGAGCGTTTTTTGGCGCGATTGGGAGTTTGTATGATAGGTAACTCTGCTCGATGTATTCGCATACGATTATCGCCCTGAGAAATAACAGCGCGCCCGCTACCACCAATACGAAATGCGTGTCGCAGGGCGGAGGAGACCGCTAATTCGGTACCTTAATGTCTGGAGAGGCGGAGGCATGTTCCTCCATCATCTTTACCCCGATCGGGTGCCGGACGATTTCGACGAACCGGAAACCGCGTTCAACGCCCGCACCACCCGATGGCGTGTCGAGACCGGCAAATTCCGGGGCAACTTCCCCCAGACTAAAGCGGCGATGCATCTGTCGCGCCGCTGGGATGACTTGCTGTGAGCCGCCTCGTGGTTATTTCGAATCGCGTGTCCTCTCCAGGCAAGCGCGCAGTCCAGGCCGGTGGGCTCGCCATTGCCATGCAGGCCGCGCTTTCGGAGCATGGCGGCCTCTGGATGGGATGGTCTGGCAAGTCGAGCGGCGCGCGCGAGCCCGGCAAACCCGTCTTTCGCGAGGAAGGCCGCATCACCTATGCCCTGACCGACCTTAGCCGACCCGATATCGACGAATATTATACCGGGTTTGCCAACAGCGTGCTCTGGCCGCTCTGCCATTACCGGTTGGACCTGACCGACTATGCGCGCAAGGACATGGCCGGCTACTTCCGGGTGAACCGCTTCTTCGCCCAGCAGCTCGCACCTCACCTCAGGCCCGACGATGTCGTCTGGGTCCAGGACTATCACCTGATCCCAATGGGGTCCGAACTGCGCCACATGGGCGTGAAGAACCGCCTCGGCTTCTTCCTCCACATTCCATGGCCACCGCCGGACCTATTTTTCGCGCTACCGGTCCACGAGACGATCGTGCGCCGTCTGACCGCCTATGATCTGGTCGGCTTCCAGACGCAGTTCGATGCAGACAATTTCGCAAGCTGCCTCGAGCGTGAGGGCATCGGCCGGGCACTTGAGGATGGCTGGTTCGAGGCCTATGGCCACCGCTTTCGCGTGGGCGTATTCCCCATCGGAATCGACACGGCGGGTTTCGCGCAGCTTGCCCAGAACGCGGTAAGAAGCGGTTCGGTCCGCAAAATCGAGGAGAGCTTTCGCGATCGCGACCTGATCGTGGGTGTGGACCGGCTCGACTACTCGAAGGGCCTGACGCATAAGATCGAAGCCTTCGATAAGTTCATCGCCGCCAATCCCGCCTCGCAGGGACGCGCGACACTCCTGCAGATCACGCCGAAGTCGCGCTCGGAAGTCCTTCAATATGCTACCTTGCAGCGGCAGGTGGCCGAGTTCGCTGGCCGGGTCAACGGGCGACACGGAACTCCAGACTGGGTGCCAATCCGCTACGTGAACCGGTCGATCGGCCAGGCGACGCTTGCCGGGATCTACCGCGTGGCCCGGGTCGGCCTTGTCACACCGATCCGCGACGGCATGAACCTCGTCGCAAAGGAATACGTCTCTGCGCAGCGCTCTGAGGATCCGGGCGTGCTCGTGCTGTCGCGCTTTGCCGGCGCGGCTCGCGAACTCGACGGGGCAATCCTTGTCAACCCTTACGACATAGAAGCCGTCGCCAACGCGATTGCCCAGGCGCTGTCCATGTCGATGGAAGCGCGTCGCCAACGCTGGAACCAGATGATGCAGCACCTGCTGAAGCATGACATCTCAAAATGGTGCCGCGATTTCCTGGAAGCATTGCGAGCCCCGTGAGGCGAGAACAGGTTACAGCCCGGCCATACGATAATCAGCGTTAGCCCGCGTGGCGCTGCTGAGAAGAACCGGAATTGTCGCGTGGCACTTGCATGGGAGCTCTGTGACTGTGAATTCAATGACCTAGCCGTGCACTTAAATTGAGAATGGGCACTTAAATCGAGATCCCGTCACGATTTTGGCAGTTATATTGGATCATCTGGCAGGATATTTTTGTGCATTTCAGTGATCGATCAAGGCATCTTGCCTCCGACGAGGCCGAGGACTTCTCAACGTTTTCCAGCTCATAGCGTGTCGGCGATGAAGGCGGCTCCCTTGCGCATGCTCGCAAAGCCTCGGCGCCCAGAAAGCCCTGATTCTCGCTGGTCACCGGATCAGATCATATGAGGAGGTCCCATGAGCCGCGACAGAGAAATCGCGCCGAGCACGGCAGCGAGTGGAATTGACCGTTCCTTGCTCGCTTGGCAGAGCCGGTCAATGGCGTCGGGCTTACAAGATGAATCGCTGCAATCGTGCAATCGAGCAGGACGGCCGTGAAGGGCCGTTGCGGCAACAGTTCCAGCGCCTTTGCGCAGTCGCTGGCCGGCAGGCAGGCAAATCCCTCGATTTCGAGGATATGGCTGATAAGCGGATAATGGCTGGCGTCGGAGGAGAAACGAGAGTCCAAGGTCTCATCCCGATCAGACTCATGGTTGATAAGAGATAAGGAATTTGCGCTCTCGAGCGCCGCAATGATGTCGCAACACGATCAAGGTGAAGATTTTTTCAATATTAGATGATTCTACTACAGTTGTCAGGATGGTCGTCACATAGCGATTTATTTTGTATATGTCTTGTGCCAAAAGTCTGTTTGATCTTGGGCTTAAGTTGAAATATCATCTCCTTTGGGTAGATGGGCGACAAGCAGGAGCTCTGGCACTCGGTCGAAAATAGAATGCAGACGGTTTGGCCAGCGGGCATGGATTTCGCCACCGGCGTCATCTATCCCTTTCGCGCAGATCGCGGACCACGCAATATCGGATGATGAAAACCAGCCTGGATCACCTGCCACCGAACAAGCAGCGCGAACTCGCTCGCGTCGTCGAGATCCTGCACGAAGAGCTCGAGGATGCGCTCAAAGGCAGTTCGGCCGAGTTCAAGAAAAAGGGCAGGATCCTCAAAATAATCCTGTTTGGTTCCTACGCGCGCGGCGACTGGGTCGACGAGCCCCACACCATGAAAGGCTACCGGTCGGATTTCGATGTCCTGGTCGTCGTCAACAATCGCAAGCTGACGGATTTTGCCACCTACTGGTACAAGGCCAGCGATCGGCTGTTGCGCGATCCCGGTGTTTCCACCCAGGTCGGCTTGATCGTGCACTCTCGCCGGGAAGTGAATACCGCGTTGCGGCAGGGGCAGTATTTCTTCTCCGAGATACGGCGCCAGGGCATCGTGCTTTACGAACTCGATGACGAGCCGTTGGCGGAACCCAAACCGCAGGGGGCGGCGGATGCGCTAAGGTTGGCGCGTGAGCATTTCGACAACCGGATGCCAGCCGCATATGAGTTTTTTGAGACTTACAAATTTGCTCTGCAAAATGATTGGAGGGCTCGATCTGCCTTTTTGCTACATCAAGCTATCGAGCACTCCTACTCGGCCCTTCTCCTTACGCTTACGAGCTACAGCCCGCCATCGCACAACCTGAACTTTCTTCGTACGTTGGCCGAGGAGCATGACCGGCGGCTTACCGAAGCCTGGCCGCGCGACCAGCAGCGCTTTCGCGCCTGGTTCAACACGCTGAACGAGGCCTATGTGAAGGCACGATATTCCGAGCACTATCAGATCAGCGTCGAGGCGTTGGAATGGCTTGGTGAACGGACCTCGGTCCTGCATGGCCTCGTCGAGACGATCTGCAGGGAACATCTGGAAATGCTTACCCGACAGATTCCTGCTGCGTGAGAGTGGGAACTTGAACAGAGAGCCGATTTGATTCCGGGTAAGGAGGAGAAAAATAGCTCTGAATGAAGGCGATCCGAGACGATATCTGTTGCAGAAACACTGGAAAGCGCCGCCGACGTCATAGGCGATATGTCTCGCGCCGATCTTCAGATCATGCTTCGTCGCGCTGCCTTGGTACCGAGAAACGTCGCCGCGGTCCCGCTGGAGCCGCCGATCGAAGGCGCGCTCAACTCTATTGCGACCAAGATGAACATTGGCCGGGTTGGACCTCATTCAGATTGTGCTGCACGAGTGGCTGGAAACGAACGTCTATCTGCCTGTACGTGCAATTGGCGAAGGTAGCGAAACGGATGGGACCGCATAAACGCGGCCTTCCGTGATCACGCAATTACCTGTTTTGCGAGCGTTGCTATTATCCTGCTCGCGGCGGACCCCAACGCCGCCTGGCCGGCGCCCATTTTTGGTCCCCAACCCGCCCCTGCGGCGCCGGCCAGGCGGCGTTGGGGTCCGCACAGCCACCTGAGGCCAGCAATGCGCGCAGGGGCAACACGTTCACTGGCGCCCGCGATGGAGGCATCACCGCCGCAGAGGAGATCGACGTCGACACCTTGGAGACCTGGCTGCAGGCGGCGATCAATGCGGCGGGAGCAACGGTATGCGTGCCCACTCTTGTAGGCGCTTGGCCCGCTTCATCGCAGTTCTCGTCCCAGAAGTCCTGCAGTGAGGCCTGGACGCAGGTTTTCCTCGCCTTCAGGTGCTTCAGCTCGCTTTGGTCCCGGGTTGACCATTACGTCGCCGGCCGCTCCTTCAAGGGCGGACCTTTAACCGCCGCTTCCTTGAAGCGACCGGCGCAACGACCTGGGCCTAGCTCAGCTCGTCACAGTGAGAGTTGATAATGCTTGCGGTCTGCTCGAGCTGACCATCTTTCGATTGAGGAGGTCGAGCGTCGTAGCGGCTTCGGCAGCCTGCCACCTTCGGCACCATTTCAGACGGCAATTGGGATTAAACCCGCCAGACCGGCGCGGAAGTAGGTCGGCAATATACACCATCTTTGTTGCCTGTGGGCCACAACTGTCAACAAATTGGCCCAACCAGGGCCGTTTCTCAGTAGATTCTGTTGACGCTGACGCGCTCGATGTATCTGTTTCCGACAGATTGCAATTGGGGGTGATCGCTATGAAACGGCTTCTTCTCGCATCCGCGTTGTCCGCGTTGACGCTTACGCCTGTCTTGGCCGCTGACGTGGTTGCACCTATCGCGTCCGTGTACGACTGGAGCGGGTTCTATGTCGGCTTGCAGGCCGGGTATGGGTGGAGCCGTGTCGACCAGCCGTACGCAAATGTCGGTGGACCGTTCATCTTCACGCAAGATGATGCTGACGGAAACGGATGGCTTGGCGGTGCGCACGTTGGTTACAATAAGCAATTCGACTCTTGGGTACTTGGCCTTGAGGGAGATTTCGAAGCTTCTAATATCGATGGCGATGATGGCGGCTCCGGCGGTCACATCAACGGCTTTGAGTTCAAGTGGCTGGGGTCGGTACGCGGGCGAGTTGGTTATGCATTAGATCGCGTTCTCCTCTACGGCACGGGCGGTTATGCCTTTATGCGAGGCTCTGCATATGCGGTTGAAGGCTTCGGCGGAGCAACGGCAGAAAGCAACTCTGCCACATTCCATGGTTGGGCCATTGGAACGGGTGCCGAGTACGCTTTTACAGATAACCTCACTGCGCGCGTCGAGTATCGGTACACAGATTTTGGTGCGAAACGAATTTCGTTCCCCGTCAACGGTTATGATGAAAAGATCGACCCATCATTTCACGCTGTTCGACTAGGTGTCAGCTACAAGTTCTGACCGACCATACAAAGCGGTGCGCCCGCCCGCGGCCTTTTATGAGTTCACGCGCTCGCCGGACCTTGGTCGTGGATGGCCTCGTCGAGACGATCTGTAGGGAACATCTGGAAATGCTTGCCAGACAAAATTCCGGCCGCGTGAGGTTGCCAGACGCGGCATAGTCGCGGTGGACGGTCTTGAGGCTCAGTTAGAGTTGGACGTTCAACCGATTGCCACACTGGCGCATTATCGCGCTCAGTGATGAAGTCGTTGGCACGCGTTGCTACGAGCATCGTTCCCCTGTGTTGCGCAAGGTTCAAAGAGCACCGCGCTAATGGAAGCTCAATGCCGCGATGACGACTATGCGGACTGAATCTCAGTTCCTGCAGCCGCGAGGCCGCCGTTCAGCGTCGGCGGCTGTCGAGTTGATAATAAAGATCGGCGTAGGACTTTCCCATTTTGTCGGCGGCAAAAAGACGAGCGTACCGATCACGCGCAACTCGCCCCCAGTTCGCCACTTCGACCGGCGAATCGACGAACCTGTTGATGGCTTCGGCAAGGCGTGCCGGATCCGAAGGCGGAATTACCAGCCCGGTCTCGCCGGCTTTGTTCACATAGCTTGTTCCGGTTCCGAGTTCGCACGAAATCATCGGCTTGCCGCACATCGCTGCCTCCACCAGTGAAAGCCCGTAGGCTTCCGACCTCTGGTTTGAAGGGAAAACGAACCCGAGGCAGTTGTGGAGGAGCGCCATTTTGCGCGGCTCGGCGACCTCGCCAAGGAAAATCACATTGTCGCGACGCAACGCCTTGGCCTGGAGCTTGAGCTGCTCTTCGATAGGCCCGGACCCGGCTATGACAATTTTGCATCGAACCTGGTCGGCGGCCTGGATCAGGATGTCCAGTCCCTTGTAGTAGCGCAAGACACCCACGAACAGCACGAACGGCCCCGTAACTGTTGATCGGCACCAGCTGTTGTCGGCTTCAGTTGGCGTGGGATATACGGTTTCGTCGATACCGATGGGAATGATCTTCGATCTGGCTTCGAAGGTTTTGAGAACAGGGCTCGACCTCAAATATTCCGGCGATGTCGCCACGATCGCATCCATGTCTTTCAGAAACCGCATCATCAGCGGTCGATAAAAGGGCAGGATAGATCTCTGTTTGACGATGTCGGAATGATAGGTGAGGACAGTCGGTTTGCCGTGACGGGACTGAAAATGCACTATGTCCATGAACGGCCATGGAAAATGGTAGTGTATCAGGTCAGCTTTCCTGGCGAGAGCTCCGAATTCCCGAAAGACCTCGCGCGAAAAACCAGTCGATGCCAGCTCGAAATCCAGTTTGGCTTTCCGAGCCATATGTCCGTCGAAGCCTTGAGTATTTTCGTCCGGAGCACGGCTTAGCGAGAGCACTTCGGTTTTGATGCCATGGTGGGCGGTGCTTTGAGCGATGGCGTGTATTGTCCGCTCCACCCCGCCAAAGGAATCCGGCCAGTATGTTTTGAAGAAGTGCAGGACTTTCAAGCGTGGGTCTTTCGTCTTTGCGCGATGGCCTGTTCAAAAATCTGAACCATGCCCTTGGCGTGGTTCTCCCAGGTGAAGCGTTCTGCATTTTTCCGCGCGCCGAGCGCGATCCGCTCCCGGAACGCCGCATCGATGGACAAACGATCGAATGCGCTGGCGATTGCCACGGCGTCCGTCGGGTCGACAAGAACGGAACTGCCCCCCGCGACTTCCGGCATCGATGAGGTGTTAGAGGTCAGGGCCGGTTTGCCGAAGGACTGTGCCTCGACGATCGGAAAGCCGAAACCCTCGTAGAGCGACGGCATCGCCAGAAAAAGGCAATTCGAATAGAGCGTGGCGAGCGTCCTGTCATCGACGAAACCGGTAAACCTGATATTGGTATCAAGTGCACCGTCGCGCACGTCGTCGGCCAGGCCCGTCTGCTTCCAGCCCTTGCCGCCGACGATAACCAGGTCGCAGCGCGACCGGCTGCTCGCGGGCAGGAGACTATAGGCCTTTATCAGATTGCGAAGGTTCTTTCTGGGCTCGAGCGTGCCGACAAAAAGCGCGTAGGGCCTGGTGATGCCGAGACGCTCCAAACTAGAAAAATCGCCCGGAGCCGGCAGCGCGGTTGTGCCGGGCGCGACCGTCTTGATCGGCGATTTCAGCCAGGGGAATTCGGCGGTCAAGGCGGTTGCCGTGGCTGTCGAATCCGTAACCACCACATCGGCGGTCTTCAGTGCGGGCTTCATCATCAGCCGGTCGCCCAGCCAGGTCCGGGTTCGCATGGTCTCCGCGGCGTGCAGCCAGACAAGGTCGTGGATGGTGACCACCCGTCCGATCCGGCCTTCCAGGGTGAAGGGCAGGCGATGGGAGGGCCCCCACAAGATCTCGACCCGATCGCGCAAGGCCCAGGAGGGCAGGACTGCCTGTCCCCAGAACGCCCGCGCGTAGGGGCCCTTGAAGTTGGCGGTCCGGACGGAGACGCCAGGCTGAATATCATAATTCGCACTGATCTTGCTCGGTGCATAGACAAACAGATCAGCGCCGAGCGCCGTCAGCGCTTTGACCGAATTGTGCACGAACCTGCCGATTCCATCGGTGGCTGATCCGAGATTCCTGCTGTCGATCCCGATTTTCAATCGTCTCTCCGGAAATGAATTAAGCAGAGGCTTCCGGACATTTGTACTGTTGGGAACAGAGTCAGGGCTTCGAAGTCGACGGAGCATTGCAAAGTAGCCCTACCATACGCCCTGCCAACTCGGAAGGAGCCGAGCGCCTGTTAGGATCAGGTTTCGAGAGTACCATCCACCTTCGGATTCAGACGAGCACTCAGCGTTGCCCGGGTAAAGTTGCGGTCCAATGTTGCCTTTTGGGTTGTGGGTAAAGAAAATGCCGCTCGGCGGTTACCGGGGGTTGGTTGTGGTAGTGCATTTCGCTCTACTTCAGGAGGCGGTGGAATGTTTAAGAGTGCAGCGCTCAAAATACCGCAGATTAAGCGGCTGTGGCAGGATCGTACGGACCTTCTGGCAGAGCGCGACGCATTGCAGATAGAGAACGAGCGTCTCCGCGGGCAAAAACCCGAAAGTCCATTCTTTCACTACAATTGCAGTTTCGACGCTCTCGCGACGATCAACAGCCACGCGAGAGGCGACCTGAAACCTCACCCCGCCTACTTGACGAATTTCCTCGGCGTCAGGATTTCGCCTCGGTTCTTCCCGCAACTACTCGCCGGCAAGGCGGGAACCGTCGAGCCGATACCGATCCCTCACAATTGGCATGCCGACATCGCGGAATGGGCGGCGACACTGAGGGCTGTCGACCTTGCGTCCAGCCACTTCCGAGCGGTGGAGCTCGGGTGCGGCTGGGCATGTTGGTTGAACAACACTGGCGCTGCCGCGCGCAGCAAAGGACTTTCGGTCGAACTGATCGGCGTCGAAGGTGACAACGAGCACGTTGCCTATGCTCATGAGGCGATGGAGGCCAATGGCTTCTCGGCCAAAGAATATCGCATCATCCACGGTGTGGCGGCTCCCAAGAAGGGGGTGGCGCTGTTTCCCATCGTCGAAGACGCTGGCGCATCTTGGGGATCAGAACCGATCCTCAAAGCGACGGCGAAACAGATGAAGGAAGCTTCAGCCTCCGGGCAGTATCAGCGCCTTGACGCGTTTCCCCTGTCGGAGATCGTCAAAGGCGAGCCGGTGGACCTCCTTCACATTGATATCCAAGGCGGCGAGGCCGACTACATAGAGGCATCCTTGGCCGACCTCGCCAAATTCGTTCGGTACATCGTCATCGGCACACATTCCCGCCAAATCGAGGGGCGAATTCTGGCTGCCCTGTTGCGCGAAGACTGGACCCTTGAGATGGAGCGCCCGGCCATCTTTAAGATGGAAAGCGGGCATCCTCAGATCGCCGTCGATGGTGTCCAGGGATGGCGAAATCCATCCCTGTAGGATCGATCTTTTCTCACCGCGCCCGACGCGCCGACAGCGTGCCAAATACTCCACACGTGCTAGCGCCAAAAGATGCTTGCGCCACGGCGTAGACGGTTTGCGTCGCGCCGCCGGCGACTGTGATGCGACGCCGGTATACCTGTTTGGACACAGCAGCCGAGGCGAATAGCGTCTCTTCCCCGTGAACGCTTGAATCACTACGGCCGTTGATGGCGTCCAGTGTCGCACTAAGTAGGGAAACCGATCCGATCATATAGGTGAGCGAAGCCAAGCCTGACCTGGTACAATTAGGCCGCCGTGCTGCTCTGCTCATCTGCTGGCGCCTCCGCTTTTCTGTCCAGCTTTTTCTGATGCTTTTCTATAGTTCGCTCAATGAGCATCGCTGCGCTTTCTCTCCATGTCAGCCAAGGCATGTTGTCGGAAACTGGATGCTCGCCGCGTTTGTAAAGAGCGAGCCATTCATCGATGGCTCCTGTCAGGTCTTCGGGCTTGGAACCATCGAAGTAAAAGGCGTGATTGCTTGCGACCTCACGAAAGACAGGAATGTCGCGCGCGAGGATCGGGAGTTTGTGACGTGCGGCCTCGATTAGAGGCAGCCCGAACCCTTCGCCCTTTGACGCTGCGATCAGGCAATCCGAGGTTTCGTAGATGCTTTCGAGATACTCGTCGCTGATACCCTCCAACCAGAATAGACGCTTGCCTCTCTCTGGTGAAGTTCGAAGTCTCTCCACGATTTGTGGTATAGAACGCCTATATTCGTGAGATAATGGCTTCCAGCCTTCTGCTCCTACGACGACCAAATTGATGTCAACTCCATGTTCCCAAAGTTTATCAAAGGCATCTAGTACCTGAAGATGCCCTTTCCGAGGTTCAACAGTCCCAACCATAAGAAACGTCGTACGTGAGCGAAGCTCACCCAGCACCCTATGAGCAGTATCCGGTAAACCTTTTGAAGGAGCGGCCTCGTCAATATCGGCACCCAGATGGAACCAATCAATACGGGTAGATGGTGCTAAGCTAACATTTTCTTGTCGAATCCAGGCTGAGAGATCATCGGCGACGGCCTTCGATATACACAGAACACCTTGCTGCCTTAGCGTTGCCGACAACCATTCCCGGAATGATTCATCCGCCTGGGGCGGGAAAAATTTCGACATCGTCAAAGGGAGGATATCAAAGACTACAAAATGGACCGACACGCCAAGCTTTCGATAGTCGGCATGTAGCCCGGATGCTTCGGCGTTGATTAGTGTTTGCCCCGAAAAATCCAGTCCTAAGAGAATATCGCCAGCCTGAGGTTCAACAACATCGTCACGAATCGGAGCCTGAGGGTAGCCCATGGTCCTCAGCGTGAAATCACTAGCCTGCCGATAGACCCACTTCTCTGATACGGTATCCAGATAGACGGGTTCTATCCGCCAGCCCTTCGGTGGCGCTGCGAGAAGGGCGAGTGTGAGCGATACCGCCGCGCGTTCGATTCCACTTTTCAGCTCCGTTCTGCACGTCTCGGAGATATCAAGATAGATACATTTTAGGGGCCGTTTCCGCGGAAGCGTTAACGAGATTGCAGCAGCTAGCTGAACATATTCGTCTTCGTCGCGGGGAGGCTGTTTGGTGGCGATTTCATCGATAAGTTTGGGCAGGACGACAGCAGACTTCGAGTGAAAGTGCTCTATTGCATCTCTGTAGGATCGAGCACATTTCGCCGGAGCGTGGCGAACGCTTATCATGTCCCGGCCACGTTCGCCGAGAGACCGGCGCACTTCTGCGTCTTTCCAAAGTTCCTCAAGGGCTTCTATCAGGCTATCGTCATGGAAATCATCCGGCAATTTCCACACCGACTCATCCGGAAGCTCGGCCAAGCTACCATGCGCATTGACCACGGTTGCTAAGCCATAATTCAAGCAATCCAGCGTCGCGGCGGAGGTCTCCCCCCGGGATTGGGTGCGAAGTTGTACCGCTATATCTGCCGCTGCCAGATAATTGCGGTAGGTAGCCATATCAGCCCAGCCTGTAATTCGAATGCGTTCGCCGATGCCGCTTTTCCTGATTGTTCGGTCAAGCGAGGCGCCGTATTCACCTCCGTGCTGCCCAACAAAAACAAGCTGAGAAGCGCTGTCTCGCGCCAGCGCAGAGCTAAGAAATGCATCTAATAGCTGGTGGTTAAGCTTGGTAGCTGCAAGAAGCCCGAAACTACAAATAACAAACGAGTCTTTGCCTATGCCTAACAACGCACGTGCGTTTTCACGATCTGACGTTGGTGGCGGCTGGCGCAACATGGGAATGACATGCCAATCGTCCGAAAATCCCCCTCCGTACCATTGGTCTGCAAGTTGCTTCGAATGCGCCGAATGAACAATGACACCCTGCGAATTTCTAATAAAGTTCAGATTGGCCGGATAGTCAGTCACCGCTTGCATGTCATCGAGTAAGCTGTCTTTGACAGAATTATACCCGTGAGATTCATATAGGGCACTGGTCCAGACGCCAGCCCTCGTCTCTGATTGGATATGATACAAGTAGCTACTTAGAAAAAAATCATGAAGAACCATTACTCCAGGAACATCTTCCATAAGTTCACGCATATATTCATGAAACGGAGAATTCCCGACATGATACAAAACCCTGTCGAAGTCGTTATAGTTTTTTCTAAACCACTCAGCGTTCCGGACCTGAAGGAGCTCACCAGGTTGACTGCCTACTATAACTTGATCTATTATGCAGGTTATTTCATAGTACTCCGAAAGGGACGCGATGAGCTCAGCGCTGTATTCAGCAATGCCGGTCTGGCTCGGTGGAAGTGGCGAAACATATGCAAGCTTCGGCAAGCCTTGTTTCATGCTTGTGGATTCGCCTCCGCCAAACCTTTTCACCGCTTGTTCGAGAAAAGAAAGAGCGGATTGTGCAGTTTCGTTCCATGAGAATCTTTGCGCTCGTTCAAGGCCGTGTGATCTAAGAGAGGTTCTAAAATCCTCATCCGACAAAGCTTGCCCTAATTTTGCTGTTAGATCCGCATCGTCGTATGGATCGAAAAGAGCTTCCTTTAGCCCGACAACTTCCGAAATGCTGGGGGTACTAGATCCGATGACCGCCGCTCCGCAGGCCATAGCTTCTAAGGCGGGCAGGCCAAATCCTTCCAAATAGGATGGTACAACCGTCAGATCACATAGATTGTATAGCGAAACCAGTTCGTCATCGGTAACATAACCTGTCGATATAACTTGATTTCTAGGCAATTTTATTGATGAAATAAAGTCATTCAAAAGTTCATTTTGAAAATCTGATATTCGTCCGACGAGGACAACCATGTATTTTTCTAAGAGGTCATTCGGGAGAGAGGAGAAGCATCGGAGAAATCGGTGGAGGTTCTTATGAGATTCAAGCGTAGATGAGCAAACAATAAAATTAGATCTAATGTTAAATTTGGAATATAATTGCTCTACATCATAGTTGGGAATCGGCTTTTTTTGAAATATATCAGAGCAAGCAGATCCAACATTGATAATGCTGCCTGGGGAAGTACTCAGATGCGTTATAGCATCACCCCTAGAGCTTTCTGAAATAGCCAGTAGAATGTCGGCCGATTGTAAATAGTCCAATTTACAACGGTACCATTCTTCGAGGCGTTGATCTCGCTTTAAGAACTGGTTCTCGTCAAGAAGAGGGATCAAATCATATAGGGTTACAGAAATTGGAATTGTACCAAATAGCGAGCTAACACTGGTAACCGCGGCATCATCAAAGCCTTCGAATAGGCTCGTAATATGGATGATATCGGGCTGGAGGCTAGCCAAAAATGCCTCTCGAATCAGCTGTGCTCTTTGCCGTCTCTCATCGTTATCGTTCATGTGGAAAGATACGGGCCCTGGGGCGGACCAGACGCGGATGTTTTCTTGAGGCAGCAGATCGCGGAACATCAATCGAATGGGCTCGACCGTATCGGAAAACAGCCCATTTAACGCGAGCACGATTTCATGCCCGCCTCTATTGCGTACCAGTGCCTCAACAAAGGACAGCGTATATCGACCTATACCGCGCATCCGACTGGCCGATTGAGCGCCCTGCATGTCAATAACTATACGCATCAGTCAGCCGCTTTCTGAGTCCTTGCCACAGCTGCTTTAAGTTTGAAATAAATGTGGCTTGCATGCTGCGTCGACGTCGAAAAATCGCCCATCATTGGTGTCGGGAGAGAAATCCTATTCGGGGTCAAAATTGCTCGCACACGGACATCAATTCCGGGGAATCGGCGTAGTAGATGCCTTGCATGGTTCGCAAGAAACGGCCGAGCGAGAATAGAGCCGGCGAGTGAAATGGCTCCGCGCCGGGTCACGCGCCAAAGTCGCGATCCAGGTTTAAACTTCAGCGAAGCCGACATTCCCTGTGCGAACCTTGCTGTCCCGGTCTTGATTGAGCGTATCGGGCTCGTGAGCCTCCATGAGGTTGAACTTTGAAAGGCGTCTACCTGTTCAACTAGCGTCGTGACGTTTCCGCTCAGCCGAGCAATTTCGGCATCGCGCTCCTCGATAGCAGCTTCTTTACGAGCCAACTGCTCCAGTTGTCTGGCGAGTGAAGCCATCGTGTCTTGAAGCGCAATATTTTGCGTTCGCATCAACTCCGACTGGGCGGTAAGGTTGACGGTCAACTGTTGAAGCTGATCCGCAGTGGAGGACATGATTGTCTTGACCTCTTCCGAAATGCCGGCGATCTCGTCATCGGCGGAACGGAGCCACTCTTTTATTTTCCCCATATCGGTGGGCATTTGTTGTGATGCGGTTTGGACAAACGCGGCAAGTGATTTGCGCCCTCTTGCAGGCCGTTTGTCGCGTTTTTTTGCCAGGCAGCCATAATCGCGCGCCACTTCGAACATGAGGTGAATGCTGCGCTCGATCGGCCCTGCCTCGATCATCGGCGCGCCGTTTAGCCTCAGGATCGCGGTTTCCGCGAAGCCGGCCTGCCCCACCAGAAATTCAAGCAAGTCCGGGGGCAGGGGGCTCTTGTGAGTTGGATCGAGGTGGAAAGTATGTGTCCCGACCGAGATGTTTTCTGGATTGGGCGTTTCCAGAATGAGCAGGCCGTTATCGGCAAGGACCCTGTGGCATTCGTCAAGCAGCTCGATCAGGTAATCAGTCGGTATATGCTCGACCATATGGAAGGCCGAAATGACTGCCACGCTGTTGTTCGGTTGTTGGCGCAGATACTGGATTGCGTCCTGCAGTTCGATTCTGAGTCCATTGTCGACGGCTTCCTGCGCCATGCCTTCGTTCAGATCCACGCCTACCGCTTCCAGTCCGGCTTCAGCGAGTATTTCCAGCCATTCGCCGCGCCCGCAGCCGAGATCGATAGCCAGGCCTGGCTTATCCCCTTGCTTGGGTATTTGTGCCAACAAGGGCAGGTAGATTCTCAGCCGTTCCTTGACGAGCTCCCGCGAACCCCGGAA
Source organism: Mesorhizobium sp. M00.F.Ca.ET.216.01.1.1 (assembly GCF_004010325.2). GTDB lineage: Bacteria > Pseudomonadota > Alphaproteobacteria > Rhizobiales > Rhizobiaceae > Mesorhizobium. Next base: position 19,659 of record NZ_SADR02000026.1, read on the forward strand.
ACGGTCTTCAAAGGCCTTGTACAAGTCGTCAAAGTTCTTTTTCATCGGACGATTTCGAACGCGTGCTCGAGACGGCTCGTCCCAATAAAGAAAGGCTGGCCTGAGTTGATGACGTCAAAAACCTCGACGTTTTCTATCCAGTCGAAATTGCTGTCGATGTGAACGTCTCCGGTGTGGAGTGCGACTGAAAGGCCATACGAACCCTGGCCAAGCGCGCAAGTGAGGCGCAGGCGACATTCGACCTCGTCTCCGGCCTTGAGGTTCGAAAGGACCTGATCCGTATGCCAAGTGTTGGTTCCCCAAACAACATGGCCGGCGCGGTCCCTCAGCATGAAGCCTATGACGAGCTCCGCAATGTCTTCCTTCGCAACAATCCTGGTTCGAATTGTCATGCTCTGTCCGGAAAGGGCAGTCTTGATCTGGGCACCGCTATCGCTGTCGGTCAGCGCCACCGATTCGACCGCTGCCACCTTGCTCCCGCTCCGGCTATAGAGCCATTGGTCCTTTTCTCGCCGCTGCTCCACGGTCAGCTTCTCGTTCTCCTTGGTCGCGATCAGTGCATTGTAATAGTCGACGACCTCATCGGGCGGCCCGTCCTTCAGGACATGTCCCTTGTCCAGCAGGATCACCCTGTCACAGAGTGCTCTCACATCGCCCACACTATGGGTGACGAGGATGATCGAGGTACCCGCGGCCCTGAAACTGCGTATCCGGTCGAAGCTCTTGTGCTGGAAATAGCTGTCGCCAACCGAAAGCACCTCGTCGACGATCAGCACCTCCGGCCGTTCGGCGGTGGCAAGGGCAAAGGCCAAACGCGCATGCATGCCGCTTGAATAGGTTCGAAGCGGCTGATCGAAGAACTCGCCGATCTCGGCGAAGTCCTCGATATGCGGCATGAGTTCGCTCAGCCGCGCCTGTGAAAAGCCCATCAGCCCGCCGGCATGGTAGGCGTTTTGCCGCCCGGTGAATTCGGGATTGAAGCCGAGCCCGAGTTCCAGAATGGCGCTAATGCGGCCACCGACATGCGCGGTCCCTTCGGTCGGTCGCACGGTACCGGTGATCAACTTCAGAAGCGTGCTCTTGCCGGCGCCGTTCTGCCCAATGAGCCCGAGCGCCTCTCCGGCCGAGAGCGAAAAAGAGATGTCCCTGACCGGCCAGAACTCCTCGGTAGGTTGGACCGGCGCCCCGAACCAGCCCGCGAACCTTTCCAAGTTGCTTGCATAATTCGCATAGCGTTTCGACAGGTGACTGACGGAAAGCACGGTCATAATTACAGCACGTCGATGAGTTCAGGGCTTGCGCGCCGAAAGAACACGATCGCAAAGGCCATGCTCACGAGTCCCATTGCCGCTGGCACGATCAGGCTTTCCGGACTTGGCCAGCGGTTGAACAATAGTGCGTCCTGATACAGTGCCACCAACGGTACGATCGGGTTGAGATTAAGCACAAAGGCGTACTTTTCCGGCAAAACGTTGGCCGGATAGACAATCGGCGTCAGCCAGTACCAGAGCTGCAGCACGATTGTCATGACCTGCGCGATATCGCGGATGAATACGTTCATCACACCGAGGATTACGCCAAGGCCAAAACCAATCGCCGCGATCAGGACGATCCCAATCGGCAACAGGATCAATGTGCGGCCTGGCAGATGCCCGAGGAAGAAAAAGATGATGAAAAGGGCGCACAACAGCAGCAGGTGATTGATCAGCGCCGTGCCGCCGACGATGATGGGCAGGCATAAACGCGGAAAAACGATCTTCTTCATCACCGGCGCCTGTTCGATGAAGACGGTCATGCTGCGGGTGAGAATCTCGCTGAACAGCGTCCACGCCGCCATGCCGGACAGAAGATAGATCGGATAAGCTGCGGGGCTGTCTGTGTCTGGAAGCCGCGCCTTGAGAACTTCTGAAAGTACGATCGAGAAGATGAGCGCCTGCGCAAGCGGGTGAAGAATGAACCATAGGCCGCCAAGACGCGACCGCACGAAACGTCCCTTCAGATCGCCTCTGATGGAGGAAATGATGAAATGGCGATACTGCCACAGGCTTCGGAACATGTGCTCGACCTTTTGCACGCTGCGGTGGTGGTGTCAGCGGGCGTTACATACCTCGAGCCAATATCCGAAAACATCGGCTATTGTCTGCTCGAATGGCACCAGAGGCTTCCAATTCAGCCGATCGCGTGCTTTTGACGCATCACCCGACGCGAAGGGAATGTCGTTCGGGCGGAGTTTTTCCGGGTCGACGCGCACTTCGATATCGATGCCCGACTGCGCGATAAGCGTATCCAGGATATCCCGGATTTTCCGAGGTTGTCCGGATGCAATATTGTAAACATGGTCCGGTTCGGCATCCAGGTCGTCAATCGCGGAGCGCGCGTATGCGCGCACGACGTCGCGAACATCGAGGAAGTCGCGCTCGGGTTCGAGGTTTCCCACATGAATGACCGGCTCGTTTTTGCCGGATACGATCTCGGCAACCTGGCGCGCGAAGGCTGAGACCACGTAGGCATCGGACTGACCGGGGCCGGTGTGATTGAATGGGCGAAAGCGAACGGCATGCAGACCGTCATAGGCCATTTGCCCGATCATCAGATCTGCAGCCGCCTTGGTGGCGCCGTAGACGGTCATCGGCCGAAGCGGTGCTGTTTCCGTCACCGGACCGGCCGCACTCAGGAACGAAGCGCCATAGGCTTCCGAACTTCCGACATAAACGAACCGGGCCTTCGGCGCATGGCGCGTCACGGATTCCGCAAGGTTCATCGTTCCCGTAACATTGACGTTCCAGGCATGTCGTGGCGCGCTGCGTGCATCGGAAGGCACCGCGACCGCCGCCAAATGAATAAGCGCGGTGGGCTGTACCTTACGGACGGCTGCGTCGACCGCTTCCCGGTCCAGCAGGTCGATGGCGTTTTGTTGTCCTTCGCCGTGACCGAACGCAAACACCTTGCATTCACTGTGGTCCCGCTCCAGCAGGTGCAACAATGCCGAGCCGACAAACCCGCTTGCGCCGGTTATCAGGATGCGATGCGTCAATCTATCGGCCATAACGCAAAAAGCGCTTTCTGCTCAATTCAGTGTCTGACCAGGTTGCTATGACGTTCGAGGTCGGCATCCACCATTTCACGGATCATGTCTTCCAGCGAGGTTGTCGCTTCCCAGCCTAGCTTCTGCTTCGCCTTTGCGGGATTTCCGAGCAGAATTTCGACTTCGGCCGGCCTGAACAATTCCGGATCTATGACAAGATGGTCATCAATTTTGAGCCCGACGTGTTCGAATGCAATTCGACACATGTCGCGCACCGTCGTCGTCCTGCCGGTCGCGACGACGTAATCATCCGGCTGGTCCTGCTGCAGCATCAGCCACATGGCGCGAACATAGTCCTTCGAATGACCCCAATCGCGCTTGGCATCGATATTTCCGAGCCGCAATTCCCTAGCCGTGCCCTTCTTGATGCGCGCGACCGCATCCGTGACTTTGCGGGTCACGAATTCAATGCCTCGAAGTGGTGATTCGTGATTGAACAAAATGCCGCTTGAGGCATGCATGCCGAAGCTCTCACGATAATTGATTGTTATCCAGTGACCATAGAGCTTCGCCACCGCGTAGGGGGAGCGGGGATGAAAGGGGGTAGTCTCCGATTGCATGGGTTCCTGGATAAGACCGTACATTTCCGACGACGAGGCTTGGTAAAAACGGGCCCCGGGCGATTCCAGGCGCAGTGCCTCAAGAACATTGGTCACGCCTATGCCGGTAACGTTCCCCGTCAGGATCGGCTGCTGCCACGATGATTTGACAAAGGACTGGGCGGCGAGATTGTAGACCTCGTCCGGCTTCACGTCGCGAATCGTTCGAGCCAGGCCGGATAAGTCCGTCAGATTTCCGTCGACGATCCTGACATCTTTCTCGATACCGAGCCATTTCAGGCGCGTGGTGTTCACGTCGGCGGTGCTCGATCGCCGGGCAAGCCCATGCACCTCATATCCTTTGGAGAGCAGGAGCTGTGCCAGGTAGGCGCCGTCCTGCCCGGTGATGCCGGTTATCAAAGCTGTCTTCGTCATGACACTCTCGATTGAATTTGATGGGTTAGGTCCGCGCGTCACAGGCCGCGGTCGTCGGGCTGTCAGCTACGGCCGTATATATCTTCGAAGCGCACGATGTCATCTTCGCCGAGATACTCGCCGCTTTGAACCTCGATCATCACCAGGCCGATGCTGCCGGGGTTCTCGAGCCGGTGTTTGTGGCCGCACGGGATATAGCTCGATTGATTGGTGGTCAGGAACAATTCCTGGTCGCCGTTGACTATCTTCGCAGTGCCGCTGACCACGACCCAGTGCTCGGAGCGATGGTAGTGCATCTGCAGACTCAAGCGCCCGCCCGGCTTCACCTCGATGCGCTTGATCTTGAAGCGATCGCCTTCCTCCAGAACCGTGTAGGTGCCCCAGGGCCGGTGCACCGTGTTGTGAAGTAAGTGCGCTTCATGTCCCGCAGCCTTGAGCCCCTCGAAGAGCTTCTTGACGTCCTGGACCCGATCGCGTGATGCAACAAGCAATGCATCCGGGGAGTCCACGATGACCAGGTCGCTGATGCCGACTGTGCCGATGACTCGTTTGTCCGAGCTTATATAACTGCCCACGGTGTCGACTACGTGGACATCGCCGCGAATCCTGTTGCCGCTCCCGTCAGCGGCGATCAGTTCGGCCATTGCGTTCCACGATCCAATGTCATTCCACCCCATTTCGCAGGGAACGACAGCAAGATTGTGGGTCTTTTCCATCACCGCACGGTCGAGTGAAATACGAGGGGCCTGGGCGAAGTGCTCGGATGAAAGTTCGATATTGGCAAAGTGCTCGCCATGGCTGACGCGAGCGTTCTCGTAGCTATCGAGGACGGCCTCAATCACCGCAGGGCAATGTAACGCCATTTCGTCGAGCATGACCTGCGCCTTGAAGCAGAAGATGCCGGCGTTCCAGAAGAAACGTTTGGACGCGAGGTAGGATTTGGCAGTCTCGATGTCCGGTTTCTCGACGAACCGGACAACTTTCTCACCGTCGGCCTCGATGTAGCCGAATGCCGTGTCTGGCCTGTCCGGAGTTATGCCCAGGGTTGCGATGCGCCCCTGCTGGGCATGTTCGATTGCCCGGCTCATAGCGGCTTGAAATGCCGGCAGATCGCCAATCATATGGTCGGCGGGAAAAATGCATAAAATCGCGTCAGGACCCTGTGCTGCCTTGGCATGGACAGTCGCCGCAGCGACGGCGGCGGCGGTATCCCGGCCCTCTGGCTCAAGCAGAAAGGTGCGCGGCAGAACAATAGAATCGAGTTCGTCGAAATCGTCTTTCGTAAGGAAGAGGTGCCCCGTGGACGTCACGGTAACAAGCTCGACGACGTCCTGTATCGAGGCTGCGCGCAACACGGTGTGCTGGATGAGCGAATGTCCATCGGCTACCTTGAGGAAAGGTTTGGGATGCGCTTGCCTTGAGGCGGGCCATAGCCGCGAACCGGCTCCACCGCTGATGATGACCGGAACCACTTTCATCAAATGCCCTCTATTTCGTCTGTAATCGCGAATGCCTGCGCCCTTTCCAGCGTCAGGGCGACGACCGCTGTCGCCCGGCTTTCATTCGGACCCTCCGAGTAGCAGCGCAGTTCCGGGGCATTGCCGGAAGGCCGCAGATGTATGATCTCGCCCGTAAGCATCCGCGCTCTCAGGCCGTCGGTTTCGTCGACTTCGGCAACAGTCCCGAAGGGGGCAAGAAATTGCTGTAACGCGTCCCGGTTTGCGAGGCGATCCATCAATCTGCGCGAACTTTCCGCAGGGAAGTCTTGAAGGCGTTCACTCGCGCACACCGGAAGGTTCCAAAGCCCGCGCAGTCGCGACAGCTTCTTTTTTGTCGATGCCATGGTGCTGAGGACAGCCAAGATCGGGAGGAGTGAGTCTCGTGTCGGCAGCGCAGTCAAGGTCTTTCCGTTCAGTGTGCAATCCGACCCCAGGAGAACGCCGCCATTGGCCTCAAAGCCGACAACGATGCTGCCGGCACGGTGTGACGCCTCCATGGCTTCGATGACAAATGGTGACCCGACCTTTGTCCTCAGGACGTCGAAACCGAAAGCTTTCGAAATGCCCGAATTGGAGGTCACTGGCGTCACAATCGTATCTGCCTTCAAGAAGAGAGCCGTGGCGAGCCCAACCAAGTCGCCGCGAAACAGATCGCCATTCTCATCGGCGACAAGTGGCCGATCAGCGTCCGCGTCGGTCGACACGATGGCATCGAGATCGAATTCGCGGACCCATTCTTTCAATTTTGCAATCGTGGCTGCATCCACGGCTTCGGTATCGACAGGCACGAAGGTTTCGGTTTGCCCGACGGCGACCACGCTGGCGCCAAACGATTGAAGAACCTGCACCAACAGTTCCGCCGCGACCGAACTGTGCTGGTAGACACCAAGTCTCATGCCGGAAAGGGAGTCCGGCTCCAGCATGTCATTGGCGCGCTCTCGATAGGCGGCGATCGCTTCGTTATGGCGCATAGGCCAAGCCGTTCCCAGAGGGGCCGGTGGCAAGCAATACACATTTGATCTTTCGGCTACATAGTGCGTTATCGCGGCCTCGTCCGCCTTGTCGATTTCACCGTGCGGGCTATAGAACTTGATGCCGTTGCGATCAGCAGGGATATGCGACCCGGTTACCATGAGAGCCGCTGCATCGTGGTTGCGGGCGTATAGGGCCAGCGCAGGCGTAGGGATGGCACCGCAATCGACCGGCTGAAATCCACTTGCGGCCAACGCTACCATGCAGTTTTTGGCTATGGCCTGACTGCTGTCGCGCAAATCGCGACCTACGAAGACCGGACTATTCGACTGAACCCCGCTGGAAACCAAACGTCGGGCGAAAGCTTCAGTATAAAGTCCGCTAGGCCTTCCAGCCAATTCCGAAGCCAAACCTCGAACGCCGCTTGACCCGAATTTCATCATTCTGCTTTTGCTGGTGGAAAGGAAGGCTCGTAATATTGCAGTGGGCTATGCTGTCAACACCAAAATCGCAGAATCCTCTCTATCTTTCCTTCCTACTCTCCCCAGACCGCAAGCTCGTTGCCGGCCGGGTCGACGAAATGGAAGCGCCTGCCGCCGGGGAATGGGAAGATCGGCTTAACGATCGTGCCGCCGGCATTTTCGGCGGCGTCTAGCCCCAACCAAGCTGCTTGCCTCTAACAAAAAAGCAGCCTCCGAGAATCAGCAGGGCAATGAGACTGATCAGGCCTCCCAGCTTCAGACTTAAAGGATCTAATATAAGGGTTACTTCGCTCGTACCCGCCGGTACGACGACGCCCTGAAATGCGGCGTTAGCGCGGTAGAGTGGCACCTTTTCCCCGTTTACGTAGGCCACCCAGCCGGGGTGGTATGAGCGACTCAGAAAAAGGAATGAACGGGAGGATGCATCGACGCGCAGGGAAAGACGCGCGCCATCCTCCGAAAGCGGCGTGACCTTCCCTGTTTGTCCGACCGGAGCTGGAACTGAATCCAGCTTTGGCGCGATCCCGCCAACCAGCGCTACAGTGTCCGGGTCAAATGGCTGCCCATTGGGGAACATACCGGTGCGTACGATCTGCGCGGCAATGTCCGTCGGAGCCGATCGTACCTCCCTGACAAGCCATGCGAGCCCACCGGGTTTCGTTCGGAGTTTTGCGACCGACAGGTTCTCGTTTATCTTGCGAACAGTCGCGGAATTTCCCAGCTTCAGGACGTCGGGGTTCAGCGGATACACCGCCCCGTTCTCTGCATTAGTCAATTCGAGTTTCTTGACACTCAGAGCTCCGCCGTGGTTTCCCAGAAAGTGCAGCGCGAGCCGCCGGACTTGGATCGGGCCGGATGTCGCGAGCGGCAAATCCGCTTTGTACACATGGCCGCTAAAGCCGCCCGCGTCGAATGAACTCTCGATCGGCGCCCGCGCATGCTGGATTGCGTCTCGTACATCGGAGCGGTCATATGCCCATTCCGACGTGTCGCGTCCCGCGAGGAGAGCGGCTTCGTCGCTCTTTTTTTCCGGGGTGGCGTCAAAGGTGAGGACCGGGTCGCCATCGGGACGGGTTACCGAGCAAGACATGTTCGAGATAACTCGGATTCCCGTTGCTTCTACGGGGACAGGAAGATCAAATTCCAGGACTTTGTCGGCTGCTTCCGTAGAACACGAGCCAAACTCGAGACTGCCTGACATATCGCGGCTGAAGACGATATGAGTTATCCCAAGCACGCGCTGCAGAATGGGACTTGGAAGCTCCTGAATGAAACCCTTCGTATCGATTCCCGTCGCCTCTTGATAGGCTTTCGGCTCCATAGGACCATAGCCGCTGACCGATCGGAAGCCATAGAGAAGGCTCATATTCGGACGCAGCGCATCAGAGACGGTCGGATCGAGCATCGCCAGGAGGCGACCTTTTGAATTTGCCAGGTCGTTTTGCAGGGCGCTCCAATCCGTCGAAAGCGGCTTTTGAACTGGCGAGAGCCGCCATTCGTAATACCAGCCGAAGAGACCGACATCGACCGCTACCGCGGCAATCAGCAAGATCGCCCGGAAATAGCGGCCGCCCAGCTTGTTCCAAAACAAGAGGAGGCAGATCATTGCGACGAGGACGGCAAACGGCGGGAAAATCGCCGCATCAATTATTGTCCAGGACCCCACACCGGAATCGCGAAGCGCCTGCGCCCAAAGCGCTGACGAAAGCGTCAACAGCCCGGCCCCGATTGCAAGCCCGAGAGTGATCCCGCCGGCCAACGCAATATCGCGGGTTTTGAGTTCGCCACGCTGCAAATGAGCTGTTGCCATACCGGCCAGAACAGAGACCGCAAAAGTGAAAACCATTGCGCTTCGGGCGCTGGCGCGAAAGCTGTTAATGATGGGAATCTGATAAAAGAGATGGCCAAGGTGATTTTCACCGACTGTGGCCAGCAAAATTGACGCGATTGCTGCCGCAAGCCAAAACAGAGCATCATCATTGCGTTTCCGCGCCAAAATCCCGCAAGCGGCTAGGAACAGGGTTCCGAGGCCAGCATAGGTCGCGAGTTCGGTCTGATTGAGTGCTCCGAAGTAGGCTGTGGAGCCGTTTATTCCACCGCCATAAAGATACGGGAAAAAGAGCGTGGCGATCTGCCGAAGCGGCAATGAATACGAAACGAAATCCCCATACCTCCACGCGTCAGAACGGGCGCTGAGTTCGCTGAATTCCACGAACGGCAAGAGCTGAACAGCACATGCAGCCACGCCCAATACAACCATGCCTGCATAGGTGGCGGCCAGCGTGATTGCGGTGGTGGAATCGTTGGTGTAGGTGACCCACAGATTACGCAGGGCCAAGCCGCCGGCCAGCAGCATGGCGTAAACAAAAATCTGAGGATGGCCGCTCAGAAGGCACAGCGCGACTGCAAAGGCGCCAGTCACGAATCGGGCCGCCGTCCTGCGCTCGGCCAGCGCGTCTATCGACCATACGATAAGCGGCAACCAAGCTCCCGCATGTATGATGGATGTATGGCCAAGATGCCCCACCATAAAGCTGCCGGTTCCGTAGACTATACCCGCTGTGAAAGCTGCGATAACCGATCCGGACTTCCAGTGAACGTAGCCAAAGGTGAACGAACTTGCGACCACATACGCAAAGATGATGAACGCGTTGTAATCACGAAAGAACCAACGCGGTGGGTACCAAAGAAAGAACTGTGGATCGGCGAAGACCGGATAGCCTGCGAGGATGTTTGCTTCCCACAGGCGCCAGGGGATCGAAACAGCCGGATAATAAAAGACATACCCGTCGCCTGGGGCAAGCACTCTTCCCTCCAGAAGGGCTGGCGAGAAAAACAAGATATAGAAGAGTGTAAAGAAGAGCGCCGCGGATAGAAAAGGTAAGTACGTGGCGAAACCCGGCTTGGTGTGCATGCAAGGAGGCATTGTTCCGATGCGCGCGGCTTCAAGCTTCTGCAATTGGTTCTCCGGCGATCTTTGACGCATTGACATCACGATTCAGGTCCGAACAACCAAGACGATGCCGATAAAAATCAGGGCAATCCCACCGAGCCTCGCTAACGACAGCGTTTCCCCTAGCAGAAATGACGCTGCCAAGCTGGAGAAGACCAGCGTCAGGCCGATAGCCGTCGGGTATGCCAAGGTCAGATCGTGACGCGCTAAAATAACCATCCATATCAGAAAGCTGATCACGTATAGCGCGGCTCCCCCAATTACCAAGATCGCTGGTAGCCCTAGAACGAGTCCTTCACCCCAGTTGGACTTTGCGATTGGCAGCCACATTTTTATCACAAGCAAGCTCATCACGCTTGCAACCGTGTAGGCCATGAATAAAAGAACATCTTCCGATGGAACTCGCAAGCATTTCCCCTTATTCTGTTTAGGTTCTTGCGTTCAGCGCCGCCGCGCTATGACATACATTATGTCGAACAGGTTGATTGTGAGCGGCAGCTCGAACAATTGTATCTTCTGCAAGGCCGCGTAGATCGCGGGGCGCTTCATGCGCAGAACGAAAATATAATACAATACTGAACGAAGCTTCCGCGAGTTACCTGGATGGCTCACATGGATGACGTCGAAGCCATTACGATCCAGGAGCTTGCTGATGGTCGCTACCGAAAAGTAGTGAAGATGCGTCGGGGGATGGATCATCCGCCACTTCTTGCCTCGCAATCTTGCGTTCAGGCTTTCGATGTCACCAGTGGTCAAGGCGAGGATACCGCCGGTGCTCAGGTCTCTTGCAGCCTTGGAAACAAAGAGATCCGGACGTTTCAGATGCTCTATCGTGTCCCACATGGCGATGATATCGACGGGCCGGGGGAGGTCGAATTTGAGGTAGTCGCCACAAACCGCGTCAACTCCTCTTTTGCCCTGCGCAGAACGAACTGCATCGACCGAGATGTCGATCCCGGATGCCCGCCTCACAACGGGTGCGACTTCCTGTAAAAAGAAACCATAGGCGCAGCCTATCTCAAAAAGCTCCTTGTCGGCCAAATCGGGTACAAGCGAACGCAACGTGGAAATTCGATTCCGAAAGTTAAGTCGTAGGCTTTCTTCCTCGGCGATATAGTCCAAATACTCATTGCCGTGGAAATAGTCCTCACCGTAAATAGCCGCCAGTTCTTCGTCTGATATGTTGAGATTCGCCGCCACAAAACCGCACGCTTGGCAACGAACCAGGCCGGGAAGCCGGCACTCCTTGTAATCACTGCCGCAAACCACGCACGTTTTTGGCACCAGCGTTCCCGCTGCTGCACGCTGCGCAGGATGTTGCCTGTCCAGAGAAGGATTCGTCATCCCGTACGCCTGATCATAACCGCTGATCCAAGTTGCGGCCCGTCTCTATATGTCGAAAGTTAGCCAGCACGTCCGCAAAGATGCGAACGACCTCTTCTTTCCCGGTCGCGGAACTGGGGTTGTTGACCAGTTCGTCAAGTCTTTCGAACAAGTGACGATCCACTGCGGGCGTCGGTACGTGACGGAGGGCAGCAATCGACGCGAGGCCGATCTCAACTGCCTTTTCCCCGTGGCCGAGAAATTCCTCGTAGGGCTTCTCTCCGCTCGTATCCAGCGGTGTCAGCAAAACCGGCCAACGATCCTGCGCGGCGGCGGAATCGACCGCGTTTCGCGCTTGCTCTTCGTGATCGTAGAACTCGGGTTCAAACCCGAATTGTGCAAGAAACCTTGTCGCAATATCCTCCAGGGGTTGGAGATGGACCTCCGCCTCCATGTGAGGAAACACGATGTGCCTGTCAGGGGCAAGAAAAGCCGTGAGCAAACAGATTTCTGCGGCCTCGGCCTGCGTGACAAAGTAGCGACGGGTATCCCTGGGGACGGCAATTGGCTGGCGAGCAGCCAACCGAACCCCGAAGTTCTGGAGCAGGCTGCCGTTCGAGAAGGCGACATTTGCGAATCGAGCCGAAGTGGTTCGGCCATTCTCAGGTGCGCCGATGGCAAAGATCAAGTCTTCCATCAACCGCTTGCTGGCCCCCATCAGGCTGGTTGGGTTGGCCGCCTTATCTGTTGATACCGCAAAGTATATCGAGGCGTGTCCGTGGCGCTTCAGCGTTTCCTTGAAACGGGCATGGCGGACCAAGTTCGTATCTATCATTTGGAGAAGGGAGAAAATATCCTTCTCGGACCTAACATGCTTCAGCGCTGCGAAGTTAAGAACCGCATCGTAGGCACGCACATCCGCCAACAAACGCGCGGTAATTGGGCTCCCATAGTCTAGCGGGAAAGTGCGAAAATCCAGGCCGTCAGGTATGCCTTCTCGCCTTCCGCGGAGATTGCGGACCAGCTCGGCGAGATAATTTTCGCTATGATCGATTACGTGGATTGCTGCAGGTTGGAAGCGGGTAAGCAAGGCAGTCGTGGCCGATCCGATCGAACCGCCGCCGCCAACCACCAGAATGCGCCGGCCTGAGATCTGATCGAGCAATTTCGAGGAGTTCGCGGAGATATCGCCAGCAAAAAGCGACTCGGTGCGACCCGTGACCAGCGCATTAAGGTCGGCATCGGCTGAGTGGCGGGGAACGCGAATAGGAAGGTGGGTGGGCATGCCGATGAGAGCCTTCGATGTCATGTTAGCTCCGCTGGTCGCCGATGGCAGCCGAATCGAAGCCAGCTTCGTTGCTAAAATCGAAGCCCGCTTCCCTACTAATATGCCGTGAGACAACATAACGAGGACGATTCTTCACTTCGTCAAAGATCAAGCTAATATACTCCCCAAGAACTCCAAGGAAAAAAAGTTGAATCCCTCCGATAAAAATGACAGCGGCAAACAAAGAACTCCACCCAGGAACATCTACGGTATCCGTGAAGTACAAAGCGATTTGCGCCATTCCCACGATCAGGCTCAATATCGACAACGCCAAGCCGACGCCAACACAAAAGCGCAGTGGTACCTTCGAGAAGGAACAGATGCCATTTAACGCGAAATTGAGTAGCGTGGAGAGACGGTATTTTGATCGGCCAAGGGTGCGAGCAGCTGGCACAAACGGAACATAGTCAACCCGGAATCCGACCCATCCGACCAGTCCGCGCAGGAAAGGATTATGTTCGCGAACCTCGTTTCGGAAGATCTCGACAACACGGCGTGACAGCAATCGGTAGTCCGCTGCGCCTACTTGCAATCCGACGCCACCCAGCTTGCGGAACAACCGATAGAACCAGCGCGACGTCATCCGTTTCAGCACATGTATTTCGCCGGGGTCTTGACGCACGGTCTGAACAATATCGGCTCCGTCAGCCCATCGCCGAATAAGGTCTGGGATCAGCTCGGGCGGATGCTGGAGATCGCTGTCCAGCATGATCACTGCCTCGGCGTCACTTCGGTCCATGCCTGCCACCAACGCAGCCTGGTGTCCAAATCTCCGCGACATAACGAGAAGCTCAACGCGCTCGTCGGCCCGTGCGATCGCCTTCAAGATAGCCTCTGTCTGATCGCCCGAAGGGTCGAGCACGTAGCGAACGCGAAACCGGTGGTCGTCTCGGTGGCTATTCAGCACGCCCATCAGCCGCTCATGGAATAAGCGGATCGCCTCTTCTTCCCGGAAGACCGGACAGATTATGTCGATTGTTTTCATGGCTGACCCATGCTCCCGATGAGCCTTTGCAGACCAGTTTCAAGAGATATACGCGGTTCCCAGCCGACAGCAGCTCGCAACGCGGTAATATCCGCTACGACCGAGTCAATTTCGTTTCTCCGCCGCTGCTCGGTGGATCGGTACGGCTTCTCCACCCCGGCAGCCGCCATGGCCGCCTGGATGATTTGTTCGACCGAATAAGCAAGACCGCTGCCGATGTTGAAAACGGAGCCTGACGGTGCGCTTGAGGCCGCCAAAATCGCGTCGATCACATCGTCGATATAGATGTAGTCCCGCTTTGGCGCCAAGTCTTTTACCTCGACAGCCGGTCGCCCGCGATCGAGTATTTGCGTCACTATGAACGGCACGAGAAAATCAGAACTTTGTCCGGGGCCATACGTATTAAAGAGCCGGAGCGTGACACAGGACACATCGTAGTACTGAACGAAGAAGCCGCAAACCTCCTCGGCGACTCGTTTCGAAAAAGCATAGGGATTGTTGGCTGTGACAGGGTGATCCTCGGCAATGGGCAGGTGCTGAGGCAGGCCATAAACGTAAGCGCTGAGAAACGTGATGGCGCAGCCGGATCGCCGGCACTGGTCCAGCACGCGCATCGTGCCGAATGCATTCGTCTCGAAGAAGTCGAGCGGCTGTTCCCAAGCCCTTGGCACGCCAGTCAATCCAGCCAAGTGGAATACCCGGTCCACTCCCTCCAACGGGATTTCGTCGTGGCAGACATCAAAACCCCGACTGCGCGAGAGTTCGAGCACCTCCACGCCTGCCGCGTGCAGCCGCTGGACGAGGTGATGCCCGATAAAGCCGCTGGCGCCCGTGACGGCGACGCGCTTCCATCCTCGCGCCGGCTCGGCGCCGGACTGGGGAATGTCTATGATCACAAGTTGAGCACCTTTGACAGATTGGGCCAGTCGTCGGTAGCCTTTTGATAGTCTTCCGGCCGGCCGATATCCAACCAGTAACCCTTATGTTGTCGGACAGTTACCGGCAAGTTGGCTGCCAAGAACCGGAGGACGAGATTATCAAAACCGTACGGTTGGTCCTCGGGAATTGTGGCAACCACGGAACGGTTCAGGCAATAGATGCCCATGCTTACCAGATAGGGAATGCTGGGCTTCTCCTCGAAGCCACGGAGCTCTCCGGACTCTTGCACGTGCAAGACGCCGTAATCAATTCTCTGCTCCCGCTTCGCGGCCGATATCATGAACTGGCAGCGATCCTCAACATGCCGTCGATAGAATGCGCCATAGTCCATGTCGGTCAGGATGTCCCCATTCATCACAAGAAAGTTCTCGGGCAGGTCAGGGATGAGCCTCAACGGGGCCATCGTCCCCAGGGGGCGGGTTTCCAGCGAGTAATCAATCTCGACGCCCCATTTCGAGCCATCTGCGAAATAAGCACGCAGAATGTCGGCCTGATGATTGACGGCGAAAGTCAGGCGATCAAAACCGCTTCGGGCAAGCTGTCGGACGATAATCTCCAGGATCGGAGTATCGACGATCGGCATTAAAGGCTTGGGTAGTGATACAGTGTAAGGCCACAGTCGAGTTCCACGTCCCCCCGCCAGAATTACCGCTCTTGCCATCCTCGCGTCCCTCTGCAATTCTAACGGAGCGGCCGATCCCTCCAGACTGCGAATTCCGGCGGTCTATATCGGCTGATCCCCACACTGGCAAGGCTGCCTCCGCGCCGGGAGGCCGAGGAAATCGCTATAGCGACTGAGGCTTCCGTCGTCATCGTGAACTTGCTGGTCGGAACACTCGGTGATGGCCTTTCTGGATTCCGAGTTCCTGCTAGCATCTTTTCATTCCGCAATGGCTTCGCCCGGGCTGGCACTGCTGATCGGCCCGGAAAAGTCATGGCAGTCGGCGTCATGCCCTTTCTCAACGGCGACCTAATCAAGCTGGCCGCTCGCCGCACGCCCGGTGCCGGCCGTCTGGTCGCTGCTGCCGAAACGCCCCTGATTTCTGATTGAAAAACATAGCGGCAGACGCCTTACCTGCCGGCATTTCTTATAATCAGGGATATGCAGAATGTTAGCAAAGCACCTGCCGGTGAAGCGATCGCAGATCACGCCAGCGATTCGCCTGCTTTTCGGTCCGTTTCGTCTCACCTGCAGCCATCATGCGGGTTTTGCGAACGAAACCCGGTTGGAAAAGTGCGCAATGCCATAAAAAACCCGTTTCCAAAAAATATCTGGCGATGCCCCCAACTCCGCGCTATGCGATACAAAGCGGCGGGGCAGAGGGTTGGCACTCTAAAACAGGTGTCGGTGACAGATTCGATCCGGCGCCACTTTAGTGTCCGTCTCCTTGCGCCTGGAGTACAGTACTACCCGATGACATCATATGTAGGAGTCGTTTCCGGACTTCGGCCGAAGATGCGGCGCGCCATCATCATGATCCAGGACATCGTCATGGTCCTGGTCGCGGTGGCGCTCAGCCTGGCTTTGTCGCAGTCGAAGCTTTCGTTCGAGGCGCTTTCCTTTACCGGGCTGGCATTCTGGGCGAGCGTCATCGTTCTCAGCCATGCGCTGTTCAGATATTGCGGCCTCTACAACACCGTGTGGCGGTTCGCCTCGACGCCGGACTTCTTCAACATCCTGAAGAGCTGTGCGATCCTGACTGTCACTCTCTATGGCGCCTCGCTCCTGGTTCGTTCCTTTCAACCTACGACAGGCCTCAATGAGCGCCAGTTCATCGTCTTCTTCCTGGTCTCGTTCACCATCATCTCGGCGCCCAGGCTCTACTACCGGTTTCTTCGCGAAGGCGCGAGCTGGCGGATTCTGAGCCGCGGCGCCGACAAGGCGCTGACCAGGCAGGCGCTGTTCGTCGGCAGGCTTAGCGAGGCCGACGTGATCATCCGCTTCACCCGCACCGCGGAGCCGGCGGAATATTCCATCGCCGGCATCATGGCCATCGAGGACGGAGCGCCGCTGGGCACGCAGATCCAGGGCGTGCCGGTGGTGGGCATCCGGCCGCATCTGGTTGAGATCCTGGAGGAGTACGCCAAGGGCACCGAAAATCTCGACCTGCTGATCTTCGGCAATGGCGTCGAGCGCGAGATCGACGACTATGCGGAACTGGTTCGCGTCGCCCGGCACAGCGGCATAGCCGTTGTGCAGTTCTCCGGCTTTTCGGAACTGGGGCAGGCGGGCAAGCTGGTTCTCGACGCCGTCGAGATGGAAACGATCCTGCGCCGCTCAACGGTGCCTTCCGACATCGAACGCATCGGCGCCTTTGTCAGTGGCAAGCGCGTCCTGGTCACCGGGGGCGCCGGCTCCATCGGCCGCATATTGGTCAAACGCTCGCTGGAGCTCGGCGCCGGGGCTGTCCTGGTCGCCGATATCTCCGAGTTCGGAATTTTCCAGCTCGACCAGTCCATCAACGAAAAGGACCATGAGCGGCTCAAAAGCCGCATCATCGATGTCACCGACCGGCGCCAGATGACGCGCGCCGTCAGCGAATTCAGGCCGGATATCATCTTCCACGCCGCCGCGCTCAAGCATGTGCCGCTGCTCGAGGAAAACTGGGAAGCAGCCATCCAGACCAACATTTTCGGAACGCTCGTCTGCGCCGAGGTTGCCGCCAAATGCGGCGTGCCGCAGTTCCTGCTTATTTCGAGCGACAAGGCGGTGGACCCGACCTCCGTGCTCGGCGTCACCAAAAGGGCCGCCGAGCAGATTGTCAGCTCCTTGCACGAAACGCATGGCATTGCGCCAAACGGTCGCCGTTCCGGCACCAAGTTCATCGCCGTGCGGTTCGGCAATGTGTTCGGCTCCAACGGCTCGGTGGCGACCATCTTCCAGGCGCAGATCGAGGCCGGTGGCCCCGTCACCATCACCGATCGGCGCATGACGCGCTATTTCATGACGGTGGCCGAGGCCGTCGACCTGGTCATCATGGCGGCGACGGACGCCCACTCGCGCCACGGCAAGGACGACTATGCCATCTACATGCTCGACATGGGCAAGCCGGTGCCGATCCTTGAAGTCGCCGAAACCATGATCCGCATGGCCGGCAAGAGCCCCTACACCGACATTCCGATCCGCTTCACCGGCATCAGGCCCGGCGAGAAGCTGCACGAAACGCTGCAGGGCGAGAATGAAGAGATCGTCACGCTCGACATCGCCAAGATCTTCGGCCTGAGGACCGATGTCGTGGCATGGCCCAGGATCCAGGCCGCGCTGACGGCGCTGCAGGCGGCAATGCGGGATCAGGACAAGGCGTCAGCACTTGCCATGCTGGCGGGGCTCAACCAGGCAGAAAAGCTTCCGGCCGCGCCGCGCCAGGAAACAACCCCGAAAACAGTCGAACAAGCAGGTTAGCGTGTCCCGAGTGGCTGCGATTGGACATTGAAGCCAGCCCGACAGCCGTACATGTGATTATAGACCAGTGAGCAGACAAGATCAGCGCGTGGCCGTTCTGCTGGCCACGAAGGATGGCGCGGCCCGGCATTCATCGGCGGCCGGTTTTACACCATGAAAGGACTTCCGTTGTTTGAACAAGGCATTGCCCCGATGGCCATGAAAGGAGCCAAGCGAGCCTTCGATCTTGTCATGGCAGCCTTGTTGCTGGTGGTGACCTCGCCCGTGCTGTTGCTTGCCATGCTGGTTATCAGGGCATCGTCGCCCGGGCCGGCACTCTTTTCCCAGATTCGGGTCGGGCAGAATGGCGTGCTGTTTCGCTGCCATAAGGTGAGGACGATGTATCAGGGAACGCCGTCATTGCCCTCGCACGAGGCACCGGAAAATTCCGTAACCGTCATCGGAAAAGCGTTGCGCAAGTTCAAGATCGACGAGTTGCCGCAGCTCTGGAACGTCCTGAAGGGCGAGATGAGCCTGGTCGGGCCCCGGCCATGCCTGCCGACGCAAACCGAGTTGATCGAGCTCCGCAGGCGTTTGGGTGTGTTGTCGGCGCTTCCGGGCATAACCGGCCTGGCCCAGATCCGTGATATCGACATGTCGGACCCGAAGCTCTGCGCCGAAACCGATGCCGCCTACCTGCAAATCGCCTCGATCGGCTTCGATCTTCGGATTCTGCTTGGAACAATTATCGGGCCTGAGCAGGTCCAGATTTAGCAAGCCGCGCCATTTCGGTGAGCCGCGCGATCGTATCGGTTTCCGGCGCCCAGCCCTCCGAGATAAGCAGCGACGGATCGCAGATCTGCGTTGCGGTAATAGTGTCCCAAGATTTGCCTTTACCCAGCAGGGTTGCAGCCGCCCGCATCGGGCCGGCCGGCATCGCAAACAGCCGCGCGGGCCGTCCAAAACCTTGCCGAAAGGCAGCTATGATTGCCGCCATCGAGGTGGCAGGCTCGTTGCCACCGACATAGACAGGACGAAGCGGCTTCGAATGAGTCAACAGGTGCAGGATCGTGCGTGCCGCTGCCTCGCGTGACATCAGCGAGCGCACACCTGTCAGGGCCGCTGCCGGCAGGGGCAGCGCGGTGTCGGCCAGCCGCATCAGCGTCGCCAGGTTTCCCTTCATGCCGTCCCCGTAGATCGGCGGCAGCCTCAGCACAGCGGCATCGGAACGGCCTGATGACGCATAGGCATCCAGCGCCTTGATCTCGCCTTCGCGTTTCGAGCGGCCATAGTCGCATTGCGGGGCAGGGGCCGTGGCTTCGTCAATCGTTCCGCTGAACCCGGGTCCGGCGACTGCCCGGATCGAAGACAGATAGATGAAACGTCCGCTTGCCCGCGCGGCCGCGGCACGCGCCAGCTGCGCGGTCAACCCAACATTGACGGCGCGGTAGTCGGCTTCGCTTGCGTTGCCCGCATCGTTGTTCAGCGCGGCACAGTGAACGACGTCCGTCACGTCTTGCATGATTGCCAGGAAGGCTTCAGCCGGCGCGTCGATATCAGGCAGCAGCACGGCGTCGTTCGCCGGATCGAGCGTCTTAAGGCGGGAGGCGGTGCGGACCTCGATGCGCGCCCGGCGAAGCTCCCGGACGACAAGGCGTCCGATGAACCCTGTAGCGCCCGTGACCAACACCTTCATTGCCTTGCCCGAAGCCGCTATCTGGCAGCCGATGTCACTGGACGTGCCTGTTGCTGCGCCAGCGGCAGGTGGTGCCCCGATGCAAGATATGTCCCCGAAACCAGGAAGACCATCAGTACCGAATCCAGAATGTCGTGGCCGACCAGAATGCCGGTCATGCCGCCCGTGAGATAGGTGATGACGGTGACGACGATCATCGTGGCGCCGAGCCTTTCGAGCGGATCTGCGCTGGTGCGCAACACCCTGGCCGCATTTGTGGCGGCAACGACGAATATCGCCGCCAGGGTGATCGCTCCCAGGATTCCGGCTTCCACCAGTGCGGTCAGAAAACCATTGTGGAAATGGCTGAAACCGTGGGCCAGGCCGAACTGCTCGTGGAATCCCTGTTTTATCAGCAGCGGGGTCGCGCCTACCCCGTGTCCGAACAACGGCATGTCACGAAATGCTGCGAGGCCGATATGCCAAAGGGCGACGCGCAATCCCAGGGCCGTCGTATAGTCGCCCTTCGCCTCGAGCGCATCCCAGTCGGTGACGAGCAAATCCCCGCGCTCGGATATGATGGGCAAGCCGAAGACGGCGATCACGATACCGATTGCGGCGACCATCAGCAGCAGGCGAAGGAAATTCCGGCCGGTGAGCCCCCGCCAGTTGATCAGGAGAACGGCGATGCCAGCGATCAGCATCGCCAGCCAGATGATCCGCGAACCCGAATAGATGATGGCGATCGTCCCGGCCAGCGCCGCGCAGATGAGCAGGCTCTTGGTCTTTTCGATGCCCGACAGGGCGCCGGCCAGGCAGATCGTGGCGCTGAGGCAGGTGACCGTCGCGAATACGATGGCGTTTCCGGCCCCACCCTCGGCCCTCATGCCCAGCCAGTGGTATTGCATAATTGCCAGTAGCAGGGCGCCGAAGCATGCCGCCGTGCTGCTCAGCATGACGATGCGCGCAAGCGTGGTTTTCTGGGTAATGCTCCAGGTCGAATACGAAAACGGGAAAAACAGGAAGGTAATCAGCGGCACGAGATGCGACGCGTCCCTGGCAATCGAGTTGTTGACGATGGACGCGAGGATATTGGCAGCGCAATAGGCATAGATTGCGACAGTCATCGCAACCATGGGCTGGTCGATATTGAAGCGCCTTCTCTTCAGCGCAATCAGAAGGACGGACCCCAGGCCGCCGCCATTGAACACAAAACTGACGGCCGATCCCAGGACCGGCGGGGAAAAGAAGCAAAGAATGGAGAAGTAGTTGTTAACTCGGGAAGGCGTGAATTGATCTCTTATCGAGGAAAACCGGTTCAATGCTGTTGCTCGCCTTCTTCGGGGTCTTTGGGGATGGCCTTTTCGACCGTGCCTGGCGCGATGGTCTTCGGGGCGCAAGCTGCATCACGAATGGCAGTTGTTTCAATGGCCGGTATAGCGGCTGAGCACGATTTTCGATAGTGCGGCAAGGCGGCGCTGCCATCAAAAATCGGCAGTGCTGCTGCTGACATCTATCCTTGCTCGTCCCAGGCAATATTTTTCCCGCCTTTCTGAAGCTCACCGACCGCTGAGCAGGAATTTGCGGATTTTTGCCATCGCATGGAAAATTCATTCCCGAACCATGCTGCGGCAAGCTTGTCTTGCATTGTTCTGGACAAGTGCGATCTGCTAGAACGCCGGCACGAAATCATAATGTCCAGAAGTGAAGCTTGAACCGGGCGGCTGAACCTGCGCCTGATGCAGATGCAAGGTCTGGACGGCACGAGAGAACGCTCACAGTCCATGAATATCGCGCTTACGCATCTGCAGCGGCTTGAAGCCGAATCCATCCACATCTTTCGCGAGGTTGCGGCGACCTTCGCCAAGCCGGTCATGCTCTATTCGGTTGGCAAGGATTCGTCCGTGCTGATGCATCTGGCGGTGAAGGCATTTTATCCCGCCAAGCCGCCCTTTCCCTTTCTTCACGTCGACACGACCTGGAAGTTCCGCGAGATGATCACCTTTCGCGACCAGATGGCGCAAAAGCTCGGCTTCGATCTGCTGGTCCATGTCAACGAAGATGGCGTGCGCGACAATATCAATCCCTTCGACCATGGCTCGAACACCCACACCCATGTGATGAAGACAGTGGCGCTGCGGCAGGCGCTCGACAAATACGGCTTCGACGCAGCCTTCGGCGGGGCGCGGCGCGATGAAGAGAAGTCGCGCGCCAAGGAGCGGATCTTTTCCTTCCGCAACGCCCAGCACGCCTGGGATCCGAAGAACCAGCGGCCGGAGATGTGGAAGATATTCAACACCCGCATCGCATCAGGCGAATCGATCCGCGTCTTTCCGTTGTCGAACTGGACCGAGCTCGACATCTGGCAGTACATTCTCCAGGAAGACATCCCGATCGTGCCGCTCTATTTCGCCAAGCAGCGACCGGTCGTCGAACGTGACGGCATGCTCATACTCAAGGACGACGACCGCATGGAACTGCGCCCCGGCGAGACGGTGGAGAACCGGCTGGTGCGGTTTCGCACGCTTGGCTGCTATCCGCTGACCGGCGCGATCGAATCGGATGCCGATACGCTGGAGGCCATAGTCGGCGAGATGCTCACCGCGCGCACCTCGGAGCGCCAGGGCCGCCTCATTGACCGCGATGAAGCCGGCTCGATGGAAAAGAAGAAGCGCGAGGGGTACTTCTGAGCATGCGCCACATCATGGCCGAGAGCCTCGCCCGCACCGACGGCATTCGCGACTACATGGCGGCGCAGGAGAAAAAGTCGCTGCTGCGCTTCCTGACCTGCGGTTCCGTCGACGACGGCAAGTCGACCCTGATCGGGCGCCTGCTTTCGGACACCAAGCAGATATTCGAGGACCAGCTCGCCGCCCTCGAGCGCGATTCGCGCAAGCATGGCACGACCGGTGACGACATCGATTTCGCGCTGCTGGTCGACGGCCTCGAGGCCGAGCGCGAGCAGGGCATCACCATCGATGTCGCCTATCGCTTCTTTGCCACGCCGACGCGCAAGTTCATCGTTGCCGACACGCCCGGCCATGAACAGTACACCCGCAACATGGCGACGGGCGCATCGACCGCCGATCTCGCCATCGTGCTGATCGATGCCCGCCAGGGCGTGTTGCGCCAGACAAGGCGGCATTCGATCATCGCCTCGCTGCTGGGCATCCGCCATATCGTGCTGGCCGTCAACAAGTTCGATCTCGTCGGTTTCGACAAGGCAACCTTCGAACAGATCATCGAAGACTACCGGCAGTTCTCGCGCGCACTCGGCTTCCAGACGATCGTGCCGATCCCGATGTCTGCCCGCTACGGCGACAACGTGACCAGCCGCTCGGCCAATACACAATGGTATTCCGGCCCGACGCTGATCGAACATCTGGAAACCGTGTCGGTCGATGAAGCCGCGATCGAACTGCCGTTCCGGTTTCCGGTGCAGTATGTGAACCGTCCCAACCTCGACTTCCGCGGTTTCGCCGGCACGATCGCGTCGGGTTCCGTTGCGCCGGGCGACGAAATCGTTGTCGCCAAATCCGGCAAGTCCTCGCATGTCAGGCGCATCGTCGCGCATGGCGGCGATCTTCAGCAGGCGGTGGCCGGCCAGGCCATCACCCTTGTCCTCGACGACGAGGTCGAGGTCTCGCGCGGCAACATGCTGGTGTCGCCGGCGGCACGTCCGCAGGTCGCCGACCAGTTCGCCGCCAACATCGTCTGGTTCGATGAGCATGCCCTGCTGCCGGGCCGCTCCTACATCCTGCGCACCGAGACCGACCAGACCAGCGCCACCGTCACCGAGCTGAAGTACCGCGTCAACGTCAACGACTTTGCCCATGAGGCGGCCAAGTCGCTCGAGATGAACGAAGTCGGTATCTGCAACATCTCGACGCGGTCGCCGATCGCCTTCGATAATTTCGCCGACAACCGCACCACTGGCGCCTTCATCCTGATCGACCGCATCACCAATGCCACGGTCGGCGCCGGCATGATCCTGCATTCGCTGCGCCGCGCCGAAAACATCCATTGGCAATCGCTTGATGTCGGCAAGCATGGCCGCGCCGACATGAAGAACCAGCGGCCGGCCGTGTTCTGGTTCACCGGGCTCTCGGGCTCCGGCAAGTCGACCATCGCCAACCTTTTCGAAAAGAAGCTCTTCGCCACCGGCCGCCATACCTATATCCTCGATGGCGACAATGTCCGTCACGGCCTCAACCGCGATCTCGGCTTCACCGACGCCGATCGCGTCGAGAACATTCGCCGCGTCGCCGAAGTGGCGCGCCTGATGGCCGACGCCGGGCTGATCGTCATCGTCTCCTTCATTTCGCCGTTCAGTGCCGAGCGGCGCATGGCGCGCGAATTGATGGCCGATGGTGAATTCGTCGAGGTGTTTGTCGACACGCCTTTCGAGGAATGCGCCAGGCGCGACCCGAAGGGCCTCTATGCGCGGGCACTCAATGGCGAGATCAAGAATTTCACCGGCGTCGATTCACCGTATGAAGCTCCGGAAAACCCCGAAATCCATCTCAAGACACTCGGCAAGTCGGCCGAGGAGATGGTAGAGGCCCTGGAACTCTGGCTGAACGAGCGCGACATTGCCGAAGACCAATACGACAGCGGCGGCGGCATCTGACGACGAAGCGATGCTCGGTATATTCGAACGCCTTGCCCTGGAGGCCGGGCGCGAGGTGATGCGCGTCTACCGCACAGGCTGCGCGGTCGACCAGAAATCCGACAGTTCGCCGGTCACCGAAGCCGATCGCGAAAGCGAAAAGATCATCCTTGCCGGGCTGCGCGCCGCATTCCCAGGCATTCCCTGCGTAGCCGAGGAAGAAGCCTCGGGCGGGGTGGTGGCGACCGATCTTGGCGACACCTTCTTCCTGGTCGATCCGCTCGACGGCACCAAGGAATTCGTCAACCGCAGGACCGATTTCACCGTCAACATTGCGCTCGTTCGCGCCGGCGTCCCGGAAATCGGCGTCGTCTTTGCGCCATGCACCGGACGCTTCTTTTCCGGCCGGCCGGGCAAAGCGGAATCGATCGAGGTCAATGACGACTACCAGATCGTCGGCCGCCGGCCGATTTCAGTCAGGGCAGGCACGGCGCCGCTGACCATCGTCGCCAGCCGGTCGCATAACACGCCGGAGACCGAAGCCTATATCCGCTCGGTCGGTGCCGCCGAGCTCGTCTCGGTCGGTTCGTCGCTGAAATTCTGTCTTGTCGCCAGCGCCGAGGCCGACGTCTATCCGCGCTTCGGCCGTACCATGGAGTGGGACACCGCGGCAGGTGACGCGGTGCTGCGCGCCGCCGGCGGCATGACGCGCACGCTTGACGGCAAGCCGCTGGCCTATGGCAAGCGCAAGCAGCGCGACGACGCGGATTTCGCCAATCCGCATTTCATCGCCTGCGGCACGGCAGCCAGGCCAACCTGACGATTATAGCGTCGCTGGCCCTAGGGGGCCGCCGGCCGCTCCTCAAAAAGCTACGGCAGCAGGATCGCTGCGCAGGTCGTCTGCCGCGCTTCGAGCCGGCGGTGCGCCTGGACCAGCGGCATGCGAACATGGACCGGGGCCTTCTTGCATACCAGTTCGGCGTTTCGGGCGAGCCGGCCGTGCAGATGGCGGTCATGCCACGGTGCTGCGCCCATTGCATAAGGACGAGGCCGACGCCGCCACTGCTGCCTGCACAAGGATGGTATGGCCCGCCTCTGCGCGAAAGGTGCGACGTAACAGATATGTGCCTCTAGCCGGAGCCGAAGGTCTGCTGATAGATCGCCTCGATCCGTTCTGCTTCGCCATCCGTCAGCGCGGCAAATTCCTTTTCGCGGGCGCGGCTCGAAAGGCGGCCGCCGTTCTGGTGAAGAAAGCGGAAGAGCAGATCGGTCAGGAGTTCTGGCATGTCGACGAAAGCGTCGACCTGCTGCCGGAACTGATCGTAGCGGCGCAGGAAAGCGGTTTCATCGGGAAGATCCCGTTCGATGGTCCGCTGGACGCAGGCGTAGAGGAACTCCGCGTGCGGCGTTGCATCGAAGAAACGATAGAAATCGCCGGTGTCATTCAGGACGCGAACGTTGAATTGCGGCGTCGGCTCCCACTCGATCAGCGGCAGCAGGCG
Organism: Mesorhizobium sp. M00.F.Ca.ET.216.01.1.1; assembly: GCF_004010325.2. Taxonomy (GTDB): domain Bacteria; phylum Pseudomonadota; class Alphaproteobacteria; order Rhizobiales; family Rhizobiaceae; genus Mesorhizobium. The sequence goes on from NZ_SADR02000026.1 coordinate 45,366, forward strand.
CTGCGAATAGTTCTCGAGCACCCTCCGGTACTCATCGATTTGCTCCAGTATCGCGGCCGAAACGGGGAACACGACCCCGGGCGGGTTGAAGCCGCGCGCTGCAAGCACGTGATGGATCAGGTAGCGGTGAATGCGGCCGTTTCCGTCTTCGAACGGATGCATATAGACAAAGCCGAAGGCGAGGATCGCTGCGGCGATGACCGCATCGAGGCCCTGCGCGCGGCCGCGGTCGAAAGCAACCATTCCGTCGATCAGCGACACCAAGTCCTCGGGACGGGCGCTGATATGATCGGGCAGGGGCATGCGGTTGTCGCGTTCATGCTCGCCGACGAACCCGCCCTCTTGCCGGAAGCCGAGCTTCACGAAGCGGGCATCGCCGAGCACGATCCTTTGCAGGCGCAGCAGCTCATCGCGATCGATCGGCCGGCGGCCGGCCTCACCGATGGCGCGGCCCCAGCGCTGGATGCGGTCCTGCGGCGGACGCTCACCCTCGATCGCGTAGCTAGATCGCGAGTCCTTGAGCAAAAGGAAGGCGGCGGTACGCGCAAGGAGGTCGCGCGGCACGTCCGCGACGATCGCCTGCGCGCGCTGCGGAAGGTCGAGGTCGATGAATTCCTCGAGGGCCTTGGTGCGGAACACCAGCGGACAGAAATCCGGCGTGCCGGGGAGATTGTCCTTCACGCGGTAGCGCGGAGCAGTTTGCTCCTGCGCTGCCCATTGCAAGTCTGGATCGACAACCCGAGCGTAGCGTCCAGCGCTCGCGTCAGGCAAATCAAGTCGCGACTTAGCCAGCCATTCATACAGAAACCAGATGCGGCGGGCGTAGCTGCCGGTCGGGCTTTCACGGACGAGCGCTTCGATCGGCGCCGGGCCCGTCGCGTGGAACAGCCGCTTTAAGACGGCAAGATCGAGCCCTTCGTACTTGAGCGCGAAGGTCAGGTGCCCTTCAAGCGTTGGATGCGGCGCGTGCCGCGGCGTCATGATGCGCCAGCCGTCCCGCTCGATGATACGGTGATGTTCGCCAGTAGCACAGAGCGTGCGGGGCAACGGCACGGCGAGCTTGTATGCATCAATCAGGGCACTATAGCCGGCCGGTGTCGCCTTCTCAGGAAGGCGGGCTTCCTGAAAAACGGTAATAGCGTCTGAAAATTGATGCTGATCCTGAGTGTTCATGAAATTCGTGTTTGGGATCCGAAATTTGATCAGAGGGACTGTGTCTGCTGAAAAATGATACTATCATGTGAAAAATGATTCTGCAATGCTCACTCTATGAAAAGTGACGTCAGGGCGCGCTATGCGAGCGCATCCCCGAAATTGCAGACGGAGGCGCCACGCAGTCGATGATCTCGATAAAAAGCGAGCCGTTCCTTATCTTGGCGACGCCTTCTTCCTGGGCGATCCGCTCGACGGGACCAAGGAATTCGTCAACCGCAGGACCGATTTCACCGTCAACATCGCGCTTGTTCGCGCCGGCGTCCCGGAAATCGGCGTCGTCTTCGCGCCATGCACCGGACGCTTCTTTTCCGGCCGGCCGGGCAAAGCGGAATCGATCGAGGTCAATGATGACTATCAGATCGTCGGCCGCCGGCCGATTTCAGTCAGGGCAGGCACGGCGCCGCTGACCATCGTCGCCAGCCGGTCGCATAACACGCCGGAGACCGAAGCCTATATCCGCTCGGCGGGTGCTGCCGAGCTCGTCTCGGTCGGCTCGTCGCTCAAATTCTGTCTTGTCGCCAGCGCCGAGGCCGACGTCTATCCGCGCTTCGGCCGTACCATGGAGTGGGACACCGCGGCAGGTGACGCGGTATTGCGCGCCGCCGGCGGCATGACGCGCACGCTTGACGGCAAGCCGCTGGCCTATGGCAAGCGCAAGCAGCGCGACGACGCGGATTTCGCCAATCCGCATTTCATCGCCAGCGGCAAAGTGGCCAGGCCAACCTGACGATCATCGCGTCGCTGGCCCTGCAGGGGGTCGGCCGCAGACGCTTCTCAAAAAAGCTACGGCAGCAGGATCGCTACGGTCACGCCAAGGTGCTTCGCTCATTGCATAAGGTCGACGCCGCCCGCCGCTGCCTACACAAGGATGGCATGGCCCGTCCCACGCGAAAGGTGCGAGTAATAGATATTGTGCCTCTAGTCGGAGCCGAAGGTCTGCTGGTAGATCGCCTCGGTCCGTTCTGCTTCGCCATCCGTCAGCGCGGCGAATTCCTTTTCGCGGGCGCGGTTCGAAAGTCGGCAGCCGTTCTGGTGAAGGAAGCGGAAGAGCAGATCGGTCAGGAGTTCTGGCATGTCGATGAAAGCGTCGACATGCTGCCGGAACTGATCGTAGCGACGCAGGGTTTCATCGGGAAGATCCCGTTCGATGGTCCGCTGGACGCGAGCCGCCGTCTCATAGGAGCGCGTGAGTTCGACCATGCCGGTGGCCGAAAGCTTGCTGCGATCGGCGCAAATTTCGGCGATATCCCAAAAGTTGCAGCCAACCATCTCGAGCATGAGCCTCGGTGAGAGTGGCGACCGCGAGGAAACTCTAGGCTGCTACCAGCAAGTGAACCCGCCATCGACCGGCACGACGGCCCCAGTCATCAAGCTGGCTGCGTCGGAAGCGAGGAACAGGACGGCGCTAGCGACTTCATGCGCCTGGCCCATGCGGCCCATTGGTGTGTCTCGCAACCACGCTTCGATGCGCGGGCCGTTTTCCGGAATCGCCAGGACCATCGGCGTTTCGATATAGGTTGGGGCCACCGCATTGACCCGCACGCCATGGGGCGCCCATTCGGCGGCAATCGAGCGGGTCATGTGATGCACGGCCGCCTTGGAGACATTGTAGGGCGTTTGCGGCTGTGGCCGGTTGCAGATCGTGCCCGACATGGAACCCAGATTGACGATTGAGCCGCGGCGGGCCGCGATCATGTGCCGACCGAAAGCGCGCGAGCACCAGAAGACGCCGTTGACGTTGACATTCATCATCCATAGCCAGAGTTCATCGTCGACATCTTCCGACGAAATACCGCTGCTGCCTACACCGGCATTGTTGACGAGGATGGAGGCGGGCATGCCCCGAGCGGCAAGCGTATCAGCAATCTCGGTCATCTGTGCCGACGAAGTGACGTCACCGAGCATCAGTTCGGCCGCGTAACCTTTCGCAGTCAATGCATCCCTGCCAGCACTGCCGATCTGCTCGTCGGGCTCAATGATGACCACACGCGCTCCGGACTCGCCCAACGCTTCGGCGCATGCGAGGCCGATACCTCGGCCTCCGCCGGTCACCACGGCGACCTCGTTGTCCACCCTGAAACGCGCTTGGTACATGGTCTACCTCCCGAAATTCGATGTCGAGGTGCTATGTATCAGATGTCGAAGTTGGTCGGCAGAATGACGATGTCGCGAATTGTCACCGTCCTCGGCCGGGTCAGCATGAACAGCAGGACTTCGGCAATTTCCTTCGGCTCGAACAGATTTCCGGCCGCCATCGCCCGATCGAGATTCTCCTTCGGCCAGTCGGCGACGAGGGGCGTCAGCACCGGCCCGGGGGCGATCGCGCCGACACGGACGCCATGTTTCGCCACCTGCCGCCTCAACGCATGGACGAACGCCTGAACTGCGTGTTTGGAAGCGCTGTAGATCGGCTCCCACGGGATCGCCGTGTGGCCGGCGACGGAACTGGTGACCACGATATCTCCCGTGCCCCGCTCGATCATGTGCGGCAGGACCGCATGAATCGTTCGGAATACGGCGTTGACGTTGAGGTTCAGCATTCGATCGAAGGCGTCCGGATCGCCGTCAGTGAACTCGCCGCCGATATAGGCGCCGGCATTGGCATGGAACGCATCGAGGTGGCCTGCCTTGTCCAAAATGTCAGGCATCATGCCTGCCACGCTTTCGGGATTGGTGAGATCCACCCTCAAAGGAATTGCATTCTTGCCGAGATCAGCAGCCAGGCTGCGCAGCTTGTCATCCGCATAGTCGATCAGGACCACCCGTGCACCCGCATCGAGACAACCACGCGCACAAGCAAGGCCGATACCCGATGCCGCGCCTGTGATCGCAATGACCTTTCCAGCAAGTTGTTCGCTCATCTTCGTCCTCCATCTGTCGGATTGGTTTTGGTGTTGAATACCTCGCCCGTACACGCAAAGCGGTACTCGTCCAGGCTGCGCTGAATCGAGGCGAGCAGTAAGGATACCGGGTCGAGCGGACTGCCTGCAAAAGCCTCGAATGAAGGCAGATGCTGGCGGAACAGGGTAAGTGGCACCGTCTTGCCCTGAAGGGCGGCGATCAGACCAGCAACCGCAGCTTCCGCCTCCGGCTGGTTCCAGTAATATCGAATGCGGTCCGAGAACGAATAATGGCATTGTAGGCGCTGTTCGGCTTTCGAGCCGTGATAGTGGCCCTGCCAATTGCCGGGTTTGGCCAGCATCAGCCGCTCCATGACTTGGTAGAGCGGACGGGATCCGTAGTCCGGCAGCAGATCGGTCGCGACAAGGTCCAGTCCGTAAAGCGCCTCGCGCAGGACAAAGGTCAGTTCTGGCCCCACTTTCAGAATCGGAAAGCCGTCCTCGACCAGCCGGCGCAAGGACATTCGGTCCTGGTAGTCGGTTGAATGCGCCTCGTAGACCAGGCCAGGCTCCTGCTCGAGCAGTCGCGTCAGCCCACGTGCCCTGGCGGATTCGTAAGGAACCACATTCTCATTACCGAACTCGACGCCGGGCTGGACCACCAACGCGATGACGCGTGAGAACGCATCGGCCAAGCCTTGCTTCAGGAACAGGTCGCGATGAACGTCGATCGTGCGCGCCGCCGCCGCTATGCTGGTCGGCTCGATGTCGCTGATTGCATGGTTGGCGCCGCCGGGCGTCGGCACCTCGGTGCCGATGATGTAGACCGGTGGCTCACCTCCTGCGGCGTGTGCCGCGCGCTCTGCCGCAGTGGCCAGCCGCGCTGCACGCTCCGCCGTTGTGGCATCGTCAAGCGCGGCAGGCTCGCCGGCGCATCCCATCGAAGCATCAAGGTGGATCTTTCGGAAGCCTGCAGACACGTACGCCGCGACCATCTCTTCGGCCTTTGCCATCGCTGCGCCGGCATGTTCCCGGCGCCAGGGGTTTGGCCCAAGGTGATCGCCCCCGAAGATGATCCTTTCTGCCGGAAGCTGTTCTTCTGCCGATATGTGTTGGACAAGCCGAACAAAATCGTTGGGCAGCATTCCGGTGTAGCCACCGAACTGGTTGACCTGGTTGCAAGTTGCTTCAATGACAAGCGTATCGGAGAAGCGTGCAGCGTTGCGCGCTGCAGCGCGGATCACCAATGGATGTGCTGAGCAGACAGACGTGACGCCTATCGGCGAACCATCGCGCCGTGCCGTCGCGAGGCTGCTGAGGAGATCGGTCATTGGGCGTTCCTCGGGGTCACAGCGATGAATTCGTCCAGTTGCTGGCGTGATCCGGCACCTTCCATCGGACCCTGCATGGTGACGTTGCGAGCGCCTGCGGCATTGGCATACTCCAGGGCTTTGAACACAGACATGCCGAGGCGGCGGCAAGCGACGTAAGCGCCGCCGAAGCAGTCGCCAGCGCCCGTCGGGTCGACCTCCGCTACCCTGAATGCCGGACAATCGACCCGCGAGCCGTCAGCGCCGAAGAATGTTGATCCGTGTTGGCCGCGTTTAAGGGCTATTTCTGTCACACCGCGGGCAAAGAGCGCGGTGATCGCGGCGGATTCACCATCAACTCCGGCTGCCATGAACAATTCGTCGCCAGAGGGCAGAATAAGATCGGCGACATCGACGAGCCTGGCGAAGCGCTCTTGCGTCTGCCCGAGCCCGAGCAATTCCTTGCGCAAGTTCGGATCAAGTGAAACGGAGCCGCCGCGCCGCTTGATGACGCCGATGGCATAATCCATCGTCTCCCAGACAGACGGGATGGCAAAAGCACTACCCATGACGTGCAGGTGTCCAGCCCGCGCGAAGAGCGCCTTCGCTTCAGCCGTCAGGCTCACCATGGCGGCCGCCGATTTTCCGATGTTGAAGACAAAGTCGCGCGAGCCGTCGTTGCGATAGCGCACAAACGCGCTTCCGGTTGGATAATCCCGGCTGACTGAGATGGCCGATACGTCCGCGCCGTCAGACAGCAGCCGTTCAATGTTGATGCGGCCGAAATCGTCATCGCCAACCGAGGCAACAATTGCTGCCGAGCCGCCGATCTTGGCGCACTGGTCGGTAAAAATCGCTGGCGCGCCGCTCGGGTAGGGACCAACGAGCTCGATCGGCTCGAGAAAGCCGTCGCCGCGGCTTTTGGCCATTATCTCCACCAGGATCTCGCCGACGGCGACTGTCGGGCCTAGTGCGTCGGGTGCGAGCTTGGTCTGACTTGAAATCGCATCTGCGGGCATCGCACAACTCGGCTAGTGCACATCTCTTGGCGTTGCAGCACGCGCCTGTCGAAGGACACGCAGCCACAGCTGGCTGAATCCTGCTCGACAACGGGCCGAGATGGCCACGACAAGAATACGCGATGCTCCCCTCTGAAACGCACATTATCGGCGTTTGTATCTTTATGCAACATATTAATGGGAGGTATCTGACGAGCATCATGGATTTGGTCTCGGCAGCGCCCAATTTCAGATTAGCCTTCCTCTGCCTTTTCGAGTTCCGCCGTACCATCGGCGAAACGCGGGCTCTCCAAAGACAAATACCGCTGATGTAACATGCAGGCCGCACCAAAAGCGGAACCGACTGTTCCTTCGTCATTCATTGTGATCAATGGAAACGGGAAACTGGGTTCCTGTGTCGCGTGGATGTGTGCAGCGACCCTGGCAGCCATCAAAGGATAGAGTGCGGCGACCGAACCGCCCAGCACGATCTTGTCGGCGTCGATGATTCGGCAAGTCTGTACCAGGCCTGTTGCCAAAGCCTTTGCCCACTCCTCGGCAATTGAGACGGCGCTAGGCAAGCGGTGTTGGACATCGGCAAGGAAGTTGCCGAATGTCGGATCACTGAGGGCAGAGGTCTTGCGGTACTCGGCCATAATGTTTTCAAGGCCGATCAATTGTTCGAGATTGCGGCGCGACCCTGGCGCGTCGCTGACAATCAAATGGCCAATCTCCCCCGCTAGCCCACTGGCGCCGCGAAAAAGGTTGCCGTCAATGATGATGCCGCCGCCAACACCGCTTTCCATAACGAGAAAAAGCGTCACGCCGGAATGCACCTCGCTGCGCCCGTAGGTCGCGCCGATGGCGAATGCGTTGGCATCGTTCTCGGCAAGGACCGGAACGCGAATCGGCAGGGCGTCTCTCACCAACTCTGCGAGATGAACATTTCGCCAGCCGAGAAGAGGCGCCAGGCGGACGAAGCCATTCTTGTCCATCTGCGCCGGAGTTGAAACGCCAAGGCCTTCACATCGCTCCAGTTTTGACGCGGGAATAGATTGGAGAGCTAGCCTCACGGCGCGATCGACCGCGGCCTCTACGTTGATCGATCGGCCATCAAACGGTTCCACATTCGTTGAAACGATATTGGTTCCAAGGTCAATCTCGACCGTACTGATATGCTCGACACCGATCTCGACCCCAAGGAAGAAAATAGCATCCGGCACAAGTTCTAGCTTAATGCCGGGGCGACCGGCTCGGGCATGGCCCGATTGTTCAGGCGGATCCTCAATTGCTTCGCGCACTAGGCCGTCAGCTGTCAGGCTGGCGATGATATGCCCCGATGAAGAGCGGTTAAGCCGTAACTTACGCGCAAGTTCGGCTCGACTGAGACGTCCAAACTGATGAAGGGCTCTGAGAGCCGCCACTTCATTGTTTTGTCGAATTCTGCGATTTGAACTGGCGGTCAGCGCCGGGTCATTCACGGAGGTCTCTCCAGGTTACCTGCGGTCCGCAAGCCGAATGCAACCACAAGGCGCCCACTTGGTACACGCCGAGCAGGTGCGCAGCAACTGGCGCGATCTCATCGAATGTGCACCCCACACAGCCTCTGTTTTGTCGGACCGAAGCTGCGGCGAGCCCGCCCTCGACTATGGGCGGGCGTTCGTCGCTCGCCGACGGACCGCCTCTTGCATTCTCAGGTCGATGAAGGCCTTGGCGTGTCTTGCCAACGGCATGTTTTCGGTCCAGGTGTCGCGCCATATGGCGCATGCGAGGGAAAGACCTTCATCGACCACGGCGCTGGAGAACGATTCAAAGGTGATGTCGCGATCGTAACCGATATCGAGCAAGGCATCGAAGATGCGATCGAAATCGATCACACCGTCGCCGAGGTAGCCGCGATTGCTTTCTCCGATGTGAAAATAGCCGATCTTATCGCCGGCCAGACGAATAGCCGCCGCTGGATTCGCTTCCTCGATATTCATATGAAACGTGTCGAGATGGAGCGTGACGTGATCTGAGCCGGTCGCCTTGATGAAGTCGAGACCTTGGGCGGTGGTATTCAGGAGGTTCGTCTCGAACCGGTTGACAACTTCAAGGACCAGATCGACGCCAGCCTTGTTTGCCGCATCAGCTGTTTTTGCGATGGCGGCAATGCTGTTCTTGCGGCCGCGATCACTCGGCATTGTCGAGTATTTCGTATGCGCGGAATACAGAATGCCCCCGAGTGTGGTGCCGCCGATGTCCCGCACCGCCGCGACTGCATTCGCGAGCAATTCCTCACCGGCCTTGACGACAGCGTCGTCCTCGTTCGACACATCGGCGCTCAAGGGCAGGCCCATGGTGACGGCAATTTCGAGATCTAACGATTCAGCCTTCTTGGCGAGGCGATGGAGGTCGAACTTCTCGGGTCGAAGATAGGCAAATTCGATCAACCGGTAACCGCACGCGGCTGAATTTTCCATCGCTTCTTCGAGCATGGCCTGAGTGCCACCCCCGGTCCATACGAACGAATGAATGCCCAATCTGCGCATGTGCACCTCCTCCAAGACATAATTTATGTTGCACAGCACAACAAAATATCGAAATTCACCTCATGTCAAGGCCATATGAGGTTGCGAAATGGGTCGCCCGTCCCTCTACCCGCGCAAAAAAGATTGACAGCTCAAAGGAAAGCGTTAATTTGTCTCATTAAACAACATATAAGTCTGGCAAAAAGACCAGACAAAAAAGACTAGACAGGAGGAGGATCCATCGAGCCGGCGCCTCGGGCGCGCGGCACTTCATATTTCGCCTGATGGCACCGTTCGATGTATTTTGTTCGGTGAACTGTGCGCGCTGACTGACCCACAAGGCTTGTGACCACCGTCCGGTAATCGACGGTTTTCGAGAGCTCCAGGCAAGTGGGCAGGGAGGCGTTGGCCTGCCGCCGAGGGGAGAAGCCTCTTGCCGCAGGCTACGGGAGACTGCAGATCAAAGAGATCGAAGCGGTCGCTGCGTTACCGGGAAGGAGCCACTCAATGAAGCCCGCTCTGAAGATCGTTCCGGACTTCGAAATGATCATATGTCCGCCGTCGGAATCGTTCCGCTGGAGCATGCATGACTATCCGTACTTCAAAGCCAAGTGGCATTATCACCCGGAATACGAGTTGCACCTGACGCGAACGACTTCGGGCGTCATGATGGTGGGAGATCATATCGGCAAATTCGCACCGGGCTGCCTGGTCCTAACCGGGCCGAACGTTCCGCACAATTGGGTCAGCGATATTGAACCCGGGAAGCTGGTTCGCAATCGCGATATGCTGATCCAGTTCAGCCGCGAATGGGCCGATCGTGTCACCAGTTTCTGTCCCGAACTCGGAACCATCCGGCCGCTCTACGACGACGCCGTCTACGGAGTAGAGTTTCGCGGTGCCACCGCCCTCGCTGGGCAGCGGCTGCTCGCACAGATCGGTGCCGCCCATGGTGCTGAGCGTGTGGTGCTCTTTCTGCAATTGATGATGACACTAGCCCGCAATCCCGGCGACCGCCGCAGGCTCTCGCGGCTGGCGCCCACCTCCGCGCAGGCGGAATTGCCGCCCGAACTCGACGTCGCAATGCGCTATATTCTGGACCACTACAGCGACGATATCGACTTGCCATTCGTTGCAAGGCTCTGCGGGCTGGAACCGCAGGCATTTTCACGTTTCTTCAAGCGGCAGACGGGTCATACCTTTGCCCGCTACGTCATCCTTGCGCGTATATACGCAGCCTGCTCACTGCTCACGCAGACGTATCGGCCGATTACCGACATCTGCTTCGATGTCGGGTTCAACAACATCGCCAATTTCAACAGGCAGTTCTTCAAGATCTGCGGGCGCACGCCGTCGGACTACCGGCGCAATGCTCACAAGATCGGGACCGAGGCGCGTGCCGATCCGTTCAGGGAGATCCGGGACTGGTCAGGCAGCGCGCGCATAGTCGGCGAAAAAGTATAGATCGCCTGCTAACCACGCGTGGCAGGGGGGAGGGGCCTGCACTAAATTCATCGGAATACCCATGGGAGCGAGGCTGCAGACAACACCTGAAGTAGTGATCATGCGAAGGCAGAACACAAAATTCTCGAAAGCGGGAGGATCCATGTCGCTGAGCTTTAATCTCACCGCTGCCGCCGTGCCGCCGTCAGGGATTGGCCAATGACGCCGCGATCGGTCGTTGGATATGCGACGGAGCCACTGCATTCGAGCGCATGGACTTGGATTTGCCTCCCAGGGCCGGCACCCGGGGAGTTCTCTTTCCGGGTGCCACTTTTCAGGCAGGACGATTCGAAACGCATCGGCCTGAAACGGGTTTCGGTTATGTCCGGATGGCCAGGAGGCGCCATTCCTGAAGGGCAGGAACACGGCAGATCGCTGAATGAATAACTGAAATTTAATATCTGTTGGAGGAGTGAAAATGAAACATGAACTCGGAATGAGCCTTGCCGCATTGGCGGTGGGCCTAATGACCAGCGTGATCCCCGCGAAGGCTGACTTCTGGTCGGACGCCGGCGCAAAGTACAAGGGTGTGACGCTACACGGCGTGACCGAAAGCACCCCGCCTTCGAACTATATCAAGGACGTTCTTGCCCCCGCGTTCGAGAAGTCGACCGGCATCAAGGTGGAGATCGAAACCACGTCCTGGGACCAGATGTATGACAAGGCGATCAAGGACATGGAAGCCAAGACCGGCATCTATGACATGGTCTATATCGAGCAGGACATTATCTACGCCTATCTCGCCCGTGACTTCCTCGTCGACATCACGAAGTCCCTGAAGGACGATCCGTCGCTGAAAGCGCCGGTCTACGACGAAACGCACTTCACGACGTTCGCGAACTATTTCAAGAACGGCGACGGCGATCTGTTCGGCATTCCGATGGAAGCGTTCATCAAGCTCTATCTCTACCGGACTGATCTCTTCAATGATGCTGCCGTAAAGGAAGCCTTCAAGAAGGAGACCGGCAAGGATCTGGTTCCGGCTAAAACCCACGAGGAATACACGCAGATCGCGGAATTCTTCACCAAATGGGGCAAGGACAACAGCAAGGAATTATGGGGCACGACCGCCCAGGCCCACACCGGCCATCCGGCTTCATGGTACGAGTTCTTCGAATCGGTCGCGCCGACGTTCGGCGTGTATAATTGGGGCATCGACGCATCGAAGAACTATGCCGCGTCCGTCGCCAATGGCGGGGCAATGAACAGCGACAAGGCAAAGGCGGCACTCAAATACTGGCTGCATCTGCGCGACATCGCCCCGCCGGAATCTCAGGCCAGCACCTGGACCGAAGTCGCCACGACCTTCGCGGCGGGCCGTGCGGCACAGGGCCTCGTCTACGGTGAGAACGCTGCCTGGATCGCCTCCGATGCGGAGAAATCGAAGGTGGTTGGCAATGTCGGTGTCGCCCTTCCGCCGGTCGAACCGGGCGTCATGGAGGACGCCGAGTCCGGCAAAGGCTATATCGGCTATTACGACGGCGGCGCCTTCGGCCTTCCAGTTACGTCGAAGAACAAGGAAGCTGCACTGCTCTTCCTCCAGTATATTGGCCAGGACTCGGTCCAGGGCGATTGGGCGGTCGCCGCGCCGCGCATCACCAACACGGCAACCTACGACGATCCTAAAGTCATAGAGATGGATAAGAAGCTCAATGGCTACTACACAATGCTCAAGAACGATGGAAAGCTGTTTGCCGGCGCCCCTCCCTATCCGTTCCATGCGCAGGTGCGTGAAGCAACGGCGCCCATCTTCTACAAAATCTTGCTGGGTGAGGTGTCGTCCGACGACGGGCTCGACCAGATGGCTGCCGCTGCCGAGGCGGAACTGAAGAACCTCGGTTACCGCAAATAGCAAAGCGAGCTTAGTATCTGGCCTGCTGCGAAGCGGCGGGCCAGATAAGCTTGCCGCCTCGCGAGGTTCGTAAGAATGTCGCGGATGATGCGCCTTCCAGGGGAGTGGTTCATGCGATCAAACAGAGCCGGCATGCGATCAAACAGAGTTGGCTTGCGATCCAACAGAGTTGGATGGCTGATGCTCGCCCCGACGATTGCGATCCTCGGGATCTTCGGCATCGTCCCATTTCTCTACGTACTCTATGTGGCTTTCCATCAATGGAATCCGTTCGGCGCAAATCCCTATATGATCTACAACGGCGCCGGCAATTTCCGCCGCCTCGTGTTCGACAGCGAGTTTCTGACCTCCATCGCGTTCACGCTGAAGTTCGCCTTTTTCGCCGTTTTTAGCGAAGTCATCCTTGGCTACCTTCTGGCTCAGCTGTTCATGCGGGAGTTTCCGGGCCGCGCTTTCTTCCGCACGATCCACACGCTGCCTCTGATCGTGGCACCGATCGTCGTCGGATCGGTTTGGCGCCTGATGACAACGCCCAGCATCGGCATCATCCCGTATCTGTTGAAATCCTGGTTCGGCTACGACCTCAATATCGGTCGTGACGCGACCATGGCCTTTGCGCTGACCGTCATCATGGATATCTGGCACTGGACGCCACTGGTGACGCTGACGCTGCTTGCGGCGCTGGTTTCGCTTCCCAAAGAGCCGTTCGAGCAAGCCCAGATCGACGGAGCCAACAGGTGGCAGATCTTTTGGCACGTCACCTTGCCGATGATCCGCCCGGCAATTCTGGCGACAGTCTTCATTCGCCTTATGGATGCGCTGCGCACCGTCGACGAGGTGTGGATGCTGACCGGTGGTGGCCCTGGAGCAGCGACGCGGTATCTTGGCCTGCACATCTGGAAGATCGTGTTTCCCAAGACCGACTACGGATACGGCTCGGCCACTTCGATCATCGTCCTGTACCTCACTCTGGTGATGTGCTGGCTGCTTTATGTCGCCCTTGTCGCCCGCCGCGGCCAGAGGAGAACGCCCTGATGCGTGCCAACCGCCCTGTGTATTCCATTCTCCTGTGGACCTTTCTCAGCCTGCTGACGCTGTTCCCGATCTACTGGCTGTTCGTGATTTCCGTAAAGCCGGCCGTCGAACTGTTCACCACGCCGAGCGTTCTGCTCGAAACGGTTTACTGGAAGAACTATGTCAAGGTCCTCGGCGACGATACGCTGCGCCGCTACATGTTCAACTCCATCGTGATCTCGACCGGCAACGCGACGCTGGTGACCATTCTGGCGTTCATGGCCTGCTACGCGCTGTCGCGCTTCGATCTCGCAGGCAAAGAGAACATCTTCTTCTGGACGATCACCAACCGTATGGCGCCAGCCGCTGTATTCCTGCTGCCCTTCTTCCTGCTCTTCACCCAGGTCTTCGTCATAGGGGAGTGGAAGCTCTATGACACGCGGACGGGCATGATCCTCCTCTACTGCACTTTCAACCTTCCTTTTGCCATCTGGACGCTTAGGCCGACGATCGATGGTATTCCCAAGGAGTTGGACGAGGCAGCAACCGTCGACGGTGCCACAACGTGGCAGGTGATCCGTGAAGTGATCTTTCCCCTTGCCCGACCCGGCCTCGCCGTCACCCTGATACTGACTTGGGTATTCGCCTGGAACGAATTCCTGCTCGCCGCGACGCTCACAAGCTTCAACGCGCGCACGATCACCACCGGCCTGTCGGAATACGTGACGACGACCGGAACCGAATGGGGGGCAATGGCGTCCATTGCGATCATCACGCTTCTGCCAGCCCTGTTAATCTTCTCAGTTGTTCAGCGCCACATCGTGGCTGGTCTCACCTTTGGCGCGGTCAAGGAGTAATGCCATGGAGCATACGGTCGATCTTGATGAGGTGGATGAAGAGGCCAACACCATTGTCGCAAGCCCCGAACGCACCGGTTTCCTGCCGATCGTGACCAACTGGTTCGACCGGATCTTTGTAGGCATCTATTTGTTTGTTGCGCTCGAATTGCTCTGGATGAGGTTCCTCGAACAGTCGATTCCGTTGGTGGCCTGCCATGTCCTGGCAGTCGCCTTGGGGGTGCTAATCGTCTGGAAGGGCTAGGGCCTGCGGCTGGAAACGCGTAACGGGAGACGGAACACATGAAAGCGCTCGTGCTCGAAGAAAAGATGAAGCTCTCGCTACGGGATTTCCCGATCGAACGCGAGGAAGTGATGGGTCCGCGCGACGTGCGCATCAAACTGCATACCGTCGGCATCTGCGGCTCGGACGTGCACTACTATACGCATGGCGGCGCAGGCATTTTCCAGGTGAAGGCGCCCATGATCCTCGGACATGAGGCCTCGGGCATTGTCGTGGAGACAGGAGCCGAGGTCACCTCGCTGAAGGTCGGCGATCGCGTCTGCATGGAGCCGGGCATTCCTGACCCGAACAGCCGGGCGACGCGCCTAGGGCTGTACAACGTCGATCCAGCCGTCCGTTTCTGGGCGACGCCGCCGATCCACGGTGTCCTGCGACCAACCGTCGTCCATCCGGAGAATTTCACCTTCAAGCTCCCCGACAATGTTTCCTTCGCGGAGGCGGCAATGGTCGAGCCGCTCGCCGTCGGCGTCCATGCTGCCACCAAGGCGCAGGTGAAGCCGGGCGACATCGCTCTGGTCATGGGCGCTGGCCCGATCGGCCTGGTCACGGCACTGTCTGCGCTGGCGGCGGGCTGCGCCCGAGTCTTCATATCGGACGTCGACGACACCAAGCTAGAGCTCGCAGCGAAGCTAGGCCCCATCACGCCCATCAATGTCGCTAGGCAAGATCTCGGCAATGAGATTCTCGCCGCCACCGAAGGCTGGGGCGTCGAGATCGTATTCGAATGCTCAGGTAGCCCTCGCGCGGCGGAAGTGGTCTTCGATCCGCTCTGTCCGGCCGGCCGGGTCGTGTTCATCGGCATGCAGATGCATGACATCAACTACGACGTCGGCAAGGCGATGGTGCGCGAAGCGCGCGTCGAACACGTGTTCCGCTATGCCCACGTCTTCCCGCGCTGCGTTTCCATGATGTCGTCAGGGGCGATCAACGTGAAGCCGCTAATCACGCGCACGTTCGAATTCGAAGACAGCGTTCGAGCGTTTGAAATTGCCGCATCTGCCCCAAAGGGCGAAGTCAAGATGCAGATTGCTTTGCCGCAGTAGAGGAGATGCGAGTTGGCTCAGGTCACCGTCAGGAACATCGTCAAGCGTTATGGGAGCGTCCAGGTCATTCATGGTGTGAATGTGGACATCGCCGATGGCGAGTTCGTCATCCTCGTCGGCCCGTCGGGGTGCGGCAAATCCACCTTGTTGCGCATGATCGCCGGTCTCGAACCAATATCCGACGGTGAGATCAGCATCGGCGGCCGGGTGGTGAACGACGTTCTGCCAAAAGACCGCGACATAGCGATGGTATTCCAGAACTATGCGCTCTATCCGCACAAGAACGTCGCCGACAACATGGGCTTTTCGCTCAAGATCAAGGGCAGGCCGAAGGCCGAGATCGATGCCAAGGTGAAGAAAGCGGCCGAAATTCTTGATCTGGGCAAGTTGCTGGACCGGTTTCCGAAGCAGCTGTCGGGCGGACAGCGCCAGCGTGTGGCCATGGGACGCGCCATCGTGCGCGACCCGCAGGTCTTTCTGTTCGATGAGCCGCTGTCGAATCTCGACGCCAAACTGCGTGTTGCGATGCGGGTCGAGATCAAGGAACTGCATCAACGCCTCGGCACAACGATCGTCTATGTTACCCATGATCAGATCGAGGCGATGACTATGGCCGACAAGATCGTGGTGATGAGGGACGGCAAGGTGGAACAGATCGGCGCACCGCTCAATCTCTACGACAATCCGGGTAATGTCTTCGTAGCTGGCTTCATCGGCTCGCCGGCAATGAATTTCATCAAGGGCAGCATCGACTCCAAAGACGGCGAACAGATTTTCGTTTCGGATACTGGAACCGTGCTGCCGGCCGGCGGGGTTAAGGCGCAGGGCGGCCAGCAGGTCATCTACGGCATACGTCCCGAGCATATCGACATCACGCCCGACGGCTTGCCGGCAACGGTTTCGGTGCTGGAGCCTACCGGTTCTGAGACGCAGGTTTTCGCTAAGCTCGGCGGGGACGCTATTGACGCCATCGTCAAGGACAGGCTCACAGTCCGGCCTGGTGAGGAGGTCAGACTGAGGATCGACCCCCGCCGGGTCCACATCTTTGACAGACGAAGCGGCGCACGCCTGTGACCTTTTGCTACAAGCATTTCTTCCGGACCGGCGCCGCCGTTATTTAAGGCGATGTGCTGATATGCGTCCGGCGCCGTTGCATAGATGGCCGTTTGCGTCGGGACGCACTTCTGTCAGTCCTAAGATTTGAGTGTCTGCGATTGTGGCGCGATGAACGCTCGTTCGGGGGCCGCGAACTCAAAAGCGGAGCGCCGATCAAGGCACGCGAGAGGTGCTTTCAGCAAGACCTGAAAAGATCCGTGGTGTAATCGGGGTAGGCGTCCAGACTGTCGAAAAGGCCGGCCAGATTAGGCGTGCCCGCCAATATCCCCGACAGGACCAGCGCAGTCGCCACGCCGGCACCAAGCCCGCCGGCGATGTCGTGTTCCACGCTGTCACCGACGCAGACCACGGTGCCGCGGTCCGGGTTGCCCGCCAACGCCAGCGCGGTGTCGAATATCCTGCGGTCTGGTTTGCCGATACGGGTGACGCTGCCGCCGAGGCTCTCGTAGAGATCCGCCAGCCGGCCGGCGCCGAAGCGAGGCCCCACGGCCGTCAGCATGATCTTGTCGGGGTTGGTGCAGAAGCATGGCACCTGTCGCGCCGCTGCAGGACCAAGCAGCCTTCGATAATAGTCGAGGTCGTAGCGATCGCCCTCGCTGGCGGAGATCAGCACCAGCTCGGCATCGTTGCCGTCCCTGGTCAACGCCAAAGGCAGATCTTCGATCGCCGAACGGTCGTCGTCGCGGCTGATCAGCAGGCACCTTGTGTTTGGGCGCAGGCTTCCAGATGCTGCCATTTCGTGAAAGGACTGCCACGCCACCTCGCCGGAAGTGACAAAGTGATCCCAGCTTCCCGCTTCGAAGCCGAGCTTCAACAGGCGGTTCTCGTTGGGCTTTGCCCGCCTGCCGGAGTTCGAGACCAGCACAATCGTCTTACCTGCGCGCCTCAGCGCCGACAATGCCTCCACTGCGCCTGGATAGGGGCTCGTGCCGTCGTGCAGCACGCCGAACTGGTCGAGCAGGAAAACCTCGTACCGCTCGGCCAGCGGCCCGATACCTTCGAGGTGCTCAAATGGTTTCGCGATCATAAAAGCCCCGCAGCGCTTGCACCCATCAGCGCCAGCCGCGCCGTGCCGGCGGCGGCCTCGTCTGAAAGCACTGGCAGGAAATCGACACCCAGTTTGTGTTGCCGGATCGCGCTCCAGGCGGGATTTGCAGCGCCGCCACCGACACTTCTGACCGATGTCAGCCGAGGTGCACCGAGTTCAGCGAGCCGGCGATAGCCGAGCGCTTCGATCGCAGCAATTCCCTCGAACATCGCTTTCAGAAAGTCGGCGTCATCCGTCGGCCGTGGTGTAAGACGCGGCGGTAGTGCAGGATCGGCGATCGGGAAGCGTTCGCCAGCCGCAGGAAGGGGATAATAGTCCAGGCCGGTTTCTGTCGCAGGGTCGATCAAGGCGCTGAGCTCGATGATGCGCGCAAGAGGGAAATGCTGCGCCAGCACCTTGCCCCCGGAATTCGATGCGCCGCCCGCCAGATAATCATCCCCTAGCCGGTGGCTGTAGATGCCGAACTGCGGTGCCGAGATCGGCCGGTCGGACAGGATCTTGATGGTCAGCGAAGACCCTAGCGCGGTGACACCGTCGCCGGCTGCCGTAGCACCTGTCGCCAGGAACGACGCGCAGCCATCGGTCGTGCCAGCGACAATGACGACATCGTGTGCCAGGCCGAACAGACCCGCGGCAGCTTTGGTGATCGTGCCGACCACATCGCCCGGCCTGACAACACGAGGCAGGACTTCCATGCGCATGCCGGTCGCCGCGATCCAGTCCGGCCAGCAGCGGGCCTTGACGTCGTAACCGGTCTTCAGGGCGTTGTTCTCGTCGCTGATATCAAAGCGGCCGGAGAAGTTTCCTGCGATCCAGTCGGCCTGGTGCAGCACTGAGGCGACGCCGGGCAGGCGTTGGAACCACAGCGCCTTGGCGAGGCCCGACGTTGGCCCATGCGCGGCGCTCACCGCCGGCGCCTTGTTGGCGATCGCTGCCAGAATGGTGTCGTCGGCGACCTTGTCGTTGTACATCAGCGGTTCGGCCAGCGGCCGCCCAGCGGCGTTGACGGACAGTAGCGTGCCCGAAGTGCCGTCAACGGCGATCGACCGCACTGCCGCGCGGTCGATGCCTGAAAGCAGTTCGGTCAGCGCCGCGCCGACCGCCGACCACCATGTTGCGGGGTCTCGGGCGTTGTTGCCAAATCTGTCGAGGGAAACGGCAGAACGCGCGGCAATGGAAAAGTCCGCACGCATGGCGACAGTGCGCGCGCCTGATGTGCCGATGTCGATGCCTATGGCAAGCGGCATGTCAGTTGCCGGCGGCATTGAGTTTCTGGCGATATTGCTCGGCGTCCCAGTTGATCAATTCGTCGTTCTCGGCGGCGGTGAGATAGTTCAGCCTCGCCGCGACGTCTATCCGAGCCGTCACGTCGGCGAGGCAGCGCTGCATGGCGTCGGCGCCGGCGCTGGCGTCGCCGCGCATCAACACGCCGAGCCCGGGAAACAAGATCGCCACGGGGCGCGTGCCGCACCGCTCGACGACGCGCTTGACGTCCTCACCCGGTCGCGCCACGAGCGAACCCTTGCCGAGAAAGATGACGTGATCGGGATAGAGGCTGCCCCCGGACGCGATGCGGCAGCTTTCCGGATCGATTGCGACCGCATGCGCTTCGACGTCCGCCGGCAACCTGTAACAAGTGTCGCCGGCGAGGGCCGTCAGTGCCACAAAATCCGGCCCGGTCACCTTGCGCGCCGGTCGCGCCAGAAGCTGTGTTACGCGGCGCAAAAGCAGCTCGGCTTCGGCGACAGTCTCGGCTGCAACGACCAGGCCGTGATTGGCAAGGATCAGGACGTCGACCCCGGGGCGAAGACGCTCCGCAATGCCCTGCGCAAGCGGCAGGCCCGGCCGCCGATAGGGAACATAGGCCCATTCGAGGCCATCGAGGCGCTTGGCGACCTGAGCCTCGCAATCGGCCTGTACTGCGAGCGAGATGGTGTCGACGCAGTGGACATGCAGAACGACGCGCTGCGGCATCAGTGCATGAACCGTGGTCTCGATCGACGGGCGCAGCCCACGGCTGTTGAGGGCTTCGATGGCGAAGGCCTGCGGCTGATCGGCGGCTGGGTCGCGCCGTTCGACGGCCCTAAGCAGCGGGGGTATGGCCACCGGCACCATGATGTCCTCGGCAAGGGCGTCCTTCAGCCAGGTGCCGGAGGCCTTGATCCAGAGCGTGTCGGCGGCCTTCAGCGAGGTGTTGCCGCCTGCAGCCTGCGTCAGATGTGGGTTGCGCCCGATGTCGGCCGAAAGCGAGCGCAAGGCAGCCAGTTCCTGCGTATCCGCATCGGTCGCCATGGCACCCTCCCTCTCTCGGCTTTGGATGTCCCGTCACCGGGTCGAATGTCGGCGTTTATATCGCAGATGCGAGTGATCTACGTCAATAGTGATCTAGTATCATCAAATCTCGCTTGCAATCCGGCCGTCACTGAGTAAGTTGCACCAAATGCCGTGGCAAAGACGGCTTCCGGGAGGGAAAACGATTGAGCGACTCCGGCCGTCAGCGTCAAATCGTCGAGCTATTGCGGGATCGCCCCTTCGCCTCGGTGCGGGAGCTGCAGGAGCGGCTTGGCGTGTCGGCTGCGACGGTGCGGCGCGATATCGACAAGATCGACGAGGCCGGCGAAGCACGGAAGGTCTATGGCGGCATCTCCGCGCTCGATGGCGCTTCACAGGCTGGCGTCGCCTATGCCAGGCCCTATGACGAAAACCGTGACCTCGCTGTCGAGGCGAAGCGGCAGATCGCCGCTCTCGCGGCGACCATGGTGCGCGACGGCGACGCGGTGATCATCCATGGCGGTTCGACCTGCTTTCACCTCGGGGTCAAACTCGCCGACCGCAACATCCGGCTCTATACCAACTCAATGCCGCTCGCGGCCTATCTGAGCGATCACGGCCACTGCAGCCTGACCGTTGCCGGCGGCGAGCTGCATCGTGAACCGGGCATCATCCATTCGCTCACCCAGGCCGTCCCCTTCTACGCGTCGAAATTCTTTCTTGGCGCGCAAGGCCTTAGCCAGGAAGGCGTGCTGGAGTCGCACCCGTTGCTGGTCCGCTCGATTGCCGATCTCAGTCTCTGCGCCGACCAGATCGTGGTGCTGGCCGACAGCCGCAAACTGTCGATCCACGCGCGCAATGTGGCACTGCCCCTGTCGCGTATCGGCACTCTGGTGACCGATGACGGCCTGTCCGATGCCGACGCGCAGATGCTGGAAGACGCCGGCGTCATGGTGCGGATAGCTTCATCCTCGGGAGCCATTCAGTGAAGGTTGCCGTCCTCGACTTCGGCAAGACCAATTCGAAGCTGTTCGTCTTCGGTCAGGACGGGCGGATCCTCGAGGAGCGCCGGACTCAGCCGAACTGGGTGCGGAAGGACGGCTTCAGCGTGCTCGACGAGGCGGCGCTTCACGATTGGGCAGTTCGCACGTTAAGCGATGCGGTCGACATCCATGGCGTGGAAGGGCTGATGGTGTCGGGCCATGGCTGCACCTTTGCCTTGGTGGACGATGCGGCGCTGACGCATCCGATACTCGACTACGAGCAGGAGCCGCCAGCCGAGATTGCCGCGCAGATCGATCGCCGCATTCCGGACTTTGCCGAGACCTTTTCGCCGAGGCTGCCGCTCGGCTTCAACTACGGTCGTCATATGCTGTGGCTGAAGGCGGTGGAGCCGGGTGCGTTCGCTGCAGCGAAATCAATTCTTGGCTATCCGCAATACTGGAGCTGGCGCTTCGGCGGCCGGGCGGTGTCGGAAATGTCCTATCTCGGCTGCCATTCGCACCTGTGGGCGCCGCGCAGACGTGATTTCAGTTCGCTGGTCGACGCCGAGGGCTGGCGCGGCCAGATGCCTGCGTTCGAGCGCGCCGGCGCCGTCATTGGCGAGCGGCGCTTCGGCAAGGCGACGCTCCCGATCACCATCCACAACGGCGTCCACGACAGCAATGCCGCCTTGCATGCCTATCGCCGGCAGGGGCTCGGGCCGGTCACCGTCGTCTCGACCGGCACCTGGGTCGTCGTACTCAATCCGGAGTGCCCGCTCGAGGCACTCGACCCCGACCGCGACATGCTGGTCAATGTCGATGTCGACGGTGGCCCGGTGCCGACCATCCGCTTCATGGGCGGGCGCGAATTCGCGACGATCAGCGCCGGTTGGCAAGGCGCAATCGCCCGCTCCTCTGTGCAGCGGGTGATCGGCGCCGGCATCATGGCGCTGCCGAGCTTCGCGCCGGGCGGGCCGATGCCTGGCCATCCCGGCGAATTGGTCGGGCGCGCACCCAATGCGGAGGAGCGCGCGGCCGTGGCGCTGCTCTATGTCGCGCTGATGATCGATCTGTGTCTCGACCTGATCCAATCGAACGACACCGTAATCCTTGATGGCGGGCTGAACAGTGGCGGCCTGCTCGCCAGTCTGCTGGCGCAGCTGCGCCCCGGCCAAGCCTTCATGCAGGGCGCCACGCTGGAGGGCAGCGCAACGGGAGCGGCGGCTCTTGCCTTCGAGAGCGTCGGACGCGCGTTTGCCGCCGAGGCGCCGGAACCTGTGCGTGCCTCGAACTTCACCGGGCTTTCCTCCTACCGTGACGACTGGCGCGGCCTCGCCGCCGACCGCGGCATCATTGCAGCAGCAGGAGGTTCGCGATGACTGCCGCTGTCCAGACGGACATGGCGCGCCAGCCGGTACTGGAAATGCGGCACATCTCGAAGACGTTCGGTGCAATCCGCGCCTTGCAGGATGTGTCGCTGACCGTCCACGCCGGTGAACTGCACGCGCTGATGGGCGAAAACGGCGCCGGCAAGTCGACGCTGATGAAGGTGCTGTCCGGCGCCTATCGGCCAGATGCCGGAGGCGAGATCCTGATCGACGGCATAGCGGCCGCCACCGGCGACCCGATCAAGGCACGCGCCCACGGCATTGCCGTCATCTATCAGGAACTGTCGCTGGCGCCTAACCTGACGGTCGCGCAAAATATCTTCCTCGGCAATGAGCCGAGGCGGTTCGGCGTCGTCGACCGTGATCAGTGCAACCGGCGCGCCAAGGAAATCATCGCGCGGCTCAGCGTCTCCTTCTCGGCACGTGCGCTGGTCTCCAGCCTTTCGCTCGGCGAACGCCAATTGGTCGAGATCGCACGCGCGCTTTCGACCAGCGCGCGCATCATCGTTATGGACGAGCCGACCACCTCGCTGACCTCGCGCGAGACCGACAGGTTGTTCGAGGTCATCGCGACGCTGAAGTCGCAAGGCATCGCCATCATCTACATCAGCCACCGCATGGAAGAGGTCTACCAGCTCGCAGACCGCGTTAGCGTGCTGCGCGACAGCGGCTATGTCGGTACGCTCGATCGCGCCGACCTCAACGCCTCGCGCCTCGTCTCGATGATGGTCGGCCGTGACTTGTCTGCCTTCTACAAGAAGGATCACCGCCCACCGGACAGCAAGCGCGCAGTTGCGCTGTCGGTGCGCGGCATGTCGGACGGCAATCTCCTGAAGGACTGCTCCTTCGATTTGCACAAGGGCGAAGTGTTGGCGCTGGCAGGCCTGGTCGGTTCGGGCCGCACCGAGCTGGCACGGCTGATCTTCGGCGCCGACAAACGCACCGCCGGCACACTGGAACTCGACGGCAAGCCGATATCCATCGGCTCGCCGCGCGAGGCGCTTGATGCCGGCATCGCCTATCTCACCGAGGACCGCAAAGAGCTCGGCCTGTTTCTCGACATGTCGATTGCCGACAATGTCAACTTCGGCGTGCTCGCAAAGGACGCGAAGGCCGGGGGCTTGCGCGACTTCGCGACGGCCGAAAGGCGCGCCGCCAAGGCCGTTTCCGACCTGGCAATTCGCACCAGATCGGTACAGGCCAACGCCGGCTCGCTATCGGGCGGCAACCAGCAGAAGGTGCTGCTCGCGCGCCTGCTCGAAACCGAGCCGAAGGTCCTTATCCTCGACGAACCGACCCGCGGCGTCGACGTCGGAGCGAAGTCGGAAATCTACCGGCTGATCGATAACCTCGCCAACAAGGGTATCGCCATCCTGATGATCTCCAGCGAACTGCCGGAGGTGATCGGCGTCGCCGACCGCGTGCTGGTGATGCGCGATGGCACCATCGCCGGCGAGGTGACGGCGTCCGAGGGCGCGCCGCTCAGTCAGGAGAAGATCATGGAATTTGCAACGGGAGCGGCTCAGCCATGACCGACAGGGCGACCGGGATAACCAGCGGAGGTGACCAGGCAGTCGTCAGGAGCCGGCGGCTGCGCACCGCCTTCGCCGCCCTCGGCATGCTGCCGGT
Organism: Mesorhizobium sp. M00.F.Ca.ET.216.01.1.1; assembly: GCF_004010325.2. Lineage (GTDB taxonomy): Bacteria > Pseudomonadota > Alphaproteobacteria > Rhizobiales > Rhizobiaceae > Mesorhizobium. The sequence goes on from NZ_SADR02000026.1 coordinate 69,226, forward strand.
CCTGGTCCTGCTGGCGGCCGGCTTCCAGTTCATCAATCCGCGCTTTCTCACCCAGACCAACCTTTTGATCGTCACGCAGCAGTCGTCGATCAACATCGTGCTGGCGGCTGGCATGACCTTCGTCATCCTGACCGGCGGCATCGACCTGTCCGTCGGCTCGATCCTTGCCGCCTCGGCGATGGTGGCGGTGATCGTGTCGCTGGTGCCGGAGTGGGGAATGCTCGGCGTGCCAGCGGCCATTCTTGTCGGTCTCGGTTTCGGCCTCATCATTAATGGGCTGCTCGTCGCTTACATCAAGCTGCCGCCCTTCATTGTCACGCTGGGTTCGCTTACGGCCGTGCGCGGCGTCGCCCGCCTGCTCGGCCAGGACACGACTGTGTTCAACTCGGACCTGCCGTTCGACTTCATCGGCAACGGTTCGCTTTTCGGCATCCCCTGGCTGGCCATCATCGCCTTGTCGGTTGTAGTGCTGTCCTGGCTGGTGCTCAAGCGCACCGTGCTCGGTACCTGGATCTACGCCGTCGGCGGCAACGCCGAGGCCGCGCGGCTCACCGGCATCAAGGTGCCGCTGGTGCTGCTCTTCGTCTATGGCGTTTCCGGCCTGCTGGCCGGCCTTGGCGGCGCCATGTCGGCGGCTCGGCTCTACGCCGCCAATGGGCTGCAGCTCGGGCAGTCCTACGAGCTCGACGCCATTGCCGCGGTCATTCTCGGCGGCACCAGCTTCGTCGGCGGCGTCGGCTCGATCTGGGGCACGCTGATTGGCGGCCTGATCATAGCGGTGCTGTCCAACGGGCTCATCCTCGCCGGTGTTTCGGACATCTGGCAGTACATCATCAAGGGATTGGTCATCATCGTGGCGGTCGCCCTCGACCGCTACAGGCTCCAGACAGGAGCAAGAACGTGATTGACCTTAGTCGCCGGCGTCAACAACCCGGTTTCATGTGTAACGCACCGTGAGCGGCGCGGGGCAATCGGAGGAAAGCAATGAAGACCATCGCTAAACTGCTCTGCGGCGTCGCACTCGCGGCCGCCGCCATCGCGCCGGCTTCGGCCAAGGATCTGACCAAGGTCGGAATCTCGGTCGGCCTGCTCGGCAATCCATTCTTCGTCGCCACCATCAAGGGCATCGAGGACGCCGCCAAGAAGATCAACCCGAATGTCGAGGTGACATCGGTGTCGGCCGACTACGACCTCAACAAGCAGGTCTCTCAGGTCGATTCGTTCATCGCCGCCGGCGTCGATGTGATCATGCTCAATGCCGTCGATGCCAAGGCGATCGCGCCGGCGGTGAAGAAGGCGCAAGCAGCGGGGATCGTGGTTGCCGCCTTCGACGTTTCGGCACCGGGAGCCGACGTCACCGTGATGACCAACAACGTCAAGGCCGGGGAAGAGGCCTGCCAATACCTGGTCGACCATACCGGCGGCAAGGGCGACTACGTCATCTTGAACGGCCCGGCATCGTCGTCGATCCTGGAGCGGGTGAAGGGCTGCAAGAACGTGCTCGCACAGCATCCCGACATCAAGATTCTCTCCGACGACCAGAATGCCGAGGGCTCACGTGACGGCGGCCTGAAGATATTCCAGTCGCTGCTGACCCGTTTCGACAAGATCGATGCGGTGTTCGCCATCAACGATCCGACGGCGATCGGCGCCCAGCTTGCGGCCAAGCAGCTTAACCGCTCGGAATTCATCTTCACCGCGGTCGACGGCGCCCCCGATATCGAGAAGGAATTCGCGTCCGGCGCGTCGATGATCAAGGCCTCCGCCTCGCAAGATCCCTATGTGATGGCTGGCCAGTCCCTGCAGATGGCGGCTGAGGTGCTCGCCGGCAAGAAGCCGGCCGAGCCGGTCGTGTTGCTCGATCCCAAGCTGATCACGGCCGAGAACCTGAAGGACTACAAGGGCTGGACCGCGGTCCGCTAAATCCCTCCCCGGGCAGTGCGGCCGGGAGACCCGGCCGCACTCTTTGTCCAAGCATCGGACTGTGCCAAAAACGGTCCACTTTCGGGTCCGATGCTCCGCAGCAGACGGAGACGACCATGTCGCGCATTGGAATTCATTCTTTCGTCTGGTCGTCGAGCTCGGCGCAAGGTGACCTCGAACGGACGCTGGCCAACACCAAAGAGGCCGGTTTCGACCTGATCGAATTCTCTTATCTCGACCCTGCTAATGTCGACATCGGCAGGCTGGCCAAGCGCATCGCCGACCTCGATCTCGGCGTGGCGATCAGCATCGGACTGCCGGCCGATGGCGACATTTCGAGCGCCGACAAGACGATTGCTGCGCGCGGCATAGAAATCCTCAACAATACGATCGCGTTTACCCGCGATCTCGGCGGCCGGAAGGTCGCCGGCATCCTCTGCACCAGCCACGGATTGCAGGCGCAGGCGCCGACGCGCGACCACCGCCTGGCCGTAATCATCGCCACCATTTCCTTGCAGGCCTTCAGGCCGCTGGCTTCTTCGACCGCCTCCAGCGGAGCGCGAGCCGCACCGAGCGTCGGATCAGCAGGAGAAACGCTGCGTCGACCCAACGATAACCCACTCAAAAGGATGGATTTATTGAAACCGTACGAGCATACTGTGGGTAGGGCGCGCAGTGGTTGAAAATGACCGTGCCGCGCTATGTTATTTGCAAGCTGCGCCATTTCCTTTCGCTCGTTTGTGGCGTTGGCAATTCGGCGAAAAACGATTGCGGACAAGGGGCAGATCTGGTCCCACAACAAAGGGGCATCCCTTGTGTCATTGATTTTACGGTTTTGAGGCCGGCGGAGCCTATTATTTGTCCGCTTGCCGAACAGGGAGGAAGACAATGGACGGAGAATCGCGTTCCCAATCAAGGCGAAGATTTCTGAAGACGAGTGGATTTGTCGCTGGGCTAACGGCGACGTCGGTTACCGCTCCCTGGGTTCGAAGGGCCGGAGCCGCTGACACAATCACCTGGAAAATTCAAACCTCGTGGCCGGCGGGTGTCGGACTTGAAACTTTCCAGAACTGGTGTGGCACCATCAAGGAAAAGACCGGAGGACAACTCGAATTTCAGCCGTTCAAGGCGAAGGACATCGTTGGTGACTTCGAACTCCTCGACGGGGTGAAGAATGGCGTTCTGGAAGCGATGAACTCGTTTTCACTTTACTGGGCCGGCAAGCTTCCCGCTGCAGCGTTCCTGTCCTCTTATACGATGGGGCTGCGTTATCCGCACGAATGGGACATCTTTTTCTATTCAAAAGGTGGTCTGCAGGCCGCGCGCGACCTTTATGCGAAACAAGGTCTCTACTACGTCAACCGCATTCATCACGGCCCGAACATCATCCACTCAAAGACACCGATCCGCTCGATCGAGGATTTCAGGGATCTGAAGCTGCGCGTGCCGGGCGGCATGATCGCCGAGACATTCGCGAAAGCCGGCGCCAAGACGACGCTGCTGCCAGGCGGCGAGGTGTTCTCCGCGCTGGAGAAAGGCACTATCGATGCGGCCGATTATACGGGCCCAGCGGTAAACTGGGCGCTCGGTTTCCAGCAGGTGACCAAGTACATTTCCATGGGTCCAGCCGGTCTGATGTCCGTATACCAGCCCGTCGATCTGATGGACTTTGCCGTCAACATGAATGTCTGGAACCAACTCCCGGACAACCTCAAGAAGTTCGTGGAAGACGAGATCCAAGTCTATTCCAACACCCATTTCGGCGCGATCCAGAAGGCCGATATGGAGGCTTGGCACAAATTCACCGACGCGGGCATTGAAATCAACCGGCTTGGGGCGGAAGATCTTCAGAAGTTCCAGGAGATCGCTGTGCCGATCTGGTTCGAGTGGGCAAACAAGGACAAGGACGCTGCGCGCATCTTCAAACTGCAGCTCGAGGTGATGGAGAATCCGACGGTCGGCTACGTAACGCCGGACATGTATCAGGGGTTGTCGATCAACCTCTGAGGCCCTCCGCGCCCGTCCTTCCGGGCGGGCGCACTCTCCTTCAAGAGGCAGTCGCCGATGCCCTCACTCACATTTGTGCTGCCGCACTGGCTCTACTGGTCGAGCCTGGTGCTGTTTCCACTTGTTGCGGTCGTGCTCGTCTACCGCGAGCGGGCTCGACGCGATGCCGGCCAAGCCAACCTGTTCCTCGCCTATTTCTTCTTGGTCACTGCCGGTTTTCTCGGCATGCACCGTTTCTACCTGAAGAGCCGCTGGGGGTTCTTGTTCATCCCATTCTTCGCCGCTGTTCTCTGGACCAGTGCTCAGGTGCGGGATGGGCGCGAAGCATTGTCGCTGGCTCGATCCCAAGCGGAGCATGCCGAAAGGGTCCTGAGGCAAACCAGGGCGGATGTCACATCCGGCAAGAGCGGTGCCGCCGGTCGCCTTGCGAAGGCCGAGGCGGATGCGGTGACGGCTCACGGCAATGACGCTGCTGCCATTGCTGGACTCGCCCGCTCGAACACCCTTGCCCGAATTGCCGGAATTCTCCTCGGCCTCGTTCTCGCGGGTGACGTCTTTCTGATCCCGGGCCTGGTTCGCCGCGCACGCGAACGTGAGGTTCAACCGGCCCCAACCGACAACCATCCGCTGGTGACTGACGTCCCCGCCACGCCGGTCAAAGCTCCGCTCGCTGTTTTTCGGCCCGTTGATCGGCTGGTAAGAGTGACGGGCGAGTTGGTCGCCTACTGGTCAGTCCTCGCGGTCATCGCCTATTATTACGAGGTCGTGGCCCGTTACGTCTTCAATTCGCCGACGAACTGGGTGCATGAGAGCATGTTTCTTATGTTCGGCATCCAGTACATGCTGGCAGGAGCCTATGCCTATCGCGACGAAACCCATGTCAGGGTCGACATCGTCTACAGCCACCTCTCCGAACGCGGTCGGGCTATCTGCGACATCATCACCTCGGCCTTCTTCTTCCTGTTCACCGGCACCATGCTGGTCACAGGGTGGCGATTTGCGAGTGATGCCATGGCGGTTGGCGAACGCTCGTTCACCGAATGGGGCATTCAATACTGGCCGGTAAAGCTCGCGATCCCCATCGGGGCGGCGCTCCTGTTGCTTCAGGGTCTGTCCCGGCTGATGCGAGACATCGCCACTGCATTCGGAAGGATTGGCTGAGCGATGGGTCTCGAGCTTCCGATCCTGTGGCTCAGCATATTGATGTTCGGGGGGCTGGGCGTCCTTTTGCTGCTCGGATTGCCGATGGCCTTTTGCACCGGCAGCCTTGCCGTGCTTTTCCTCTTTCTGTTCGGCAATTCGGCCATGCTGAACATGCTGCCGTCTCGGGTCTTCCCGTTCATGACGGATTATCAGCTCTCGGCGGTGCCGCTTTTCATCTTCATGGCCGCGATTCTCGAGAAGGCCGGCATCATCGAGGAGTTGTTCGACGTCGTCTACAAATGGCTGGGCGGACTGAAAGGCGGTCTCGCTTCGGCCACGGTGATCTCCTGCACGCTGCTGGCCGCGATGGTCGGCGTGGTCGGGGCGACGGAAGTGACGATGGGCATGATCGCGCTGCCCGCCATGCTGCGCCGCAACTATGACGCCAAGCTCGCCTGCGGCTCGCTCCTTGCAGGCGGGACCCTTGGCATTCTCATACCCCCTTCCGTCATGGCGATCGTCTATGCCGTCGTGGCGCAGCAGTCGCTGGGCGAGCTTTTGATCGGGTCGGTGTTTCCCGGGCTGCTGCTGTCCGGGATGTACGTCGCGTACGTGACGGCGCGCTGTTACATCAACCCCAGGCTCGGCCCGGCGTTGCCGCCGAACGAGCGCATCGCATTCGCCCAAAAACTCAAGCTTTTGCGCCGCACGTTCATGCCGATACTGCTGATCCTGCTGGTACTCGGGGTCATCTTCATGGGCATTGCCACGCCGGTCGAGGCCGCCGGCATCGGTACGTTCGGTGCTTTCATCGTCTGCGCCGCACATCGGCGCCTGACCTGGGACACGATCCGGGAAGCCAGTGTCGCGACGCTCAAGGCCACGGCGATGGTCATGTGGATATTCTTCGGCGCCACCATGTTCGTCGGCTTCTTCATCCTAAAGGGTGGGCAGAACTTCGTTTCCGAATCCATACTCGGAACAGGCTTGGCGCCTTATGGCGTTCTTGTTCTGATGATGATCATCCTGTTCGTCCTGGGCATGTTTCTTGACTGGGTGGGCATTCTCCTCCTCACCGTACCGATATTTCTGCCCATCCTTAAATCGCTTCAGTTCGGCGGTGCGTTCGGGTTGGCCGGTGTGGCTCCTGAAGACGTGCCGCTGTGGTATGGCGTCATTTTCATGGTCAACATGCAGATGGCGTTCCTGAGCCCACCGTTCGGCTATTCGCTGTTTTATCTGAAGAGTGTTGCGCCGCCGGAGATCTCGATGGCGACGATCTTCCGATCCGCGGTCCCCTTCTTGTGCCTGCAGGCGATCGGAGTGGGACTGTGCATCGTGTTCCCCTCAATCGTCGTCTGGCTGCCGAAGGTCATGTATGGAGGCAATTGACCACACTTGCGGCTTTCGTCATCCGACGCCGCGGTTCAATCGAATTTGATAGCTTTTCGCTTGAATGGGTCACGTTTTTTGCCTTCCGCTGGCCACCGTGATCCCGGACATGGAAGAGACCATCGGCAATGAGATCGGCCGCATTCTCGCCGACGCCGGATATCGGGCCACATGCACCCGACAGCCACAAGTTCAGGGTCTTCACCGCCGGCCGCGTCACCCCAGCCATCAAGCGCCAGATGCGCCGCCGCTCCGCGATCGAGCCCGTGATCGGCCATATCAAGGCCGAACACCGGATGGACCGCAACCACCTCGCCGGCGAGCAGGACGACGCCGTCAGCTGCTCGTCGGGGCAAGCGAAAGGCCATCGTCAGCGCGATGGGCGAGGTCGACTGCCAGCCGTTACGGCCTGGAGGGTCGGCCGTTAGCTAGGAGGTCAGCTGTTTCAAGGTCGACGGTGGCGGAGCCGCTGGTCGTGCGTTCACGTCGGCTGGAGCGTCCGCACTCTCGCGCGTCTCGAGAGGTAGGCCGGCAGAATGGTGACGGCCGCGGCCATAATCCACAACACGATGCAGATGGTGCTGCTGAACAGGATGGAAATTTCGCCGCCGCTGATGGCAAGCGCATTGCGCAGGTTGACCTCCATGACGCGCCCCAGCACGAAACCCAGGATGATCGGTGCCATGTCGAACCCGGCCTTGCGCAGCAGCCATCCCGCCATGCCGATCCCCATCATCAGGAAGACCGCGAAGACCGAAGAGTGGCTGGAGTAAACGCCGACGACTGACAGCACCAGGATGCCTGGCACCAGGAGCCAGTTCGGCACCGTCAACACTCGGGCGAATATCTGAACCAGCGGCAGGTTCAAGGCCAAAAGTATGACATTGCCCACGAAGAGCGAGGCGACGAGTCCGCCGACGATCTCAGGATGCTCTGTTAACAGCATCGGGCCGGGTTGGATGTTGTAGAGCATCAGCGCACCCAGCATCACCGCGGTGGTGCCAGAACCCGGGACCCCGAGCGTCAGCATCGGCACGAAGGCACCGCAGGCGGTCGCGTTGTTGGCGGCTTCCGGCGCCGCAAGGCCCCGCACGTCTCCCTTGCCAAAGGTCCCTTCCGTGTCGGAAAGGCGCTTTTCCGTCGTATAGGAGATCGCGCTCGAAACCGACGCGCCGGTGCCGGGGAGCACGCCCACCACGAAACCGATCACCGAGCTGCGAATAGTGGCGCCGGTGCATCTTACGATATCGCTCATGCGCGCGGTCATCCGGCCGAGTTCGCGGATCACGGTCATGCCGCGCCCCTGGTTCTCCAAGATAATCAGCGCCTCCGAGATCGAGAACAGCCCGATGACGAGCACGACGAACTCGATGCCGTCGCTCAGTTCCGGTTGGTCGAAGGTGAAGCGATAGGCGCCAGATGTGGCGTCGAGGCCGATCGTTGCAAGCATGAGGCCGAGCGCGCAGCCGATCAGGGTCTTCACCGGCTGGCTGCCGACCATGGAACCCAGTGTGGCGAAGGCGAAGATCATCAGCACGAAATACTCCGCTGGCCCGAAGCCCACCGCAAGTCTGGAAAGCAGCGGCGCGAACAGCGCCAAGCCGAGAGAACCCAGCATGCCGCCGACGAACGAGGAAAGGCCGGAAAGCGCGAGCGCTTCGCCGGCCCTCCCCTGCTTGGCCATGGGATAGCCGTCCATCGCGGTCATCACGGCGCCGGCATCGCCGGGCACGTTGAGAAGGATCGACGAAATGCGGCCGCCATACTCGGCGCCACAATAGATCGCGGCGAGCAGGATCATGGTGCTCTCCGCCGGCAGGCCCATCGTATAGGCGATCGGCAACAGCAGCGCGATGCCGTTGATGGGGCCGATGGCCGGCAGGGCGCCGACGAGCGTGCCGATGAAGCAGCCGACAAAACCCACAAGCAGGTTCTGGCCCGTAAGCGCAACGGCAAAACCCTGCCACAGATAATCGAGGTTCATGGATAGGACCTTTCCGATTTCACTATTCGCCTTGCGTCGGAGCTCGGTCTAGCCGCCGAAAACGCTTCCTGCCGGCAGATAGACTTCCAGGAGGTAGGAAAAGACGAACCACCAGAGCACGGCGTGGCCGATGGCGCCGGCGAGAGCCTTGAGCCATGGGGCGCCAAACAGCAGAGCCGTGCCGAAAGTGAGAACGAAGATCGACGCCATGAAGCCGGCCGGCTCGAACATGGCCACCGCGACGATCATCACCAGCGGGATTCCGAGCACCCGAAGAAGCAGCCGCCCCGCCGGGAAGCCCTCGGCCGAACCACACGAGAAGAAGTACCAGACGCTCAGCAGGCCAAGCACGACCGCCAGGGCGACCGGGAAAACCTTCGGTCCCAACGGATCGGAAGAGAAGGAATACTCGATCTCGCCGCCGCCGATGCCGTAGGCGATCGCCAAGACGAGCAGGCAGATGGCCGCGCCGCGGCCGATCATCCGCACCGCCCTCGCCGAAAGTTCAGCATGGTCGGACATCGATTCCTCCAAAAGTGCGTCATGCGTCGCCACCGCCCCGCGATCGGCCAGCCGGCCGAATGCGGGAGGGCGTCGTCTTCTGGTTTCGTGAACGGGCTTGTAGGAGTCGGGCTTACATCCCGGCTTCCTTGGCGAGGATCTTGAACTGCGCGACGTCCGCTCTGACGCGTTCGTCGAAATCCTTCCCGAACAACTTGAACTCGAACAGACCGCGCGCTTCGCGCTCCCTGGCGAATTCCGGGGTGTCCATGGCCTTCTTGAACGCCTGAACCCACCAGTCGTAGTCGGCGTCGGAGACCTCCTTGCCGACATAGAAGCCGCGCCAGACCGGCCAATCGATGTTGAAGCCCTGCTCGCGGGCCGTCGGAACGTCGGCGAGATCGCCGGGAAGTCGTGCCGGCGCCATGACGGCAAGGATACGGATCTTGCCGGCGAGATGATGCTTGACCATTTCGGCGGCATCGCCCGAACCCACCTTGACGTGACCGCCTTCGAGCGCGGTCAGGACGGCGCCACCGCCTTCAAGCGCGACATAGCGCATCTGCTTCGGGTCCTGACCCGCCGCCTTGGCCAGCAGCGACCCTTTCATCCAGTCCTGCGATCCGACAGCGCCGCCGCCTGCGATCGCGAAATCAGCGGGATTGGCCTTATAGGCCTCAACCAGTTCGCCGAGCGTCTTGTACGGGGAATCGGCGGCAACCACTAGGACGCCGTAGTCGGCACCGATAGCGCCGAGCCAGCGGACAGCACCCTCGTCGTAGTGGCCGAACTTGCCCTGTGCCAGAAGCAGGGCGGAGCCGGAGGACGCCGCGGTAATGAGGTTTGCATCCTTGGAGCGCTTGCTGGCAACATGGTTGTATGCCACCGCGCCGACGCCGCCTTCCATGTAGGTGACGGCCATGGGCGCGGAGATCTGCTTGGTCTTGAGCAACGCGTCGGCGGCGAGCCGACAGGTCAGGTCAAAGCCGCCGCCCGGCTTTGCGCCGGCAAGGCATTCGGGCTTCGCCGGTTCCGCGCCGGCCGACGCCACGAAGGCGAACATGACCACGGCCGCGCCAAACAAGGTGTTCATGAGAATTTTTGACATGGGTCCTCCCGTCGAATCCGGAGCGTCCGGTTTCGTGGAATGCCAGCGCAACGGCGTTGCGGATGCCTCGGCATCGCGCAGGGACCGTATGAACACGGCTTCCTCCCCGGACCGGACCCTTGCTCCCTCGACCGGGACCGGCGCAGTCACAGTAGCCGCGATTCCTGTCACCATCCTGTCACGCCAGAACCTTCTGCCTCCGATCAGCGGCGAGGATCGCTTTGCCGGTATGGATCGCGGAAAGGATGGACATTGCCGCATCTTGTCCGGCATCCGGGTGCATGCAATCATCATGCGTGCGCATTCTTTTGGTCGAAGATACTGATGACGTGGGTGAGGCGATCTGTCGTCGCTTTCAGCAGACTGGCCATACGGTGGACTGGGAAACGGACGGGACCGCGGCATCGGAAATCCTGGCGCACACCGCGTATGATCTCGTCATACTCGACGTTATGCTTCCGGGCCTCGACGGCTTCTCCATCTTGAAGAAACTCCGTCAGGCGCGCATCGGCATCCCTGTCCTGATGCTGACCGCGCGGTCGGAAATCGACGACCGCGTGGGTGCGCTCGATCTCGGTGCTGATGACTATCTCGTCAAACCGTTCGATTTCCGAGAACTTGAAGCACGTGCGCGTGTGCTGCTGCGGCGCAGCAGTGGGGGCGACCCGACCAATTTTATCGTCTGCGGCGATATCAGGCTCGATCGCGCCAATCGCAACGTGATGGTGGGCAGGCGCGAGGTGCAGTTGAAGCGCCGCGAGATCGCATTGCTGGAGATCCTCGCTTCCCGGCCCGGCAGGGTCTTCAGCAAGGAAGAGCTGCTCGATCAGCTCTTCGGCTTCGACGACGCGGCCGGTGTCAATGCCATCGAGCTCTATGTCGGCCGGCTGCGAAAGAAACTCGACGGCGCCCGCGCGCGCATCGTGACATTGCGCGGCACCGGCTATCAGCTTGTCTCCGATGATGCCGCATAGCACTTCGCTGTTCGCGCGGCTCATGCGGCGCGTGGGCGTCGTGCTAGCGCTGGGCGCGGCCGCCCTGATCACGGCTGCCTGGTTCTACGCCCGCACGGCCGCCAACGAGGCTTACGACCGGCTACAGCTCGGCGCGGCGTTCCAGATGAGCGAGGGCCTTGTCGTAGCCGACGGCAGCCTGCACTTCGTGCTGCCCCCGTCGGCGTTCGAACTGCTTGGACTGGCCCAGCGCGACCGTATCTTCTATCGCGTCGTCGATCCCTCCGGGACGACGCTCACTGGTTATCCGGATCTCGCGCCTAAAATCGACCTCGCCGCCAGCCGGATCGGTCCGATCTTCACCAACGGGTCCTATCTGGGAGTTGCGGTGCGCAATGTGGCCGTGTCTCGTGCCATGAGCATGCCGCAGGGCACCGGATGGGCGTATGTCGTGGTGGCGCAGACGACTGAAGCCAGGCAAGCCCTCGCCTCGGAGCTGACGACGCGAGCCGTCATCCTGGTCGCCATCATGAGCCTAGTAGCGGTCATTGGCACTGCACTTGCCGTTCGTTACTCACTACAGCCTGTTGGCGATCTCGGCGCTGCGCTCAGGCGACGCGACCCGCAGGATCTCACCCCGCTGACGGTATCCGTGCCCGATGAACTCTCTCCCTTCGTGACGTCGATCAATCATTTTATTACCCGGCTCGACGAGCGGGTGAAGCTACTGCAGCGCTACATTGCCGACAGCGCTCACCAGATCCGAACGCCGCTGACCGCCCTTTCCGCCCAGGTGAGCCTGATCGACGAGGAGAAGCTGGCGCCCGACGATCGCCGGCATCTGCAACGCGTCCAGAGCCGCACGACCGAACTCGCGCGCCTCACCAACCAGCTGCTCAATCATGCCATGGTGATCCATCGCTTCGACTCTATCCATCTGGAGCCGGTTGCTCTCAACGATGTTGCCCGCAAGGCTTTGCGCAATGCCGTTCCGATCACCGTCGACCCGGATATCGTAGTGTCCTTCGAGCCCGCGGACGAAGAGCTGACGGTTCTCGGCGACATGCTCAGTCTCCGCGAAGCGATCGCCAACGTGATCGACAATGCGCTGCGCCACGGAGTGGCCGCGCACCTGGAGGTGCATGTTCGGCAAAGGGGCAATTTCGGTGTCGTCGATGTTCTCGACGACGGCCCCGGAATCCAGGCAGCCGACTGGGCGCAGGTCACCAGCCGCTTCTATTCGTCCCGTTCGGACGCCGAAGGAGCTTCAGGGCTCGGCTTCGCCATCGCATCCGAAGTCGCGGTCAAGCTCGGCGGGCAATTGCGGTTCCGCGAGCGCACCGCAACCGAATTGTTTTGCGTCTCCATCGAATTACCTTTGGCGAACGGGGGCAGTTGATGCGCTGGATTAGCAGCGTCGCACTCACCGTGCTTGCACTGTTGATGCCCATGCAGGCAAAGGCACTTGAGGGCGACCGTGAGATATTCCCCGCGAAAGGTCCGGATGCCGGCCATCTCGTCGTCCACGCGGCGACTGATCTTGCGGCCATGCGTCCTCTGATCGACGATTTCCAGAATATCTATCCCAACATCGCCATCGAATTCACCGACATGGTTACAAACGACCTGTTCCGGCAGGCGACAAAGGTCTGCGCCGGAGAGGCCGAAGGCGCCGATATCCTTCTGTCTTCGTCGGTCGATCAACTCGTCAGGCTCGCCAATGACGGTTGCGCGCAGCCGCACAGCTCTTCCGAAACCAAAGGCGTGCCGGCATGGGCGAACTGGCGCGACGAGGTCTTTGGCTTCACATTCGAACCTGTCGTCTTCGTCTATGATCGCCGCACCGTGCCGCCTGAAGACGTTCCAGTCAGCCACGATGCGCTTTCGGATCTCCTCAGGCGCAATCCCGAGAAATACCGGGGCCGCGTCGGCACCTATGACATCGCGGCCTCAGGTGTCGGCTATCTTCTCGCCTTCAACGACTCGCGCCAGGCGCCGACCGCCAACGGACGGCTGCTTGAAACGCTCAGCCGCACAGAGACCGTCATACGATGCTGCAACAACGAGGTGCTCGGCGAACTCGTCGCCGGCAGGATCAGCCTCGCTTATAATGTGCTTGGCTCCTACGCCTATGCAGCCGCGCGCGCCAACACCGCTCTCGGCATCGTCCTGCCAAGGGACTACACGCTGATCCTGTCGCGCGGCGCGTTGATTCCGTCACGGGCACCGCATCCCGATCTCGGCAAGACGTTCCTGAACTACCTGTTGTCAGTACGCGGCCGCCGCGTGGCGCAAGAGAAGTCCTTCTTCTTCGCGGAAGATGCGGCATTGCCCGCTGGCGTCGATGGCCCTGCCGCCCTCGTGGAATCCGGCATCGGCCGGCCCATCCGGATCGGCCCTGCCTTGCTCGCCGCGCAGGACGAGATTCAGCGCAAGACCTTTATCGCCGACTGGATGGAACTGATCGGAAGAACTCGATCCGACCGCTAGATGTTTAGTCCCGCATTTTTTGGAGCGGATCGAGCCTGAAGCGTTCGGGCTGAGAAGCTTCGTCGCCGAATCCATACTCGGAACAGGCTTGGCGCCTTACGGCGTTCTTGTTCTGATGACGATCATCCTGTTCGTCCTGGGCATGTTTCTTGACTGGGTGGGCATTCTCCTCCTCACCGTACCGATATTTCTGCCCATCCTTAAGTCACTCGAATTCGGCGGCACGTTCGGTTTAGCCGGCGTGGCTCCTGAAGACGTGCCGCTGTGGTATGGCGTCATTTTCATGGTCAACATGCAGATGGCGTTCCTGAGCCCACCGTTCGGCTATTCGTTGCTGCGCGACCTTTTCCATTTCGCCATTCATGTCCGGATTGGCCGGGCAGCGCTCGATGGTGGCGCCGTGGAGGCGGTCGAACAGGACGTTGCCGTATACGAGGTGGCCGCTCCCGTGCTCGCTCGCCGAACCCTGACGGCACTCTACAACGAGCAGCCGGAGTAGCTGAGTGAGGCACACCGCGCGCTCGATGCCTCGGTTGCTGCGGCCTATGGTTGGCCAGCAGACATTTCCAACGACGAAGCGCTGCGTCTCCTTCTTGATTTGAATTTGGAGCCCTCAACCTAACGTCCGGTGCCCCAGAATGCGTAAAATGCGCCCACACGACCGCTTATCTGTAGGCGCCGACGTATATGAGGCAGCAGCGTGTTGCCTGAACCTGCGGCCCGAGTATTGCCCGGACGGTTCGCCACCGCAGTTTTCACAAGCCACCGCGTTGTTTGGCGGACTTTCAACGCGATTCCATCAAGAGAAGGCGGCGGCTCAAGCCAGATCCGTCAGTGAAAAATCGTTGCCCTTGTAAAGAAGTGGTAGACGCTGGGCCTTCGCGCATGCATAGGCAAAGCAATCGCCGAAATTGAGGTCGGCTTGGTGCCCGACAGCCTTGCCGTATTTCATGCTGGCGTCGATCGCGCCGTTGCCGATGTCAACGGATATCATGATGTCTTTGGCGGCAATCTCAGTCGCGAAATCGTCTACCAGACCACGGGCATGCGCGAGCATGGCTGGCGTGGCCTTGGTGTTCTTCCTGATGGATTCGGCGGCCGCTCGCGCGAGACCCAGTACAGCCTCGACGCGGACAAGGGGACAGAGATAGACGGGCTTGGCCGCGGCTGAAAGCTGCTTCTCCAGCTCTTCCCAGCCGGGCTCCTTGTTGAGGATGGCGACGATGACCGAAGCGTCAATGAACATCAGTCGTCGCCCCACATTTCATCAGTAAATTTTTTCATGTCGAAGTTTGGATTCGGAAGGCCGATCGCAGCTGCTCGCTCCTGCAGCTTGGCAATACGCTCACGGAGCGGCACGCTGGCGCGATGGCGCGCGATCTCGTGCTCGAGCGCCAAGCGCACGGCTTCCGTCTTGCTGCGAGCCTTGGTGAGCTTCTGCAGCTCGACGGCAAGCGCATCGACATCATCATCACGGACATAGAGCGGCATAGATATATTCCTTTCGGAATATACGAATATCACAAAACGAATATTCCAGCAACCGACCGTCGGCCGAAGTATCCTTCGGGTCGGGACATTGCTCGGTCCGGGAGCACAGTTTAGCATGGGCCTTGAGGCCTTGAGTCGAACCCGTCTTCTCAAGCGGCTACGCAGCTGTGCGTCGCCGCAACTGTTTTCTGCCGACGTTCCCCTTGTTGCATCCGCCGTCGAAGCGGCCACGGCGACCGCTGGCGGTGAAAAATGGAACGTCTCGCACCTGCATCCATTGGATTTGAACAAGGCGCTCGATGAAGTCTGTCGAGATTTCCGGTTGTATCTGCCGCAATTAGTCTTCGCCGCAACGTGGCGGGTGCTCGGGTCGATGAGGAACTGACATCATCTCCTTTAAAAAAGCGGTGCGGTCATTTCGGTCCCAGCCATCGCGAAACTTACGGCTTCCCCAAATCTCAGTGGCGTGGAAAACGAAATTCTCTTTGTAACGTTCGGGGACCATATCTTTCACGATACGATTCACGTCAGCTTCGGCAGGACGCCACTGGGTGTCAGCGTGAACGATTATCCCGGCCACGACGGTCACCGGTTCCTTTGCCGAAGTCCCAGCCTCATCGAGATAAACAAAGCGCACCAGAGCTGCCACCCCCGAGCGGGGCACCAAAAATTGCCTTCGGTTCCCGGCTAGTGCTCATTCATAGCACTGTGGGTCCGCGAAGTACAATATGCTGTAATATTCCTATATTCCGCCCGGGTCTGTCAAATATACCGAGGGTTAGCCAAAAACGAACGGAGATTCCTTGTACGGATTTTGTACGGAAAATGGCCGCAAGTTGCCGCTATGTTCTTCATTATTCTGCATCCAACTGCGAGCGTGAACAAAGCAGGCATGGCATAACGTACCATTTTTTATTGAAGAATTTGGCGTACCTGAGTGTAGTGCAGCCAAGATTTATCTGGCCAGGGGGCCCGATTGCGCCCATAGTCCGATGGTGACTTGAGCAGGCAATACCCCCAAGCACCCCCGCCCGCTTGCTTAGGTCAGTTTTGAGCCGGTGGCGTCGATCCCCTCGATCGATGTCTGCCGGCTTTTTCGTTCACCACCGAAGGCGGCGGACCCGTGCAGCCGAGATTCGGCTAGTCAGCCTGGATGATTGGGATCATATTGACGAGGTTGCTGAACCCGCAGGTTTGAGTTCCCGGACTTGAAGCCACCTGCCTGTTCATTTCAAGCCGGCGACGACGGTTATTCTCAGGTGCGTCGCCGGCTTTTTCTTGGCCTACCGCGCCCGGGGAGGCGCCTTCGAACTAGGCTTTGAACTACCTTCGAACTCCTTCGAACTCCTTCGAACTATGTGCTTCGCACACCCCCTTATACCCCCTGCGAGTGCGAAGGTTCGCACACGGGTTCGAACCCGTGCAAACTTCGTCACTCTAAAACAAAGAAACCAGAGGAGAGAAAACAATGAATGCAATCAAATGCAGTCCCAAACTCTGTCAATCCAACCTTTCGAAGCCGTGTACCCAATCAAACAAATGGGCGGCGGCGAGCATTGGATGCCGTGCCAGGTGATTGGCGTGATGACGCCTGACAGCTGCACAGGCTATGGGAAATTCATCATCCTGATTGAAGGCGAGGACGGCGTGCTGACCGTCGACGTCGCTGAGAACGTCCAGCGCATGTAGGAGGCAGCATGATATCCCGAACCATGGCCGTAGGCGCCGAGTCGGTGCAGATACGCCGCATCACCTGGAAAGAACTCTACCAGTTGCGCCCCGACCTGCGACAGGCGAATGACAACGAGCAAACGCCTATGTCGGCTCGCCGAATTCTGCCTCGTTTCTTGCCGTTGGAGGCCGCTCGTCATCGACAGGAGGCTGCTGCATAGCCTCCGCCTCGGCGCGGCCGTATTCTCTACCAATTTGGAATGCCGCGTAGAGGGCGCCTGCAACGAGCAACAGTCTAAGCATAGTGGTCTCCTCCGGCTCAGTAATCCGACGCGCGGCGGTTTGTTCCACAGGGGCGGAACCTCAACGTTCAACACTCGTTGCCACTGACCGCGGGCCAAGGAGACGCAACATGGTAGTCAAGAAGACGAGCGACACGAGCCGAGTTAAGAAGGGTGCAGAGCTTGAGGTTGAGCACTTGGCGGAGGTGACCGACGTGACGCCCAAACAGGCGCGGGCTCTGCTTCGCAAGCACGGTGCCGACTGGCAGCGGCTGAAGGACGAAGCTGAAGACTTGAAGGAAGAGTGACCGGGCGCCTTCGATCTTTGGAGCCTCCCGTCCCGCCGTACCCTGTCATGCGGATATTTTTAGTTGTTGATTTTTCTACCGCCCCGCGCATTGCGGAACGGACTGCCCGGCCTGGCCGGCTTCTCTCAAGCGGATGACCACCCACAATGACCAATCTATCATTCATCAGCAGTCCACGCTTGTTGCGGCACGAGAGCACTGGCAAGCCGCCTATAATCAACACAACAGAGCAGCGCGCCGCGCTGCGCGCCAGGCTGGGTGCCAAGAAGCAAGAAGAGCAGCGCCGGATGGATGCTTGCCGTCCACGCCCTGCTTCCGCCAACGACAATGTGGATCCACGATGGCGTGGAAATTTGCCTGTGTTGAAAGCAATCGCTGAAGTTGAACCGGGCGCTGCGCTTGCTATCCGCGCAGGGGGACGTGCTCCCACGCGGGAGATTTACGGCGAGGAAGACGGCTTTGAGGTGGCGGAAGACGGTGAAAAAATCAGGTTGCGAGGTGAGCGTCTGCACAAGGTTCGGCCGACTATAGAAATGATGTTTGGCGACCTACTGCGCGTGCGTGTTATCACCAACAAAGCTGCGGCAGGCGCCCCTCGAGTGATCGAATATCGCCATACTGGTCCGTCGACGCCTGTGAGGAAGATAGGAGACGACGTTCTGGGTCTTGGCGATATGCGCTTCAATTACCACGGCAAGGCCAAACGCTCGCCTGCAGGCGGATTGATGGTTTCCTACGTCGACCAGTCTGGCAAAGAGCGTGCTCCGTTCTATGACGCGTCTGCGAAACGGGGCGGCGGTGAAGACTATGATGCTGGCCGCGTCTCTGGCGGCAAAGCAGGCGTTAGGCGGCCGGCATGCCTTCCGCAAGAACCGGAGCGCCCCGACCTCTCCGAGGCGTCAGCCAACGTGCTTGAGATGATCCTGGCCGGCTTTCATTGGAAGGACATCGGCATGGCGCTTGGCTATTCGAATCACTATGCCGATCGCGGCGCCAAACAGCACGTTTGGGCTGCAGCCGCGGAAGCGAAGGCGAAGGTGCCGACGGCAGACAATGACAACGTCGAAAATTTCGAGGCTGCTGCCTGATCGCATGACAACGCGCCACGCCGCCGCGTCAGGGAAATAACCACCGAAACCGCAGACATCGCTGCAGCGTTGGCAGTGCTCTCCGCGCGCCTTAATGCCGCGAAAGGCGCCGCCTCGACAAAGGTCAGAGAGGCTGTAAAGCCCGAATACACGCGGCTCGTCCAGGCGATGGCTAAGGCTATCGAAGCGCTCAAGATGGCGCGCGCCGAATATGACTCGCTGCTTGACCAGTTCAGCGCCGAGGACGTCGAGTGGACGGCTCTCACCCCCATGCAACCAACCTTCTGCGGCGACAGACACGACGGACACTTGGAGCGTTGGCTGCGCGCAGCGCGGGAGATTGGATATCATGGCGCGCAGCGCGGGAGATTGGATATCATGGTTGAGAAGGTAAACGCCGCGCGCTCAAAGAGCACAACATACACCCGCAAAATCACCTTGCCTGATGGCAAAGTGTCATCAGCGGTTACTGCGTGCGCTTCCACGACATTGCGACCATTGGAGGGAGTTTTAGGGAAAAGATTGCTCCCGGTGCGTTTACTGCCTCCCTGAAGCGAAACGATATCATCGCTCTGCTGGATCACGACACCGGTAGGGCTACCGAGCGCCTTCGCGCTCGTCCCGGCGGTGCTTTCTCAGCCTAGTGATCGCCGACTTGTCGACCGTAATCACGCCGCCGCAGTCGATCCGCACTGTCAGTTTGTTGGCTTCACGATCGATGCGGGTGACGTCTCCAACAAGAACAACCTGGTCTCCGGCGCGGGCTTTGGGTGGCGGAACAATCGCATAAGGATGGTCATACGATGGAATGCTCACTCTGGCGCGTCCGCTCGGGAGAATCGTGATGATCGTACTTGTCAGCGCGACCTCGTCACCGACCTCAAATTCCCGAGGCATGTTAAAGTGCAGCATGGTCTTGCTCCCCGATGCTTTCCCAAATTAATGCTTGGCAAACCGAATTGGTTGCTTGAAATCAGCTTTGTACGGTTCCGCGCAATTCCGAGTTGGAATACCCATTCCGAGTAGGCGTAGGACCGGTCGATTTCTTTCGCTAGCGAGGCCCGAAGGAGCATGCAGCGGCCGGCGGAAACGCGCGCTGGCGGGGCTCCAAGGTCAGTTTAGAAAATCCCGAAACAAAAGCCGGATTGGACCGTTTGCAATCTGCCAGACCACACTCTGGCTACTCCAGATCCTTCCCGCTGGCTTAGGCCGGCGAGCTTTTTCCCTAATCGCGGAACAGCCGGTGAAGTCACGGGTTATAAAAACGAAGGGACGTCGCAGCTTCCTGAAACAGGAGATGATGATGAAAAGACTTCTAATCGCATCGGTTATGATGGCCCTGTCAACCGGCCTTGCCTTTGCCCAATCATCGGCCAACACCAGCACGAGCGGATCGTCTTCGACCACAACGACGGTGCCCAGCACTCAGGGGACCGACTCGACCACCACGAACGCCACCAACCCTAATTCAGCAAAGGACTGCGCACCGGGCCAACAGACAGGCAGCGCCAAACAGGCGGCTCCTGGCCAGCAGGACACCGATGCAAAGTCGGCAGCTCCGGGTCAGATGAAGACGACGACTGAAGGTTGCTAGTGGTGAAAATCTGACGTTTGGTACCCGAGCGGGAATGCCGGTATCGACCCTCTGCGGTCATCTGCAACAGCCGTCATGAACGGCTCGATTGTCACCACAGCGGACGCTCGCTTTCTTCTGAAGCAGAGTCAGACTACGCATCCATCTGTGCCTGCCGTATGTCGCGGGCCGGTGGTTTGCCGAACAGACGGCCATATTCGCGGGTGAACTGAGGCACGCTCTCATAGCCCACCGCATAAGCCGCCGAACTCACGCTCGTGCCATCGGCCAGCATCTGGCGCCGAGCCTCGATCAGGCGCAACTGCTTCTGGAATTGCAAGGGAGACAGCGTGGTGGTCTGGCGGAAATGCTGGTGGAAGGACGAGGTGCTCATCCCCGCGGCCTCGGCCAGTTCCTCGATGCGGATCGGCCGTGCATAGCTTTCGCGGATCATAGCGACCGCACAGGCGATGCGTTGTGCATGGCCATCGGCCCCGCCTAGGCTGCGGAGGGCCGATCCGTGCCGTCCCGCCAGAAGCCAGAAATGAATCTCGCGCAGCAACGGCCCTTGCAGGACCGGGAGGGCAGAGGGACGGTCCAGAAGCCGCATCAGGCGCAGGGCCACATCGGCGACATCTGCGTCGGTCGGCTCCACTCGGACAGGCTCGCGCGGATCGCCCGGGACCGCCGCCATCTCGACCGCGAGTTCCCGCATAAGGACGGGATCGAGTTCCAGCACCAGCGAATAGTAGGGCGCGCCGAGGCTTGCCTGCGTGATCTGGCTGACCGTGGGCACATCGGCCGAGATCAGCAGCGACTCGCCCGGACCGAATTCCAATGTCTCGGCCCCTATCGTGACCCGCTTGGCACCTTGTAACAGCATGGCCACCAGCGGCCGATTGACAGCCACCTGTAATTCGCCGGGCTGCGTGGCGCGGATCGCGGTCAGGCCGGGAATAGGCGTCGACGCCGCCCCGAAACGGTCGGCATGAGTGTCAGCAAAGCTGCGCACAAGGTCGAGAAGCGTTCGGCTCATGTGGGCAAGATGAAGGGTGGTGGCGTTTCAGGCAAGAACTGAAGAAGGATCAGGCAAGAAATCCGGACATTCTGGCAACTCCTGTGCGGCAAGGCCGATCCAGATTTGCATGAACAGGCAAGACTACGCGAGGAATCGGCAACAACTGGAGACGCTCTTGCCGCATGTTGTCCCCATCGCTTCGGATGAAAGGACTTCCCGCATGACTAAGATCGCACTTGTCACCGGCGCCAACCGCGGCCTAGGCCGCAACACCGCTGTCAGCATCGCGCAGCATGGCCGCGACGTGATCGTCACCTATCGCGGCAACGCATCTCAGGCTCGCGAGGTTGTGGCCGAGATCGAAGCCCTGGGCCGTAAGGCGGTTGCCCTGCAGCTCGATCTCGGCGAGGTCGCCAGCTTCGCGGCCTTTGCCGAAACCCTGCGCGCGGCGCTGAAAGAGAACTGGGGCCGCGACAGCTTCGATTACCTGATCAACAATGCCGGCCACGGCGAATTCGCCATGATCGGCGATACCGCCGAGGCGCAGTTCGACGGTCTGTTCGACGTCCATGTGAAGGGCGTCTTCTTCCTTGTGCAGGCGCTTCTGCCGCTCATCGCAGATGGCGGGCGGATCGTGAACTTTTCTTCGGGCCTGACCCGCGTGTCCTATCCGGGCTTCTCGGCCTATGCGGCCGCCAAGGGGGCGGTCGAAATCTTGACCGTCTATATGGCGAAAGAGCTGGGTGCACGCGGGATCACAGTGAACACGGTCGCGCCCGGAGCGATCGAGACCGATTTCGGGGGCGGGCTGGTGCGCGACAATGCCGAAGTCAACGCGCAGTTCGCAGGGATGACCGCGCTTGGCCGCGTGGGGCTGCCAGACGACATCGGGCCGATGGTGGCAAGCCTTCTGGGCGAGGATAACCGTTGGGTTACGGCACAGCGGATCGAGGTTTCGGGTGGTCAGGCGATCTGATCGGTCGGACCCCCGACAACTGAAGCGCGCGGCCGTATGGCCGCGCGCATTGTCATTCCGCCGTCGGGAAAAGCCTCCTTTGGCCGTCGACTGAAGCTGAGCGACCGGAATGTCCGCGAACAGGCCGTTCGGCAGAGCCACGCCGAACGGCAATCTCCCACCCGAAAGGTCATTTCTAAGACGAGGTACAATCGGGCGGCTTGAATGTTGAGCGCTGCGGCTGTGGAGGGTGGCTTTCGGGAGAAAGGCCATGCTCATCTGGAACAAGAGCCGCATTATCGGTCAAAAACCGCCATTGAAGCCGAAAGAGGTCTGGGCCGTCCGAACCCGCCTCCAGGTATGGGGCGCAAAGCGCGACCTCGCGCTGTTCAATCTCGCGATCGACAGCAAATTGCGCGCTTGCGACCTGGTCGCGATCTCGGTCGGGGATGTTTCCATTTCTGGAAGGGTTCGCGACCGGGCGATCATCATTCAGAAGAAGACCGGCCGACCGGTGCAGTTCGAACTGACCGACCAGACACGAGAGGCTATCGCTGCCTGGATTGCAGGTCGTAGACTGGGCGAAGGGGACTACCTGTTTCCAAGTCGCGTGCATGCAAAGCCGCATCTGTCGACGCGGCAATATGGCAGGATCGTCGAGCGGTGGGTGTCGAGCATCGGGCTTGATCCCAAACGTTACGGCACGCACTCGATGAGGAGGACGAAAGCAGCGCACATCTACAAAAAGACGGGCAATCTGCGCGCCGTCCAAATTCTGCTCGGCCACAAGAAGCTGGAGAGCACCGTGCAGTACCTCGGGATCGAAGTTGACGACGCCTTGGCCATCTCCGAGCAGGTGGAGTTGTAGTGCTCAATAGCGGCGCTTCTCAATGAAGCGCCGCTCGCCGGCACGGTGAAGGCTAAAGTCCGACCCGATGCGGTCCATGCGAAAATTGAGTTGAATGACTGCCTGACGGCGGACAGCGGCCCTTGCTCTGCAGCAATCCTCGCTACGAGACATCAGAACTTCACCGTGAACTCCGCCCTAAAGCCGTGATCGCTGGCCTTGCTGGCGACCTGGCCGGAATAGGAGACGCCGAGCGAAGTCTTTTCCGAAAGGCCGACATCGAACCCGGCCTCGAGGACCAGAGCGTCCTCGGCGATCGGCGTTCCGGCGATGGTGAAGGCGTCGCTGCCGGCAAAGGCGTACGTCGAGGTCGGGATGGTGTCGCCGAAGGCATGCCGCCAGCCGACCATGCCGCGTGCCGTCGCCGTTACCCCGCCGAGCCGGAAATCGGTCGCCGCACGCAGGCCCAGCGTGGTGAAGGTGGCATCGGTGTCCGAGCTCGCACTGGTCAGCGCCGCCGCGCCGCCCTCTTCGGTGAAGCCGTCGGTGTGGACGTTGACATAGGCGAGATTGGCGAACGGCTCTAAGGCGAAGTTACCGCTGGCGATGCGGTAGCCAAGCTCGCCGAAGGCCTGCGCCGTGCGCGCGTCGTAGGAGGCTTGCGCGCTGTCGGCAAAGCCGGGAAAGGCGATGGACCGGCCTGTCTCGATGTCGTGCCAGGTATGGGCGGCGCCGAGGCGCAGGCCGAGATTGCCCCACTCAGTGCCGCCATAGAGCCCGAGATGATAATTGTCGCTTGAACCCGAGGAGGTACGGTCGTCGGCATCGAAGCTCGAGCGGCTGTAGCCGGTGAGAAGGCCAAGCCGCCAGGTCTCCGCGACGAGCGCGTCGGCGCCGATGAAGAGGCCGCCGATCGAGCGCTCGAAGTCGACGGCATTGCCGTCGCTGTCCCATTGCCCCCACGAGCCGAAGCCGCGCGCCCACACGGCGAAGCGGTCGGTATCGGCCGGGGCTGGTGCGAAGACCTCGGCGCTCTTGCCTTCCCGCGCCAGCGCCTCTTGCTGCTGGGGCCTCAGGCCCTCGGGGCCGTAGCCCATCACCGGCAGCGACGGCACAGCCACACCTGAGAAGGCTGCCCGCGTGCGGTCGAGGGCCGCCTCGCGCACGAAGCGGCTGTCCTCCAGCATCGTGCCTTTGAGGCTGGCATGGATCTCGCCCGACAGCGCATCGAGTGCGGCGCGGGCGCTGTCCTCGTCGGTAACGGCCGCGACGGCATCATAGGCGACATTGCCTTCGCCGCTGCTTTCAATCGCATCGCCGGTCGCGCACTGGTTTGAGGTCTGGGCCACATCGCAGAAGGAGACATCGTTGCGCGCCACGTCGAGATAGACATGGCTCGGATCGTAGGCCAGTGCCAGATCGACGAACGGCATGTTCTGGGTCAGTGCGGCGAACGTGCCGGTCACGCCGCCACCGGCGCCGATGATCGTCCAGCGGCTGCCGGGCACATAGGTGCCGGCCGCCTTCACCACATCGACCGTGCCGCCGTCGATCGTTGCCGTGCCGCTGGCTGCGATCAGGTCGCCGTCGAGCGCCGGCGTGATGTCGACCTCATAGGTCGAGCCGGCGGCAAAGGCGATGTCGCCGGCAACCGTCAAGGTGCCGGGCGAGTGGCCGGGCGCGATGGTGCCGCCTGAAGCAATCGTCGTCGTGCCGACCGTGCCGGAGCCTTCCAGGCGCGCACCCGACAGTACGTCGATCACGTCGCCAAGCGAACCGTCCACCACAAGTGTTCCGGCATTGACGCTTGTCGTTCCGGTAAAAGCACTGGAATTGCCTGTCAGCGTCGTCGCGCCAGCACCCAGCTTCTCGACCGCGCCGTCTCCGCCAATGGTTCCGGCAAAGGAGAAATCATTGCTGCGGTTGAAGGCAAGGGTGCCGCCAGCCGCGACATCGACATTGCCGGCGATCGAACCGGCGGTGCCGCCGCCGCCGATGTCGAGCGTCCCCTCCAAGACGTTTGTGCCGCCGGTGTAGCCATTGGCGCCGGTCAGGGTCAGCGTGCCGGCGCCGGTCTTGATAAGCGAGCCTCCTGTGCCGTCGGAGGGGTCGCCGTCCAGCAAGACACCGCTGATCGTGTCGTTTCTCCCGAGCCCGCCGAGTGTCAGGCTCTTGGAACCGAGATAGACGGTGCCCGCACCCGAGAGCGAACCGATGCCGATGCCGTCTGCTGTGAGACCGGAAACGAAGACCACATCATTGTTGACGATCGTTGCGCCGTCGGCCGTGCTGTTTCCAGCGAAAACAACATAGCGGCTTGAATTTGTGATGGTGGCATTGCCGGCCGTGGCATTGTCGGAGAAACCAAGCATACCGCCGCCATTGACGGTGATCGCGGCGTCGGCTGCAGTCGAATTCTCGTTAAAGGCCACACGATTGGCATTGATGTCGATGGTCGCGGTTCCCGCCGAGGTCGTGTCAAAGAAGATGATTTGGCCGCTATCGTCGATCGTGGCCGCGCCGGCGGACGCATTCTGGCGAAAATACAGCACACTGAACTGGTCGGTAAGGCCGATGGCGAGCGTTCCGGCGTTCGCCGAGCCTGTAAACTCAAGGAAGGCCCCATTGCCGCCGCTTTCCTCGTCGACCGTCACCGGGCCGGTGCCGAGCGCACCAGTGACAGCTGCCACAAGACTCCCCTGCGAAACTGTCGTGCCGCCGGTGTAGCCGTTGGTGCCGCTCAGCACCAGCGTGCCGGCATCGGTCTTGACCAGGCCGCCAGTTCCGTTGATGGACGCCGCGATCGTCGCCGACATGTTGGGATCGACGCGGATGATGGTCTCAGCCGTGTTGGTGGTCAGCGCATCACCATCCACGACATAGCCGTCGGTCATGAACTGCATGCCGGTGAACAGGACCGCGCCGGCCGCATTGTCGACCGTCACGGTGCCCGTCGTGCCGCCGAAGATGGCAAAGTCCTGGTTCCAGTGGCCGTTCGGCATGCCGTCGGCTTCTGTCCAGTTGCGATTGGCCGCATCCCACACACCATTGCCGCCGTCATTGACTCCGTTGTCGTGCAGCGCGGTATTGCCGCCATCCCAGAAGCTCAGAACGGCGCCGACGCTATTGATCAGATTCACCTGGCCGGTGATGCGGGTCTGCACAAACAGGTCGGAGGCATCAACGCCCGCCGGCAGCCCGCCGAGTTCGAGCACGTTGTCTGTCAGCGCCCCGCCATAGTTGATCAGCCTGTACACGCCAGGCCCAAAGCCGCCGATGTCGGTGACGTTCAACGTGCCATCGAGCACAAGATTGCCGGTCACCTCGGTCAGGTCGTTGACGCCGCCGCCGACCACGCCCGCCTGGCCGAGCTCATAGTCTAGCATCGAGCCGGCAGAGAGCGAAAGCGAGCCGACGGTCAGCGTGCCGGGGCTCGAGCCCGGCGCGAGTGTTCCGCCGTCGGCAACGGTGACAGGGCCGGCAATCGAACCAGAACCGCCAAGCGTCGCGCCGCTGGCCACCGTCGTCGCGGATGAACCGAGCGAACCTTCGACCCTGAGCGTGCCGGCGTTGACGCTTGTTGTTCCGGTATAGGTGTTGGCGCCGGTCAGGGTCGTCGTGCCGGTTCCGATCTGCTGGAATGCGCCGGCGCCCGAGATCACGCCATCGAGAGTGAGGTCGGTCGAACGGTTGACCGCCAGCACGCCATTGTTCACGACATTGCCGATGATCGAGCCGGTCGCGCCGCCATCGCCGAGCTGGAGCGTGCCGGCCTCAACCGTCGTGCCGCCTGTATAGGTGTTGACGCCCGTCAGGGTCGTCGTGCCGGTTCCGATCTGCCTGAACTCTCCGGCGCCCGAGATCACGCCATCGAGAGTGAGGTCGGTCGAACGATTGACCGCCAGCACGGCATTGTTCACGACATTGCCGACAATCGAGCCAGTCGCACCGCCATCGCCAAGCTGGAGCGCGCCTTCGGCAATGGCGGTGCCGCCGGTAAAGGTGTTGGCGCCGGTCAGGATCAGCATACCGGCGCCGATTTTGGTGAGGCCCCCCGACCCGTCGATGGCGCCGGCGAGCCCGAGGTTGAGGTCGGTCTGGAAGGTCCCGCCGGCGGCGTAGAGCGTGACACCCCGCGCCGTGGTGAAGCTGCCCGTGGTCTGCAGCGTGCCGCCCTTGAAGCTGAGCACGCCGGATGGATCGCCCAGCTGAGCGTCAGAGAAAATCGACAGCGTGCCCTCTGAAATGGTCCATGGAGTGGCGGCGGTTGTCGTTCCTGCCAGGGTCCAGGTGCTTGCGCCGACCTTTTCGAACGCCTCGAAACCTGTGTATTGCGCGCCTATGCCGCTAACGTCGAAACTCGCATTCTGAGCGCCGCCAAGCGTGAGGGTGTCGAGAGTGCCGTTCGCGGCCACATTGCCGACGAAACCATACCCATTCTGAAGCTCCAGACGGTTAGTCCCTCCCGTGAAGTCGATGGCATTGGCGCGGGTGAGGCCGTCGCCCGACAGGCCTCCAACAATCTGACCCGCCGAGATGACGGTGAGATCGGCGCCGACGATGCCGGCGCCATCGGCGGCGAAGAAGATGTCGATGCCGCCTTCAATGCTCCCACTCGGGGACAGAGTGATGACACCGCCATTGTCGGCGCGTACACCGGCGCCGCCGTCGCCGCCGCCGCCGCCGCCTAGGCCGCCGGCTCCGCCCGCTCCGCCGTTTCCTCCGCGGATGGACCCATTAACAGTGAGTGCGCCGCCGTTGAGCCAAACGCCTTCGGCGCCGTCGCCGCCAGTGCCGCCACTGCCAACAACGTCGCCATTGCCGCCATTGCCGCCATTGCCGCCCTGAACCATGCCCGAAAGGTTCAAGCTATTGCCTGTGCTTCCACCGAAATAAAGCCCGCCGCCGCCGCCGCCGCCGCCGCCGCTGCCGTCACCCCCAGCACCACCATCCCCGCCAGAAATGTTCTGATCTATCGATAGTCCTGGTCCAACAGGGTGAATCACGACCCCGTAACCGCCGCCCCCGCCACCACCACCACCGTCGCCATCGTCGCCGGCTCCGCCCGGCCCGCCTGCAGAACCAGAGATATCGACTTCCGGCAGGCTTACGCCATCGCCCGTGTAGCCGTGAGCGCCGCCGGCGCCGCCGGCCCCGCCGCCGGCTCCGACGCCGCTGCCCTCGCCGCCGCTGGCGCTTGCGGTCCCCTCCCATGTGCTGGCGCCGCCGTCGCCGCCGTTGCCGCCTCCCTGGCCTTCGGGGCCGCCAGGACCGCCATCCGCCGCCATCGCCGTCGACGCGGCCATCACAATCGCCAGCGCAAGTCCCGTCGTCGAGCCGGAGAGCATGGTGCCCACAAACAGTGCGCTTCGAAGAACCGGTGAGATCTTTCGCGACGCCTGTGAGGCAGCCGAGAACGCGAGCTGACAGCGATGACCCTTTTCGGCCGGCTGCGCCTTCTCGCGAGCCTGCGATTCGATGACCCGTGCATAGGCCGCGCCAACATGCTCCGGCGAGCAGCACGCCCGGTACCGCCAGGCGCCCGCATGCCTGCCCTCCATCCTGTTGAGGAAGCACAAGACCTCGTCGACTGACGACGCCAGCGGATCGACGAAGCACGCCTGCGGCCCAAACAACTCGCGATGCACCGACAGATCGGACAATATCAGAGGCGTGCTATGGCTCGCGGCTTCGGCGGCTGACATGTTGAAGCCTTCGAAGCGCGAGAGCGACACATAGGCCTGGGCGCCGCCATAAAGTCGATCGAGCTCGGCGCGCGGCACATGCCCGAGATGGTGGACCCGCTGGCGCACATTTTCGGGAAACGGCTCCAGGGCCCGTTGGAACGTCTCACGCCCATGGCCGGTGGCATAGAGCTGCAAATCCTCCGAGCGTGCGGCCAAGGCTGCGAACAGGCGCAGGAGTCTGTCGACATTCTTATGTGGATGATGGTCGCTGTGGGCGGCTGTCAACAGAAAAGGTGCGGCGGTGTTGCGCTCGCTTCCCGCCGCTACGGCCCGAATCGGATTGTAGATGCCCTGACAGCGCCTCGGCTGACCGAAACACGCGATGAATTGATCCCTGCTCGTTTGGCTGACAAAGACGATCTCGTCGGCATTCTCTCGGGTTTGAGCAAACGCTTGATGCAGCCAGGCGACGTGCGCTCGATCGAACAGCTCGGGCAGGAACGCGAACTGGACGTCGTGGACGACGTTGACGATCCTCGGGCGTGGCCCGAAAGTCCGGCGCGCGATCGGCGAATGAAAATTGGGAAAGAAGAATGTCGCATCCGGATCAGCGGCGGCGAGCATTGTCGCGACGCGCCGCTCGCGTTCGAGATAGGGCATATCCGTGTCGGCGAGACCGAGCCGCGCCGAAGCGGCACGGGCGGAGACCAGCCACGCGCCATACCGGCGTTTCAGTTGCTCGAACAGGATTTGCGAGAATTCGACGACCCCGCCGATCGAGGGATAGTCGTGGATGATGTCGAAATAATAGATCGGGCGCGATCGCCGGGTCCAACGTCGCGTCGTCATGCCAGCCTCTCTTCGGCCATGACGACGGACATCGCCATATGCAGGCTTAGAGTCGTGTAGATGATGGGCGTCGTCTGGAGCGTGAGAGCCATCAGCGCCAGCGGCGCGGCAAGCAAGGCGATGGCGATGAATGCGGTGAAGCTGAAAAAGCGCGGCGCGCAACGAACGGGTCCGGGACATGGGGGCCTCCGTCATGTCGGCTTCGGCTTGTTCAACCCGCTTAGGATCGATCCCCCGAAGGCCTGTGGTCCCCAAGACCGTCCGCCTGGCGCGAAGGCGCTCCAGTCGCCACCCGCGCCAGCCCGTCTCCCGCGTTGCTGCAAGTTAACTCAACCTAGGGATGCCGTCGCTGCTAACGTCCTTGCGAAGTGCTGATCTGCACCGCGCGGATGGCGTTCTTCAACCAGGTGTTGCTCGGGTACCAAGAGCGGAAGGCTCCCCGACATGCAGCCCGCTGGCATCCGTCGGCGGGCTTTTTGTGTTAGGCATCCATTTCGAGCGGCTCGTGGCCCGGCTGCTCATGCCAGATGACCTGCCGCAGATCGCGCCTATCGACGGGCTGTCCGCACGTTGGGCAAGTATGAAAATGTCCCTGCTCGATAAAATGCTCGCCGCTATGTCGGCGGCCGGTGATCGGAGGCCCGAGTTGAGATAGCTTTGTCATGACGAACGGAACGCCAGTCGACGCGTTTTGTTGCGTAGTGGACGCGCGCTTTTGGGCGGCCCAGCAGTCAGGGTTGGGGGGCGGCTGCTGGGCCTGACCGGCGGGGCGCGTTTGGAGGGCGATCGCCGGCTACGCTGTTTTGTACATGAGTCGTAGCTAATTTACTAAAATGATCATGTTCCGTTCCCCTAGCCGCCGGACGGGCCGGGCCTAGACTCGAATCCGTGCGTAGGCGAGTGGGTGCTGGCACCGGCCGGCTAGAGTTTATTCCTCCGATGATGCCTACCTTGGTCGCCAAACCGCCCCAAGGTAGCGACTGGATTCATGAGGCCAAGTTCGATGGCTACCGATCGCAGATCATCATCGACGGCGCCGATGTTCGCATCTTCACCCGCCGCGGGCTGGACTGGACGGCCAAGTACCGCGACCTGGCTGAAGCCGCCAAAGGCCTGAACGTACACAACGCCATTATTGACGGTGAGGTCGTCGTTCTCAACGAGGCTGGCCTGTCGGATTTTGCCGCGCTGCGCAAAGCAATTACTCGACGACAGCATGACCTCTATTTCATCGCCTTCGACTTGCTGCACCTCAACGGCCATGACTTGCGCGACATGGCTTTGGAAGACCGGCGGGAAATCCTGGCAGGGCTGATCAGGCCAGATAGCCGGATCCAATTCAGCGAGACGCTTCTCGGCCAGGCCGATGCGATCTATTACCTGCTCGACAACGCCGGCCTAGAAGGCATGGTGTCGAAGCGTCGGGACAGCAAGTATCGCAGCGGCCCGACCACCAACTGGCTGAAGTCAAAAACCTTCACCGAAAGCGAATTCGAGCTTCTGGGTGTTGAACGCGAAAGAGGCAAACCCGCGTTCGCTCTGATGGCAGAGCCGGGCACCCGCAAGTACGTTGGCAGTGCCTTTGTCAGCGTCAATCGCGAGATGCGGGAACGACTCTGGAAACGTGTCCAGGAACATGCCGGCCCGGCGCCGAAGGACATGAAGAAACGGCCGGCGACACAGTGGGTCAAGCCGGGCATCCGCGTGAAGCACCTAAGAGGCGAGGAAGTCCTACGCCACGCTTCGCTGCAGGACTTCTGGGAGGAGCGAATCGAGTCTGGGGAGCAAGAGATGTGAACGAAGACGCTATGGCCGCTGCTTTGGCGGCCAGGAATAAGGACGCGCAGATCCTTGGTGTGTTCGATACCACCACCGAATCCGATGCTACGATCGGCTCCCGCCGGTTAGGTGAAGCCATCCAGTTTGTCGCTAATGCTTCGATCCTGGGCTACGACGTCCGAGCCGCGATGGTCATGTACGGGAAATCGGGGACGCCGAGCCTTCGGGCCAGAGATTGCGAGCAGTTGTGGGCGAAATATGGAGAGGCCTTGCTTCGACAGTAACGGCGCGGGGAACACCGGCACGTCGGCACTCGACGATCCGGCCAAAATGCAGCCCTTCTACACCGACTCCAGCATGAAGACGATGGTCAGCAACGACCAGTTCGTAAAGGCCTGGAAGGCGCTGTCGCCTGAAGACCAGACCGCGATGATGGCGGCCTGCAACGACGAGGCGAAGGCTGCCAACGCGCCAACAGCCATCCGGAATTCTGCAGCAGCGTCAAGGCGAATGGCGGTAGCAAGTAGTCCAGACAAGCTTTCAAGATGGAGGGTCGCGAGCCTCATGGCCGACGATTCCAATTATCCAGATTCCAATTATCCAGCAAATTATCCAGCAGTAGAATTCGCGAATCTGCCTTTCGTTCCGATGTCCGACCTTACGCGGTCGCAAAGCCGCGCGCGGCCATGAGCGGACGCCGATCGCAAAGCCATCGCTCGCCGAGCTCGCATCGGATCGGATCGGAAGGCTTTCACGGCCCAGATGTGGTTCAACCCGTGCGAAGTCCTTCATTGCTGGCGGGATCGATCTTCACCAGGCGCTCTCTGGCGTCGCTCACGCGCCGTTGCGCGGACCGTATCCTGTTGCAGAGCTGGAGATTGATCCCGACTCCACAGTCCTCGTCCAGCATTTGCTCCGCGCGCTTCAGGGCAAGCTCCGCGCGGTTAACGCGCTGCCTGGCCGTAGCCAGTTCCATGTCCAAAAAGTCAAACATTGTTCCGCTTCAGTTGCAGTCCCTTCGAGAGTTAACCGCCCCCGGTCGCATTGGTTCCGGCTGGATAGAGGGGGCGGGGGTCAACAATCGAAACCGCCAAAATGGGGACGAACCACTCGGGGGCCATTCAGAGAATTTCTTTCTCTCAACCGCCGCCGCCTCATGCTTGGTCTTGCGGCAGCATCAACCGCCGCCGCGGCAGTCACCTTGGCGCCGCCGGCCGCCAAAGCTTCGCAGGAAATGACGGCCCGCGAACGGTTCGATTTCCATCTGGCGGAAATGAAGAAAGCGGCGATCGAGATAAACCCGCTCGTTCGCTTCGCTCAAGACATCGAGTGTCTCGACAAGCCCGAACGTCCTCTCGCCCTCGGTGTCCTTGGACAATGGGCAACCGGTCGATACGAGGGCGATGGCGTTTATGCCGGCGGCGATCAGTATTCACGCCGACCGCTACAGCGTGAAGCTGCTCGACACGAAGGTTTGCGGCGAACGCGATTTTCGGTCATCCAGGTCCATGAGAATGACCGCCGGAAATGGATGAGGCTATCGGAATCCTCGTTTGAAGCTTTCATAGGCAAGAAGGTGACCGCGTAATGGGCAAGACCAAGCGCAAGCCCGACGCAAAGCTCTTGCGGCTCGAGGCGGAGTTGAACGCCGCGAGCGATCGATGGAACGAGGCCACGGCCCGGACGGCACAGATCGAGGAAGAGCTCGATCGTCTCAGGTCCCGCCGTGAGAAGGCAGAAAAGAAGGAGGCCAAAAAGGCCGCGGCGTTCGTCCGGGCCCGCGATCGTGTCATGCAGACCCAGGCAAAAAGCCTGGAAGGTTTGGCCGTCAGGGTGCGCGGGTTCGCGAGCGCGATTACACGGACGCCGAGGATCTGGAGGTCACCATCCTCAAAAGCCTCGTCGCCGACATCAAGGCGATTGTGGGAGGCGCGTCATGAAGGACGTGCTGGTGCGACCTATGAAAGACAATGTCGCCGTCTATCTGGAGCGCGCCGAGCGCCTTGATCTGATCATACCGACCATCGATCCGGCGAACGGGGACATGATATCGTATATCGGACCGAAGATGGCAGGGGCGGGCGCTCATTCCGCCTGTCGCCCGAGATGGGTGCGCAGTTCCGTTCCTTATTCTCCAGGCTAATTCGAGAGAAATCAAACTGACGACACGCTGCCGCACGGCATTGAACTCGGGTTAACGGCGGTTTCGGGATTGCGACGGTTCTGATTCTGTTGGTGACGTTGATTCGGAGAGCACCGCCATGCCTGAGACTGCCGAGAAGCCGCGTCTGCGGCTGTTGCTGGACCATTTCGCCCTGATCGAGGATGACCGGGAGGGGTGGCGGGTGGCGCATCCTCTGTCTGAGGTTCTGCTGCTGGTGGTTTGCGGCACCATCGCGGCGGGCGATGACTTCGAGGACATCGCCGATTGGGGCGAGGACAATGTGGCCTTCCTGCGCCGTTTCCTGCCCTATCATCACGGGGTTCCGGGTTCGCGTTGGCTGCGGTTGCTGATGAACCGGATCGATCCGGGGCTGTTTGCGAACTGCTTCCAGTCCTGGGCGACGGCGATGCATCCGGACGCGCCAGCGCTGGTGGCCATCGACGGCAAGACCTCGCGCGGCA
>NZ_SADR02000268.1 GCF_004010325.2 Mesorhizobium sp. M00.F.Ca.ET.216.01.1.1
ACGAACTCTCGTGGGGGGGGGCGCCCGCATGCAGCGCAATGAACGACTTGCCAAGCTCCCGACGCTCCGACGCCGGTAGGTTATTTGCAACTCGGTACTTAGCTGGTCACTTGCTGGAGGAGCACATGGCGAAACTCACCGTTGATCAATATATGGCGGGGGCAGCCGCGCGACTTGGCCATCTGACGCAGACATATGCGATCATTTTTTTCGCCAATATCGGGACTATGTTCGCGATACTGGCGTACGGACCATCAGCGGGACTAGCCGCAAGGCTCGCGCTCGCGACGATTGTGGTCGCAATTACGGTTTATGGTGTTCTGGCTACTAGGTCCGCCATGGATGAGCTAAAGGCAATG
>NZ_SADR02000269.1 GCF_004010325.2 Mesorhizobium sp. M00.F.Ca.ET.216.01.1.1
GCAGCCGAGGCCAAGATCCGCGAAGCCGAGGAGAACGAGCGCATCGCGCGCTTGCTCGCCGACGAGGCCGAGCGTAAGGCCAAGCGCGATGCGCGCTACGCTGCCCGCAAGGCGCGCGTCGGCCGGACGCCGCCAGGCTTCTCCGCCCGCTAGGTTCGAGTTCGTTCGAAAAATGAATCAGGGTCGCCGGTGGCGGCCCTGAACGCGTTTGTGCCGTTTCAGGCGACGAGCTTCAGCCCGATGATGCCGCACACGATCAGGCCGATGCAGGCAAGCCGCGCCGCAGTTGCCGGCTCGCCGAGCAGCCAGATGCCGAGCAGGGCGGTGCCGACGGTGCCGATCCCCGTCCACACCGCGT
>NZ_SADR02000270.1 GCF_004010325.2 Mesorhizobium sp. M00.F.Ca.ET.216.01.1.1
GTCCATGAGTTCGGTTCCCCGCCGTCTCTGGGTTCCAGTTCGGTGATGCTAGCTGATGCCTCGATGCACGGCCTGGCTGTCCCCTCCGGGGGTTAGACAAGGCCAGCGACAGATCGGCTCCGTCTTCCCCGCGAGATCGAGGGTAAGACCGGGAGGCTGCGCCGACAATCGCTATCTGGACCTGTTTGAACGCCGGCCGGGCCTGGGCCCGGCCGGCATCGCAATCAATGCTCTTACTTCGCCGGCTTGTACCAGCTGTCGAGACCGTCCTGCAGCTTCTTGGCCGCGGCTTCCGGCGTATCGGTGCCGTTGATCACATTGGCCGATTCAACCCAGGTCTCGTTCTCGAGGTTCGGC
>NZ_SADR02000271.1 GCF_004010325.2 Mesorhizobium sp. M00.F.Ca.ET.216.01.1.1
CTGCGAGCTGCCGCGCGCGGTAATCTCGAAGTAGCGGTCGAGCAGCCCCCTCGTGTCGAACGACTCGGCGCCGGCTTCGGAAAGCGGCTGGGCGTGGGGTTCCATCATGATGAGTGCCTCCTTTATCAGCATGCTGAAACGGCCGTCATCGTGGCCGTCATCAGGTTCGTCTCTTTGCGTTGATTAATGTCGCGCGGGGTGGCGCGCTTTGGGTCGCTTTCGGTCCGCTTTGGTCCGCTTTTTTGGTCCGCTTTCTGCCCGCGTCTAAACCGCAAAACCGCTTCGGAATCGCTTTCCGGCGGCTTTGTGTTTTTTTGTGTCATGTTTTTGTGTCTCGAAATGTAGGCCACCGTGG
>NZ_SADR02000272.1 GCF_004010325.2 Mesorhizobium sp. M00.F.Ca.ET.216.01.1.1
GCCTGCGGCTGGACTTGCCTTCGAAAACCCATGAAAGCTTCGTCAATCCGTCATGGAAATCACCTATGGCAGCGGTTCCGGTGCATGTCGCCGCAAGCGCTCCGGCGTTTTTGGGCCCACGACTTGCCAAGCAATGACTTGAAGCGCGTCGCCTGATCCTTCGGGCGCGGCGCGCTTGACGAGGAACACCGATGCGCTACGCCATCTACTACACACCGGGGCAGGACGAGAAGCTGGCGCGCATTGCCGCCAACTGGCTGGGCCGTGACCCGTTCGGCGCGGCGACGCGGCCGGTCGAGGCGGTGGGCGATCTGTCCGCCGCCGAGGTCGCCTTCCACACCGCCTCCGCCAGGCG
>NZ_SADR02000273.1 GCF_004010325.2 Mesorhizobium sp. M00.F.Ca.ET.216.01.1.1
CCGATTATCCGTGCATTTTTTGATGAGGCCACCTTCAGCGCAAGCTATGTCGTTCATGATCCTGTCTCACTTGCGGCGGCGGTCATCGATCCTGTGCTCGACTTCGACGCGCCGACCTGCCGATATTCGTCGACGTCTGCCCAGGCCATCGTTGCGTATATTGAATCCGAGGGCCTCTCGACTGAATGGTTACTTGAGACCCATGCGCATGCAGACCACCTGACCGCCGCGCCTGTTCTGCAGGCGCACGTCGGCGGTAGGCTTGCAGTCGGGCGCGCCATAACGACGGTCCAGACAATTTTTGGTGAGCTGTTCAATGCGGGACCGGAGTTCCCGCGAGACGGCTCGCAGTTC
>NZ_SADR02000274.1 GCF_004010325.2 Mesorhizobium sp. M00.F.Ca.ET.216.01.1.1
GCGCAGGATAACGACAGTAGTATCGGCAAATCTAAAGAGAAATTGAGGGCTTCGGCTGATTTTCGCCCACCCGCCGCGTCAAACCCCGCTTGTCGATGAAGCTGTGAAAGCCAATGTCGACGTGCGGGCACGGTACGTCGCCGGGCGAGCGCCTGGTGTCGCAGACGCACGGAAAACTTGCGCGCGCATGCATATGACTTTCGGCGCCGTCTCCGCAGCGGCGCGTCGCCGTCAGAAGGCCCAGGAGACGCGATCAGTACCCGAAAAAGCCTTTTGAATAATAATGATTCTCGTTATACTCTCGCAGCTTTTTTGTCAATTCTTTGTAAATTTCGAAATCTTGCGGCTCCCGT
>NZ_SADR02000275.1 GCF_004010325.2 Mesorhizobium sp. M00.F.Ca.ET.216.01.1.1
TATGGATGGTTTGCCTGTTTCTTGTCAATGCCGATGCTTGTAATGCCCGGTCTTCTGCCTGCTGCGAGAGTCCTATTACCTGCTAGTCGTTAATATTATTAGTTGCGAGCTGCTTCGTTTCGGCGATGACCCTGACCGAGCCGCGCTCGATCAACGGTCCGTCGAGCTTGACCGTGCGGCGCCGAACCGGTGCGCCCGCCGCGCCTGCCGCTCGTGGGCGAGGAGCGCGCGGCGGTGGAGGCGTTGATCCGCCGGTCGCTCGAAACGCGGCCGCAATTGCCCGCGGTTTGAAGCTGCGCCTGGTGGCCCGGCGCTTCAGGCCGCCTGCTGCTGCGCGTGCAGGGAATCGTGAC
>NZ_SADR02000276.1 GCF_004010325.2 Mesorhizobium sp. M00.F.Ca.ET.216.01.1.1
CTTTCGGGTTCGAACGAAAGGCCGTTGGGATGCGCAGCCCGCTGGCGAAGATGCGTGAACGGCCGGTGGCGCGGTCGACCTCCCAGATCGCGGCGCGGTCCTTCTCGGCCTGGATGCCGTTTTCGGTGATGTTGCTGTTCGAGCCGACGCCGACATAGAGCAGCGACCCGTCAGGGCTCGCGACAAGGCTCTTGGTCCAATGGTGATCGATCGGCCCTCCGGGCAGTTCGGTCAGTACCTTGCCGGGGGCGGTGATCTTGGTATCGCCCGGGTTATAACACGGCTCATCGAGTGGCAGCCTCGCGGACAGGGAATGATGATTCAGCCTTTACCGACACCCGGATAGATGCTGC
>NZ_SADR02000277.1 GCF_004010325.2 Mesorhizobium sp. M00.F.Ca.ET.216.01.1.1
GCAGGAGATCGTCGCCATGCGCATTGCGTTGGGGCAGCCGTTGCCGCCGTCGGCCGCTGCACCGGATCAGATGGGTCCGGGCCACGCATCAGGTTCTGCCGCGCAGCCGACCCACCACAGCATGTCCGGATCGATATCCAATCAAGAGGATCAGCAATGAAGAAGAACCTTTCCCGGTTTTGCGTCGCCGCGGGCGTTGCCGGCTTTGCACTTGCCGGCTCTGCGTGGGCCGGTCAGGCACCCGGCGCGGCCAGCGCGCCTGATATCGCTGTCAGCCATCACGACCGTGTTTATGCGGCCGAGCAGTTCTCCAACACCGTTTCTGTGACGGACCCCGCGGACAACCGGCTGCT
>NZ_SADR02000027.1 GCF_004010325.2 Mesorhizobium sp. M00.F.Ca.ET.216.01.1.1
ACCGGAGCGGACCAGGTAGCGCACGGCGTTGACCACCTCCCGGAAATCAACCTCGCGCGGACGGCCGCGACGCCCAGGCTTGGGCATCAGCGGCGCGAACTGCTCCCACTCCTCGTCCGTCAAATCAGACGGGTAGCGCCTGGTCTTCTTGGCGATCTGGGCCATCCGGCCACGGCTCTGCTCTGTCCACATCTAAAGCTTGAATCACAACCAAGCCTCAGACGGAACCCATAGCCAGCCGATTTTCAAAACGGTCTCTTAGATACTCTCCTCGACCGGTGACGGTTTCGATAGCAGCCATAAGACGACGAGTCGCAGCCGGCTCGCCGTGATGCCCAAGCACCAGGCTTGTCGTCCAGAACGAGCCGAGCGGATTGGCGATGCCTTCACCTGTAAATGTCGAAAGCGGAACCGTGAGCGCACTCCGCCCGCTGTGGAAGGCGACGTTCCTAAACCTTGAACGCGCCCCCATCTGCCCGTGCATCCACGTCGGTGATCAGCATGTGCCCCGGCGATACTGTGATCGAGATCGCGAGTTCGGCACGAGCAAGAGCGTCTTGCGCGGTTAGGCTACTGGCCCAGAACACCGGGACCTCCCCTTCCATGATTTCGACCGCATCGCCCCAGTCGGAAGCCATCAAATCTCTTATTCCGATAATCGATGGATCTCCGACATGGATGGGAGAGCCGTGGGCATGCGGGAAGCGTGCGGTGAGGGCGCGAACCTTGTCGACGTCGCATCGTCTTATCGGGCGCATGGAGACGACCATTTCGCCACCAAACGGTCCGACGCGACAAGTCTCGATCCTGGTTCGAAACTTGGGTGAGGCTTTGCCGCAGCCGATGCGGCGGAGTTTCACGCCCTTTTCGGCAAGCGCAGCCTCGACGGTCAGCGAACTGCCGAGCGCGAAAGCGGCAAAATCATCCCGCCAAAGGTCGATAACGTCGGTTTTCTGACGGGTCAGCTCCCCGAAGTGATAAATGTTGTACTGGGGGGCATCGGTGCGGATGTCGATATCGCCCAGCGCTGGGATCAATGGACTGCCGGCGCGACTGACGCCGACCAATGGACAGGGTTTCGGGTTGCGGATGCAAAACTGGTGGAAATCGCTGGCAAAGCTGCGGGGCACAATCACAACATTGGCCTGGAGCTTGCCGCGCGCAAGCCCTCCTGTATGCCCCTCATAGGCGCCCATTCTGACAAGCCTGCGCAGCCTATCCGCATCGACTAGCCGTAGGTCTTCGAATATCGATGAAGTGGTCTGGCGAGCCATGGCTACCGAGGGATATGCGCGTTTTTCAGAGACACGTCGGGAGGGCGTAAGATCGTTGGCAGTTCGGCCGCTTGTCAAATTGTCAGAATCTTCCCTCAACGATAAATTGTATTTATTGGCCGACCAACGTTACCTTCTATTACGATCCGCTAATCTTCCTCTTCTCATCGACAGGTACGGCAGCCGATCGCTTCTATCTGTCGGCCTGCCTCGTGCAGGAAGCCAAGATCCCGGTTCATGTAGAAGAGCAGGAAAGCCGAGTAGAGTACAAAGACGAGGCTGAAGACCAGCGTCTTCACGATCAGCGAAAGCGCAAAGACATTCAGGTGCGGTGAGGCGCGCGCCAAGAAAGCCAGCACAATGTCGGACAAGAGCATGCTGATGATGAGCGGGAAAACGAGGGTCAATGCCATCATCAGAATGCGGTTCAGCAGATCGAGGAAGATGCCGGCTGCGTCCTTGCTGAACACGGGCAGAAGTTGGTCGATCGGCCAAAGGCCATAGCTGTCGTAGAGACTGGTCAAAGAAAGTTCGAGGCCGCCGGCAGCCAGGTAGATCGTGACCATGATGACGGCGAGCAAGGTGCCGGTGGCACTCGTCTCATGGGTCATCATCGGATCGATCAGCGTCCCCATCGTGGAGCCGCGCTGCAGGTCCAGGATATCGCCCGCAGCCTCGGCCGCCCAGAACGGTATGCCCATCGCCAGCCCGAGCGTTACCCCGACCACGACCTCCTTGAGCATGTACGCGACGATCATCGTCGTCGCGATGTCAGTGTTTGTCAGTTTGTTCACGATCATCGGAAAGACCGGAACCGCCAACGCCAGGGCAACGCCGTTGCGCAGAAGGCCGGATAGGGGCACACGCGAAAAGAGCGGCATCAGGAGCATGAATCCGGTCATGCGTGCGAGCGCGAAAGCCCCCGCCAAAAGATAGAACTGAAGCTCTTTGACCGAGGCGAAGAATGGTTCGACCGGCATCTGCGCGCCTCAACGCGTCACGACTGGGAATTCGTCCAGCGCCGTTGAGGCCTGCTCCGCGATCTGCTGGCCAAGCAGCGGGCCGAAGACGAGGATGACCAGCAGAATGACGACGAGCTTGATCGTCTGCGGCAGGGACTGGTCCTGAATTTGCGTCAGCGCCTGGGCAAGGCCGACAAGGATGCCGACGGCCAGCGCCGCGATGATCGCTGGGCTGGACGCGTACAGCACCGTCAAAAGGGCGCTTTGGACCTTCGCCAGGATGAAGTCATTGCTCATGCAAACCTCCCGGCGGCGTCAGCCATAACTCAGGATGAGGCCGTGCATCAGCCGCGACCAGCCATTTATGGCGACGAAAAGGAACAGTTTCAGCGGGATCGAAATGAGGACCGGCGAGACCATGATCATGCCGAGCGTCATCAGGATGTTGGCAACAACGATGTCGATGATGAGGAAAGGAAGATAAAGCAGAAAGCCGATTTCAAACGCGCGAGTAAGCTCGGATGCGACAAAGGCAGGAACAAGGATCGAAAGATCGTCGTCGTTCAGATTCTGGCGTGCCTGTTCCGGCCACAGGCGGCTCGTTCCATCGAGAAAGAACTGCCGCTCTTGCGGCTGGGTGAATTTCATAAGG
Source organism: Mesorhizobium sp. M00.F.Ca.ET.216.01.1.1 (assembly GCF_004010325.2). GTDB lineage: Bacteria > Pseudomonadota > Alphaproteobacteria > Rhizobiales > Rhizobiaceae > Mesorhizobium. The sequence continues at coordinate 2,889 of NZ_SADR02000027.1, forward strand.
TGCTGCTGCAATGGTTCCCTGACCAGTTGCGCCGCCCTGGCGAGGTCGTCCGTAGTCTGGAACTGAACCTGCCCTTCCTGAAGCCGGCCCGACATCTCGCTCAGCAACGGCGTCGTGACATAGACCGTGAGCACGAGTGCTATGCCGTAGAGTACCAGATTGGGCGGCATCTGCTGGACGCCGAGCGCGTTGCGGATGAGGAACAGCACGACCGAGATTTTCAGGAATCCGGTCATCGTGACGACTGCCAGCGGCAGCAAACCGACGAAGCCGACGGCGATCAGAATCCCAAGGAGGTTGGGCGAATTGTCAAGCATTGTCGAACATGCGGGCGATCCGCACGCCCAGACTCTCCCCGATCCGCACGATCTCGCCACGGCCGACGCGTTTGCCATTGGCGATGATGTCGACCGTTTCCTTCGCGACATGGGCGAGCGGAACGATAGCGCCGGGCGCGAGCTGCCTTACCTCCCCGAGAGGCATTGCCGTGCGGCCGAGTTCGAAGGCAAGCGCAACCGGCAACTCGTCCAGAGTTGACTCTTCCAATGTCTGGTCGGCATGCGGCGGCGTGTTCTGATTCATGGTCCACTCCCATTTCGATCCAGCGATTGCAGTCGGGGCGGCAAGCAATTGCGGCCCATCGGCAGTCAGGGCGGCCGGGGCATAAAGGCGCTCGGCAATGACGAGTGCCGCCACACCTTCTTCCTCCGCGTCATCGAAGAGCACCACATCGTCAGGACGCAGGCTTTGAAGCTCACCAAGGCTGATCGTAAGCGCATTACGCCAAAGGCAGACCGGCAGCGGGAATTCGCCTGGGATCGGTGGCTTCGCTTTTGTGATCTCGTCGAGAAAGCGGCCGATCCGCACGACCAGGCCGGCGTTATTCGTGTTCAAGACGCAGTCAATCGTCTTATCCTTGCCGGTCATGACAAAAGCGAACGGGGTATCGCCCGAAACGGTATCTGCTTGTGCGACCGAGGTGATCGCGATCCTCTCGCCCAGCTTGCCCTCGATCCATTCGAGATCGTCTTCGAATACCGATTCCAGCAGCAGTGCGGCGTGAGCGGGTGCCAGTCGTTTCACGTCGATTAGCTCGTCGGCCCTGGCAAGACCCCGTTCGACAACAGAAAGCGGCACGCGCAATTTGCCCGCCGTGTCTGCGACAGTGAACGCAATCGTGCACAGCCGCTGCTCCACAGGATTGGGTGCCGGCCAGACCGCCGCGATCGCCATGGTTTTCCCCGCAATCGTCATCTCCGCGGGGGCACGGCGACGGTAGAAGGCGTTCAATGCCCCAACCTCCACAGCCGCAACAGATTCCAATGTCAGCGGCTCGCCGACGCTCGAGCGTGTGGCCGTGCGTCTCACCGGTTCTACACGCGCTTTCTTTTTTGCCGACGCCAAGGCCTGAGGCATCACACTTCCATATTCACGATCACTGATTGGACTATCGTTCTGCAGGCAAGCGCGGTGGACTGCGATCGTCTTCCTCGGAAAGTTCGGCAAGCGCGAGGCGACGACGCGCCGTGCGTTTGGTCAGATGCTCCAACAGCCCGTCCAGCTTCGCCACCGCCTTCAGGCTCGCGCGATGATCATTGCGGGCTGCCGATAACTCCGCTTTCCGTCGTTGCTCGGTGATGCCGGCCATCTTCTCGTTTTCCCGAAGCTGCTCGGTTTTTCTGGCGGCGCTCTCGAATTGTCCCTGAAGCCTATAGAGGCTGGCGGCCTTCACCGGTTGTCCAACAAGCGAACCGAATGCTGCATCCTCGGCGTCGGCTGTGCGCTGGAGGTGTTCCGCGACCGCGGCGGCCGCCTCCTGAACCTCCCCGGCGGCCCGGTGCGCAGCGGCGTATCTCCTTATGACCGCTTCATTTGCGCGCTTTTCACCGCGACGCCTGAGGTCGCGCAATCGTGCGATTATGTCACGATCTTTCATTGACGATCCCCCGCATGCGTTCGCGTGTCTTCTCGATGGTCTCGTGAGTGGCGGACGGCTGTCGCAGGAACGCGTTGATGGTGTCGATCTTCGCCACCGCCTCGTCCGCCACCGCATCGCTGCCCTTTTCGTATTCACCGACGCGCAGCAGCAATTCCACGTCGGCGTAGCGAGCGAGCAGCTCCCGTAAGCGGCCGGCGTCCGACCGATGCTCAGACGGCACCACCGTGTCCATCAGGCGGCTCCGGCTGCGCAGCACGTCGATGGCCGGGAAATGATTGCGCTGCGCAAGTTCGTTCGACAGAAAGACGTGGCCATCGAGAAGCGCCTGGATTTCTTCGGCAACCGGATCCAGCGTGCCATCGCCCTCCAGAAGAACGCTGTAGAGGCTTGTAATGGAGCCGACGCGGCCAGGCCCTGAGCGCTCAAGCAGACGTGGCAGGACCGCGAACAGCGAAGACGGAAAACCGCGACGCGTCGGCGGCTCGCCTGAAGCAAGGCCAATCTCGCGCTGCGCACGGGCAAACCGCGTTATGTTGTCCATTGCCAGCAACACGTGCTTGCCTTGGTCGCGAAAATATTCGGCAATGCTGGTAGCCACATAGGCGGCCTTGACGCGCTCTATCGCAGGCCGGTCGGACGTCGCGACGACGATGATTGCCCGCGCCAGCCCTTCCGGCCCGAGCTGATGCTCGATGAATTCGCGCACTTCACGTCCGCGTTCGCCGACAAGAGCAACCACGGCAACATCTGCGTCAGTGCCGCTGACGATATCCGAAAGCAGGATCGACTTGCCGACGCCAGGCTCGCCGAAGATGCCGACGCGCTGCCCACGCGCGCAGGTGAGAAGCCCATCGAGGGCGCGGATTCCGAGCTGGATAGGCTCGGAAATCAAGCTGCGCTCCAGCGGAGATGGCGGATAGGCATTGACCGGATAGCTGCCGGTAATGCCATCCGGCGAAAGCGGCTTGCCATCCAATGGCTCGCCGAGCGCGCTGATCACCCGACCAAGCAGGCCGGGCCCGACGGGCACCAGCTGGTTCTTTCCGGTCGGAATGACCTCCGTGAGGCTTGAAAGGCCGGTGAGATCGCCAAGCGGAACAAGGATCGCCATCTCGTCCATGAGCCCAACGACTTCCGCCTTGGTTGCCCTGCCGGTTCCGGGATCGACGAGTTCGCATATCTCGCCGATCCGGACCTCCTCCACCGTCGCGTGAATGACCGTGCCGGTCACCCGCCGTACCCGCCCTTTCCTGGGTCGGCTGGCATCGTCGCGCAGGCCGGAACGCAGGTTCGGAACGATGGATGCGAGGCGGCTCTCGATCTTGGTGGCGGGACTTGTCATGCCGGCGCCTCGGCCTTTGATGAAATCGCAGCGGCAATGGCATTGAGCTGTGCGTCGATGCTGGCGTCAATGACGGCAATGTCGGTCGAGAGGATGCAAGCGCCCCTCGCCAGCGTATCGGCTGCGTCGATCTCGACCGTCATGCCCAAGTTACTCTCGCGCAGGACCGCATCCAGTTCGTTGCGAACCCTGTCAACGGAAAGGGGATGAACCCGGACCTTCAGATATTTGGCGCGACGAATTTCAGTGACGGCCTGCCCGGCCGCCTTGGCGACAAGCATGCTCACGTCGAATTCTCCCAGCACTCGCCTGACGACATCGAGGGCTAGATTGATGATTTCAGGTTCCAGCCCGCCAAGATAGCGATCTACCTTGACCGCGGTCTCGCTCACCAAGCGCGCGGCATCCGCGTCGCCTTGCGCCTTGCCGTCTTCATAACCCTGCGCATATTCGGCCGCATAGGCTCGCCGAGCGGCGTCGCGCAACTGCTGTGCATCACGCCTGGCGTCGTCGAGAAAGGCATACCCGTCCTGCCATGCGCGTGCCTCGGCGGCGCGCAGGATGCGGGCGTAAGGCCGCCTCGGCACATCATTGGTCGCTGTGCCCGGTTCGACCATCTCGTCTAACTCATCGCTCGTCGAACAATGACCGGACCGGTTTCGGCAAATGGTGCGGCCGTCGTCTGGTCAACAAGCTCGTGCGGCATCAGCTTGAGGCGAATCCGCATGCTCGTATCGCCGGGCATCGCCTGACACCACGCGCCCAGGCAACTCAGACCGTCGGCATAGACACGGCGGTGAATATCTTCCAGGGGCTCCAACGGCTGCATCGGACCGGCCAGATCGCGGTTGGCGACTGCGAAAGTGCACAGATCCGCGCCGAGTGCCGCCTGCAACGCGGCCGCTTCGCGTCCATCAATGGCGGCGGCCAGACTGCCGGCCCAGTAGATCGCGCCCGAGCGAAGCGCAAGTCCCTCCAACTCCTCACCCGATGACAGAGCGATCGCCCGATCCACCTCATCGGCCGGTTCGTCGGCGACAGCGCCGCCGAGCCCGTAACGGTCGAGCAGAAGCTCCGACAATCGCTCATGCAGGCGTTGCGACCGTAGCATACGCTCGCAGGCAGCCTCGCTGATCGTGCCGTCAAAGCACTGCGCGAGTCGGGCCGCATCCGCATAGCCTGCGGGATTGGACATGAATGTCTGCCATTCTGGGCTGGCAGTTTGCTTCGAGCGGGTCTGGATCATGTCTTCTTCACGGGCATTGCAGAAGCGCCGAGCGCATAGACACCGGGCCGCCGATACCACTGGACGTAGGCCAGTCGGGCAGCCAGCGCGAGTATGGCCGCCGCCATGCCGTAGAACAGCCACTTCGCGGCGGCGAGGCTGTCTGGATGCAGCCAGAGGCCGAAGAATGTTGTGAAACCTGCCTCACCGGTTCCCTGCTCGGGGGCTGTCGCGGCCACCGGAATGAGGGTGACGGATACATTGTCATAGGTCAGTCCGGCGATGCCTTTGGCCACCAGCATCTTGACCTGCGGGATCAGCTCATTCATCGGAACGGATGCGCGATGCCGGATGAAGACGGAGGCGGATGATGGCACCAGCCGCTGTCTCAGCGGATCGTTTTCTGGTAGGACGAGATGAACGCGTGCGGAAAGCACGCCGTCGATTTCCGAGATCGTCTGCGACAGTTCCTGGCTTAGGCCATAGATCATCGTCGCCCGCTCTTCCACCGGCGAGGATACAAGCCCGTCTCTCTTGAAAACCTCGCCGAGCGTCTGGAACTCCTGTTTGGGCAATCCGCTTTCGTCTAGAATCGCCATGGCTTCGGCGAAACGGTCCTTCTGTACGGAGACTGTCATCTTGCCGTCCTTGCCGGCCTCGCGTTGGGCCGGAATCCCGTGACGCATCAGCGTGGCCACGATCTCGTTGGCCTGCCGCTGGTTGAGGTTGGAATATAGCTCCACGGAGCACGCCTGGAGCACTAGCATGCCCACCACAACGAGAGCGACGCGGCACCGGACGCCGCATCGATTCAATGGTGTTGATCGCCGCGGCAAGGGTAGCGTGTGCACGAACACTCCGTAGCGCTTACTGTTGCTTGATGAGCGTGCTGGTGGACGACGTAACGGCCGTCACGCTGCTCGTAACCACCTCGAGATTGGCGGCTGCCCACATCACCGAAATGGATCGTTCAAGCAGTTGCTCGGCATTCTTTGCGGTGGCGTTTTCGCCTTCCTTGCCTGATGGGGCGGTCTTGCCGGCGGCATCCTGCATGCTGGCCGTTTCAGCATTCACGGGGGCATTTGCCTGGCTAAGGGCCTTCTGGACCTGCTGCATGGTTCCTTCCAGCGACTGAACCGCAGAACCGAACAATGCCGATGGATCCGTGAACGCCCCGCCCCCTGCCTTTTCCACCTCGGCCAGATAGTCGAAGAGCTTGTGTTCGACGATAGGCTCGGTCTTTTCCGATTTGGAGGATTGTCCGGCCATTGCCGGATTGGTGCCGGACGATTCCTGCGCCACCTGCTGGCCTGCCCGCGTGGCGACATCGCTGCGCTCAGGCGTGTTGACCTTCGCTGCATCGTGTTTTTCCTGGTTGGCGCCCACCATTCGGTTAGTCGGCTGCGCTGTCGCACCGGCGGTGATCTGTTGTTGTGCGCTCATGCTGGTGGTCAAATTTGCCAGCGTGGCTTCAAGGGCTCCAATCGGCGCGATTTGCATGAACCTGCCCTCCTGCTTCCTTAGTTCGGTTTGCCGGAGGGGACATTCTGCGCCTCCGCCTGCTTTCCGCGGAAAACGCGGACCGGAACGACTTTGCCAGAATCCTGCTTCGTGCTCGGCGCCGCAGGAACTCCTAGCGTTTTCCTGACGAGTTCAACGTAGGACGGCGGCCCCGATACCGAGACAACATCATCTTGCTTGGAAACCGTTATTGGAAACCTCGGATCGATGACCCCCAGCCGCGAAAGCCGATCTTCCGCACTGACAGCCGCGTTGGCATCAAGCGGGATCATTTCCGTCCGGACTTCAGCTTCGGTCGCGACGTTCATGACGATGCCGTCGAAATGCCAGACCAGCCCGTATCGATTGCAGATCTCTTCCAGAAACTCGCGGGCCGTTCCAACCGGCATGCCGGCGCTGAGGCGCCCTTTTACAAGCTTGCTGACACGCATGGGCACCCGCATGTTGCGGCCAAGCTCGACGAGCGCGTCTGTCACCGACTGGTCGACGGTGATGTATTTGTAGGGGCCGGAAGGCCAGCGTGGTTCGGCGGCGTGCGCGGGCCGCGCGACAAGGCCGAACGCCAGGACCATGGCCAGGCCGCAGGCGGCAAAGGCAGCCCTTGCTCCCGACAATCGATCCGCGTGGCAGATACCGCGTCCCGTCAACATCAGTCCTATTACAAAGGGACACACGAGCGATGGCACGCGTCGCTTGTCTCATGGTTTACCCGCCAATTCACTCTATCGTGCGCACCGTGAAATTGGAAGTCCAATTGGATTGCATCTGTGTATTCGGTGCCAAATGTTGCGAACAGTGAGCAAAACGATATCGTGCGCGCTGGAATCAGCTGGAGACCGGTCCATGATCACCCGGTTCAACGGCAGAATGCAGAAAGGGATCGGTCTCGGTGGCGGCAAACAAGATCCTGCTTCAGAGCTTGACTGCTGCAGTATTGGTTGCGGCTATAACGTCGGCACAGGCCCAATCGAACAGCGGCTATGACCCTAGAAGTTGGACTTACGATCAGGCGAAAAATGTGCTGGTCTCCCCTTCGGCTCCCGACCAGATGTCGGGCGAAGGAACGCTACCGGCGTGGTCGGTGATCCCCAGGCAGATCGTGAATTTCAGCGAGGCTCAGCCAAAGGGATCGATCGTGATCAACACCACGGAGCGGCGCCTTTATTACGTCCTGGGAAACGGCAAGGCGCTGCGATATGCGGTGGGCGTTGGAAAGGAGGGGTTGGAATGGTCCGGCCGCGACACGATTTCGAGCAAAAAGAACTGGCCAGATTGGCGGCCGCCGGCCGAAATGCGAGCCAGAGAAGCATCAAAAGGCCGCCTCCTGCCCGCGCGTGTCGAAGGAGGACCGAACAACCCATTGGGGGCGCGCGCACTGTATATCGGCAACACGCTTTATCGGGTGCACGGCACCAACCAGCCATGGACCGTCGGACAGGCCAACTCCTCCGGTTGCATTCGCATGACCAACGAAGATGTCATCGATCTTTACGACCGAGTGAAGATCGGTACCCAGATTATTGTACGGCATTGATGGTTCGACTCCCTCCCCGAAAGCCGCCGCAATGAGTGACCTACCGTCGTGATACCTTTCAACATCAAGCAGCTCGAAACCTTTCTCCTGGTGGCGACTTTCGGAAGCTTTCGAAAGGCGGCGGAACGCCTGAACACCACGCAGCCGGCGGTATCCACCCGAATTGCCGGGCTGGAGGAAGCGCTGGGTGCCAGGCTGTTCGAGCGGCAGAGCAGCACAGTCAGGCTGACCGCCGAGGGACAGCGGCTGCTGCCAGCTGCTCAACGGGTCCTGCGCGTAGCGGAACGGCTGCAACTGATGGCCAGCTCTCTTTCAGAGACTTCAGAGACGACGAGGGTGCTGAGGCTTGGGGTTGCCGAAACAATCGTGCACACTTGGCTCCCGGATTTTCTCAAGGAACTGCAAGCAAACTATCCGCTTGTCGAGACGGATATCGTCGTCGATGCGACGACGACCCTTCGCAACGAACTCATATTACACCGGCTCGATCTTGCGGTGCTGATGGGCCCTATCCTGGAGTACAGCATCGAGAACATCGAGATGCCGTCCTTTCCTCTCGTCTGGGTCTGCTCGCCGCAATTGAAATTGCCCAACCGACGCAAGGTGACACTGAACGACCTGATGCAGTTTCCGATCATCAGCTACGCGCGAACCACGCGCCCCTATAGCGAACTCTACCGCAAGCTCACCGGTGAATTCGAAGAAACGCCGCGCATCTTTCCGGCCAATTCGCTGGCCGCTTCCATCAAGATGACACTCAACGGAATCGGCATAGCCTCCCTCCCCGAGGAAGTCGTCCAAGACTATATCGCAAGCGGTAAATTGCGCATCGTCGAATGCGAATGGCACCCGTCCGACCTGCAATTTACCGCCTCCTACTCTTCCGAACCATCCAATCCGATAGCGCAGCAGGCGGCAAAGCTGGCCGCCTCCGTTGCACACGCATATGCCGCGAGAACCGCCAAGGCGCAGGAGCCGATGGACGAAAGGCTTGGGCCGGCGATTTCTCAGCCGACCGAGGTGACCGGCAGGTAGATGCGGTCACCTGAGAAAATCATATCCGGGCTCAGGATATGATCCATATTGAGCACCACGGTTTGCGCCACATCCGCAAAATGGGTCTTGGCAATCAGGCGAATGCTGTCGCCATCCTTGACCTCGACCCACTGATAGCCGTCTTTCTCCAGCGTTGGGTTCGTGCGGCCCTCAGAATTGCTGCTGCCCTCGGCATGAGCCTCGACATAGTCGCCGGAAACCCATCCGCTATGCATTTCGCCGTCCGGTCCGAAACCTTCGATGGGTATCCAGGTCTCCCCTGACGGATCGGTCGATGGCTTCGCGGTCTGTTCGACGAATGTGCCGGGTTGCAGAACCGTTGCCACGGTCGAATCCCCGTCAGGCCGGCTTCTCAAATTCAGGCCATCATCGGCGACCACGACAAGTTGCGGGAAATCCTCTCCTGGGATCTGCGGCCCATCTGGAACATCCGAAGGATCATCGGGTTGCTGAGACGACGCATCGTCATCCGGTTTTTTCGGATCGGGTGGCGGGGTTGTCTTCGCGCCCTCCCAAGGCTCCGCGAGCAGGGCGTCCAGCGAGAAGAGCAGCATTCCAACGCCGAAGGTAATGCCCAGAGTCCACCGATCCCATGCAGCCCATCTTTTGTCGGACTTTTCCGCCGCCGCGATATCAGCATCGGTTCGCGGCACTGAACGGCGATTCATCCGGTCCGTCCTTATGGCCGACGCCCAGAATTCCGCGCAGCCGAACGTGAACATGGTGCCGGCGACTGTGGCGATCGGCGCCGGCCAGGAGTGCGCCGTATAGACGGCGCAGCCAAGCACATAGCCGGGTCCAGCAAGATATTCGGCCAGGTTTCGGATCACCGGTCTGCCGGTGAACGACTGCAGCATCGACTTCGTGCCATAGACGATGTTGCCGAGCGTGAACGTGCTGTTGACGACAAGATCCTTACCCTGAATCATCCCGGTCGCGGCACCTGGCGCTGCGGCAATGAATGTGGCTCCGCCGAGCGCGTTGAGGAATCGCCCGAACGGCTTGTGGCTTGCGGTTGCATTGGGGAAGAGCGCCTGCGTGCCGAAAACGACGCCTCGCACGCCAAATGCCACCGCTCCGGCGGTGGCGGTCCAGGTTGGCGGCAACGAACTCCACAACATGTAGGAGGTGGTCGACATGCCGCCAAAGGTGGCGAGTGCCTGAGCGTTTTCCCGCATCCTGGCATGGCTGAGGGCCAGATCGACGCTGGTGGCCTGATCCGGCGTCATCGCCTTTTTGTGGGTCGCCCGATAGGTCGTCAGTTGCAGCACGGAGAGGGCGTTCGTCTGGTCCCCGCTCATCCACTCGAACTGCTCAAGCGTGAACTTGCGGAACTGGCCGGGGCTCATTTCCTCGAACTGTTTTGGTGTCACCGCTTCGATCTGCGGCTGGGTCAGGGCTTCGGTGTGGTGGATCGTGAAGGCACCCCATTGATCGCGGGTCAGCACCGGAATCTGCTTCTCGGTCAGCCACGGCACCTGGTTAGGATCGAGCTTCGCCACGTCCACGGAATCGACCACGGTTTCGGGGATCGCCTGAACCTGGCGCTCGGTGAGGTTCTTCAGCAATCCGGCCTCGCCCAGGTCCTTGAATTGCTGTGACGTGAACTTCGCGACCTGGCCGGGCTTGAACCACGGAACCTGGCGCGCTTCCAACTTCGACACGTCAACGAGATCGACCATGTCTCCTTTTATCGCCCGCAACTGTGATTTCGTCAGGCGGAGCGTCAAACCGGCTTTGCCGAGATCCCGGAACTGCTGGTCGGTCATATTCCGGATGTGGCCCTCAGTCAGCCAGGGAATCTGTTTCGCGTCGAGGCCCGCGATGTTGACCTGGCCTATCTTTGCCTTCGGGATACCGCGCAGTTGGCTCTTGGTCAGACAGGGCAGCAAGCCGGCCTGATCCATGTCGCGGAACTGCTGTTGCGTCAGTTCGGCCACCTGCTCGCGCTTAAGCCATGGAATCTGGTTCGGCTGGAAATCGCCCATGACAAGATCCGGCACCTGGTCAAGCGGGGTCGCTCTGACGTCATCGGCACGGAACATGTAGGGGCCGATATTGCCGCGCAACAGTCGGCCGGCATTGCTTGCTCCGTCCGCTGCACTGGCAGGCTGATCGCTCTCATCCGGACGGCCCAGACTGCCCGGCACATGATCGTCGGAAGCGCCGCGTATCCACGGCAGCACGACGGCTTTGCCGGTGTTGGGGTCGTATACCAGTATGTGTGTCTTGTCCTGCACCTCCGGAGCATCGGCCGGGGCTCGGGGTCCATCGGAAGGCGGCACATACACCTGTTCCGGGCTTCTCGGCTCCGCGCCCAACATTGCCGCCACAATCGCCTCGCCATTCTTACCCTGGAGACGAATGGTTCGCCCGGCGACGACTTGGCTTGACGTCGGTTGAGACTGCGGTGTTGCCGTGGCGGGCTTGTTGTGTCCGAAGATGTTGCCGACAATCCCCGCATCGTCGAGCGCCCGCTGCAACTCCGCCGAAGGCGGCGCGTCAAGGAAGACCCAGCGCGGTTGATAGCCCGGATTCTCGTCGCGCAGCGCCACGTCCTTGTTGATCTGCTCCTGCAGTTTCGGCGTGAGCGGTACTTCGCGCATCTGGGCGACACCGTTGATCGTCGTCCAGCGATGGTAGGTCTTGACCTCGATCGCCTCGATCACGTCCTGGCTCTTGAAGACAGGCGAATCCACGTAGCGCCCGCCCTCGCCGAAAACGGGATGCGAACCATCCGAATTGGCCTCGACCGGGAAATGCGCCTCGCCGAGCGATCCATTGAGTTCGCGCGTGTAAGTCTCGCCGGCTTTCCATTTTTCGGGCTGCCGCATATTGCGGACCTGTTGTAGCGAATAGCTCGTCGGCGGCGCGGCCTCGATTGCCTTCCTGGCCGGCATTGCCTGCGGCGGCACGACTTCTCCCTCCGGCCGTCCCTGGCTGCCTGGCACATGGTCCTGCGAACCACCGCGCACCCATGGCAGGACGTATGCTTCTCCGGTCTCCGGGTCCCGGTACAGAATATGCGACTTGTGCATCAACTCAGGTTCGTCGCCGCGCGCTGGCGGTCCGTCGGCTGGCGGCACATAGACGTTCTCCGCGCTCCTTGGCAGCGGCCCGTAACGCGTGGCCGTCACGGATTGTCCGTTCTCGTCCCTTATCTGGATCGGGCCGCTCCTGCGGCTGCCCACCTGCGAGGAGAGGAACGTCAGCACGCCGTCGGCAACGTCCTGGCGCATGAAACCGCCATCGACGATCGACGGGCCGAAATCGGTTTTGAACTGTTCGATAGCGGCGAGCTGATCCGGCCGTGCCGTCTTCTGCAGTTCGCTCAGGAACTGGTCCAGGGAGGCTTTGCCGCCCTTCGGGATGCCGGTCGAGGCCCCGTCGCGCGACGATTCCGCTGCACGGGCGAGCCAGGCCGGGATCGTCAGTTCCTCAATTTGCCCGTCGGCGCGATTGAAGGTCAGTGACGCTGTTTCGTTCTTGGCGATCGAAGGGGCGACCTTGGCCGCCTTGGACTTGTACTGGATTCTCACCTCGGCGCTGTAAGCCACCGCGCCTGCCGGGAGAGGAGGCGACGACAGCGAAAGCGTGTAGCGCGTGGCAGGCGTGCCATCCGAACGGTAGAGGTTCTTATAGATGTTGCCGGCGCTCGGCATGTAGCGGGACTGCGGTGATCCCTCGGGTTGGAACCGCGCCGGAAGCCATGATTGTACTTTTGATTTCACCTTGTAGGTCGTCGAGGTCGTCATCCGATCCGGATTGAAGCCCAATACGCCAGACAGCCCGTTGCGATCGTTGAAGATGACGTCGACCAGCATCGCCTCGGGGTTTACAACGCGAACTTTCTGGCCGGTCAGCAAGACGACGTCTGCCGTGGGCGCCTTGCCCGGTACGGCCGAAAGTCGCAATCCGCTCAGGGTTGGTTCATCGACGAGAGAAACCGTGTTCGACGGATCGATCTGACCCGACTTGACGAGGTCACGGATCGAGCGGATGCCATCGCCCTGTCCAATGGCTGCGATGAGTTCGGATGCCTTCGCCGGATCCTTGACCGCGAACTGGATCTTCAGGGTTGTCGAGCCGAAAGCGGACTGGATCTGGTCGTACGCCTGCGTCGACACGATGTCGCCCGGTTGCAGCGTGTCCTTGACCGCAAGTTCCGGTCGCTTCTCGAAGCCGATGCGCGGCATCTGGTCGACCGCCGCGACGTGATTGGCCACGATCGGCAGGCGTATGCCGACCTTCGTCTCGGTCATGATACGGTCGAACGGAAGCACGCCTTGCAGCGTGACATGGCCGGAGCTGTTTTCCGCCGGCACACCAAAGAAATCGTGCTGGCCGGGTGCGAGCGTGACCTCCTTGCCATTGAGCGAAGGCGTGTAGGTCATCTCGATCACGGTGCCTTCGCCATCCGGTGTCATCCCGACGATGGCAGCATCGAGCGGCTTGGCGTTGTAGCCGGTCGCGTCGCTGAATATCGCCTTGCTCGCTGCCGCCGAGAGATCGCTGCTGCGAACCGGGAAGGCCGTCTGATTGGACACCGGCCAGACGCCGGCCTGGAGGGCTGTGATGTTCCTATATTCGCGTGCCCGGTAAGATACGACGCCCTGAGTGCCGAGCGCGTCCTTGAACGGCGTCAGGCTGCGTTGGCTGACGCTGTCGACGATCGACCATCCGATCATGCCGAAATCAGTCTTGGTTCCGACACCGAAGCCGACGGCCGCAACCGTCGGCGAGCCGATCCCGAATGCCTGGCCGGTGTTCAACCGGACCCGGAAGGTGACGCCGACGCGGAAGTCCGGCAGTGTTTCGCGAAGCGGCGTGCGCGGTATCTGGACGCCGTCCGGGCCATAACGCTCGGCCATCTCGCGGCTGGAGTAATAGCTCTTCTCCTGCTCGTAGCGGGCCACAAGCTGCTCGACGGTCAGGCCATCGAGATAGGCCGAAGGCGTCTTTGGATCCTTGCCGCTGGTGTAGACGTAGCCACTCGTGTCGCGTTCAGGCATGCCGGTAAAGCTGCGTGTCACCGGGTCCCAGACGAGGTGCACCGATCCGTCTTTCTCTGCCGGCTTATTCGGCACGACGATGGGGTCGCCGTCGGCGGGGTGCTGTGCACCGGGCGGGGTCGAACCATGCGGGTCGCGGCCCGGCAGCATCGTCGAGCCATTGCCGCTGGCGTCATCGGTCTTGATCACTTCTCCGGGTATGACCGGGTGGCTGGGGTCGTGGAAGACCTGCTCTCCTGTCGGCCTGTAAACGCCGTCGGCGCCGATCTCATAGACATTCATTGGACGCCCCGAGGGGCCGGGTTCCAGCGCCGGCGGCGACTGTCGCGGTCCTTTGCTGCCGGGCGGCTGCTGGTACGGTCCGCCGCTGCCCGGCGGCGGGTTGGCGCCGGGACCGTTGGAGCTCGCCTGCGTGCCCGTTCCCGGCCGCAGCGTGCGCAGACCATGGATGCCGAGGCCCGTGCCGGTGATCCCGGTGCCAAGACCCGTAAGTGCGTTGGCAAGCTGGAGACCATTCATCTGGTCTCCGTTGACGGCGAGATCGTAGGCGGATGTCGCCAGCAAAGGTGCGCCCACAATCACCGAGCCGACATCCGTGGCCCAGGCCACCTTGTTCAAACCGGCCGTCGATTGCATATAAGTGCGGGTTTCGAGCGCCAGGGGCGAGCCGGACCGCGTTGCGCCTATGCTGCCGCGAAAGGCCTGCAGGGCGGTCATTTCCTTTCCCGCCATTCCAATGGTGCGCAGGCCGCTGGAAGCCATGGGCAGAACCGTGGTCGCCACCGTGGCGACATTCATCAGTGACTCGGTATCGTCCCACTCGCCGCCATGTTCCAGATGGTTGACCTGGTTTATGACCGCTCTGGTCCCGAGATAGGCGGCGCCCGTATAGGCCAGCGGTGCCGCCACCGGCGCGGCCGGCGTGAACGACAGGATGGTGGCTATACCGGTCCCGATGCCAACCAGCGGATCGACAACCTTGTCCCAGACGGAGACGTTGCGCGCTTTGACGACCTCAAGCGCGATCTTGCCGTCGTCTCCCGCCTTCATCTCCAGGCCCTTGGGAACGACGAGCTTGCCATTCTCGCCAAACTGGTTGTTGTTGTCCTGGAAATCCCCGAGATCGTCGAATTTCTTGCCGGTCACATCGACATAGCGGGTGTTGCCATCGCCGTCGCGCACGGCAAAGAGCGTAACCTGCTGCGTCCCGGCCTCGTCGTCGACATAGAAGATCGGCACGCGGCGCACGTACGGATTGTCGCCGCCGATATCGCGGATCTCGTCCGTCACATTCTCGAGCGCCTCGCGGCCTTCCTCGGTCGAACGATCCAAGCTAAGCGTCCTGGCGACCGTTTCCTCAAGGTCCGTCCCAGGCTGCCGGAACTCGTTGTCGTAGCCGCTGTCGAGCAGCTGCTGGAACTTCGGCTGATAGATGCCGTCGAGCGTCTGCTGCTCATGCTCGTCGAGATAGGTCTTGTCCACCGTGCTGTTGCGGTCGGCCAACAGCGAAGGATCGCTGAGCCGAAGCTCATGGTAGTCGCTGAAGCCCTGCACCACCCTGCGCAGGTCCTCGGCCTGCGTTATCTGAAGCCTTGTCGCATCGAGCTTGAGCTTGGCGACCGCCAGTTCGGGATCGACCCAGCGTCCACTGGCATCGTCATCCTTTGTATCCAGGTCGATCCAGACCGCCTTCCCGCCCTCGGTCAGCGCATCGATCCCTATCTGGTTGTATTTCTGGGCAACCTCGGGCGCCACCTTGATCGTCTGGCCGCCGACATTGATCTCGACCGGCTGCACGCCATTGGGCAGCGTGCCGGCGGGGGCATCGACTGTTCCGGGCCCGTGCTCGGTCAGCGCATTGTTGAAGTTGGTCTGCAGCGTCGTCAGCTTGCTGTTCAGGTCGGTAATGCTGTTGCCGAGCTGCTTGTCCAGGACATCGTTCAGAGTCTTCGCCGCCTGCGCCTCGCCCGCCTTCACCGCTTCCAGGCCATTGGCCGTGCACACCGGTCCGCTGGAATTGGCGCCGCCCAAAAGCTGCTGCCAGTCCTTGTTGAGTTGCCGATCCCGGTACTCATCCCTGACGTTCGTTTCGCTCAGACTGTAGGTGAGCTGCTGCTCGGTCGTGCCCTCTTCGAATTGGTTGACCACCCACAGCTGGCCGTCGCGGACCTCCAGTTTTTGCGATTGGAAGAGACCCAGATAATCGCCACTGACCCTTTGATGTTTCTTTCCCTGTTCGAACAGAAACTGGTGCTCGCTATTGTATTCGGCGAGCAGTCTCTGCTCGAGGTCCGTCTGCTGCGCACCCACTTGCGTGGCGTCGGCATGGGCGTCGAAGTAGTTTTGATAGGCTTCCGCCAACTCGAGCTGATTGCCGGCTGTGGTCTGCAGCGCCTTGAGGTCCTGGTATTCCTTCGAGTCAGTCGGGATGCCGTCGAGCTCGGCCTGCCCCACCAGGAAGTCGATGGTGAGCTTGTCACCCTCGCTCAGATGCAGGCCGACTTCGGAGAATAGCTCGTCGACAGCCGCATGATCCGCGAGGCCTTGCGCATACTGCGTTTGCCTATTGGGACCTGGCTGTCCCTGCGCGGATACAACGTCAGCATTGGGATCAATCAGCGGCGCAACTTCGCTCTGTTGCGTGATGGCATCGGCGAGAACCCGCCCGGCAGTCTCGTATTCACTGCGGGCATCCTGCGCGTTCTGCAGCAAGCTGTTGGCCTTGGTCAACCGCTCCCGTGCGTCGGCAAGCGTGCCCTTCGGTTTCTGCGCCGTCCATTGCAGACCGTGAGGTGCCAGTGCCTCGTTTATGATGGTCTGCGCGCCATCGACCGCATCCTTGTAGGCGGGATCGAGCATATGGACGTTGAACTGCTCCTGCCGCTGGCCGGCCAGAGCTCGCGTCTCGGTGATGCGAGACAGTGCGACGTTCTCAGCAATGATGGCCTGCGCCACCTCGGGATCGACCCAGGTCCAGACGCCATCGATCTTCATTGGCGTCCATTTTCCGCCGGAGGGTGCGTTGCCCTGCGGCGGATCGCCGAATGGATCGACAACCCTGTTCTCACCGTCTAGCTTGGGCGTGGCGACGGTACCTAGCCCGTATCTCTCGATCAGGTCCTGTTTGTTTTGTCCGGCTTCTTCTGCCGCGTCGATGAGACTGGGCAAGGTTTCACCGGCCAGCAGCCCTTCGACGAAGGTCTTTACGACCTCACCCTCTTTTGCCTCCGTGGCATCACTGCTGTTGGGGTTCACCGCCAGCAGTGTCCTGGCCAAGGCCTCCTGCGTACTTCCTGCTTCGATCTTCAGGTCGGCCCCGGTGGTATTGTTGTGCAGCGTCATGCTGCCGTCCGGCCTCGTGGTCAGCGTATAGCCGTTGAAGGTGACTTCCACGGTCGTTCGGGTGCCGTTTTCGATGGTAACCTTTTCGCCCGGGTGGATGATGTCGGGGTCACGATGCGAATTGAAGAGCTCGGGGTTCGTTCTCCTCAGATCGTCCAGCGACACGCCATATTGCTGCGCAATCAGGGTCAGGTTGTCGCCTGGCTTGACCTCGTACTCGACGGGCTCGCCGCCATTGATCTCCTCGGTGGTCGTTGTCGTCACCCGACCGTCCTTGTCGGTGACGATCTTGGTTTCAGTTCCGGCCTTCGGATCGACGATTGTGGTTGTGGTCTCGCCCGTTTCGATATTGCGAACACTGTTGCGTGTCCTGCCGTTCCCGTCCTCCGACACCGTCGTTTCCTTGCCGTCAGACGTCGTCACGACGGTGCGCTCGTCATGCTGGTAGTCATGATAGTAGACGGTCTTGTCGCCGGTGTGAGGATCGACGACTTCAACCGACTGCACGTCACCATTGTCGCTGGTCGGTTCCCGCGTCGTGACCTGATAGCCGGCGGCCTGCAGTTCGGCGATCACCTGCTCGCTGGTCAGACCCCTTTCCTGCGCGATTTGCTCGATATTCTTGCCTACGGCGAGATCATCCTTGATGCCCTGGGTGGTTGCTCCGCCCGGATCCTGAGAGGCCGCAAGCACGGTCCTGTGACCATCTGGGCCGCTGACGGTGGTTACCGGCAGGGCCGGGCCGCTCCCGGGTGTGACGGTTTCCACGGAAGTGCCGTTCGGCAAGGAGGTTCGCTCGGTGACGGTTCCCGTGCCAAGATCGTCTTCGTAACGCGTCGTGATGGCGCCGGTATCGGGATTATAGCTACTGGTTTCCTTGCGTCCGAGCCCATCCCGGACCGGCGTGGTGGTCGCCGTGCCGTTGGGTTGCCCAACGCTCGTATAGTAGCTGTCGTGCTGGTAGTCGTAATATTGCGAGACGGTGCGGCCGCTGGCGTCCGTGATTTTCGTCGCCTGCACATCGCCATTGTCGCTGGTCGGATTGGTGGTCGACACGGTCATCCCGCCAGACCTGAGCGTAGCGATAACCTGTTCGCGCGTCATGCCGCGGGCGGACGCAATCTGGTCAATGCTTTTGCCGCCGGTGACATCGTTGACGATGTTGCGGGCGGTCGTCGCTTCCGCGGCGTTGTCTTCGGGCTTACCTCCGTCAAGCTTCACCGGCGTCAGCACGGGTGCCGCGAGATCGGGCCGGACGTAGAGGGCCGGCGTCACCGTCGTGCCATTGCCTGATGTGCCATTGCTGGCATTCACGACGTTGACACCTGGCGCCGCCGTAGCCGCAACCGGCGGCGGTTGAAGGGAACCTAGTTCGGCGTTCACATGTGCCAGTTCCTGGCGGGCCTGTGCAGCCCAATCACGCTCGCCCATCCTGTTGGCTAGTCTGATCTGCTCCCGAAGCTGCGCTGCCTGCGCCTCTAGCCGCGCTATCTGTGCGGCGTTTGCCGAGGCGTTGACCTTCTGCGGCTGAACGGGTGGCTTGGTGAGCGTTATCGGGCGAACCATCTGGAGGACCTCCGGAAATCACTGTTGCCGACAGCCCTGGCTGCCGGCACGCCCGCCCGATCGCAACCTTTCGGATGTTATCGAGGGGGCTTCCAATAAATGCCGAAAGCAGCAAGCTGTTCTTCCGACTGTTTTACCCGTTCTGCAGCATTCGTTTCAGACTGCACTGCGGTCAGTGCCGCCAGAATCTCGACGGCGGCGAACGCCGGCGCCATGCTTCGGAAGAACGACTGTGAATTTGACGTGACGATGATTGTTTCCCGCGCGATCCGCGTCAGCGGCGACACGCTGCTGTCGGTGATTGCCACCACGCCGACGCCCTGCCGAGCCGACTGACGCGCCACGTCGATCGTCGTGCGTTCATAAGGCGACATGCCCACAGCAAGAAGCACGTCGCCACGTCCCGCGTGCTGGAGGGCATCCAGACCCTGTCCGGCCATCTCGCCGACAAGCGTCACCTTGCGGTCAGCGCCAGCCAGAAACGACATGACGTGAACGAAGTGGCTCGAGACCGGATAAGCGGCGCGAGAGCCGAGAGCGAACAGATTGCGTGATCGGGCAAGGAGACCGGCTGCGGCGATGAATTGCATGGCGTTGCCATATTCGCCAAGACTTGAGATCTGGGCCGCGAGCGTGTCGGCAACGACGCCGGCAGTCGAATATCCCGGATCGCCATCCTGTCCGATACCCTGTCGCGCTGGCTCACCGGCGACTGTCTCGCGCAGCGCGCGCGCATAAAGGCTGCGCATATCCTCGTAGCCTTCAAGGCCAAGCCATCGCGCCAGCCGCATCATCGTGCTGTGCGAAACGCCGGCCTGGTGCGCCTGCTCGCGCATCGACATCAGTGCGACATCCTTAGGATGATCCAGCACGAAACGCGCGGCGACCCGCAGCTGCGGCGGCATATTCTCGAACCGTTCGACCAACAGCTCCGCCAAAGGACCTTTTTCCATTCTGAAATACCCCATTCACCCGGATCGCAGATTACTCCTCGGATGTCGGCAACGCAACAGTTGGAACTGAAGTGGTTCATATATTCCAAGTGGACTTTCATTTTCGGTTATGCTGCCTTAAGCTGCTTTCGCAACCTGCCGGATCGCAGCGGCGTGATTCCGGAGTTTGTGACTTGAATGGTCCCTCAAGGAGACAATGATGGCTGCTACCCCTCCCATTACATCAGGCTCTGCCGGGTCGCCGGAACAGAACCTGGACAAGATGATCAAGCATCAGGAGCGCATGTTTGGCCTGGAGATCACAAAAGAGATCGCGAAATCCCAACATGACATGCTGATGAGCACCGCGAGGACGCTCGGCCAGTCGGCTGAAAAGGCCTAAGGCAGCGGATCTCGAACCATGCGCCGCCGCAAGCAACCGGCGGCGTACTTGCACGGCAGAAATCTTTCAACGCCGTCGTCAGGCTGCATTTGAAATCGTCATCGGCGGGAGATGAAGTGGCATGACCGCTAATTCTATCGGCAGATATTGGGACGCGGCGCCAGCGCGCCGGCTCCGGGCGATTATTACCCCCTCCCCGGCATCCGGACATTCCATTGCACTCAGCGTAACTCACGGATTTCATACCGGCGCCGAGCTCAGTCTGGTCGAGCCTTTGTATACGGTCGGCTCCAGCACGGGGTCGGACATTGTCCTCAGGGATGCCGGCATCGCGCCGATCCACGCAAGGCTGCGGCGCAAGGGCAGCCAAATCGAAATCGAAGCCGTCGGCGGCGATGTTACACTCGCCACCGGCGAGACCATCCATGAGGGCCATGGCAGCCGTTGCAGGTTGCCGCTCACGATAAGTGTCGGCGGTGCCCGTATCCGGCTCGTCAACCCAGAACGCCCACCGAATCGGTGGTCTGTTTCCAATCGCCCCCTCCTGGTTGCGGGCAGCGTTCTCTTTGCCGTATTCGCTGTTTCCGTCGCTGCGAATGGGTTCTCGTTCGCCAAGCCCGACCTTGGCGAAAAGATATCCTCTCAAGACGGTGAACCGATCAGAATGGCCTTCGCTGGCGAGGCAGGGCAAGGTGTCCTGGACGATTCATCGCCAACACAGATACACAGTGCCGCCGACGCGGAAGGCCAAATCAAGCAGCGCCTCGAGCAATCCGGCATAAGCACGTTGACCGTTCAGCGATCACCTGGACGCCTCGTGGTCACAGGTATGATCCCGAATGACAAGAGTGGTGCCTGGACGGAAACGCAATCCTGGTTCGACCAGGCGTTCGGCGCGCACATCCCCTTGGTCTCCAATGTCATGGTCGGCAACGCCGAGCAGGCTCCGCGCCTGACGCTGCAGGCGATCTGGTATGGCGAGCGGCCTTACGTCATCGCCACCGACGGCGCACGCTATCATGAAGGTGCATTCACCAATGACGGCTGGACCATCAAGCACATTGGCGAGACGGAACTTCTCCTGACGAAGGGCGGCGCCACGGTCGCGCTGAAATATCCGTGAATCGCCGGCTTGAAGGGCCGCGATTCGATACGGCAAGGATGGACACGGCCGGCCGCGAGGTGCGGCAGGCGGAAGGTGTGCGCGGTCAGGCAATAAACCGGCGGCGGATGAATGGCGTCGACAAAGCCGCAAGCCGTGCTCAGGGGACGAAATCGGCCGCTGGTATGGAAAAGCCAGAAGCCGCGGAATTCCAGCCCTCTCAAGGTACGGCCGGCGAATCACTCGACGAGGCACTCATCAACTTCGTCATGCCCGGTATACCCGAGCCAGCCATCCTGCGTCGCTCCGTTCCTATTCTCCAGCATTTCGTGACGCATTTGGTTCCCGATCTTGAGGGTGGCGAGCAACTCAAGACACTTGCCAGAACGCTGATGGAGGATGAAATCGAGCGTCATCGCGATCTGCTTGGCCGGATTCAGGAAGGAATCGAAACCTGACCGATCCGCGTGACACGGTGCATCTGCTGCATGTCTTGGGCTATCTCTACGGGTGTCACGGGCAGGCAAAGCGGGGCGCGGTATACCTGCTTATCGCTGCACAGCTTTCGCCGGGAAATGCCGGCGTCCTGCGGACATTGGCGCATCTGCTCATACTCGATGGCGAAGCGGACAAAGCGCTTGCCACGATTGCCAGGCTGGAGACCTTGGAAGGAATGGACCATCCGGCGCTTGCATTGCTGAAGAGCCGCGCCTTGCTCGTGGCCGGGCGCAAGACAGAGGCGCACAGTGCCTTGCTAAGCTTCCTGTCGCAACGAGGCGTCGAATGACCGTGTCGGAGCGAATTCTGCAATTCCTTGCCAGGCTGTCACGCCGCAGCGATCTGGTCATTGCCGTTCTGGTGCTCGTCGCAGTGGTGATGATGCTCATTCCATTGCCGACCTTCCTCGTCGACATTCTCATCACTGCAAATATCGCCATCAGCGTGCTTATCCTGCTGGCTTCGCTTTACGTTTCTCATCCACTCCAGTTCTCTTCGCTGCCATCGGTCATCCTCATCGCCACCTTGTTCCGGCTGGCGATCACGATCACGACCACACGACTGATCCTGCTCCAGGCCGACGCAGGCGAGATCATTACCGCCTTCGGCACCTTCGTCGTCGGCGGCAGCATTGCGGTGGGCCTCGTCATCTTCCTGATCATCACTGTGGCGCAGTTCATCGTGGTTGCGCGGGGTGCGGAACGCGTCGCTGAAGTAGCCGCACGCTTCACGCTCGATGCACTACCGGGCAAGCAGATGAGTATCGACGCGGAGTTGCGCAACGGAGACATCGATCAGGCGGAGGCACGCCGTCTGCGCCAGCAGCTTGAGCGCGAGAGCCAGTTGTTCGGTGCGATGGACGGCGCCATGAAATTCGTCAAGGGCGACGTCATCGCCGGCATCGTGATCATTCTGGTCAACCTGATCGGTGGTTTCGCGGTCGGAACGCTGCAGCACGATATGTCGCTGGGGGACGCCGCTGCGACCTACTCATTGCTCACCGTGGGCGACGGGCTGGTCGCACAGATACCGGCGCTGCTCGTCGCTGTGGCCGCCGGTACGATGGTGACGCGCGTCGGCAGCGCGGACGGCACGGGCGACCTTGGCCGACAAATAACCAGTCAGCTCCTGCGGGACTCCCGTGCGCTCGCACTCGCGGCGGTGATCATGGTCGGCCTTGCCATGGTGCCCGGATTCCCTGCCATCGTGTTCCTGATCCTTGGTGCCTGCTTCGGAGCCGGCGCTTATGCAATCAATCGCCGTACCGCAAAGGAATCCGAGCCTAAGGACATCGGCCCGATTACCTTGCACGAACAACCGGGGAATTCCGCCTCGCTTTCGGCAATCCCCGCCGGAACGCTACCCGCCTCTTATCGCATCGTCGTACGCCTCGGAACCGAACTCGGACGCTCGATCCCGGAGCCCGAATTTGCCGCGCTTGCCGACGGCGTGCGCCGTGAACTCTTCGGCGATCTCGGTGTCGACGTTCCAGCTATCGGCCTGCAGGTCGACGAAATGCTTGCACCGCGAAGCATCCGCATCGACCTGGAGGGGGCACCTATTCTGGATACCAAAATTCCCCCGGATCGCGTTCTTGTCGAAGCGGACTTGATGCATCTCGATCTGCTCGATGTGACCTACGAAAAAGGTCCTTCAATTGCCGGCCAGCGCAAATTCATGTGGGTCGATGATCGCCATGTATCGGCATTGAAAGAGGCCGGCCTCGCCTTCTCCACACCGGCGGAAACAGCGGCCAAATGGACCGGAAATGCGCTTCGCCTCTATGCCGGCCATTTCGTCGGGATTCAGGAGACACGCAGGCTCCTGTCGGACATGGAGCCGGACTATGCGGATCTGGTCAAACAGGCGCAGGAGATCGTGCCGCTGCAGAAGATCGCGGAAGTGCTTCGGCGGCTTGTCGACGAAAACGTGCCGATCCGCAATCTGCGCCTGATCCTCGAGGCACTGATCGAATGGGGCCAACGCGAACAGGACGTCGTCCTGTTGACGGAATATGTCCGCACATCCTTGAAGCGCCAGATCAGCTTCCGCTCCGCTGGCCGCAACAACATCATCGCAGCCTATGTGCTGCAGCGGTCGGCCGAGGATATCCTCCGAAACGCAATGCAAAGCACATCGACCGGCACATTCCTGAACCTTTCGGACGATGATGCGCAGGCTTTGGTCACCGAAATCGAGCGAGCGCTGTCGCAGAACTCCACCGATGTTTCGCCGGTCGTCCTCGCCGCGATGGATGTGCGCCGTCACATGCGTAGCCTGCTCATGCACAATGCCATCGAGCTTCCGGTTCTGTCCTTTCAGGAACTCGCGCAAGAATTCAACGTCCAGCCATTGGCCACGATCGCCGGCCGGTCCGGCAAAGCTGGCGCGCGCAATGTCTCCCAGTCTCTGCCATCGGCTCGGGCGAAAGCCGCGCAAGAGGCACCCTCATGATGCCAGCCGAACGGACGGGGACATTTGGGGAATCAGGAGAGGAACGGCATGACAATCCACGATACCGCAGCAGGCGTTCGATCCGCGCCTCTCACTGGGCGAACGGACATGCGCTGGCTCGCTATCGCGACGGTTGGGGTTTTGCTGGCTTTGTTGTTCACGCTTGCCGACGCGACGGCACAGAACGCATCGCCCTTGCCGAGCAAGCCAACGCTCGACCTGCCGGTCGGGCAAGGGCGCTTATTGCGGTTCAATGAACCGGTCGAATCCGTCCTGATTGCGGACACCACGATTGCAGACCTTCAGGTCGTGTCGCCGAGCATGGTTTATGTCTTCGGCCTCAAACCCGGCCTGACCAACCTCATTGCAGTCACAGCCGATGAGCGGATCGAGGCAACGGCCCAGTTCCGCGTCACCCCCGATGTCACGCCTGCCAATGAAGCAAAGCATGCAATGCAGCCGAACTCGGCGACAAATCTCCACATTTTCGGAACTCGCATCGTTACGACCGGCGAGGCACGAGGCGTCGATGAGGCAACGGATGTCGACAATGTAGCCCGGACGTTCTCGCCGCCGGAACAGCCGCCGCTGAACAACATGACCGTGCAGGGCTCGCAGCAGGTCAACATCCGGGTCCGCTTCGCCGAAGTCTCCCGCACGGAGCTGCAGTCGTACGGCGTCGACTGGTCTGTCGGATACAGGAGCGGCGGCTTCGAGTTCAACATGTTCCAGGACAATGGCGTGCCCTCGGGCAGCGGGAATTTCGGTTTGAACATGGACCAGGCGCACGGCATCAACTTCGACATTCTGATCGAAGCGCTGCAGCGCAACGGTGTCGTTAAGATACTGGCCGAACCGAACCTGACGGCTGTGACCGGTCAGACGGCAAGCTTTCTCGCAGGCGGCGAAATTCCGGTTCCGATTCCGCAAGGAACCGACGTCGTCACCGTCCAATACAAGCCATTCGGCGTTTCCCTGGGGTTCACCCCGACGCTGATCGGCCGCAATCGCATTGCGCTCCACGTCCAGCCGGAGGTCAGTTCATTGTCGGAAGCAGGCTCCGTAAGTGCCAACGGCTTCGCCATGCCGAGTTTCGTCGTGCGCAAGGCTGACACGACGGTCGAAGTGGCGAGCGGCCAGACCTTTGCGATCGCCGGACTTTTCCAACAGCGGACCTCGCGCAATCTGGAGAAATTTCCGGTTCTCGGCGATGTGCCCGTGCTTGGCCCGCTTTTTCAATCACAGCGTTTCCAGCACGAAGAGACCGAACTGGTTATTCTGATCACGCCTTATCTGGTCGAACCGGTGCGCGACAGCCTCGCCACGCCGCTTGACCGTCCGGCAGCCAAGCGCCCCAGCCGGAAGCACGCCAATGACGCGTCGTCGACGGGTCTGATCATCAAGTAGTGGGGGAAACGAACATGACATTGCCCATCGCTTTCTGCTCCATTCTTCCAGCGCTGCTACTGGCCGGCTGCGTGAACAGCCCGCAACAGCAGCAGGATTATTCTCCCGGCTACAGCTATGTTTCGACCGAAACCGGCGGCTCCGAGAAGGGCGTCAGCGGCTCCGTCCTTGCTCCCGATGCATGTCTGGCCGAACCGGCCGATGACGACAACTCTGCCGCCAAGACCGATTTGACGATCGTCTCCGGCGTCGGCTCCCACCTGCCGTCCGGCTGCGCCAATGCCTACAATCTTCAACGTATGGCCGAAAGCCAGCGTGACCTCGTCGAGGGTCGGCGCATGGGACCGGCGGCGGCCGCGCCGACTGCGCGCGCTGCCCGTCGTTACCTCGATGGCGAGGAGGCTCCGATAGGCGGCGCCAATAGCGGGCCGCCGGCGCCGCTTCCAGTCGAGTGAGCCGACGCGGTATTCGCCCGCGTAGCACTACTCTACGCGTCGAGCTTGGCGGAAGACCGCTTCAGGCTTTGCGGCCCAATGCGCTAGCCGAGGATGGAGCCGAGCGCTTTCGCTTTGGCCTGAGTGCTGCCCTTCAACCGGATGGTTCTGGCGCGCGAAAGCAAGGTGGCCACCTCCTTGGTCGTCAGGCCGATGGGCGGCGAGGTCTTGACTTGATCGGCCTGGCCAAGAAGCCCGTAGACCACCACGACATTGCGCTTGTGGTGCAATTGCGCGTTGGGTGCAGCGGCAATCTTCTGCACCAGCGGGAGTGCTATTGCGGAATTGTCTTCGAGTGCTGCCGCCAACGCCATGTTGGTCTCGACGTCGAGATCGCCCGGCGCAAGTTTCAACGCTTGGGCGAAAGTAGTCTGCGCCTCCCCTGTCTGGCCAGCAAATGTCTGCGCCACGCCCAACCGATTGTAGGCGCTGCTGGTATTGACCAGCGGCGCTGCCTGCGCGAGCGCGCGCATGCCGGCATCGATATCGCCCGCCTCAATCATCGCCGAGCCAAGCCCGAGCATTGCCTCCCCGTCATTGGGAGCTTTTGCAAGCGCAGCCTGATAGGCTTTGGCGGCCTCGGCGGGATAGCCCGCCCGCATATAAGCGGCGCCCGCCTTGACAAACGCGCTCGCCTTGGCATCCGGCATCGCTGCCGCGCGCTGGTAGAGCGCGATTGCAGTATCACTTTCTCCGCGGGCATCAATATCGTCCGCAAGCTTGATCAGACGCTCCGACTGCGACGACGGACCTTGTGCCTTCGCC
The DNA here is from genome assembly GCF_004010325.2 of Mesorhizobium sp. M00.F.Ca.ET.216.01.1.1. Lineage (GTDB taxonomy): Bacteria > Pseudomonadota > Alphaproteobacteria > Rhizobiales > Rhizobiaceae > Mesorhizobium. The sequence goes on from NZ_SADR02000027.1 coordinate 29,481, forward strand.
TGCTCGGTGTTGTTTTTGGTCGTCTGGCAACCGGCCAGCGCAAGCATGGCGACGACTGGCAAGAACACGACATGCTGCCGCATATCCACCTCTCCGTATTCAAGCCCGCCGCACCTTACACAGGGCATCGGCCCACTGGAACCACGACAGTGCGATAAGATTGCAACATGGCCGAAGAAGCTGAGGAAAAGAAATTAGCGGCGTCCGACAAGAAGCTTCGTGACGCCCGCCGCAAGGGCCAGGTTTCGCAGAGCCGTGACCTGGTCTCCGGCTTCACTCTTTTCGCAGCGCTTGGCTATCTCTATTTTTCCTGGCCGCTGCTCTTCACGCACCTTTCGGAGCTCGTGCAGACCGTGACGGTCCCCGGCGGCTCGTTCGGGGAAGTCAGCCTGCGGGCCATCCGCCATTCGTTCTCGGTGCTGATGCTTGTCACATTGCCGCTGGTCGCAATCGTTGTCGTTCTCACCGTGGCCTTCGGCATGCTTGGGACGTTCGGGCCAGTCTTCTCGTTCGAACCGCTCAAGCCGCAGTTCGACCACATAAACCCGGCGAAGGGCCTTCAGAAGATCCTGTCGCTCCGCAACGTCATCGAATTCGCCAAGGGCCTGGCCAAGGTGGTGTTGCTGGCAAGCCTCTTCGTGTTCATTTTGGCTGCGTGGCTGCAGCCGCTCTTCGATGCTCCGGGATGCGGTCCGTCATGCCTGGAGCCGATTATCAAGGCGGTGCTGGCACCACTTGGAATTGCCGCCGCCCTGGCCTTTGTCGTAATCGGCGTCATTGATGTTCCTATTCAGCGCTGGCTGTTCCTGCGCGACATGCGCATGACGACAACCGAATACAAGCGCGAACACAAGGATCTCGAAGGAGACCCCTTGATCCGGCATGAACAGCAGCGACAGCGGCGCGAAGCCGTGATGCAACCTGCGAAGCTGGGCGTGAAAAACGCGGTCATCGTCTTCGCGTCTGGTGACCGTGTAGTGGCGTTGCGTTACGTCAAGGGTGAAACGCCGGTGCCGACGGTCGTCGGCAAGGGCCAGGGCCTGGCGGCCGACGAGATGATGGCTCAAGCACGCCAGGCAGGTATCGCGATCGTCGAGGATGCGGCCGTCGCCGAACCACTCTTCGAGAATGCGAACATCGGATCCTATATTGGCCATCAGATGTTTTCGCCGGTCGTTCGCCATCTCGTCCGGCACGGGCTCACTTGAGGCAGGAATCGCCCGCAGAAATATCGCCTTTCACCGAATTTCGCCTTTCCCCTACTCCCACTCGATTGTTTCAACACCTGATAACAGACTGATTTTGAAAGGCAAATTATCTTAACTCAACACCGATACCGACGAGCGTACCGTAAAAAAAATCGGGCTTTTGATTTTGAAGGGAAAATCGCCCAAAAAATATTTTTGAGGTTTCACCAACTATCGAGACCAATCGGACGATTTTTTGCACCTTGCGGCGTCCCACGGCGCAAACACACCGTCTCGAAAAGTACCGTCACCGCTCCAACTAGGACACTTTCTTCGTGCAAATCAATGGTCATGGTGGGTCCGGAGGACGTATTCAGATCATTGATTTCGTTGCATTTTTCGTGGGCCTGAAACAGAAATCTTGCCGTATCGTTTCGTATGGTCTCGCGGCCGATGAACGGCGACAGCCAGGCTATGGAAACCTCGATCGCCTCTGCCTCGCGGGCACGTAACGACCGATACCAACATTCGCTGACCGGGTTGATTTGACGACGCGCGGGGCGAGGCAGCGTTGCGCGCCCGTGATGTAACCATCTCGAACGCCCGCCAATCTCGGGCTACATCAGCGCCCAATGTCACAAATGCGGGCTTGCGCTGACGGTGGGTCGTGCGGCTAGTATGCGTCGTCAGATCACTGGATTTCGAAAGGCCAGCAATGTCGCCGAGCGAAAAGACACCCCATGTGCCCAGTGAGCAAATAGTTCTCTCCGTTCAAAATCTGACCGTCCGACTGCCCGCGAACATGGAACGTGAAAACGCAGTCGAAAACATATCCTTCGACATGAGGAAGGGTGAGATGCTCTGCATCGTCGGCGAATCCGGCTCCGGCAAGTCGGTCACCGCAAATGCGATCATGGGTCTGCTGCCGTCTTCGGTGCGGATTGCGCAGGGAAGCATCCGTTTCAAGGGTCACGATCTCGCCAGTGTCGGGGAAGACGTGATGCGGAGCCTGCGTGGCCGTTCGGTCTCCATCATCTTCCAGGATCCGCTGTCGGCGCTCAATCCGCTGATGACTGTCGGCCAGCAGGTAGCCGAGGTCATGGAAGCACACCGGTCCGGCACCTCGGCGACCCGCGCCAAGGCGGTTGTCGATCTGCTCGGCGAGGTCGGCCTGCCGGAGCCGGAGGTTCTGCGGCACCAGTATCCGTTCCAGCTCTCTGGCGGGCAACGCCAGCGCGTCATGATCGCCATTGCGCTCGCACTCCAGCCCGATCTGCTGATCGCCGACGAGCCGACGACGGCTCTCGACGTCACCACCCAGGCGCAGATCCTTGCCCTGATCCGGCGGCTACAGCGCGAAAAGAACATGAGCGTGATGTTCATCACGCACGATTTTGGCGTTGTCGCGGAAATCGCCGATCGCGTTATCGTCATGGAGAAAGGCGCGATGGTCGAACAAGGAGCCACCGCCGACGTGCTGGGCAATCCAAACCATCCTTACACCAGGCGACTGATCGCCGCCGTCCCGCATATGATCGAGAACGAAACGAAGACGCGTGAGGATGCTCCCATTGTGCTGGAGGTGCACAAACTCGACAAGACCTATCGGCCGGGCATCGGCTTCTTCTCGCGGTCCCGCATCGTTCACGCCGTCAAGCAGGTGAGCTTCGAGGTCCGCCAGGGCAGAACGCTCGGCATCGTCGGCGAGTCCGGCTCGGGGAAATCGTCGCTGGGCCGCGTCCTGCTGAAACTCCTGGACTGCGACGGAGGCACCATCCTGTTCGACGGCAAAGATATCGCCGCACTTTCGGACTCCGAATTCCGGCCGATGCGGCCGCACATCCAGATGATCTTCCAGGATCCGTTCGCCTCCCTCAATCCGCGGCAGACGATCGCCAAGATCCTCACCGTCGGCCCAATTGCGCACGGCCTGTCCGCCCGGGAGGCGCGCGCGAAGGCGCTGCAGCTGCTTCGTCTAGTCGGGCTCGACGAGGGTGCCTATGACCGCTTTCCGCATGAGTTCTCAGGCGGCCAGCGTCAGCGGATCGGCATCGCACGGGCCCTGATGATGGACCCCAAGGTCCTAGTCGCCGACGAGGCGGTCTCCGCTCTCGATGTCTCCATCCAGGCGCAGATCCTCGATCTGCTGGCCAGCATCCAGGAAGAAATGAAGATCGCCATGATCTTCATCACTCACGACCTGAGGGTGGCAAGCCGCATCTGCGACGAGATTCTGGTGATGAACCGCGGCGAGGTCGTGGAGTGCGGCCTGCCGTCGCAGATATTCCGGTCGCCACATCACCCCTATACGAGGCAACTGATCTCCGCCATTCCCGGCAAGGAATGGGTCCCCGCGGCTTGACCTCTCGGCGAAGCTGACGCCCCTCTGAACGTCCCTGAACGTGAATGACTGTGCCGACAAAAGCACGGCTGCAAGCCTGTTCTTCGATCGGGTCGCCGATGCGTGCGGTCCGGCGGAGCAGAGCAGAATAGTTGCGTTTGTCCACCAAAAGTAGTTGCATTTGTCCACTACCGGCTCAATCATGCCCTGGAAGACCCGCGACAACCCTGGATTGGGTTGCGGCGATCTCGATGAAGGCTGTCAGGACAGCCTCGGGAGAGTGTTCGATGCCGGTAAAGAAGAAAGGTCCGCCTCATCCTGTCGAAACAGTAGGGCTGGATGTCCTCGAAGACACGTTGAGCTTCTATATCCGAAGCATCAACATAGCGCTTTCGCGCGATCTTGACGACCGTCTGGAAGGTCTCGATGTTGCTCGGGGAACCGGCAAGATCACGACCTTGCTCCTTGTCGACAGCCACCCAGGAATACGGCCCTCGGTCATCGCGCAGCTCATCATGAGAGATCGCTCCGCCATGGGCAGGCTGGTCGACCAGATGATCGATCATGACCTGATAACGCGCCGGAACGCGCCGGACGACGGACGCGCACAGGAGCTCCACATCACCGAAAAGGGCGCAGAGCTCGCTCGGAAGGTGCGCAAGATTGCAACCAAACAGTCCAGCGATTTCTTCGCCGGTGTGCCCGAGGAAGACCAGAAGCGTCTGCTCGACATATTGCGGCGCGTCTATCGTCGCACCGTGGGTCTCGGCCAATGAGTGAGCCGGCGGCAGTTGGCAAAGTGCAAGCCGCCCAGCAGGTGGCGCTCCTGTCCGGCGCAAATCGCGGCATCGGCGCGGCTTGCGCCCGGCACTTGTTTGAAACGGGCTGGTCGCTGTCGCTCGGCATGCGCAAACCGGTGCAGCCCGACTGGGCCGACAGTGAGCGCGTCCGCGTATTCCCCTATGAGGCTGCGGCTGCCAACGCCGAACGGGCGTGGGTCGACCGCACCATCGATGGCTTCGGCCGGATCGACGCAGTCATTGCCAGCGCTGGCATCATGATTCCAAAGTCGGTCATCGATGCCGACGACGCGGATCTCGATCTCATGTTCGAGATCAACGTGAAGGCTCCGCGCCGTCTGGTGCGCGCTTCCTGGGAGTCGCTTGCGGCAAGTGGAGCAGGTCGTGTCATCATTCTCGCCTCGCTGTCAGGCAAGCGAGTCAAGTCCGCCATGGCCGGTTCCTACTCGATCTCCAAGTTTGCAGCCGTCGCCCTTTCCCACGGCATCCGACAGGCGGGGTGGGATCTTGGAATTCGAGCCACGGCCGTCTGTCCAGGTTTTGTCGCCACCGATATGGCACGCAGCATCACCGATCGCGCCGATGCGCTGATGACCGATCCCGATGATCTCGCACGGACCATCGGGATGCTCCTCAATCTGCCCAATCATGCAAGCGTCGCGGAATTTTCCATCAATTGCCAGCTCGAGGAGCTCTACTAAGCATGCCCGGACCGTTCGTCGTCCCCGTCCATGGAGATATTGAACTGCCAAAGGAGGTGGACTGCGTCGTCGTCGGCGGCGGCATCGTCGGCGCCTCCACGGCGCTGGAACTCGCAGAAAGCGGTTTGCGTGTAGCGTTGTGCGAAAAGGGCGGAATCGGACAGGAGCAGTCCAGCCGCAACTGGGGCTGGGTACGCATCTCCCGTCGGGATCCACGTGAGGTCCCACTGATGGCGGAAGCACTGCGCATCTGGATGAGGCTCTCCGAACGTACGAGCCGGGATACCGGCTACACGCGCGCAGGAATTGTGTTCACTTGCGCGAACGACAAGGAATACGAACAGCACGAACGCTGGGGACGTCATCTCGAAGGCTATCAGCTCGAGTCGCGAATGATCGGCGTGCGAGAATTGCGTGACCTCTTTCCCAGTTCCAATCTCGATGTCAAAGGAGCGCTGTACACGCCCGCCGACGGCCGCGCGGAGCCGCAGAAGGCCGCCCCGGCGATTGCCGAAGCCGCGCGCGAGCGCGGCGCCGCCATTCTAACGGAGTGCGCAGTGCGCGGCGTGGAGACAACCAACGGCGCCGTCTCGGGCGTCGTGACCGAACGCGGTTTCATTGCCTGCAAGGCAGTCGTCCTTGCCGGAGGCGCTTGGTCGAACCTGTTTTGCGGAGCGCTTGACCTTGACCTGCCGCAGTTGAAGGTCATGAACACGGTTCTTCGCACGACGCCGGTCGAGAACGGACCGGAACAGGCCGTGTGGGCAAACAATTTCGCTATACGCAAGCGCCAAGACGGCGGGTATACCATAGCCTCCAGCATGACCAACGTCGTCGACATCGTGCCGAACTCCTTTCGGTACGCGCGCGATTTTCTTCCGGCTTGGAAGATGGAGTGGCGATCGCTGAACTTCCATCTGGGCCCCCGTTTCCTCGACGAGGCAAGAATGCCGACCCGTTGGGCAATGGATGAGGCGAGCCCCTTCGAATACTGTCGCGTGCTCGATCCCAAGCCGTCGAAGAAAAGCTCCGAGCGTATCCTTTCGAACGCCCGCAAGGCATTTCCGGTTCTGGACAAGGCAGAGATCGCGCAGCGCTGGGCTGGCTATATCGACGTCACGCCCGACGCCGTCCCCGTCATTTCCGCGGTCGATGCCGTCCCCGGCTTTCATGTCGCGACCGGATTCTCGGGCCATGGCTTCGGCATCGGCCCGGCGGCAGGCCGGCTGATGGCAGACATCGTCACCGGGCGGCCGCCGATCGTCGATCCGACGGACTTCAGATGGTCGCGGTTTTCGGACGGATCGAAGGTCGCGCCGATCAGTGGATTCTAACCGCTCCGACAAGAGAGCGGGACGCAGCGAAAGTGGAACACTTCAAAAGGAGACTCTAATGTCAAACCAGAGCAGCAGCACAATCTTTCGGCCGACGCGTCGCCAGACGCTTGGAATGGCAATCGCCAGCGCCGCCGGCCTCGCCATGCCCAACCTGACAGGGGCCGGCAAGGCCCTTGCCGCAACCCCGCCGAGCGGGCCCAAGGGGCAGGTGATCGTCGGCTTTTCTCAGGAACCCACCGTCTTCAATCCACACCTGGTGCATATCGAGGTCGACGAGGGCATTCACTTCAGCGTCTTCGATCCGCTGTTTGGCGTCGACCCGAAAGGTAATTTCTTCCCCGCACTTGCCAAGGAGGTGCCGACCGTGGAAAACGGCGGCATCTCGGCCGACGGGCTCGAGTGGCACGTAAAGCTGCGCGACGACGTCAAGTGGCATGACGGAAAGCCGTTCACGGCCGAGGACGTCAAGTTCACCCTCGAACTCTTGGTCGACCCGAAATTTCTGAGCTGGCGGCGCGCCGGCCACGAACTTGTCCAGGATTTGACCGTCGTCTCGCCAACCGAGATTAGCTGGAAGATGAAGGAGCCTTACGCACCCTATCCATCGATCCTGGCGGCGACCTTCATCGTCCCGAAACATGTGCTCGGTGCGGCGGAGGACAAGAATACCGCGCCGTTCAACAATGCTCCCATCGGAACGGGACCGTTCAAATGGGTGGAACGCACGGCCGGAGATCATATCGAGCTGGCCGCCAACACCGACTATTTCGGCGACGGCCCTTATCTCGAGCGGCTGATCTACAAATACATTCCGGACCTGACGGTTCTCTACACCCAGTTCAAGACCGGCGACATCGACGTCATCGGACTGCAGTGGATCACGGCCGACCACTATGAGGAAGCCAAGAGATTGAGCGGGACGTCCGTTGCCGTCATTCCCGCCGCCACGGTCGAATCGCTCAGCTTCAACATGGAGCGCCCGCAGTTCAAGGAACTCGCCGTTCGCCAGGCGCTGTACTATGCGCTGGACAAGCAGACGATCATCGACGCCCTCTATTACGGACTGCCGACTCCAACCGAAACCTACATGCCGCAGCAATCCTTCTATTACAATCCGGATCTGCCGAAGCAGGAATACGATCTGGACAAGGCAAAGAAATTGCTGGACGACGCCGGCTGGGTCCCTGGCAGCGACGGCATTCGCGTCAAGGATGGCGTCCGCCTCTCGTTCAAGAACTCAACCACGGCGGGCAATCATATCCGCGAACAGGCGCAGCAGTTCATTCAGCAATCGTATCGCGACGTCGGTGTCGAAGTGGAGATCTCCAACCTGCCGCCTGCGGTCATGTGGGGAGACTACTGGGTGAAGTCGGAATTCGATTCCGTTGTCGTCGGCATCAACTTCCTGACAGGGTCCGACCCCGATACTTCGGATTACCTCGGTTCGAAATCAACTCCGGCCAAGGGTGGCGCCGGCCAGAATACCTGGCAGTATGCCAGCCCGGAGGTGGACAAGCTGCTCGAATCCGGCGGTGTCGAATTCGAGCCGGAAAAGCGCAAGCAAGCCTACCTGAAAATCCAGGAGACCGTGCGCAACGACCTGCCATTCCTGCCGATGTTCCAATATGCGACGGTCCGCGGACACAAGTCCGGTGTCGAAGGCGTCGTCCCGAACATCAACGTCCGCATCGACTCCTGGGACGTGGCCACCTGGTACTGGTCATAGTGACGGAAATAGGCCGGGCCGGCAATCACCGGCTCGGCTTGCATCGCCGACAAAGGCGCCCTGGCGCGACCCGTATCCGACTGACAGCAAAACGGAGACAACCGGCATGCTTCGCTATCTGCTGGGACGCTTTTGGCAAAGTCTCGTCCTGCTCCTGCTGGTTTCGGTGATTGGCTTTGCCGTCCTGAACCTCGCTCCGGGCGGACCGCTCTCGCAGTTCACTCTCACCCCGGGAATGACGCAAGCCGATCTTGACCGGATCGCCACGCAAATGGGTCTTAATCGACCTCTTCCCGTGCAGTACCTCGACTGGCTGGGGCACCTGCTTCGCGGTGACTGGGGACGTTCCTTCCGGGACGGCAGACCTGTGCTCGACATCATCTGGGGCCACCTTCTCGCGACGCTGCTGCTGATGGGCGTATCGACTGCGATCGCCATCTTCGTCGGCACCTGCGTAGGTGTACTGGGCGCGCTCAAACGGTACTCGATCTTCGACTACGCTGCGACGGTCGGCGCGATGGTGGCGTTGTCGATCCCGACCTTCTGGTTCGGGTTGATCGCGATTTACATCTTCTCGCTCCGGCTCAGATGGCTGCCGGCCGGCAACATGTACACGATCGGCGACGGCTCGCTCGGTGACTATGCGATCCATCTCATCATGCCGAGCATCGTTCTTGCGCTGGTCAATATCGCCGTGTGGAGCCGCTATATGCGGACCGCGACGCTCGACGTCATCAATCAGGATTTCGTCCGCACTGCCCGGGCCAAGGGACTGAGGCCCCGACGCGTGCTGATCCGTCACATCCTCGGAAACGCTCTGCTTCCGATGATCACGCTGCTGGGGCTGCAGCTGCCGACAATACTGGGTGGCGCCCTGGTGACGGAAACCGTCTTCACCTGGCCCGGCATGGGACGGCTGTTCCTCGATAGTCTCGGCTACAGCGACTATCCCGTGGTGATGGGCCTGCTGATGATGTCGGCAGTTCTCGTCCTGGTCGGCAATCTGGCTGCCGACCTCGCCGTCGCGTTCGTCGATCCGCGCATTCGATTGAGCTGAGGAACGAAAAAATGAGCCAGTCGGAATTACTCGTCCCCGCCCGCTCCACGCAGCCCTGGTGGCGCAGCCGCACCGTGCGCCGATTTGCCCGCCATCGGCTGGCGATGTTCGGCCTGGCCATGATCATTGTACTGGTCCTCGCCTGCGTCATCGGACCCTTTCTCCTGCCCTTTGACGATCTCTACATCGACCTGCGTGGCCGGTTCTCCCCGCCGTTCACCGGCTATCATTTCTTCGGCACCGATCCGCTCGGACGCGACATCGCGGCGCGCCTCCTCATGGCTGGCCGCATTTCGCTGCTGGTCGGTTTCGCTGCCATGCTCCTCAGCATCGTCTTCGGAACCGTGCTCGGGATTGTGGCCGGCTTCTTCGGCGGCCGCATCGGCACGGTGCTGATGCGTTTCGTCGACGCGATGCTGTCCTTTCCCAACATCTTCCTGCTGCTGGCGATGGCTGCCTTCATCAAGCCGAGCCCGACCATGATCACGCTGATCATAGCGGCGACGAGTTGGATGGAAATCGCGCGCATTGTCGAGGCGGAAGTGCGCTCCCTGCGCGAACGCGACTTCGTGGTCGCCGCCCGGATGCTCGGGCTCAGCAACAGCCACATCATGTTTCGCGAGCTTCTGCCCAATGCGATCGGCCCGATCATCGTCGCGGCCACGCTTACCGTCGCCCGTGCCATTCTTCTCGAAGCCTATGTCAGCTTCCTTGGCTACGGCATCCAGCCGCCGCTGCCGAGTTGGGGAAACATGCTCAACGGCGCACAACAGTATCTCGATAGCGCGCCGTGGCTGGCGATCGTTCCTGGCGCCGCCATCACCCTGGCGGTCACCAGTTTCAATTTTGTCGGCGACGGGTTACGCGATGCGCTCGACGCGCGAAGCGATTTGCTGTGAAGGCTGCTCGGCGTGACGAGGTTTTCGCCGTTCGAAGTCTCACTCTGGTATGCGACCGCGACGCAGCCGCCAAAAACCGGCCCGTTGCAAGGATGCAGGCGGGCGAACGTCTGCATCGTCGGCGGCGGCTATGCCGGATTGACGACCGCGCTCGATCTCGCTTGCGACGGCATAAGCGTTGTTCTTCTCGAAGCCCAGGAGATCGGATTTGGCGGCTCGGGGCGCAATGCCGGCCACTGCACGCCCACCTTCACGCACTACAGCCTGCCCGAACTGCGCCCCATGTTGGGCGAGCCGTGGGCCGAAAGGTTGATAGCCCGGCAGACAGGGGCCAACAGACAAGTCGCCGGGATGATCAAACGTTACGGCATCGACTGCGAATGGCAGCAGAACGGCTACGTCATGGGCGCGCTGACGCCAGGCGCCGTCGCCAAGCTCGAGGCAAAGGCGCAGCAGTACAATGCCGTTGGCGCCAAGACGCGGGTGCTCGACAGACAAGCGACTGAGGAAATGACCGGCAGCCCGCGATATCATGGCGGCTGGTTTCATTCCGAGGCCGGTCACCTCAATCCATTGGGATATGCAAGGGGCTTGGCCCGTGCCGTCATGGAGGAAGGCGGCACAATCCACACGCGGTCGCGGGTCCGCGACGTCGTGCGACAGGATGGTGCTTGGGCAGTGCACGCCGGCGAAGGAACCGTCGTCGCCGACAAGGTTATCTTTGCGACCGGCGCCTACACCGTCGACGGATGGCCCGGCCTCGACCGGACCTACAAAATCCAGAGGGTGTTCGTCGCCGCCACCCAACCGCTGACCGCCAGCGAACGCCAAACCATCCTGCCACGCAACACGACGATGCATGACGGCCGCGGCGACATCTTCGTCTACAAGTACAACGCTGAGGGACGCATCGTCGCCTCGATGTTCCCGATGGGCCGTCGCGGAAGGGACATGACGTTCACACACCGCCTCATGTCCGATCGCCTACGCTGGCTCCATCCGCAGCTCAGCAGCGATTTGAGATGGGAGTATTTCTGGTTCGGCGAGCTGGATATGCAGAAACGCACCATCCCGCGATTCTATCAACTCGCGCCGGGCGTCGTCGCGCTGACGGGGCTATCTGGTCGCGGCGTGCCGACCGGAAGCATGCTCGGCGGCATACTCGGCGAATGGGCGAAGGACGTCCCGGAAAAAGACCTTTCGCTGAAACTCGAACCGCTCCGGCGGGCACCCTTCTTCATGTCGTTCGCTCCCGCTGCCATGTTGCGGTACTATCGCATCTCGGACTGGCTGCGGGCAAAGACGAGCGGGGCTCAACTCCCACCTCACGCCTAGCCAGGATCGAAAGGAAGATTCGCGACGCCTTTCGGATCTCAAATTTATCGGCTCGGGAAGAATGCCTTTGACGTCCAAAAGTAATCTATTGAGATTACTCGAATTTTCGTAAAATACCGTCAGCGGAAAATATCGCCATCTCTTGAAAATCAAAGCTTGCCGATATCCGGTTCAATTGATGACGTGGTGCGTATGGTCAACAAGACCGCAAATAACCCTATACTTTTCCGCGCTAAAATGGCCGCTTCGCCGAATTTCGCACGTCTTTGCCTACTCCCACTCGATTGTTTTGATCTAACAGCACAATTTTTTCCGAGCGCTATCTCGAGCCGTGGATCGCGGCAGCCAGCAAAAGCCTTATCGCGTCTTTCGCCAATGGCATCCATTCGCGACCACGCAGCCGTCCGCGGCGCGATCACCGAACCTTGGCCGAATGGCCAAACAGAGGGGCAGGTGAACAAACTCAAGCTGGTCAAGAGGATGATGCATGGTCGTGGAAAGCTCGACCTCGGGCAAGCCAGATTGCTCGGGGCTGCCTAAACACCAATATCATCGAAATTGCGTCAGATCCCCTATTCCATGAAAAATCACAGCTATGGCCACCGATTCTTCGCCGCCGCGTAACCTTTGGCCGTGAAGAAGCGAAGTAACTAGAAGCGGGTCTTGGTGACTTGCTGCCTGGCGGCCATCGGGGCCGCTTCCAACCGATCGGAGGAACAAATGTCCAACCGCATGTTGTCTGTCGTCGTTGCCACCGCCTTTGCCGCTGCCGTCGGCTCGCTCGCTGCTGCGCCCGCCGGCGCCGCCAGCAAAGCCGAGATGGAAAAAATGATGAAGGAGAACCAGGCAAAGACGATGAAGGCCATGAAGACCGGCAAATTCGAGCAGTGCTACGGCGTTGCCCTGAAGGGCCATAACGACTGCTTCGCCGGAGCTGGAACGACCTGCGCCGGCACGAGCACCGTCGACTATCAGGGAAATGCCTTCAAGCTCGTGGCAAAGGGCACCTGCACCGCCATGGAGGTACCGGGCGGCCACGGCAGCCTCACGCCGAAAGCCTGACGGGACCAACGCATCCAATTCGGCGGCCGAAACTGCGCCGTTTGACCAAGGCGGACAACACACCGCTCGGCTTGGTCACCTCCCTAAATTCTGGAATGAGGAGCATCGCCATGGCGCCACAAAATGATGAGCAGAGCCCGCGCCGGATTGCAATCCCACCCCGCGCTGGCGTTGGGCTCAAGCCTGAACACTACCGAACGATTCTGGATACAAATCCGGACATCGGCTTTTTCGAGGTGCACGCCGAGAACTACATGGGGGCGGGCGGACTGCCACACCGCTATCTTAGCCGGATCCGCGACAATTTTCCGTTGTCCCTGCACGGCGTAGGGCTGTCGATCGGCGCTGATCGTTCGCTCGACCGCGATCACCTCAAACGATTGAGCGAGCTCATCGAGCGCTATCAGCCGGGGCTGTTTTCGGAGCATCTCGCCTGGTCGACCCACGACACGGCGTATTTCGATGATCTGCTGCCGGTCCCATACACCGCTGAAACACTTTCGCGTGTCGTCTCCCACATCGATGAAGTGCAGGAGACGCTCGGGCGGCAAATGCTTCTGGAGAACCCATCAACCTACCTCGCCTTTGCGGAGAGCACCTATTCCGAGATCGACTTCATTGCCGAAATCGTGCGGCGGACAGGCTGCGGTCTCCTCCTCGACGTCAACAATGTTCATGTCGCGGCTACCAATCAACAATGGGATCCAATCCGTTACATCGACGAATACCCGCTCCCGCATGTTCAGGAGATTCATCTCGCCGGCTATACGCGTGAGGCGGACGAGAAAGGACGGACGCTCCTGATCGACACCCATGACCGTCCGGTCGACGAGATCGTCTGGGGTCTCTACGGGCACACGATAACGCGACTCGGCCCGCAGCCGACCTTGATCGAATGGGATGCTAAAATCCCGACTTGGACAGAGCTGAAGGCCGAGGCGGAGCGGGCTGAGGCGATCATGTTCGCGATCGGCCGGAAGGAGCAGAGCCGTGCAAGGTTTGGCTGACCGGCTGCAAGGCTTCGCCGCAGCACTGCTTGACCCGTCGCTCGGCGTCCCACCCGGTCTCGTTGGACCGGATGGCGAGCCGAGCCCAAAGAGATTTGCGGTCTACCGAAACAATGTCGTCGTTGGCCTTACGGAAGTGCTCAAGGCCAATTTCCCAGCGGTGTGCCGCATCGTAGGCGAGGAATTCTTCGACGCGATGGCGCGCATCTTGGTGGCCTCCGAGCCGCCAACCTCGCCGATCCTTCTTGAATACGGTGCGGGATTTGCTGATTTCATTGCTGGGTTCGAGCCCGCCGCGTCCTTGCCCTATCTCCCCGACATCGCGCGGATCGAACGGGCCTGGATGGAGGCCTATCATGCTCGCGATACACCGCCGCTTGAGGCAGCGGCGCTCGCTGCCATACCGGATCGCCATGTACCGTCCCTGAAATTCAGCGTTCACCCGTCCCTTCGTCTGGTCCGCTCTCCGTTTCCGGCGCTGACGATCTGGCGAATGAACGTCGGCGATGGCGTGCCGGGGCCGGTGGATCTTGCGGCCGGCGGCGACGACATTCTCGTTGTTCGGCCAGCGGCTGAGGTGGAACTCCGCGCAATGCCGCCCGGAGGCTACGAATTCGTGATGGCGCTCGAGCAAGGCCAATCGCTCACCGAGGCCATGAAGACCGCACTTACAGCGGATCCGCGTTTCGATCTCTCGGGCAACATCCGCGACCTCGTCGCAGCCGGAACGTTTGTAGACTGTCACCTCGATCAAGAGCCAGAACGAATGACCAGAATGAAATGAAAAGAGCGGATGGCCCGATCATGAGTAGCGAAGGACCAGGAATGAACGGAACCAGCATTGCGAGCGTCGAACGTGGCATTAGCACCGTTCTCGAATGGCTGCGGCAGGCAGCCTATTTGGTGGCACCGCTGGTTCTCCGCATTGCCTTGGCGCTGCCCTTCTTTCGATCTGGCCTGACCAAATGGGACGGGTTCCTGTCGCTGTCTCCAACAGCGGTCTTCCTGTTCGAAGAGCAGTTCAAGCTGCACATTCTCGGCGGCGTCTACGACCTCCCGGCGCCGGACATGCTGGCGTTTATCGATGCTCTCGCCGAGATCATTCTTCCAATCTTGCTGATCGTGGGATTTGCAACGCGGTTCAGTGCTCTTGGCCTCCTTGTCATGACCGGCGTCATTCAACTTGTCGTGCCCGACGGCTGGGCAAATTTCCATCTGCCCTGGGCCACAATGGCGGTCGCACTTATTGCGATCGGTCCGGGCGCGCTGTCGCTCGATCACTTGATAGCCGCGATCTTCAGGCCGCGAAAGCCGCGAGGAGTTGCGTGATGGCCGCTCGCTCTGCTGTAGGGCATGCAGACCTTTATCAAGGTCTCTTCCTCATCCGCGGGCGTGGCCGATGACCCAGGAGCCGCGTAGCCACGTGTCTCCTTTGAGGCTCGTGGCGGGAAATCAGCAGCGCGGACCAGCCGACCGCGATGATGGACACAACGTTGGGCGCAAGAAATCGGCAATCTCCGACATCGATTGGACGATTCTCATGGCGCGTACTCAGGACGGTGACTCGGCGGCCTATCTTCGGCTCTTGGAGGAAGTGACGCCGTATCTTCGCTCTCTCGCATCGCGGCTGCTTAGGAATTCGCAGGATATCGAAGATGCTGTTCAAGACGCTCTGCTGACCTTGCATTCCATTCGCCACACCTATGATCCGACTCGACCATTTGGACCGTGGCTGGTCGCCATTGCGCATCGCCGCTTTGTCGATCGGCTGCGGGGCCAGGGCCGCGTGAGAGCTCGAGAGACACCGCTAACGCCCGAGCACGAAACCTTTGCGGAGCCTCAGGCGAATCTAGACGAGAGACTGGATCGGCATGGCCTGCACGACGCGATCGACAATCTTCCTCCCTCGCAAAGGCAAGCCATCCGGCTGCTAAAGCTCAATGAGATGTCGCTGAAGGGGGCCGCGGCGGTAAGCGGAAGCTCCGTTGCATCACTCAAGACCGCAACCCACCGCGCCCTCCAAAACCTTCGAAAGATGCTGACCGATCGGAGCAAGAGTTGATCAAGACACCAGACCTCATCGCATCGCTTGCGACAAACCTGACCCCGGTACGGCGCTTGCGTCCGCCCGTGAGGCGCGCGGCCCGCTGGCTTCTGCTGGCGGCTGTCGTGCTGACGCTACTTGCCGTTAGCCAGGGGCTTCGACCGGACCTCGCGCAAAAGCTTCAGCAGCCTGCTTTCGCCATCAGCATGGTGGCTTCGCTGCTGACCGGCGTGTTGGCGGCGATCGCGGCCTTTCTGGTCAGTCTGCCAGACCGGTCGCGCCTTTGGCTTCTTCTTCCTGTGCCCGCGCTAGGCGTTTGGCTATCGAATATTGGCTATCAATGCCTGGCTCAGTGGATCGGTGTCGGCCCGGAGGGCGTCAGCCTGGGAGAAGCAGCCCGCTGCTTCGCGACGCTCGTGCTGACCAGTCTCCCGTTATCGCTCTCGATGCTGGTGATGCTGCGTTACGCCGCGCCGCTCCGGCCGACGGCGGTGACCTTGATGGGCAGCCTGGCTGTAGCGGCGATCACCGCGACTGCGTTGTCGCTGTTCCACGCCATGGACGCCACGGCGATGATCCTGGTGTGGAATGTCGGCACTGCCGCCCTGTTCGTCGGGCTGGGAGGACTGTTCGGTCGCAAGATATTCCGATGGGTCGCGCCGCGCACATTGTCCACCCGAGATTGACGCCCGGGGACGTCAGGAACGCACCCCATTGACGAAAGCTTCCGGACGAGATCGCCCCTTCACCTCGGACGAGAGGCACTGCCTCGTCCAAGGCAACGCACCCCATAACTCTAGGAGATAACTGTGCAAAGACGTCTGCTTCTTACTTTCGCGCTCGCTGCGTCGTTGGCTTCATGGATGGCGATCTCTGCCGCGAGCGCGGCAGAACGCAACACCTTCGACACGGCAAGCTTCGAAGCGGCACAGCAACGCGGCGCGCGAATCCTTGTCGATATCTCGGCGACGTGGTGTCCGACCTGCAAAGCCCAGAAGCCGATCATCGATTCGCTTGCCGAGCAGCCGGTGAACAAGGATCTCGTGATCTTCGCGGTCGATTTCGACAGCCAGAAATCGGTGGTCCGGGAATTCCGCGCCCAGAGCCAGAGTACCTTGATAGCATTCCAGGACAAGACGGAGACAGGTCGCTCGGTCGGCGATACCGATCCAAACTCCATTGCGGCCTGGTTCGCTCGACATTGATCAAGTGAGGACGACATCATGGCAACCGGCAGTGTCCTGTTTGCCCTCTTGGCTGGCATCCTCTCGACGCTGTCGCCTTGCGTCTTGCCGCTCTTGCCGCTCGTTCTTGGCGCCGCTGTCTCCGAGCACAAGGCGGGGCCGGGACATCGATGAGAGCGTGAAGTCGGGAGACGACTTTCCAGCCCGCATCTATGTGGTGGTCAAACGCGGCATACTCGGAGCGAGCTCGCTCGCCCTCAACTACGTCTGGGCAAGCCAGCATAGCCTGGGCAGCGAATGGCCGAGCCCCTACTCGGATCGGGTGCGCCTGGTAGCGACCGACAGCGGTCAACAGGGGCTCGGCGCCTGGGTCAATCGCAAGCGCAATCTGCGGGACGATCTCAAGAGGGCGTTCGGTCAACACATTACTGAAATCGATGCCGTTGCGATCATGACGGACGCCGACGATCATAAGGGACGCGCGACGGCATTTTATGGCGACATCTGGTTCAGTCCGGAATAAACCAGGCTGCAACCATCGACGAATCGTTGGTCGATCCAGCGCTTGAGCCAAAGGGCGGTCCTCAGGAATTTGTCCATGATAGACGCCCGGGCTGAACCGACCGGGACGACCCGCTTGCTCACGTGGCCCGTACGCCTTCAGCCAGGGCGACCGCCGATCGTGCGATGCTGCAAAGCCGGTCCCTGTCTCCGCCCGCCCGCGCCAGAACGCGCAGCGAGATAACAGCCGACAATATCAGGCGGGCCGTGGTGCGCGTATCCTGATATGGCTGCCGATGCCGCTCAGCCGGAAGCCGTTCCAGCGCACGATGGAAGCCGTCCTCGATTTCGCGCAGGCTCGCCTCGATCAGCTCTGCAAATTCCGGATCCCATGGTGCGACCTCCATCGCCGAATTGACGAGCAGGCATCCACGGCGGTCCTTCAGTGACGCTGCGACAAGATCGTCGAAGAAGGTCCGGATCCCACTGATCGGATCATCGCTGGCGTCAAGCTCCGCGATCCTTCGCCGCGCATAGGTGTCGAGATAGGTGTCCAGACAGTGCCGGAACAGGCGACGCTTGTCGCCGAACGCATTGTAGAGACTGGCGCCGGTCATCGACATCGCGCTCGCAAGATCGCGCACGGACGTCGCTTCATATCCGTGACGCCAAAACCGATCCATTGCCGCACCTACTGCTGCTGACTGGTCAAAAGCTCGAGGTCGCCCCATTTGGTCCTCTCTAACCCATTCCATATCTCGTCGCCGCCCTTGCCAAGCCGATCAAGCTGTGTAAGTTTTATATCGATCGATCTAAAATTACAATCCCGCCCAGCGGGCATGTATCACAAGGAAGGCGTACGATGACTATCTCTTTTCCCCACCTTCTTCCGCGCCAGACCGTCCCTGAACTGAGGGTGCCGGTTGTCGGAGGCAACACCTATGACATCCGCAAGGAGGCTCCGGCGACTTTCTCGCTGATCGTATTCTACCGCGGGCTGCACTGTCCGATTTGCAGGATCCAACTGAAAGATCTCGAAACCAGGCTTGGTGAGTTCGAGCGTCGGGGCGTCTTGGTCGTGGCGATTTCTTCCGACGATGAAGAGCGCGCACTTCGGACGAGCCTCGATTGGCAATTGTCGCAGCTTCGCATCGGTTATGGGCTGCCCCTGCCGGTCGCCCGCGAGTGGGGCCTTTATGTTTCTCATGGCCATGGGAAGACGTCCATCGGAATAGAGGAGCCTGATCTCTTTTCCGAGCCGGCGCTCTATTTGGTGCGCCCCGACGGGACACTCTATTTCGGCAGTGTCCAGACAATGCCGTTCGCACGGCCCCATTTCGCGGACATGCTGGGCGCGATCGATTTCGTAGTGAAGAACAATTACCCGGCGCGAGGCGAGGTCGACGTAAACTTTGAGCCTGCTGAAGCGAAGTAAGAGCAAGACCCTAATCGCTTCGGCGCCGAGCGTGGCCGCCGACCACCAGGAGCCCGCTATCCCCTAACCACTGGAACTCCAGTATCGATGCGCCGACCAGACGCGTCAGCCACATTCGTGTGACAAGCCAGGTAGTTGCCTATGGTGACGCGAATTCACGAACGTGGCGGAATCCCGCCCCGAAATGGTCCGTAGGCATGTCGTTCAAGACCTGTTGGTCGGTAGCGGATTCATCACGCTGCCCTGGGCCGGCACTGTCTCGGGCCCGGAGAATTCCCAGCAGTCCACTGACTGAATGTCAGGCTTACGCCTTTCGGACGTTCAGGTTCAAAGGCGTCTGCGCGGGCGAGGTGCTCGTCGTTCCAGACCGCACATTCTGTGGCTTCGGATCGCATCCTCCCAGCACCTCGAAGAGAGGGTGCAGCTCCGCGAACCGATGTCGCTGCGAGATGGCACAGTACGTGCGGGATCCGGCTCGCAGGGTTGCGCGACCAGTTCCGACCGATGGTGACCGAGAAATGATCCATTCACCGGATCGATGATCGGCGAGGCAATATCAAGTACCTGGATTCTCGCAAAATACCGTCAGGCAAGGTATGTCCCCTGAAACAGCTTTTTCTCTAACAATTTCAAAACTTAAGCCTCTGGAAAAATACCGTCAGCACGCTGATTCAGCTGACGGTATGTGACCGGCCCCTGTTGGATGCTCCATATCGCTCCGTATGGTTCCGCGCCTAAGCAAAGGGCGCTGCACAAGATGGGACTTCATGCAGGTCCTAGGATGTGGGCCTTGCGTGGTATGATTTCGCGGTTGGTAGCGATCAGCTGCCGCTGTCCAATTCCGTTCCGGTTCGCAGGCACTCCAGATAGGCGCGATAGGCGAAGCTGCGGTCGCGCTTCTTCCCCGTGGTTTCCACGAGAATATTGGCTTCGGTCAGCGCCTCGATCGCACGGATCGCGGTCGGCTTGCTTACGCCGATCAACTTTATGACCGAGGCAACGCTCACGATCGGATGACGCGGCAATTGCTCGAACAGTCTTACTGCCGAGACGGAGGCGGACTGGGCTCCGAGCAGTCGCACCCGGTCCGCGGATACGAGATTGAACAGTTCCCGTGCCGTAGCGACGGCTTCATCGGAAATCGTGGCGACCCCATCGAGAAAGAAGTCGATCCAGCCCTCCCAGTTCCCTTCCAGCCGGACCAGATCGAGGCGCCGGTAGTACTCTTCCCGGTGGCGTTTGAAAAACAGGCTGAGATAGAGGAGCGGCGCCTTCAGCAAGCCCCAGTGCTCCAAGAGCAGCGCGATCAGAAGTCGCCCGATCCGGCCGTTGCCGTCGAGATAGGGATGAATGGTCTCGAACTGCACGTGGAGAAGACCCGCCCGCACCAGCTTCGGTAGCGGATCGTCGACGGGGATGTATTTCTCAAATTCGCTGAGAAGCTGGGGAAGCTTGTCCGGTGGCGCCGGGACGTTGGTTGCATTGCCTGGCCGGCTTCCTCCGATCCAGTTCTGGCTGCGGCGCACGTCTCCGGGCTGCTTGTTCGAACCACGCACGTCGCGCATCAACCGTTTGTGCGCCTCGTTCAGGAGCCGCATGGAAATCGGCAGCCCCTGCTTCGACGCAAGCTGGTCGCGGGCATAGGCGAGCGCGTCGAGATAGTTCGTGACCTCTTCCACATCGGCATTGGGTGCCGGCCCCTCTTCGGCCTCGAAAGCGAGAAGGTCCACGAGTGATGCCTGCGTGCCCTCGATCTGCGACGAGATCACTGCCTCCTTGCGCACGAAGGCATAGATGAACCAATCGAGGGAAGGCACCATATCGCCTGCGAGATCGAGCCGATCGAGCGCCTGCTCGGCTTCCCGCAGACGATGTTCGAGCTTGCCTTCAACAAAGAGTGCCGGACGCGCAGGCGGCAGATCGAACGGGATGAACGCATCGACCTTCTCTGCGCCTGCGGTTACGTTCTCGTATCGGCCCGTTGTTCGCTTCGGCATTTCATGACGCCCAATTGGGGACAGCTTCGTTCGGATCGAGGCGAGCAAGGAACGATAGCGTTCCTTGGCGACCTCTTTGGGAACGAAGTCTTTACTAGCGCTGGAGTGTTAGTCAAGAAATCGTTCTTAGCGCGAGTGCCTTAATAGATTGTCGCCGACGACCCGGGCGGTTTTTTCGGTCCCTGATGTGGCTCCGCCCTCACTACGGCCGAAGCTGCCAACCGCGCCGTTGGTCGGTTCGATAGTCCAGGGAGGCATACATGAGGTGAAGCTTACACATTGACTCGACGCTGGGAGCTCGAAGGGCTCCTGGCGACAGAAGCCGACGTGTGCATTCTAGGCCGGAAAGCCAAAATCATAGCGATAGCTGACGTTGCGGGTTTGGAGCGCATCTGCGGTTTGCTTGGTCCTGCTCTTTACGCTGACGATGGTTGGCTGACAGGACTAGCCACGGCAGGCGGATCGAGGATCCGGGTGAATTTCGTTGCTCGGGGTGTCACTCCCCTTCGCCCCCGCCGGGCCGTTATAGTGATGACCAGAAAGCCCGCCCCGAATTGGCATGCGGCAATGAAGAAATCTTCCTCTTCTTTGTATCCAGACTTGTAGCCGAACCACCGTCCGTAATCTTTGATGTTACGGTGCATCCCTATCGTCTGGTTGGGGAGCATGCGGGCTAGGTAATCCCCGAGCGGCCTTGCCATTGAATTGGTCAGGTGAACCGGGGCGGTCCAGATATAGTGCTCCGGTGTCAGACTCCTGCCTACTTCCTTGCAGTACATGGCATATCCCAGCTTGCGGCCCACTGTCGTGGGTGCCTCGCGAAATTCTTCCGAAAGCCCGGCCAGGGGCACATCCCTCAGGCACTCTCTAAGCGACTAACCCAGTGCCAGGGGGTCGCCTCACTCGTCAGCCGGTTTCCGCAGGCGAATTGTCGATCCGCAGGCTGCATCCGCCAAATGCTGTTTTCAGGTTGCCATTCGAGGTGTTGAAGCTTCACCCCAGGTTCCAATCAGCATCCGCATGAACCTCTCGGCGGGCGGCGAGAGCGATGCGCCGCGTCGACGCACGACCCCGATGGTGCGCGAGATTTCGGGATCGCGGATGGGCCTTGTGACCAGGAACGGATGGTCGCCCTGCGGGGTCGCCATGCGCGGCAGGACCGATATCCCGAGACCGGCTTCGACCAGACCGAGTGACGTCGAGAGATGCGTCACTTCATAGGACCAGCGCAGCGCGAGGTTGGACTTCGTCAGCGCGGCATCCAAGAGGATCCGGTTCGCGCTCGACCGATGGACGGTGATGAGCTGGTAGGGGACGAGATCCTGCCAGGTCAGGACATCCCTTGATGCCAGGGGATGCTCCTTTCGTGCGGCGAGAACGAAGGGGTCCTCGATCAGACGATCGAAGGTCAGGTCGGGATCGGACGAACCCATGATGTTGACCCCGAATTCGACCTCCCCGCGCGCGACCGCCTGAAGCCCGTCGGTCGCCGGAAGGTCGAGAATCCGGAAGCGGATGTTGGGGTATTGCGCATCGAACTGCCGGATCACTGAGGGTAGGAAGTAATAAGCCGCCGTCGGCAAGCAGGCGATGGTGACAAGACCGCCTCGCCGCTCCCCCAGCTCGCGGAAGGCGAAGAGCGAACCGTCAAACTCCTCCAGCATCCGGCGCACCAGCGGGACCAGCTCCCCGCCGACGGCGGTGGGCGCCACATGGCGCGTAGTCCGCTCCAAGAGGGGGGCGCCGATGGAGCCTTCGAGTTTCTGAATGCGACGACTCAGCGCCGGCTGCGAGAGATTGAGCGACTCCGCTGCCCGGTGGAAGCTCGCGAGCTCCACGACGAGTAGAAAGGCGCGGAGGTCCAGGATTTCACAGTTAATGTGCATGACGCATCAAAAGCTCCGATTTTAGCATTTCTCATATTAATCGGATTCACGTAACAAACAAGATGATTGAACTGCCAAGCGCATGAAAGGGAGGATGTCGCACGATGAACGATCTGATCCGCATTCCGTGCGCTCTGATGCGCGGCGGCACGTCCAAGGGGCCCTTCTTCCTCGCTTCCGATCTACCGTCCGATCCAGCCTTTCGTGACCAGATTCTGCTCTCGGTCATGGGGTCAGGGCATCCGCTGCAGATCGACGGCATTGGCGGCGGCAATCCGGTCACAAGCAAGGTGGCCATCGTCGGGCCCGCAAGCATCAAGGGCGCGGACGTCGATTATCTTTTCGCACAGGTGCGCGTTGACCAGCAGATCGTCGACATCTCACCCAACTGCGGCAACATGCTTGCGGCCGTCGGCCCCTTCGCCATCGAAGCGGGGCTTGTGCCGGTGCAGGGTCCTACGACGCTCATCCGGATTCACAACGTCAACACCGGAAAGCTGATCGAGGCAGAAGTCCCGACGCCCAACGGTAGCGTCTCCTATCTCGGCGACGCGGCGATTGACGGCGTTCCAGGCAGCGCGGCGCCGATTGCGCTTACCTTCATGGATGCAGCAGGTGCCCGCACGGGCCAGCTATTTCCCACAGGCAAACCGAACGAGGTCATCGACGGCGTCAGCGTCACTTGCATCGACTGCGCCATGCCAATGATACTCCTCGAGGCTGAGGCCATCGGCGTCAGCGGATTCGAGACCGCCGCCGAACTCAACGGAAACAAGGCGCTGTTGGAACGGCTCGAGAGCCTGCGCATCGCCGCCGGTGAGCGAATGGGTATGGGTGATGTCAGCAACCAGGTGACACCGAAGCCGGTGCTGATTTCCCGGCCAAGGGCAGACGGCGACCTCAATGTGCGCTATTTCATGCCGCACCAGTGCCATCCCTCGCTTGCCACGACAGGTGCTGTTGGGATCGCGATGGCCTGCATCACCGAAAATACGGTGGCATCCCGGTTGATTGGCACTCGCAAACCACCGGTGGTCCTGTCGATCGAGCATCCGAGCGGCCATCTCGATGTCAAGCTTCAGGACAGGAACGGCAAGATCGTCGCGGGCATCCTGCGCACCGCCCGCCGCCTATTCGAAGGACATGTTTTCGCAAAACCTGTCGCGCAGTTCGTCTGCGCGGCATAATGACCGTGGCCGCCGGGAGGGCGCCACATAACTTGGAGGAAAATCATGCGTAAGCTCATGCTTGCCCTTGCGGCTACCGTTGCCTTTGCAGGCTCCGCCCTGGCGGAACCCGTGCGCATCAGCGTCGGTTCCTACAACCTCAACAACCTGCCTTTCCCGGTGGCAGCCGGCCTCGGCCTTTATGAGAAGGAGGGTCTGGAGGTCACCGTCGAGAACTTCGCGTCGGGCGGCTCGAAGACCCTTCAGGCGCTCGTGGCTGGCTCGACGGATATCGCCGTTGGCTTTTACGATCACACGATCCAGATGCAGTCGCAGAACAAGGCGGTCGTCGCATTCATCCAGCTCGCCCGCAATTCGGGCCTCGTTCTGGCCGGCGGCAAAGATAGCACCTTCGACCCGTCTAAGCCGGAAACGATTAAAGGCGCGAAAATCGGCATCACATCGCCTGGTTCCTCGTCCGACTTCTTTGTCCGCTACTATCTGCAGCGGAACGGCCTGTCGGCCGACGACGTGTCGCTGATCGGCGTCGGCTCCGGCTCTGCTGCTGTCGCAGCCCTCGAACAGGGCAAGGTCGACCTGCTCGTCAACTACGACCCGGCGGCCACCTTCATCGAAGCAAAGGGCGTGGGCAAGATCCTGATTGACGCACGTAGCGACGAAGGTGCCAAGGAAATCTACGGTGGCATCTATCCGACATCGGTTCTCTACGCCACCCAGGACTACATCGACGCCAATCCGGAAACGGTCCAGAAGGTCACCAACGCAACGGTAAAGGCGCTCGAATGGATGGACAGCCATTCGGCCGAAGAAATCGTCGAAAAACTGCCAAAGGAATTCATCTCAGGCGACCGCGAGACCTACATCAGGGCCGTCGAAAACGCCAAGGCGATCTTCTCGACGGATGGCCTCATCAGCGAGGAGAACGTCAAAACCCCACTCGCGGTTCTGAAAAGCTTCAACGAAAAGGTCGCGGCGGCTGAAATCGACCTTTCCAAGACCTACACGAACTACTTCGTTGGCAAGGCGCCGCACGACGTCGCCAACTGACAAGGAGGAAGTCATGGCACTGGCCGTAGTGAAGTCGGCAACAACGATGATGAGCCCGGACAAACCAAGGCCGATGGTGTCGATCGATTCGGTCACCATGTCCTTTGGCACCTTCATCGCCGTCCAGAATGTCAACCTGACTGTTGCGGATGGCGAGTTTCTGGCCATCGTCGGTCCGACGGGGTGCGGCAAGAGTACCATTCTCAACGCCATCGCCGGACTTCTGAAGCCGGCGAGCGGCACTGTTTCGATCGACGGAGCGCCGGTGGATGGCGTCCAGAACAACATTGGCTATCTTTTCCAGCAGGATGCGCTCCTTCCGTGGAAGACGGCACTCGAAAATGTCGAGCTCGGGCCGATGTTCAAGGGAACAGGCGCGAACGAAAGGCGCGAACAGTCCATGAAATGGCTCGCCAAGGTGGGCTTGAAGGGCTTCGAGCAACGCTACCCGCACCAGCTTTCGGGCGGCCAGCGCAAGCGTGTTCAGATGGCGCAGGCGCTGATTACCGGCCCGAAGGTGATCCTGATGGACGAGCCCTTCTCGGCGCTCGACATCCACACCCGCCACCTGATGCAGAACGAGCTGCTTGCGCTCTGGCAGGAGGAGCGCCGCGCGGTGGTGATGATCACGCACGATCTCGAGGAAGCCATCGCGCTCGGCGACCGCGTGGTCGTTCTCGCTGCGGGGCCCTGCAGCCACGTGATCGACAGCTTCCCCGTCGATCTCGCCCGGCCGCGCGACGTCTCGGAAATCAAACTCGATCCGCGCTTCATGGATCTTTACCGCAATATCTGGTCGTCCCTGCGCGGCGAAGTGGAGAAAAGCTATGAACGCCATGACTGAACGTATGATTCAGCTGGGACTGCTGGTCGTCATTGTCGGCGGGTGGCAGCTCGGCGTGGAAGCCGGAGTGATCGATGTCTTCTTCTTCCCTGCTCCCTTCGACATCATGAAGCAGATCGTGGCCTGGATCATCGACCCAGGCTTCTACAGGCACGTGTCGATCACGCTCACCGAGACGGTGCTCGGATACGTGATTGGTACCGCCCTCGGCGTGGCGGCCGGCGTCTGGCTAGGGCTTAGCCGTGGCGCCTATCGCATCCTCGACCCGTTCATAAAGGCGCTGAACGCCATCCCCCGCGTGGTGCTCGCTCCGATCTTTGTGCTCTGGCTCGGCCTCGGGCTGTGGTCGAAGGTGGCGCTATCGGTGACGCTAGTGTTCTTCATCACCTTCTTCAATGCCATGCAGGGCGTGCGGGAAGTCAACCCGGTGGTGCTGGCGAACGCGCGGATCCTCGGCGCCAAGCGCTCAAGCCTGCTGACCCACGTCTACTTCCCGGCCGCGGCCAGCTGGATCCTATCGTCGCTGCGCACCTCGGTCGGCTTCGCGGTAGTCGGCGCGATCATCGGCGAATACCTTGGCGCCTCCGCCGGCCTTGGCTATCTAATTGCCCAGGCGGAAGGCAACTTCGATGCGGTCGGCGTCTTCGCCGGCATTATGATCCTCGCGATGTTCGTGCTGATCATCGACCGCATCCTCGACATCGCCGAGGCCCGTCTGATCAAGTGGAGCCCGCATTCGACCGAGAGCCGGGCCACCTGACGGGTGCCGACGGCCGGTCGGCAATGATGCCGGCCGGCGACCAAGGTGACGACGGAATTGAGGCTAGCCGGGCGCTTGTTGCCGCGAGCGTCTGAGCCTAACCTGGTCGCTCCATCGACCTCGGCAAATTCGTAATTTGAGTGCCCATCAGGTCAAACGACCGAACCACGCCTCGGTCATTGGGGAGAACGGCTATGCACCTCAACGGCATGCTTTATGGGTCAAGGCTGCTCGGCCACGTCGACTTCCCCGCGTCCGAGGTGCACGGGCCCGATGCTGGCGAAGACGCGATCCAGGACCTGATCGCCCGCCACGGCCTGATCTTCGTCAAGCCGGTCTTCCGCGGTGGCGTCGGCAAGAAGGGCAAGGCGGGACTAATCGGCAAAGCGCGGGACCTCAAGACCGCGCTCGCCGAAAAGGAGCGGCTCTACTTCGCCGAGCACCGCCATGGCAACGCCTTCGCCAAGGCGAACGGCGTGACCTTCGAGGCCGGCATTCCCGCCGAGCACGAGGTCTATTTCGCCATCACCGACGACACGCATTTCCGCGCGCCGACCATGACGCTGACCCACCGCGGCGGCGTGGACATCGAGGATCTCGATAAGTCCGACATCGCGACCGTGCCCTTCGAGGCGCTCACGGGGCTCAAGGCCTTCGTGGTGGCGAACGCGCTGACGGACATTGGCGCGCCGCGGGAGATCATCTCGCCGCTGGTGCAGCACCTGCCGAAGCTCTGGGAGCTGATGCACCACTACGGCATGACGACGCTGGAGTTGAACCCGATCCGCATGCGTCCCGGGCGCGACGGGCGGTTGACGCCGGTGGCCTGCGACTTCAAGTGCGGCTTTGACCGCGACGATCCACGCGTAGGTCGGCTCGGGCTGCCGAACCAGCTGTTCGCGGCAGACATCTCTGCCTTCGAGCAGGAGGTGAACCAACTCCGCACCCACCAGGGCCAGTCGGACGTCTTCGTGATCAACGAGAGCGGCACCATCCTTGCCCCGACCTTCGGCGGCGGCGCCAACAGCCTCGTCACCGAGGTGCTGGGCGAGGCGGCGATCATCTCGTCGGACTTCGGCGGCAACCCGCCCTACGAGAAGATGAAGGCGGTGGCCTCGATCTGCTACCGGCACTTCCTCGCCCAGACCAACGTGCTCTTCATCATCGGCGGCAAGTCGAACAACACCGACATCCTCGAGACCTTCCGCGGCATGGGCGACGCGCTGCGCGAATATTTCGCCGCGCACGGGCCGACGCCGCTCTACGTCGTCGTAGGACGCGGCGGTCCGAACCTGGTGCGCGGTATGGGCAACCTCGCCGAGACGCTGGAGTCCCTCGGCCTGCCCTATCGCTTCTTCGGCTTCGACAGCGCGATCTCCGAGGTCGTGAACTACGCCAAGCGCGTCGACACGTGGATGCGCGACGGCGGCCGCGACGAGATCGCCGCTACCCTGGGGCTCAAGGCCGCGGCGGCCTGAGGGAGGACGGACATGTATCACAAGGGCATCGAAGGCTTTCCCTATTTCCTCGGCCTCCGGTCACTGGCCGATATCGCGACCCGCGACGGCCGGGTCTGCGTACTCAACATCCTCGGCGGCGAGTCGCGCACGGTCACGCCGACCAGCCACGCCTTCTCCGGCGGCAACGTGGTCTTCGGCACCTCGCCCGGCCGCGGCGGACAGGTGCTGAAGACGCCCGTGGGCGACATCCCGGTCTACAACAACGTGCGCGAGGGGCTCGACGCCGGCCATGCCTTCGACACCGGCGTCGTCTACCTGCCGCCGTCGGGCGTGCGCGACGGCGTGGCCGAGCTCGTGCGGGTGAACCCGGGCTTGCGCAAGATCGTCATCATCACCGAGAAGATCTCCGTGCACGACGCCCGCGAGATTCGGGCGATGGCTCAGGCGAACGGCATCGACATCATCGGCGGCAACTGCCTTGGCGTCGCCGATTCGTGGAACCGCGTGCGCATCGGCGGCGCGCTCGGCGGCGACAAGCCAGAGGAGTCGCTGCTCAAAGGCTCGGTCGCGATCTTCTCGAACTCCGGCGGCTTCACCACGACGATCGCCCAGTATCTCGCCACTTCGGGCTGGGGCACGACGACGCTCGTCTCCTCCGGCAAGGACGTCTACATCCACTACGCCGCGCCCGATTTCGCCCACGCCTTCGGCAACGACGACCGTTCCAAGGCGGCGGTGCTCTATGCCGAACCCGGCGGCTACTACGAGCAGGGCATCGACTGGACGAAGCCCGTCGTCGCCTGCGTCGTCGGCCGCTGGAAGTCGAAGCTGACCCGTGCCGTCGGGCATGCCGGCGCTATGGCCGGCTCGGGCGACAGCGCCGAGGACAAGGAGCGCTGGTTCATGGAGGCCTTCGGCGTGCCTGGCCTCTTCACGCTCGAGAACCCGGTCGTGTCCGCGAAGGGCGCCGTCGTCACCAACATCGCCGACATCCCCGCCGCCCTCACCGCGGTGATGGCGCTCAACGGCGCCGCGCCCGACTTCGCGCCGCGTGGGGACCTCGCGCTAAAGCCCTGGGTCGCCAACGACCAGGGCCTGCGGCTGCCGCCCGATCTCGCCATGCCGGCCGTCACCGCGCCCGAGCCCTACGCCGGCCAGATCGCCGCGCTCGGCGCCCAGGTCGGGGCGGTGGTCGCGCGGCAGAACATGAAGGACAAGTCCGGCGCGTCGGTCATGGACCCGAAAACCCAGGTAACGAGTGTGCACGGCCATTCAGTGCTCGATCTCGCGCTTGAGCCGCTGGAGGCGACCTTCGCCCTGCCGCTCGTGCACGAGATCGCTACCGAGAACGACCGAGCGATGCTCGACGTCGCGGTCGCAGCCGAGGTCAACCTCGTCGGCGACCCGATCCTCGTCGCCGCCGACGCGGCGCGGGAGGCCGGCAATGCTCCGAATGCGGTGATGGCAGCCGCCGCCGCCATCGTCGGGCCGAAGCGCGTGGAGCGGGCGCTCGGCTGCACCCGGGCGCTCATCGGGCTCTTCGCCCATTCGGGCCTTAGGGACGGGCGCGACGAGGAATTCGACGCCTCGGGGATTGTCTGTGACGACGCCACCCGGGCGCTGTTCCTGGCCACCGAGGCCGAGGCCGCCGACCCGCGTCCAGAGGCGATGCTCGCAGCGATCGCGGCTCGCGGCGGCAGGTCGGCGTTCCTGAAGTTCCTTGGAGGCCTCGGCGGCCGGTTGTCGCGGGACGCAATTCTCGCGGCCATCGCCACGACAATCGCCTGGGGGCCGCTGGTGCGCAAGCGCATCTCGCGCCTTACCGCCGAGACACTGCCCTGGTACCTGCGGCTCTATGGCGTCATGGTTGGCGCGACGATCCCCGGCGAGCACCACCGGTCGGGCTCGCTATGGGGCATCCCCCGCGACGAGCGCTTTGGGCAATGGACGATGGCCGACCTCTGCTTCCTCGCCATGACTGGAAAGAAGCCCACCCCCGAGGAGGCGCTGCCGCTGCAGATGCTCATCGGGCTGCTGATTTCGAACGGCCCTGGGTCGATCTCGGCTCAGGGTGCCAAGGGCGCGGTCTCGGCGGACGGGCCACAGACGCCCGCGCGCGTGCAGATTAACAAGGCGATGGTCGGCTTCCTTACCCATACCGGCTACAGCCACGGCGGCAACGGCTTCGAGGGCATGGCCTTCTTGCTCGAGCAATTCAAGGACACCGGGCTGACCGACCCCTCCGACCCAGCCCACGGCCTCGACCTGAAGGCGATGGCGACGGCGTTCGCGCGCACGTACCGCCGCGAGAAGGCCCAAGCCAAGGAGCTCGGCACTGAGGTCCGCGCGCTCCCCGGCGTCCACCACCCGGTCTTCAAAGGCAAGCCCGTCAACCACGATCCGCGCGAGCGCTTCATCGCGGAATTCATGGCGCGGCAAGGAAAGTACAACGTCTTCCACGCCTTCTACCGCGAGCTCGTCCAGGCACTCCACAATCAGGGGGCCTCGCCTTACGTTTTCTGCGTCAACGTTGACGCGGTAATTGCGGCGCTGCTGCTGGCGCTGCTGTGGAAGGACTTCAAGTCCGGCACCCTGACCGAGCGCGACTTGGAGACCGCGGCCTTCACCGTCTTCCTATACGGTCGCATGATCGGCGCGGCCGCCGAGATCGACGACCACCTGAACCGCGGCCGCAACATGGACACCCGCACCCCCCCACCCGCCTGCGGCTTCGTGGTCTGATGGCGACCCCGCCCGCCACCAGCCCGCGGTCCGCACCATCGCGATGCCGCCGCGGAATTCTGAACTGATCCCACACCGGCCTTGGCTTTGACGTTAAGAATGACCGGAACCCACACCCTTAGCGATCATTTGCTTCGCCCGAATGGATGTCCGGCTTGGGTCATAACTTCCGGTTCCGCAAGCGTCGCGTCGATCGGTGTCGTTGCGCCGCCGAGCGACGCAAGTCGCGCGCTGTCGGGCTTCTGTGCGAGAGAATCTTCAGAGCCTAATTTCGTGATCACACCTTTGACCGCCTCGAGGTTGACCCGCGTCTTCCTGGTGCCTGGGAGGATTCCGCTCAGTCATCTTTCCGGTTCGCGAAGCACGTCAAAGGGCCTGTTCAGTCATTCAGGCCTCTTGAGGCTGGCATCGATTACAAAGCTCTGATCACCCGAGTGTTGTGGAACTTCCAAAAGACCCGAAGGGAGTTCGAGTCCAAAACGCGGGATCAAAAACGAAACAGAAAATGTGACAAAATCAAATACTTAAAGTTTTGGTGGGCCCGGAGGGCGTATTCAAATTTTTGATTTCATTGGCCTTTTCGTGGGCCAAAATCAGAAATCTTCTCGTATCGTTCCGTATTGTCCCGCGGCCGATGAGCAAATAGCCAGATTGCGGATGCCGTCATCGCCTCGCCGCGTTGACACTTCGTTGGTTGGTTCAAATCACGAACATACGACCACCGATACCGGCATGCGCTTCGCAGCAACAGATGGCTGTAAAAGAACACGGTCGTGGCGCAGCAGTGCCGGCCACCGGCGGCTGCTCGGGTGCAGCATTGCGGTCCCGCTCTACGGACGAAGCAAATCCGAGAGGTTGTCTGATTTTTCTATTTTGTCTGTAAGGTCGAGCCCCGACAGGAGGTCGACCAGATGGCTGGTCATCAGCTCGGCCGCTTGGGAACTACGCCCTGCTTCGATCGCATCGACCAGCGCGAGATGGGCGTGTTTCTCACAGGTCGCGTCGCGCCTTTTCCAATAGAGCGCGATGATGAGGGAAGAATGGGAGACAAGGTCGCGAACGAAGTTGGTGTACACCGAGTGTGCGGCGATCTCGGCGATGCCGACGTGGAAACGTGCCGACAGCATGATCGCCTCACTGTCCCGGCCGGCGTGAAGCGCCTCATGTTCCTTCTCGAGATGCCGCCGCAGCTGCGCAATGTCGGATGACACTGCTGCCTTCGCGGCGAGCCAAGCCACCTTGGGTTCGATCAGCGCCCGTGCCTCGAATACCTCTCGCGCTTCCACCTTCGACGGCTGGGCCACGAAGGCGCCGCGGTTTGGCTCCAGCCGCGCCAACCGGTCATGAGCCAGAGCTTGCAGAGCGGCACGAATGACGGTGCGGCTCACCGAATAGATCGACGCCAACTCATCTTCCGGCAGCTTGGTGCCAGGAGCGAGACGATGGCTGACAATGGCATCTCTCAGACCATAGTATATCGGCGACCAGCGGGCTGCCGGTTTTTCGTCGCGGTCTTCTTCCCTGAGTACTGTCAACATGCTTTTTCAACGCGCAGGCACGACCGTGCCAGATCTATCCCAAACCGCCTAACAGTCGCTGCAATCTAGTATCGCTTGCGCGGCGGTCAATCCCGGGACACAGGACCTCAATTCGTAAGGCCAGGCGCGTTCGGCGAAATAACTGCTTCGGCGGCACCGGCGGGTGACAGCGATTCGTAGATGCCCGAGAACCGCTTGCCGCGAGGAGTAGCGTAGCCGCCGACTTTCGACGTCCTCAACCCGACTCTGAACAAGCTCTCTGCCAAGGCGACCGCGCAGGCGACACCGTCGAGTACGGGAACGCCGTGTTCTTGCGATAGGCTACTTGCCAGATCGGCCATGCCCGCGCAGCCAAGAACGATCGCCTCCGCCCTGTCCTCTTTGATGGCGCGCGCAATTTCGTCTGAGATTCTACACCTGGCGTCCGAGCCCGGCAGTTCGAGATCGAGCACTGCAACCTCCGACGACCTGACTTTGGCGCAGCGCGACGCGAGGCCATATTTCGCCAGATTGTGCTCGATCGCTGGAACGGAGCGGGCGAGCGTCGTCACGACACTGAACTTGCCGGCGACAAGGCTGGCAAGGTGGAAGGCCGCTTCACCGATGCCGATGACCGGGGCCGCGGCAGCGCAACGTGCGGCGTCCAGCCCGGTATCGTCGAAACATGCGATCACATAGGCGTCGACTGCCGCCGCCTTGTTCATTTCGGCGATGATACCCGGAATGGCGAAGACTTCGTCGAAATAGCCTTCGATGCTCGGCGGACCGTCGCCGGGGTTCACCGAAATGATTTCCGTCCCGGCAGAAGCGACGCTCGCTGCGACCTTGCCGATCTTGGCGGTCATCGACGCGGTCGTGTTGGGATTGATGACGAGTATGCGCATGCGATCAGCCTCAGATTTCGCCGCCGAGATAAAGACGCTTAACCCGGTCGTCGCTCAGCAATTCGGCGGAATTCCCGCTCAGCGCGACGCTGCCGGTCGTCAGCGCATAGGCACGCTGCGAAATGCGCAGCGCCATGCGGGAGTTCTGCTCGACCAGCAAAACACTGACCTTCTCGTCGCGGTTGATCGCCACGATCGACCGGGCAATGTCCTGGACGAGCTTCGGCGCGACGCCCAGCGACGGCTCATCGAGCAGCAGCAGGCGTGGCTTGGCCATCAGCGCGCGGCCGATAACCAGCATCTGCTGCTCGCCGCCGCTCATCGTGCCTGCGGCTTGCGAATATCGCTCCTTGAGGCGGGAAAAGCGGCCGAGCACCATCTCCAGAGAGCCGGCGATCTCGGCCTTGTCGGAGCGAGTGAAGGCGCCCATCAGGAGATTGTCCTTGACCGACATGTAAGGGAAGACGCGGCGTCCCTCCGGCACCATGGCGATGCCCATCTTGACGATGGCATCGGGGGAGGCACCGTCGATGCGTCGGCCGCTGTAGTGGATCTCGCCTGACTTGATCTTGCGCAGGCCGGTGATGGCGCGAAGGATCGATGACTTACCGGCGCCGTTGGCGCCGATCAGCGCGACAGTCTCGCCCTCGTTCACCTCCAGCGATACGCCTTTCAGCGCGTAGACGTGATCGTAGTAGAGTTCGACATTAGCGAATTTCAGGATCTGGTTCATAGGCCAATGGCCTCGTCTTCGCTGCCGAGATAAGCCTCGATCACCTTGTCGTTATTCTGGATTTCCGCCGGCGTTCCCTCTGCGATCTTCTGACCGAAATTCAAGACGACGATGCGATCAGAAATCTTCATAACGGCAGGCATATCGTGCTCGACCAGAAGGATAGTGAGGCCGAGCTCGCGCAACCGTCTAACCATCGCCACCATTCTCATTGTCTCTTCGTGGTTCATCCCGGCGAAAGGCTCGTCAAGCAGCAGGATCGACGGGTTCGTGGCGAGGCCGATGGCAATGCCGAGTGCCCGCAAGTGACCATGCGGCAAGTTTCGGGCCGTCTCGCCGGCGAGCGACGAGAGGCCAAGCAGCGCCAGAATCTCGTCGGCCGACATGCCGAAGGCGGCCTCGTCGGCCTTGGCCGCGCCGGTGCCGAGGAAGAAGCCAAGCAGGCTCGCCCTGGAGCGCAGATGGTGTGCGATGATGACGTTCTCGCGCACACTCATGTTCTTGAAGATCGTCGTTTCCTGAAACGTCCGCACGACGCCTTTGCGCGCGGCGATGTGCGGCGCGAGGTCGGAGATGCGCTCGCCCTTTAAGCGCACTTCGCCCGATGTCGGCCTGAGGAACGACGAGATCAGCTTGAAAAGTGTTGACTTGCCGGCGCCGTTGGGACCGATGACCGATAGAATCTCCTTCTCGCGCACCGAGAAGGAAATATTGTTGACCGCGACGAGACCTCCAAAGCGTTTCGTCAGGGCCGAGACTTCGAGCAGATCGGCCATGGCTCAACCCTTCTTCCGGGTCGTGACGGCAAGGCTGAGCAGCCCATTGGGCAAGAACAGCATCAGCACGATCATCAAGGTCGAATAGATCAGCAGCTGGAACCGGCCGGTCTGGAACAGGAGGTCCCAGCCAAAATAGAGCACCAGCGTGCCGAGCATCGGTCCGAATACGTAGCCGAGCCCACCGAGGAAGCAGTTCAGCATGAAGTTGACAGAGTCGATGACCGTGAAGCTCGACGGATAGATCGACTGCGAGATGGCGGCGAAGATCGCGCCGGCTACGCCGCCAAAGAAGGACGAGACGGCATAGGCGATGACGCGCAGATAGGCGATGTTGACGCCGATCGACGAGGCCAGTTCCTCGTTCTGCTGGAGCGACTGGCAGAGCTTGCCGACGCGCGAATGAACCAGCCGGTACACCACCGCGAAGCAGACCACCATGAGCGCGACCGCCAGCAGGTAGAAAGCCAGCCGAGCATTATGCAACGTGGCGAAATCCGGGATGATGGTGAGGCCGAAGGCCGACAGCGCTCCAGGCAGCGGGATGCTGACCATGCCCTTGGCACCGTTGGTGATCGGCAGCGCCAGCGCCAGAAGCCGTGCGACCTCGGTCAGCACCAGCGTCACCATGGCGAAGTAGACGCCGCGCAGACGCAGGATCGGCAGGCCGATAAGCACGCTTGCCGCCGCGCAGAACAGACCGGCGACCGGCAGCGTTAGCCAAAACGACCAGCCATAGGTCACCACAAGTATGGCCGAGACATAGCCTCCCATCAGCGCATAGGCGCCCTGGCCGATATTGATCCGGCCAATGTAGAAGGTGAGCCACACGCCGGCACTGGCGATGCTAAGCAGCGCCACCGAGGTGAACGTGTAGTAGAGGTCGATCCGGCCGCTCGCGGAGATCAGAACCGGCACGGCGATGAAGATGACCACCAGAAAGGCGGCGACCGGGGCGATTTTCATGCTACGCGTCATGGCACCATCAACCCCACGGCTTGCCCATCAGCCCGTTGGGGCGGATTGAGAGGAACACCATCAGCGCGGCGAAGATGACGAGGTAAGTGACGTCGCCATATTCGCGCAGCACGGTGAGGCCCACTGACTCCATCATGCCGAGGATGAAGCCGCCGGCGATCGCACCGCCGACGACGCCGGCACCGCCGATCATCACCATCATGAAGGCCTTGATCGAGATTGGCCCGCCGATGCCGGAATTGACGCCGGTGATGGTGACCAAAAGGCCGCCGACGATACCGGCCAGCATGGCGCCCATGGCGAAGCCGATCATCGAATAACGGTCGACCTGGACGCCCATCAATTGCGCGGCGACCCGATCCTGAGCCAGCGCCCGCATGGCTCGTCCGACCCTGGTGTACTGCATATAGAGGACAAAGGCTGCGATGAAGACCAGTGCGAGCACGCCGACGACCATACGGTCATAGGGCATGATGATGCCGCCTTCGTTGAACACGCCCTTGACGATCTTGGGGACACCGCGCTGCTTCTCACCGAACAGCAGCAGGATGACCGCGTCAAAAAAGAAGGCTGTCGCCGCCGCGAGCAGCATTGTGCTTTCTTCGCGTAGACTTCGTCTGATGACAGTTCGGAAGAGGAATTTTTCCATCAGCGCGCCGACGATGGCGAGCGTCACACCAGACGCCAGCAGCGCCACAACAAAGGGCAGCCCGAGTTGTCCGTAGATTGTGTAGGTGATGAACCCGCCCAGCACATACATCTGCCCATGGGCGAAGTTGAGCACGTTCATCAAGGCGAAGATGAGCGTGAGGCCCAGTGCGATCAGCGCATATTGGGCACCGAGATAGAATCCGTTGGCGATGACCTGTTCCATAGACGCCTTCGATCTTCCGAGGGACCCGGAACATGCTCCGGGCCCCCGGCAACACGGGAGGAAATAACCGCTGGAACCTAACCCTAATCGACCGTGCCAACGAACAGGGTCTGGAAGGCGCCGTCCTTGTACTCGTTGACCACCATCGGCACTGCGAGCTGACGCTTCTGGCCGAAAGAGGTCGTGCCAACATAGCTCAGCTTGGCGTCGCCCTTGAGGAAGGGATTGGGAGCCGAGAAGGTGTCGATGGTCTTCTTGAACTCGTCAACATTGTCGATTGCTGCCGGATTGGCCTTCAGCGTCTCGAGAATGTATTCGAGCGCGTAGACCTTGGTGTTGGACTCGTCATTGTATTCGCCGAACATCTTGGTGTAGCGATCGACGAATTCCTTCATCGTGTCGGAGGCGATCTCCGGCGTGGAGGCGCCACCAACGGAGATGAAGCCGTTGGCGTATTCGCCGGCGCCTTCCTCCAGAACCTTGGCGTCCTGCGCGGTTTCGGTCGAGATCAGGCCCTCGAAACCGAGCTCGCGGGCGGCACGGATGAGCAACGGCGCATTGGCCGGCGCAACGCCCGACAGCACGAGCAGGTCGGGCTTCAGCGCAACGATCGGCGTCAGCACCGGCGTGAAGTCGCGCGTGTCGTTCTGATAGGTGTCGTTCTGGGCGACGACCTCCAACCCGAGCGCCTTGGCTGCCTCGACACCGCTGTCGCGCTGGCTGAGCGGGTCAGACTCGTTCGCGGCGACGAAGGCAATCGTCTTCACGCCCTTCTTTTCCTTCAAGTATTTGTAGATCGCGGGGCCCGACTGATAGTTGGCGATCATGCCGAGCACGGCATTCGAGGCGGGCTTCTGATACAGCGCCTTCGGGAACGCGTAGGGGAAGTAGATGATGCCGTTGGCCTCGGCGACCGGGCGCACGGCGGCGGCACCGTCATCGACATTCGGGCCGACCACATAATGGATGCCTTCCTGAGCCATCTTCTCCATGCCGGCGATGGCGCGCTTGGGGTCTTTCTGATCGTCGAAAGTAACGATGTTGACGTTGTAGGTGGCGTCACCGATCTTGACGCCGCCACTTTCGTTGATCCAGGCGGCGCGCGTCTGCATCGAACGCACATTCGAGGTGCCCCAGGCGGCGGCAGCACCGCTGGTGACGCCGACGAAGCCGATCTTGAGTTCCTTGTTCTGGGCCTGCGCGGACGGCATGCCCGCGGCGGTCATGGCGAGAGCGGAGACGGCGCCAAGCACCATCGATTTGAGAGTCGAGCGTCGGTTGATCATTCTGGCGTTTCCCCTTTTGGTTATCGCGCTTTGTGTTTTGCTCATCGGCTGCGCGGATGTCCTAGGGAAAACCTCGATCACAAGGTTGTCAACATTTTTCTTTGATTTTGTATACAATCTCCGCAAACGGTGGGATGACCTCCTCGATATGATGGAGCTCAGAAATCTTCCCGTATATCTACGCCTCCTCGGTAACGCGGTCGGTTATCATGAGGTCGAGGCGCATATTGGCATCGACGCGCCGATGCGCCCAGATAGCCTCTACGGCGTCTCGAAGAATTTCGTCGAGAGTCTCAGCCGGCTCTACTGGGACAAGTTCGGCATCGAGACGGCGTGCCTGCGCATCTTCTCGTCCTTTCCGGAGCCGGCCGACCGACGCATGCTGTGGTCGTACCTTTCCTTTGCCGACTGTGTCCGTCTCGTCGAGGCCTCGCTCACCGCGCCGCGCGTCGGCCATACGATTTCGTTCGGCATTTCCGACAACAAGCTGAAGATGGTCGACAACAGCGGAGCGAACCATCTGGGGTTTATCCCGCAAGACACTGCCGAACCATTCCGTGCTGCCGTCGAGGCCAAGACGCCCGTTCCAGACCCGACAAAGCCTTCCGTCAAATATCTCGGCGGCTGGTTCTGTGAATTGGGGTATCCGAACGACAAAGCCTAATGTGCACCAACTAACGCTACAGGCATCCCGTCAGTCGGCCGCTGGAACTCTTCCCAAATTGCACGCCTGTTAGATCAGCGGATGCGCTGCCCTCGGCGTCGAAGATGCGGGCGCGAGTGGGCAGGAAGCGCAGCGTTATGGTTTCGCCGAAGCGCGGCTGGTCCTCGCAGCGCTCGGCGACCACCGTCTCGCCGCTCGCCAGCGCGTCATGGACGTAAGCGCTCGATCCCAGGCGCTCGGTGACGTCGACGGCAAGGGAGAGCGTGACCACCCCCGCTTTTCGTCAAGCTGTTTCCGCCTGATGCCAGCGTCACGCTGCGGCCCGCCTCGAGCCGCGTCGCCAGGTGCGAGATATCGACGCTCGCCTCGCCGGCAAGCAAGGCCTTGCCGCCGGACACGTCGCCCTGAGGAAATTCATGCGCGGCGTGCCGATGAAGCCGGCGACAAAGGCATTGTGAGCGCCGATTAGCAACAAGACCGCAGATAACCCTATGCTTTTTCAACGCTCCTAGCGCACTGTCGTTGTGCTGGTTCAAAACGCAATGCTTTGGTTGGTTCGAAGCCTTTGATAGATCGAGACCCCACCCGTCGTTTCGCGCTGAGCGTTGACGGGTAGCGTGCGGCAGTTCACCTTTCGCTCGGCTTCCCCGTCGAGGCACATTGATATTCGGAATTCCATCAAGCCCCTATGCAAGACAAGACAACTCAGGCGACAAGGCAAGCTCAAAGCAGCAATCAGAGCCATCCCGTCAGCGCGGACCTGATCGCCGTTGTGATTGCCGTGACTGACGGTGAGCCGCGTGTCCTGACAATCGGACAGGCGCGGGCTTTGCCCTCCGGCCCCTTTGAACTCGGCCATCGTTCCCTGCAGTCGGGTCTGCGGGCTTGGGTAGAACGGCAGACCGGCCATCCCCTCGGCTATATCGAGCAGCTCTACACCTTTGCCGACCGCGACCGGACTGGCGACGAGCGCGCACAGATCTCGATCAGCTATCTTGGCCTGACGCGAGAAGAGCAGGTCGAACGGTCTCCAACACATGGCTGGCGAGGCTGGTACGACTATTTTCCATGGGAAGATCACCGTGTGGGCGTGCCGCCCATCCTAGATGATATCCTCATGCCCCGACTTTTGGCCTGGGCCGACGAGGCCGAAGATCCGAACAGGCGCCATGATCGCCGGCAGCGCGTGGCATATTCCTTTGGTCTCGATGATCGCGACTGGAACGAGGAACTCGTGCTGCAGCGATACGAGCTGCTCTATGAAGCCGCGCTGGTGGCGGAGGCCACGCGGGGCCGGGACAATGGCAGTCCGCCGTCCATTCCCGGTCGGCCGATGGTTGCCGATCACCGCCGCATTCTGGCGACGGGGATCGCCAGGCTTCGAACCAAGATCAAATACCGCCCCGTCGTGTTCGAGCTGATGCCACCGGCATTCACGCTGCTGCAATTGCAGCGCACCGTCGAAGCACTCGCCGGCAGGCTCGTGCACAAGCAGAATTTCCGGCGCCTCATCGAACAACAGGACCTGGTCGAGGAGACGGGGGAGACGATGTCCGACACCGGCGGGCGGCCGGCCAAGCGTTTCCGCTTCCGCCAGTCGGTTCTGGCGGAACGAGCTGTCGCAGGGACGAAATTGCCAGTTTCACGCGCTTGACATTCCTTATGCTCAAGTTAAGCATATGCCATAATTATACTCACTTCGAGCATAAGGATGCTGGGCATGCTCAACGTCTCCGCGCGCA
The DNA here is from genome assembly GCF_004010325.2 of Mesorhizobium sp. M00.F.Ca.ET.216.01.1.1. Lineage (GTDB taxonomy): Bacteria > Pseudomonadota > Alphaproteobacteria > Rhizobiales > Rhizobiaceae > Mesorhizobium. The sequence continues at coordinate 69,495 of NZ_SADR02000027.1, forward strand.
CGGCCGCGCTTTACGACCGCGTGCGGAGGATTATCCCGCCCATCGAATGGCCAGCCTTCGCCGGCGATATCGATGCCGTTCTCGATCTGAAACGGCAGCGGAACGCGGTCATCCTGGCGCACAACTATCAGACGCCGGAGATCTTCCACTGCGTCGCCGACATCGTCGGCGACAGCCTGGCGCTTGCCCGCAAGGCGATGTCGACCAAAGCGGATGTCATCGTGCTGGCCGGCGTGCACTTCATGGCCGAGACGGCGAAGCTGCTCAACCCGCAAAAGACCGTGCTCATTCCTGACCTCAGGGCCGGCTGCTCGCTGGCGGACTCCATCACCGCCGAGGACATCCGGCTGCTGCGGCAACGCTATCCGGGTGTGCCTGTCGTCACCTATGTCAACACGTCGGCCGAAGTGAAAGCCGAGTCCGACATCTGCTGTACATCAGGCAACGCAAAGGCCGTCGTCGAGTCCCTTGGCGTTCCCCAGGTGATCATGTTGCCGGACGAATATCTAGCCCACAACATCGCTGCCCAAACCGAGGTGCAGATCATCGCCTGGAAAGGGCATTGCGAAGTGCATGAGCGCTTCACGCCGGCCGACATCCGCGAGTTGCGCGAAAGTCACCCGGGAGTCACGGTGCTCGCGCATCCAGAATGTCCGCCCGAAGTGGTGATTGAGGCCGATTTTTCCGGCTCGACCGCTGCCATGTCCGATTATGTCGAAAGGCAAAAACCGCCACGCGTCGTGCTTATGACCGAGTGCTCGATGAGCGACAATGTCTCGCTCGCACACCCTGAAGTCGAGTTCATCCGGCCGTGCAATTTGTGCCCGCATATGAAGCGCATCACACTCGCCAATATCCGCGCCGCGCTCGAGCAGAATCGCCATGTCGTGACCATTGAGCCCGCGATCGCCCAGCGCGCGCGGCTTGCCGTCGAGCGAATGCTCGCCGTATGAGCGTGGAAGATCTCGGCGGCCGGCCTGTGATCATCGGCGGCGGCATTGCCGGACTGATGACGGCGCTCCATCTGGCGCCGGAGCCGGTGCTTCTTCTGTCGAGGACGCCGCTGGGAGCTGAGGCTTCCAGCGCCTGGGCACAGGGTGGCCTCGCCGCCAGCCTCGGTGATGACGACGATCCGGCACTGCACCTGGCCGATACGCTCGCCGCCGGCGATGGGCTCTGCGATGGGGAGATGGCGAGCCGCATCCTCAACGCGGCGCCGGGCGCGATCGAGACACTGGCGGGCTTCGGAGTCCGTTTCGACCGCATACCGGAAGGGACACCTCGCCTCGGACTGGAGGCCGCGCACAGCCGGCGCCGCATCGTTCATGCCGATGGCGACGGCAGCGGACGGGAGATCATGCGCGCCCTGGTCGCGGCCGTCCGCTCGACGCCGACAATAGAGGTTGTCGAGGGCTTCGAAGCGCGCCGGCTGGCCGTGGAGGACGGCAGGATCGCCGGTGTTCTGATGAGCGGTCCGGCAGGTCCGGTATTCTTCGCCACGGGACGGGTCGTCCTCGCCACCGGCGGGATCGGTGGCCTGTTCGACGATAGCACCAACCCGCTCGGCAGTTGCGGACAGGGCCTGGCGCTTGCGGCCCGCGCCGGAGCTGCCCTTGCCGATCTGGAATTCATCCAGTTCCACCCGACCGCGCTTGACGGGTCGAACCGCCCCATGACGCTCATCAGCGAGGCTGTTCGCGGCGAAGGTGCAACGATCGTCGACGAGACAGGCCGACGTTTCCTCGACGGCGTGAGGGGGGCGGAACTTGCACCGCGCGACATTGTCGCGCGCGCAGTCTGGAACCATCTTGCCGACGGCCATCGCGTCTTTCTCGATGCCCGGGAAAAGCCCGGCCCGGCATTTGCGGGGCAGTTTCCGACGATCGCGTCAGCCTGCAGCAAGGCCGGCCTCGATCCGGCGCGTGATCTCATTCCGGTTCGCCCCGCCCAGCACTACCACATGGGTGGTGTTGCCGTGGATGGCTCCGGCCGTACTTCCGTTGCAGGGCTCTTGGCCTGCGGCGAAGTCGCCTCGACCGGGCTGCATGGCGCCAACAGGCTCGCGAGCAATTCGCTGACCGAGGCCGTCGTCTGCGCGCGGTGCGTTGCGGAAAGCCTGTCGGGAACCCCTGCCCGCCGAACAAAGCCCGCGATTGCAAGCGATTACCCCTCGCCCGATCCGACACCCGTGCGTCCTCTCCTATCGCGCGCGCTCGGCGTCGTGCGGGACGGTGAAGGCTTGAAAGCAGCAGCACGCACCTTGCTGGCGCTCGCCGAGCGCAAGGACGCGGCGTCGGATCCGGCGGCTGTTGGGCTGATGATCGCGATGGCCGCCTTGCAGCGCCGGGAAAGCCGCGGCGCCCACTACCGGACGGACTTTCCTGATCATGCGGCCGTCGCCCGACGTTCCGAAATCACCCTTCAAGCTGCCTTGGCGGCAGCGCGGGAACTCGCACCAGCGCTGGAAAGCGTCACCTGATGAACCTTTCGCCACTTCCTGCAATCATGCTCGAGCCTCTGGTACGGGCAGCTCTGCTCGAAGACCTCGGCAGGGCCGGCGACGTGACCACGGATGCCGTCGTAGCAAGGGAACACCATGCGACGACCGTGCTTTCGGCGCGCCAGCGCGGCATCGTCGCCGGGCTCGATCTGGCGATGCTCGCCTTCAGGCTTATCGACCAGAATGTCGAGATTACCGTGGAGCGAGCGGACGGTAGCGAAGTCGCGCAAGGGGAGACCATTGCGTCGGTGACCGGTCCGGCGCGCGCCATTCTCACAGCGGAACGGACGGCGCTCAATTTTCTCTGCCATCTGAGCGGAATCGCCACGGCAACGGCATCACTCGTCGCGGCGGTCCGCGGGCATAGTGCGAAGATCGTCTGCACGCGCAAGACGACGCCCGGATTGCGGGCGGTCGAAAAATACGCCGTGCGCGCCGGTGGTGGCGCCAATCACCGCTTCGGCCTCGACGATGCCATCCTGATCAAGGACAACCACATCGCCATCGCCGGCGGAATCCGCCCCGCCATCGCGCGGGCGCGGAGCAGCGTCGGCCATTTCGTCAAGATCGAAGTCGAGGTCGATACGCTTAACCAGTTGGAAGAGGCCCTAGCTCTTGCCCCCGACGCTGTCCTGCTCGACAACATGTCGGTCGACAAGCTTCGCCAGGCGGTGGCCATAGTTGCTGGCCGGGCGATCACTGAGGCGTCGGGCAGGATCACCGCCGCAACGGCACCGGCGATTGCCGCAACCGGTGTCGACCTGATTTCCGTCGGCTGGCTGACCCATAGTGCGCCGATCCTCGATATCGGCCTCGACTATCGGGAGCTTTGATCGTCGGGGCTGACCATCGCTCCGACGGCCGCGGGGCAAGTCTCAGCGGCGTGCCCGTGGTCCGAGCGGTCGGCCCCGCGCAGGACTGCGCTTGACAAGATAGCGTCGGCCCGCTCAACTTGAGGCATTCACCAGGGGAGTCCCGGCAAGGGGCTGAGATACTGCTGGCTATCGCGGCGCAGTGACCCGTTGAACCTGATCCAGTTCATACTGGCGTAGGGACGGTGCAAGCGCTTTGCGGGAATTTCCGCCCGAGGTCCTGTTTCGAGCAGGTCGACCAAAGCGTCTTTTCATCCTTCCGGCACAGAACTGGGTCTCCAATGCATGAGCAAAGGAGCCTCACGATGAACGCCCTCTCCCCCGCCGTCTCGACGGGACCGCTGCCCGCCTCACGGAAAATCCACAAGTCCGGTGCCATCCACCCGCAGGTCAGGGTGCCGATGCGCGAGATCTCCGTCCATCCAACGGCCGGCGAGCCGCCCATCACGGTCTACGATCCGTCGGGCCCCTATACCGACCCGACCGTCGACACCAGCATCGAAAAGGGCCTTGCCCGGCTTCGCCAGGAATGGATCATGGCGCGCGGCGATGTCGAGGCCCATGACGGCCGCGACGTGCGGCCGGAAGACAATGGGTTCGCGACGGGTGAGCGCCTGACGCCGGAATTTCCCATTCGCAACCGGCCGCTCAAGGCCAAGCAGGATAAGGCGGTCACCCAGCTTGCCTATGCGCGCGCCGGCATTATCACGCCCGAAATGGAGTTCGTCGCCATCCGCGAGAACCTCGGCCGCGAGGTCCTGCGCAGCAAGCTTGAGCGCGACGGCGAAGCCTTCGGCGCGGCGATCCCCGACTTCGTCACGCCGGAATTCGTGCGTGACGAGGTGGCGCGCGGACGGGCGATCATTCCCGCCAACATCAATCATCCCGAGAGCGAGCCGATGATCATCGGCCGCAATTTCCTGGTGAAGATCAACGCCAATATCGGAAACTCGGCGGTCACCTCGTCGATGGCCGAGGAAGTGGAAAAAATGGTCTGGGCGATCCGGTGGGGCGCCGATACGGTGATGGACCTGTCGACCGGCCGCAACATTCACAACATCCGCGACTGGATCGTGCGCAATGCGCCGGTGCCGATCGGCACGGTGCCGCTCTATCAGGCGCTCGAAAAGGTCGGCGGCATTGCCGAGGATCTGACCTGGGAGGTCTACCGCGACACGCTGATCGAACAAGCCGAACAGGGTGTCGACTATTTCACCATCCACGCCGGCGTGCGGCTGCACTACATCCCGCTGACCGTCGACCGGGTCACGGGCATCGTCTCGCGCGGTGGCTCGATCATGGCCAAATGGTGTCTTCACCATCACCGGGAAAGCTTCCTTTATGAGCATTTCGCGGAAATCTGCGACATCTGCCGCGCCTATGACGTGTCCTTTTCGCTCGGCGACGGCCTTCGTCCGGGCTCGATCGCCGACGCCAACGACGCTGCGCAATTCGCCGAGCTGGAAACCCTCGGCGAGTTGACCAAGGTTGCCTGGGCGAAGGATTGCCAGGTGATGATCGAGGGGCCTGGTCACGTGCCGATGCATAAGATCAAGGCGAACATGGACAAGCAGCTCGCCGTCTGCGGCGAGGCGCCTTTCTATACGCTTGGACCGCTGACGACCGACATCGCGCCGGGCTATGACCACATCACCTCAGGTATCGGCGCCGCCATGATCGGCTGGTTCGGCACCGCCATGCTCTGCTATGTCACACCGAAGGAACATCTCGGCCTTCCCGATCGCAACGACGTCAAGATTGGCGTGATCACCTACAAGATCGCGGCGCATGCCGCCGACCTGGCGAAGGGGCATCCGGCGGCGAAAGTCAGGGATGACGCCCTTTCCCGCGCGCGCTTCGAGTTCCGCTGGGAGGACCAGTTCAACCTGTCGCTCGACCCCGAAACCGCGCGGTCCTTCCACGACCAGACCTTGCCCAAGGAGGCGCACAAGCTGGCGCATTTCTGCTCGATGTGCGGGCCGAAATTCTGCTCGATGCGGATTTCCCACGACATTCGTGCCGAAGCGCAGAAGGAGGGCATGGCGGCGATGGCGGCGAAATACCGCGAGGGCGGCGATCTCTACGTGCCGGCGGACGAGACCGGCGCACCGCTGGTGCCGGAGGCGCATGAGCGGTCATGAGGGTGCTGGTCAAAGGGGCCGGCGTCGCCGGCCTCACCGTCGCCTTCGAACTCGCCACGCGCGGCGCGGCTGTGACCGTTGCCGAGACAAGGCATAGCCTTGGCGGCAATGCGTCATGGTTCGCCGGCGGCATGCTGGCGCCATGGTGCGAGCGTGAAAGCGCCGAGCAGCCGGTGTTTGATCTCGGACGCAACGCCGCCGACTGGTGGGATGCGGTAACGCCAGGCCAGGTCACGCGGACCGGAACACTGGTCGTGGCCGCGCCGCGCGATGTGGGCGAACTCGAGCGGTTCGCCAGCCGCACCTCGGGTCATCGGCGTGTCGATGAAAATACAATCGCGTTGCTGGAGCCCGATCTTGCCGGCCGCTTCCGCAGCGGATTGCTGTTCCCCGACGAAGCGCATCTCGACCCGCGCCGGGCGATAACGGCACTTCATGACAAGCTCGCGGCCATGGGCGTCGAATTGCGCTTCGAAGCAGACGCCCCGACTGTTTCCGGTTTCGATCGCCAGATCGACTGCACGGGAATGGCCGCGGTCGACGACAGGCTACGCGGCGTTCGTGGCGAGATGCTGATCCTGCATACGCCTGATGTCTCGCTGTCGCGCCCGGTCCGGCTGCTTCATCCGCGCTTTCCGCTCTACGTGGTGCCGCGCACCGACCACCGTTTCATGATCGGCGCGACGATGATCGAGAGCCAGTCCACAGGACCGGTCACGGCGCGTTCGATGATGGAGCTTTTGGGCGCGGCCTATGCTCTCCATCCGGCATTCGGCGAAGCTGGCATCATTGAGACCGGCGCCGGTGTTCGGCCGGCCTTCCCAGACAACCTGCCGCGTGTCGAGGCCCATGGAAGCACCGTCGTAATCAACGGGCTTTATCGCCATGGCTTTCTTCTCGCGCCCGCCATGGCGCGCCAGGCGGCCGAACTGGTTTTCAATCAAGACGGAACCAAGGAGCTTGCTCATGAAACTGACCGTCAACGGCGAAGCGATTGAGATTGATGCCCCAACGCTGGCGGCGCTGCTCGCGGCGCTTGACTACGAAGGCGATTGGCTGGCGACGGCCGTCAACAGCGACCTCGTTCACAAAGCCAAGCGGGCGGAGTTCCAGTTGAGCGACGGCGACCGGATCGAAATCCTCTCGCCGATGCAGGGAGGCTAGCATGTTCGAGCTTTTCGGAACGTCGCTTCCCTCGCGGCTGCTTCTCGGTACGGCTCAATATCCCTCGCCGGCCATCCTTGCCGACGCGGTCAAGGCGTCTGGAACGTCGGTGGTGACCGTCGCGTTGCGGCGTGAAATGGCAGGCGGCAGGGCCGGCGAAAAATTCTGGTCGCTGATCCGCTCGCTCGGCACGAGAATCCTGCCGAACACCGCCGGCTGCCACTCCGTCAAGGAAGCGGTCACGACCGCGAAGATGGCGCGCGAAGTGTTCGGCACGAGCTGGATCAAACTCGAAGTGATCGGCAATCACGACACGCTGCAGCCGGATGTCTTCGGCCTGGTCGAAGCCGCCCGCATCCTGTGCGAGGACGGCTTTTCGGTATTCCCCTATACCACCGACGATCTTGTTGTCGCCGAGCGGCTGCTGGAGGCGGGCTGCCAGGTCCTGATGCCGTGGTGCGCACCGATCGGTTCCGCTCTCGGGCCAGTCAACATGACGGCGCTGCGCTCGATGCGTGGACATTTCCCTGGCGTCCCGCTGATCGTCGATGCGGGCCTTGGGCGACCATCGCATGCGGCGACCGTCATGGAGCTCGGCTTTGATGCCGTGCTGCTGAACACGGCGATCGCCAAGGCGGCCGATCCGGTTAGCATGGCGCGCGCATTCGGCAAGGCGGTCGATGCCGGCCGTGAAGCCTTCTGCTCGGGAATGCTCGAACCGCGCGACGTCGCCGTGCCGTCGACACCGACGATCGGCAGGGCGGTTTTCTCATGAAGCTCGATCCCTTCTACCTGATCGTCGACAGCGCTGCCTGGATCGAGCGGCTGGTCCCGCTCGGCGTCAGGCTGGTGCAGCTTCGCATTAAGACCATGGACGAAGCCGGGTTGCGCGCGGAGATCCGCAAGGCGAAGGCTTTATGCGCCCAGCACAAATGCCAGTTCATCGTCAACGACCATTGGCGCCTGGCAATCGAGGAAGGCTGCGACTTCGTCCATCTCGGCCAGGAGGATTTGCAGACCGCCGACCTCGCGCGGATACGGGCTGCCGGCTTGAGGCTCGGGCTCAGCACGCATGATCATGCCGAACTGCAAACGGCAATAACCGCCGAGCCCAACTACATCGCGCTGGGCCCGATCTATCCCACCATCCTGAAGAAGATGAAGTGGGCGCCGCAAGGGCTGGAACGGATCAGCGAGTGGAAGTGGAAGCGGCGGGTCGCGCCGATCCCATTGGTCGCCATTGGCGGCCTCAACCCTGACCGGCTCAACGGTGTTTTCGCAGCCGGCGCCGACAGCGCGGCAGTGGTCACCGACATCACGTTGAATGCGGATCCCGAAGCGCAGACGCGGCAATGGATCGAAAAGACAGAGCAATGGCGCTGAGGCGAGACCCGCATGTGCTTGTCATTGGCGGATCGGATTCCAGCGGGGGTGCCGGAATTGCACGCGATATCGAGACGATCGCTTCCATTGGCGTGCGCACCTGTCTTGCCGTCACCGCGCTAACGGTGCAGACGCACGAAGCCGTCGTGGAAATTCATCATTCGCAACCTCGCCTGGTGGCCGATCAGATGCGGGCCGCGCTGCAGGCGAACAAGGTAGAGGCCATCAAGATCGGCATGCTCGCGACGGCTGAGACCGTCGGTGCCGTTGTAGCCGTTCTGCGTGAAAATTCGCAGGTGCCGGCAATACTCGACCCGGTGCTGGCCTCCTCATCAGGCCGGGCGCTGCTGGAAGCGAGCGCGATCCGCGTCATGACACGTGACCTCATGCCGCTTTGTCGTCTCGTCACCCCAAATCTCATCGAGCTGGCGCTCCTTGTCGGCGCGGAGCAAGCGGTCGACGAGGATGGCGCGGTCAAGCAAGGCCAGGAACTCTTGGCCGCCGGCGCGCAGGCCATTCTGATCAAGGGCGGCCACGCAGCGGGACCCCGATCGACCGATATTCTGATGAGCTCCGATCAAGAACCAGTCCGCTTCGATACACCGCGCCTTGCTCCGTCGACGCGCGGGACGGGATGCATGCTGGCCAGCGCGATCGCGGCGCATCTGGCAAGGGCGAAGTCGCTTGAAGACAGCGTGCGCAAAGGCAAGCTGTTTGTCTACGAGAGGCTTCAGAAGAATGCAGCCGAATGACCGTGGCTTCATGCTCAAGACGATCGGCTGCAGTTGAACGGGCGTCCGTCTTTCGAGACCTCAGCTGTTGAATAACCGTCATGGGCCGCGAATCAGGCCCGCCGATTTGCACGCCATAGTACGCGATAGCCCTCTGCGAGGCTGAACGGGATTTACTTCCTAAACAACGACGTGTCAGATCGGCCAATAGTCAGGAAGGAGTGTAGGAAATGGCAGACAGCATCTGACATGCACCGAAAAACGGACTTCGCGAGGGCTACCGTTTCTACGCTGCTGCCGTCCCCCTACTCCCACTCGATTGTTTCAGCCCGTGATAACCGACTGATTTTGAAAGGCAATTTATTTTCACCCAACACACGTGCCGCCGGGAATACCGTCAAAAATCTGGGCTTTTGATTTCATTTATGAATTTTCGCTATTCGCGATTTCCTTGCTTTCGCTGACTATCGATAGGCCCGATCAATTTCTTCTTCGCAGACCGGCACTGATCCCCTTGGCGGCAGTACGAAAAATACCGTCATTGTCCAACTTGCGTCAGCAGCAATGCCACGCGGCGGCGCGAAGGCACCCGTTTGCTAGGTGGCGCCCCAAGGCGCGGAAGTGCCGTTTGTCTAGGTTCGAATCACGGACATGCAACCACCGATACCGACATTCGCTGGTGGTGGAGATTTAACAACGTCGGGCCGCATTGCATGGATCAATGTGGTGGGCCTGGAGGGCACGTCCAGTTCCGGTGAAAGTGGCGCCAGCGGATCAACCTACTCGAAGCGGCGATGCTGGCAGGCTAAACGGGAAAGAGCGGACCCCGGCGATCAACACCGGGGCTCCGCGAACCGGTAGCGATGGGACTACGCGGCTTCCTGAAGAGCACGTTGATTGACACCACCCTCACCGAGTCCGGACAGCGCTTCGTCCGTTGCGACCTCTTCCTTGAGTGTCGCTTTGAGAAGGGTGACAACGTCGCTCTTTCCCATCTGCTCTGCCCAGGCGATCAGCGTACCGTAGCGGGCGATCTCATAATGTTCGACGGCTTGGGCAGCGGCGACAAGTCCGGCATCGAGTGCAGGAGCGCCCTCGTATTCCTCAAGGATGTCTGAGCCTTCTTCGATGATGCCGTCGATCGCCGGACAGGTCTTGCCGCGCGCTTGCTTTCCGAACAGCTCGAACACCTCCTCGAGGCGGTCGACTTGGCCTTCGGTTTCCATACGGTGTTTCTCGAAGGCGGTCCTCACTTCTTCCGATTCCGCACCCTTCGCCATTTTCGGTAGGGCTTTCAGTATCTTCTTTTCAGCATAGTAGATGTCTTTGAGTCCATCCAGGAACAGGTCCTCAAGACCTTTGGTTGCCGGCTTCGCGGCTTTTTTGGTAGTCGCCATGGTTGTCTCCCGCAGAGGTTGGAGCAGCCTCCCCAAAAATGGAGGCGTTCGATAACCCACCGCTCGGAAACAAGTTCCCGGACGATTCGAGACCGCTGGAGATTCTTTTTTTTGGCGCCTCTGGGTAGCCTCTTCCGGTGCACCAAAGAGGTTGCTCTGGCGAGGGGTACCTCTCTCAGATTTCTGTTGCTGAGATCGAATGACCCGCCCGATCGGCCCGTATCCCATGCGAAGGGCACGGCCTCCTGTGTCCAGAAAAGCCCTACTGCGCTAAAGCCGGCGAAGCATTTTTTATGACTGTCTCGGCGACCGCTGAGCCGCCTCACGCGATTGTTGAGATTCTCCCGGCAAGATGAGCGCCCCCCCACTGGGTCTCGAATATTCAAACCCAATAAAAAAAGCTGTAAGAATCAGCGCGCAGATGATTGCAATTGCTGCCACTGCGGTTCTGGACAATGGCTTACGCGGTTCCCGATCTTGCAAGGCTGCATCAGCCCACTTTGCGCAATACATCCAAACGCCGCGTGCAGCACGAGGTTCCGATTGGGCTCCAGCCTACGGCACATCATCGTCCCAGGGAGGGAACCACTGCGTGCATTCGGGTCGCGGAGACGCCCTACTAGGCAATAGGTAGATGACGACGAACGCCTTCAATATCTTCTTGCTGGCGGGGGTACCGCATTGAACATTGACACAGTAGAAAGATAGCGCTCCCCGGATAGGCGGCGCTCCCGGTCGGCAAGGCGATCCTCGGTTCGACAGGTGACTCCGCCGGACACACGCTGCAGACGCTTAATGCAAACCACCGTCTGGCCGAGCACGGCGGCCGCACTTATTCGGATGCTCACCGAGAGCGAATAACAGTTGTGGCCAACGGGCTCACCAAGCTTTTTGCGGTCTTGGCGAACTGCTGAAACGCGATTTCCCGGCAGACCGTCATAACCTGCCGATGAGTACCGATTCTATGGTAGATCCTGCTTGAACAGCGGTGCGGCAAGATTGTCCAACATCCGGAGAGCCGAGCTCCGCTTGGTCGGATGTAGCAGCCGTTGTCGCCGCGCTGCCTTCTTGAATGCGTCGAAGGCAACCTCGGGCTTGCAGACGCCCTCCTTTGCAGCGGCTATCAGGCGCTCGGCGTTCTTGTAGACGTCCGCCTCTTTGCTCCGCCATTCCCCTGCGAGCGCTTTCTCAGCATCGCAGAGTGACGAAACCAGCATGGAGTGTCCATCTAGGAAGGTGATCTTAAGCGGAAGATGCTTACCCATTTCGAACATTGTCTATTTGATGGGTCGGGATTGATGGGCAGGGCGCAGTCCAACCTCAAGCTCGTCCGTGCTGTGCAACCAGTGGACAGCGTCGAGTGTCGCGGGCAGATGGTCCAAAGGATGATTTGATAGCAAGCCGATCGCTCTAACCGAAAATGCGCCGCGGACAGCGAGCAACAATTTCATTTTGTCCTCCGACTTTCGACCACCCATCAACACCAATGGGAAGTGTTTTGTTCCCGCAACCTACTTGGTGCGGAGCGCAGAATCCCACGCCTTCAGGAGGCGGACAGCTACGCGAAAACTCTCAGGGTAAGCCGTCGGGATGCCGCTGCAATGCAGGCCAAGCTGAACGAGATTGTCGTAGCGCTCGAAGCCACCCGCAACGACAGAGTTGGACTGGAGCGTGTATGCCTGAACAAATCGACGCCGAGTTAGAAAACCGCGCGCAAACCGCGTCAGGCGCTCCTCCCGTCTACATCAAAAGTGGCCAGGTAGCGCACTCAATGAGTACTCCGCCGTTTGGCTTCAGCACATCGGTTCCTGAATTCCTCCACTTCGGCTTCGGTCAGGTGCTCTATGCCAATGAAGTCATTTTTCCCGTGACCAGAACGTATCAATTCGTCGAGCTTGGCCTGGATTGCCGCGCCATCCCGATTCTGAGTGTTCTGGATGAGGAACACCATCAAAAAAGTGATGATCGTTGTTCCGGTGTTGATCACGAGTTGCCATGTTTCAGAGAAGCCGAAGTAAGGTCCGGACACAGCCCAGAGGACGACCGACGTCAGACAGATGGCAAAGGCCCACGGTGTGCCGGTGGCGTGGGCGACCGCCTCCGCCATGCGGTTGAAGGCTTTTTCCAATTTTCACCCCTGAAAATATGCACTCGGCGATCGACTATCGCGACTGGAAGCCGCGCCACCTGCTTGTGAACAAACATGCCCGTTCTTGAGGGTCGGCCGACGCTCGAGAAACATAGGTTATGAATCCGGTCCAGATGGTGATAACGGAATCAACTTCATATTCCTCGTCTCCAGGACCCGGTCACGGTTATGGAAGTTCCGCTTATTTTGTCGTCAGGCATCGTGGATCCCACTAAAGAATTTTGCTCGTTAGTTCGATGACGATCGAGCCCCCATCGGCCGTAGCACGGTCAGGCACATGGACTACTCGGTAACGCGCAAGCTCAGAGTGTCTCCATCGATAGCCATCGAGACGCTTTCACCGATCATGGGGCACGGCCTGGAAGGGCACCTCATAAATGCACTGACCGTCGTCGACCGTAACGCGAATCGTCATTTAAATCTCCTGTAAGCATTGCGCGTAGATCGAAGGAAACTGTCGCCAAGGGCTTTGTTACCGCTCAATCGCCAAATAGTTCGTCGGCTCCATAGCGCCTGGGAACAGCACGCAACGCTATCTGCCATACCGTGACAGTCGGTGGGGATGGTGCGTCGGCCGCTCTCCGCGGTTGGCCACGCCAGAGTCCAGGGGTGGAGCAGAGTCAATGCTGGCTTTGGCCGAAGCGCTGCTGAGTGTGGTCGTCGATGGATGCAGTTCCGGTCCTTGCCTTCTGAAGGCGATCGCTGCCAAGAACGCGGCTGCCGCTGCGTCACACGCCGTCCGCGACGGTCCATTTGCGGAGATCACGACCCCGGCAGCTCGCAGAGAGAGGCCGTGCTTCTTCGCGAAGAACTCAACGTCATAAGGGTGATTATCGGACTCCGCGTCCAGATCGCTTTTCTTCTTGCCCATCGCCACGGTTTACGCGAGCCCAACAACCGTGCCTATAACAAATGTTGGTGCTTGTACCGCATTGGTACGGCAAGACTAGCAGTATGAGCACACGCGGCGCTGATTTTCTTTACCGCTGGATCTCTACGCATATGCCTGAGGGGGCGATCGACGATCCGGTATTGGTCGTAACCGACTTGGCGGAAGGGGCCATGAAGGCGGCCGATGCAGAAGGCATCGCCAACGGCGAGATCGACGAAGAAATCGGAAGCGTCTACGAAGCGATTATTCATGCCTTGCGGCATCGACAGGGCGGACTAGCGGATTGAAACAAACAGAGGCTCCGGGACACCGCCGCAGCCCCCACAAACAGCTCTTGCGAAAAGTTTATCGCGGCTCACGCACCATGCTGAGATAGGTTGGATCGAATTCGGCGATCTCCTGCAGCCTATCCCAATTCAGAATGGTTACAACGTGGTTCGCCCAGCTTACCACCCCGACTTTACGCAACGCACCAATCACGCGGTTCATATGAACAACGGAGAGACCGAGCACGTCGGCCAGTTCGGCCTGTGACAGTGGCAGTTCAAAACTCATGCCATTGGTGCGTTTCACGACCTGCAGTCGCACGAAAAGCTCGCAGATAAGGTGGGCAAGATGCGCCGTCTTCGACCGTCGCCCCATCGCCACGATCCACTCGCGATGGATCGCGCCATCTACAAGAGTATTAAGCCACAACAACCGGGTCAGGTGTGGGGCTTGCTCTGTGATAACACGCAGCCGGGCGTGCTCTGCGAAAATCACTCGACAGGGCGATAGAGCCATTATGCCATGGTCCATGTTTTTCAGAAGGAAAGCGTGAAGGTCGGCAAAATCGCCAGGCACTTGCAGCGACGTGAACTGCCGACCACCATCCTCCAACACCTTGTAACGGGCAGCCAGGCCCTCAAGAATCAATGTGCTGTACGTCGGCCTCGATCCTGCTGAGACCAGATCTTGCCCGGGAGAAAAAGCCCTCTCGAACGACATGGCGCCGGCTAAGAGAGCCTTTTCCGCGTCTGAGACGAAATCATGCTGGCCGAGGTTGAGATATAGGGACTGAAGCATCCTAGCCTCCAGCAATCGTGTTTTGAACGCCGACCGCCGAGGGAATTGAAGCACACTGCGCGGCTTCAGGCCTCTAGGCCTTCGGAGCATGACGGACATTTACAATCGTTAGAATGCGCCCTGTCAGCCTCAAATACCATCGCCACGGAACAGGTGGTCGACGCGACCAAAGCGAAGACGACGTCGTTGCCCTCGCAATTCTTGCTTCGGCCTCGCGGAAGGCTGTGCTTCGGGAATAATCACTTATCGGATTTGATGCTCTCGTCCGCTGCAACGTTGCCTCTAGTTGTTTGTTGGGAAGCAAGAGGCAAAATATGTGGAATCTGGCGAAAGAAGGCCGGGCGATTCTTACGGAGAGCACCCTCGGTTTCATCAATGACAATGGCTTGAGTCATGGGGCAGCAATGGCGTTTTATGCCACGACCTTCCTTGCGCCGATCCGGCTCATCGTTATCGCTATCGTTGGCCTGGCCTTCGGACACCATGCGGCACAATTAGCATTGTTGGCTCAGGTCGCCGACCTGATGACCGCTGTTCATTGATAAAAATCACATCAGACGCGGTCAACGGATGCCCCAATGCGAACGTGAACCTTAGCTCAAATTACGATTTTGATCTGATCGAGGAATTTGAGCGTTACCCGAGTGTCCTAAGGAGCTGCGAAGTTCCTTTGCCGCAGCTACCAGCTTTCCGCGGTTGCTTCCACATCTCTTAATTAGCTCATGGACTTGCGCCGGGGTGATGCCGTTCTGCCGTGCAAAATGCATTACTACGTAAGCCTCGCTGCCAGAGATTCGATCCCGGTCACGTGGATAGACCTTCGCCGCGTCGGCCGTCATGCTTAGTCTCCTTTGGTGCGCCATATGCTTGGGCAACGCAAAAGCTGCTATTTAGTTTCGCTTATATGAATGCTAATGCTCACTTACTGCATCCGGGACGATGGCTGCGACGGATGGACGTCGAGACGGACAGAATTTGCAGTTCTGCTGCCAATCGGGAGACTCGCTTGTTCGGCCCGCCGTCCTTTCCAGGGCGGGGGCCTGTCAAGCTGGGGAGGCGACGGTGGTGAGGCCTCTCGCCGTCCTGGTTCGCGCTTAGTTTGCAACTGCAAGCGGCGCTTTCTTGCGAGCAGGCCGGCGGCGCATGCGACGTTTGGCGGCCACCTTCAGCGCAACCGGCGGCTCGTGCGACAGCGCGCCGAGCACGGCGTCGACCATGCCATGTGCGACGAAATCGGCGTTGATGTCGGTTGCCAACCTGGCGGCTGTGTTTTTTTCGTCGCTGCCGGGTTCGGACCAGAACACGATGCCTACGCGCAGAGCCGGCTTGGCGCGCTTCAGCCGACGAACCAGGAAACGGGCATGCTTTACGGAGTCCCGGTTCAGGAATCCGACCACGACGGTGCCGACAGCGTCGAGCTCAAGGCGGCGAATGCTCGCCGGTTCCATATCGGCAAAGCTCGTCTTCGACACCGTCGCCCCCTGGATCTCGAGCACTTGCGCCAGCATGGCGGCGGCGGCATCGTCGAGTTCGCCGCGCCCGCCGGCACACAGCACCGACATGTCCGTTCCGTCAGGCAGTTCGGTATCGTCCACGCCCTCCTCTTGAGCCTCCTTGTCATCGCGCGAGCCTGTCTCCTCGGCCGCAACCGGGTCATCGTCCTCGTCAGCTTCCTCCTTTGCGCTGTCGTCGAGGTTTGCCACCAGCGTCTGCGCACTGGCCGCCACCTGGCGCCTTTGCTGGTCGCCCATCACGCCGCGGATGCGGTCTTGCTCGCCGAGCAGAAGCGCTCGAATGGCGACCCTGTCGTAGAACTCGACCAGATACTTCTCCTCCAAGATCTCCTCAGCGTGGTCGGTGGCTTCCTCGGGATCGCCGGCCAGCAGCCGCTGGTAGAGCCTGGCATGGGGTTCGAGCACGGGCTCGTTTCCGAACAGCACATCGAGGAACTCGAACTGCGGCACGTGTCTGCCGAGCACCACGAGGCAGACCGTAAGCGGCGTCGACAGAACCAGACCCAGCGGACCCCAGAGCCAGGTCCAGAAGATCGCCGCAACAATGATGGCCAGCGGCGAGAGCCCGGTGCGCGAACCGTAAAGCCACGGTTCGATAACATTCCCGGTGACCAGTTCCATCACCACGAACAGCGCGACGGTCCAAAGCAGCAAGGACCAGCCAGGCGCCACCGCCAGCGCCAGGAACAAGGGCAGCAGCGTGCCGATGACCGGGCCAATATAGGGAACGAAGCGCAGGGCCAGCGCCAGCAATCCCCAAAGCAGTGCATTGGGTATGCCCAGAACCCAAAGCCCGACTGTAATCGGTATGGCGTAGACGATGTTCACGACGAGCTGCGTGAGCAGGTATTGGCCGACCCGCTTGCCGGCATCCTGGAGCGCCTCGGTGGTTCGATGAAGATCGCCATAGCCGACGAGGCGTATGAAACGATCGCGCAGGTCCTCCCGCTCGAGCAGCATGAAGATGACGACGATGACGATCAGGCCCGCAGATGCCAGCGGGCTGATCAGCGGGCCGATCAGATTCTGGAGAACCTGGAGCGGCCTTTCGCGCGCGACGATCTCGACAGGTACAGGCTCGCGCCTTGGCTTGTCCGCGGCAGGGGGCGAAGGGTCCTGCTGGTCGATCTCCTGGCCGACGCGCTCGATCACCCCGCTCAGCCTGGCTATGATCCCTCCACCCACGCCGGTTTCTTTGAGAGACCTGACCTTGGTCAGGATGTTTGCCTGGTAGAGTGGGATGTTCTGCGCCAGTTCGCTGACTTGCGTGGCGACAATGAAGGAGAACAGCGCGAGCACTGTGAATGCGCCGAGCACACTGACGACTACGGCAGGAAGGCGGGGAATGCCGGCTCGCTTGAGTGCAGATACCAGGGGCGCAAGCGCGAAGGTCAGCAGCAGCGCGATTGCGATCGGCAGAAAAACCTCGCGCCCGAAATAGAGGGCGGCGACGGCCGTCACGACAGTCGCGACTGTGGGCAATGACGTGCGCGGTTGGGCCCTGGCCGCGGAAAAAATGCCCGCCAGCCCGGGGCCCGAGGAGTGCATGCCGTTTCGACGATTGGCCGCCACTTGATGTCTCCGCCCTGCCAATCGTAATGATCAGGCATATTTAACCGGCGCGCAACTTTTGCTCCTTTGCGCGCCATGGAGCCTACGGAGTCTCGATGGTGTGCGTGCCTTATTCTGGAATCCAGGGTTGATACCAACGTGGGTGGCCATCGGGTTTGTAGACTCAAGGTTGAATTAGGCCAATCGGCTATGACGGGCCGGGAGCGGCTCCGGTGAAAGGCGCGGGCTTCTCGGGAAAAACGAATAGCGGAATGGCGAAGCATGGGCAGCTTTAGCGTTCCTGCCACGCAGGGCTTTTTTGCTTCGGCCCGGAACCTTTAGCGACCGCTAATCTTCATTCCCCGGTAACAGATATCGCTCGGTATCTGTCGAAGATCGGATGGAAACGCCGATCGGCCCGCGCCCTCATTGCTGCCGCTAGAGGCGTGGGCCTCTATTTGGAGGCCAGGAAAGTAGAAGAATTCCGTTGTGATGCAGAGGAGGAAGCCATGAACTGGGATCAAATCAAGGGAAAATGGATGCAGATCAAAGGCAAAGCCAAGGAGCAATGGGGTGATCTCACCGACGATGATCTCGACCGCATCGAGGGCAATCGTGACCAACTCGTCGGACGTCTTCAGGAGCGTTATGGAATCGCCAAGGAAGAGGCAGAACGCCAGATAGACGACTGGTCCAGAAGGATCAGCTGAGCGTACAGATTCAAGGTTGGCGCGTGGTCGGCGGAACTTTGGATGCTGCCCGCAGTTTCGAGAGGATAACGTCACACGCCGAAAGGATGAAGAGATGAAGACACTCACCGCTATTTTGCTCGCCACCTCTATCATCGGCCTGACTTCAGGCGCGGCGAGCGCCGCCTGCCCTGACACGACCGCATCGATCGGCAGCAAAGCTCAAACGGGTATCGCAAAGGACGGAACGCGCGCGCCCCTTGAAACCGATGCAACGGCTAACGTCGATGGCAGACTCGAGGGAGGTCCCGCGAACAAGGACGGCAACACCATGCCGCTAGCCAACCAGGAAAGCGGCGGAAACAAAAACCTTGCCACCTCGCAGCAGGACATAGAGGCGCAGCAGAAGGGCGATAAGACGGCGGCGGCCAAAGCCGACACCGACTGCAAGGACAACTGACGCGGATGGAGAGGTACAGGTCGCCTCTCGCGATATGTTATCCTGCCAATCGCTGTCCCGGCAATTGATGCCTCGTCAAATTACTGGACACTTGCGACCAGATAGGAGCGACGCTAGCGACATATGCGGAGCAGACGTTTTTCGTTGTCCAGGTGGACAGCGGGTCGCGACCAGGTTCAGTTGTGTTGCTGTTTCCGCTCCCGTTGGTCTTCGATCTCCTCTGGTTCTTTGTCGTCGATCTTCGCGGTCTCGCTGTCGGCCTCGCCGACCGCGCGAAGCAGCTCGTCCAGCTTGGCGTGCAGCGCCTGCGTATCGCGATGCTCTGCCCGCTGGATGAACAGCGTCATTGCCCAGGTAGCCATCGTAGCGATGGCATGCCAATCCACGCTGCGCAGATCAAAGGTCAGCCAGAGGACGATATAAGCCAAGAAGACCAGAAACGCCTGCGGCCGCGATGTCAGCGTACCAATGTACGTGATGGTGCTCCTGATCTGGTGGTTTGCCATTCGCCCTAACTTTCGTGACCAGGTCCAAGTTCCAGGTGGGACCATATGTTGCCAAATCGGGATGCCAGCCCAAGTCTGCACGCTGTGACGTCGCGGCAAATCCTGACTGCTGACGGATGCGAGTCGATGGCGAAAATCCCATTTGTCTCACGGTCCGCGCACCGGCACATTCTCCACCTCGACCCTGCTTGGTGTCGCTTGATGGCCTGTTGTGCCGAGGTGCGGCGGGTTCTCCTGCCCGGAGAGCAACCCGCCGCCCTTAGAGGCGATTAGTGAAGGGCAGCGGGGCCACCGATCGCCGATGAAGGGACGTTTTCGGCGGTCGTTCCAGGCTCAGCCAATGAGGATTCCAACCGCTACGAAAACAATGCCAGTGCCGAAAATCGGCGCAAGAATCCACTGCGCCTCATAGACGCTGCGTCCCATTAGTTCCTCCTGAAAAACGTTCGTTGAGCAACGCGAGTTTCAGTGGTTTGTTCCGCGCCATGGTTGCGGGGTGTTAAGGATTTTTCTGCAACGTCTCCGCGACCGATCGGTTGGGGCACGACCGGTTTCCCTTCCCTTTCCGGTCAGTAGCCCTGTGGCCTGCTGCTCTGACCGACAGCGGGCTACAGCGTCAGCAGCCAGCGTGTTGCCGGGTCTGCGGCCAAAGGTATGAAGCGGCCGACGCGCAATGGGTCAAGCCGGGTTGATCGGCGCGTGCAGCATTTGCGTGGCGAAGACCATCTTCGCCACGCTTCCCAAGGAACTCGCTGTAGTCGTCGCAAGACCAGCGTTGGCAGGAATCCTCAGTCCAATGGTGAGGCAATAGGGGCATTCCAGTTGGTGGTTGAGATACTGCTGCGCCATGATGGGCGAACAGTGCGCCATTCAATGTGCCCTTTGTCGGGCTGAAGCGAGTCTCCTGGTGCAGCGTCCATGATAATCAGACCAGTCAAACCGCTTGCGCCTTGGTGGCAGGCATGCTGACAGGCTAGCCTGCTGGTATCGCCCGCGACCGGCGGCAAATCGCCTGCATCCATTTCGATTTCGATCGCTTAAGGGCCAGGCGACCGGGTCAGTTCAAGCTACCGATCGCGCTCGCCCAACGCCTTGGACCGACCTCGCAAGGAACTGTCCGGAAATGAACGCCTGCTCCATAACCGGGCAATCATTTGCAAAAGCCGCGCTCTGGGAGGTCGCGGGCCGATCAGGCGGAGCTTTTTTGTCGGCTCGAAAGATAGAGCGCTTCCTCGTCGTCGCGCTGCCTGCCGCCAAGCGCTGCCGCGGCGCTGGCGATGAAGGCGCCGACGACCAGCGACAGTGCGCCGAGCAGTGCAAAGGTAGCACTGGCCTTCCTAGCGGTGTCGGCGGCCTGCTGCGCCTTGACCTTGGCATCCTTCACCTTGACGATGATCGCATCAACACGCGCCTTCGCATCAGCTTGTGAGAGCCCGGTGCGCGCGGCTACAAGCTGTGCCAGATAGGCGCTGTCGTCAGCCGAGACGTCGCCAGCCGCCGCACTGGCGACCAGGATTCGCGAGGCCTGTGCCGCCGCCGCAGCGTCGCTTTGCGGATTGGCAGCGGCAAGCTTGTTTGGGTCGGCAGGCCGAAACAGCGAATCCACGAAGTAGGATGTCATGTTGTCGGCCGCTCCGCCGGCATTGGCGGAGGCCCCCGCCGAAGCACCCATCGCGGCCCCCGAGGCGACGGTCGAGGCGGCTTGAACGCCCGAACCCAATGCCGCAGAAAGCGCCGAGCCTAAAACACCGGCGACAAGCAGTGTAGCCAGTGCCCAAGCCAGGAAGCCGTGGGCGGTGTCGCGGAAAAAGACCTCATCTGTGTGGATACCTACCCATTTGGTGCGAAGCCGGCCGGCAAGATAGCCGCCAACTCCCGACGACAGCCACTGCACAACCACCAGCCACACGGCAGTAGACGCCGCGAATGTGGTGACCGAGGCACCAGAGCCGGACCACGGCGATACCATGGAGAGGCCGAGTCCTGAGCCGAGCAGCATCAGAATGAAAGTGAGGGTCGATGCGGCGAAGGCGCCGGCGATGATTGGTCCCCACCTCACGGCCGAAGAAGAAGATTCCGTCGGAGCGGAAACGTCGGCGGCTACCAGGGTTGACTGCATCCCAGCCTCCTACCGCGCGAACAGCATTATGAGAATGATGATCGGAATTGGAATACCAAGCAGCCACAGCAAGACAGCGCGACCCATGAAAACCTCCCGTGCGTTTGTCAGTGCCGATCTAACAATGCGGCCAGAGGAGTTCTGTTCCGTGGCTTGCCGATCGCAGAGCTAGACCATTTAGACGGCGATCTGTGCAGGGCATCATTCGGACCAATCTGTTTGATGCCGTTGCAGTTGTGGGACCCAAGGAGAGCCGGCTAATAACGTTTGAGGCGGGCAGTGGACACAGCTGCCATCGGGTGCCGCTCACTCGTGAAACGCCATTCAATTAATGCGGCAAGGCAGGAGAGCGGCATCAATCGCCCCCGTCAAAGACCGAATTTGCACTTCCGGCCTCGCCGTCGATCAACTAGCGAACTTGTTGTCGCCGTCTTGCACGGCTCAACGTACTATTTTCTTTCTCAGCCAGGTGAGGAACCTGTTTCCGGCAATTGTCCGCCGGACTCTGGCGGCGGTCCAACTCGCTTGCATCGTAGCGCCGACATGGCAGTGGCAGACGATTCTGTGCAACTGCCAGTCGCTCAGCTCGAAGAAGCGCTTTGCCTCGCCGTAGGTATCGTCTTTCAAGCCCATCGCACGCAGCACCGGATCCTCGAAGGCAACGGTGAGCGGCGACCCCTCGCTACGCGCGTGTTCGCGGGCTTCCGCATACAGATGTTCGGTTCCTCTCAGCGCTCCGAGGCATCGCGTGGGATGTTGTTCTAGCAGTTCTGCCCAACGCTCGATGCGCTGCTGTCGGGTCATGATCGGGTACGTCGCCAAGGGTTCAACTTCTGCGATTGTCTGCAGTTGGTCGAGTGTTTGGTGTTTCATGGTCTGCTCCTGTTGAATTGCAGGAATGCCCCCCATGAATTCCGCATTCCATTAGTTATCGCTTGATAAGTCGATTAACCAATGCTTGGTTCCGCGAGCCTCTTGCTCGACGGACGGCCGTTCGCTGCTCAGTAGCGGCAAGTGCCTTTGCCTGTGTCGATATACCCGGCGGTGTTGGGTCCGCCTCTAAAACCAGCGGTGTTCGGGCTCGAAACTCTTGGCAATTGCGATGCCGAGAAGAACGCCAAGCGTGCCGCCGAGCACCGTTGCCGACGAGATCGCACCTGGTGTTCCGCTGAACCTTTTCCGACATGGTGTGCGCCTGGCTGCGCAGTTGCGGGGCTGCGCCAGAGACCTGTTCGGCCGAACAGTCGTACCAGCCGGCTGGTTCTTGGGCTCGCTCGGAGAGAGTTCGATTTGTTTTGGTAATTTCGCGGCGAAGCTCGGCGATCTGTTTCCTCATCACTTCCTGAAATTCGCCTGATGCCTTTGAAGTGCCCGGAGCGCTTGGGTTTTCGGCCCTATGGATTTTCCTTCTGATGCCACAGGGAAAACGGTGGCGTCGGCCGTAGCCCGCTGGCTCCCGGCCAACGGGCTTTTTCGTGTGCCAGTGGGCTTTTCGCAGGATCAGCCTGCGCGACGACGCGCCTTGGCGGAACAGGAAAGCCTTTTGCGAGTTCATATCCATCAACACGCGCATCGACGCGCTAGTGCAACTGACGCGGCAGCGCAACAGGGAGACCAGATACCATGGGCCTTGGAACCATTCTCATCATCATTCTCATCCTCGCCTTGCTTGGCGGCTTCAGCGGTCTGGGTGGCGGGCCGTTCTATGGCACCGGCTATTATGGCGGCGGCGGCCTCGGCCTCGTGCTGCTCATCGTTATTATCCTGGTCCTTCTCGGGCGCCTTTAGTGCCGTCCGCACGATTAAGCGTGCCCGCCTCTCTCTCTTGGAGCGGCGGGCTTTTTAGGAACCGAAACCTCGCACAAAGCATTTCAGCAATCGTAGCAATCCGTTACTCGAGCGGGCCGGGGAATACGTGAACGTCATCCAACAAGCGGGGACTGGGATTCCAGGGGTTCCCTCTGCCGATTTGATGCAGGCGCTGCCCGTCGCCGTCTACACCATCGACAAACAGGGTCGCATCACATTCTTTAACGAAGCCGCGGCCGATCTGTGGGGGCATCGTCCTGTTATTGGTCAGGACCTGTGATGCGGTTCATGGAAGCTTCTTCATCTTGACGGCCGGGCAATGGCGCATGACGAATGTCCGATGGCGATTGCGCTGCTCGAAGAACGTGATGTCCCGTGGGACCAGGCGATTTCAGAGAGGCCGGACGGTGAACTCATTCCGTTCAGGGCTCACCCACGCTTGCTTCGCAACGAATCGGGCGAGATTGTCGGCGCCATCAACACGCTGCTTGATCTGCGCACGCAGACGCTGGCGGGCGAGGCGCGCATCCGTCTTGCCGCAATTGCAGAGTCGTCGATGGACGCTATCGTTTCGAAGGACATAAACGGTGTCATCACCAGCTAGAACGACGTGGCAGAACGTCTGTTCGGCTATACGCCCGCCGAGGCGATCGGCCGGCCGGTAACGATGCTCATTCCAACCGACCGCCTCGATGAGGAGGCCTCGATCATCGCCCGCATACGCGCCGGCGGCAGCGTGCCATCATACGAAACGGTCCGCTTGCGCAAGGAAGGTCGGCTCATTCCGGTCTCGCTGACCGTCTCCCCGATCCGCGACGGCATTGGGCGGATCATCGGCGCTTCCAAAATCGCGCGCGACATCAGTTCGCACAAGGAGAGCGAACGGCGCATCCGTCTGCTCATGCGCGAAGTCAACCATCGCGTGAAGAGCCAATACTCGGTCATCATCTCGATGATCCGCGAGACCAGCAAATTGACGAGCACGCCGGCGGCTTTCCTCGAACAGGTGCGGGAGCGCATCGGAGCGCTTTCGGAATCCCATGATCTTCTGGTCAACGCCGAATGGCGCGGCGCGACGGTAGGCGATCTAGTTCGACGCGCAACTCAAGGCTTTCGCAGCGCAGGACCGTCTGTCGGTGGCCGGGCCGGTGATCATACTTCAGCCTAATGCCGTACAGTATCTCGGCATCGCCTTCCACGAACAGCCCACCAATTCAGCAAAACACGGAGCGCTGTCCCGCCACCGCGGAAGGATCGAAATAGCTTGGAAGGTGACGTCTGCTGGCGACGGCACTGACAGCTTTCGCCTCATCTGGCGTGAACTGGGCGGGCCGATAGTGGACGCGATCACACGCCGTGCCTTTGGATCTGTCGTCCTCACGCGGGTCGCACCGCAGGCACTCGGCGGCACCGGCAAACTTGAGTTCGACAAGCAAGGCGTCGTCTGGACGCTCGAAACGCCGTTGCGGTCCGTCGAAACCTCTCTCGCCAATATTGCGGCCGATTGAAGGAACATCGTTTGCGCCAGCGATTATGCGCCGAAGGGCACGCGGCGATGGTTGACGATAGGCAAAAAGAGACCCGCAAGATGCGAGAAAACAAGTTGGCTCTTTTCATGGCGAAAGAGACAGGCATTACAGCTGACCAGGCGCGCGACCTCACTGCAATGATCGGCATCGACCTCGGCTCCTTGCTGTGCGAGGCTCGAATATTGAGAAAGCAATCGGGCCAGTCGCTTTCCTAAGAGACCGTTTTGAAAATCGGCTGGCTATGGGTTCCGTCTGAGGCTTGGTTGTGATTCAAGCTTTAGATGTGGACAGAGCAGAGCCGTGGCCGGATGGCCCAGATCGCCAAGAAGACCAAGCGCTACCCGTTTGATTTGACGGACGAGGAGTGGGAGCAGTTCGCGCCGCTGATGCCCAAGCCTGGGCGTCGCGGCCGTCCGCGCGAGGTTGATTTCCGGGAGGTGGTCAACGCCGTGCGCTACCTGGTCCGCTCCGGT
>NZ_SADR02000278.1 GCF_004010325.2 Mesorhizobium sp. M00.F.Ca.ET.216.01.1.1
GCAAGATCACGCGCGCCGTAGCCGCGATCCATCACGGACTGCAGAACACGCTTTACCTCGGCAACATCGATGCCATGCGCGATTGGGGGCATGCGCGCGACTATGTCGAGGGCATGTGGCGTATACTCCAGCACGACGAGCCGGACGATTTCGTGCTGGCGACGGGCGAGGGGCATTCGGTGCGCGAGGTCGTCGAGCTGGCTTTCGCCGAGACCGGCAGGACCATTCGCTGGCAGGGCGCAGGCGTCGACGAGATTGGTATCGACGCGGCCTCAGGATCGGTGCTGGTGCGCATCGACCCGCGCTATTTCCGCCCGACCGAGGTGGACACGCTGCTCGGTGACGCCTCCAAG
>NZ_SADR02000279.1 GCF_004010325.2 Mesorhizobium sp. M00.F.Ca.ET.216.01.1.1
GTCTTCTTCCCGATCTATGTCAACACGCTGCTCGGCATCCAGAGCGTCGATCCGCAGCTGGTCGAGATGGGCCGGGTCTACGGGCTCGACCGGCGCGCCTTGTTCTTCCGAGTGGTCCTGCCCGGCGCCCTGCCTTCGATCTTTGTCGGCCTGCGCTATGCGCTGGGCATCATGTGGCTGACGTTGATCGTCGCCGAGACGATCTCGGCCAGTTCCGGCCTCGGCTACATGGCCATGCAGGCGCGCGAGTTCCTGCTGATCGACGTCGTGGTGCTGTCGATCCTGATCTACGCGCTGCTCGGCAAGCTCGCCGACAGCCTGGCCCGCCTGCTCGAGCGCCTGTCGCTCGGCTG
>NZ_SADR02000280.1 GCF_004010325.2 Mesorhizobium sp. M00.F.Ca.ET.216.01.1.1
ACCGCTCAAGAAGAAGAACTGGTTCGTCTATGCCAAGCCGCCCTTCGCCGGACCCGAGGCGGTGCTGGCCTACCTGTCGCGCTATACCCACCGCGTCGCCATCTCCAACAGCCGGCTGATCGCGCTCGACGAGGCGGGCGTCACGTTCCGCGTCAAGGACTACCGCCGCAATGGCAGCGAGCGGTACCGGACCATGACGCTCGAAGCGGGCGAGTTCATCCGCCGCTTCCTGCTCCACGTGCTGCCCAAAGGCTTCCATCGCATCCGCCACTATGGGCTACTCGCCAGTGCGCACGCCAAGGCCAACATTGCGCGCGCTCGCGAACTTCTCGCCGCGCCGCAGCCCAAGGCC
>NZ_SADR02000281.1 GCF_004010325.2 Mesorhizobium sp. M00.F.Ca.ET.216.01.1.1
TTCGGCGTCGACGAGGATGTCTGCACCGGCGACCACGCCTGCATGCGGCTCTCCGGCTGTCCGTCGCTGTCAGTGAAGTCGCTCGACGATCCGCTGCGCGATGACCCCGTCGCCAGCATCGACCAGAATTGCGTCGGCTGCGGCAATTGCGGCGAGGTCGCGGATGCCGCCGTGCTTTGCCCCTCCTTTTATCGCGCCGATGTCGTCCACAATCCCGGCCGCTGGGACCGTTTCCTGGAAAGCGCGCGCCGCGCCGTCATCGGCCTTTTGCAGCGCCGTCGCGAGAGCCGCTGCCTGATGTTCGCCGATGCTTGACCAGGCTTCGCCCCTGCGCCCGAAGGCGGGCGCCCAT
>NZ_SADR02000282.1 GCF_004010325.2 Mesorhizobium sp. M00.F.Ca.ET.216.01.1.1
TGGACGGTGTCATCGACAGAATGTTGGCGGTTCGATACACGCGGCGGCGCACGGCGCGTGCCGCGTTGAGGCGGTGCAGCAAAAGAGCGTGACATAATAGCCCGTTTGCGGCGCCGGCATCGGTTGGTGCGGCCACGCGGCGTCTTTTTTGCGCGCGCGCGTCGGCTTGCAGTGAACGACTGGCGCGATATTGCATCACAACAGGATGACCCTCGTGAACGGAGAATGCATGTCGTCTTTCCATGCGCAGCAACCCGTCCGCACGCTCGTCACCGGGGCGGGCGGCTTTACTGGCCGCTATCTGGTGGACAACTTGCGCGAGCGCGGCCATACCGTGATCGAAACCTTCGCC
>NZ_SADR02000283.1 GCF_004010325.2 Mesorhizobium sp. M00.F.Ca.ET.216.01.1.1
GTCAGCGGTGGCTTCGGCGGCGGCGCTGCCCATGCTGTCCGCAGACGGTCACGGCAGCGGGGTGCTGGCGGCGCAAACCGCCTCCATTTCGTTCGACATTCCGCTGCGCGATGCGCGCGATGCATTCGAGCGTGCGTACTTCGAGTATCACCTCGCGCGCGAGAACGGCAGCATGACGCGTGTCGCGGAAAAGACCGGGCTGGAGCGCACGCATCTGTATCGCAAGCTCAAGCAACTCGGTGTCGATCTCGGCAAGAACAAAGGCGAGTGAGGGCCGCGCAGCGTGGCCGCATTTTGCTCGTGCAGATTTTTTAGAGAAGGGGCTTGTCCAGTAGATGGTCCTTTGATATGA
>NZ_SADR02000284.1 GCF_004010325.2 Mesorhizobium sp. M00.F.Ca.ET.216.01.1.1
GGACCATAGAGTTGCGAAAGGGCGGCCCAACGGCCGCCCTTTCCTTTTGCGCATGCCTCTGCTGTTATCGAGGCAGGAAAATAAACCGCATAGATCATGAGCGATATGCGACGCTCGGCATGATGTTCCTGCTGCTTGGCCTGCAGCGCATCCCGACCGAAGGCCGCTCGATCGCCACTGGCATGACCATGCCCGACGGCTCGGTCGCCAATGGCAAGTTCAGCGAGGCCTTCCTGGCGCTCGGCCGTCACCGCGTCGACTTCTTCATCCCGAACCTCATCCCGGTCTCGGTGGTGGTGCTGATCATGCTTGCGGTGGTGATCTGGTTCTTCCTCGAATACACCCGTTTCGG
>NZ_SADR02000285.1 GCF_004010325.2 Mesorhizobium sp. M00.F.Ca.ET.216.01.1.1
CGCGACCAGCGCCGCGACTGTGAAGCCGAGCGCGCCGCTTTCCGGCGGCATCACATAGGCGAGCTTCTTCGACTGCGAGGCGAGCCGCGCCTGCACGTTCTGCACGGCTGTCACGGGACCCAGCGGATAGGTCGCCGAATTGATCGCTTCGGGCGCGCCGAGATACGCGACCATCACGGCCGCGCCTTCGGTGGCTTCTTCGACGGAGACCACCTTGACCGTATCGGTCGGGTAGTAGTCGCCGGCCACGAAATGCGCGGCGAGATGCCGGGCGGACTCGATCGTGCCGCCCCCGCCGCTGCCGAAAAAGGCCGCGCCCAATAACAGCGGTTCCAGATCTTCCGGGCGTA
>NZ_SADR02000286.1 GCF_004010325.2 Mesorhizobium sp. M00.F.Ca.ET.216.01.1.1
GTGGTTGGGCACCCGGAAGATGTTGCCGATCGTCTCGTGGATGGTGTCCTCGATCAGCCGCGAGTTGAACATGAAGCGGTAGCGCGGGTCGGCCGCTGCCGATTCGATGCGCGTGCGCAGCGACTTCAAGGTCGGTCGGTCGTTCTTGCTTTCCAGCATGCCCATGCGCTCGTCGATCTGCTTGAGCAGGTCGGCGACGCGGTAGGGAACCGGCGTGTCCGCTGTCAGCGCATCGCTGCCGCGCCTCACATAAGCGCCCGAGCTCGGATTGCGATAGAGGTTCTTGGCGGCCGGAATCAGGTCGCGCAGGACGTCCACTTCCTCCGGCACCGTCTCGCGCCCGCGAAAC
>NZ_SADR02000287.1 GCF_004010325.2 Mesorhizobium sp. M00.F.Ca.ET.216.01.1.1
GTGCCGTTCTCGGTCGAGCGCCCCGCGATCCCGCTTACCGTCCCGGTCATGCGCACATGGTCGAGCCCGTTCGGTCCGCTCGGCACCCCGCTGGTCGACCGCGACGATCCGGTCGGCGTCATCGAGGATTTCTTCTCGATGCTGGGGAGGCCGCATCTCAAATTGCCGAAAGTGTTCGTGCTGCCCGACATGCGGCTGGACGGCCCGGTGGCGAGCCTGCTCACCTCCTTTGCCGACAGCCGCGGCCTGACCCTGGTCACCACTGGCAAGGTCGAGCGCCCGGTGCTGGAAAGCGACACCGACGGTGACGACTACCTCAAGGCCTCGCTGCGCTCGCACCATCATCGCG
>NZ_SADR02000028.1 GCF_004010325.2 Mesorhizobium sp. M00.F.Ca.ET.216.01.1.1
TGCCGCGCGAGGTCTTGCCGTCGATGGCCACCAGCGCTGGCGCGTCCGGACGCATCGCCGTCGCCCAGGACTGGAAGCAGTTCGCAAACAGCCCCGGATCGATCCGGTTCATCAGCAACCGCAGCCAGCGCGCGCCGGGAATGCCGTGATAATAGGGCAGGAAGCGGCGCAGGAAGGCCACATTGTCCTCGCCCCAATCGGCGATGTCCTCGAAATCATCGCCCGCCGCGATCGTGCCGCAGACCACCAGCAGCAGAACCTCAGACAGAGGATGCGCCACCCGCCACCCCTCCCGGTCATCCTCGATCAGGGCGAAATGGTCCAAAAGCAGCCGCAGCCGCGGCGTCTCCGATGGTTCCAACATGGCAGCGTCCTCCGAATCAACGCCGCCAACAGAATCAGAACTGCCGCAATCCCGAAACCGCCATTAACCCGAGTTCAATGCCGTGGCCATAGCCCAGCCCACTTGCCTCTCCTTGGCCGCTCCTATATGAGAACCGCCATGAACAACCGCGCCACCCCCGTCGCTTCCTGTCAGACCGGCTTTGCCGGCGAGACCGTGCGCGCGCTCGCCTCCACCCTGCTTCTTCTCGGCCTTATCGGCGATCGCCGGGTTCGCTGAAGGAGCGCCCGGCGGTCGAACAGCCGCTCACGCGCACGCTCCTTGGCAAGTCACATCAAGCGAACGAAATTCTGGTAAAGGCGCCGCTCGGCACCGGTCCGATCGAAAGTGGATCCGAGAGCCGCCGGGAGAAACGACAATGAACGCACGAGAAGAGATCCGTCCAAATGACGGGGAAATCGGCAAGCATGCGGCGAAGGGCATGCCTGACGCCGCCCGGAAATATCAACCCTATCCGACCGTCGGTCTCGCCGATCGCACTTGGCCTTCGAAGGTCATCGACAAAGCGCCAATCTGGTGCTCCGTCGACCTGCGCGACGGCAACCAGGCGCTGATCGACCCGATGGGTCACGAACGCAAGGCGCGCATGTTCGCGCTGCTCCTCGACATGGGTTTCAAGGAGATCGAGATCGGCTTCCCGTCGGCCTCGCAGACGGATTTCGATTTCGCCCGCTGGTGCATCGAAGAGGGCAATGTGCCCGCCGACGTGTCGCTACAGGTGCTGGTGCAATGCCGGCCGGAACTGATCACCCGCACCTTCGAAGCGCTGAAGGGCGCCACCAACCCGATCGTCCACTTCTACAACTCGACCAGCGAATTGCAGCGCCGCGTCGTCTTCGAGAAGGACGTCGCCGGCATCAAGCGGATCGCCACCGACGCTGCCAGGATGATCACCGACATGGCGGCGAAAGCCGGCGGCGGCTACCGTTTCGAATATTCGCCGGAAAGTTTCACGGGCACCGAGCTCGAAGTGGCGCTGGAAATCTGCAACGCCGTCACCGAGATCGTGAGGCCGACGGCGGAAAACAAGCTGATCATCAACCTGCCTTCCACGGTCGAGATGTCGACGCCCAACATCTATGCCGATCGCATCGAATGGATGTGCCGCAACCTCGACAACCGCGAGAACCTGCTGATTTCGCTGCATCCGCACAATGACCGCGGCACCGGCATCGCCACCACCGAACTCGGCCTGATGGCGGGCGCTGACCGCGTCGAAGGCACGCTGTTCGGCAATGGCGAGCGCACCGGCAATGTCGACATCGTCACGCTGGCGCTCAACATGTACACGCAAGGCGTCGATCCCGAGATCGATTGCTCCGACATCAACCGGATGAAGGACGTCTATGAATATTCGAACCAGCTGAAGATTCCGGAGCGCCATCCCTATGTCGGCGAACTTGTCTACACGGCATTCTCCGGCTCGCACCAGGATGCCATCAACAAAGGCATGAAGGCGTTGCGCAAGGCCAACACGCCGCACTGGGAGGTGCCCTATCTGCCGATCGACCCGGCCGATGTCGGCCGCAACTACGAGGCGATCATCCGTATCAATTCGCAGTCGGGCAAGGGCGGTATCGCCTATGTACTGCAGGCCGATTATGGCCTCAACCTGCCGCGCAACCTGCAGATCGAGTTCAGCCAGCATATCCAGGCCATCACTGACGCCGAAGGCAAGGAGGTGCCGGCCAGGCGCATCCACGACCGCTTTCTCGAAACCTATGTCGATCAGCCCGGTGCGCGGCTGAAGTTCCTCGACCACCAAACCTATCCGGATACCGAGACCAAGGGCAGGCGCGTGGTGGAAGCGGTGATCCTCGACAACGGCAAGCAAGTGACCATCATCGGCTCCGGCACCGGTCCGATCGACGGTTTCGTCGACGCGCTGTCGCGCCATGTCGGCGTGCCGATGTCGGTTCTCGACTATTCCGAGCATTCCATGCAACGCGGCTCGAATGCGTCGGCGATCTCCTATGTCGAGATGGAGTATCCCGGCGGCAAGCTGTTCGGTGCCGGCATCAACACCAACATCGTCGCCGCCTCGCTGGAGGCCGTGGTTTCGGCCGCAAACCGCATCGTTGGCCGCAAGGCCGGCTGATCTCGGACTATGACCCGCGGAAACATGCCTCGGTTTCCGCGGATCATATGTTAACTCATTCGAAAATATCCGGTGGGGTACGCGATCGCATAATAAGTGTCTGCTTGTACAGCGGTGCAGGCGCTATATGATCACGCCTTGAACCTGTGCCGACTTCGAGAAGGATCGACACTTGCAGCATGCCACGCCTGCCGCCCCCGCAGTGCGCGAAACTCTTGAGCGACTGCTTGCCAGCGAAACGTTCGGACGATCCGAGCGCGCGCGAAAATTGCTGCGCTATCTGGTCGAACGCGAGCAGGCCGGCGAAGCCGACAGGCTCAAGGGCTTTTCCATCGCCATGGACGTTTTCGGCAAGGACGGCGATTTCGATCCGGCGACCGATGCCGTGGTTCGGGTGCAGGCGGGCAGGCTGCGCGAACTTCTGCAGCATTACTTCGCCAACGAGGGCATTGCCGAACCGGTGCGCATCGCCATTCCGCGCGGCGGCTATGTTCCATCCTATGAGCTCAATGCAATCCGCTTGCCGGCCGAGTCGGAGCCAGTGGAACGCGCCGAGCCGGCCGCATCCGATCAGCCTGACAACCCCGGAGCGGGCGCGCACGCCGCAGCGTTGATGTCCTCTGCAGTTCCCGAGGCAGGTCCGTTATTGGCGCGCCATCTCCAGTTCTTCTGGGGCGCGATTGCTCTGGTCATCGCCATGCTGGGTGTGCTGATTCTCCGCCAGGGCAGCGGCGCATTGCTGACCAGCGAAGAAGCGGCTTCGGCGGTTGAGAGCGCAGTCGCAACCAGCAGCATAGTGCCGTCTGCGGCGGAAGCCCTTCCTCTGGTCTACATCTCCGTGAAGGCCGATGGCGCCGGGGCTGCCCGTGTTGCTGCATCGCTGCGCGCCGGCCTTGCCGGCTTCGACACGATCGACTTCATCGGACGTGACGCCGGCGGCACGCACGACACAGCCGCTGACGCCACCAGCTTCAAATTCGATGTCCTGCCAGGCCCGGCAGCGGGCGACGTCACGCTCGAGCTGCAGAGCGTTGCAACCGGCCGCGTGCTGCTGTCACGCAACCTGACCGCCGCCGATAGCGCGCCTGGCGCTGTCGAGGACAGTATCGCCAGCATTCTGAGTTCGACCATTCCCGCTGCCGGCACGATCTACAACTATATCGAACAGAGCGGCATTCAGACCGGCCTGATGGAATGTCTGCTGCTCAACGACAGATATTATCTCGACCAGAGTGTCAAAACCCATGAGGCGGCCTATCGCTGTCTGGAGAACCTGGCCAACCAGGATGCGAAGTCGTCACTTGTCTATTCGGAGCTCGCGTCCTTGCATCTTGAGGCTGTTACCGATCACTACGCCTATCCGCCCGGCGCGACAGTTGAACAGGCCATGTCGTTCGCCCATCGCGCCGTGCAGATGGGGCCGACGAGCCCCTATGCGCATCGCGCCTATGGCTATCTCAATTCGCGCCTCGGCAACTCGGACGAGTCGATCCGCTGGATGCGCAAGGCCTATGAGCTCAACCCTTACGATCTCGGCATGGCTGCCGCTTACGGCTACGGGCTGATTTTCGCCGGCAAATACAGCGAGGGAACACCGATCCTCGCACACGCTGCCGATACCGCAAGCGGCCATCCGACGTGGTGGGATTTTGGGCTTTTCGTCGGCGAGTTCATGCTGGGTGATATGAACAAGGCCTCAATTGCCAGCGAAGCGTTGCGCACAACGGCAACGAAATCGCATTATCTGGCCGCACGGCTGATCGGTGCGAAAGCCGCCGGCCGTGATCAACTGGCACGCAAGCTGGTGGACGAACTGACGGCCAAATTCCCGAAATTCGCCGCCGATCCGCGTGCGACGTTCGTCGAGAGGCGATATCCCGCCGATCTCACCGAGCGGATGGTCCAGGCGCTGCGCGCCGCGGGACTCGGCAATGCCAGCTGACTTCTAATCGCGCGTCTGATCGCGAAAATTTTACTGGCTATCGGACTGGACAAGGAGCAATTCAGCCACAATTCGGATCGCCAGCGATAACTCATAAATTTAGTTTCTCATGATCTCATCCCTTTACGTTGCCGAACGGGGCGTCGCCCCGAAGACGGTCGTCTTCCTGCATGGTCTTGGCGGTTGCCATGATGTCTGGGGCGAGGTGATCTCGGCGCTGGCGCCTAACATACGGACGCTGGCCTATGATCTGCCAGGCCATGGGCTATCTCTCGATTTCCCGGCCAGTGGCTCCGCCAGAACGGCCGCTCGCGCCGTTCTCGCGGACCTCGCCGCACGCAGGATGAAAAGGCTGCATCTTGTCGGTCATTCGATGGGCGGCGCGGTTGCAACGCTGATGGCTCTGACCGAGCCCGAAAAGGTCGCTTCGCTGACGCTCCTGGCGCCAGGCGGTTTTGGCATGGAGATCAACGGTCCGTTGCTGCGCCGCTACGCCGCCGCTGCCGACAAGGGCGAAATTCGCGCTTGCCTCGCCGCGATGTCGGGACCGCAAGGCCTGCCGCCGGAACGCATTGTGGATGTCTTCGGCGAGATGCGCAAACGTCCCGGTCAGCTGCACAAACTTGTCGAGATTGCCGCTGCCATGACCAGGAATGATCGACAGGGCGTCATCCCGCGCGAACAGCTCGACACGCTGGACATGCCGGTGATGGTGGTTTGGGGAACAGATGATGCGGTGCTGCCATTCGCCCAGGCCGATGGCTTGCCGGCGCATTTCCACTTTCACCATGTGCTGGAGGCCGGTCACATGCTGGTCGAGGAAGCGCCTGATCTGATCGCCGAGATCGTCCGCCGCAACATCAACCGCCGCGGCAGGCGCCGGCGCCCAAGACTTGATGCCGAGGTGAGTTGACCTCTGCTACTGCTACCATCTCGCGAGTGCATTTTGCCGGCGCCTGTGTTAACTCGCAGTTAACCAAACCCGCGAGGCAAACGCCGATGAAGGACGCAGGAGAGAATATCAGCTCGATCGATGAGTCGCGAAAGCTATCCGACGCCGTTCGCGACGTGAAGAACGCGTTCGCCGACCGCGACGACGTCGTCGTCGACATGCGCGAGGCGCATCGCATGCGGCTCGATCTGCTTGCCGCCGAGCTCGCACCTGTCTTCGCCGACGTGCCTGCAGACATGGACAATTTCGACTTCGCAATCTCGTCAGGTCTGCAGCCGCGCCTGTGGATCGACGCCGTCAGTCATGTCGCCATGGGGCGCGACCGCCGCACCTATCGCTTCCTCAAGGACACGCGGGGCGGCCGCGTGGTGCTCGCCGAATCGACAGACATGAAAACCGTTGCCGATCAGGTGACGCGCTACGTGGCCGAGCGCGTCGTCGAACGTCAGAGAATGCTGGAAGGCGCGGTTGAGCAGGCAGTCGCCGGCTTGAAACGCGCTGCGGTGCCGGAAGCCGAACCGCCGCTGCAACCAGCCCGGCGCAGCAGGGGCTGGTCAACATTCTTCGCCGGCCTTGGCCTTGTCACAGCCGGCGCCCTGGTTGGGCTGGCTGTGTCGCTCGTGCTGTTCTGGGACCGTATCGTCGCCATGAAAATCAGCTTTTAGAGCTAACCAACGGAACGGATGCTTCGGCATCAACGCCAAGCTCCAGCACCTGCAGGTCGGAAGGCGGAATTGCCGGCCCGGTCAGGCCGCGTCGCGTTAACCTGATCTGCCAGTTGCCCTCTTCGCCGCCAATATCGAGCAGATTATACTGTGCCGGCGGACGCAGGCCGCCGGGCGCCTGCCCCGCGGCGGCGACACCGACCACAGGGATTCTGACGCCACGCCCACCGATGAAGAAAAGCGACGGCATATGCGAATGCCCGTGCAACACAAGTTCCGCCCCGTGCCGGTAAACGGTCTTGTGAAACAGCGCGATACCGAACAGCCGCTTGTACTGCGAAACCGCGCCGCGGACCGGCGGATGGTGGATCATGATCACCCGGAACAGGCCGCGCCTGGCCGTTGCATCGAGCATCTTGCCGAGCCTTTGCGCCTGGCCTTCCATAAAGAACCCGTTGGCCATGAACGGGGCCGTGGCGCGCGCGGTGGAAACACCGATCAACGCGACATTGCCGCGCACGCGCAAATAAGGAAAGGCGTTGCGATCGACCGGAGTGTCGACGCCGTCGCCGGTCATCCACGCCGCCCAGGACCGGCAAGTCTTGTCGAAGGCGCCCGGCACATAGGCATCGTGGTTTCCAGGAACGACAGACACGTCATTCGGAGAGCCCAGCGTCTCCAGCCAGAGTCTGGCCATCTCGATTTCGCCGTCGAGCGCCAGATTGACCAGATCGCCGGTTACAGCGATGTGGTCGGGTGCACTGGCCTTGAGGTCGGCGACGATCGTGTCGATGACGGCATCGTGCATATGACGGCGCCGGTTGCGCTGCCAGTTGACGTAGCCGACCACGCGCTTGGATGCGAGATCGCGATAGGTTACATCGGGAAGCGGCCCCAGATGGACATCGGAAATATGCGCGAGCCTGAACATCGTTCCTTCATATGCGACACGCGCGCGGCTTTCCACTCACGGTTTCGCGGGTGATGGCGAAGCCCGGCCCGGATCAGGCCTTCCGCCAGACCGGCTGGCCGGGGTTAAGGGCAAGGCTGTTTCATCTTTATTTCGTGCTGCGGCGTCCGATGACGCTCGGCGCACGGGGCCTGATCCATCACCGCGCCTCCAATTCCGTCTTCCTCATCCGCCACACCTATGTTCCGGGCTGGCAGCTTCCTGGCGGCGGCGTCGAGGTGGGCGAGACGCTGACCGAGGCGCTCGAGCGCGAGCTTGTCGAGGAGGGCAACATCGAGTTGACCGCCCCACCGCTGCTGAAATCCATGCATTTCAACCGCCAGGCCAGCAGCCGGGACCATGTCGCCTTTTATTTGATCGAAAACTTCAGCCAGGCCGCGCCGAAGCAGCCGGACCACGAGATTGCCGAAGCCGGCTTCTTCCCGCTCGACCGCTTGCCCTTGGGAACGACGCCGGCGACGCTAAGGCGGGTCGCCGAGGTCTTTCAGGGCGAACCTCCCTCGCCCTACTGGTAGATCACGCCGCTTTCCTGAACCGTGCCCGATCATGCGGCGCGGCATAGTCAAGTTCCGGGCCGGCCGGCACGATCCGCGTCGGGTTGATCGTTTCGTGGCTGCCGTAATAATGCGACTTGATGTGGTGCAGGCTCACCGTGCCTGCGACGCCCGGCACCTGGTAGAGATCGCGCAGGTAGTTGGATAGGTTCGGATAATCGGCGATCCGGCGCAAATTGCATTTGAAGTGACCGACATAGACCGGGTCGAAGCGCACCAGCGTGGTGAACAGTCGCCAATCGGCCTCGGTGATGCGATCGCCGGCGAGATAGCGTTGTCTTGACAGCCGGTCCTCCAGCGTATCGAGCACCGCGAACAATTCACCAAATGCTTCTTCGTAAGCCGCTTGCGTGGTGGCGAAACCGGCGCGATAGACGCCATTGTTAACAGCCGGATAGACCAGCGCATTGATCCGATCGATCTCGCCGCGCAACGCTTGGGGGTAGAAGTCGAGGCTTGCATCGCCCCATTCGTTGAATGCCGAATTGAGCATCCGGATGATCTCGGAGGATTCGTTGGAGACGATGGTCTGCTCACGCTTGTCCCACAGCACCGGCACCGTCACCCGGCCTGAATAGGCGGGATCAGCCTTGGTGTAGATCTGATGCAGGAAATCGAAGCCGTAGAGCGTATCGCCGGAAGCGCCGTCTTCGGCCAGGAATGTCCAGCCGTTCGCGCCCATGAAATGATGCACGACCGAGACCGAGATTATCCCCTCGAGCTTCTTCAGCGCGCGAAAAATCAGCGTCCGGTGCGCCCAGGGACACGCAAGCGACACATAGAGGTGATAGCGGCCGGGCTCCGCCTTGAAACCGCGGCTGCGGCCTTCGGCCGGCGCACCGTCGGCGGTAACCCAGTCACGCCATTGCGATTGCGCCCGCACGAACCTGCCGCCGCTTTCCCCGGTGTCGTACCAGCGGTCCTGCCACCTACCTTTGACCAGCAAACCCATGCAGATCTCCTTTCGTCCTTGTGCCCCATGTAGGCGCAAAGCCGCCATGTCGAAATCGCCGGGCGCTGAACAGACCGTCAATCGCCGGGATCGGCAAACGGAACAGGGCCGATTGCAGCGGTCGAAAATTGGTGCTAGCGGAAAATCCGCATGTTCGACTTTGCTTTGATCCGGTTCGACCGACGACGAAAGGGCGCCCGCGCTTGATGAAGCGCTGACTGGCGGACGCTGCCGCTTGCAGCACACCTTTCCTCGTATACCGGAACGCAAAGACCATGAGCCTTGCCGACGTGAAATACCTGCCGGAAACTTCGGCGCATGATCCCGAGATCGAAGCCATCAACGACGAGGCCTTTGGGCCGGGTCGTTTCGTACTCGCCGCCTACAAGATCCGCGAGGGTGGCCCGCATGAGCGCGCTTTGTCCTTCGTCGCCGTCGACGGCGACGCAGTCGTCGCCTCCGTGCGGATGACGCGCATCGCCGCCGGCGCCGGCCGTGCGCTGATGCTCGGGCCGCTTGCCGTGCGGCCGGCCTTCAAGAACCTCGGCATCGGCCGCCGGCTGGTGGCGATCGCACTGGAGGCCGCCGCCAAGGCATGCGTACCGGCCGTTATGCTGGTCGGCGACGAGCCTTACTACGGCCCGCTCGGTTTCAAGAGGATCCCGCGTGGGCAGATCTCGATGCCGCGCCCGGTCGATCTCGATCGGCTCTTGTCGCACGAGATCGCGCCCGGCGCGGTTGCCCGGCTCTCGGGCGAGGTCTGCCACGCCGACCTTGCGCGGATTGCCGAGCATGTCGCGGTGATGGCCTGATCCCAGGATCGATCGATGCGCATCGATTGATCCACCGGCCGGTTGGGCCTCGCGTTAGACGCCGCGTCCTTCTTTGGACACGCAAACGACGCCCTAGGTTTTTGAGCCCATGCCTTGTGCTTCCTGAAAATCGATTCCGATTTTCGGGCCAATGCACTAGGCTTCGTAGCATGCCCACATAGGGAAGGCGCCGGCATGAACCCGAACGGCCAGATTGCGATCGTCACCGGTGGCGGCTCCGGCCTCGGCCAGGCGACGGCCCAAGCACTCGCCGCAAAAGGCGCCCGTGTCGCCATCCTCGATATCGGGATCGACCGCGCGGCGAAGGTGGCGGCCGACATCGGCGGCGTCGCCATCCAGTGTGATGTGAGCAATGAAGGGAGCGGTGCCGCGGCAGTCGCCGAGGTGACGGAAAGGCTTGGCGCGCCGCGGATCCTGGTCAATTGCGCCGGCATCGCGATCGGCGTGAAGACGATCGGCAAGGATGGTCCGCATCCGCTCGACCAGTACCGCCAGGTTATCGAAATCAACCTGATTGGCACCTTCAACATGATCCGCCTCGTCGCCGACCGTGCTGCGAAGCTGGAGCCGCTAGAGGGCGGCGAACGCGGGGTCATCGTCAACACGGCGTCGGTCGCGGCCTATGACGGCCAGATCGGCCAGGCCGCCTACTCGGCCTCCAAGGGCGGCGTCGTCGGCATGACGCTGCCGGTGGCCCGCGACCTCGCCCGCTCGGGCATTCGCGTCTGCACCATCGCTCCCGGCATCTTTAAGACGCCGATGATGGCCGGAATGCCGCAAGAGGTGCAGGATTCGCTAGGCGCTGCGGTGCCCTTCCCGTCCCGTCTCGGCGAGCCTTCCGAATATGCGGCCCTTGCGCTGCATATCATCGAGAACCAGATGCTGAACGGCGAGACCATCCGCCTCGACGGGGCTATCCGCATGGCACCGAAATAGCCAATCATGAGTGCCGGCAACTCAGCACCCGTGAAGACCGGCCCGCTCGCCGGCCTGGTGGTGATCGAGATGGCCGGGCTTGGCCCAGTACCGTTGGCGGGCTTGATGCTGTCGGAGATGGGAGCCGAGGTGCTGCGCATCGAGCGGGCCGGTTCAAGTCAGCTGTTTTCGCTGCCGGACGAATACAATCTCGATCGTCACGGCCGCTCTGTCCTACGGATCGACCTGAAGCGTCAGCAAGGCGCGGAACTGGTCCTACGCCTTGTCGAAAAGGCCGACATGCTGGTCGAGGGGTTTCGGCCCGATGTGATGGAGCGGCTTGGTCTCGGGCCGGATGCTGTGTTGGCGCGCAATCCGGCGCTGATCTACGGCCGCATGACCGGCTTCGGCCAGGACGGACCGCTCTCGGCTCGCGCCGGCCACGACATCACCTACCTCGCTTATTCTGGCGTCCTGCACGCCATCGGCCAGGAAACAAGCCGGCCGGTGCCGCCGCTGAACCTTGTCGCCGACTATGGCGGCGGCGCCATGATGCTGATCGCCGGCGTGCTGGCTGCCCTGTTCCAGCGCTCGCGCTCCGGCAAGGGCCAGGTGATCGACGCCGCGATGGTCGAGGGTGCTTCGATGCTGGCGACCCCTGTGCATGCCTTCATGGCGGCTGGCCTGTGGAGTGACACGCGCGGCGCGAACCTGCTCGATTCCGGTGCGCCCTTCTACGATACCTACGAGACAGCGGACGGGCGATATGTCGCCGTCGGCTGCCTTGAACCGCAATTCTTCGCCGAATTCGCAGGACTGCTGCCGCTCGACGAGCGTTTCATCCGCAGCCAATACGACAGGACATCGTGGCCAAAGATGCGCATCGCCATCGCCGGCCGCATCAGGCAGAGGACGCGCGACGACTGGGCCGGTTTCTTTGCCGGGACCGACGCCTGCGTTGCACCGGTGCTGTCGCTGCGCGAAGCCAGGGATCATCCGCACAATCGCGCTCGTAACGCCTTTGTGAAGGCCGGCGCGTTCGAGCGCCCTGCCCCGACGCCGCGCTTCTCGCGCTCGCCGACACTTGCCGCCATGCCGGGCGATCATGAGCCAGCGACCGTGCTGGCTCGTTTCGGCATTTCGGAAATCGAGATTAAAGCACTTGTCAAATCCGGCTTGATTGGCGGATAACTGGAGACGAAAGATCAACTTAATGCGGTGAGCACTTGACCGACCGGAAGAAGGACGTGATCCGCGAGACTGACGCCGAAGCGGTCAGGCTGGCTAGGACGCTGATCCGCAGCGCTCGTTTCGGCGCGCTGGCTGCGATAGAGCCCGGGACCGGCTCGCCGCTGGCCAGCAGGGTTGGCGTCGCCACCGACATCGACGGTGTGCCGCTGATCCTGGTGTCGATGCTGTCTGCCCATACCGGAGCGATTCTCGCCGACCCACGCTGCTCTCTGCTTGTTGGCGAACCGGGCAGAGGCGATCCGCTCGCGCATCCGCGAATCACATTGGTCTGCCGGGCGTTGAGGCTTGAGCACGGATCGAGCGAGCATGCCCGCGCCGAACGGCGTTATCTTAATCGCAACCCCAAGGCGAGGCTCTATGCCGGGCTTGGCGACTTTTCGATCTTCCGCCTCGAGCCTGAGCGCGCCAGCCTCAACGGCGGCTTCGGCAAGGCCTATTTGCTCGATCGTGCCGATCTCGTCATCGGCGGGCCGATCGTCGAAGAGCTTGCCGCGAGCGAACAGTCCGCTCTCGACCACATGAATGCCGACCATCTCGATGCCATCGCGGTCTACGCGCACCACTTTGCCAAGGCCGAAGGCGATGGCTGGATTGTCACCGGCTTCGACGCCGAAGGCATGGACCTGGCATCGGGCGACGCCATTTGCCGGGTCTTCTTTCCCGAACGCTTGAAGGCGGTGCGCGAGCTGCGGCCTGTACTGGTCGAGATGGCAAGGACCGGACGTGCAGCCGGCTACGCACGACGCTGACAGTTAATCGCCTTGAATCGAAAGCAAGTCTTGAGATTTGGAAGAAATGTTCTACGATTCGTTGTGATGCTGATTCAGCAGCGCACATCCAGAAGTGAGTCTATAAATCAGACGCTATTGCCCCCATAGCGTTCG
Organism: Mesorhizobium sp. M00.F.Ca.ET.216.01.1.1; assembly: GCF_004010325.2. GTDB lineage: Bacteria > Pseudomonadota > Alphaproteobacteria > Rhizobiales > Rhizobiaceae > Mesorhizobium. The sequence goes on from NZ_SADR02000028.1 coordinate 12,420, forward strand.
GATGGACTGGAAAACATGGGGGTTCGATGGTTTCGAGCAAGCTAATCGCCAACGCCGAATCAGCAGCCACGTTTTTGACGCTCATGGGCAACGAGAAACGGTTGTTGATCATGAGCTATCTGACCGACGGTGAGATGTCGGTTGGCGCTATCGCCGAGAAGGTTCTGCTCAGCCAGTCTGCTCTGTCGCAGCATCTGGCCAAGCTGCGGGCACTCGATCTCGTCGAGACCCGCCGCGACCGGCAGATGATCTACTATTCCTGCAAGTCCGAAGCTGTGCGCGAACTGCTTCGCATGCTGGACGGCATCTTCGGCGACGGTGACTTGTCCCAGATGGCACATCGCCTGCGCCGCGCCGGGGCTTGACCGGCAGGTCTGATCGTTCCTTTACCTCGCTCTGACAATTTCAATTCACGCGTCGTGCTTTCCGAAAATTTGTTGCGATTTTCGGGGCCGATGCGAGTCGGCCGAGGTGTATATGGACCCTATCCGTATTGACGACCCACAAGACCCGCGCGTCGCGGCCTATCTCGACATTCGCGAGCGCGACCTCGCCGGCAGGCATGGCCGTTTTGTTGCCGAAGGCAAGGTGGTGCTGGACGTCCTGCTCTCGGCCGGGCGCTTTGCCGCCGAATCCGTTCTGGTTCTCGAAAACCGGCTGGCCGGCCTCGATGAGACGTTGCGCAAGGCACCGGCCGACCTCCCGGTCTACGCCGTGGCAAGCGAGGTCATGGACAGGATCGCCGGATTTCACATCCATCGCGGCATATTGGCGATCGGCAGCAAGGGCATCTCACAGCCTGCCGAGGCTTTGCTGGAAACGTTGCCCGCCAGCGCGCTGGTCGTAGTGCTGGTTGGAATCGCCAACCACGACAATATGGGTTCGATCTTCCGCAATGCCGCCGCCTTTGGCGCCGGCGCCGTGTTTCTCGACGCGACCTGCTGCGATCCGCTGTACCGCAAGGCGATCCGCGTCTCGGTCGGCGCGGCGCTGAAGGTTCCCTTCTCATCCTTCGGCGACACCGCCGGCTTCACCGCCACGCTCGATCGGCTGGGCTTCAGCCAATTCGCCCTATCGCCCCGCGGCCAGACCGACATTCGCGATGCGAGAAGAGCAGAACGACTGGCCCTCTATCTCGGCGCCGAAGGCGAAGGCCTGCCCGGAAGCCTGCTCGCTCGCCTGCAAACGGTGCGCATCGACATGTCCGAAGGTTTTGACAGCCTGAACGTAGCAGCAGCGTCAGCCATCGCACTGCATCATTTTTCCGGCAAGCCCAGGATTTCAGGCAAACCCCGGAATTCAAAAGAGCGCAGGATCCTTGGAAAGTAGCGGGACAGGCGTGGCGCCTGCGGCCCCTCTGGATCTCAACTCGTCGAAGCGGCCTTCTGCAGCGCCCGTATGCGATCGGCAAGGCTGCGTTGGCCGCTCCCCGCCCGCACCTCCTGAGGTGCTGCAAGCGCCTTGGCAATCGGCGAATCCGGCCCTTCGAGCTTCATTGTCAGGTTGACGACCTCCGCCGCCAGATCGTTTATCTGTTCGCGCAACACCGCACTGGCACGGCGCACATCGCTGGCGTCGCCGGAGCCGGCTGTTTCGAAGGCTGCAAGATCCACCTTGAGGCTCTTGTTCTCACTGGCCAATGCTGTCAGCCTCGCTTCCAGTCGCTCCCGCTCACTGTTGAGCTTGGCAATAGCCTTGTCTACGTCGTTGCCGGTGCCGCTGCGATCGTCCCCTCCTCCGGAGGTGTGCGTTCCCGCAGCCTCGCTCTTCGATTTTTCGCGAAACCGTGCCAGTTCCTTCTCACGGCGGCCGAGCTTCTCTTCGCGGTCGGCGAGCGTAGCGAGCAGGCGTTCGAGCTTCTTGTCCAGTTCGCTGGTCCTTTTCTTCTCTGCCCTCAAGGCATCCCGCGCGGCCTTGCTCTCGGCTGCAATCTCTTGGTTGCGCCTCTCCGCCTCCTTGTACCGGCTGCGCAGCACCGATATGTCGCTGGCCAGCTTGTCCAGGTCTGATTCGCGAGCCATCAGTTCGATCTGACGATTGCTGGAGGAGAAGCTGGCGTCGTCATACATACGCTCCAGCTTTTCGAGCTCGAGCGCACGCTTTTCCAGCACGCGCTCGGTCTGCGCGAGCTTGTCCGACAGGCGCTGCAACTGCTCCTCGCACTGTCGAAGCGCTTCGCTCTTGGCCTCCAGTTCGGAAAGGACGTGCTTCCTGTCGTTGCGTTCGGCCTCCAGCCCTTTCAGGGCCTCGCGGCCACGATTGATCTCGACCAGTTGTTCGGCCGCCTTCTCCTGCAGCGTCTTGATGCTGATCTCGAGCCGGCGCGTCGACATCGCGTACTCGGCCCGGATCCGGTCCTTGTCGGCCTGGATCTCGGCCAATGTCAGCGGCATGGAAGCCTCGACGCGTTTGCGCGTCAGCGCGACGGTCCGCCGCCAGATGGCCGGGGCAATCATCAGCGCCAGAAAGGCGGCGCAGAGAAAGCCGAGGGCGAAGAACAGGATCGACTGGACCAAGGTAACTATCCGTTATGGATGGCAGCAACCGCCAAAGCGCGACTTTGCCATGTTCGCATGACGGAAATCCAGCGCAGCGGCAAGAGCATGCCCCGGCAACATTCAGCTTGCGACCTTGCAAATCCGCGCTGTCACGGCTGAGGGTCCGTCGAGATCGGTATCAGAACGGATTCCAGGTCGGCCGCTCGGTGAGCTTCAGATAGCCGAGATTGACGCCGAGCCGCGCGCCGACGCCGGTGCGGATCGGTACGAGCAGAACCTTGCTGTTCTGCAGCACGTTGAAGCCGACGCCCGCCACGACATAGGCGGAGCCTGCAACGCCGCCGAAGCGGTTGTAGAGATTGCTCACATCGTCGAGATTGTAGACCAGCATCATCACGCGCGATCCCTCACCGCCGAAATCCCAGCCAAGCGACGGGCCTTGCCAGAACACTTTGTGATCGCCGGCATTCTTGGTGTAGAGCGTCCCCTCGCCATAGGTCAGGCCGCCGATCAGCGCACCCGAGCCTTCTTCGCCAAGCAGGTAGCCATTGGGCAGGCCGTAGGAGGCAAAGATCTTCTCGACGACGGTGGCGAGCCCGCCCGAGGTCGCGCCGAAGAATTTATGGCCGGAATCGACAATCTCCTGAGCGGTGTATTCCTGCGCCCGCAACGCCGAGGTCGAAAAGACGAGCAGACCCATGAGAGCAATCGTCATTGAGATGACACGGAAAAAAGTCCGGTCGTAGAATCGGGAAAACATGCTTCCAATCTCCGTCAGGGAGCACTTTCGCCGACGCCTCGCGCCCCATGCGACTCTTGGTGGCCGTTCGGGGTGACTGTTATGGGCAAACTATGCCGTAATTCTTTTTCAACCATTAACCTTCCACATGAAGATGGCAGTTCGAAGGCTGGTTTCGGGCGGTCTACGCAGGCTCGATCCTGCGTGAACACACCATTTTCGATAATGACAATTTTGGATTTGTTTGCTGCACGCACAGGCGCTGTGTATTCAGAAAGCCTGGGAGAGAGCGTGATTCGTGTAGGCAGGCGAGACGGTTGATCGCTCGGCCATCAGTATGTGAATTTTAGCAGGGATTTTCGCCGATGGCCGAACTTTTCGCCCTTTCCGCACCCGATCTCGCCGCGCTTCTGTGCAGCCGGGTCTGCCATGATATCATTTCGCCGGTCGGCGCGATAAACAACGGCCTTGAGCTGCTCGACGAGGGCGGCGCCGATGAAGACGCCATGAAGCTGATCCGCCAGAGTGCAAGGAACGCCTCGGCCCGCCTGCAATTTGCCCGCATCGCCTTCGGTGCCGCTGGTTCGGCCGGCATGATGATCGACACGGGCGACGCCGAGGCCGTCGCCATCGCCTTCCTCAAGAACGAGAAGCCGGCGCTGATCTGGAGCGGAGCCCGCGCGCTGCTGCCCAAGAACAAGGTCAAGCTGCTGCTCAATCTCATTCTCGTCGCCAACGCAGCCATCCCGCGCGGCGGCAAGCTTGTGGTCACGCTCGAAAATCTCGAAACCGAGCCGCGTTTTGCACTTGCGGCAAGTGGGCCGATGCTGCGCGTGCCGCCGAAATTCCTGGAGCTGCATTCCGGGCACAAGCCGGAGGAGCCGATCGACGCCCATTCGGTCCAGCCCTACTACACGCTGCTTCTGGCGCGTGAGGCCAACATGACGATTTCGATCCACGCGACAGCCGAAGAAATCGTGCTTTCGGCGGCCTGAAATCTCCCTCAGTCCGGCAAGAACAGATGAAGTATTTGTTCCTGCTAATATTTACGACACTGTTCGCAATCTAGGCAAAACAAGCTTCGCCGGTGTAGCCATGCCAAATCGGCGATAAAAAGTTTGCGTAAGGTGCGTCTTTGCAAAAACTTTACCTAACGGCTTTTCGGCTTCTTTACCAGATTGATCTATGGTGCCTCCGAGATACCCGGATGCTGCCGGTTCGCCAGATGGCAAAGAGGACCCGGAAATGAAACGCTGCCTGTTCGTCGACGATTCAAGCGTCATCAGGAAAGTAGCAAAGCGAATCCTTGGCGGCTCCGACATGGTGGTGATCGAAGCGGCTACCGGACTTGATGCGGTCGAGATATGCGCCGCCGACATGCCTGACGTCATCGTCGTCGACGGCGCCTTGCCGGACATGCAGGCGGCGGAACTCATCCGCCGCATCCGCGCCATGGAGAGTGCAATCAAGCCCCAGATCCTGGTTTCCCTGGTCGAGGTCGACGTCGCCTCGATCATGCGGGCAAAGCGTGCCGGCGCGCAAGGCTACCTGCTGAAGCCGTTCGATCGCTCGCAACTGCTCGAGCGTTTCCGCACCCTGAAGATAGCCGCCTGATTCGCCGGACCACGGAGATCCAGCTGTAAACGCAAAAACCCGGCTGAGGCCGGGTTTTTTGTCGGGAAATTCGGTTGGAAGTGCGTTTCGTTCAGGCGCTGACGCGGATGTCTTCCGGCTCGCGCAGCACATAGCCCCGGCCCCAGACCGTCTCAATGTAGTTCTGACCGCCGGAGGCGGCGTCGAGCTTCTTACGCAGCTTGCAGATGAAGACGTCGATGATCTTCAGCTCCGGTTCGTCCATGCCGCCGTAGAGGTGGTTGAGGAACATTTCCTTCGTCAGCGTGGTTCCCTTGCGCAGCGAGAGCAACTCCAGCATCTGGTATTCCTTGCCGGTCAGGTGCACGCGCTGGCCGCCGACTTCGACGGTCTTGGCATCGAGATTGACCACAAGGTCGCCGGTGGTGATGACCGATTGGGCATGACCCTTGGAGCGGCGCACGATGGCGTGGATTCGCGCCACCAGCTCATCCTTGTGGAACGGCTTGGTCATGTAGTCGTCGGCACCGAAACCGAGGCCACGCACCTTGTCCTCGATGCCGGCCATGCCGGAAAGGATGAGAATCGGCGTCTTCACCTTGGAAAGGCGAAGTGTCCTCAAGACTTCGTAGCCAGACATGTCCGGGAGATTAAGATCAAGAAGAATGATATCGTAATCGTAAAGCTTTCCGAGATCCACCCCCTCTTCACCAAGGTCGGTCGTATAAACATTGAAGCTTTCCGATTTCAGCATCAGCTCGATGCTTTGTGCGGTTGCACTGTCGTCTTCTATCAGCAGAACGCGCATCTCATTCCCCTTTTCTGCTGCCGGACCATTTTCACGACCCATCCGGGACCGGAGCAGTGATTGCCTGAACAGAAGGCTGCCATCGAATGGTTAACAAAACCTAATTCCGCACCAGGGACGGTATCAGATTTTTTAACCGCTTTCTACACCCTCTTGAATCTAATAATGAATCACAGAACCGAACCGCTAATGCAACACATTAATAAGCCAGCCTAAGTGACTCTCCGGACTCGCTGGCCGTGGTTCCGCATCGGAACCGAAATTTTTACCCGGCCTTAAGTCCTGGGCCGTATGATTAACAATGCCCGTAAACGAATGGTTACCGACGGCAAAAAACTTTAGGAGTTTGTTTCCCATAGTTCCGGGAAAGCCGGTGGAAACGGGTGGCGCCCAGGCTTTGCCGGGTGGATTGGACGATATGTGCAGGTGTGCGTTTCCGGGAGTACCGAATCATGAAGTCACGTGAAAACCTCGTTCGGCTGAAGCAATTTCAGGTGAATGAGAAGCGGCGGCAGCTGCTGCAACTCGACATGATGATCGCCGAGTTCGAGCGCATGGCTGCCGAGCTGGAGCTTCAGATCGCAGCGGAAGAGAAGAAAGCCGGCATCACCGACATCAATCATTTTGCCTATCCGACTTTCGCCAAGGCGGCGCGTTTGCGCCGCGACAATCTCAGAAATTCGCAAGGCGACCTCGCCCAGCAGCGAAGCGCTGCCGAATCACTACTCGTTGAAGCTGAAGCGGAGCTTTCCAAGGCTGAGATGCTCGAGTCGCGCGACACCAAGATCCGCGACGCCGAGATGGGTGGCCGCAGCGCCATGATCGGCTGAACCGAGAACCCTAAGCTGATCGGCGAAGCGCAGCACAGAGCGACCGCCTCGTCAGTCCGATTCGCAAAGCTCGCCAAGGCGCGCGGCGCTTATGTCGTCGGCACGGCCAGCCCGGGAAAGCTCGATTTTGTCCGCTCGCTCGGCGCCGACGAGGTGATCGACTACACCAAGGCTGATTTTGCCGGCAGGACCGGCGACATCGACCTGGTCCTGGAGACGGTTGGCGGCGAGCATGCGCACTCGCTGAAAGTGCTCAAGGCCGGCGGCGTGCTGGTGGCGCTGCTCAATGTCCCCGATAGCGCCAAGGCAGAGGCCAAGGCGCGGGATATCCGCGTCGAGCGGATGTCGGTCGTGCCTGACCGCGCCGGCCTGGTGGAGCTCGGCAAACTGGTCGATGCGAAAAAGCTTGCCGTCCACGTGGCAAAGACTTTTCCGCTCGAAGAAGCGGACGCCGCCCATGCCTTTCTCGCCACAAAGCCGATCGGCAAGGTGGTGCTGACGGTTTGAACCAGAGAAGATCGTTCCGGCAAAACAACAAGGGCGCGGATTGCCGCGCCTTTAGCTTCCTTGAGCGAGTCTCGAATCTCTAATGCCGGTATTGCTGGATGCGCGTCGTGCGCAGCCCGGCAAGGCCATATTCGTCGATCGACGCCTGCCAGGACAGGAATTCCTCAGTGGTCAGCTTGTAGCGCTGGCATGCCTCTTCGAGGCTCAGAAGCCCGCCACGCACTGCCGCCACCACTTCCGCCTTGCGCCGGATAACCCAGCGGCGTGTGTTCGTCGGCGGCAGATCGGCAATCGTAAGGGGGCTGCCGTCAGGCCCGATAACATATTTGACTCGCGGTCTAACAAGATCGGTCATCGTACTCTCTACTAAAAACTCAAAGACCCAATCCCCACCACATTACCGCCACAGCTTTAAAAATTGCCTAAGCGAACCCTAATAGCTAGGTAAGGATCATGAACGCCGCGTTAGTCTTTTCGTCAGCATTTGAAACATCTGGCGGCAAGCGCCGAATCCGGCCGGAAAAAATGAGCTGGCCCGCGAAGCTGGCGCACCCGAAGTGCTTGACCTATATTCCGGCTATTGGCATTCAAGCGCCGCGCAGAATGAAAGAACAATGAACAGCCTCGATCTTCCCCGACGCCCCGAAAACACCCGCGTCGTCGTCGCCATGTCGGGTGGTGTCGATTCGTCGGTCGTCGCCGGGCTGCTGAAGCGCGAAGGCTATGATGTCGTCGGCGTCACGCTGCAGCTCTATGATCATGGCGCGGCGACGCACCGGACTGGTTCGTGCTGTGCCGGCCAGGACATCGACGATGCCCGCCGCGTCTCCGAGACGCTCGGCATTCCGCATTATGTGCTCGATTACGAGGAGCGATTCCGCAAGGCGGTCATCGACCCCTTCGCTGAGAGCTACGTGGCCGGCGAAACGCCGATCCCTTGTGTCTCCTGCAACCAGACGGTGAAGTTCGCCGACCTGCTTGCGACCGCACAGGAGCTTGGCGCCGATGCGCTGGCCACTGGTCATTATATCCGTTCCAGCGCCAACGGCGCCCACCGCGCGCTTTTCCGGCCGGTCGACGCCGATCGTGACCAGAGCTATTTCCTGTTTGCCACCACGCAGGCGCAGATCGATTACTTGCGCTTTCCGCTCGGCGGCTTGTCGAAGCCCGAGGTCCGTGCCATCGCCGAGGAGATGGGGCTGACGGTCGCTGCCAAGCAGGACAGCCAGGACATCTGCTTCGTGCCGCAGGGCAAATATTCCGACATCATCGCCAAGCTGAAGCCAGCCGCCGCCAATCCGGGCGACATCGTCCACATCGATGGCCGTGTGCTCGGCCGCCATGAAGGCATTTTGCGCTACACGATCGGCCAGCGCCGCGGCATCGGCGTCGCTTCGGGCGAGCCGCTCTACGTCGTCCATCTCGATGCCGACCGGGCCCGTGTCGTCGTCGGCCCGCGCGAGGCGCTGGAGACCCACAAGATCTACCTGCGCAACGTGAACTGGCTGGGTGACGGCCCGCTGTCCGACATCCCGGCGGCCGGGTTGGAGCTCTTTGCCAAGGTCCGCTCGACACGACCGCCGCGCCCGGCCGTGCTGCATCACCATGCCGGCGTCACTTCGGTGGAACTGGTCGACGGCGAGTCTGGTATCGCACCGGGCCAGGCTTGCGTGCTCTATTCCGACGACGGCAACGAAGCCCGCGTCTTCGGCGGCGGCTTCATCGAGCGTTCCGAGCGCGGTGCCGAGGCCGAGGCCATGCTGGACCGGCTTGCCGCCCGGCCGGCGCAAATTCCCGCCGAATAGCGGCAGCAGCACTTTCGCAGAGTTCGTTTTCCAGGGCGAGCATATGCACTGGAAGCGCAGAAAATGCGTCAGGTGGCCGAAAGAGAAGGTCTCAGGAAGACGACCCGGTGTGGGCGACCGTACCTGCGGTCAGGATGCGCAGCACCCTGATGGCCTCCTCGCCGCCGGTGCGTGGTTCGGCCCGCGTTTCGATGCACTGGATGAAATGCGCCAGTTCGCGCGTCAGCGGCATGCCCTCGCCGACCGCCACATAGGACGGCTCGTTGGCGGTGAAGGCCCACTGGCCGCTGTCCTGCCATACCGCATGGCGATAGACTGCGAGCTTGCGCTCCCACGGCTCGACATCGTCGAACACCGCCATCGCCTTGGTGCCGACCACGGTAAGCCGCCGCTCGCGATAGGGATTAAGCCGCGAAGCGAAGAGGTGGCCGCGCAGCCCGTTGGGAAAGCGCATGTGCAGATGCGCGAAGTCGCTGAGATTGTCGAGCAGGGCAGCGCCCTCGCCGCGCACCTCCATCGGTTCCGTACCGGTGATGGCCAGGATCATCGACAGGTCGTGCGGCGCCAAATCCCACAGCGCATCGTTTTCGGTGTGAAACTTGCCAAGTCCGAGCCGGTGCGAATGGATGTAGCGCACCTCGCCGAGCTCGCCATTGTCGATCAGCGCCTTCAGCGTCTCAAAGGCAGGATGGAAACGCAGCACATGGCCGACCATGAAGATACGGCCATTGTCCTTTGCCGCCCTCACTGCACGCTCGGCATCCGCTACCGTCAGCGCGATCGGCTTTTCCACCAGCACATCCTTGCCACTTTCGGCAGCGCGCACCGCCATATCAGCGTGGAACTGCGGCGGCAGGGCCATGACGATGGCGTCGATGTCATCGCGAAGGAACAGTTGGTCAGGCTCGACCGCCAGGCAATCCTGTTCGCTGGCAAAGCCTTCCGCGCGGGCGCGATTGAGGTCCGAGACCGCATACAGCGCGCCAAGCGCCTTGAGGGTGCGGATGTGGTTGCTGCCCCAGTATCCGCAACCGAGGACTGCAATGCGCGGTTTCATTTGTTTTCAAACTCTAAGAATTCGTGGCCGAGACATAGCGACGTGCTCCATCGAACTCAACCCGCCATCTGCGCTCAAATGTCTGCCCGGCAAAGCTTTTGGGCAATGAGAGTATGCCGGCATGCCGGTTACTTCGATGCCGGTCGCTTCGATGCTTGACAGGCTTGGCCTCCCAACCTTATATCCGCGCGATCTTGGTGAACGCCTCGACATGCCTTTCGATTTAAGGCGGATTTCGGGCCTTTCGCCGCCCTGGCGGGGTAGCTCAGTTGGTTAGAGCACGGGAATCATAATCCTGGGGTCGGGGGTTCAAGTCCCTCTCCCGCTACCACCTTTCCCCACACTCCTTTGACTCCGTTGGGGAAGGCATTCTCGCCCAGGAGTGCCGTTAGACGCCCGGCGATTTCGACTTCGATTCCGCCGATCCTCAATGGATCTCGAAACACAGTAACGGTTTCGATCAAGTCCCGCATTGCCTCTGCGGATTCGGAATCGCCAGCCACAATGCCTTTGGCAAGCCCGATTTGAAGTTGGTTTAGTTGTTCCTCGTAGCGTGCCAGCACCGCAGGATGCAGCGCGATCACACCTGTTGCCGCGGGCACCTGGTCCAGCTCGGCCACAATGCACTTGCGCTCTTCATTGAGCGTCGTTGATTGCGGTCCCAACACGGCTGGGTCGCCATGGCCCTTGGCGATGGCGTTGATGAGGCGCTCGATCTCCCGAGATAGTTCTCCAAGCCGTCGCTCCAAACGAGTGCGCCGCGCATTGGTGTCGGCTGCTAGCCGCCTCCGTTCTTCGTGATAAGTCTGGACGTACTGGGCAATTACGTCAGGGTGGCGCAACTCGGTGGTAAGCCCATCTAGAACTGCGGTCTCGACAGTATCTAAATAGAAGGTTTTCGGATCAGGGCATGTTCCGCTTTCCGTGGCGGCCGAGCAACGGATGCGAATACGTCTAGACTTGTCCTTGCCGTTTGACGACATTCCCGCTCCACAAGCTCCGCACCTCAGCAGCCCCGACAACATATGCCGTGGCCGGCGCTGATGGCTTGGATGGGTGATTGTGCGAGCCTTTTTCCTCTCTCGTGCAGCCTCGAACAGTTCGGGCGAGATGATGGCGAGATCGGGAACTTCGACCGTTCGCCATTCGCCCTTAGGATTCGGACGCGATACACGCTTCCCACTGTCGGGGTCCTTGACCATTCGGACCCTGTTCCAAATCAAGCGGCCGACATAAAGTTCATTCTGAAGCAGCCCCGTCCCTCTTTGCGCATTTCCATTGATGGTTGAGGCATTCCAGGCTCGACCACGAGGTGGCGGTATGCTGTCTCTATTGAGATTGTGAGCGATATCGCGCGGCGTCTGTCCGTCGACGTACTCCCTAAAGATACGACGCACGATCTCCGCTTCGTCCTCCGCGATCAGGCGTTTCCCAGGGTCCCCTGGCACGTAAGAGTAGCCGTAGGTTAATCCGCCGGCATGGAGTCCCTTTTTGACTCGGCCGGCTTGGCCCCGCCGAACTTTATGAGCGTTGTCCTCTCGATAGAGTTGCCCAACAAGACCACGAAGCCCGACCAAGACCGTGTTCACCACGCCCTCGTGGACTGCACGAATTTCGATGCCGAGAAATGAAAGGCGCTTATGAATGCCTGCAAGGTCCATGTCGCGAGAGAGCCGGTCAAGTGCCTCCACGACGAGCACATCAAATTCGTGCTCACGAGCTTTGTCCATGAGGTGGAGCAAACCATCACGGCCCATAACGGAGCCGCCGGAGCGAGCTCGATCATCAAACGTTGCGACAACGTTCAAACCCTCACGCTCAGCGTACGTTCGGCATAACGCGAGTTGATCGTCTATCGATCGCTCATTCTGAAGATCGGTTGAGAAGCGTGCGTAGATCGCGGCTCGATTCATGATGTATCTTCTCGGCCTGTTCCCGCGCGTGATCTTCGCGGGCCGCTTGGCGCGCGAGAGCGCTTGCAAGGCGCAGAATCGCTCTGTCAGGCATCTGGCGCAAGACCCGTTTGTGGGATTTCACCACCATTGCGGGTGGCGCTCGCTATGGGTCAAAATAGCGTCGGCCATGCTGTCGCGGAAAATAGTGTGGCTTCCTTCAAGCCTGCCGAGATCATGATCTTGATCCATGTCTCGCAAGATGTGCTCACGCAGGAGACGAGAGAAGCCATTAAATCGATCGATCGCAGAAAGGGATAGCAAGGCGTGATATTCGGAAATCCCCGAGCTTGATCGGTTGCACTTGTTCAGTCTTGTCGGGAAAAAACCGCAGGTTCAAATCACGGACACGCAACCACCGATACCGACATTCACTGATCTTTGCGATTTGACAATGTTTCGTGGGCCAAAATCAAAAAAGCTTCCCGCATTGTTCCGTACGGTCTCGCAGCCATTCATAAAACGCGTTGCTAGATGCCGTGGCGCCGTCGCCGAGCCAGTTCGCCTTGTCTTCCTCTGGCGACCCGCCGTGCGCGACCCGGAAGACGACATGGTGTTGGAAGCTGCCGTAAACGGACGGGCGGATGCTATAGTGACGTTCAACCTACGCGACTTCGGCAAGGTGGCCGAGCGCTTCGGTATCATGGTCCTGTCGCCGGGTGAGGCGCTGAGACAATTGGAGAGAAAGACATGAGGAGAAGCAATTTCGCACTGCGGCTTCAGCTCTCGCTTCTTGATGAGGCTCGCAAGGTGGCGGAGAGCGAGGGCGTGCCGCTCAACCAGTTCATTAATGTGGCAGTCGCTGAGAAGCTTTCGGCGCTGCGCACGGAAAGTTACTTTCAGGAACGCGCTGCCCGTGCCGACATCCCCAAGGCGCTGGACATCCTGAAGCGGGCCGGCAAAGGGAAGGCGCCGATCAAGGGCGACGAATTGCTGGAATAATACACCCTGAGGTGTGGAGCGGTATCGCTTGTGCCGGAGCCTTGCCTGCGTCCGAAGCGTCCGCCGGCCCGGAAACTGCCGGTCAAGGCTGCCGCGGGCACGCGCCGCCGCGTAGCGGCTCTGGCCTTGACGGATTGGCTTCGGTTCGGCTTCCGCTCGACAAGCAGTCAGTTTCCTCGCCAGACAGGATCTCCCCTATCGGGAAGGGCCTGGACGAGCCTTCCCGGCCGCTGCTTCGGCTTCGGAAGCGGGCGAGCCCGCTTGAAGATAGGTAAATACCCGAAACCAGAATCGGAACTCCTGTGTCCGCCCGTCACAATGCGCCGAGAAGGCGCACCAGGCGACGGCGGTTGCGGCTGTCTGTCCCCAATGGGCTTTCGCTGCCTCTGCAGCTTCAGGCACGGTCCATTTCTCCAAGGCGGCGTCGCGGTTGAAGGCGTCCAGCAGATCGGGATCGTTCGCCACCGGATGGTGAGATGCCGCAGGAGCGTCCAATGCCGCCAATCCCCTGGCGGCTGAAGGGTGACGGGAGGCAGATGCTTCGCTGCAAGTTGAAGCCGGAAGTCGGGTTGGATGGGTTTCATTGGCCGTCCTTCTTCGTCTTCAGGCGCGGAAACAGCAGCCAGCCTGCCGCCTACGGAGCTTGACACCCCGCTCGCCGTGAAAGAACTGTTCTGGCGTCATGTGCTTTCCGATGCGCACCAGATCGCTCAGCGCCGAGCGGATTTGCGGCCAGGGGAACTCGGAGCATTCCTCCCAGGCCTCGCCCTCGCGCAACACGGCATCGAGCTTGCCCGCCACACCGGCAAGTGTCGTGGCGGAGGTCGTGGAGAACGCTTCCAGCAGGCCCTCCGCCCGGTCGCCAGCCTCGCGCTCGGCCCTGAGCGCGGCGGTGTAACCGCTCTCCTCGGCAGCCGCACTCCAGCGTGCCTGATGCGCCGCGAATTCGGCTTCGGCCTTCCCGCGGAGAGCCGCCATGTCCGGCCCTTTGCCGAGCACTTCATTGAGCGCCTCGACCGAGTGGACCGTCACATCCTCCCCGTCGGGCAGGCGGACGGTCACACAGGGAAAGCCGACGCTCTCGACAAGCCTCGTCTCCAGGCTCTGCTGCCTGCGGCAAAGCCGCTCGGTCAGCTTGCGGGCTGTCTCCCACTCCCGCCAAAGCGCCAGCGCTGGGTCGGGAGGCATACTCGGTGCAGCTGCGTTGCTGGCAAGCGCAGCTTTCTCAAGCACCAAAGCGGTGGATGTGATCATCCATCCCGCAAGCACTCGCCTGCGGGTGACGTAAGGCAGAGTCATGGTATTGTCGGAATCAGCCATGATCCGAGCTCCAATCAGCTTGGGTTGTGGTCAGGCTGCTGAGGGTGGTTGCACACCAACAGCAGCCGCTTTCAAACGAAACATCGTATCAGCGGTACGATATTGAAAATGCGGCGATGGATCAACAAGAATCGTATCAAGGTTACGAAATGAATGCAGTTCAATGCAAGATGGCACGTGTTGCGTTGGGCTGGGGAACTCGAGAGCTAGCCCTAAACGCAAACGTATCTCCCGATACGATCGCGCGGTTGGAAAGAGGGGAACAGCTAAAGAATTCAACCATCGCTGCAATTCGTGCGGTCTTCGAAGTGGCCGGGATCGAATTCATTCCGGAGAACGGTGGCGGCGTTGGTGTTCGGCTGGCGCGTCGATCTGACGACGTTTAGTCTATCGTTGGCAGCAAAGAGGGTAAGTTTGACCCATCGGCACCTCCATTGTCCGCGTTGCGAATGGCAGCAACGCGCCGATCTTGGTCATTGCGCTGGCCCCTGTCATCCTCCAGCAGCGGACATCGCCGGTGTAAAAGAACCGTTCGTAACGGATGGAAGCCGGCAGGCCGAGACTGCACGCGGGCGACGGCCGAAGATGGTGGAACGTCGCCCATGACCACTGCTCGAACGGCCGATGCAGGAACGATCCGGCGCCGAGATCGCCCGCGAAACGGGCGTTGGCTCGGGAACGCTGTATCCATTGCTGATGCGGTTCGAGAAGGTGAACTGGCTGGCGAGCCAATGGGAGCAGGGCGAACCGGCCCTGCTCGGTAGGCCACGCAAGCGCCTCTACAAACTAACCGCTTTGGGACAAACGCGGGCATCTGCTGCCAAGCGCTTCAGGAGCCGATCGGGGGACTGGCATGGACGTAAAAACAATCATCCTCATAGTCATTCTCGGACTGGTGGTCAGCCTGCTCTATGATAGCTGCGGTGGACTGGCGCGTTGGCTGATCCGAACCGCCGCAGGCCGACTTGCCCGAGAAGAGCGTGAGCGCTTTCGCGAAGAGTGGATGGCGCACCTGGATGAGTGCTACGGCAAGCTGGCCATGCTTCGGCACGCTTTAGGCTGCTGGATCGCGAGCCTCGCAATGCAGATGCCGCTGCTAAGCGTGCGAACTTACATCTATCTTGCTTCGAGCGGGGCCGCCGACGTCGTGAACAGCGCACCATCCCTGGAATCTCGGGAAAGGAGGTCCGGATAATCTTTCGCGAATCGAATATCCGTTCCAATTAGATCGGCATTCTCCAGTAGCTGAAATTCGTGAAGTGGCTCAGACATAGTTGTGCCTATTAAGATTTAATTTAAGACGCATGAAAAAAGAAGGATCGAGTGTACCATTGCGCTTCCCATCCGGATGGAATGCGAAGATATCAACAAAGCTTATTGCACAGTATTCAATCTGTAAGCGGCTTTGGTAGGTCAGAGGAAAATGCGCGCTGGCGTTTCTGGAATGGTGCACTACCGCCAATCTGCCACAGGGTAGTGGCGGCTGAACAGCGCGGAGCGAAGATAAACAAGAAGCTGGAGATGGATTGGCTGCAACAAGGAAATTGCGATGACCGCCCGAAACACTACGATCAGTCTTCTGCGCGCCGCCGCGTGCGGTGCCAGCTTAACTGTGTTTCCGAAAAACCGGCAGCAGGCCGCTATATCGAACCAATCAAAATCAGCGCGATCAGCGTTCAACATTTGTCAAAATGCGGTGTTGAGAAGCGAGTCTCTACACTACCTACTTCATGGTGCTTTTCTTTGAGCTTGGCGCGGGCTAGTCTCCTTACATTCGAAGACTGAAAGAAAAGGTTCCGATGAATCGGCGCGACGTGATCGCAAACGGAACGGCGGCCATCAGTCTCGGCTTTATGCCGCATGTGCTTGCGCAGCCGACTCCGCCCGTCCGCGCGGCAGTGGTGATCGGCGTCGACAATGTTGATGGCCTGGCGAAGCTCTCGGCATCGAAGGACGCCGACAAGGTGGCGGCATGGCTCGAAAGCGAAGGGTTCGCCGTTACCAAGCTTACCGACGCTAATGGCGCACAGGTTTCGTCTGACAATGTGTTCCGAGCGGTGCGAGCGATCGTCGATAAGGCGACTTATGAGCTCCTGGTCGTCTATTTCGCCGGCCACGGTTTTGCCAGCGGCTACAGCGAATGGTGGATGTTGAGCGGTGCGCCCACGGACACTGCACAGGCGATCACGTTCGAAGGATCAGAGATACTCGCGAAGCAATGCGGCATCACCAATGTCGTCATAATCTCCGACGCGTGCCGGTCTTTGCCGACATCCGTGCAACTCTCACGCATGCAGCCTCGGTCGATGTTCCCAAATCCTTTGGGCGGCACGGGAATCACGACACAGGTCGACACGTTCAAGGCGGCGACCTTCGGGATGGCGGCGTCCGAGGCGCCGCTGATCGACCATATAGCCACCAAAGGTGGCATCTTCACAGCAACCTTCATGGATGCGTTCCGCTCGCCATGGCCCGATATGACCGCAACGATGCCGGACGGAGCCGTCGTCGTGAAGAACAGCAAGCTGAAGAAATATCTGGAGTCCGAAACGAACCGCCGGATCAAGGCGCTGCAAGGCATTACCAAGAGCCAGATTCCGGAAATCAGCGCATGGTCTGATGTCTATCTGAGCCGCGTTCTCCAATCGACCCGTTCGACGCCCGACTCCGCTGCGCTGACATCCGTGTCGCCGCAAAGCGTAGCGAAATATCAGCTGAACAAGATCGGTATCGAGCTTGGCGACACGTCGATTTTCACCACGTCGGCGGAAAACCGCATCAAGGGCAGCGAATCCTTCGCTCGTTTCGAGACGCTGAAGCAGCAGATATCCGAGGCAAAGTCGCCGGCAAGCTTCGAGACCCGTGCGGGATTGTCGGTTACCGGCATCGACGTCCACGATGTAATCGTCAATAACGCCGTCACCACTGAGGTACTGCCACTCGGCGCGTCCGTCCAGAATATCCGCGTTGCATTCTCAAACGGCCATCGGGTCGCCGATTGCATGGTTCACTTCGCCGACGACCAGGTCGCAGTGCTGCCGGTGATCCAGGATTTCATCACCAACATTCTCTATGGCGAGAATGGCATTGACAGCGTGACGTTCGTGCCGTCCGCGAACGGACCGCGCTGGTCGGAATACGAGCCGAACCAGGAACGCATCGACCTACTGCATGCGTCGGTCGCCAGCGCCTCGGCGATGGGCGCCTTCCGAATCGAAGGCGATCCGAAGACGCAGGCAGAGCGGGCTGCCAGGCTGGGCGACGAGATTCGCCTGATGAAATCGTACGATCCCACGCTCGGCATCTATGCGGCCTACGCCTATGCGCAAGCGGGGCTACAGGACAAGGTGGCATCGGTCGCAAACTTCATGAGCGGCGACCTCGACTTCGAATTCTTCGATCTCGCCATGCTTTCCCGGCGTCGACGGCCGATGTTCGACGTGTTTCCATCACTGCCGATGCTGACGCAAGGATGGGACTATCTGGCCCCCCTAGAAGTTCAGATTGCGCCTCGACTGTCCGAGCTTCGACCATTTCTGCAGCGCAGTCTCTGGACTACCCTGTCCGGCGAGGCGCGCGACACGCTGGCTGCATTCGTGCGCGACAAGCCGCCGCGATAGGGAGGTGACCATGGGGATCGACAGACGCGTGTTTCTTGCGGGGGCGGCCGCGACCGTCTCACTATTTGCGGCGCGGCCGGCCAGCGCAGCCGTCAAGCGCCTCGTTTTCGTCCACGGCCGCCAGCAGGGCGGCCTCGATCAGGTCGCGCTTCGCGACAGCTGGATCAAGAGCCTCACCGATGCGCTTACCGCGCAAAGCCTGACCCTCCCGGACGACCTGAAGATCGAGTTTCCCTATTATGGCGACGAACTCGACCGTTTCGTTGCCTTGTCGAAAGTGCCCTTGGCGACCGAGATTACGAGCCGCGGAGACGAGACGACGGACGAATTGCTGGCGTTCCAGGCCCAGATTGTTGATGAAGCCATCAAGAAGGCCGGTGTGCCAGACGAACTGGTTGACGAGGAATACGGCAACAACACAAAAGAGCGCGGACCGCTCAACTGGGAGTGGGTACAAGCGGGATTGCGAGCGCTTGACCGACACACTGGTCTCGGTGCAACGATCCTCGCCGCATTCACGCGCGATGTTTTCCTCTATCTGAAGGTCGACGACTGCCGCAAGACGATCAACGACATCGTTGCAGCCAAATTGGCATCCGAACCCACCGTCGTCGTCGCGCATTCGTTGGGTTCGGTCATCGCCTACGACCTGCTGCGCCAGCAGACCGCGACAGCGGACGTGCCGCTGCTAGTGACGCTCGGGTCGCCGCTCGGCGTTATGCAGATACGAAACGCCTTCAGGCCACTGCGCTATCCGAAGGGCGTGAAACGCTGGTTCAACGCTTATGACGAGCGGGACTATATCGCGCTCTATGCACTCGACGACAAGAATTTCGCACTGACGCCGGCGATAGAGAACTACAGCGCGGTGCAGAACCAGCCACCGACGCGGCATGCGATCCTCGATTACCTGACAAACGACAAGGTGGCGGAGCGCATATTCGGAGCTTTTTGAACGGCGGTCACCCGTCGTTATCTGCACCGTAGGCGCGTAAGAGGTGCGCTCCTTCTGACTCAAAGCCGACTTACGCAGCCTGCGACGTGAACGCCCGCCTCGCGCCTAATTGCTGCCGTTCGCTTGCTGCCGACGAACGACCGCTTTCCACACCGGTTGCGGTCATTTCATGCCGTCGCTCGGTTCGCCCGCGGGTCACTCATTGGGCTGCGTTCATCACTAACTTGACCGGCCAAGCCACCGGACAACTTCGTAAGCCAGCATAGGGCGGCGAAACCCCTTCAGCCTCAGTTCGCCAACTGGAACGGATTCGACCAATGATTCAACGGCACCAAGAACCCGTTGGCTGACGAGAATCTGGCGAGACTTGGCCTCCTCGCACAATCGAGCCGCATGGTTCGACACAGTGCCGATCACCGCATAGTCCGCGCGCTGATCGAAACCGATCCGCCCTATGGTGGCGTGGCCCCGGGCGATACCGATTCCGAAGCCAAGCAAGTAGTCCCGTTTGCGCCATCGCTCTGAATGCCCGTCAATTGCGTCACGCATCGCCGCAGCCATTGAGACAGCCCTCTCGGTGTGATCGGCACAGGGCAGCGGATCATTGAAAACAACAACGATACCGTCGCCCACGAACCGCTCCAAAGTCCCCTCGTGACGGACGATTTGTTCGCCGAGACAGGAATGGTACTCGCCAAGGACCATCATTACCTCCTCGGGCTCGGCAGTCTCGGCGAAGGCTGTAAAGCCGCGCAAGTCGCAGAAAACGACGGTCACCTCGCGACGGTGGCTTTGAAGAAGCGCGTCTCCATTGCCTGCCGCAACGACAAGGTCGGCGACCTGCGCGGGAAGAAACCGTCGGAGCCGGCCCATTCGCTCGATCTCCGCAACCTGCTCCGCCACTGTTTGTTCAAGAGAGCGATTCCATGCAGCCAATTGCGCTGCCTGATCCTCGAGGAGCCGCGTCTGGGTCTCCACGGTATCGTATAGCGCCTTCTGGCGCAGCATCGAGCGCACGCGCGCCACTAGTGCCCTGTGCTCGAACGGCTTGGTTAGATAGTCATCGCCGCCGGCATCCAATCCCTCGACCACATCTCGTGTATCGGCTTTTGCGGTGACAAGGATAACCGGGATCGATCGCAGCGAAACGTCTGCCTTAAGCGTCCGCACGACGCTTATCCCGTCGAGCTTCGGCATCATGATGTCGAGGAGGATCAGGTCCGGCTTGAGGCTGCGCACCATGGCAAGCCCCTCTTCGCCGTCCGCTGCAGTCACCACTTCGTAGCCATTCGCCTCGAGGCGCATGCGCAGGATTTCGAGATTTTCCGGCGTGTCGTCGACGGCGAGAATGCGAGGCGGATCGTGCAAGGCCCTGTCTCCTCTAGGAAAGCAACTCCCGGATCTTGGCAAGCAGCTGGCGCGGACTGAATGGCTTGGCAATGTAGCCATCGCACCCTGCAGCAAGGGCTTTCGCCTCGTCGCCTGACAATGCGTAGGAGGTGACGGCGATTATCGGAATGTGCCGGAGCGCCGGGTCAGCCTTTATGCGGCTAGCAGCTTCATACCCGTCGATCACCGGAAGCTGAATGTCCATCAGGATCAGGTCCGGCTTTTGCGCTGCGGCGGCAGCGACGCCGGCAGCACCGTCCGCGGCCTCGATCAGTTCGTATTCGGTGGTGGCGATGAGATCGCGCACGATCTGCCGGTTGTCCTCGGTGTCTTCCACCATCAGGATTCTCTTCCTCATGCTGCCTTCACATCCTCTCCCACCCGGATCGGTATCTTCATGCGGAATGTCGAGCCTGAACCCGGCGCGGACTCGACGCCTATGGTTCCACCATGCATTTCGACGATACGCTTCGAAATCGCCAGGCCGAGACCCGTGCCACCCTTCTGCCTGGTGCTGCTGTTGTCGACCTGTTGGAATTCATCGAAAATGAGCGCCTGGTCTGTGGGTGCAATGCCGGGACCCGTGTCGCGTACGATTATCTCGAAGTGCCCGTCGACCGCGTCGGCAAGGATGTCGATCGCGCCCCTCTCGGTGAACTTGACGGCATTGCCGGCAAGATTGAGCAGGACTTGGGTCAGGCGGCGTTCGTCCCCGCGGCCCAGCGGAAGGTTTTCGGCGACGGTCGCAGCGAGCGAAAGCCCTTTTGAACGCGCCAGCGGCTCCACAGCTGTAACGGTCGATCGAACAATTTGCCCAACGGTATAATCCTCGAGCGCCAGCGTGAGCTGACCCGCTTCGATCTTTGAAAGATCGAGCACGTCGTTGATGAGCCCCAAGAGATGACGGCCGTTTGCTTGCACGCGCGCCACGGTCGCCTTTGCTTTGTCCGGGAGCTCCCCGTAAATCCCGTCGACCAAAAGTTCGGTAAAGCCCAGAACCGAATTGAGCGGCGTCCTCAGCTCGTGGCTCATATTCGCGAGGAACTGAGACTTATGGCGGCTGGCCGCCTCTAGCTCCCGGCCTTTTTCTTCGATCTCGCGGAACAGCTTCGCGTTTTGAATGGCGAGCACCGATTGGGCTGCAAAGGTTTCCATCAGATGGACGATTTGCTGGTCGAATTCACCTGGGTTGCGTCGCCTGACGACGAGCGCGCCGACGATCTTGTTCGGCCTGAGCAGCGGAACCACCAGGACGCCGCGATATCCGGCGTCGAGGACGATCTTCTGAGCGGGAGAGGGCGTTCCTTCGCTGAGATCGGGTACCTGGACAGGCGCACGGCGCCGTGCGGCGACGCCAATCCCGGGATCGTTCAGCCCGATGGCCTGGTCGGAAATCGCGGCAATGAGCTCATCGGCCATCCCATAAGTCGCGCGTGAGCGGAATTGTTGTCTGGTGCTGCTGAACACATAGATAGTGCCCGCATCCGTGTCCGAGAGTTGAACCGCCTTCGCCACGATCGTCTGTAGCACCGTGTCGAGATCGAGCGTCGAATTGACCGCCTTGCTGACTTCCCCGAGCGCCTCCAGTTCGCCGACCGATCGCGCAAGCTCGGCCGTGCGCGCCTGCACCTCTTGATATAGCCGCCCCAGCTGCTCGGACGTCTGGTTGACATTGCCGGCAAGCACTCCGAGCTCGTCCCGATTGACGACGGCAACCTGCTGCGCAAAGTCGCCGGCTGCTATCTGGCGCAGACGCGTCTCGATCTTCTTGACCGGCTCGATCAACGACCAGGAGATGATGTAGCCAAGCGCCAGCGCCAGCAGAATGCTACCCACCGCAAAGGAGACCACGATCAGCCGGGAGGTGCCGTACGCCCCCTTGGTCGTTTCGATGGCGGTCACCATGTCGGCTTCGGCGATGTTGACCAACTGGTTCGTCAGCCGTTCGAGGCGGTCGGCCAATGGCATGATCTCAGCTTGCTGAACCTTGCGCGCCTCGTCCGTGCGGCCGGCGCGGATGAGCTCCACGACATGCGTCACCCCCGCCGTAAACCGGTCGTACTCTTGCCGGACCTGGCCGAGCACTGCCGCCTCACTTTCGGCCACGAACTCCATGCGGTCGAGGTCGTAGCCAAACTGGCTGAGCTGGCGCAGCGCTGCATCCAGCATCCGGTCGTCCTGAAGCAAGAGCGCGGTAGAGATGCTGTAGAGTTGGTTCGTCGTGTCGTGCTGAACTTGGCGGTAGGCTGCGATCCGGCGCTGCAGCTTGATCAACTCATTTGTTTGATCGTTGACCCCGCTCAACACCTGCAACCCGACGGCCCCGAGCACGATCAGCAGGCCGACGATCGACAGAAATGCGATCAGCAGCTTGGTCTGCACGCGCGCCGGCAGCCGCGCAACCCAGCCCACCAGCCGGTTTGTGATGTTATTTGGATTCGTCCAAGAGGCTGAGAAGGTCACCCCGGAACTCCTCCAAGTCGAACCGGACGCCGAGATACTGTACGCGCAAGGTGCCAGTCGGGTCTATGAGCGACGTCAGGAATGTGTGATCGACGTCTCCCTTCGCCACCTTCCTCGCGAAGATGCCGTACTTGCGTCCGACCTCACGGATGATCGTCGGATCGCCGGTGAGAAACGCCCAACCGTCCAGATCAGCGCCGAAGTCCTGTGCATATTGCTTCAGCACTTCGGGCGTATCGTGCTCCGGATCGACGGTGATCGAAACGAAGGCAACACTGGGCCCGAACGCAGAACCTAGCTTGTCCTGCACGTGCGCCATGTTGGCGGTCAGCATCGGGCAGAGGTCGGGACAATAAGTGTAGATGAAGGTGACGGCGATCACCTTGCCG
Source organism: Mesorhizobium sp. M00.F.Ca.ET.216.01.1.1 (assembly GCF_004010325.2). Taxonomy (GTDB): domain Bacteria; phylum Pseudomonadota; class Alphaproteobacteria; order Rhizobiales; family Rhizobiaceae; genus Mesorhizobium. Next base: position 35,287 of record NZ_SADR02000028.1, read on the forward strand.
CGAAAGTCGTGGAGCGACACGGGCGCTCCATCCTGCGACGTCAGCGTAAAATCGGGGGCCGGTCCGATCCTCGGCAGGCGCTGGTCGTGCGGCGCGTCGTGCGCGTGCGCTGGCCAGGGAACAAGCAGCGCCAACAGCAGAGCGCCGGCCAGCCACCTGCTCATATCTTCAACTCGCGCTTCAGTTCGTTGAGGAAACGCCAGTCGGTGCCCTGGGCCAGGAGCTTCTGGGGGGTGCTCTTGAGCATCCCGACCTCGTGTAGGCGCAGGGCGTAGAAGCGCAGGGTGTCCTCCGCGCTATACTCGCGCCAACCGTAGGGGATCGCCTTCATGACTTGGAGGGCATGGTCATAGCGCTTAGTATAGCCCTGGTCCACCATGAACTGCGCGGACCGCTCGGGCTCGCTGGCGCAGAAATCCGCCGCTTTCAAGATGGCGCGGAGGGCGCGTTTGGTGGCCACCGGATACTTGCGGACGAACTCCCGGTTCCCAGCCAGCATGCAGCAGAAGTATTGCGACCAGGGCCGGTCCACGGTGCTGCTAATCACCACATGGCCGATCTGCTGCTCCCGCATCTCCTGCGGTTCGGGGGGAAAGCCTAGGTAGGCATCGATCTTCCCCTCACTTAGGAGCCGGATGGACTCGGGTCCCGGATGCGTGACGAAGTTTATGTCCTTACGGAGGTCCAGGCCCACATACGCCGTCATAGCGGCGAGAAAGTCGTATCGGCTGGAATCTAGCGTCGGCACGGCCACGGTCTTCCCCTTGAGGTCACGGATCGACTGGACGCGATCGGTCCCGAACAGCTCAAAGCAGCCGACGTGGAGTCCTGCCAGGATGACGATGGGATCCCCCGCCTCCAAGCGGAGAAGGAGCGGGGCGGCGAAATGCCCATTGAGGTCAGCTTCACCGGAGGCGAGGGCCGTGTCGATGTCTGCGGTCCCCCTTTTTTGGAGGTAGTGCACCTCGGTGAACCCTTCGCTGCGCAGCAGTTCTTCGGCTACATACTGGGGGGCCTGACAGATGCTGGGAATCCGGACGAGCCGGATCCGCGTCGTCTCAGGCGGTGGCTCCGCAGCGGCGGCTCGCCTGGGGTGCCACCCCAGTAGCCCCGCTGTCCCCGCCAGCGTTATCCCACGCAGGAACCTCCGTCGGCTGAACCGTCCGGGGTATAGGGTATGCATGGGAACCTCCCTTCCAAATGCTGGCCAGTGTGACACCGAGAACGCTGACCGGTGGATGCTGTGTTGTGCACAAGCCCGAGCGTCGGCCATGCCAGCCTGGCGATCTCCAGGCCATATATTTACCAGTTGCTCACGTCTTCAACTCGCGCTTCAGCTCGTTGAGGAAGCGCCAGTCCGTGCCCTCGGCGATGATCGTCTGTGGGCTTGACTTGATCATGCCGGCTTCATGTAGGCGCAGGGCGTAAAACCGTACGGTGTCCTCGGGCTCGTATTCGCGCCACTTGCCATAAGGCACGTCATTCATCGTCTGCAGGGCATAGTCATAGTTGGCGGTGAACCCGTTATCGACGATCTGTTGCGCGACGCGCCGTGGCTCGGTGACACAAAGGTCCGCCGCTCTGAGAATGGCGCGCAATACGCGCTTGGTGGCAGCCGGATTGTTCTGAACGAATTCCGCATTGCCCGCCAGCATGCAGCAGAAGTACTGCGACCAGGGACGATCGATAGCACTATTTACGACCACATGGCCGATGTTGCGGGCGCGCAGCTCCTGAGGCTCGGGCGGAAAGCCGAGGAACGCATCGACCTTTCCTTCGACGAAAAGCTCCATGGGCTTTGCGGAGGGACTGGAGACCCAGCTGATGTCCTTGTCGGGATCGAGCCCGACATAAGCTGCCATGCTGGTCACGAACACATGCGGGGTTGATCCCAGTCCTTGTATGCCGACACTCTTGCCCTTCAGGTCTGTGATGCTGCGGATATTCTCTTTTCCGAAGAGTTCAAAGCAACCGGGGTGCACGCCCGCCAGCACCGTGATCGGATCACCGGCATCGATCGCAAGGGCGAGTGGTGCGGCGAAATTCAGACTGAAATCCACCTCGCCGCGCGCGATCTTCTCCGATTGCCCGACGCCTGCTTCCGCCGCAACATAACGGACGTCGGTGAAGCCCTCTGCGCGCAGCAGTTCCTCTGCTACGTACTGCGGCGCAATGCAGATGCCACTGATCTTTGCAAGGCGGATGGAGGTGGTCTCAGGCGGGGGCTCGGCCCGGGCGCTTGTCGCTCTGCCGAGAAGGCCCGCGAGACCAGTTGCCGCAGCGCCGGCTAAGAAATGGCGGCGATTCTGAATCTGCATCGGATGCTGCTCTCCCACAAGCTGCAAACAGATTGCAGTCGGAACCGAACAAAAGAGGTTCCGGCAGAAGCGGATAGTCTCGTGAGCGCGCCGAGTAGTCAAAGCGCGCCCAGTCCAGATGTGGGAGTCTTACGCTCTCAGTCGCCGGACCAGGAATGTCCCAACCTGCGATAAGCAAATATACTCCTGATTTGCATTTGGAGCGAGGGTAAAGCTCAATCGCCGCCAAAACACAACCTAGAGCAGCGGGGCCGTTTTTGAGTTCACATTCTACCTGAGCCACGCGAACACAGATCGCCACATCGGCTGCCCCGCAGCCTCCGGCACCCGAACGTCCGCCGTACTCTTTTTCGGACCTTCGACAGCGTGTCGACGATCGTCTGCATCGGGTCATGGGTTTGAATTCGACCGCCGTCGAACGAACTTCTGTTTTGGCTGTGGAATGTTGCCCTTCGCCTCGTCAATTGGAACGAGCAAGTTGCGCCATTTGCTGACATTCATGGCGCTTCTCCATTGCGGTCGTTCGCGCTACGACCTGATGCGGACCCGAAGCGGAAGTTCGTTTGATCCGGTCAAACTCAACGCGCCAACCGACCACGTGCGCCGTTTGCTGACATTGCCGCCGCTTCCCGGAAGAATAATCGCGGTGCTCAATCTCGTCCTGGTCGGACCTGCCTATTTCGGCGCGGCGGCTGCGGTTTCGCCCGGCGGCATGATCCGGAACATGAAGCTCGACACTTTTTCCCCGGGTTTGAACGGCTCGGGAACCTCGTTATCGACCGACTTCACACTTTGAAGGAATGCCGCGATCGCCATGGCGTCGTCCGCGGTGAGATGCGCAAAGGCGTGCCAAGGCATGATTTTTGCCATGAGCTCCCAAAACTGCAAGGGACGCTTCCGACTCGCAGCGGCAGCACGTCGCGGTATCGGCGCAGCGCCGACGCTGACAAGGAACAAAACACCGTATTTCTAGACTTAAACCAGATCCGCGCCGTTCTTTAATCGGGCGAGGCGGCTTTCGCCATCCTCCGCGCCGAAGCAGGCGTCGAAATCATTGCATTCCCGGCAACTTGGTGCTGTGCACAGCGAAAATCCTTCGGCCTCGCAAAGTTTGCGATAAAAATATTTCTTCCATTTCATATTGTTCGTGTTGCCGGCCGCAAGCGTTGGAAAATGGGTGGCAAGCAGGCGGTTGAGCTCGCCGCGGCTAAAAAGTCCGAGATCCTGCCACAGATGATCGCTGCGCATAGCGCGCCGGGCTATGATCTTGGCGAAACGGGCGCTTGTTGCATCGCTCGGCCGGGCATGGCCAAGCAACAGGTCGCGCAGCAGCTCCTCCTCCATGTCCAGCTCGGGCTCGGGCGCCTCATCGACTACGAGGGCCTTGAACCGGGCAAGGGGAAAACTGTGGATCAGCACGTTGCGCAACTCGGCGCACGAAAGGCCGATGGCCTCCGTCGCCGTCGTCTCGCCTGCCTCGATCTCGTCGAGGGCGCGCGACAGAACGCAGGCAAGCACATGCTGGTCAAAACCCGTCTCCGCGTTGATCGATGGCCATTGGCCGGCGGCGAGACTGGTGTAGTGATACGCGAACACTGGACGCTGAACCTCCATAGGTCAAATCATGCCGCGATCCTGTCCGCCGCGATGTGAGTCTGGCAATTCTTCGGGCAGACGCGGGCGCAAGCGCCGCAGCCGACGCAGCCGCCGGCATGGTCGACGACCATGATCATGCGGTTGAGTTCGCCATCGAAGTCGTCGTCCTCTTGGCAGATGCCAAGGACATCGCCTTCATCGTCGACGCCGTAAAGGTGCATCACGCCGCGCGAGCAGACCTTGAAGCAGCGGCCGCAGCCGATGCAGGTCGCCCCGTCGATCGCGGTCAAGTATTCCGGTATCCAGGCTGAGCCGTCGCGCGTCTGGAAAGCACGCGTCATGCGGGATTCTCCAACGTAGCGAGCTCTTTCCTTGCGGCGTCGAGTTCGGCAAAGACGTCGAATGTCTTCTCGGCCACAGCTTTGATCTCGGTCCAGTTCACGGGAAGATCTTCGGCAAGGTCGTGCAGTTCCATCTTCGCATTGCCCGCTCGTGATTGCAGCTTGCGGACTTTTTTCTGCAGGTCTTCGAGGCCTGACATCTCCTGGCTCCTTTGGATCGCTAAGCCCGCGCCACGTCGAGATGAGCTTCGATCGCCGCGACTGCATCATCAACCAGTTTCGCGCCGGCATCGGCAAGCTTTTGAAACGTCTCGAAGCCGAAGCGATGGACATCGCGCAGCGATTTGGCGAGTACGACCAAGCGACCGGCCGTGAGTATCACCCGGCCGAAGCCCTCATGGCTTATCTTCATCATCGGTGAAGCCATGAGGCCGGAGCGTTCGTCGATCGCAAGCCCGACGGCGGCGTAGAAGATGTCGAGCCGCCACAGCACGTCCGGATCGGGATCGCCGATGATCGGAATTTCGCGTCGTTGTCCCTTGGTCACGATGAAGTCGGCCAGCAGTTCGGCGTCGGATTTGCCTTCCCAGGAACCATAAGAATCCTGGGCGCGCATCAACCGCACGAGGCATTTGACGAAGGGGGTGGAAAGCGCCGCCTCGTCGTCGATTACAACGGCATCGATAGCGGTGGCATTGGGCATGATCGCGTTCTCCTTAATCCTCGTCCTCGAAAGACGGTTTCTTTGCAGTGACGCCTGCCTCGGCAAGCACCTTGCGCAGCCAAGGTGGCGGGGCGGTCCTGAGCATCGTCTGGGTGCGGGAAAGCACTGCTTCAATCGATTGAGCCTGCGGCACCTTGATCGGGTGGATTTTTGCCGAGACAAGCTTGGCAGCGGAGGGTCCGCCGATGGCCAGGCAGAACAGGAGATGGCAGCCGTTCAGCGCTTCCACTTTCGGGCTGATGCGATCGTCACCCTCGGACCTGTGTTTACCGCTCTCATCGGAGACGTCGCCGAAGACTGCAGCCTCGACGAAGCGCCAATCATCGGGCGTCACATCATAGACGGCAAAACGCTTCGCCGATCCGAAATGCGCGTTGAGGCCCTTCATATCCTGGGTGGCGATGGCCACCCGCAGCGCGCCGGCCTGGCGCTCCGGAGCTGGTGATTGAATGTCGTCAGTGACGAGTGACAGGCGGCGTATGGCGGTCATCAGGCATTTCCCGGTTACGAAAGGGGTCGAGCGCCTCCGGCGTCGGCATGTTCTGGCTGGCTTGAAAAATGTTGGCGACTTCGAAGATGAGGTCGCGTGTTCCCTCATAGAGGATGGTGGGTTTGTGCTGACTGCCGAGCCGATCGAAGATCGGGAAACCGACGCGCATCAGCGGAATCCCGAGGCGCTCGGCTGCCTGGCGCCCATGGGAATGGGTAACGAGAAGATCGGTGCCTGCGGCAAGGCCTTCCAGGTCGCCGAGGTCGCCGACCTGAACCGTCTCCGCCGGCACTTTCTCAAGGATTTTCGATATGCCGGTCGTGGTGACGGCCGCAGCGATTTCCGCGCCCATGCCGCTGAAGAAGGTGGCAAGCTGGTAAAGCTGGTCCGGTTCGGCGGCGATCGCTATTTTCTTGCCCGCGAAATGGAAATGCCCGTCGAGCAGCGCGTCCTGCAGCTGCGCGCGTCGGCGGCGGACTTTTGCAGGCGCCGGTACGCCCGAAATTGCCGAGAGCAGCGAAACGAAGCGGTCGATAGCCTTCAATCCCGTCAGGGACCGGAACAGCACGTAGGGCACGCCGGTCAGCTTCTGCAGCGCCTCCGCCGGGCGACGCATGTGCTCGCCGATGGCGATACACTGCACGGCAGTGCCAAGATCGCGGATATCGTCGATCCTCGTTCCACCGTATGTGGTGGGGATCCAACGATCCGGGACGGTGCCATCGAGCGCGCCGGAGACGTCCGGCAGGATCACCGGGTCCAGGCCGAAGCTTTCCACCATCTCACGCAGATGCTCCATGTCGGCAACCGTGAGGTTCCAGCCGGGTAGGATCGCGATCTTCTTGCGCTCACGCGCCTGCTCTCCCGGACGCGTGATCCCTTCTATCATCGCGGTGACGGCCTTGGCCCATCCCTCCTCGATCGCGCCATCGAAATCCGGCGTGTTGGCGAGCACGACCTCCGTGCCCGCGAGTTCTTCCGAGCGCTTCGCCCTGATGTTGGCTATGTCGCTGGCGAAGTCCTCGCCACGAGTTTCCACCAGTGCGGTCGTGCAGACGCCGATCAGCTTCGGATTGGTGCGGCTTTTCAGGTTGAGGATGGCCTCTTCCAGATGGTCAGCACCGCCGAGGATCGTCGCGACTTCGTCCATTGCCGTCGTTTGAAGCGGGATCGTCTCCTTGAAATGACGCACGAAAAGAACCAGCGCGAAGCTGGTGCAGCCTTGGCTGCCGTGAAAGAGCGGCATGGTGCCGTCGACGCCGAGAAAGGCGAAGGCGGCACCCAGCGGTTGCGATGACTTCAGCGGATTGACCGCCGCGGACTTGGTTTGGGAAAGGATGCGGACCACGAGCGCTTCTCCCTCAACATTCGCCGAAATCGTCCACCGTCGCGCCGGCGAACTTCTTGAAGCCATGGACGGTAGCTATCTCGGCGGCGGCTCCAGCCTCCGCACGCATCGTTTCGTTAGCGGCACGCTCCCACGGCGCCGGCTCACGCACCTGGCTCCAGATCGGATTGTGGATGGCGAGGTCGATCTGGCGCACCAGTTCCACCATGCCGTCATAGCCAGCATAGGGGCGGTGGCGCTCCTGGTTGATGTCGAGCCAAGGCATCTTGGCCTTCAGCGCGATGAATTGCGTGCGCCCGCCCGACAGCATGATGTCGGCCTTGTGTTCGCAAAGCATCGCGTAGAGCTCGCGCGGCGCCATGGATTCGAACATGTGGTTCTCATCCTTGAGAATCTGCTTGATCCGCTCCTTGTCCTCGACCGTCGATTTCTTGACCGACGTGCCGACAATCTCAATACCGACTTCCATCAGCGCGTGGACGACCGACCAGGATTTGACGCCGCCGGTGTTGAGCAGCACGCGTTTGCCTTCAAGCCGCGGTCGATAGGCCTGCAGCTTCTGCCAGGCGATCGCCTCCTCTTCCGCAATCAGCGCTTCGGTGCGGCCAAGAAGTTCCGGACTGGCGCCCTTTTTCACCAACAGCTCAGCAATCTGCCGGAGCGCCTCGGAGCTGTCGGTGATGCCGTATAAGGAGCCTTCAAAGAACGGAATGTCCCAGCGCTCCTCCATCTTGCGGGCGAGATTGATGAGCGCCGTCGAGCACACCATCATGGTAGCCTTGGCGCGGTGCGCCGAGGCAATATCGAGATAGCGCGCGTCGCCGGGAATACAGGCGCGGACGCGGATGCCGAGCCGGTCGAGCAGCGGCTTCACCAGCCAGAACTCCCCGGAGAGATTGAACTCGCCGAGTATGTTGATGTCGTAGGGACCAATGTCATCTGGCTCCACCGTGCCGATGACGTGGTCGAGCAGCGCCTCGCCGGCAAGCTTGTTACCGAGGTTTTTCGAACCGACGAAGCCCGGCGCGTTGACCGGCACCACCGGCAGGCCGAATTTCTCCGCGGCGCGCTTGCAGACAGCCTCGATATCGTCGCCGATCAACGCCGTCACGCAGGTCGAATAGACGAAGATCGCAGGCGGCGCGTAAGCGTCCTTGATTTCCCGGATCGCCTTGAAGAGCTTTCTTTCCCCCTGCCCCATCACGACGTCGAGCTCGGTGAGATCGGTGGTGAAGCTCGTGCGCCACAGCGAAGGTCCGGACGAGGCGGCGCCGCGATTGTCCCAGCTGTTGCCTTCGCAGGCAAGCGGAGCATGGATGAGATGGGCGACGTCCGTGATCGGCTGTAGCACGATCTTGGCGCCGTCGAAGGCGCAGCCGCCCGCGGCCGCCCCCGGGGTCAACGGCTTGGAGCAGCCCTTTTTGCGCACCTTCGCCTCCTTCGACCGGTTCTTGTCGCAGCCCGGTTCATCGAAGACATCCTGGATCTTGGCGTTGAGCGAGGACACTGTGCGTTCTCCACCGTCCGAATCTTGCATGCGGGAAGAGCCGACCCCCTTTGCGGGACCGCCTCCTCCTTACCGGGTCAGGTCGTAGGAATAGTCCGTCATGCCCGGCTCGATCGTTTCCCGGTCGAGCTGGTCGAATATCTTGTCGAGGATCGTCGTCAGCACGCGCAGGCCGCCCTGGTAGCCCATGAGCGGGAAGCGGTGATGATGGTGCCGGTCGAAGATCGGGAACATCAGCCGGATCAGCGGCGTGCCGGTGTCGCGTTCCAGGTATTTGCCGTAGGAATTGCCGATCAAGAGATCCACCGGCTCGGTGAAGAGCAGCGAGCGCATTGCCCACAGATCCTTGCCAGCCCAGACTTGGCATGGCTTGCCGAAGGGCGATGAGGCGAGCAGCGCCTGCATCTCCTCTTCCCAGGTCTTGGTGCCGTTGGTGGCAAGGCAGTGCGTCGGCTCGCCGCCGGTTTCCATCACGAACCTGGCCATTGCGTAGACGAAGTCCGGATCGCCGTAGATCGCGTATTTCTTGCCGTGGAGCCAAGACTGACTGTCGGCCATGGCGTCGATCAGGCGGCCGCGTTCCAGGCGGATCGCCTCGGGTATCTCCTTGCCGGAGATCTCCGAGACCTTCATCAGGAGTTCATCGGTCGCCTGGATGCCGAGTGGGTAATGAAAGGAGGCGGTCGCCTGCCCGGCTTCCCCACAGTATCCCAGCGTCTTGCGGGTGTTGTAATGCTGCAGCGACAGTGTCGCCTCGGCATTCAGCGCCGCCTTCACGTCTTCGATCTTGGTTCCGCCATCAAACATACGAAACTCGCCATCCGACGGCGTGTCGTATTGATCGGAGGCATCCTGAATGAAGGCGTAGGAAACGCCCATGAGGTCGAGCAGACGCTTAATCTCGCGATTGTTGCCGACGCAAAACCCATCGAATCCGGGAATGATATTGATGGTGTTTGCAACCTCGGAACGCTCTTTTCCCTTCCAGAAGTTCTCCAGCACCCCTTTGACCATCACGTCGTATCCGTCGACATGACTGCCGACGAAGGCTGGCGTATGGGCATAGGGCACGTCGAAATCCTGTGGAACGGAGCCTTCGCTCCTGGCATTTTCTATGAAGCCTTGCAGGTCGTCGCCGATCACTTCCGCCATACAGGTGGTCGACACCGCGATCATCTTCGGGTCGTAAAGCTTATAAGTGTTGGCAAGTCCGTCGATCATGTTCTTCAGGCCGCCGAACACCGCAGCGTCCTCGGTCATCGAGGAGGAGACTGCTGACGAGGGCTCCTTGAAATGGCGTGACAGGTGCGAGCGATAGTAGGCGACGCAGCCCTGACTGCCATGGACGAAGGACATGGTCCGCTCGAAGCCGGCGGCGGCAAACACCGCGCCGAGCGGCTGGCAGGCCTTCGCCGGGTTCACGACGAGAGCTTGCCGGGCGAGGTTCTTTTCCCGGTATTCCCAGCTCTTGGTGAACTCGCGCTGATCGGTAACGATCTGGTCCGGATGCGGACATTCGAAATTGATCTTCTTCTCAGCGAGCATCTGCCTGTATTCCGGCTCACGGAACAGCGGAGCGTGGTCAAGGACTTTTTCGGCCGATTGCGGCATTTTAGGTCACCTCCATCCATACTGGCCGCGCCATACGGCGACACAGGGACATCGAGACGTTTCAGGGCATCCCGCGGATCAGGAGCCGCAGGCGTTCATCGACCTCCCCGCCAAAGCGGGAAAGCCAGTTTTCATTCGGCGGCGATCGCCGTCGACGGCACGGCCTTCTTCTTCCAGGGGGCGTCGTAGAGACCCCACACCGGGTTGTTGATGGCAAGATCCATGTCGCGGGCGAAGATGGCGAAGCCATCATAGCCGTGATAGGGGCCCGAATAGTCCCAGGAGTGCATCTGACGGAACGGGATGCCCATCTTCTGTACCGGGTATTTCTCCTTGATGCCGGAGCCGACGAGATCGGGACGGATGCCCTCGATGAACTTCTCCAACTCGTAGCCGGTCACGTCGTCATAGATCAAAGTGCCCTTCTTCACGTAGTGACCGGTGCGCTGATAATCGTCGTTGTGACCGAACTCGTAGCCCGTGCCGACGATCTCCATGCCCAGGTCTTCGTAAGCAGTGATCACGTGGCGGGGACGCAGGCCGCCGACATAGAGCATCACCGTCTTGCCCTCGAGGCGCGGCCGGTATTTGGCGATGACCGCATCGACCATCGGGCGATACTTGGCGATCACCTTTTCGGTCTTTTCCTCGATCTCCGGCCCGAAGTGCTTAGCGATCTTGCGCATCGAGGTTTCGATCTGCGAGGGGCCGAAGAAGTTGTACTCCATCCAGGCCACGCCGTACTTTTCCTCCATGTGGCGACAGATGTAGTTCATCGACCGGTAGCAATGGATGAGGTTAAGCTTGGCTTTCGGCGCGCGCTCGATCTCGGCGAGCGTCGCGTCGCCCGACCAGTTGCCGACCACCCGCAGGCCCATTTCCTCGAGCAGGATGCGGGACGCCCAGGCATCGCCGCCGATATTGTAGTCGCCAATGACGTTGACGTCGTAAGAGCCAGTCTCGAAGGCTTCGTGCTTGTCCTCGCCACTGAAGACCCAGTCGCGGATCGCATCGTTGGCGATGTGGTGGCCGAGCGACTGCGATACGCCGCGGAACCCTTCGCAACGCACCGGCACGATGGTCTTGTTGTGCTCTTTCTTCTTCTTGCGCGACACGGCTTCGATGTCGTCGCCGATGAGGCCGATCGGACATTCGGACTGGATCGTCACGCCATTGTTGAGCGGAAAGAGCTCCTGGATTTCGTCAATGACCTTCTCCAGCTTCTTGTCGCCGCCGAAGACGATGTCCTTTTCCTGGAAGTCGGAGGTAAACTGCATCGTCACGAAAGTGTCTATGCCCGTCTTGCCGATGTAGTAGTTGCGGCGCTGCGACCAGGAATACTGACCGCAACCGACGGGCCCGTGCGAGATGTGGACCATGTCCTTGACCGGACCCCACACCACGCCTTTGGAGCCGGCATAGGCACAGCCGCGGATCGTCATCACACCAGGAATGGACTTGATGTTCGACTTGACGTCGCATTCGGAGAGCACCTTGCCCTCCTCCGCGACCTCTTCCCCGCTCGCCGTGGCGACGCTCAGGTGTTTCTTGCGGCGCTTGGCCGTTTTGTCGGGATATTGAGACAGCACTTCCTCGATCAGCTTTTCGTTCAAGGCGCCGTCATTTTCGTAGTCGAGGCTCATGGGACCTGCCCCTTTCAAGGTTCCTGTGGCGCCTCGTCTTGCAAGGCGCCCGTTTGCGGAAAGGCGCGCCGGGTCAAGGCCGGCGCCCCTACGGCACTGCTGGCGGGTGCTAGGCGACCGCCAGCGTCGCTTCCTTCGCGGCGAGCTCGGCAAGCATTTGCTCGTCGGTTTTCATCAGGCCGAAATCGAGCAACATGTCTTCCAACTCGTCCATGGTGATCGGGGTCGGGATGGTGCCCTTGCCGGAATTCACATGGATCTTCTCGGCCAGTTGCCGGTATTCCTGGGCCTGCTTAGAGTCTGGCGCGTATTCTATGACCGTCTGCTTGCGCAGTTCGGCATGCTGGACGATGTTGTCGCGGGGGACGAAATGGATCAGCTTGGAGTTCAGGCGCGCCGATAGCGCTTCGGCCAGATCCAGTTCGCGGTCGGTCTGACGCTCGTTGCAGATCAGGCCGCCGAGGCGTACACCGCCGGAATTCGCATATTTGAGAATACCCTTGGCGATGTTGTTGGCCGCATAGAGCGCCATCATCTCGCCGGACATGACGATATAGATTTCCTGGGCCTTGTTCTCGCGGATCGGCATGGCAAAACCGCCGCAGACAACGTCGCCGAGAACATCGTAGGAAACATAGTCGACGTCGTCATAGGCGCCGTTTTCCTCGAGGAAGTTGATCGAAGTGATGACGCCGCGGCCGGCGCAGCCGACCCCCGGCTCCGGACCACCGGATTCCACGCACTTGATACCTTTGTAACCGATCTTCAGGACATCCTCGAGCTCGAGGTCCTCAACCGAACCTTCCTGAGCAGCGAGAGACAATACGGTGTCTTGGGCTTTCGAATTGAGAATGAGGCGGGTGGAGTCCGCCTTCGGATCGCAGCCGACGATGAGGATCTTCTGACCCAAATCGACGAGTGCGGCGAGCGTGTTCTGGGAGGTGGTGGACTTTCCGATACCACCTTTCCCGTAGAATGCGATCTGACGCAGAGCTGGCATGTGTTGCTTTCCTTCCTTTCCATCAATCGCGGGTTCCGTCGCGAAAAGAATGCCGGTCGGCAGCTCTTGCCGCCTCGCATCGCAAGAGCTTCAAGAACCGTGCCAATTCGGTCGAGGCGGACCGATAAAAAATTTTATGTATATTTGTCAGATAGTTAGAAAGCCATGCCGGCGCAAAGGCGGCCCACAGGCTTCTGTCGCGGACCCGACAAACCCGACAAGAGATGTCGAACCGCAACGTTTTTGAGAATGGTGGGCAAACCGTGAAGCGATATCTTTGGTGGTCTGTCCCGAAGATCGTGCCCAATGTCCCGCAAGATAACGCTCCGGCGGCCAGTCGCATTGTCCGATATCAGACTATGTTCGACATGCGACATAGCGCTACGCATGCATCGCTTTGTTTTAGATAGATTTTCTCATCTGGCACGACATGTGCATGGGCACTTTCGAGTTCATCACGAGCCAAGGAGACATCATCTCATGATCACTCTCACCGACAATGCCGCTGCCGCGGTGAAGACCGCGCTTTCGCGTGCCGACGAACCGGCGCACGGCTTGCGGATCATGGTCGAGGCCGGCGGTTGCGCGGGGCTGAAATACTTGATGGGCCTGGAAACCGTCTCGCGCGAGGGTGACGCAGTCGTCGAGGCGGACGGCTTCAAGGTGTTCGTAGACGCCGGCTCCCAGCCCTACGTCGCGGGTATGACCGTCGATTTCGTCACCGGGCTCGAATCCTCTGGCTTCGTATTCGACAACCCGAATGCGCAGGACAAGTGCGCCTGCGGCAAGTCCTTCGGCTGAGCTCGAAAACAGCGAGGAAAAGGGTCATGTGGGACTATAGCGACAAGGTCAAGGAATACTTCTTCAACCCGAAGAATGCCGGCGTTCTGGAAGCGGCCAACGCCGTCGGCGAGGTTGGCGCAATCTCTTGCGGCGATGCCCTCAAGCTGATGATGAGCATCGATCCGGACACCGACACGATCACCGCCGCGAAGTTCCAGACCTTCGGCTGCGGCTCGGCCATCGCCTCGTCTTCGGCGCTCACCGAACTCATCACCGGCAAGACGCTTGAGGATGCGCTCCGGATCACCAACCAGGACATTGCGGACTTTCTCGGCGGCCTGCCGCCGGAGAAGATGCACTGCTCGGTGATGGGCTACGAGGCTCTGCAGGCAGCGATCGCCAACTACCGCGGCGAGGAATGGGCCGACGACCACGAGGAAGGCGCGCTCGTCTGCAAGTGCTTCGGCGTCGACGAAGGCATGATCGAGCGTGCTGTGCGGGTCAACAAGCTCACCACGGTCGAGCAGGTCACCAATTACACGAAGGCCGGCGGCGGCTGCCTCACCTGTTTCGAGACGATCGAGGAAGTGCTCGCCCGGGTCAACGCCACGATGGTCGGCGAAAGCCTGATCGCGGCCGAAGAAGCCTATAAGGCCGGCAGCACGGACAAATATGCGTTGAAGATCAAGACAAGGGCGAAGACGGCAGTTCCCGAACCTGCGGTCGTGTCGGGCCAGATGGACAGAACGCTACCACCCGCAGCTGTTCAATCCCCACGGCCAGAGGCTCCGGCAGGCCGGCAAATGACCACGCTGAAGAGAATCCGGCTGATCGAAACCGCCATCGACGGCATGCGCTCCACCCTGCGCGCCGATGGCGGCGACTGCGAACTCATCGATGTCGACGGCGACCACGTCTACGTCAAGCTGTCGGGCGCCTGCACCGGCTGCCAACTGGCTTCCGTCACCATCAATGGCATGCGCCAGAAGCTGGTCGAGGCGACCGGCCTCGCCTTGCGTGTCCTTCCGGTCAGTTGAGGGGTTGGATTTATGAGACCCGTCTATCTCGATAACAACGCCACCACCCGCGTCGATCCTGACGTCGTGCAGGCGATGCTTCCGTTCTTCACCGACCACTTCGGCAACCCGTCGTCGATACATGCCTTCGGCGCCTCCGTCGGCGCCGCGGTGAAGACCGCGCGTCGACAATTGCAGGCGCTGATCGGCGCGGAATTCGACCATGAGGTCGTCTTCACCTCGGGCGGCACGGAGAGCGACAATGCGGCGATCCTTTCAGCCCTCGAGGTGATGCCGGACCGCACCGAGATCGTCACCTCCGCAGTCGAGCATCCGGCGGTGTTGTCGCTCTGCGCCGACCTTGAAAAACGGCGCGGCATCACGGTCCACAGGATCCCTGTAGACCGCCACGGCCGGCTCGACCTCGAGGCTTACCGGGCGGCGCTGTCCTCGCGCGTGGCCATCGTCTCGATCATGTGGGCCAACAATGAGACCGGCACGATCTTCCCCGTCGCCGAACTCGCCGAGTTGGCCAAGGAAGCAGGCGCGCTCTTCCACACGGACGCCGTGCAGGCAGTCGGCAAGCTTCCGATCGATCTGAGGTCGACCGCGATCGACATGCTGTCGCTTTCGGGCCACAAATTGCACGCACCCAAAGGGATCGGCGCGCTCTATGTGAAGCGCGGCGTGCGCTTCCGCTCCCAGATCAAGGGCGGGCATCAGGAGCGCGCCCGCCGCGCGGGCACTGAAAACACGCCCGGCATCGTCGGGCTCGGCAAGGCGGCCGAACTCGCCATGAAATTCATGGACGACGAGAACACGCGCGTCAAAACCCTGCGCGACCGTTTGGAGAAAGGCCTTCTCCAGGCGATCCCAAACGCCTTCGTCACCGGCGACCCGCGCGAGAGGCTGCCGAACACCGCCAACATAGCGTTCGAATACATCGAAGGCGAAGGCATGCTGCTTCTCCTCAACCGCGAGGGCATCGCTTGCTCTTCCGGCTCCGCCTGCACCTCCGGATCGCTGGAACCGAGCCATGTCCTGAGGGCCATGGACATCCCTTACACCGCCGCGCATGGAGCCATCCGTTTTTCCTTCTCACGCGACAATTGCGAGGACGACGTCGATCGCGTGCTCGAGGTGATGCCGGGGATCGTCGAAAAGCTGCGTGAACTCTCGCCGTTCTGGGCTGGCGTGGGGGAAGCGCCGAAGACCTTCAATCCTGTTTACGCATGACGGACAGGCGAGGCGGCGGTCGATCATGAAGCATCCCGTTTTTCTCAACGACACGACATTGCGCGACGGCGAGCAGGCGCCGGGCGTCGCTTTCACCGTGTCGGAAAAGCTGAGAATTGCCGAGGCGCTCGCCGCCGCCGGCGTCCCCGAGATCGAGATCGGCACGCCGGCGATGGGGCCTGAAGAGATCGAAGCGATCCGCGCTGTGGTTGCCCTGCGTCTTCCCACCCGGCTGATGGCGTGGTGCCGCATGACCGAGCGGGATCTCGAAGCGGCGATCCGCAGCGGTGTCACCGCCGTCAACCTGTCGCTGCCGGCATCGGACATCCAGCTTGCCGCCAAACTCGGCCTCGACCGTGTTGCGGCGCTTGAGATCATCGAGCGGATGGTCGGCCGCGCTGCCATACTTGGGCTTTTCGTTGCAGTCGGCTGCGAAGACGCCTCGCGGGCCGACCGCGGCCACCTTGCCCATGTGATCGAAACAGCCGCACGCGCCGGTGCCAGCCGCGTCAGGCTGGCCGACACTGTCAGCGTCCTCGATCCTTTCTCGACCTTCGAATTGGTGTCCTTTCTCGCCGCGGCGTCCCCCATCGATCTCGAATTCCATGCGCATAACGATCTGGGACTTGCGACCGCCAACACGCTGGCCGCAATCCGCGCCGGAGCCAATCATGCCTCCGTCACCGTCGGCGGGCTCGGCGAACGCGCCGGCAACGCCGCACTCGAAGAGGTCGCGGTTGCGCTATCGGTCCTCGATCACATCGATACCGGCATCGACCTTACCGCCCTCCCCAATCTCGCCGGCCAGATAGCGCGAGCCGCTTGCCGGCCGACAGCAGCCATCAAGCCGATTGTTGGCGCGGAGGTCTTCACCCATGAGTCCGGCATCCATGTTGCGGGACTCCTCGCGGACACGCGTACCTATCAAGGGCTCGATCCAGCCCTCGTCGGGCGCTGCCACCACATCGTCATCGGCAAGCACTCCGGAGCCACGGCAATTGCTCATCTCCTGGGCGAGAGCGGCCGCAGGCTCGATCCGGAACTGGCCGCAGCGACCGTCGCGCGAGTTCGGCGGAGGGCAGTGGAAACGAAGTCGACCATCACCGCGGCCGAGCTGGTCGATCTTTACGAAGGGCTACACGACCAAAACGCAGCCCGAACCCTGGAAATGGCCGGAAGTCTGGAAATGGAATGAGGCTGGCGATGTCGTTCATAATCGATAGCCCCACGCCCAAGGCAATGCGCGTCCAGGCCGTTCGTCCTTCGCCGATGGCGATGATCCGCGAGGATATCAGCTGCGTGAAGGCGCGCGATCCGGCCGCGCGAGGCACATTCGAGATCGTGCTCACCTATCCCGGCGTCCATGCCGTCGTCGGACACCGGATAGCCAATCGCATGTGGCGACGTGGCTTCCGCTTTCCGGCGCGGTTTCTGTCCTGGGCCGTGCGCTTCGCAACGAATGTCGACATTCATCCGGGCGCGACCATCGGCCAGCGTTTCTTCATCGACCACGGAGCCGGTGTCGTCATCGGTGAAACAGCCGAGATCGGCAACGATGTCACGCTCTATCACGGCGTCACCCTTGGCGGCACGTCATGGGCGCCGGGGAAGCGTCATCCCACGCTCGACAACGGCGTCATCATCGGCGCCGGTGCCAAGATCCTGGGCGCCATCACGGTTGGCGCCGGCTGCCGCGTCGGCGCCAATGCGGTGGTGATCGAGGATGTGCCCCCTGGCATGACGGTGGTCGGCATACCCGGTCGCATCATCCGCCCGGCCGGCGAACGGCGCCGGCTCGTCCATGGCCGGATCGATCTCGACCATCATCTGATGCCCGACCCGGTCGGTGACGCCATCGCCGAGCTGGTCGACCGCATCTCGTTTCTCGAACTGCGTATCGGCCGGCTGCAGCGTCAGCTTGCTGCGAACGCACCCGCCAGCTCGCACGCCAAGCAAGACACCGCCGCGACCACGGAAATCGACCAACAAAGGGAAATGCAATGAGCAATTGTTCGGCTGAGAGCCGCCCCATCGACGTCACCGATATCCTCGCGCGGCTGAAGGGTCTGTCGGCCGCGGAAGATTTCTTCACCGCGCTCGGCGTCGCCTCCGATCCGAAGGTGCTCAATGTTTCTCGCCTCCACATCCTGAAGCGGATGGGCCAGTACCTTGCCGAGGAGGACTTTTCAGAGCTTCCCGACAGAGTGATCGCGGCGCGCTCGCGAGCGACGCTCGAACGCGCCTATGAGGATTTTGCAAGCTCCTCGCCGCTTGCGCAGCGGGTTTTCAAGGTCCTGAAGGATCACGATCCAGATAAGCCGGCCGCGTCGCGCCGGGCTTTCGTGCCGTTCGAGTCCATCTTCAAACCGTCGGGGCAGGAATGAGAGCGGCAGGGTTGCTACCCGACAATGTCGAGAAGCCGACAAACCTCGTTAGGGCACCGCGATGTTCAATTAGAAAATGCCCAAATTTCAAATGGATAGGAAAGCCCGCAACGGTTGGCACGATTGATGCGTAGAAGAAAGCGGGCAAGCCCGATCGAACAGGAGCCTGAGAGACCGCCATGCACATCGTGATCTGTATCAAGCAGGTGCCAGACTCCGCGCATATCCGGGTTCACCCGGTGACCAACACAATCATGCGGCAGGGTGTGCCGACGATCATCAATCCCTATGATCTGTTCGCCCTCGAGGAAGCGCTGAGGCTGCGCGACGTCCATGGCGGCGAGATCACCGTGCTCACCATGGGGCCGCCGATGGCCGAGGACGCCTTGCGCAAGGCCCTCACTTACGGTGCTGACCGCGCGGTGCTCCTGACCGACCGCTACTTTGCCGGCTCCGACACGCTGGCGACGTCCTTCGCCTTGTCCCAGGCAATTGCCAAGATAGGCGAAACCTTCGGCAAGCCCGACATCGTCTTCACGGGCAAGCAGACGATCGACGGCGACACGGCCCAAGTCGGTCCCGGCATCGCCAAGCGCCTTGATCTCGTCCAGCTCACTTATGTCGCCAAGATCGGCGTGGTCGATTTCGAGGCGCGCGAAATCGCGGTGGAGCGCCGCTCGGAAGGCGGCACGCAGATGCTGAAGAGCAAGCTCCCCTGCCTTGTCACCATGCTGGAAGGCACCAACGAGATCCGCCGCGGTATGCTCGACGATGCCTTGCGCGCGGCACGCAGTGAGATCGTCAAATGGAGCGCCACCGACGCCGGCATAGAAGACCTGATGAAGTGCGGCCTGCGCGGCTCGCCGACAGTCGTAAAGCGCGTTTTCGCCCCGACTGCACGCGCGGAAAAGGCCGCGCGGATCGACACCACCGACAAGTCGCCCCGCGATCTCGCCGACGAACTGATAGCCGAAATCTTCACCCGGCAACCTTCGATGGAACACGAACTCGCTTTTAACGGCGGTGCGTGACGACAAGGAGCAGACGATGTCGACCGTGAACCAAGCAACCCCGCCTCCCGCCGCCGCCCGCGCCGCCATGAAGAAGGAGTTGCCCGAGCACTTCAAGGGTTACAAACACGTCTGGGTGTTCATGGAATTGGAGCGTGGCCAGGTCCATCCCGTCTCGTTCGAGCTTCTGGGAGAAGGCCGCAAGCTTGCCGACAAGCTCGGCGTCGAGCTTGCAGGCGTTGTGGTCGGGCCGCCCGGAGAGGCGACGTGGCACGCCGTCGCCGAGGCCTTCGCCTACGGCGCCGATCTCGCCTACATCATCGAGGACCCGCTTCTATCGGATTATCGCAACGAGCCCTTCACCAAGGCGATGACGGATCTGGTCAACAGCTACAAGCCAGAGATCCTGCTTCTTGGTGCGACCACGCTTGGTCGCGACCTCGCCGGCTCCGTCGCGACGACCTTGCTGACAGGGCTTACCGCCGATTGCACCGAACTCGACGTCGATGCCGATGGTTCGCTTGCTGCGACACGGCCGACTTTCGGCGGGTCCCTGCTGTGCACGATCTACACGCTCAACTACCGGCCGCAAATGGCCACCGTACGTCCGCGTGTGATGTCGATGCCGAAACGGGTCGAAAGGCCGGTCGGCCGGATCATTCCCCACAAGCTGTCGATGGTCGAGGAGGACATCGTCACCAAAATCCTCGGTTTCCTGCCCGATGGCCAATCGGCAAAGGCCAATCTTGCCTATGCCGATGTTGTGGTGGCGGGCGGTCTTGGTCTCGGTGCGGTGGAAAACCTGCAATTGGTGAAGAATCTCGCCCAGTCGATCGGCGCCGAATATGGCTGCTCGCGCCCGCTGGTGCAGAAAGGCTGGATGCCGGCTGACAGGCAGATCGGCCAGACCGGCAAGACCATCCGGCCGAAGCTCTACATCGCCGCGGGCATCTCCGGTGCCATCCAGCATCGGGTCGGTGTCGAGGGGGCTGACCTGATCGTCGCCATCAACACCGATCCGAATGCCCCGATTTTCGACTTCGCCCATGTCGGCATCGTCAGCGATGCGATCCGGCTTCTGCCGGCGCTGACAGAAGCCTTCATGCGGCGGCTGTCGCCACACAATCGCGACAAGCTCGCCAGCTGACGGAGACGGTCATGATCGAGGAGAAGTTCGACGCTATCGTCATCGGGGCCGGCATGTCCGGCAATGCCGCCGCCTATACCATGGCAAGCCGCGGCATGAAGGTGCTGCAGCTGGAGCGCGGCGAATATCCCGGCTCCAAAAACGTCCAGGGCGCCATCATGTACGCCGACATGCTGGAGAAGATCATCCCGGATTTCCGCGACGACGCGCCACTCGAGCGGCATCTGGTCGAGCAGCGCTTCTGGATGATGGACGACACGTCCCACACCGGTATGCATTACCGGTCGGACGACTTCAACGAGGCGAAGCCCAACCGCTACACGATCATCCGCGCCCAGTTTGACAAGTGGTTCTCGCGCAAGGTGCGTGCGGCCGGTGCGACGGTGCTGTGCGAAACCACCGTGACCGAACTCGCCCACGACACAAGCGGTAAGGTGATCGGCGTTCGCACCGACCGCACGGGCGGCGTCATCTTCGCGGATGTTGTTGTACTTGCCGAGGGCGTCAACGGATTGCTCGGCACCCGCGCCGAACTGCGCGAGATGCCGAAGCCGGAGACTGTCGCGCTCGCCGTCAAGGAAATGCATTTCCTGCCGGAAGAGGTCATCGACCAGCGTTTCGGGCTCAAAGGGGACGAAGGCTGCGTGATCGAGGCGGCCGGCACCATCTCGCGCGGCATGACCGGGCTCGCCTTCCTCTACACCAACAAGGAGTCGATCTCGCTCGGCATCGGCTGTCTCGTGTCCGATTTCGCCGCCAAGATGGAAAGTCCCTACGTCCTCCTCGACATGTTCAAGAACCATCCGTCGGTTCGGCCGCTGATCAAAGGTTCGGAGGTCAAGGAATACGCCGCGCATCTCATTCCCGAGGGCGGCTACAAGGCAATCCCGCAACTCTTCGGCGACGGCTGGGTCGTGGTCGGCGATGCCGCGCAATTGAACAACGCGGTCCACCGCGAAGGTTCCAATCTCGCCATGACCTCCGGCCGGATCGCGGGCGAGGCGATCTTCCAGGTCAAGAGCCGCAGGGATCCGATGACGAGGGAGAACCTCGCGCTTTACAAAACCATGCTGGACAATTCCTTCATCGTGAAGGACCTGAAAAAATACAAGGACATGCCCGCGCTGTTGCACACCAATTCCCAGCATTTCTTCAAGACCTATCCGCAGTTGATGTCGCAGGCTGCGCAGAACTTCATGCGCGTCGACGGCACGCCGAAGATCGACAAGGAGAAGGCGACCACGGCTGCGTTCATCAGGGCTCGTTCGCGCTGGGGATTGGTCAGCGACGCCGTCCGATTGGCTTTCGCCTGGCGCTGAGAAGGAGAAATGAGATGACAATTGCAGTGACCGAACCACGCGTCGAGGACAAACTCTACCAGAACCGCTACCTGGTCGATGCCGGGCGGCCGCACATCAAGGTGCGGCCGCACGTGACGCCGAGCGCCAACCTGCTCGCGCTGACCCGCGTCTGCCCGGCCAAGTGTTACGAGGAAAACGACAAGGGTCAGGTCGAGATCACCGCCGACGGCTGCATGGAATGCGGTACCTGCCGGGTGCTGTGCGAGGCCAGTGGCGAGATCGAATGGAACTATCCGCGCGGCGGCTTCGGCGTCCTTTTCAAGTTCGGATGACCGGCCCGGGCGCGCCATTTCGAAGACGCAAACCTGCACAAGCACAGCAACAGGAGACAGAGCGATGCTCGGGATTGGCGACAAACTTCCGCAATTCAGCGTCACCGGCGTGAAACCGGGTTTCAACCATCACGAGGAGGACGGCCAAAGTGCCTTCGAGACGCTGACCGATAAAAGCTTCAAAAACAAATGGAAGGTCATCTTCTTCTACCCGAAGGATTTCACCTTCGTCTGCCCGACTGAGATCGCGGCGTTTGCCCGTCTGGCGCCCCAATTCGAGGAGCGCGACGCGGTCGTGCTCGGCGGCTCCACCGACAATGAATTCGTCAAGCTCGCCTGGCGGCGCGATCACCCAGATCTCGACAAGCTGCCGATCTGGATGTTTGCCGACACCACCGGCTCATTGGTCGATGGCCTGGGCGTTCGGGCGCCGGAGGGCGTCGCCTACCGCTACACATTCATCGTCGACGGCGACAACACGATCCAGCACGTCTACGCGACCAATCTCAATGTCGGCCGCAATCCGGAGGACACGCTGCGCGTGCTCGATGCCTTGCAGACGGAAGGACTGTGCGCCTGTAATCGCCAGGTGGGCGGGACGTTGCTGGTCGCCTGATCTTATTCCAAAGGAAGACGACACCCCATGAGCGACATTGCCGGCTGTCCATTCCACGCTGACCAAGCCGAGGCCGCCCCTGCCAGTGACGATACGCGCAAGACCATGACCGGTATCGGGCACACCATCGTCCGCCTGTTCACCGAAGCGGGCTGTTTTGACGCGGCGAGCTACGTTACTAGCCAGAAGATGACTATCAACGATGGAAAGGAACTATAGCGAATCTACGTGATTGCGGCTAAACGCCGCATAATTATTTCACGAAAGCTTCGAGATATACTTAGAAATATGTGAGCATAAAGTAACGCAATTGATGACTTCGACTTTTACAATCAAGCGCTCAAAAATTGAGCTTAATGCATCTTATTTGAGCGCGACAAACGAAAGGATGCGAGTAATACTTGCGCTTCCGGAATTCGAAACTGCAAAAAACGCAATCCCGTGGGAGGGAAACTCTTGGATCAACCGTTAAGGTGTTTCCATGACTCACATGCTGCGCGATCATATCCATGAGGTAGGTGACCGGAACATCCTGCCGACGCGAGAGATCAAGGCCATGCACAAGGCAGATGTCTCGCTAAGCGGGATCTACGAGATTTCGAAGGTCCTTACTGCGCCCGCTCGCCTCGAGATCACGCTTGCCAACGTCGTCAACATCCTTTCCTCGTTCCTGCAGATGCGTCACGGGGCGATCATCGTCCTGGACGAAGAAGGAGAGCCGGAAATCACCGCGACCGCGGGCGTAGCGCACCATCCACAACCCAGCGCCGGCCGCGCGGTCCCGCAGGCCGTAGTGGATCAGATTGTCGCGACGGGGACGCCACTCGTCATCCAGGACCTCAATAAGTCTGAGCTGTTCTCGCCCGTTCAACGGCCGCAATCCGACGGTGTAGCTCCGATCGCCTTCATCGGCGTCCCGGTCAAGGCGGAACACCAGGTTCTTGGAACCCTTTCGATCGACCGTGTCAGGGACGGCGCCATCAGCTTCCGCTACGACGAAGATGTCCGCTTCCTGACGATGGTTGCCAATCTCGTCGGCCAAACGATCCGTCTCCATCGCATACTGAGCACGGACCGCCAGCGGCTTATCGAAGAGCAGCAGCGGCTGGAAAAATCGCTCGACGATGAAAGAGCCGGTCCCGCTCGCCATCCACATGTCAAGATCGATGGGATCGTCGGAGAAAGCCAGGCGGTCAAGAACGTGCTCGACACCGTTTCAATCGTGGCGAAGACGAATTCCACGGTTCTTCTGCGCGGCGAGAGTGGCACCGGGAAGGAGCTGTTCGCGCAGGCCATCCATGAACTGTCGCTGCGCAAGAAGAAGCCCTTCGTCAAGCTGAATTGCGCCGCGCTGCCGGAAAGCGTTCTGGAGTCGGAACTCTTCGGGCATGAGAAAGGCGCCTTTACCGGCGCCATAGCGCAGCGCGCCGGCCGCTTTGAACTGGCGCATGGTGGAACGCTGCTCCTCGACGAGATCGGCGAGATTTCGCCGGCTTTTCAAGCCAAGCTCCTGCGCGTGTTGCAGGAAGGCGAATTGGAGCGCGTCGGCGGCACCAGGACGCTGAAAGTTGACGTCAGGCTCATCTGCGCGACCAACAAGGATCTCGAGGCAGCTGTCGCGAACGGGCAGTTCAGGGCCGACCTCTACTACCGCATCAACGTCGTGCCGATCATGCTGCCTCCGCTCAGGGAGCGACCCGGCGACATTCCGCGCCTCGCCAACGCCTTCCTTGGCCGCTTCAACAGCGAAAACAATCGTGAAATCGCTTTCACGCCTTCGGCGCTTGATTTGATCTCACGATGCTATTTTCCCGGCAATGTTCGCGAACTGGAGAACTGTGTGCGGCGGACGGCGACACTCGCGCGATCCAAATCGATCGCTCCGTCGGATTTCGCCTGCAAGAGCAGTCAATGCCTGTCATCGCTTCTGTGGAAAGGGGCCGACCGGTCGCATGGCAGCAATGCCATCGACGACCTCGCCCAAGGCCGGATGATGCCGGCCGGATCGCCAGTGCCGGCCCGGCGCCCGATCATGCCTGACGAACGCGAAGCGTCGCCCGTCAAGGCCTGCGATCCGAACGATCCCGCTTGCCCGGCAATGGGGTCGCGTCTCACCGAACGCGACCGGCTGATCGAGGCGATGGAAAGGTCCGGTTGGGTTCAGGCAAAGGCGGCCCGCATTCTCGGGCTCACGCCTCGGCAGATCGGCTATGCCCTGCGCCAGCACCATGTCGACGTGAAGAAGTTCTGAACGCCTGGACGGCATCAACTTCGCGGTCCGGCTGCCTCACGCCGCATGTCGGGCGCGAGGCATTTTCGTAATCCGACCCTCTCATCCAAATTGTCGAAAGCCCGACAATGTCGTGTAGGAACAGCGACCGAAATCGGATTCTTGTGTCTAACACATTGAAATAAAAGTGATTTCAAATCTGGCACGGGTCTTGCGACGCGAACGATGTCGTTCACCTTGGAACGGAGCCGTTCGATGTCCACACCGATGATTTCGCTTGAGAGCCTAACCGGCGCAACGTCCTTCGACCAACTGCTGGCGACTGCCAAATCCGGTGGATGCTCGTCCTCGTCCTGCGGCTCTTCCGCAAAGCCGGACGACATGGACCCTGCCGTCTGGGAAAGGATCAAGGACCATCCCTGCTACTCGGAGGAGGCCCATCACTATTTCGCACGCATGCATGTGGCGGTCGCACCGGCTTGCAACATCCAGTGCAACTATTGCAACCGCAAATATGACTGCGCCAATGAAAGCCGCCCCGGCGTCGTCTCGGAGAAGCTGACGCCCGACCAGGCGCTGCGCAAGGTGATCGCGGTCGCCAACGAAGTGCCGCAGCTTTCCGTTCTCGGCATCGCCGGTCCTGGCGACGCCTGTTACGACTGGAGGAAGGCGAAGGCGACGTTCGAGCAGGTCGCCCGAGAAATTCCCGATATCAAACTGTGCATTTCCACAAACGGGCTCGCGCTCCCGGACCATGCCGACGAACTCGCCGACATGAACGTCGATCACGTGACGATCACCATCAACATGGTCGACCCGCAAATCGGCGCGAAGATCTACCCGTGGATATTCTACGGTCACCGGCGCTATACCGGCGTCGAGGCGGCCAGGATCCTGCACGAACGGCAGATGCTGGGCCTGGAAATGCTGACCGCGCGCGGCATCCTCACCAAGATCAATTCGGTGATGATCCCTGGCGTCAACGACGAGCACCTCGTCGAGGTGAACAAATGGGTCAAGGAACGCGGCGCCTTCCTGCACAATGTCATGCCGCTCATTTCCGACCCGGCGCACGGCACCCATTACGGCCTCACCGGCCAGCGCGGCCCGAAGGCGATGGAACTGAAGGCGCTGCAGGACAAGCTCGAGGGCGGTGCCAAGCTGATGCGCCATTGCCGCCAGTGCCGGGCCGATGCCGTCGGACTGCTCGGCGAGGATCGCGGCCAGGAGTTCACGCTCGACCAGATTCCCGAAGAGGTCAGCTACGACGCACAAAAGCGCGAGGCCTATCGGGAGGTGGTCGCGCGCGAGCGTGGCGACCACTTCGCGGCCAAGAGCGAGGCAATCGAGGTCGTCAAGGCGGCGAGCGCCAGCGGTTTGCTGCTCGTCGCGGTCGCGACCAAGGGCGGCGGCCGCGTCAACGAGCATTTCGGCCATGCCAAGGAGTTTCAAGTCTACGAGGCTTCGCCGAAGGGCATCAGCTTCGTCGGGCACCGCAAGGTCGAGCAATATTGCCTTGGCGGCTGGGGCGAGGATGCGGCTCTCGACGGCGTCATCGCCGCGCTCGAGGGCATCGACATCGTGATGTGCGCCAAGATCGGAGAATGCCCCAAGGACCAGCTCACCGAGGCCGGCATCAGGGCAACGGACGCCTATGGCCACGAATACATCGAAACCGCGATCGGCACTCTCTATGCGGCCGAATTCGGGATCGAACCCCTGGCGGCGACAGCTTGAGCCGCCTCATTCCAACCCGTCAACCGAACGAGGAGTAAAATGGCCTTCAAGATCATCACTTCCCAATGCACCCAATGTGGCGCCTGCGAGTTCGAATGTCCCTCGGCTGCGATCAGGTTCAAGGGCGAGACCTACATTATCGATCCGCAAAAGTGCACCGAATGCGAAGGCACGTTCGATACACAGCAATGCGCCTCGGTATGCCCGGTGCCCAAGACCTGCGTTCCCGCCTGATCTTGCGGGCACCCCGAACCGAAGGTCAGCGAAAAGCGGGCACTCGTTTTCAGAGAAGATCATACCAAAGACGTCAGGTGCTCGGTGTGGCCTTGGACCCGCTTGTTGGCGGCCCGCAGACGATCTCTTAGGACGAACCGCGGAAAGGAAGGATTGAACCATGGGCCTTGGACGCGAGCAGGAGGTCGAGATCCGCAAGCCCCCGCAATTCATGCCGGGCGAGCGAGTGCGCGCCACCCGGCATGTGAAAAATGACGGCACCTACCCCGGCAAGGATGTTGGAGAAAATCTGGTGAGAAAGGGCGACGAGGGCTATGTGCGCGACATCGGGACCTTCCTGCAGCAGTTCTACATCTATGCGGTCGAGTGGATTGATCGCGGCACCGTCGTTGGCATGCGCGCGCGCGAACTGACGAGCCTCGACGATGTCGCGGCTTCCGGCACCGCGGGACGCGCGGCAACAACCGATTTCAGCGAGAGACCGGGCCTATGAAAGTGATGATCCGCAGGAACGGGACCGGTCTTTCGGCCTACGTGCCCAAGAAGGACCTCGAGGAACCGATCGTCGAGATCGAGAACGAAGGACTTTGGGGCGGGTTCGTGCGGCTCAGGAACGGCTGGCGGTTGGTCCTGCCCGATCTTCCGGGCGATACGCGCCTGCCGATCACGGTCGAGGCGAAGAAAATTTCCGGCGAGGACTGATGTATTTGGCTACCAAGGAGACGGGGATGAATGCGATCCTGACTTCCGACTATCTCTTCATCATCCGGGACGGCGATGCCGAAAGGCGGCTCGCCTGCCTCGGAGAGGCGCTCGTCGCAAATGAAATCATTCCCTATCTCGGCCCCGGGCTCCTCCGGCTCGGCGCTACCGAACCGCCCGTGCCCGACACGCCGGAAGCGGTCGCAGCGCAACTTCACGCGCGGGCGCCGGCACCATCGAAAATCCGCACCAACATGTGGTCGGTCGCGCAATTCATCGAACAGCGCCGGCATCGCCTGACGCTTCAGGCCTGGATGACCGAACTCTTCGCCGCGCCGGTCGCGCCGACCACCTTTCATGCCTGGCTCGCCACGCTGCCGCTCTCACTTGTCGTCGACAGCTGGTATGACGGCGCCATGCGTACGGCATTTGCGGAAACCGGCCGCACCAACGTCGTCGAGATACAGGGCATTACCCGGGCGGGCGAATTTCGTGACATCTGGACAAAGACTTACGACTTGACCGGCCGGGAACTCGACGTCGCACCGTCCGCGCAAACGATTCTCTATACGCCGCATGGCGGCGTCAGGCCGGCCGCAAATTTCCTCGTTGCCGATTCCGACTATGTCGAGGTGCTGACCGAAATCGACATCCAGACGCCGATCCCCGAAATGGTCAAGGAACGGCGCGCTGGCCGCGGCTTCCTTTTTCTCGGCTGCCGTTTCGACGATCAGATGCTGCGCACCTATGCCCGGCAGATCATGAAGCGCTCCAAAGGCCCGCATTTCGCGGTGATCGATGAGGCCGTGCTGACGAAAAACGAACGCCGTTTCCTTGCGGCGAGCGGGATCACTATCATAGACATGCCGGTAGACGAGGCTGTGGCGCGGCTTGCCGGATAAACCTCAGCCACAGTCGGGGTATTCTCGATCGGGCGCTCAACCATCCTATTCGCACTTCGTTGCCCCCGTTCGCCGCACCTACCGACCACGGCTCAGAATCCAGGTTGACGGCGTAAGTCGCCGAGGATTGCGGCAAGGTAGTTCGGATCCCAGCCGGCATGAGGCGCTCTGAGTCCGCGTATCACAGGCGCAACAACCGCCCGGTTAGACCGGGACGGTTAGCATGCATGACAAAAGTGGTTGCGGGGACACGCACCCCCCGATACCGACATTCGATAATCGTTGAGATCTGACAGATCTAGCGATGTCCTATTACAGCTGGGCTTGAAGCCCTCGTCGATGAGCAATGAGCCAAGCCAAGCCGCATGCCAGTGCGACGTTGATCAAGGCAAGCCCGGAAAGCACTGCCAGTAACCCGTGGGCGCCCGCACGCTCCAACAGCAGTGCACCAACAGACGGCGCCGCCGCCTGCGCTAGCAGACTTGGCATGGCAAGACGGCCGATTAGCGTCGCGTAACCCGAGGGTCCGAACAGCGCGAGCGGAAGGGTTCCCCGGGCGATCGATTCCAGGCCGATGCCGGCGCCGTAAAAGCCAAGCGCCACCGGAATAACCGGCAGGCCGGCCCGGAGCGCCGAGACGCCGACAGCCACGAACGTCACAGACGCATATTTGGTCCAGATCGGATGATGGTAACGGGCAACCATCATTTCAATCGCTCGAGCGCCGACCTGCGAAGGACCGACCAGAACTCCAAGAGCAAACTGAACGAGAGTGATCATCGGCTCCGAGACATCTAACAATTATGCTTGTGGGAATATCACTGCCGAAGTTAGTGCCCACCCGCTCATCGCGCTTTGTCCGCCAGATCGGCGCGCCACAGCTCACGACCCATCATGCCTCTCTTAAAGAAGTTCGTGACTCATCTATTCTCCCGGCGCGCAGCTGGTGCCCATCGTGGTGCGCGACGATTAGGCACACGCCTGCTACGCAATCCCCGACCCCGAATCCGGATTTCACCGGGGCCAGGGGTGCGATAGCGCAGTCCCGCCAATCGAGCTGTCGAGCGTGCACTTCGGGAACTATGGCACGCAAAGTGGACCTACTTTTCAAAGTCGATCACGATACGGCCCTGGATGTCACCCCTGTGCATGCGCGAGAAGATGTCGTTGATGTTCTCCAGCCGGTCGGTCGCGATTGTCGCCTTGACCTTTCCGTCCCCAGCAAAGTCTAGCGCTTCCTGCAGATCGAGCCGTGTCCCGACAATTGAACCGCGGACGGTCACGCCGTTAAGCACGGTATCGAAGATCGACAACGGGAAGTCGCCTGGCGGCAAGCCATTGAGCGATACCGTTCCGCCGCGGCCGACCATTCCGAGCGCCTGCTCGAATGCTTTCGGCGATACCGCGGTGACAAGAACCCCCTGGGCGCCGCCGACCTCCTTCTTGACGAAGGCGGCAGGATCGTCCCGACGAGCGTTGACCGCCAGCGTGGCGCCAAGGCTCTTGGCGAGGTCAAGCTTTGCATCGTCAATGTCGACGGCGATGACGTTCAGCCCCATAGCCTTCGCATATTGGACCGCCAGATGTCCAAGCCCGCCGATACCTGAGATTACCACCCAGTCGCCAGGCTTGGTGTCCGTCACTTTGAGGCCCTTGTAAACGGTCACGCCTGCGCACAGGATCGGCGCGATGTCGGTGAATGACACATTGTCCGGCAGATGGCCGACGTAGTTGGGGTCGGCAAGGATGTATTCGGCGAAGCTGCCGTTCACCGAATAACCGGTGTTTTGCTGCTCCTCGCAAAGCGTTTCCCAACCGCCGAGGCAGTGTTTGCAGTGGCCGCAGGCGGTGTAGAGCCAGGGTACGCCGACGCGATCGCCTTCCTTGACATGTCTGACGCCCGATCCAACCGCCACGACGTGCCCGACACCCTCGTGGCCGGGAATGAAGGGCGGCTTGGGCTTCACAGGCCAATCGCCTTCTGCCGCATGTAGATCAGTGTGGCAAACGCCGGTCGCGGCGACTTTGACGAGGATCTGTCCGGCTCCGGGTGTTGGGACGGGAACCTCTTCCATCACGAGTGGCTTGCCGAACTCGCGGACGACGGCGGCTTTCATAGTGTTGGTCATGGAATGCTCCTGGGTTGGATCGCGACGCCAACGCAAGGGTTTGCGCTGGCCGCCTCGAAAGTGGTGACAGGCTTTCCGGCCCCACTGAGGGTTGGCGGAGAACTGGAACGTTCAGAACCGAGCGTCGATGTCGACCACATCGATCAGCTTATGGTTCACGAACTCCTTGAGGCCGAGGCCCAGAAGTTCACGACCATAGCCGGAGCGGCCGATGCCGCCGAAGGGCAAGTCGGCCTCGACTTTGGTCGGGTGGTTGACGAAGACCATTCCGGTCGAGAGCCTCCTCGCGACTTCCGCGCCGTGCTTCGTATCGGATGTGAACACCGAGCCGCCGAGACCGAAGGGGGAATCGTTGGCGATGCGCACGGCGTCGTCCTCATCCTTGGCGCGGAAGAGCATCGAGACGGGACCGAAGAATTCCCAATAACGGGCCGGATTGTCCTCGCCGACTTCGGTCAGGATGGTCGGCTGCACGAAGGCGCCGTGGTTTGGGACAGGCGGCCCAACCTCTTCGGCCTTGGCACCATGCGCCACAGCCTGCCGGATTCTATCCTTGATGTCGTCGGCGGCTGCCTGCGAGGACAAAGGCGCGAGCGTCGTTTCCGCGTCGAACGGATCTCCCGCTTTCAGACCCGCGACACCCTTGCGATACCGGGCCAGGAACTCATCATAGACGTCGTCGACAATGATCATGCGCTTCGACGAGACGCAGACCTGGCCACCATTCCAATGCCGGCCGAAAACGGCCCACTTGACGGTCTTTTCCAGATCCGCATCGGCCAACACAACGAAAGCGTCCGCGCCGCCGAGTTCCATCGTGGATTTCTTGAGTGCCTTCCCCGCCTGCGCTGCGACCACTGCACCAGCGTCCTCCGATCCAGTCAGGGCGACGCCATGGACGCGTGGGTCGGCGATGATCATCTCGACCTGAGAACGTGTCGCATAAAGGTTGAGGAAAGCACCGGCCGGCAGCCCGGCCTCCCGCATCAACCTTTCAAAGGCGGCGGCGCTCTGAGGCACGTTGGAGGCGTGCTTCAAAAGCATCGTATTGCCGGCGGAGAGTTGGGGAGCGATGATGCGCGCGATCTGGTAATAGGGGAAGTTCCAGGGTTCGATCGCGAGCAGCACGCCGAGCGGTTCGCACACGATAACAGCCTCGCCCTCGGCTGGATCAGCCACCGACAGTTTTTCCGGTTGCAGCAGCCGATCGGCATTGTGAACGTAGTATTCAAGGATCTTCGCTGACAGTTCGACCTCGGCCTTCGCCTCGGCAAAAAGCTTGCCCATTTCCAGCGTCAGCAGCTTTGCATACTCGTCCGCGTTCTGCCGCAGCAGGCCGGCTGCTTTTTGCAGGATCATTCCACGAGCCGCGTAGGATGTATGGCGCCAGGCAAGAAAAGCGTTGTGAGCGGCGTCGATCGCCTGGGCGATCTCTTCGTCCGTGGCGTTCGGAAAGCTCTTCAGCACCTCGCCGGTATAAGGATAGGTCGTTGCATAAGTCATGTGTCGTTCCCTTCCTCGAGACAAAAGGAGCAAGCCGTCGAAAACTCAGGCGGCGGCAAGTTCCTTGATTGATTGCATCATCCGGGTAAGCGCTGCCTGAGCGTCGCCGTAGAACCGGCAATCATCAGGGCGGATTGGCGATCTTGTACATGGCGTGTGCCAGCCCTGAGTTCCTGTTCGCCGATTCGATTTTGGTTCGCAGTGTGGAGCCTCTTGCCGCACGCTTCCTTCCTACGCGGCGTTCTTCACGCACTGAGCCCTAAGGCGATCACAAACATCGGTCGTTGATCGTGATCAATAAGACAGAAGAAACGAGCTAACAGCGTCCGCAGGTCTCTTGCCACCAACCCTCGAAACAACCCGACCGGGGTCGGGAAGGAGGCTCGAATAGGCAGCTCCATCACCTTGCAGACCTTCAGAAGGATATGAGCCAGCTGAAGGCGGCGGATGACCTACTGTGGCGCCTCACTCGGCGAACATCACGCGTGCCCGCCCGCAACTTACTGCGGCCCAACAGCGATCACTTGTTTGCCTGGAGGCCCTCGGCCTGCCAAGTCCCCGAGCGCTGAAGGCACTTGCTCCAGCGTACGCACGTTGGCGATGCGCGGTGAAAGCTTGCCTTCGGCGAGCATCGCCATCAGGGCGGCAAGATCTTCGCGGTACCACTCGGGGTGACGACGCGCGAGCGTCTGAATGCTGTATAGGGAGGTTCTTTTCCCTCCGGGGAGCAGGTTCGCAGCAAAGGCCAATGCGAGTTTCCAGGCCGTCCATGCGCTGCCTCGCCGATGCCGCTCACCACGCGACAGTAGGGTGACCATGCCGAACCAGACCAATCGCCCGCCCGGGTGCAGCGTCCGCAGCGATGCTGTCGCGGTGGCGCCGATTCCGTCGTATCCGTACGCGACGCCGCGACCGTCCGTCAGCTCTCTGCAGCGTGTCGGGACGTCCTCGTGCTCAAAGTCGATGAGGACACCGCCTTCGGCCTCTATGTGCGCTCGCTTAGCCGCACGGTCCGTGCCAAGAACCCGCACGCCCAACTGACGAGCTATCTGCATGAACGCGGTCCCAACGCCTCCACCGGCGCCCTGGAGCAGCACCGTGTCACCTGTCTTGATCGATGTGGATCGGGTCAGCATCTGGTAAGCGACCACGTAGTCCATCACCAGACACACTGCCAGCGTCGGCGTGACTGTCGCCGGGACCGGAACAACCCACTCACCAGGCACTACCGCATGCTCTGCCCAGCCACCTACGATCGAGAGACAGGCAATTCGTTGGCCAACTCTCACATGGCGGATTTCCGAGCCGACCGATTCGACGATGCCGACCACATCCCAGCCCGGGACATGCGGTGTCGGACGCCGTTCCGGATGCAGCCCTTGACAGACCAGCAGGTCGGCAAAGCTGATGCCGGCTGCCTCTACGCGGAGGCGCACCTGTCGCGGTTCCGGCGGCGGGGTCTCCCACTGACGCAGCTCTAACGCCTCGGAGCCGCCATGCCGGGTCAATACAACAGCCCTGCCCACCAGGGATGCAGGTTGGCCTGCCGTGTTCCCTATTTCCGGCACGGCCCGCTTGTACATAGGCTCCGCTACCCTCTGGATCCGCGTTCGCCGGTTCGACCTGAGGTGGGAGCGCCGAGAGGCTCTTTGCCACCGTGGCGAGCCTCAAGGCGGCTCATGATGCGTTTGCCAATCCTCGCAACGACATCTCTCGGCGCGAACCGAATCGAAAGAACCTGGAGTTTGTTCGCGAGCCCAACGACGATGCTTGTGTCACCCCGCATCAGCGCGCGGTAGCCCGCCTGCGCAACCTCCGCTGCACTTAGCAACTTGCCCTGAAAAATGTTCGTATCGATCATTTGGGCCCGCTCTGCGAATGCGGTCCTGGTCGCGCCGGGGCACAAGGTCGTCACGGTGACGCCCGTACCCTTCAATTCTTCAGCAAGGGCTTCAGAAAGGCTCAGGACGTAGGCCTTGGTGGCACAATAGACGGCGTTGAGCGGTCCAGGCGCGAACGATCCGGTCGAGCCCAGATTCAGGATCTTGCCGGAGCGCTGTTCGATCATCTCGGGCAGCAGCAGCTTCGAGAGTTGCGTCAGCGCGACGATATTCGTCTGGATCATGTCCAGCTCGCGCTGCGCATCTGTCTCCCAGAACGGGCCATAGACGTTGAAGCCTGCGTTGTTGACCAGGATATTGATATGGATGCCTTTGTCTTGCAGGGCTCGATGGATGACCGCTGCGGCCTCGGGCCGCGACAGGTCGGTTGGTATGACAATCGCCGTAATGCCGAAGCTTTGCCTCAGCTCATCAGCCACGCGTTCGAGCCGCGACGCATCGCGGGCAACCAGCACGAGGTCGAAATGGTCACGCGCAAGGAGCTTTGCGAATTCGTAACCGATCCCGCTGCTTGCTCCGGTGATCAGGGCGGTCCTGCGGGCAATGTCTGTGCTTCCCATCGCTCGCTCCACTCAGCAGGTCAGCCGGGAGCCAACAACACCCGAATTCGAAGGCCCAGTCCTTGATCGCGGTCAAAGCGGACGGCGGCGGCCCTTGTTAGCTTTTCTAAGCGGTGGGCGTCTCTCATAGAGCGAGCAACGATATGAGCACTTTCTGGACAGGCCTGCTCATCGCGGTGGCCATTATCGTCGTGATCGCCGGCGGATCGTTTACATGGCTGGTATGGCGGCTCAATGAGGAGACGGTGACGCCACTCACGGTCTCCAACCCGGACGGAACCGCCGGCAAGGCGCTGGTCGTCTACCAGCCGGGGCTCAGCAGTTTTCCGAAGCGGGTGACCGAAGCATTCAGCGAAGGCCTCGTCGCATCGGGGTGGCAAGTCTCGACCACGACAGCGAGCAGCAAGGCACCCGCTGCGGTCGCAGGCTACGACCTCATCATTCTCAGCTCGCCCGTCTATGGCGGTGCACCCGGAAAGCCGCTTGCCCGCTATATCGAGCGGGTGGCGGACTTCGGCCGAAAGCCCGTCGTGGTACTTTTGACCGGCGCCGGCGACGTTGAGCCAGCGATCAAGCTGACCGAGCAGATGGTGGTTCGGGCGGGCGGCCGCGCAATCCGAAGTCTCGGGCTCACGACGATGAAGCCCAATGACGAAGCGAACAAATACACCGGCTCCAACACCGACAGAGCGATCCAGATTGCGCGGGAGACCGGACGCGCTTTGCAGCCAGCGGTCCAATAGCATGGTGACCAGGCAGTTCTGCGCTGGCAGCGGCGGCTCGCGCAGGCTCGAACTCTTGCCGCTGCTGCCGCAGCTTCTCACTGGACTGCGGCTGGCCAGTGCGCCGCTGGTGTGGTGGCTGGTGACGCGCCTCGAGCTTCAAGCGGCATTCGCCTGTCTCGGCTTCGCCATGGTCTCGGACGCGGCTGATGGATCGCTGGTCCGACGGTTCGGCACGCCGTCGCGAGCCGGCGCCTATTTCGACGCGACCGCTGACTTTGCGGTCATCGCGGCGGCGTTCTCCGCCTTTGCCTACCTTGACATCTATCCAGTCTGGCTAGTCGCCCTGATCGCCCTTGCCTTTCTTGTGTTTCTCCTGTCGTCGTGCCTGACGTCGACGATCTATGATCCGGTCGGCCGCTATATCGGCGGTATCCTCTTCGTCGCCATCGCCGCCACCCTGCTGCTTCAGGACCTTCTGCTGCAGTTCGTAATTCTATCGGCTGCCACGGCCTCACTCACCATTACTCTGGGCGCGCGAGCCGCCTACACGCTGGCGACGCGCCGGCAAATTCTGATTGGTGCTCGATATCCTAAGACGAGCCTGTAGCAGAACCGGCAGGGGAGACCTCCCCTGATGGACCGTATCAAACGTTTCGGCGTTGGCGCGAGCTTCGTTCTCGTTCCCGTCGCCATGATCTTCGGCTTTGCCTCCCATCGCAACCTCGCAGATCTGAGCGCCTCGACGGATGTCGAGAAATGGGTGAGCGAGTTTCACCGCAATCAAACGTGACGACTGGCACATCTCGGTTCTGTGGGCAGCCGCGTTGGTCACAGCGGTCGTTCTCGAATGGATGCGTCTTCTGAAGGATAAGGCCCCGCACTGGCGCTGACAGCCGGCACCCTGGGCATCGTGGGCTGCTTCATGCTTGCAGCGCACAAAGGCGCCACATCGCGACATTGGTTGGCACCTGAGCAAGGGGCGGCAAACGACACCATTCTGCCCTTCCTCTGAAGATGCGTTATGGCAAACAGTGCCCCAGGCTGATGTTTGACATTGAGGCTCAGGCGAGTGCCATTCCGAGGATCAGCCGTTCATCTTGCGATCCTCGTCGGACGTATAGGAAGGCCCGATCGAATCGGCAGTTGCGCGCTTTTCATGCCTTCCGAACACGAGCACCAAAGACAGAAGACCCAAAACGCCGCAGATGACGAAGCCGAAAGTCAGGCCGAGCAGTTGCGACAGCGCGCCGATCAACAACGGGCCGACCATGTCGCCGAACTCCTTGAACGATCCGGCGACGCCCATCGTCGCGCCCAATCGTCCCTCCTTGGCCAGCCTGCTCACGAGCAGATCGCTGTTCGTCCATACCGTGCCGACGCCGATGCCGGCGACAATCGACAGCGCAAGCAGCGAGTTGCCTTGTGTAAAGGGGGCCGCAATCACGCTCAGGGCGGACAGGACAAGCCCGATCTTGATTGTCGTCGCCGCTTCAATGACATCAGCGACCCAGCCGGCAACGGGCTGAACAAGCAGATACGCCAAGGCAACGACCGAGATCACAATCCCGCTCTCGAGCGGCGTATAGCCGAGACTCGAGATATAGACGGGCAGGAAGCCGAAGAGGATTCCAACGAAGAACATGTTGACGACGATCACGAGATACCATGTCAGCAGGTCCGGCTGGCGCGCGACCTGCCACAAGCTCCGAAGCGAGAAGTCATCATCATCGTCGAGACTGAGCTGTTCGCTCGTCTGCGGATCCGGCAGCATGGTAGAGATCAAGAAAGCCAGCACACCGACGGCTGCCGTTGCATAGAAGATGGCAGCGAAGCTGCTCTGCAGCACGATCGCGCCGCCGATCACGGGACTGACGACGTAGCCGGCGCCCTTGATCGCATTGTAGATGCCGAAGGCCCGTCCGCGGTTCTCCGCGAAGTAAACGCCGACAAGGGCCAATGAGACCGCAGACAACGCGGCGGCACCGACACCCTGCAAGAAGCGAACGACCACGAGGAGACGCGGATCAACAAAAGGATAGAGAAGGGAAGCCAGGACGAAGACCGCTATTCCGACGAGCATTGTCCGCTTCATGCCCGCTCGGTCAGCCA
Organism: Mesorhizobium sp. M00.F.Ca.ET.216.01.1.1; assembly: GCF_004010325.2. GTDB lineage: Bacteria > Pseudomonadota > Alphaproteobacteria > Rhizobiales > Rhizobiaceae > Mesorhizobium. The sequence continues at coordinate 72,422 of NZ_SADR02000028.1, forward strand.
AAGCACCGAACAAGGGCTTGGCCACGATCTCCGCAAGATCGTACGCGGCGATAAGGACACCGATCATTGCCAAGCCAACGCCAACTTCCTTGGCGTAGCTGGGAAGGTTCACGGCCACGACATGCGCGCCGAACGAGGTGACGAACCCCACGAATCCGAGAATGGCAGCTATGGCAAGAGAAGGCTTCATAGGCAGACATAGGGAGGATTGAGAGCAATAATGTCGACTGATTGCTGCGACGGGAATCAGCCACGCCTTGTCAACATGCTAGCACGGCGCCCACGCCAGACCAGTGGCGCGAAGTAAGCACGGCGCACCATAGGCACACCATGTATCGGCGCGTGGCTCGACTTTCCGGGCACGAACGCCCACTTGGCTAGCGCAACTCAGGCAGCTTGATCGACCCCGGATGCGGACTTCGGCACGAAGGGCACGTGGTCCTTGCGGCAAATCGCCCGGATAGCAGTGCGCGCCGTCATCAGGCCGGATGGCAAGCCGCCGCCCGGCTGCACCCACTGACCTACCATTCGGAAGCGATCGAGGCCTGGCAAGGTTTGGCGTTTCGCCCCGAAGCCTGTTCCGGGCGTCGGGACAAAGCCCTCCATGCTTCCCTTCCAGTTGGCCGTGAAACGAACGACGCTTGCGGGCGTCGAAACGTCGATGGTTTCGATGCGTTCGCGGATCCCCGGCATGCGTCGGTCCAGAATAGCGATTACGGCTCTGGCAACGCGCTGCTTCTCGGCCGCATAGCGCTTCGGATCGCTGCGTTCGAGATCGAGCCAATAGGCGTAGTTGTACGTCGGCAGGAATGCAGTGACCGCCGTCTTGCCCGGCGGCGCGAAGGTCGGATCGTAGTGGAATATCCGAAGCGGCACTTCGTGCAAGACGGTTTCCGGATCCAGGCGGAGCGGCTCTGCCAGGCAGCGGCTGAGCAAGCCCGGCTCGGCCGACAAGTCCTGCGCGACGCCTAGCGACACCTGAAGATAGGAGGGAAAGACCTGTTGCTTCTCGTAGAATTGGTCGATCGCCTCGTCCCGGTATTTGCCGCCCAGCAGATCGTAGATCGTAGCGTGACCGTCTGCGGCTGAGATCACCCAATCGGCGTGGATCGTTTCTCCATCTGCGAGCCTCACGCCCACAGCGGCATTGTTCTCCACAAGGATCTCGTCCGCCTTCGCCATCAAGCGCAACGTCCCGCCGAGCGCGCGGAATCGTTCGACGATGAGGCGGACGACGGCCTTCGAGCCGCCGATCGGATAGCCAGCGTTCTTCCGGCTCATCCATGCGAACATGAAGACGAGCGCGATCACCGACATGCCGCTGGTCGCGCCGTCGACAAAGAAGCGCCGGATAAGCTCGTGCTCGAAACGCTTGCCGTACTCAGCTGCGCTCATCGAGGCCCAATGCTGGAGAAGTGGCAGCTTGGGGATAAGACGCAGGAGCGCCAGCCCCTTGCGCGGCCAGGCTTCGTTCAGCGCTTCCATGGGGAAATCCGCGAGCCCGCGTATCGCCGAGGCGAAGGCTCTGATCTCCTCAGCGTCTTGCGGCGACGCGCGCAAGAACTCCGCCTCCAGTTGATCGACATGGCTATAGATGCGGAGCGCTCGGCCGTCCTCCGTCTCGAGCCGCTGGAATTCCTCCGGATAGACGAAGGTCAGCTTGTCGAGATCGCATACTTCGCGCCACTGGGCTCCGAGCGCGCCGTCGGGCGAGGATCCGACCAGCCAATGCAGACAGGTTTCGAAGGTGTAGCCGGCCCTCTTCCAACTCGTCGCCAGCCCACCTGGTACGCTGCCCTGCTCCAAGACCTCGACCTGATAGCCCGAGGCCTGCGCATAGACGCCTGCACACAGGCCGGCTACGCCGCCGCCGACAATGACGATCTTTCTCGATGCAGGCTTCATCGACCCTCTCCTCGTTAAGCCAAACTCTCAAGCGAGTTCAGCATCGGGATTTTTCGCGGGAGCGTCTTTGAGCAAGATCAAGGAGGGTCGGCCCTGGGCGTTGTAGGTGCTTGGGCGCGGTTGGATGCCTGTGCTGTCGCTTGCTGTACCGAACCGCTGCGCAGCGGTCATGCACCTCGCGAGGCTTGCTGACGCACGCCCAATCGACGTAGCGCTGTAACAAAATCCACACAAGGCAGTCACATGAGCGAGATCGAGCTGAAATTTCTCCTCGACGAGCCGACGTCGCGCGAACTGTGGGCGCAGGTGACGGCATCCAAGCTGGCCAAAGGCCACCCAACAACGAAAACGCTCAGAAGCATTTATCTGGATACCCCCGAACACGCTTTGAAGAAGGCCGGGATTGCGCTGCGGCTTCGGCGTGACGGACGTCGGTGGGTACAGACTGTCAAGACCAATGCAGAACTGCACGGCGGTCTGTCGCAGGTCGGCGAGGTGGAAAACCCCGCGCCGGGGGGACGGCCGTGTCCGGAAGCGATTCCGGAAGCGGCGATTCGCGAGGAGGTCCTTCACCTCCTGAATGGCACACCGCTGCAGCCTGTCTGCGAGACCGTGATCAAGCGGTCCGCCGGCGAGCTTTTGCTTGCGGATGGCACTCGAGCGGAACTGGCGGTGGACACTGGCGAGATCCGTGCCGGGGAACGCTCGGCCGAGTTTTGCGAAGTGGAGATCGAACCCGTCGAAGGCAACCCTGGTGGGCTGTTCGATATCACACACGCACTGTTTCCCAAAGGCGGCTTGAGGTTCTCGAGGCTTTCCAAGGCGGCACGCGGCTATCTTCTGGCGGAGGAAGGAAGGATCGACTTTCCGCTATGCCCGCAAAACGCCAAGGGAGTTGCGATCGATCCAGCCCAGACAGCCGAGTTGGCGGCGCGTGACATCCTGCGCGAATGCCTCGATCAGATTGCAGCAAATATCCTGGCCGTCAGGAAGGTCGACGATGCCGAAGGGCCGCATCAGTTACGGATCGGCCTGCGCCGTCTGCGCAGCGCGTTTTCGGTCTTCTCGCTTTTGCAGAGCCCGGAAATGGAGAGGCTCAACGGCGAAGCGCGCTGGCTTGGCCAAGAGGTCGGGCACCTGAGGGACCTCGACGTGGTGGCCAACGACATCGTGGGGCGGGATGCCAAGTCACATCCGGACGAACCCGGTCTCGCCGCCCTTTCTGAAGCGCTTCCACGGCGGACAACCGAACTGCGCGATCACCTGCGCAAGCTTCTCGTCGAAGCGCGCGTCCAGGCGTTCCTGATCGATCTGGCGCGTTTCGTGGAGACGCGCGGCTGGCTCGTTCCCCAGGATTTCGGGCAGACCGAGCGACTTGCAGCGCCGATCGGCGAGCTCTCCGGACAGGCGCTCAAAAAACGGTGGAAGAAGGTCGTCAAGCATGCGCATGGAATTGAGACTTTGACGGCGGAACAACGCCACGAGCTGCGCAAGGAACTGAAGAAGTTGCGATATGTGGTCGAGTTCTTTTCTCCCTTGTACCCGGCAAAGCGCGTCGATCCCTTCCTGAAGCGTTTGAAAGGACTCCAGACCGTCTTTGGCGACCTGAACGATGCAGCGATAGTCAGAGCCACGCTGACCGAAGCGGAGGTGTTCAGCGCGGACAATCCGGCCGCGCAACGCGCAGCCGGATGGGTACTTGGCTCGAGCCAAGCGCGTGCCGAGGTCAGCTGGACTCGCGCGACCGCGCTTTGGCGAAGTCTCAAAAAGGCTCGTCCATTCTGGAAGTGACAAGCCGGAGGCGGCGACCATGCTGGAGGATTTTCGCGATACGCACCAGAGCAGAACCTGACCAGAAGGTGGAATGGTGCCGGCCAATTTCATTCAGGTTCGGCCGCGCTCTGGGTCATTGGGACGATAAAACCTGAATAGGGCAGCGTTTCAACGCCGATAATCGCTTTGCGCCCTATGTTGCCAAGATTATTTCTATGCCGGCTAATTATCATCCGCCTCTATAGTTATGAAAGTCGACAGCCAGTCATAATTGTCGATAGCGTTGCTCCTTGATCCACATCAAGGCTGATCTGATGGCGTGCGTGTTTACTTTTAAGCACTGCCCAAAAAAGCCGGTGAGTGAGGATTGAATATGGAGAAGACCGGCGTCGTTGCAGCGATCGGACAGACGGAGCTATTGCGCCCTGCCTGGATCAAGGCAGCGCTAGCAGCCAACGACCGGATCAAGTTCTATCTGACGGTGGTACAGGCGGCCTACGCTCATGCTGATCACCCGGGAACGGTACAACTCGATCTGCATCGGGAATATTCCGCCGCGCACATTGACGCACCATGGGTTCTCGATCTTCCCAGCTCGGCCTGTCTCGAAGGTTCCACCTTGCATCTCGCAAACCTGCCCAAGCTCGTGGAGAAGTTGCGCGCCGATCTGCTTGCCATGGCGCGGCCAATCGAGGGCAGCACCGATGAGGCGCATGTCGCACTTAGCACGCGCGTCGAGCAGTGGTGCCAATGGCTCGGTGGCCTTTCAGGCGGCACGCTCGACGCAACGCATCTGAATGCCTTGACCGGCGGCAAGCGCGGTCAGGAAGACAGTTTCCACATCCTTGTGATGGATTTGCACAAGGCGCTGAACCAGCTAGCGGCCTCTCTATCCGACGAAGCGATCGACGGCGCCCATGTCTGGCAACTGGCACAGGAAGACCGGCCGCTGGTTTCAGCTTTCATGCGCGGCCTCAATCGCACGCGAGCGCTGAAACTTGATCATCCGGGCCTGGAAACGGCGGCAACACGCGACGGCAAACGCCTTCTCATACAGAACGACATCGGCACCAACGATGCGCATGTCCTTGTCGCGCAGGTCGAAGGCATGATTCTCACGCTGACCTACTCGGACTTGCACCGACAGCGCTTCGTATTCTTTCAGGATACGCTCTCCCAGATCGGCGCGAAATGGTCAGCGATCGGCTCGCAGATGACCGAGGGGCTCAATTTCGGCGACGCATACTACGTCGGCACCGCGACATTTGAATGTTCCGACGAGGCAGCACTACGCAAGGCGCTGGAAGGGCTGGGCGCGCGGATCGTTTTTTTGATCGACTGGAATCGCGCCCGCAAGCGCCTGCAGCAGATCGTCGGCAAGGCCGGAGCCAGCGACGTGCTGAACGAATGCGCCCGCCGAGAAATCGGCCACCGGGGCTGGCTGGAGGCGGGCGGCGAGTCGCTGATCTTTGCCGCCATGGAAGCAATCGGTGGCGACTATTTTCGCATTGGCGACAGGCTTGACGCCGTTATGGGCGATGCACCCGCGCGGGATTTCCTGGTCGAGGCATTGGCGGCATCGTCCCTGGCGATGCAGCAGCATCAGCCTGTGTCGCGCATAACGGACACGATCCGGTTGCTCTTGATACGCCATATCGGGCGCCATCATGACGAATTCGCGTTGCTCGCGGAACACGCATCGTTTTGCCACGCGCTGGCCGAAGGGATTCGTGACGCAATCGCACATGGCCACGAGCGTTCCGCCAACGACGCGGAAAAGCTGGCCAAGCAGGCCAAGGCATGGGAACGCCAGGCGGACCTGCTCGTCATGCGCTCGCGCGCACGAGCCGAACGCAATCCGCGCTGGTTGCCGTTCAAACGGCTGATCGAACGTGCCGACGACATTGCCGACGCGATGGAAGAAGCGGCCTTCGTGCTATCGCTGATCGCCGAGAATCGTCACACGGAGTGGCCGATCGAGGTGCGCCAAGGGATGCAGCAGCTCGCGGAGAAGGTCCTCGAAGCCACGCAGGATCACGTCAAGCTGCTGGCGATTGCCAGCACGCTCGGCGAAGGCAGCGACGCCAGCGACCATGAGGATTTCATCGCTGTCTCGTGGCGCGTTCTCAATGCCGAACAGCAGTGTGACCAGTTGCTGCGCGACGTGCGGCGGCTCTTGGTGCGCAATATTGATGATGCCGTAACGCTCAATCTCTCCACCGATTTCGCCGCGGCACTGGAACTTGCGACGGATGTGCTGCTTGCAACCGCTTACCGGATTCGCGATCTGGCGTTCAGCCGCCTGGGGACTGAGGCATGAGTGCTTCCGGGAAGGCGGCCGACCGGCCCGCGACCAGGGAAGACCTGGAGTGCGTATACATAATCGGCGGCAAGGAGCAGTTGCCCGAGATAGCTACTCAGGCCGTCCTCGGGTTCAAGGCGTACAATCTTGCGCGGATGTCCGCGCTTGGGCTCAACGTGCCGCCGGCCTTCGTGTTGGGGACGGGCTATTGCACCTATCCCCAAGCCGTCGGCCAGCAACTTTGGCGGCCGGCCCTAGTCAAGCTCGAAGCGCTTACCGGGCTGAAGCTGGGAGACGCCCGCCGTCCGCTGCTTTTGTCCGTGCGGTCAGGTGCCCCGGTGTCGATGCCGGGGATGATGGACACGCTGCTGAATATTGGCCTGACCGACGCGACCGTCCCCGGGTTGATCAGGTTGACTGGGCATCCGCGGCTTGCATGGGACGCCTACCGCCGCCTCATCGCCGGCTATGGCGAGGTTGTCGCCGGCATCGATGCCGCGCATTTCGAGGCCGATCTTGCCGCCGTCAGGCAGGGTGAGGATGAAGGAGCGCTCGACTTTGCGAGCTTGCGGCAAATCGCGCGTCGGCATCTGGAAACATTCCAGCGCGAGACCGGCTCACCCTTCCCGCAAAGCGCGGAGGTCCAACTCAGCGAAGCGATCAGCGCCGTTCTCCGGTCGTGGGGAAGCGAGAAGGCCGTCGCTTATCGCAATCTTCACGGCCTATCGCATGACATGGGCACGGCCGTGACCGTCCAGCGTATGGTGTTTGGCAACGCCGGCGGCCTCTCCGGCGCTGGTGTCGGCTTCACGCGCAATCCCAGCACCGGCGACCCCAATCCTTGGGTGGACTTCCTTTTCAATGCTCAGGGCGAGGATGTCGTCAGCGGACGCCGCACGGCCCGCGGCCATGAAGAACTTGCAGCCGTCGCGCCGCGCGTCTGGGATGAGCTGGTCGATGCGGCAGCGCTGCTCGAACGTCATTTCGGCGACATGCAGGACTTCGAGTTCACTGTCCAGGAAGGGGTCCTTTTCCTGCTGCAGACACGCGCCGGCAAGCGCACACCGTTTGCGGCCGCCCGTATCGCGCTCGATTTGCTCGCCGAGGGTTTGATCGATGCCGGGACCGCACGCGAGCGGACTCGCGTGCTCGATCGGCAGGCGTTGACCGTTCTTACGATCGCGGCCGGCGATGGCGCAGCACTGTCGCCGATCGCGTCGGCATCTTCCGCAGCCAACGGCGTCGTCTGCGGTGAGATCGGGCTTGAGGAAACCAGGGTTCGGGAGCGTAAGGCCGCGGGTGCGAGCGTGATCCTGGTTCGCCGCGATGCCGAGACCAGCGACATCGCCGCGCTCGCCCTCGCTGACGGTCTGTTGACGCAGCATGGTGCCAGGACGTCCCATGCTGCGGTCGTCGCGCGGCAGCTTGGCAAGGTCTGCCTGGTGGGAAGCGAGACAATGACGATCGATGACACGCGAAGGGAGGTCGCCTTTGGCGGCACGGTTTTTCCCGAGGGCGCTACACTGACCTTGGATGGCAACAGCGGCAAGATCTATTCGGGAGCGGCACACATTGCCGAGACCGTGCCAGTCGAGCTGTTGGCCCGCCTCGATGCACTGCATGGACGCCTCACCCAACTGGTGTCCTCGCCCGAAAGCGCGATCGTGGCTTAGCGTGTATGCGACAGGCATTCGGTTTGGCGAAGGCACGATATGAATAGGCGAAGTCTTCTGATCGGCGCTGGCGGCGCGCTTCTGTTGGCAGGGGCTGGCACAGCCGCCTGGACGTCATCGGTCGGATCGATGACCGCTTACGACGCTTATGCGAGCCGGGTGCGCGCCGGTTTGACGACGGCGCCGGACATTCGCGATCTCGTCCGCTATGCAACGCTCGCCGCCAACAGCCACAACACCCAACCCTGGCGGTTCCACGCAAGCGATAGCGTCATCGACATCCTGCCCGATAGCTCCCGTCGGACACCCGCCGTCGATCCGGACGATCACCACCTGTTCGTCAGCCTCGGGTGCGCAGCCGAGAACCTGTCAATTGCAGCTGCAGCAACCGGGCGGCCAGGCGAGATCGAGATCGATCTCGACGGGAATGGTGCCCGCTATGTCTTTTCCAAGGGCCCGGCAAGGTCCGATCCTCTGCTTGCCGCAATCCCGAGGCGGCAGTCGACTCGTGCCGAATATGATGGCCGCACCGTTCCGGCCGCCGGTCTCTCGAGGCTCGAACTGGCTGCGGCGCGGCCTAAGGTTCGGCTGGTCCTCCTCATCGACCGGGCGCGGATCGATCGGGTGCGCGATCTCGTCATTGCCGGCAACAGCATGCAAATGGCCGATCCGGCGTTCATGCGCGAGCTAAAACGATGGGTGCGGTTCAACCCACGCAGCGCCATGGCATCCGGAGACGGGCTGTTCTCCGCCGCGAGTGGCAATCCTGTCTTGCCGACCGTGCTGGGCGACTTCGTTTTCGACCAATTCTTCCGGGTCGGGGCCGAGAATGATAGGTATGCGCGTCATCTCGCATCCTCGGCGGGCGTGGCGGTCTTCCTTGCCGAACGCGAGGACAAGGCGCACTGGATCGAGGTCGGCCGCGCCTGTCAGCGCTTCGCCTTGACTGCCACCAGCCTCGGCCTGAAGCACGCCTTCATCAACCAACCAGTCGAAGTTACTAGCCTGCGTCCCGAGCTAGCGGCACTGGTTGGAGAGAACGGACGGCGGCCAGACATCATCATGAGGCTCGGCTACGGGCCGGATCTGCCATTCTCGCCGCGCCGTCCAGCCGAGACGGTGCTCGCCTAGCGCACATTCTCCAACCTACAAGAGCAACGGCCGTTCATCTCGCGCTCGGCCTTGCTAAGATTGCCGGGCTTGTCCATCAGCGCATCATGATAGGCGAAGAAAGCCCGGAACTCGTCGGGACGGTGTGCGAGAACGATCAAGACGTTCGGAACGAAGCCGGACTTCTCCTGTACGGCGAGAATGCGCTCGCGGATGTCATCGGGCATCTCGGAGAGCGCCGGGACGGATCAGAAAGACTGAATGTCCGTCCTGCTCAGCGTTCCTATGCTCTCCCTACCCGGTTTGGCGGCCGTGCTTTCTTTCAGGATCTCGCTCTGACCAAGCTTCGACCGGATCGAGCCGATAGCGCTCACAACGGCATCGGCGGCGTGGCTGTCCAAAGCAATATCCAAAATCCCTTCGGTCGTTCGGATCGACAGAATGCTGAGATTCCCCCTGTCATCGGCGACCGTATGGATATGAATTTCGGTCGGTACTAAAGGCGATGCCTTTTTCATTCGGTACATCGCTCCGCCTGTGTCACCCGTGATGACCATCGCGCAATTCGGCTAAGCGTGCAAGCGAGCTTGGGTCTGATCTGTATTGGGTTCGAGACACCCCGCTGTCGCCGCAAGCTTGTCGCACTATTATGCAAACTGGCAGTGCTGGAAGTTGGGAGATTTGACATGGACACAAGCGAAATGCAGGCAATCGCTGATACTCTTATGCGCGTCGTAACGCCGGACATGAAGCCCAAGCAGTTGATAAAGGCCGCCAAGGCCCATCATCCAAGGGCCTCGAAGAAGGACATCGCGAGGGCTGCCTTCTATTCGATCATCTCCAATGCCGAAGAGGATCATGGCAAAGTGAAGAACCTCCAAGCATTTGCCATAGCCGAGAGGACCGCCGAAGACACCTAGTGGCAGGTGAAGGCTCTTGGCAGAGGATACCGGTTTTCCGGTGTGCCGCTTTGGGCGCAAGCGGCCGCATCCAAGTTCCCCAAGAGGGCCAGTTTGAACGATGCGCCACCATTATCGACTTGCCGACGCGACCGCGATCCCAGTCGTTGAATGTCTGCTTTCAGAGAATGGCAACGCTGAATTGTATGGCCGACATTGGGCGCCTTTCAGACAGGCAGCTTCCGGGGCCGCAAACGGACTCTCAGCTTTCGGGTTATTGGGTTGAGAAGCCGACCTTCCATCACGACCGCGATCACCGAAGCGGTGCTATCGCGAGAAGATGATACGGCTGGCTCGAGGCCGACAACAGAGCGCTGTCGATTGAGAGGCGGAAATCATCGGTTCACGTCGGCAAGCCCTTGAATGCGTGTTAACGACCATTTCATCCGAGGACTGACCGGTGGTTCCTTGCTCTCCCGAGAATTCCCCCGGCCGGACTCTGCCGGAGGTCCATGCGGCGTGCGACGGGCACTCATATCGCGTAGAGTGCTCGTACGCTGGCGTGACTCGAATGGCTTAGGAAAGTAAGCGGTAGTAGTGAGCTTTGCTGGCGGCCAGGACAGGTCCCAACCATGTGCGAGAATCCTCCAAGGGGTGTTTGCCTTGGCGTCCTCCCAGCAAATCAGCGAGCAGAAGTAGTACCGCACCGGGCGATTATTAAAAACGCGGCTGCATGCTATGCACATCATGTAGGACCTCATTATTCAGCGAGGACGGGCTGCGTCGCGCGTTTAGGCGCAAACCACACCATCCGGGGGATTCATCCGAGCGGGCCCGAGCCGCGCATATAATGGAGCTCCGGCCTGTAGCTCGGGGCAAGCCACTCCTGAAGCGCCATGAGGCGAGCCATGGTTCAGTCCACGGCTCGCCAATGAATCAAGCTTGCAACGCAAGGTCTCCTATCTCGGCGGCGTCCACGTGGACCTCGCTTGGTCGCGGTTCACTGATCCGGAACCAGGCGACATAGAGAGCCGGCAGGAAGATCAGGGTGAGAACCGTCGCGATGGCGAGGCCGCCAATGATGGCGAAGGCCATTGGCCCCCAGAAGACAGTCGGCGCGATCGGCACCATGCCGAGTGTCGCGGCGGCCGCCGTGAGCAAGATCGGACGTGTCCGGTGGAGCGCGGCTGTGACGACGGCGTCCCACGGATGGGCGCCGGTCCTCCTTTCGGTCTCGATCTGATCGATCAGGATGACCGAATTGCGCGCGATCATGCCGGTCAGCGCCAGCACACCCAGGATCGCGACGAAGCCGAGCGGAGCTTGTGCAAGCAGCAGGGCCGCCACCACACCAATGATGCCGAGCGGAGCAACACTCAAGACCAGGAACATGCGCTGGAAGCTCTGTAGCTGGAACATCAGGATCGTCAGCACAAGAAGGCCCATGGCCGGCAGCACCGCCATAACCGAAGCTTGGGCTTTGCCACTCTCCTCCACCGAGCCGCCAGTCGAGATGTGATAGCCGCTCGGCAGCGCCGCCACGAGTTTGTCGAGTTGAGGCTCAAAGGCCTTGACGGCCGTTGCCGGCAGCACACCAGGCACCACGTCGGCCTGCACGGTCAGGGTCGGAACGCGATCGCGCCGCCAGACGATTGGGTATTCCTGGGAATAGTCAAAGGTTGCGATCTGCCTCAGTGGAACCACCCGCCCGCCCGGAAGCGGGATCTGCAATGAGCGAAGCGATTCAAGAGAGGTCCGCTCCGTCTGCTCGGCGCGCGCGACCACGTCGATCAGGTAAATATCGTCGCGAACCTGCGTCACCGTCGTGCCGGAGACAATGGCATTGAGCGCGGTCGCCACCACGGCTGAGCTAAGGCCCAGCTGTCTCGCCTGGTCCTGGTCGACGCGGACACGCATAATCCGTGATGGCTCGACCCAGTCGAAGTTGACGTTGCGGAGGCCCGCCGTCTTGCCTACGGCATCGGCAACCTGCAGAGCAATGGAGCGAACTTGGGCCGGGTCTGGTCCGTCCACTCGGTATTTCACCGGCCAGCCGACAGGGGGACCGAGTTCCAGCGGATTGACACGCGCGACGACCTGCGGGAACCGCGTCGCCAAAGCCTTCTCGAGACGCGCGCGAACCTGCTCGCGTTCCTTAAGTCCTTTGGTGACAATGACTGACTGCGCGAAGAAGGGATTCGGTAGGGCTACGTCGAGCGGCAAATAAAAGCGAATGGCGCCCTGACCGACATAGGTCGAGAAATGCTCGACGTCAGGATCGGCGGCCACGATCTCGTCGAACTGTTGCACGACCTCGTTTGTCGCAAGAATCGAGGCGTTGTCTTGCAGCTTCAAATCCACCAATAACTCAGGCCGATCGGAGGACGGAAAGAACTGCTGCGGGATGAGACGGGCTCCGGCCAGGGCTGCAGCGAAGAGACCCGCCGTCACAAGGATGGTGATCCATTTGGCGCGCATTGCAGCCAACAGAGCACGCTTGAACAAGCGCATCGGCGCGCTCAGCATTTCACTATGCGAATGCTTTGGCTTTCCCAGGAGCGCAACGCCCACGACAGGGGCAAAGAGGCCCGACACCACCCAGGAAGCGATTAGAGACAGCGCCACCACGGCGAAGAGTGAGAAAGTGTATTCGCCCGCGTCGCTGCGCGCAAAACCAACTGGCACAAAGCCAGCGACGGTGACGAGCGTCCCGGCAAGCCGCGGCATGGCAGTCGAAGCGTAGGCGAAGACGCCCGCGGTCGGCTTGTCGTCGCCACGTTCGAGACGGCTCACCATGGTCTCGATGGTGATCATGGCATCGTCGACCAACAGGCCGAGAGCGATGATGAGGGCGCCAAGCGAGATACGCTGAAGGTCGATGCCCAAGGCCAGCATTGCCGCGAAAACGACTGCGAGGACCAGCGGAATCGAGATCGCGACAACGGAGCCGGCGCGGAAGCCGAGGCTCAAAACGCTCACAACGAGGACGATGGCGATCGCTTCCCACAGCGCTTCCATGAAGTCGCCGATTGCGTGACTGACTGTCTCCGGCTGGTTCGCGATCATTGTGGGCTCGATGCCGACCGGCAAGTCCTTCCTAAGTTCCTTTATCGTTTCTTCGACGTTGCGACCGAGCGCTAGGACGTCGCCGCCGTCGCGCATAGAGATCCCGAGGCCCAGGCCAGGCTTGCCGTTGATGCGAAAGATCGGATCTGGCGGGTTGGCATCCTCGCGGCGCACTTGAGCGATGTCGGCAAGGCGAATGATGCGATCGCCCACGGCGAAGTTGACGGCGAGGATATCCTTCTCGGATTTCAGCGCGCCGCTTACCTGCAGTTTGATGCCTTCCTGATCGGTGACGATCTCACCCGAGGGAACCACGACGTTTTGAGCCTGCAGCGCTGTTGTCAGAGCTTCCGCGGTAAGGCCGTAGCCCGCGAGCTTTTGAGGCGAGAACTCGATGTATATGCGCTCAGGCTGCGCGCCGATCAAATTTACCTTGGCGACATCGGGCACCTGCAAGAGCCGAGAACGGACGTTTTCCACGTAGTCTCGTAACTCGCGGTTGGTGTACCCGTCGGCGGTGAAACCATAGATGATGCCGTAGGTATCGCCGAACTCATCATCAGCTACCAGGCCGATCACTCCCTGTGGCAAGGTCAACCTGATGTCTTCAACCTTCTTTCGCACCTGGTACCACGTATCGGTCACCGTCCCCGGAGGCGTCGATCCCTTGAGGTATACGAAGACGGTGGACTCGCCTGCCTTTGTGAAGCTCTTCAGGTAGTCGAGATGAGGCGTTTCCTGAAGTTTGCGCTCTAACCGTTCGGTTACCTGGTGCAGGGTATCGTCGAGCGTGGCGCCAGGCCATCTTGCCTGCACCACCATCGTCTTGATGGTGAAGGTGGGATCCTCGTTGCGACCAAGTTGCAGGTAGGCCCCAATGCCAAGGACAAGGACAGCGAGCATCAGATAGTAGACGACCGAACGATGCGCGAGCGCCCAAGCGGAGAGATTAAAGCGGTTCATTGGGAAGCTCCCAGCAGCCGGACGTTCTGGCCGGGCCTCAGCGCATGCACGCCGGCGGTCACTACGATTTCGCCGCTCTCGACCCCTCGCGATATCACGATGCGGGAGGAATCCTGTCGAAGCAGGTCGACGGTTCGAAGCGAGACTTGCTGCGTTTTGCCGTCGACGATCCAGACCGCCGGCCGGTCCCCTGCCGTCGTCAGGGCAGTTGCTGGCAGCTCTATGCCGCTCGCCACCTGCATATGCGTCTGACCGGTCACTGTTGCCCCAAGGCGCATCGCCTTCGGCCAGGTGCTGAGCCCAACTTTAACCCGATAGCTCCGGGTGACGGGATCCGCCTGTGGCGCCACCTCCCGGACCTGGCCAACGCCGCGCACCGACGGATCATCGGTCAGCGCGATGTCGATCGACGCGTCAGGGGCGACCTGGCGCATGAGGCTCGCGGGCACGTCGAATACCGCGTCGGCACCGTCACCGTGTGCGACCGTGACAATCGTCTGACCTGCCCTGACAACCTCCCCGGCTTCCGCCCCGGTGGCGATCACGGCGCCGGACGAGTCGGCGACCAGTTTGGTGTAGCCGAACTGGTCCTGGGCCGTGTGCAATACGGCCGCCGTGGAATCCACCTGGGCTTTCGCGTTAAGATATGCCCTCTCGGCGGCATCGAACTGGGCCCGGGTGGTCCAGCCCTGCCCGAGCAGAGTCCTTTGACGCTCCAGGGTGTTGGCGGCTTCGTGGACGGCCGCTTGCGCTGCTTCGTTCTGCGCCTGTGCGGCATGCAGTCCATCCTGCTGGGGCTGCGGATCGATTTCGGCGACAACGTCGCCCGGCTGGACCACCTGCCCCACACTGGCCTTGCGGCTAATCATCCGGCCGTCAATGCGGAAGGCAAGGTTCTCCTCGGTGCGTGCGCGGACATGGCCCGTGAGCGAAACGGGCTCCCCTTCCGTGCTGGCGGAGGCGACCACGGTTCGCACAGGGCGGACCTCCGGTGGTGGCGCGGACGCACCAACGCACGCAAAGACGGTTAACCCCAGGCAGGCAAGTGTGGATGCGGACTTCATGACAGACCCTCTTGTTGTGACCAGTCCGATAAAATTCGTCGCTGGCCTCGACAATTTCGGGCTTGCTTATATACATTCTTGCATGTATGTAAATAGGGAAAGTCGTGGATGTATGTAAAAATTGACGCAGAGGAAGGACTTCACTCATGAGACGCACCAAGGCCGAGGCCGAACAGACACGCGAGGCCGTCTTGGCCGCGGCCATCGACGTCTTCCTCGAGCGCGGCGTGACCCGTGCTACCCTGGAACAGATCGCAAGTGCCGCAGGCGTAACGCGCGGGGCCGTCTACTGGCATTTCCGCGACAAGCAGGAGATCTTCACGGCGCTGGAGCGGCGGGCCAATATGCCGAACGAGGAGTTTGGCGATCGCCTTACGGCTCGCCTCGGTACTCAGCCTGATCTTGATCCATTGCGCGAGCTGGCCGACGCAATCCGGGAGGGGCTGCAGGCATTCGAAACCCATCCGGAACGTTCCCGCATCCTTACAATACTCTGGCTGCGTTGCGAATATTCCGAGGACATGCTGCCGGTGGTTACGCGCCAGCGGGAAGCGGACCTGGCGCTCCAGAAATTGTTCGAGTCCGTGATAGCGCTCGCCGCAACCCGCGGCCGGCTCGCGCCCGCCCTCTCACCAGAATTGGCCGCGCGCGCGCTCCTGCTTTTGGTCAATGGATCGGTTCTCGATTGGCTCCGCGCTCCCGGACAGTTTGAGCTCACAACAAGCACAATGCCAATGGTGGCCGGGTTTCTCGAGGCAATCAGCACGCCAACAGCGCAACCAGCGGCCGATCAGGCGCGGCCTGCATTATTCCTCGGAGTAAAACCATGACAAATGGATCAGCAGCGCGAGCCGTGGCGGCGCAACGTCGGCCGATGCGAAGGTCACACCAGCGTTCTGCGCGCCCGAGCTTCGATTGCATCGCTCTCCTGCTGCAAGGTGGTGGGGCGCTCGGATCCTACCAAGCCGGCGTCTATGCGGCGCTGGCCGAAGCAGATCTGCATTGCGATTGGGTTGCTGGGATTTCGATCGGCGCTATTAATGCCGCGATCATCGCCGGCAATGCGCCTGACCAGCGGGTCACACGACTTAAGGCGTTCTGGGAGGCCGTCAGCGCCAATCCGCTCCTTGAGTGGTTTCTTGGCTGTGGCGCATCCCTCCCGACGGGTGATGTAGCACGTGGCCTCCTCAGTCAGATCGGGTCGACCTCCGCCCTCATTGGCGGCGCCGCCGGCTTCTTTTCACCTCGGTTGGTCGTGCCTTGGCTGTATCCAGCCGGTACGATCGAGGCCACGAGCTACTACGAAACCAAGCAGCTGAAAGCGACGCTTGAACGGTTTGTCGACTTCGAGCGCATCAATTCCGGCGAGATGCGGTTCAGCATTGGCGCGGTCAATGTGCGCACCGGCAACTTCGTCTATTTCGACAACACGACCCATGTCATCCGGCCCGAACACGTGATGGCGAGCGGCGCACTGCCGCCCGGCTTTCCTCCCGTCGAAATCGATGGCGAGTTCTTTTGGGACGGCGGCCTCATCTCGAACACGCCCCTGCAATGGGTGGCGGAGTCCACTCCCCGCCAGGACACCCTTGCCTTCCAGGTGGATCTGTGGAGCGCGCAAGGGGAAATTCCCCGCAACATTGCCGAGGTCACCACCCGTCAGAAAGAGATCCAGTATTCAAGCCGGACCCGCGCCAACACCGATCAGTTTAAGCGGGTACAGCGCCTGCGCTCGGCGCTGGGCAGCCTTCTGTCGAAGCTACCTGACGAACTGCATGACACGGCCGAGGCCCGGCTTCTGAGCGCAGAGGCTGATCAAAAGGTCTACAGCCTCGTGCACCTTATTTATCGCGGCCGGACCTATGAGGGGCACTCCAAGGATTATGAGTTCTCTCGTCTCGCCATGACGGAGCATTGGGGCGCCGGCTACCACGACGCGATCAAAACGCTTCGCCATCCCGAAGTTCTAGAGCGGCCCGCCACAATCGATGGCGTTTCGACTTTCGATCTCTCCCAGCACGGGCGCGAGTAACCCGTCTTATGCCGGAAAAAAGGAAATCTACAATGAACGAGAACGAAGTGCGCGAGCGCGCCTTCTCAATGCCGCTGACAAGCCCAGCTTTTCCGCCGGGTCCCTACCGCTTCGCAAACCGCGAATATCTGATCATCACCTACCGGACCGACCCGGTGCGGCTGAGGGCGCTTGTCCCTGAGCCGCTCGAGGTCGACGAACATCGGCCGCTGGTGAAATACGAGTTCATCCGCATGCCGGACTCGACCGGTTTTGGCGATTACACCGAATCCGGTCAAGTGATCCCGGTGAGGTTCCGCGGGAACCCCGGCAGCTACTCGCATTGCATGTTCCTGAATGATGAGCCCCCGATTGCGGGCGGGCGTGAGCTTTGGGGTTTTCCGAAGAAGCTTGCGAACCCATCCCTGGGTGTCGAGACCGACACGCTGGTCGGCACGCTCGACTACGGCCGCGTGCGTATAGCTACCGGCACCATGGGCTTCAAGCACCGACCGGCGGATCGAACGGCAGTACTTGCTTCGCTCCAGGAGCCGAACTTCCTCCTCAAGATCATCCCTCACGTGGACGGCACGCCACGCATCTGCGAACTCGTCGAATACCATCTTCAGGATGTGCACCTCAAAGGCGCCTGGACGGGCCCGGCGGCCCTCGACCTCAGCTCGCACGCACTCGCGCCGCTGTCGGAGCTGCCGGTGCATGAGGTCGTCTCGGCCATTCACCTAATCGCCGACCTGACGCTGGGGCTTGGTAAGGTCGTGCATAACTACCTGGCAACTCCTCCCCATAAGGCAGCGAAAGGAAAGACCTATGACCTCGCATTTTGAGATTGCTGACCGGGAGGCCATGAATGCAGGCCGCCGGCTGCTAGGCAAGGTGGCTGTCGTCACCGGTGCCGCGGGCGGCATAGGCAGGGAGATCGCGCTCACTTTCATCCGCGAGGGCGCCACGGTCGTCGTCGCCGATCTCGACCGGGACCGCACCGCAGCAGCCGCCCGCGACATCGATCCCAGCGGAGAGCGCGCCCTCGGCCTCACCATGGATGTCACCAACGAAGAACAGGTGGAGGCGGGCATGTCGCGTGTCGTCGAGGCATTCGGGAGCCTAGACATTCTCGTCAGCAACGCAGGAATCCAGATCGTGGCGCCGCTCGTCGAGTTCGAATTCGCCAAATGGAAGACCATGATGGATATCCATTTGGACGGTGCCTTCCTGACGACGCGCGCCGCGCTGCGCCAGATGTACCGTCAAAAGGGCGGTTCCATCATCTACATGGGCTCCGTGCACTCCAAGGAGGCCTCGCCCCTCAAGGCGCCCTATGTCGCCGCCAAGCACGCCCTCATCGGTCTGGCCAGGTCGTGGCGAAGGAAGGGGCCGCTCATGGGGTCCGTGCCAACGTGATCTGCCCAGGCTTCGTGCGCACGCCGCTCGTTGAGAAACAGATTCCCGAGCAGGCGCGCGAGCTCGGCATCTCTCAGGAGGAGGTCGTCCGCACGATGATGTTGAAGGAGACTGTCGACGGTGAGTTCACCACGGTCTCCGACGTGGCCGAGACCGCAACATTCATCGCCGCGTTCCCCTCGAACGCCCTCACCGGCCAGTCGATAGTCGTCAGCCACGGCTGGTTCATGCAGTAGCTGGCGAACGGGCCATCCCGGCGGGATGGCTTGAAGAGAACGAAGCTCGGAGGGGCGCAGGGCCCTCCAACCACATTCTTCAAACGGATTCCAGGATGCCCGGCCGAGGCAACACGCGCGACTATACCGACAAGATGCTGCTCGCCGCTTTGCAGGAAGCGCAGACGACGGTACGCGCCTATGACACAAAGGCGCAAATCGTCGGCGTGGGCTACATCCTGGCGCTTAATCTGGTGCTCCATTTCGGAGATCTCCTGCCGACGCACGCGCCGCTCGGGCCACTGTTCTTCGCAGGCGCCTGGGGCGTTCTTATCATGCCGATTCTGCAGTTCGGGCAGGTGATTCACCCGAGCCGGACCCGCGCGGAAAAGGATCTTGTCGCGAAGAAGTTCTGTGGCTCTGAGCAGCGCGTTTATTATGTCGACCCCAACACATTCGCCAATCTCGAGGACTTCGTCCGCGAGGCGCAAACCTCCGATTGGACCTCGGTTCTTGGCGCCGAACTGCTAAAGGTGTCTCGCGTCAGGATCATCAAGCAGACGCGCTTCCGGCGCGCTCTGATGATGACCGTGGTTTCTTTCATCGTGCTCGCCGCCGATCAATTTCTGCGCAGTCTGGCCGTCGTCCGATGAGAAGAGAACGGCACGGCTGGCCGAGGGTGGGGGTTCGTGTGCGTTGGTGGCGGGTCCTGCTCCTCCCCGCGATGCTGTGCCTGCTGATCAGCTGCGCCGCTCGACCCGAAAACGTCTTTCAACCTCTCGCCTTTGCCGCCGGTGATGCTGGCCACGTAGACATGCTGGTCGCGACGACGCGCAAGCCATCTGACAATCGCGGCCAGCTCTATAGCGGCGATCGCGGAACGGCGATCTCGCTCAACACGATAGTCGTCTCCATTCCTCCGGATCGGAACCGCACGGTCGGAAAGATCCAGTGGCCTCTTCTCGTGAAACCCGATCCCGAAAAGGAGTTTGCCGTACTCAGCGTGGGGAAGATCGCCTCGCAACGCGCAGTTCTTGAGTGGGTTCGCAAGAATCGCAACGGCAAGCGGCAGGTACTCATCTTCGTGCACGGCTTCAATAACACATACGCCGATGCCGTGTTCCGCTTCGCCCAGATCGTTCACGATACCGGGACCGATGCAGCCCCGGTTCTCTTCACATGGCCGTCGCGCGGAGATCCATTCGACTATCTCTATGACAAGGAAAGCACCAACTACTCACGTCGCGCCTTGGAAGACCTGATCCTCCAGGCCACAAGAAGTCCCGACGTCGCCGACGTGACGATCCTGGCTCACTCAATGGGCGCATGGCTGACGGCCGAGGCGCTGCGCGATATCGCCATGCGCGACCAGACCATCCCGACGAAAGTTAGGAATGTGGTTTTCGCGTCGCCGGATATCGACATCGACGTGTTTCGCCGTCAGTTCATCGAGATGGGCGCGACCCGACCGCATTTCACGATCTTTACGTCAACCAATGACAAGGCCCTGCAAGTCTCCCGACTGCTTTCGGGAGGAGTTAGCCGCGTCGGTGGAACCGATCTCAGGCCCTACGCTTCCGTGCTCGAAGCGCTTGGCGTTTCGGTTATCGACACCAGCCACATCACCTCCCCCGATCCACTCGGCCACAACGCATTTGCCGATACTCCCGGAATCGTGCGCCTCCTCGGGCGGCGGCTTGCAGGGCAAGGCTTAACTGGGGGAGAGGCGACGTTTGCCGATAAGGTCGGGGTAACGGCCGCCAATTTCGCCGGTTCGGCAGCGCGGGTGGCCGTTGCCGCTCCAGCCTCGGTCATCAGTCCGAATGCCCGCGAGATTTTGAAACGGGAGCTTTCCTCACAAGGGGGCCAGATAGTGGACGGGCAGATTTCGTACTGATTGTCGAGCGTGGCTACAGGCGAATTAGTGATCCGAGCTTACCGTCGAGAGTGAAATGACGACCATTCCCAAGACTGCGAAGAACGGCCATTCCGATGAGAGATTCCCGATCATTCAAGCTGGCAAGGCGGCTTGTCGCCTGTATGGGCTGTCGAAAACGACTGTCGCCGACATCGCTAGACTGCTTGGAAAATCTCCCGCAACGCTGTACCGAACATTCCCCTCGAAGGCGGAGATATGGGACGCCATCGCAGCGGATTTCTACGAAAGTGACCTCTGCTTCGAGCCATCCAGTGCAGGCGACTTGGCGCGCGCAACAGACCAATTGAAAGAAACGATGCTTGGCCACCATCGCTTGCTGCTGCAGGCCCTGCAGGGCGACCCGCAAATGTTCGGCCTGATTGTCCTTACCGCGAGCAGCAACTGGCCGTCCTTCAGACAATTTCGAACTCGGCTTCACGGCCTCGTGGGAGAGCTTATTCGCGCCGGCATTGGCACAAAGGAGTTCCAACGGACAGATGCGCGCGCGGCCGCCTCCTGCTTATGCGCCTCGCTCGTCGTCTTGTGGGACCCCAGACTTGTCGGTGCAACGCCTCCGAACCATTGCGAGATTTCAGCTCAGGAACTCGTTTCCTTCGCGATTGATGCGTTGCGGTAACTGCGTAGGCGCCTGTCGATCATGCGAAATAGGCTTACCGGCAGCGCGTGCAATACACTGACCTCTGCCTTGCTGGAGTTCCGCGTTCCGACGGCTAGGTCATGCTTGCGGTTAGGTGGCGCTCATCCGCGTGCAGGAATGGTGTAAATTCGGCGGGGAGCAGCTGCCAGCGATGGAACGACCACTCGGCAAACTAGCTCTTCCAACAGATAAAGAAGGACGGTGAAGCTCAGTCTGCTATTGGAGAAATACGGAGTTCACCTCAACGGCAGATATTGGGCGCAATCCAGCCGAGGCCCGCTCTTCCGCTTTTCGACCTGCCCTGGCTCTTTTGGATATACCTCAATGCGCTCTGGCTCAGAATTCGGGCAAGCGATAGCCCCATAGGCTGGGTCAGAAATACGCCGCAGCAACCGCCATGGTTGCGGTGGTCGCGAAACTGCCTATTGTGGGACGGTGCAAAAATCAGACGCAAAACAGTCGCTTTAATCCGGGACTTTTGCGAAAACCAGGCGGCCGGAATCGACGCGAAGCGGAAGCTCGCTTGCTCCGGATCAATTCACCGCCATGACCCAAAGCGGACGCTGGCATTGATCAGTCCGCTATAGACTAACCTTTGTCGAACTTGGTCAACTTGGACGACAGTCCTGTCTTACCGTTCCTAGTGGTTCCTGCCTGACATAAGAGTCCGGATCGGGATTCCCTTTGCCTGCCCGCGTGCGAGTCATGGGTATGCGCACAGGAATATCTCTCACCGTCTCGCCTTCTGACCATCGGCGTTTGGTTGCCTTGGTCAAAGACCGTAACAGCCCGCAGAAGCACGTCTGGCGC
>NZ_SADR02000288.1 GCF_004010325.2 Mesorhizobium sp. M00.F.Ca.ET.216.01.1.1
CGACAAGGGCGCCCAACTCGAACTCACAGGCAGGCAGGTAGGCCTGCAAGTCAACGCCGATCTCAGCGGTATGAGCATCACGGTGAAGTAAGGGCCGTCACTCCGTTCGTCATTCCTTGGATGGGCCCGGATTGGCTAAATTTTGCGATTGGGAACTTCCAGGGAAGCCACCGAGGGAGTGCCGTTCGACCGCAAAATCGAGCGCCCCAGGCTTTAGCGGGGCTAGCTCTTATGACCGTGGTCAAGCGTGGTAGATGAACTTTTCCGCCCCATGTCTTTGCCACAGGATGTTTGCCGTTGATGGACAGCACGGGGACGGGATGAGCCCTTGAGACGACGGTCGATCAT
>NZ_SADR02000289.1 GCF_004010325.2 Mesorhizobium sp. M00.F.Ca.ET.216.01.1.1
GCACGCCGGAGCGCAGGGCCGCCTCTTCGCGCACAAGCGCCACCACGCCCTCAAGCGCCGGCTGGAAGCCCGCCCAATCGTTCTTGGCGCGCAGGTCGCGCCACAACTGCTCGCAGCGCATGCGCGCCGTCGTCTGGCGTTCGACGAATTGGACCGGCAGGCAGGTCAGGTTGGTGTATTGGCGCCGCAACTCGCCCAGTGCGGCACGCTGTTCGTCGTCGAGCGCCTCGCCCTCGGCGGCGGCGATCCAGTCGGCGATTTCGGGCGCGGTCGCCCGCGTGTGATACATGCCCGCCAGTGCCGCCATCGCCTCGGCGCGTTTCTCGCCGCCGCCGACGGCCATGTGGG
>NZ_SADR02000290.1 GCF_004010325.2 Mesorhizobium sp. M00.F.Ca.ET.216.01.1.1
GCCATTGCCGCCGATGGTGCCTGCGCCCGCGACCCCGCCGGTGTTCGCGTTCGCGATAGTGGCTACGCTGATCGAGGTCGCGCCGCTGCCTGTGTTTGCAATGCGCCCGTTGGTGTTATCGAGCGATGCGCCGTTGACTCCGAGCGTTGCCTCGGGGTTATCCACGGTGGCATCGGCCTCTATCTGTCCGCCGGTGTTGTCGATCGTGCCCTGCGCCGAAACGGCCACGCTGCCCGCGCCATGGATGAGGCCCACGCGGTTATCGAGCGTGGTAGCGGACTGCACGGTTGCCGTGCCGGCCGCCGTGATCGTGCCGCCTGCATTCGCAATGCTGCCGCCTGATAGGCT
>NZ_SADR02000291.1 GCF_004010325.2 Mesorhizobium sp. M00.F.Ca.ET.216.01.1.1
GGGCAATCTACAGGGCCGCGGACGCCGAAGCCGGCATGAAGGCCCTGGAGGACTTCGAGGACGGCGACTGGGGACAGCGATATCCGGCCATCACCCAGAGTTGGCGGCGCAATTGGCAGCACGTCGTGCCATTCTTCGCTTATCCCGAAAGCGTGCGCCGCATCATCTATACCACCAACGCTATCGAGGCATTGAACTCCAAGCTGCGTCGCGCCGTTCGAACGCGCGGCCACTTCCCCAATGACGACGCGGCCATGAAACTGCTATATCTGGTGCTCAACCACGCGGCCGAGGAATGGAAACGACCGCCGCGCGAGTGGTTCGAGGCCAAGACCCAGTTCGCCGTCG
>NZ_SADR02000292.1 GCF_004010325.2 Mesorhizobium sp. M00.F.Ca.ET.216.01.1.1
CCGACCTTGTCGCGATCCGTCTCCGCCTCGTGGCAGGCGATGCAACGATTGAAGACCTTCTTGCCCAGCGCTGCATCGCCGCCGGCATGCGCGGCAAGGCCGCTGGCAAGCAGGAAAAGCGTGGCGGACGAAATGGCTCGAAGCATGGCGGATTCTCCCGACGGCTCTTGGCTGAGGTCTGAAATAGCTGGCAGGCCTTAACAAAGGCCGCATAAAGCCTGGCAATTGCAAGCGGCTGGCAGCCGGCCACCCGATAACCGGGAACCATCAGGCTCAGCTGTTGGTGAAGCCAATGAAATCGTCGGGGGCAGCCCTGCCCATCTCCTCCTCCCAATGGCGGCGGCAGA
>NZ_SADR02000293.1 GCF_004010325.2 Mesorhizobium sp. M00.F.Ca.ET.216.01.1.1
GGAAGGTGCTGGTCGCCGCACCGGTGGAGGAAGCCGCGGGCGTCGATCATCCTTTTATCCGCGAATATTTTCTCGGCTTGCGCGGGCGGCGCGCACTGCAGGCGCTGCCGCCCGAACGGCGCGCGAAGCTGCCGCACGCGGCGCTCGAGCCGGCGTCGTCGGCATTGTCGCTGTAGCTCACGGCCGTCAATCAGGGAACCCGGTAATGGAAAACAAATCACATGCGTTCTGGGCAGGGCTCTTCACGATCGTCCTGCTCGCGGCGATTGCCACGGCGGCATTTTTGTTCAATGTCGACCGCGCCGTGCGCGTGCCGTACGATCTGATTGCGCGCACCAACGTAAC
>NZ_SADR02000294.1 GCF_004010325.2 Mesorhizobium sp. M00.F.Ca.ET.216.01.1.1
GCCGAGCAACTCGAGTTGCTCAGGCAGCGCGAACTGGCCAATGCGACATCCGGTAAGTGAGGCGAGCCATGGACATTCGGAATCTGATCGACATGGCGAACCGCATCGGCGATTTCTTCTCTTCGATGCCGGATCACGACGAAGCGGTCGCCGGTGTGGCGGATCATATCCGCCGCTTCTGGGAGCCGCGCATGCGGCGCGCGTTGATCGCGTCGCTCGATGCGCCGCAGACGGGCGGCATCGAAATGTCCGCCATCGTCAGGGAGGCGCTGGTGAAAAACCGCGAGCGTCTCACGCCTGCGGAGGCTCATGTCGCCTGAGGGTTGGGGCGCGGGTCGGCGGTCG
>NZ_SADR02000295.1 GCF_004010325.2 Mesorhizobium sp. M00.F.Ca.ET.216.01.1.1
CCTTGTCGGACTGGCTGACGTAGAAATGCCCGGCGCCGAAGGTCATGACGCCGGGAATGAGCGGTTTGATCGCTTCGGAGACGAAGGCCTGCAGCACATGGCTTTCGATCGGCAGGCGAAGCCCAGCCATCGCCGCGACGCGCGAGGAAGAACCCGCAACCGCCATGCCGACCTTGCCGGCGCCGGTCTTGCCGCGAGACGTCTCGACGCCGGTCACCCTGCCGTTGGCGTCGCGCGTGAAGCCGGTGACCGCACAATTCTGGATCATATCGACGCCGAGCGCGCTCGCCGCATACGCATAGCCCCAGACCACGGCGTCGTGCCGCGCCGTGCCGCCGCGCCGCT
>NZ_SADR02000296.1 GCF_004010325.2 Mesorhizobium sp. M00.F.Ca.ET.216.01.1.1
GGACCAATCAGCGTCGTCCAGAAGCCGATCTGCTCGATCCCGTGTTTTTCGAAAAAGCCGAGCGTTGTCGACGTGAAGCGATCGAGCAAAGCCGGCAGGCGCGTCGGCGCGCAATGATAGATACGCATTTCAACAATCATTCAGATCTCCGTAGTCTTGAGGTTCAGGTTTTCCAATGCAGTGGCATCAAGCGAGATTCAATCGCGAACGCGGCTCAGTCCGGCAGGCCGTCGACCGACGACCAGCGCTCGACGTACTTGACGAGTTCCGTCATGTCGCGCGCAGTACCGTCCTGCATGGCCGCGTAGTTCC
>NZ_SADR02000297.1 GCF_004010325.2 Mesorhizobium sp. M00.F.Ca.ET.216.01.1.1
CGACCATCGGATAGTCGACCGGCAAGCCCCATTTGGTCGGGTACGCTTCCGGCGTCAGGCCGAAATGCACGCCGATATGGCGCTTCAGCGATTTGAACTTCTTCCCGTCCTCGAGGCAGATGATGTAATCCGGCGTCACCGAGCGCTTAGGATTGACGGCCGGGACCGGCGGGGGCGCGGCGGGCTCCGCCGGCTGGCTGATCCCGCCGATCGACGAGGCGACGCTGGCGATCAGCTCGCCCAGGCCCGAAGCGGGCAGGCGGTTCTTCGCGACATAGGCCGATACGATGTGCGCGGTGAGCTCGAGCAGGTCGACTTCCTTACTGGTGTCCTCGTCCACGTAG
>NZ_SADR02000029.1 GCF_004010325.2 Mesorhizobium sp. M00.F.Ca.ET.216.01.1.1
CAAGGTGCGCGTCGCCATGAGCAACGCCTTCGCCATGGGCGGCACGAACGCAGTTCTGGCATTCAGGCAGGTGTAGAAGCCATGCAAGACGCCTCATTTGAGGTCACCTGTCGTATCTAGCTGCTTGAGGGGCGGGGCATTGTGATACAGGGGGAGCTGTGTGGCCCCTCTTTCTCGGCCTCGACGATGTGGAAGGAGCCTGTGCCGCGAAACGGGCCGACGCCCCCCAGGCCCAGAACTTGGGCGAAACCAACTCCCACCAAAGGACAGCCGGTTTAGTAGCCGAACAATGAAGCCTCGCTCGACGAGCCGCCGCCTCTACTGTCAGCGGCATCACGCGGTTGAAGCGAACAGCGCAGCGGCTACTGTTCCGCACAACTCGGATGGCAATTGGGACAAGTCCGCACATGTCGTCACGTACGCTGAACGCCGCAGGTACAGCCAAATTGGGGGCGGGGCGTTTCTGCCGTTTTGATAGAATTCTATCAAACTGACAATTTTCCTTGCACAAATGCAAGGAGAGCTCGATTGACCCCTCCCTCTCTTGCGTCAACGATGGGTTTGCAGGCTGCGGTGCGGCAGAAGCCGGACAGAACGGCGACCGGTCGAGTAAAGGCCTGCGCAAACGGCATATTGCGAGCGCCCGCGCGGAGGAGAAGACGCTCGTCCTGGTGAAAGGCAACGATGCTCAGGCGCCATTGCCATTTGCCGAGGGCGTCCGCGCGCCGGAAATTTCGAAGCAACAAAGGTGAGATCGAGAATGATGATGACGAAATACAACACAGCTCACCGTCCAGTGCAGTTCTACCGGCGGGTGGCGGAGTGGGATGGGCTGCCAAATGGAACGTAAAAAGATCAGCAAGGAGATGCTTGGCGATAGTCAGGCGCTGCGCAAGCTGCGTGAGCACCTTGTCAAGGTGGCCAAGGCGAAGACTACGGTCCTGTTGCGAGGTGAATCCGGAACCGGCAAGGAGCTGGTTGCCAAAGCCATTCACGAGCTCTCGCCTCGCGCCAAGCAGCCCTTCATCAAGGTCAATTGCGCGGCGCTCACCGAGACGCTTCTGGAATCTGACTTGTTCGGTCATGAGAAGGGTGCCTTCACCGACGCGAGCAGTTTGCGCAAGGGGCGCTTTGAGGCTGCCGACAAAGGCACATTGTTTCTGGACGAGATTGGCGAAATATCAGGTTCGTTCCAGGCTAAGCTGCTGCGTGTCCTGCAGGAGCAGGAGTTTGAGCGCGTCGGCAGCAACCACACCATTAAAGTTGATGTTCGCGTGATTGCCGCAACGAACAGGGACTTGGAAACGGCAGTTCAACGCAAGGAGTTCCGGCAAGACCTCTATTATCGCATCAACGTCGTCACTTTACGCGTGCCGGCATTGCGCGAAAGGCGAGGTGATATTCCGCTCTTGGCCGCTCAGTTTCTCAAGAATTTCAATACTGAGAATGATCACACGCTGACCTTCGCTCCCGAAGCGATTGAGGTGCTAATGAACTGCGAATTTCCAGGTAACATCCGAGAGCTCGAAAACTGCGTTCAACGGACGGCAGTTCTGGCGACGGGTCCATCAATCCTCAGAACTGACTTTGCCTGTTACGCGGATCAGTGCTTGGCCGCGGCGCTGTGGAAGAACGGACCGCCGACGTCAGAGAAGTCGACTACGATCGAGCCTTCCGCCGCCTGTGCCGCCCCGCCCGTCGGCGACGGGCAAGCGCCGATAGGCCCTGCCACGACTCGTGGTAGGGTGCCCGATGCCGATACGGTCATTGCTGCCATGGAAAAGTGTGGCTGGGTGCAGGCAAAGGCGGCGCGCCTGCTCGGTTTGACCCCGCGCCAGATCGGCTACGTGCTGAGAAAACGCGGTATCGAGATCAAGCGTCTCTGAAACAACCCGCCGAGCAAGAGCTGGAGCAGGTCAAGCATTGGTGCTCTGGCGCCGAGCCCATCGGCCAGGCTTACGAAGTGGGTGTGAACAGCGCTGCCAAGATTCCGGCCGTGTGCTTTCTACCACCAGTCGTACTGGGGCTCTGCGACTGACAAACTAAAAAGGAGTAATCCTATGGCTAGTAACTTCGCTCTACACCGCAAGGGCAAATCAATTCGACGTGCCTGAAATCCAGAAATAATCGATGTATCATTGGTGACACGCCAGCATGCGTAGAGGCGACGCACAGATGTCCGCTGGCGGGACCTGGTCGATACATAAGCTGATCGCTTACCGCTCGATATCGCGCCAATCTGAGATGGGCATGAAAGTGAGTTCGACCGCTGGACAGTTGCCGACTTCGTCAGGTATTGGCCCCTGCGACCGGTTGATCTGCGATATTTCCAACTTCGCAGAAGTTGGTCGAGACGAAACTGTCGCCCCGGCTCGTGACCGCGCGCCCGGCAAGACCGAGTTACAAAGTTGCCGAGGCCAGTTTGATGTGCGTTCCTGCATCACTGCACGGGACACGACCTGACGGGAGACTATGATGCGTAGCCAAAAAGAAAAGATGCTCGCAGGCGAGTTTTACAATGCGGCGGATCCGGAGATCCAAGCTGACCTGTTGGCCACCGGGGCTTGGCTCAAGCGGTACAATGATACGCTGGGGCAGACCACGGGGCATTGGCATGAGCTTTTGTCCGAGCGGCTGGGAGAGGTTGGGCGCGGAACGGTCATCCGTCCGCCCTTTTTTTGCGACTACGGATTCAATATCCGCATTGGCGCCAATGCCTACATCAACTTCAACTGCGTTATTCTTGACGTGGTAGAGGTCAAAATCGGGCAAGGAACGGCAATTGGGCCTGCCGTGCAGATTTATACCGCCGATCATCCACATGATGCCGAGCAGCGGCAGGCCGGCCTGCAGGTCGGGCGTCCTGTTCGCATTGGCAGCCGTGTCTGGATCGGCGGTGGAGCAATCATTCTGCCTGGCGTCACGATTGGCGATAATGCGGTCGTAGGCGCTGGCAGCGTGGTCACACGAGATGTTCCCGCCGGGGCAAAGGTAGTGGGAATTCCTGCTCGCGTCGCCAACCCACATAAACAGGCATAATCAACCTCCTTGACCCTGGAGGTGCATGCGAACTGTCGAAACTGTGCCAAATTTCTGCCGAAGCCATTGAGCGCTGCATATCTTGTCGCGGTTCGGCTCGGGCGCTTCAGTTCTTTTGCCACGGGTGTCACAAAATCATGTGCGTAATGCCGCCGCAACGTGCTCACGTCCCGCAGCAGCGGGCCCTTTGACATGGCCCAACGAATTCAGAGCCTTCGTTGTGCTGCCAGTAGCATTACTGCTCACGAATGTATTCCCAACTGAGTTTTCGCCCTTGGAGGCAAGCGACTCACCAGCAATCGCCGGCCATTAATCCTGGCTAGCATCGACCCCGACGAGGCGAGCCGCGGCGTTGCGGATCGGCATGTCGATGACCGTGATCGCGCCTTCGGCAAGGAAACGACGTTCGTTTCTGGTCAGCGTAGCCGAATCGATCACCGCAAAGTGTGGGCCAGTGGAGCGCTTCATCATCTGTCTGGCATATGTGCGCAGCATCTGATCGTTGAAGCGGCAGCCCACGAAGAAAAAACCCCGGTTGACGCGCCGTTGCTTCACCACGTCCGGGATCGGCGTCTGGATATCAATTTCGGTTAGGACTTCGACGTAATCGGAATCAGCCACGAGGAAGTTTGCGGCCGGCCTGACGCTGCCGTGCGGCGCATAGAGCACCGTCCTAGCCACTTGTTCGGCGTCGAGTTCTGTTCCTGACAAATCGTAAGTTCTCGTCCAGATGTTACCGATTCCGGTCGCGCGCGTCGTTCCTTGTATCTCGACAACGTCTGTTTGGCCGGCCTCTGCAAGGGCTGCTCGCATGGCGCCATCGTACCAGCTATCGATGATGACAGACAGTTGAAGGGTTGCGAGCCAGGCGTGAAGAACGGTCGGCTCGGCGGGGGCTGCGAATATCTCCGCCATCCACGCTTGAAGAGTCCGACGATGTCGGCGCTGCTCGATAAACTGCGCGACCGACCACATATTGGTGCGAATCCTGGAAGGGGCAGGCGCCCGCTTGTTGAGCGCCGCGGCGACATCTTCAGGGGTGCAAGGTACAGGTGATTCCGGCGCGTTAAGCTGCAGAAGACCAGGACCGAGATAGGGGATCACTCGATCGGCCTTGAGAGCGCCCTTCAGCAGGTCAATCAGCTTTTTGGCAAAACTGCCCCGGACGACGACGAGATGGTCCCAGCTCAGCATCGTGTTCATACGCGTTTCCTCTCCGCCACTGAACCCACCGGCATCAGGCCCCGTCGGAAATCTTCATCGCCTCGACGGTGATCGGCAAACGCGTATCGCGCGGAAGGTCGGGCAGCATGAGCCGCCAACCGTTCCTGAGCGTCACGGTCCCGCCCCATAAGTCTGCGTTCTCAATCTCGGTGATCGGCTCTTCGAGATCCTTCTTGGGGACATAAGCCGACAAGCCAGTAGCGGTCCTGCGAATCATTACTTTCATCCGGCTGTTCCTCCGTTGGAAATGCCTTCAGCTCCGCAGGGAACCTCGACTTTGTCGAGGCTAATGAGTTCGCGCGCTCGCATGCCGACGACCGTGCCACGATCGATCCATTCGACCGCATAGATGAAGAATTGCTGGAGAAAGGTTCCAATGTCGCGCACGTAGCCTTCGTCGCCCTTCCGCACGAGGTTTTCGCCGATCTCCTTGCCGGGATAGGTTCCGTCGTTTTTTATGTGGCGTGTCGCACGGACCCGCTCACCCTGCATGAACCGTGGCGGTCTGCCGATTTCGACCTCCTGTTCGCGTCTGGACCACATGCTGTCCATTCCTTTCTCGAGGCTTTTGGTGTGGTCGCGGTTTGCAGGCGTCCTCGTGCGGCGAACCCGACCTTCGGTAGGAATCAAGCGGGAACGCAGGTTTTCGGTACCGGACAGACCGACACGCATTGCTGCGTATCGAAGGCCTCCTTGCATTCGGTGCACTTGTTTGGATCGATCACATAGGCGTCGCCCTTGAAATTGATCGCTTCCGAGGGACATTCGAACTCGCAGGCCCCGCATTGGGTACATTGGGATGCGATGATCTTGAAAGCCATTCTAACTCCTGGTTATCGGACGAGACGGCTCAGGCCGTCGCCGCTAGTGGTCTGATCCCAAACTCGGCCGCGTAAAGTGCGCTGACTGCGGTCTCGATATAGTCATGGGCATAGGCGTCGGTTGCGCGCAGTCCAGCTCGCGAGAGTTGTTCCTTCGGGCGATTTCCGATCTTGGCGCATAGCACTATGTGTATGCCTTCCAGCGCAGCGATGACGCCCTCGAGGATGGCGTCTTCGCCCCCGCCTCCGAGGCAATACCGCTCGACCTTCCGATGCCCGACCAAGCTGATCCCTCTAGGCGAGACTTCATAAACTTGGAATTCCTTCGCGTGGCCGAAGTGTTCGTTGACGCGTCCACCTCCCTTAGTGGCCACCGCAACCAGAAGCGACTTTTCGGAGTCTGTTGCCTTGACCATACCGATGGCTTCGCTCCTCGCCGCCTCATGATCACGGCGCTCGTGTGCGACCACCTGCCGATAGGCCTGACGCTTGCCAGCCTCGTAGGTGACACCGTCGGGAATCCCGTCCAGCGTGAATTCCTGGCCACGATCTTCACCGAGCAGGCCGACAGCATCTGCCCGGCACTGCCGGCAGTGGCGCATCAACTTGGCGCCACCTTCAAGTCGATCCTGAAGAGCCATCATCTCCATTGCCGTTGGGCCGCGCTGCCCGATGAGTCCGTAGTGGGTGCCGTGCGCCGGGTCCGAAATCAGAGGCATCACGTTGTGCAGGAACGCGCCCCGCTCCTTCACCATTTTGTTCACCTCAAACAGGTGCTGGTCGTTCACTCCAGGAATCATCACCGAGTTGATTTTGGTGAGGATGCCGCGCGCGCTCAGCATCTCCAGGCCCAGCATCTGCCGCGCGTGCAAGATTCGAGCCGCTTCGATGCCGAAGTAGCGGCGATTTTCATAAAAGATCCAAGGATAGATCTTTGCGCCGACTTCCGGGTCGACCATGTTGATGGTGATCGTCACGTGATCAACATTCATTTCGGCAAGCTCGGCGACATGGTCCGGCAGCACGAGCCCGTTGGTGGAGACACACAGCTTTATGTCGGGAATTTCCCTGATGACGCGGTCGAACGTTGCCTTCGTTTTCTCCCAATCGTAACAGGCATCCCCCGGCCCAGCGATGCCAAGAACCGAAAGCTGCGGAACTTCGTTGGCAACCGCGATGACCTTGCGTAGCGCTTGGTCGGGCGTCAGCTTCTCAGACACAACGCCAGGCCGGCTCTCGTTGGCGCAATCGTATTTGCGATTGCAGTAGTTGCACTGGACATTGCAAGCCGGCGCGACCGCCACATGCATACGCGCGAAATAGTGATGCGCTTCCTCCGAAAAGCAGGGGTGATCCTTGATCTTGTCCCAAATAGCCGGATCCACATCGCCCGGGCTGGTCGGCGACGAGCCGTAGGAGGACGGTGCGCAGCCACCGGATTTCGCGGCTGCCAGAAAACCCTCGGATGTCGTGCTGGTCGGCCCCTCAATCGAAACTGTCGGTGAGGACATCAAACGGCTCCGTTGCTGGTAACGTCGCGGTTCAAGATGCAAGAGCCATACCAACTTAAAAAAGCGGCTTCAGTTCACTATTTGGGTCGATGTCGGATTGTGTGAGGCCGGCGCGACACAATTTTGTCCTGCTTGCGACAGTGCAAGTCCAAATCCGTTCAGAAGCACAAAGCACTCCTTGTCGCGCAGAGGGCGCGCAAGACCACTGGCCTGACGATTGGCTCATCAGGCTCTTAGAATTTCCTTCACCTCGATACTATGCCGGCGTATCGCCTAGCCGACTTGTCGCGGCGTGAGGCGGAGAATTCGAGCCGCATTAGCCTGAACCCAGCCGGCCTTCTCCATTGTGTCGATCAGCCGGTCACGCTCCGTCCGTCGCGGTCCCAGCGCCGGTCCGGCCGTATCGTTAGAATCGCAACCGGCTATCTCGTGTTCAGGGGCGCCGATGCGCCTAACCGGCTTCGTGCTGGGCCGTGAGAGCTCGTCGATGCCATTGCCACGTTCCGAAAGATTGGTTCCTTCCAGAGGAGAACGCGC
Source organism: Mesorhizobium sp. M00.F.Ca.ET.216.01.1.1 (assembly GCF_004010325.2). Classification (GTDB taxonomy): domain Bacteria; phylum Pseudomonadota; class Alphaproteobacteria; order Rhizobiales; family Rhizobiaceae; genus Mesorhizobium. The sequence continues at coordinate 7,133 of NZ_SADR02000029.1, forward strand.
AAGTGTGGCTGTTCTTTACACGCTAGTTCTCCAGCTCGCGGACGTTGCCGCGGAAATAGCATTGCGAGATCAGCTCAACTGCCGACGGCGTAAAGCCATGGTTCTCCATATTTCAAAAGTAAGCGCTGTGTCCTTCCAGGAGTGCCCGCGATCTGTGGGCCTGCCGATTCTGAGGTGGATCGGAGATCGGCTTGTGTCTGAACTTGAACTTTACGATTGACCCTGAGCGGCAGCCTCGCGTTTCAAGGTGATCAACGGCGCTGTTAGTCGGCAGGCATTGGTCGATGGACGACAAGGGACGGAGTCATCGCCGAGACCCTGGGGCCGAACGTGGTGATCTCGGAGGTTGCCCGGCGCTACGGGCTGCGGCCGCGGCGGAACGCTCGCAAGCTTGCGACGTCGGCAGGACAGGCCACTCCCGCCTTTGTTCCGGTGGTGGTTTCGGTGGCGCCACCGGAACGACCCGTTGGGCCTACATCCGTGCACCAGAACTCAAGGCCGCGGCCTGAGAATCGGCCGCCGCTCACCCTTTACTTGGTTCCTCAGCCGACAGCGCTAAGAAGGAGAGCAACTTCCGTCGGTGCGAGGATCATTGCGTCGTGGCCAGTGGCGAGTTCCTGCCACGCCCAGCCATCCTGCTTCGCGACCCATTCTCGCGCTCCCGCCATCGGCGGGTGGAGTGGATTAGTGCAGACGACATAGGTTCGGGGCCTGCCGTTGCCGAGCGGGTGCTCGAGCTTAAGTCCGCTTTCGTAGGTGCCTGCCGGATGCGGTGTTATCCGGCGCCGCACCCAGTCCGTGAGCGAGTGTCCCTCGGGAATGCCGAATGCTGTTGGCGGCGGAGTCGGCATGAAGATACCCCGTCCTTCCTCCGCAACCAATTTTCGACGGGCGGCGACGATGTCGGGGGGCATGGTGCTGAATACACTTTGACCGCTCTCGACGATGGCGCCGTCGAGATAAACGAGATGGCTGATATGGTCGGGTATCCGGTCGGCGGCGCCGGTGATGCTGATGCCGCCTAGACTGTGACCGACAAGGATCACATCGCTCAGCTCTTCCGTCACAATGTGGTTGACGATGTCGGTCACGAATGTGTCGGGCGTGATGTCCTTGCACAGCAAATGTGCGCGTTCGCCGACACCTGTCTGGGTCGGCGTGGTCACGTGGTATCCCATCTTGCGAAGATTGGCGGCCACGTCCCGCCAACACCATCCGCCATGCCAGGCACCATGCACTAGCACATACGTCTTTGTCATGGGTTGTGCCGTTCCACTTGCTCACCGGCCGTTGTGGCTGCCATCCGGCACGATGGCCGGACGTTGTCCCAAAGGGGCTCGACCACGTGACCGGTGGTAAGTCCGGCGCACAGGGCACCGCCGTGGCCTGAGGACACCGCTAACGAGTCGAGGAAATTTGAATTGCGAAAGGCCAATATTCACTAGCTCTTTGCAAGTGGATGGAGAGGCTCATGGTGTGCCGCAGTTGCTCGCTGCCGGCATGCTCTTGGCACGGTCCCGGCTGATCATCCGAACTTGAACAGGACACCAAAGCCGCCGCGCGGATAGTTCCACTCGATGTCGCCGCCTTTCTCGCACAATATCCGGCAGGTGCCGCATTCCATGCAGCCGTCGGCGGTGATCTCGACTTGACCCTTGTCATTCAACTCATAGCATTTCGCTGGACAGACGTAGGTCAACGCAAGCAAGTTCGCGCTTGGCTTGTCGTGCGGTCGCACTATAATATGGGGGCGGCCGGAATCGACCAGATAGCGGTTCTGGTAAAGCTTGTCCTCGACACGAACCTTCGTCACTGCGATCGTCATCTTGTACCCTCTTCAGCGCCATGCCAATGCCAGGCGGACCGCGTCGCTGACCAACCCCCAGCGCGAGCGCGCGTTGATGAAGGCGGCCGTGGTGTTCTTTTCCTTCTCGATCTTCGGCGTGCCGTCGACACGCATGAAGTTCTGAGCGGCATGCGACATCAACCGCGGATAGCTGTCAAAAAAGTTGCTGGAATTGGTGTGGAGTAAGGCTGGCATGTCCTTGTATTTCTTAAGATCCTTGATCACAAAGGAGTCATCCAGCATCGTCTTGTAGAGCGCAAGGTTCGCTTTGGTCATAGGACCGTTGCGGCTTTTGACTTTGATGATCGCCTCAGCCGCGACACGACCCGAGGTCATGGCAAGGTTCGAACCCTCACGGTGAATGGCATTGTTCAGTTGCGCTGCGTCGCCGACGATGACCCAACCGTCGCCGAAGAGCTGCGGAATGGCCCTGTAACCACCTTCGGGGATAAGATGGGCGGCATATTCTTTCACCTCCGAGCCAGCGATCAGCGGCCGGATCGAAGGATGGTTTTTCATCGCATCTAGGAGGGCGGACGGGCTCTCCATCGTCGCGGCGAAATCCGAGACCAGGCAGCCGATGCCGAGTGAAATCGACTCCTTGTTGGTGTAAAGGAAGCCGAGCCCGGCCATGCTGCGAGAGATCGTGCCCACGGCCTCGATTACGCAGCCTTCATCGCCCTTGACACCGAACCGCTGGCCAATGACCTCTTCGGGCAAGAAATGCATTTCCTTGACGGCAAGCGCCACGGTCTCCGGCTTCGGCATCTCGCGCAGGCCTGCGCGAGTGCCAAGCAATCCCGACACCCCTTCTGCGAGAACGACCACATTCGCGAAGACCACTCCGCCAGCCCGGTCTGTGCGGACGCCGATCACCTTGCCATTGCCATCACGGACGAGTTCCGTCGCGGTCGTCTCACACAGGACCGTCGCGCCAGCCTCGCGCACCTTGCGGGAAAACCATTTGTCGAACTGGGCGCGGATGATCGTGTAGCGGTTGGGTTTCGCCTCATTGAAGTCGTCCGACCGGTAATGAATTCCGGTGTGAGACGTGTCGTCCATCACCCAAAGTCGCTGTTCGACCAGGTGCCGCTCGAGGGGCGCATCATCCCGGAAGTCCGGGATGATCTTCTCCAGCATGTTCGCGTACATTATGGCACCCTGGACGTTCTTAGAGCCCGGATATTCCCCGCGCTCCAACTGCAGTACCTTCAGCCCCTGGCTTGCCAAAGTGTAAGCAGCTGCGTTTCCGGACATGCCGGCTCCGACCACAATGGCATCGAATTGTTCAATCATGTCCTCTCCCTCAACTCGCAAGCTTGTCTCGACTGTGCGGCGACAGCCGCCGGGTGAAGGCTTCCGTCAGTGCGGGCAGGAAGCGGATTGCATCCGTGACGATCCCGAGGTGGGCGAACTCGAAAATCGGCGCGTTCGGATCGGTGTTGATCGCGACGATGAGATCGGCCCCCTCGACCCCAACTCGGTGCTGGATGGCGCCGGAAATTCCGGCCGCGATGTAAAGCTTCGGTCGAATGGTCTTGCCAGTTTGGCCAATCTGCCGATCAGCCGGCATCCAGCCCTTCTGGACCAAGGGGCGCGAACAGCCATGCTCGGCGCCGATCGCTCGGGCAAGTTTCTTCACAAGCTGAAGGTTCTCCGCCGCGCCGAGACCGAGGCCTCCCGCAACCACGACATCCGCATAGGCAAGATTTGCCATTGCCGACTGGTTATCCGGCAGGAAGCCGAGGACTTTGGTGACGATATCGTCCTCAACGAGCGACAGCTTGTGCCGCATGACACGCCCGACCGGCTTATCCACCCGCTGCGGCATAGGCATGACCCTTGGTCGCACCGTCGCCATTTGCGGCCGGTAGTTTAGTGTATAGATCGTACACAACAACGAGCCACCAAAAGTCGGACGGGTCGCGGCGAGTGAACCGTCGGAATCTACATCAAGTTCTGTGCAGTCGGCCGTGAGCCCCGTCTGCAGGGTCGTCGCTACCGAGCCCGCAAGATCCCTGCCCAGTGTGGTCGCGCCGAGAAGGAGGATTTCGGGTTTATGGGTATTGACCAGATCCGTGAGCGCCTTGGCGAACGGCTCGTTCCGGTAGTCGGCGAGCGGCGGCGCATCGACGATGTAGACAAGATCCGCCCCGTAAGCGAAGGCCTCGGCAACAGCGTCCTCGACCATCTCGCCCGGCGGTCCCAGCACGACGCCCGCGAGCTGGACTTCAAGCTTGTCGGCTAATTTGCGGCCTTCACCCAGCAGTTCGAATGATACAGGATGCACATTGCCGCGTTCGAGCTCGAGGAAGACCCACACGTGCCGGTAGTCTTTGAAACGGTCGGGAAGTTCTTTCTTTACACCGGAACGGCCGGGGGCGAGGCGAGGGGTAGCTTGGCTTGCGGTCGACATTTTCTGCTCCTGGCCGTCACGTGCCGCTGTTGAAGGCCAACTCATGTTCCAGCGCCGGCCGGCGGGTTAAGATATTGGCGATGAGTTCATCGGCGATGTCCTGCAAGCACTTTTCCGCGGTGTCGATCTGCGCCGCGCTTTCTGCCCGTGCGGTGGGGGCGAAAACACGCTTGACGACTGTCGGCGAGCCACGCAGACCGCACCGGGTGAGATCATCAATGCCGGCGTCGGCTGCAGTCCACTTCACGACTTGGCTGCGCGCCGCGCAAAGAGCCTGCTGGAGCGAGCCCCGGCGGATTTCGTTGGTGTCTTCCAGCATGGTAATGAGGCAAGGGAGTCTGCTCTTCAGCAACTGGGTGCCGCCTTCGGCGCGACGCGCGACTTCGATCTCGCGCGTTTTGAGATCGATGGAGGCAATCTTCGCGACATAGGTAAGTTGCGATAGATCCAGGCGCTTGGCTATGCCGGGTCCGACCTGGGCGGTATCGCCGTCAATCGTCTGCTTGCCGGTGAAGACGATGTCCGGCCTGCCGAAAGTCTCCCCAATTTTTGCGATTGCTTGCGAAAGAGCAAAGGAGGTCGCCAGCGTATCGGATCCGGCAAAATAGCGGTCCGTCAAGAGAACTGCTCGGTCAGCACCGTAACCGAGCGCCTTTCGCAGCGAGTCCTCCGCCATGGGCGGACCCATTGTGAGCACAGTAACCTCGCCACCATGAACGTCGCGCAGTTTGAGCGCTTCTTCGAGGGCGAACAGGTCGTAGGGATTGATGATGGTCGGCACACCCTGACGCATGATCGTGTTCGTCACCGGGTGGACGCGGATCTGTGCCGAATCCGGCACCTGCTTGATGCAGATTACGATGTGCATTGGCGATTTCTCTAAGCTCCCAGTCCGGATGCGTGCTTGGCGGTTCACCTCATGCCTGCATCGTTCATGCCAAGTCTTCTTCCTGCCTCTATTCCAGAAGGTGGCTTCGTTTGCTTCCGAGGAGGCGTCATGAGGACTGGATTTGTCGACTTCTCGACATTGTCGCGCCGCAGCCGTGTCGGGCTCATTACTTTCCGAACCGCTTCAGTGCAGAGTCGAGAGGGACGAAGGCGCGGCCAGGTGCGGCACATATGTTTGGATCGTGGTCCCTTAGCACCTTGAACACACGTTGCGTGAGCGGCGAGGAAGTCGCGAAATCTTCGTAGGCGCGTTCCAGCTTGGCGCGTACCCGCGCGGCGATTACCTGGTCAGGCAGACCGGAGAAATCTTCTTCGGCAAGGTATTGGCCCACGCGCTTCATGATATGGAGCCGCGAGACATTCATCACTTTCGGGTCGTAGGAGACGCCAAGGCAGGCGAAGAAGTCCTCCGCAGCCGACAGCCCCTTCAGTCGCGCCAGGATATCGGTGGGATCGATCGGGCGGCTGTCAGCGGAGCAGTTCATTGTATTCTCCCGGCACGAAATTGTGGTGTCGATGCGTTGGTGACATTGCTGACGGCGTGCCGACCTCTGGCACGGCGGCTGGGCAAGAGACTTGGCGATCTCAAGCTTTTCTGAAGTGGTGAAGGCGACCCCGGGTTTGACCGCTCTCCATTGCGCAGGGTCGTCACGTTGAGGAAGACCTCACGGCTCGTCGGCTATTGTGCCGCTCGGACCCGGGCCGGAATGAAGCTGTTCTGCACCTCGCCCGCACAGTCCAGCACTGGGAACGGCCCGTAGCTTCTCGGTGATCGCAGGCAGGACCTCAAGCACGCGGTCTACGTCATCTTCGCCGTTGTCACGCGACAAGGAGAAGCGGACTGCCCCACATGCCGCGTTCATAGCGATCAGAACATGGCTCGGTTCCAGTGAGCCAGAGGCACAGGCGGACCCGGCGGAACAGGCGATTCCCAGCCGGCTCAAGACAATTGGGATTGCATCGCCTTCGATACCTTCGAATCCAATGTTTGCAGTGTTTGGCAATCGCTCTTGCGGATCGCCGTTGATGGATGTGTTTGGGATGCGCTGGATGATCCCGTTCTCAAGGCGGTCGCGCAACCATTTTATTCGTTTTGTCTCGTCCATGAATTTCAAGGCGAGTTCGGCCGCCATGCCCAGTCCGACTATGCCGGGTGTGTTTTCAGTGCCTGCACGCCGGTCGCGCTCTTGGTGCCCACCCTTGATCATGGAGGAGAAGCGCACGCCACGTCTTACATAAAGCGCGCCTATCCCCTTTGGACCATGCAGCTTGTGGGCGGAGAGCGACAGCATGTCGATCGCGGTCGATTTCAGCTCAATCGGAAGCCTTCCGACCGCCTGCACTGCATCAGTGTGGAAAAGCGCGCCGACTTCCCTGGCTAGATCGGCAAGCTTAACCACGGGAAAGATCGTACCGGTCTCATTGTTCGCCCACATTATCGAGACGATTGCCACTTGTGGGGTGAGGGCGGTTCTGTAGGCGTCCAGGTCGAGCCGGCCGTGGTGATCGACTGGGATAATGTGCACCTTGACGCCGCGCGTCTTTTCAAGGTGCGCGCACAACTTCAGAACGGCCGGATGTTCAACCGCGGAAGTCACTATTTCCGTTCGGTCGGGCATCACCTCCAGCGCCGAAAGGATGGCTGTACTGTCGCTTTCAGTCCCGCCCGAGGTGAAGATGATCTCGTCCTCGAATCCCGCGCCGATGAGGGCTTGCAACTGTTGCCTCGCCTTTCTCACGGCTTCAGCAACCGATGCGCCATAGGCGTGCATGGACGAATGATTGCCAAATTGCTCCGTAAAGAAAGGCAACATCGCTCCAACGACTGCAGGATCAACCCGCGTCGTTGCGTTGTTGTCGAGATAGACAGGGCTCATTGGGAGTGATCCTTCAACTGCTGAAATGATTCAAGGGTAGGCGGGCCATTGAACCTCTGGCGCATATCGTATCTGGTAAGGTGGGCGGCCGGGCGAGCGATGGCTTGGCTGACCGGTCGCTGTCGACATTGCCCTTTGGTGGCGGCATCCGCCGGGAATTCAGCTGTTTCGGGCAATTTTGTTTGCTTGCCCACGGCAACGATCGATGATCGCGATTTCGCGCATCACCGAACGCAATTGTTCCGGGCCGACAGTGCGTGTCGGCCGGTTCCAGAGCGCCGGCGGTTACCGGTTCGACGCAGTATTCCTTGGCGTCGCTATAGTCGAACATAGCCTGTTCCCTCGCAATCATTTGCAGGACTTGCCGCAGCCGCACGTCTCACGCGCATTGGGGTTATCGAAAACAAAGCCGGATGTTTCGAGCCCAGTGACGAAGTCCACGGTCATGCCGGCGGCATGGGGTTGGGAGCCTCTATCCATGAACACCTTGAGCCCATCTCGCTCGATGATCGCATCGCCCTCACGTGAGACGCTCTCCAGGCCCATTGAGTATTGGAAGCCGGCGCAGCCGCCGGCATGGACCATGATGCGAAATCCTTCCGCCGGCTCGCTGGCGCGGTAAAGAGCGGCCTTGATGGCGGCAACAGCGTTGTCGGTGAGCGTAATCATGGCTCGATTTCTCCTCGGTCCGACGTTTTCGCGGATCATCTCGCATGGACCGTGCCAAAGGGAAGACGTGTCAAAAACCGTAGGACATCCCGACGTCTCTTATGCTCGATTGCTGGGGAGACGTCCGACAACCGACACTTACTGTCGGGTTTGTCGCGTCCGCGTCACAGGAAGGGCGCCTGAGTTCGCGATGCACTCACGCGTAAAGCAATGAACAGAGCCAAAGATGTTCAGAGCTTGCCGCGGAGCAACTGGCACGATTTTTGTGAAGCCTTCGTTGCGGCGGCAAAATTGCCGGCCGATTCACCTTTGGGTTGCCCTCGCAATCGAAGAACGAAGGAAAGCAATATGATCCATCAGACCCGCCTTGAGTGGGAAAGCAGCACCGCCGGTGGTACCCGAATGCTCGATCGGCCGATTGGCGCCGACCACCCAACAATCGCTCTCTACCGGCGATTGGCCGCTGACCGCCCGGAGACAGGATTCGACTGGCATGTGCCTGACGATCGATCGCGTCCGCCGTGCACACCCCTGAGGCCCGTTTTTCGATCGATCGTCAAAAGAAGAACGGGGCGGGGGTAAAAACATGGATCAGCGCAAGAAGCGGTCGCCCAACGAAATCCGGCGTGCGTGGGAAGTCTGTCCGAACATTCCCGCGCGTGATTTCGCCGCCCAATTGGCCATTTCGGAAGCGGAACTGGTCGCGGCCCATTGCGGTTTCGGCGCGGCACGCATCGACCCGCGCGTCAATCACCTTCTGACGGGCCTCGAATTCGTGGGCGAAGTGACGGCGCTGACCCGCAATCAAGGTGCCGTGCACGAAAAGATTGGCGTCTTCAACAGAGTGATAACCGGCAACAATCACGCCATGGTCCTTGGTGACGAATTCGACCTTCGCGTCTTCCCGCAGGCTTGGAGGTATGGTTTCGCTGTTGAAAGGCGCCATCGCGGCGGAATCCAGCGCAGTTTGCAATTCTTCGACGCCACCGGCGCAGCAGTGCATAAGGTGCATCTCAGGCCGGTCTCCAACCTTCATGCCTATCGAAAGCTGGTGGCCGAGCTCGTATCCGCCAACCAGGAGCCGACCATGTCGCTTAAGGCGAGAGTAGCCGACCTGGGCGCGAGGACTGCGGACTGGGCCGGCACGGTGGACGACCTACGCGAGCACTGGAGCCGGCTGACTGACGTCAACCTTCTAAAGACGCTCAAGCTCAGCCGCTGCCAGGCTTTGCGCATGGTCGGCCAGGATTACGCTTGGCTGCTCGACAATGCCGCAGTTGGCGCCGTGCTCCAGCGTGCGGCCGAAGACGAATTGCCGATCATGTGCTTCGTCGGCAACCGAGGTTCTATCCAGACCCATTCCGGCTTAATCAAGTCGGTCAAGCAGATCGGGCCGTGCATCTATGTGCTGGACGAAACGTTCCGGCTGCATCTCAGGACCCACCAAATCCGTGAGGTTTGGGCCGTGCGCAAGCCGACCAATGACAGTCACGTCACCTCGCTCGAAGCATATGGGTCCGACGGCAAGATTATCATCCAGTTGTTCGGTGCGCGCAAGGAAGGCGAACGCGAGCGCGACGACTGGCGGGTTCTGGCGGAAAACCTGCCTCGTTTCCCCGACAGCTACATGAGAAAAGACCGATCGTCGTCGGTGGGACGCCGGCGCCCATCTGCCTCCGCAGCCAGTAGCCGGGCATTGAAGCCGAGATCGGGGACACGATGACGCAATAAGCGCGCTGTATTATCGCAACGCGATGAGCAGGAAGCAATTTGGCGCTGCCCCATCGACCGCATGGTTACGACGAAGCCGCGGCCTTTGGGCCGAGCTCAGAGGTGACAATAGCGTGAACGCCGCCGACCGTCGTCACTCCCCACCAGGCGGTCAGGTTTTGCGGTTCGGGCCGAGCAAAAATACTGTCAAGACAGCGAGGAACGTAGCAACCGCGCTGTAGACAAAGACACTGGCAATACCCGTGTGATCCACCAATAGGCCACCGAAAGCTGTGCCGGCTGCGATGGGCACTTGGAAGGCTATGACCATCAGTACACCAGCGCTCTCGGCCTGTTCCGGAGCGACGCGCAGCACCATCCAGGTCTGCAATCCGACCGGGACTGCGCCAAAAGCAAAGCCCCATACGGTAACTGCAATTGCCGAGATCAAGGCCGATGCTCCCATCGTCAGGAGCGAGACAGCGGCTACGGCAATGAGCAGGGGCGGCAGGGCCGCGACCGCCTTGAGACTGTGTTTGGTGAGGAATGCGCCGGCTAAATTGCCGAAGACGCCGGCCGTGCCAAAAGCAAGGAACACGAGCGGGATCGACTTCTTGTCGAGCGCAGGAACGCTCTCAAGAAAGGCGCGGATGTAGGCGAAGCTGGCAAAATGGCCGGAAGCGACCAATAGCACGACTAGCACCGCAACCTTCATCGCCGGATTCTTCGCGACATCCAGCGGACTGCGGAATCTGCGCACTTCGATCGGAGGCAGTGGCGGAATGGTTACGAGTTGCACGAGCAGCGCAACGGCACTCACGATTGCGGCGACCTTGAACGAGGCTCGCCATCCCCAAATGTCACCGACATAAGCGCCGATTGGAGCCGCGCAGACGGAGGCGACAGAAACGCCGGTGAGGATGATCGACATGGCGCGCGGCATGAGGTGACTTGGAACCAGCCGCATCGCCAACGCTGCCGAAATTGACCAAAAACCACCAAGCGATATGCCAAGGACGACGCGTGCCGCCAGCAAAACCGGCAGCGACCCCGCAACCTCCGCCAGAACGTTCGACAGGATCAGCAGCAGCGTCATCGCCCAGATGACGACCCTGCGGTCCAGACGCTTTGTCACGATGGCGATTATCGGTGCCGAGATCGCCGCGACGATTGCGGTCGCTGTTAGCGCCTGTCCAGCCGTGCCCGTGGTGATACGGAGATCATGCGCGAGCGGTGTCAGAACGCTGGCGGGCAGAAACTCTGCCGTCACAAGCCCGAAGGTGCCGAAGGAAAGCGAAATGATGGCACCCCATGCAGGGCCAGAACGTTGATAGGGACTTTCTGGGTCAAGCCGATCTCGGTCGAACAAAGCCGCGTCCACTAAATCTGTCGCCGATTCGGTCATGAATGAGTTCTCCGGCTAGGAGCTGTTGCAGCAGGGGTGGCTACATCGCCGGGGATCAAAGCCGCGAGACCTTCCGGCGGCGGCCAGTCGGCATCAGTCGAGGCCTCGGCGCCCGACGCATCCGAGGCCTCATCGGAGGGCCGACGGACCCAACCGTCGACAATGCGGGAGAGTTCTCGGCGCGGTCGCATCGATCGCATTCGTCGAAGTGCGGCCTGTTCACTGCGAACCAAGCAAGCCGAACGCGGTGTCCTCGATCGAGGCCTTGATTGGGGGATGATCGACGATCTCTATATTGCTTTGAAGCAGGAAGTTCCGTCGCCATATGTGGTTATCCTGGCAGCCAGAATTGAGCGGTTGTCGCAAGCACCAAGGCGGTCGCAATGAGTGCAACGAGGCGGAAGTCTGATCGATGGCTGCGGTTCGATGGCCGCGCGATCGACAAAATTGAGGTGATGAGTTATCCCTTTTGAAGCCGTTGCTCCCAATTTTGGGATAAGGTGATTGCAGGCGGTCCCAGCAACGTCGGGCGGCCTTTTTGGTGATCGAATTCATGGGACGACACTCTCGGTCCGTGACGCATCTGCGAATGACTGCGCAAGTTCCGTGCCATCAACGACAAATCTGGCTCTGCTGAGCGGGTGGTGGAGGCACGAGCGTGGGCTATCCCAAGAGCTTGCCGCAAGGTTGTTCGAAGTTGAGGTGCCGGATAGACCGCAAATATGTCGGGCGGCCTGGGGTTGGCCAACACGAAGATGCGCAAGTTCAAAAGGACGAGCTGAACCCTTGCCGATATCCGTCCGAGGCTGATCTGGAGAAGGTCAAGAACTGCGTCTTGAAGGCTTCCGCCGCACCGGCAAATGCGAAGCCAAGGTGCTGGGCAAGATGGACAGGGCCATCCAACCCGTCGACTGGACGCTCATGGCGTCGGTGTGGCTCTGTAGCTGGCGAGAAAAACGCCCTGCTGAAAGACAAAAGCTCGTGTGGCCGGCTCTGAAGGACGGCCAATGAGGCAGGCGAGGAGAGGCTATAGTCCATTCGTGTAGACTGATCTTGTCCCACGGAGGCGGCTAACCACCCCGCCAGACATCATCGAGGGGAGCGCCACTAGGCTCACCCCAAGTGTTGGTCATTTCCACCTGGGTGACCTCGGCCAAGTCACCAAGCCGCTTAGCGCAAGCTTTCGAACTGGATGCTCCCCGGGCACATGATCGGCTAGCGATCCCACCAGTTGAGTTGCTCCAAGTCGGTGTCTAGCTTTCTACATTCTGTGTCCGACGCTGGACAAGAATGTTGCAATCCCGACCAGCAAGTCAGCGCAGGCGCCACCTGCTGCCCAGCAAACAGCAAGGATTATCGAAAGACGAATTCGGCACGGAGCTTGCACCAACGATTGCATGCAAATGCCGACAGCATCTCATGAACGGTCTCTCGATTCTGGCGCGGTTAAATCGCGGCCGGTTCCAGATCATGTCCCGCCCGAAATGGTGAGGGACTTCAACCTGTTTACGTCGCCCGGCATGTTGCCGACCGCTAACGGGGATCCGCATGCAGCGGTTGCTTGCATTCATGCCGGGCCTCCGATCTTTTATTCAACCAGCAACACGCGCGACGGTCGGGGTACCTGGGTCATCACTCGCGCGAGCGACCAGCGCCGGGTGCTGCAGGACACCGAAACGTTTTCCAGCCATCGCAGCATCTTCGCCTCTGTGCTCGGCGAGAGCTGGCCGATGATCCCGCTTGAGCTCGATCCGCCATTCCACGGTGTTTTTCGCTCACTGCTCAATCCGCTGCTTTCGCCAAAGCGGGTAATGGCATTGGAGCCGGCTGTCCGGGAACGAGCGATCAAGCTGATCGACAGGATCGCCGCATCAGGCACGAGCTGCGACATCATGAAGGATTTTGCAGTTCCGTTCGCGGTCAATATCTTCCTTCGCTTTATTGGGCTTTCGGACGACGGACTAGAAACATTTGTCGGCTGGGCTAGAGATCTGCTCCACGGCGATAAGGAGCAACGACCACCCGCAGCCCGGACGATCGTGGCCTTCATCGACGAACTTGCCACCGAGCGCCGCAAGGAGCCGGTCGATGATTTCATGACCTTCATCGTGAAGGCAAAGGTCGAGGGCCGTCTGCTCAGTGACGAAGAAGTCCGTGGCATCGGCGTGCTTGTGTTTGTCGCGGGGCTCGACACGGTCTCAGCAGCCATATGCTTCGACTTGGCCCATCTCGCGCGCAACCCCAAAGATCAGGAATTGCTACGAAGCGAACCGGACCGGACTGCCGTCGCTGCGGAAGAATTGCTGCGCGCCTATTCGACCATTCAGATGATCCGAGTGGCAACGAAGGATGTCGACTTCAAAGGCGCGCCGATCCGCAAGGGAGACTATGTTTCCTGTGCCACGATGATTGCCAATCGTGACCCGGCGGAATTCGAATGCCCGAATGAGATCGATCTGGCGCGCGAGGACAACCGGCACGCTGCCTTTGGCTATGGTCCCCATCGTTGTCTTGGCTCACACCTTGCCCGGCGGGAGATTGTCATTGGCCTGGAGGAGTGGCTGGCGCGCATCCCAGCCTTTCGGATCAAGACAGGGACTGAACCTATCACCTTCGGCGGCCATGTGTTCGGGATCGAGAATCTGATCCTGGACTGGTCCTGAAGTTTCAGCCAACGACATTGGAGTTCGCTATGCGTGTCGTCGTACATAAAGCCAGATGCCAGGGTCATGCGCGCTGCTGGGCGCGGGCGCCGAGAGTCTTCAAGCTTGATGACGCCGGCTACATCTTGCCCGGTGATATTGATGTTGCCGATGGGGAGCAACTGCTTGCCTCAAAAGGGGTACGAGCCTGCCCCGAACAAGCTCTGGAAGTTGACGAGCCCCCCGCTAACTCAGTTGTAGAGAGAGACACACGCAAAGTGCAGACTGGCATCGGGAAGGATAAAACAATCATACAATTCGCGACAGACCCTGTCGACCACGCGAAAATTACCGAACTGCGTGACCGAGAGGCGATCCGCAACTGCCTGTATCGGTACTGCCGCGGGATAGACCGCGCCGATGAGGCGGCGCTGCGTAGCGCATACTGGCCCGAAGCGTATGACAGGCACGGTCCCTATTGCGGACCGGCAGAGGACTTCATCCAATTTGCTCTCGGTCTGCCGGGGCACCGTAATATCCATCAAATCACGAACAGCCTGATCGACTTCATCAGTTCAGCAGAGGCCGCGGTCGAGAGCTATTTCACCGCGCTGCAACGCGGACCGGATACAGACCAAGAAATACGTCAGACGCTGCTTTGCGGCCGTTACTGCGATCTGTTTCAGAAGAGGCAGGACGAGTGGCGAATTGCGGAACGGACAGTCGTCTACGATTGGGTTGAGGAGCAAATCCCGCCAGCGATTCTTGAGGCAGATAGGTTCGGCCGGCGACAGCCGATTGGAGCACCACATCCAGACGATCCCATCTACCAGTTGCTCAAGGGTCACATCCCCACCGACCAAGATGGCGTCGAGGGTCCCCAACTGGGAGCTGCATAAGTGGGTAGAAATGGAGGATGAGCGCCCTACGGGAACGACATCTGTGTGGGGCCGCAACTGGCGGTCACTGCAACGATTTGGCTCGGCCCTTCATTCCGCCCAAGGTTGATGGGCTGAGATCACAAGCGGTCATCGTGGAGAAGCTCTCGTGAAACTGGCAGCACGCACCGTAATCATCACAGGCGCTGCGGGCGGGATCGGCCGTGCCCTGGTCGATATCCTTGCCGCGGACGGAGACACTGTAGTTGCGGTGGACCTTCCGGGCAGTGGTGTGGTTGAACTGGCTCGGGATCTCGGGTCGCCGCACGTCGGTCTGGAGTGCGATGTGTCGCGAGAGAAGGACATGCTCTCACTTTTCGGCCAGGTCGAAGCACGGTTCGCGCAAATCGATGTCCTCATCAACAATGCGGCGGTTGGACCCACGATGGATAGGATCATCGACACCGCTGTCGATACCTTCCGACGCGGCGTGACAGTGAACCTTATTGGGCCATTCGTTATGGCCCGGGAAGCGGCGCGGCGCATGAAGCCGGGCGGTGCGATCGTCAATGTGGCTTCGATGGCGGGCGTGGTCGGCAATCCCAGGCGCAACGCCTACGCAGCCTCGAAAGCTGGCGTGATCTCGTTGACAAAGTCCCTTGCATGCGAGTGGGCTATGCGAGGAATCCGCGTCACGGCGGTGGCGCCGGGCTCCGTCCGCACCCCAATGGTCACAGAACTGGCACGCGCTGGCAAAATGGACCTCGCGGCGATACGCCGCCGCGTGCCGATGGGGCGCTTGGCTCGCCCCGACGAGATCGCCAGGGTCGTGCGTTTTCTGAGCAGCACGCAGGCGCGCTACATCACCGGCTCGGTGCTGGCAGTCGACGGAGGCTGGATGTCATTCAACCAGCCGGGGGATGCTCACCCGCCGGTGGATGGTGCGCTCCAAGCCGAGCTCTCCTGTCCGGCCGAATGCACAGATGCGCGAATCGTGCTCGTCACCGGTGGCGCAAAAAGCATTGGCGCGGCCGTCGCTCGCCGCTTTGCCGCGAACGGCGACACCGTCGTGATTGCTGATAAAGATGGCACTGCAGCGGCAGAGCTGGCTACATCGCTCCCCGGCAAGCATCTGGCGAAATCGCTGGACGTGGCCGTCGAGAGCGATGTGGTGTCGATGTTCGAAGAACTGAGGGGACGCTTCGGGTATATCGATGTTCTGGTCAATAGTGCTGATACCGCCGACAGGATTGTGCCTGCGATCGAGCAACTGTCGAAACAGCTCGAACACGTCCTGGATGTCAACCTTACCGGCGCCTTCACCTGCGCGCGCGAAGCGATCAAGGCTATGCGCCCGGGCGGCGTGATCCTCAATCTCGGGTCGATCGACAGCTTTCTGCCGTTCGCGCCGCGCCATGCCTACGGCGCCTCCAAGGCGGGGATGGATATGCTGACCCGTTGCATGGCGGCCGAACTCGGGCCGGTCGGAATTCGGACAGCCACCGTCGCTCCTGGCCACATCCGCACGCCCGCACTTGCTCAGTTGGCCAAAGCCGGCCGCATCGACCTGGCAGCAATCGGACGACGCATCCCCATGGGCAGGATGGGACGGCCAGAAGACGTCGCAGATGCATCGTTCTTCCTTGCTTCGTCTGACGCCTCATACATCAACGGCTCGATCCTCTACGTGGACGGCGGCTGGACCTCGTTCGGTGATGCGGGAAACGCCAGCGAACTCTATGACGAATGTTTTGCGGAGGCCGCAGGTTAATTGCCAGGCCTTCGCAGGCGACCGGCCGAGCATTATGAAGCCTCGGCTCCACGACGCACCCGAGGTGCTTGAGATCCAAGCATGTGCATGCCGAGCACATTCCCGGTCGGCTGACGTGTCTATAACGAGGAGAAATCATGGAATTTGCCACGTTCATTCTGGCCGCCCAGCGTGGCTATCACCAATCCTCAGAAAGCGTCATCCGCAACTCCATCGAACAGGCCGTCGCTTCGGAGCAGGCTGGGTTCAACACCGCGTGGTTTGCTGAGCACCACTTCAACAATTACAGCCTCATACCATCCCCGCTGATGATGGTGGCGCACTGCGCCGGCTTGACAAGCACGATTCGCCTGGGCACTGCCGTCTGCGTGCTGCCGCTTTACCAACCGCAGCGCCTGCTGTCCGAGATCGGCTTCGCCGACATCGTTGCGAACGGCCGTCTCGAGCTCGGCGTAGGCTTGGGATACCAGCAGTTCGAGTTCGAACGGTTCGGCGTGGACATCAATGAGGCGCCGGCCGTCTTTTCGGAATACCTGGACATCATTCTCAAGGGCCTCAACCAAAACGTCTTCGAACACGACGGCCAGTATGAGAAGATCCCCCCAACAGCGATTTCGGTCCGCACAGTCCAGCAGCCGACGCCGCCTATCTGGATCGCTGGCGGAGCCGCACGGATGGCTCGGGCCTACCGCGACGGGCACAATTTTTTTGTCACAGCCTTCCACGACGGCTTAGAGACTTTGACCACACTGCGTGAATCAGTCGAGAGGGCGGCGGCATCCGAGGAAAAGAACGTCACCGACGTCAAGATATCGCTGCTGCGCTGCTGCTATGCCAGCCACGACGAGTTGGAGATCAACAGCTATCTCGACAACGCCCGCTTCCAGCGCCGGCTTTCTGAAGCCCTGCATCAGCGCCGCCAACAGAGCCACGATGGCTACCTGCTGCAGGAGACACCGACCCAGCAGGATCTGTCCTTCGAGACCATGCGCAAAAATTTGCCGATTGGCAGCGTAAATCGCGTGATTGATCGCCTGCTGGAAGAGATCGATATCTTGAAACCGGACCAGATCGCAGTTCAGACTCAATTGGGCGACTTCGACCAAAAGACGATGCTGCGCCAGATCGAGCTCTGGGGCGACAAGATCATCCCTGCGGTCAACAAGGCGCTTTGTCATGCCGGAAGCTGAAGCCGGCCGTTACGATGATGGCTGCCTATCCAGCGCGCAATGGCGTGGGTCCGAGCTAGGGAGGAGCTTCGATCAGCATGTGCTGCCCTGCGTACATTCACGTTCGCTTGAGGAGGTCCAGGCGGGCGAGGTGTTGGCGACGGAGGGGACAGGCCTTTCGTCTGTCGAATTGCGTGATGTCTTGGCCGCAACTTTCCCGTCTACCTCCAGCAGCGTATTCGCTTTGGAGGAGTTGAGCGAGCCCGAGCCGGAACTGGAAGAGGAGCTGCTACGCCGGCTGCTGCTAGCGCATGCTGCGCCGGCCGACCCGGCGAGCGGCCGCTTGGCCAAGATCATCGCCCGGCGTGCGATGCGCACGGACCATCTTTGGCGGGATCTTGGCCTCTCAAATCGCGCTGAGCTCAGCCGCCTGCTTGCCAGACATTTTCCCGCGCTGGCGGCAGGCAACACAGAAAACATGAAATGGAAAAAGTACTTTTACCGCAAGCTGTGTGAGGCCGAAGGCTTTTCGTCATGCACTGCACCCAGTTGTCGGGAATGCCAGGACTTCGAAAGCTGCTTCGGCCCGGAGGAAGTTGAGAGTCGCCTCTCGCCGACCAGGAATGCCGGTTAGTCACTTCGCTTGATCGCAGCTGCGGACAAACGCTTATCGCGGCGCCGTCGTATGGAGGAAGGGATGTTCATCGCCTCGCGATATTTGGTGACGGTACGGCGAGCGACATCGATGCCGGTCTCCTTGAGTTGAGCAACGATGTCTTCGTCGGAATGTACCTTGTCGAGCGATTCTTCGGCTATGATTGCCTTGATCCGATGGCGGACAGCTTTGGCGGAGTGCGCGTCGCCGCCCTCGCAGGATGCGATTGGCGCAGCGAAAAAATACTTCAGCTCGAACACCCCGCGCGGAGTCAACATGTACCTGTTCGAAGTCACCCGGCTTACCGTCGACTCGTGCATGCCGATCTCGTCAGCGACATTTTTGAGACAGAGAGGCCGCAGATGGGCGGCGCCGTGTGTAAAAAAGGCATCCTGCTGGCGCACGATTTCGGTCGCAACCTTAAGGATCGTCTTAGCGCGCTGCTTGAGACTGCTGATCAGCCAGTTCCCTTTTTCCTGGCAATGGTCGAGAAACGCTTTGCCTTCCGGATTTTGCTTGGTCTGCTGCGAGATTTCGGCGACATAGGTGTGGTTGATCAACACTTTGGGCAGCGTGGCCGGATCAAGCTCCACCCGCCATCCACCTTCGGACTTGGGCATTACCCAGACGTCCGGTACGATGGTTTCCGGCGTCCCGGACTGGAACCGGTCTCCAGGCTTGGGATCGAGCGCGCGGATTTCGTTCCTCATGTCGAGGAGATCCTCCTCGTCGACTCCGCAACGCTGCTTCAATCCCTGAAAATCCCCCCGTGCAAGCATCTCGAGATTGGCGACCAAAGCTGCCATAGCCGGGTCGAACCGGTCTTGCTGGCGCAGCTGAATCTCCAGGCATTCGCTGAGAGTTCGCGCAAAAATGCCCGGCGGATCAAATTGCTGCAAGATTCCGATGACCCGTTCCACATCAGCTTGCCGAACGTTTAACCTCCTGGCCAGATCGAAAAGGTTTACCTGAAGATAGCCAGTGTCCTCCAGATGGGCGGCGAGCTGTCCGGCAATCAGCCGCTCCTGGGGGGTGAACGGGGTGAGGGCGACCTGGCGGGCGACATGGTCGTGCAATGTTTCGGTGTGGGCGGTAAACTCCTCGACGGCAGGTCGATCGTTGCCGCTACTGCGTTGCGACTTCCATTGCCCGCGCCCGCCAGACGGCCCGCCAATGGGCGATTCGCCGATTTCGCTTCTGCTTTGACTGCTCCGCTGATCCACCCCTGACAGCGGCGAATCGTCGTCAAACGGGTCAGGCTTCAAAACGGGGTTCTTCTCGAGTGCCTGCTGCACGAGCTGATGGAGTTCAGTATGCGTCAATCGCAGCAAGCGAATAGCTTCAATGGCTTGAGGCGATAAGACCATACGTTGCTTCTGGCGTTGAAGCAGGCTTGCTGAGAGATGCATGTTGAACCGGTAATCTGCCGAGGAGGCTCTAGTGTGTGCTGGGGTTGTGTGAGACTTGCCACTTCTGGGTCATGCCGCCGCCTTCAGTTTGTCGAGAACGTTTTGCGGGGATGAAACGCCATAGGGGTCCGTCTCGCAGTTGTCACAGAAGCCTTCCTCCTCGAACCACTGCTCCACCACGCCATCGTCGATCAGAGCGGCGTATCGCCAGGAGCGCATGCCAAAGCCCAGATTGTCCTTCGCGACCAGCATGCCCATCTTGCGCGTGAACTCGCCCGACCCGTCTGGGATCAGCTCGATCTTCTGCAGCCCCAAGGACTTTCCCCACGCATTCATGACGAAAGCATCGTTGACTGAGACGCAGTAGATCGCGTCAATTCGCAGTTCCAGAAATTGATCATAGAGTTTTTCGAAATCGGGCAGTTGGAAGGTCGAGCAGGTCGGGGTGAAGGCGCCAGGCAGCGAGAACAGGATAACGCGCTTGCCCCCGAAATAATCGTCGGAGGTCTTGTTCTCCCACCGATAAGGATTTGGCCCCCCGATCGACTCATCGCGAACACGCGTGCGAAAGGTCACGAGAGGAACGTTCTTTCTATCGGTCATTGATTTGCTCCCAGGCCAAAGTGGTACGGTGCATTTTTCGGTTAAACTGAAGCGGCATCGACTTCGGTGGACAGTTCCGGCAGCCTTTCGCCCTGGCGTGGTTGCCTCGGACCAGTCTTGTGCAAGACCGCCCCCGAGCAGGGACGTTTAACGGCGACGAGCTTCCAGTTTTCCGCGGGGACGGGGAATGTTTGCTCGCGTGCTTTATCGAGCTTTGAGAGGTAGGCATGGTCTCCAACCGTGGTTTTGACTGCGTTCTAGCGACCGGGTCGCAAGCGCCATGCCAATTGACCCCATGCCTTGGGTTCACTTCGGTTTTTGCAGCAACTTTCGTGTTGTGCAGTAATGCCGGTCGATATTATTGCTCAAGCAGCACTGGAAATTGGGTGGGACTCCGTTCGGCAAACCCGGCCTTTGTCCGAAGCCGGACACGAATGTCGGAAATTAGCCAAACGCCAGGACCTGGGGCGGGTTTAAGAAACGTTGCCGTGGGCACCGTTCTTCAGCACAATTGCGCCACGCGAGCATGGCTCCCAGCGTCAATGCCGTGCAGCAGCGAGACGAAAGTCACTGCAGAATATCAACCTCTGCGAAGTCGTTGAGACCCAGCATGTGCGAGCCGTTCGAGCCGCAGATCAAGGCATGCTCGAGGAAGAGCTCGTGCTCTCGGCAGCAAGTGTTGCGACGTCTGACAAGGATCGTCGCGCTTCAAGGAAAAGAACCTGAATGGTGCACGGCTTGTGAAGGCCTGGCGCATGGAAATGGCTGGGCTGATCATCCTCCATGGCGGTTGGATGAAGAGCTGGCCCCTATCTCCCTCAGCTGCAACGGGGGGAGATAGGGCATGCCGGTCTATCGCGCTGGGTAACATTCCTCGGTGAGGCAATAAGGGGAGCAATTTCTCATTTCGGCCGACACGACCCAGCTCTCCTTTCATGCGCTGATTCCCCTAGGGAAATCGCGACTCCAGCCTTCCTATGCAGCGAATCGCGGTGCTGTCCGATGTCCGACAATGTCGGATGCGGATCGTAGCTGGGCTAGATCCGTCACTTTGCCTCGAATGGTTTCCCACTGGCCTAATATCTGCTTCGCCCCAAATGCGGCGACAGTTATCTCAGGAGGGAGCCAAACCTGTGCGGCATCTGTGAATGGATCGACTTCAATCGCGACCTCGGAGGTCCCGACGCGCGAAGAAGCTTGCCGATATGACGGCCACCATGGCGAACCGCGGTCCGGACGACGAGGGGACTTGGATCGGCGGGCCTGCGGCGCTGGGACACCACCGCCTGGCAATCATCGATATCCATGGCGGCCGTCAGCCCGATGATGCTCCAGGAGGATGGCCGACCTGACTTGGTGCTCGTCTACACGGGTGAGACTTACAACTACCGCGAGCTGCGTCAACAGCTGGCCGGCCTAGGCCATCGCATGAACACGAGCAGTGACACCGAGGTGGCGCTGCACCGCGCCCGCGGGTGGGGCTCTTCGGCGGGTACACTTTTTTCACGAAATCCGTGAATGTTTCTCGCGACATCATCCCGCAATCGGTGGTGCAGCGGGTGAAGAGCCCGTATCCGGCTATCCAGGATGCCGCCTACGACAAAATGCTACGTACGCGGTTCACTGCGGTGCTGGACGACCCTAGTGCGGCAGTGGCACCGCTGTTGTCCGTCGACAGGTCCCGCGCTTTGCTCGGTGCGACCAACAACCTTAAGGGGCTAGGGCGTATCCTGACCCTGCAAGATCTCCTCGCCGACTATAAGGTGCGCCTCACGATCTGAGACGATGGGACAGGATGGCCAAGGAGGTGCGCCGTCTTGCATGCCCCGCCAGCGAGGCGAACCCTCTTGGCTACGCGCGCCACCAGAGACGCTCCATATCGTCAGGCCCGCGTCTCATGCTCAGATGAGCCGGTATTTGGCTCTCTCATCAGCGAACCGAGAGAGCCCATGCCAAGACGGAAGCAAGCAAGACGAACGAGCGTCAGATACCCTGCGCCTGACCCATAAACAGGGCAGTCCGGTGGGCGAGGTGGCAGAGCAACTGAGGTTCGGCAAGACCTCGGTTTCCACCTATTTCTGCGGGCGCTGGAGGCGGGCTGTCGTGCTGGCCCTGCATGCGGCTTTGACGACGATGCGATGTTGAAACACCGTCTGTTGCGCCGAATCGGCCGTCGGCCACACGTTGGGTCGTCATCAGGTTCTCGACAGCTTCCCGGTGTCAAATCCAAACCGTGGTCGGCGATCCCCACCAAGGTGGGAAGGCAGCGCTGACACAGCCGAACGTCGATCAAGTCACGATCAACGATTGCCTCATGTCACATGCCCTGCGGGACTGAAAAACGGAGAAGAACATGTGCGATGCAAAACTGAAGACCGTGCTTTCGCTTTTTTCGCCGGTGGCCAGCAAATTAGATGCTCTCTCGTCCAACGGACCAGCGACGGATGCAAATTGCGTTAAGCTAAATACGAACGAGAACCCGTTTCCGTTGCCGAAGAGCGTAATGCAAAGTGCAATTGCTGCGATCGAACACCAGTATCTTTATCCGGAAGACGACAATCTCAGCTTAAGGGCAGCTGCCTCCGACACTTACGGATTTTCCAAAGATCAGGTGATTGCCGGCAACGGTTCGTCGGAACTGCTCGGACTCATCTACAGAGCTTTCCTCGCCCCAGGAGATAGAGTGGCGATGCTGTCGCCCGGATTTTCGTTCAACCGTAAACTTGCCATGTTGCAGGGTGCTGAGTTTCTCGAAATCGCATCGAGCGAAGCTCATCCCCTGCCGATAGAAAAACTGCTGTCCGGCCCCGCAAAAGACGCGAAGTTCATTCTGTTGGCTAATCCGAACAATCCGACCGGAACATTCGTGCCGGTGGCCGAAATCGAACGCCTTGTGGAGCAAGCAGATCGCTTGATCGTCTTGGATGAGGCCTACGTTGACTTCGCACCCGACCATGCCCTGCGCCTCGTCAATAGGCATCCGAATCTTTTGATCTTGAGGACTTTTTCAAAGAGCTATGCTGCCGCTGGCGTGCGAGTCGGCTTCGGTTTCGGTCACCCAGAAATCATTGGCAGGCTGCGCAACATCCAGAATGTCTTCAACATGAACGTGATCGGGCAGGCGGTCGGGAAAAGCATTCTTGCGCATCGCCACGCCTACGAAGAGAACCACAGGCACATCAAGCATGAACGACAGCGAGTGACCCTGGCGCTGTTGCAACTTGGCTTTTCAGTAACACCCTCCCACGCAAACTTTTTGCTGGCCCGTGTGCCGGCGGGACAGGAGGGCTCATGCTGGCAAGCCGCGTTGAAAGAGCAGAAGATCCTCATCGCCAGCTTTCCTGACATAGATTTGAAGAACTGCATTCGCGTCAGCATTGGCACCACAGAGCAGATGGACAAATTCCTTGCTGCCGCCAAAAACGTTTGTATGAACGTTAAGAGGAATCGCGGTATGCACAAGCATGAAGTCAATTCACATTGCTTTGGAAATGTATCAAGTAATAAGTGTCGATGTGTTGTGAGTTATGATGTTTCCAATAGTGGATAAATCATAGGTAATTTGGAGAATAATTAATTGAAGAAAATTTTCGCTTCGGGCCTGACCTTCGGCATCTTCGATCATCTGGACGAAAACGGCGATGACATCGCCCAACAATATGCAGATCGGCTGAGCCTAGCAGAAGCGTGCGATGGCTATGGCTTTTATGCGTATCATCTCGCAGAGCACCACTGTACGCCGCATGGCAGAGGTCCATCACCGAATTTGTTCTTAGCGAGCGTCGCCCAGCGAACCCGCAGTCTTCGTGTTGGTCCCATGGTAATGCTACTTGCGCTCTATCATCCGCTGCGTGCCTTCGAGGAGATCTGCATGCTTGATCAGTTGAGCGGCGGCAGGCTTGAACTCGGCATAGGGCGCGGCTCTGCTCCGACTGAATTGGGATACTTCGGGGTTGCTGTAGAAGCAGCACCAGAACAGTATGCGGAGGCCAGCGAGATTCTCATCAATGCGATGAAAGGCGGGACGCTTTCTTATCAGGGCCGCCACTTTGAGTTGAAAGACGTTCCGCTGACGTTGAGACCTCACCAATATCCCCATCCGCCGACATGGATCGCCACCAATCGACCCGAGCCGGCTAGCTGGGCCGCCGCGAATGGGGCAAACATCGCCTGCGTCGGACCTTCCACTTCTGTTCGCAGCGTTACCGACGCGTTCCGCGCCGCCCGAATTCACGATGCTGACATTGGCCACCAAGCGCCATTTCTTGGATTGCTCCGAATGGTGGTGATAGAGCGTTCTGAAACAGATGCGTATTTGCTCGCAGCACCTGCCTATGAACGATGGCTCAAGAGCTTCAAATTTCTATACGAACTAAATGCCATTCCCACTCCACCAAACTTGCCTCTGAACTTCGATGCAGCAATTGAAAGTGAATTGTGCGTCGTGGGAACGGCAGCTTCTGTCCGAAAAGCTCTCCTTGATCAGTTGGAAGAGGCAGGTGCTAATTATCTTCTGTGTCAACTGGCATTTGGGGATTTGCCGCTGGATGCGTCCCTATACACCGCATCGACCATTCGATCCGAAATCATGGCTCGAGTTGGCGCATCGTGAAATCCGTTGCGTGATTGGAGGAGCAGCGGCAGCGCTGCTCCTCATTCCGAAACGGTTGTGGGGGCCGAACCTCTTGTGTCAGGCGTAAACCACTAGAGCACGTCCTGTTTGATCCAGTTCATATCCTGCGGCTTTGAAGTAGTTGGCACATTCGGCTGGGGTGAAGAGGTCGACGACCGCGCCGACGCGTCTCATAGAGCCTTGATGGTTCTCTCGGCTTTGCTCGCAGCAGCGCCTTAAGTTTGGCGAAGGCGTTCTCAATCGGATTGAAGTCGGGACTGTAGGGCGGCAGGTAGAGCAGGCTCGCGCCCGCGGCCTCAATCGCGTCGCGCACGCCGGCGGCCTTGTGGGCGGGCAGGTCGCCCATGACGACTACGTCGCCCCGCGACAATGTCGGTGAAGGCCTTGGTCTTCCAGTGGCATGTGGCACGCCGGCCTGGCAGCGCTCGCCGCGCAGGGTTCTCCAGGCGGATGTCGCCAATGTCAAATTTGCTGGCATCCATGCCGCCATCGCTTTCTGGTTCCAGATCGAAAAATCGCCGAATGGAACCAGCGCATCAACCTGCGCCTCAAGGAGCTCACTGCCACTTTCGGTCGGCGGGGTGTGCCGCCCCACAAATAGAACATCAATTGTCGTGCCAACCGCGCAAGCGAAGGCCAGAAAGCCAACCTGTGTTTCTACGGCTTAATTGAGAGGCAGCCGATGTCGGCCGAACATCACCTTGTCTCGAAGTCGACGAATCCGACAGCAGGTTGCGAAAGTGCGCGCGACGCGAACAAACTGCTGAAGCGCTCAACTCTTATTGATCACGCGTGTTGGACGCGAACCATTCTCGTTCCAATCGGGCTGAGCGCAAATTCTCCCGGTTCACAAAATTGCGTTGCTGGAGTAGTGGGGGCGCAGAGAAATCTCCGGTCGCAGCCTTACCCGGTCAAAACAAGGATACCAATGATGAAGACTCTCGCCGTCTGCTCTGGCGGATTGGACTCCGTTTCCCTTGCTCACATGGTGGCAGCGGAGCATGAACTCACCGGCCTTCTATCTTTCGACTATGGCCAACGGCACAGGAAGGAATTGGGCTTCGCCGCTCTTTGCGCGGAGCGACTGAAGGTCCCGCACCAGATCATCGACCTCCGCGAAATTGGCCGTGGCCTTTCCGGCTCAGCGCTCACCGACAGTGTCGACGTGCCGGACGGCCATTACGCCGAAGATACTATGAAGATTACGGTGGTGCCGAACCGCAATGCCATCATGTTTGCAATCGCCTTCGGGCTGGCCGCCACGCATAAGGCAGAAGCGGTGGCGGCGGCCGTGCATGGTGGGGATCATTTCATCTATCCAGATTGCCGTCCGGCCTTCATCGAAGCTTTCCAGACAATGCAAGACCGCGCGCTCGACGGCTATGCGCAGATACGCCTCTATGCACCGTACGTGAACCTCGGAAAAGCTGACATTGTGGCGGATGGCGCAAGATACGGCACCCCGTTTGCCGAGACCTGGTCCTGTTACAAGGGCGGCGTGCGTCACTGCGGGCGATGCGGGACCTGCGTCGAGCGGCGCGAAGCGTTCCATCTCGCCGGGCACGCTGATCCCACCGACTACGAGGACGCCGATTTCTGGCTCGAGGCACTCCGCAGGAGGCGCGCGTAATGTTCCACATCAGCAAGGAATTCCACTTCTCGGCCTCGCATCAGCTCACCTCCTTGCCCCCCAACCATCAATGTGCGCGCCTGCACGGGCATAACTATATCGTCGTAGTGGAGCTATCGGCCAAGGAACTGGACGCCCGCGGCTTCGTGCGCGACTATCACGATCTGGCGCCGCTCAAACGCTATATTGACGAGAGCTTCGACCATCGGCACCTCAACGACGTGCTGGGACATGAGAAAGTCACGGCGGAATGCCTGGCCAGACATTTCTATGAATGGTGCAAGGCACGTCTGCCGCAGACCACGGCCGTGCGCGTTAGCGAAACACCGAAAACTTGGGCGGAATACCGTCCGTGACCGACATGCATCCCGCAATCCGTGTGAGCGAGATATTTGGGCCGACGATCCAGGGCGAGGGCGTGCTCATCGGCTTGCCGACGGTGTTCATCAGAACCGGCGGATGTGATTATCGCTGTTCATGGTGCGACAGCCTTCACGCGGTGGACAATCAGTATCGCAATGAATGGCTACCGATGCCGATCGATGCCGTGTGGCAAACCGTCCATGCGCTTTCCGGCGGCAGGCCGGTTATGGTCTCCTTGTCAGGCGGCAACCCGGCCATTCAGCCGTTCGGTCCCCTCATAGAACGAGGCCATCGCGAGGGCTATCGTTTTGCACTGGAAACGCAGGGTTCCGTGGTGAGGGAGTGGTTTGCGGATCTTGACGTGCTGATCCTTAGCCCAAAGCCGCCGTCCAGCGAAATGACGACCAGTTGGGCTGCGTTTGAGGCGTGCCTCGAAGCGGCGCAAGAGAAGCCGCAAATCGTGCTCAAGCTCGTCGTTTTCGACGAGAGTGACTATGCCTACGCCAAAGAAGTCGCGGCGCGATATCCGCACCTTCCGATCTATCTGCAACCCGGCAATCACACGCCGCCGCGCCCTGGCAGTGAAGACACCTCTGTCGACTTGGACGGAATAATGATGCGAATGGAATGGCTTGTCGAAAGGGTGACCAGCGACAGGTGGTTCGAAGCCCGCGTGTTGCCGCAGCTGCACGTTCTGCTTTGGGGTAACAAGAGGGCGGTCTAGTCTGCGGCTTGCGTCGCACCGGAAGGCCGGGCTCCGACGGCTTGGCAGGCTCTCTTAGCGTGCCGAGTACAGCCGAGCTTTGTTCGCGCCAGCGGTCTCGCATTGTGCGGCTGGAAACCGCCCGGACACCCGCTGCCGGCGTGTGTTACCTTGACTCCGATGAGCGGTCGTCACGCAAAGTTGAAATCCGCAAGAACTGGCCTTCTCGCCCCAGCTGCTTGACTGTTTCCTCCGTCGCAAGCACGTCATCCCTCCCATCCTTGTCCAGCCCTTATCGATGTATCTCATGGTCCGGCCTGACGCTCGACTGTCAGACACCAGAACGCCAAAGGGGCTGGCCCGCCGGTCAACGGCAGCTGCTAAACAGAACGGCGATGTGCATGGGAATGCATCCGTTGCTTAAATGCCTTCCATAAAGAAGATCGATTTCCTCACTGGCCCAACGATCTCATGGATTTGTTCACGCAACAGGTGAAGCCGTCCGAGATTACGGCGCAACTCGGCTCGGCTTCGTTCCGGTCGGGGCATACGCTACCCGCACCGTCGGACCCTTTGCCCGCGCGTGTTCGATTGCCGCTCACTCGTCATCTTCTGGCGGTTCTAGTTTGCCAACCGAAACCTCTAGCCTCGTGGTGCACTCAATAAGGTTAGCTAGCAATTTGGCATCAATGTCTGTGTGCCCCTCGTACTCGGAGAGGTTTCGCTCGTTGTGCGCCTTTAGAAAAATCTGAATGTCAGCCTTGTCGGTTCCGACGGTATGAACGAGCGCTTGAAACACCGAAGTGCGATTGTCCGAGCGATAGCCTTCGCGGCGTAGGGCTGCCAGGGCAAGCCGATGCGCAGCTCCATATAAGAGAGTGAATTGGCTGTCGGGGTCGAGACCTTTCTGTGCGTCAGTTAAATTCTTGCGCGCGCCACCCAGCATGCCGTCATATTCGGACAGCGATGGGGGCTCACTTTTCATCAGCCCAATCTTTACGAGGTTGTCTAGTTCTTGCTTGCCCACGCTTGTAAATCTTTCTCCGAGCCGATGAGGAAAATCTTTGGAAGGGTACTTACCTTGCGGACAAACGACCCTTTCTGAGACGCCTTTCGTTGCCATTCCTCCGGCGACAGAAATGTCGGACTGACCTTTCGGCCTAGTCTCAGTTCCGCGTTTTGTGCGGCTGAATAAAGTTCAGAGAGGTTCAGGTTATCGCCGACCACCATCAAATCGATATCGCTGCGTTCTGTGTCCGTGCCTTTGGCGACTGAACCGTACACGAAGGCAGATTTGATCGAATGAAAGTGCGACAGCAATTCCCTTAGTGGCTCGGTTGGTATTTGGTTCTTAAGTGAAAAGTGCGCCGTGCTCTGCAAAGCAGGGGGGGCTGCGTTCTCAGGCCCCGCGCTAGTGCCGTCACGATGCGCCTTTAGGCGCTGGTATTCATCGACCGAAAGCAGCACAAGCCGTTCGCGGCCATTCTTGCTGATGATCACGGGTTCCGCTAGCGCCTTGTCCTGATACACCCCAAAGTTGCGCTGAAATTCAACCGAGCTAATGACCGACATAGAATTGTCCCGATAATCCGTCATATCCGTATAATACGTATCTTTTTGAAAATATCAATGATCTCGTGCTAAGGTACTGAATTACTTGCCTTCGATATAGCGCGTCGGCGGAACCAACTCGTAGACGGGCTATGAAAGGTTAAGCGCGGATGTCTATCGGCCGCCGGCGTTCCCGCTCCGCAAGCCTGCCTGAACTATTCCGCGCGGCGGTCAAGCCCCAGGCTCCTGCTCATCCAGCGACCGCAGGCTGGAAAAGACAATAGCCGACGTCTTCCGATGGTCTCGCCATCAGCTTTGGGCTAGCTCCCCATTATCCCGCTTCGAGCTCGACACAGGGCGGTTTCGATGGCGCACGACAATCTGTGTCGGCTTTGTCGTGTCCGTGACAGACGCCTGAAAGGCCCGCTCGCGCGTTTTGCCGCCGTCTAAGTGGCTGGAATTTAATAACAAAGTTTCTTCTCGGATCGGCCGATCACGCTGGTACGCTTTTTGCGATGCTTGGTGTGAGGTGGCACGAGCTGCCTATCGGCACTTGTGTCGCGGGCAGTCGCGATGATTAGAACGAAGGAAGGAAAGCTATTATGTCAGGTCTGCGTCAGATCGCCTTTTACGGCAAAGGCGGCATCGGCAAGTCCACCACCTCCCAAAATACGCTCGCCGCCCTTGTCGACCTCGGGCAGAGAATCCTCATCGTAGGATGCGACCCCAAAGCCGATTCCACACGCTTGATCCTGAATTCGAAAGCTCAGGATACCGTCCTGGATCTCGCCGCACAGGAAGGTTCGGTGGAAGACCTCGAACTCCAGGACGTGCTCAAGGTCGGCTACAGAGGCATCAAGTGCGTGGAGTCCGGCGGCCCCGAGCCGGGTGTCGGTTGCGCCGGCCGCGGCGTCATCACCTCGATCAATTTCCTCGAGGAGAATGGCGCTTATGACGATGTCGATTATGTCTCCTATGACGTCCTCGGCGACGTGGTATGCGGCGGCTTCGCCATGCCGATCCGCGAAGGCAAGGCCCAGGAGATCTACATCGTCATGTCCGGCGAGATGATGGCGCTCTATGCCGCCAATAACATCGCCAAGGGCATCCTCAAATATGCCCATTCGGGCGGTGTGCGGCTGGGCGGGCTGATCTGCAATGAACGTCAAACCGACCGTGAACTCGATCTGGCCGAAGCACTGGCTGGCCGATTGAATTCCAAGCTCATCCACTTCGTGCCCCGCGACAACATCGTCCAGCATGCCGAACTCAGGAAGATGTCGGTGATCCAGTACGCGCCGGACTCCAAGCAGGCAGGGGAATACCGCGCTCTGGCCGAGAAGATCCACGCCAATTCGGGCCAGGGTACGATCCCGACGCCGATCACCATGGAGGAGCTGGAGGAGATGCTGCTCGACTTCGGCATCATGAAGACCGACGAGCAGATGCTTGCCGAGCTTCACTCCAAGGAAGCGGCGAAGGCGGCGGCCCAGTAGTGACATTAGCGCTGCCATGAATCGGCGCGCCTTGCAGAGAACGGCGCCTATTCGTTGAGGCGTCACCCAACCTTGAAAGGGGACTCATGAGCCGGGAATACGAGAATGACGGTGCTCTTCATGCGAAGCTTATCGAAGAGGTGCTGTCGCATTATCCCGACAAGGCGGCGAAGCGCCGCAAGAAGCACCTCAACGTCGCAAAGAGCGGCAACGAGGCTGGCGGGGAAAGCGAGGTCCTTTCCGAATGCGACGTCAAATCGAACATCAAGTCCATTCCCGGGGTGATGACGATTCGCGGCTGTGCATATGCGGGTTCGAAAGGCGTGGTGTGGGGGCCAGTCAAGGATATGGTCCATATATCGCACGGCCCGGTCGGCTGCGGCCAATATTCTTGGTCGCAGCGCCGCAACTACTACGTCGGTACGACGGGCGTCGACACGTTCGGGACAATGCAGTTCACCTCCGATTTCCAGGAGAAGGACATCGTCTTCGGCGGCGACAAGAAGCTGGAACAGATCATTGACGAGATTGAAGTCTTGTTTCCGCTCAACAACGGCATCACCGTGCAATCCGAATGCCCTATCGGCCTGATTGGCGATGACACCGAGGCGGTTTCTCGCAAAAAGACCAAGGAGTATGACAAGACGATCGTGCCGGTACGCTGCGAGGGTTTCCGCGGCGTCTCGCAGTCGCTTGGCCACCACATCGCCAATGATGCGATCCGGGATTGGGTCTTCGACAAAAAGGATGTCAAGTTCGAGGCCGGCCCCTACGACGTCAACGTCATCGGCGACTACAATATCGGCGGCGATGCCTGGGCCTCGCGCATACTGCTTGAGGAGATAGGGCTGCGCGTGGTCGGCAACTGGTCGGGTGACGCCACACTCGCAGAGATCGAGCGCGCCCCGAAGGCTAAGCTCAATCTTATCCACTGCTACCGGTCGATGAACTACATCTGTCGGCATATGGAGGAAAAGTATGGCGTCGCTTGGATGGAGTACAATTTCTTCGGTCCCTCCCAGATCGAAGCCTCTCTGCGCAACATAGCCAAG
Organism: Mesorhizobium sp. M00.F.Ca.ET.216.01.1.1; assembly: GCF_004010325.2. Classification (GTDB taxonomy): domain Bacteria; phylum Pseudomonadota; class Alphaproteobacteria; order Rhizobiales; family Rhizobiaceae; genus Mesorhizobium. Next base: position 38,559 of record NZ_SADR02000029.1, read on the forward strand.
CATTTTGGGCCGGAAATCGAGGAGAAGACCGAAAAGGTCATTGCCAAGTACAGGCCGCTTGTTGATGCGGTCATCGCCAAGTACCTGTCGCGCCTGGAAGGAAATACCGTGATGCTCTATGTCGGCGGCCTGCGCCCCCGCCACGTCGTCACGGCCTACGAGGACCTCGGCATGGTCATCGTGGGCACCGGCTATGAATTCGCCCACAGCGACGACTATCAGCGCACCGGCCACTACGTGAAGAACGGCACGCTGATCTATGATGACGTGACCGGCTATGAGTTGGAGAAATTCATCGAAGGGATTCGCCCAAATCTGGTCGGCTCGGGAATCAAAGAAAAATACCCGGTGCAGAAGATGGGCATACCGTTCCGCCAGATGCATTCCTGGGATTATTCAGGCCCGTATCACGGCTACGATGGCTTTGCCATTTTCGCACGTGATGTGGATCTCGCCATCAACAACCCGGTCTGGGACCTATTCCACGCGCCTTGGAAAAGAAGCCGGGGCGATGAGCGGGCGATGGCTGCCGAATAAACATCTGCTTTAGCCCCAGTCTCCCACTGGGACGGTGAACTCCCGCGGCCTCTGATCCGCCGGAGCCTGGAACGTCTCGACGTCCTGAGCTGCCGTACCGCGCAGCCAGATGCAAAAGAGGTAATCATCATGCCGCAGTCGGCTGAAAAAATTCTCGATCACGCTCCCCTGTTCCGCGAGCCGGAATACAGAAAGATGCTCGCTGAGAAGAAGCTAAACTTCGAATGTCCGCACCCCGATGAGATCGTTTCCGATCAGCGCGATTTCACCCAGACGTGGGAATACCGCGAAAAGAACCTCGCCCGCAAAGCGCTTGTCGTGAACCCGGCCAAGGCCTGCCAGCCGCTGGGTGCGGTATTCGCTGCCGCCGGCTTCGAGCGAACCATGTCCTTCGTCCACGGCAGCCAAGGTTGCGTCGCCTATTACCGCTCGCACCTGTCGCGCCATTTCAAGGAGCCTGCCGCGGCGGTCTCCTCCTCAATGACCGAGGATGCGGCGGTGTTTGGCGGCCTGAAGAACATGGTCGACGGGCTCGCCAACACCTACCAGCTCTACGACCCGAAGATGATTGCCGTGTCGACGACCTGTATGGCAGAGGTCATTGGCGACGACCTGCACAGCTTCATCCAGAACGCCAAGGACGAAGATTCAGTCCCGCGCGACTTCGACGTACCCTTTGCCCACACGCCGGCCTTCGTTGGCAGTCATGTCGACGGCTATGACAACATGGTCAAAGGCATTTTGGAGCACTTCTGGAAAGGCCAGGAGCGTACGCAAGTCGAGGGAACCATCAACATCATTCCGGGCTTCGACGGCTTCTGCGTCGGCAACAACCGGGAGCTCAAGCGCCTCCTCGATGTAATGGGCGTGTCCTACACATTGATCCAGGATGCCTCTGACCAGTTCGACACGCCTTCGGACGGTGAATACCGCATGTATGACGGGGGCACGAAGATCAACGAGGTGAAGAAGGCCCTCAACGCCGAGGCAACGCTTTCGCTGCAGCATCACAACACCCGAAAGACGTTGGGCTATTGCGAGGAGGTCGGGCAGGCGACGGCCTCGTTCCACTATCCGCTCGGCGTTCAGGCGACCGACGAATTCCTGATGGAGGTCGCGGCGATTTCCGGCAAGGAGATCCCCGAGGCAATTCGCCTCGAGCGCGGCCGACTGGTAGACGCCATGGCGGACAGCCAATCCTGGTTGCATGGTAAGAAATACGCCATCTACGGCGATCCCGACTTCGTTCACGCGATGGCCCGCTTTGTCATGGAGACCGGCGGCGAGCCAACCCATTGCCTCGCCACCAATGGCACCTCGGCATGGGAAGCCGATTTGAAGAAGCTGCTAGCATCCTCGCCTTTCGGCAAGGCTGCCCAGGTTTGGGCGGGCAAGGACCTGTGGGCGCTGCGCTCGCTGCTCTTTACCGAGCCGGTGGACCTTTTGATCGGCAATTCCTACGGCAAGTACCTGGAGCGCGACACCGGAACGCCGCTGATCCGGCTGATGTTTCCGATCTTCGATCGGCACCATCATCACCGCTTTGCGCTCTTTGGCTACCAGGGCGCGTTGCGCGTGCTGACGACGATCCTCGACAAGATCTTCGACAAACTCGATCGCGAGACGAGCGAGACGGGTGTGACGGATTATTCCTATGACCTCACGCGCTAAGAGCCGTGGCCGGCTTTTCGCCGAGGCCATTCCTTGCCCAATGGACTGGGGAGGCTGAGCGATGTCCTCCCTCAGCGCCAAAATCAAGGACGCCTTCGATGAGCCCGCCTGCGATAAGAACCGTGGCAAAGATGCCAAGGCGCGCAAGGAGGGCTGCTCGAAGTCGCTGACACCAGGGGCGGCAGCCGGCGGCTGCGCCTTTGACGGAGCCAAGATCGTCCTGCAGCCGATCACCGACGTTGCGCATCTGGTCCATGCGCCGCTCGCCTGCGAGGGCAATTCTTGGGACAACCGTGGTGCGGTTTCGTCAGGGCCGACCTTGTGGCGGACAAGCTTCACGACCGACCTCACCGAACTCGACCTGGTGATGGGGCAGGGCGAGCGGAAACTCTTCAAGGCGATCCGCGAGATCAAGCACACATACGCGCCGCCGGCGATCTTCGTCTACTCAACTTGCGTAACGGCGCTGATCGGTGACGACATCGAGGCCGTGTGCAAACGCGCCACGGAAAAGTTCGGTTTGGCCGTGGTGCCGATCAATGCGCCTGGCCTGGCAGGCTCCAAGAACCTCGGCAACAAGCTCGCCGCCGAGGCGTTGCTCGATCATGTCATCGGCACGGTCGAACCCGACGACCCCGGGCCCTACGACATCAACATCCTTGGCGAATTCAACCTCTCGGGCGAATTCTGGCTTGTAAAGCCGCTCCTCGATCGGCTCGGCATCCGGGTGCGCGCCTGCATTCCCGGCGATGCGCGTTACCGCGACATTGCTTCCGCGCACCGCGCCCGGGCGGCAATGATCGTGTGCTCGACCGCGCTGATCAGTCTTGCCCGCAAGATGGAGGAGCGCTGGGACATCCCGTTCTTCGAGGGCTCCTTCTACGGCATCTCCGACACATCGGAAGCTCTTCGCAACCTTGTCAGGCTGCTGGTGAGGAAGGGCGCCGATCCGGAGATCCTCGAGCGCACGGAGACGCTGATCGCGCAGCAGGAGGCGATCGCGTGGAAGAAACTCGAATCCTACCGGCAAAGGCTCCAAGGCAAGCGCGTGCTGCTCAACACAGGCGGTGTGAAGTCCTGGTCGGTTGTCCATGCGCTGATGGAGATCGGAATCGAGATCGTCGGCACCTCGGTCAAGAAATCTACCGTGCAGGACAAGGAGCGCATCAAACAAGTTCTCAAGCACGACAAGCATATGTTCGAATCCATGGCTGCGCGCGAGCTGTACGCCATGCTCTCTGAACACAGGGCCGATATCATGCTGTCGGGCGGTCGCACGCAATTCATTGCGCTCAAGGCCAAGACGCCCTGGCTCGATATCAACCAGGAGCGCCAGCATCCTTATGCCGGCTATGACGGCATGGTGGAACTCGTACGCCAGATCGACCTCGCCATTCACAATCCGATCTGGTCTCAGGTGCGCCAGCCGGCCCCGTGGGATTGCCAGCCTGAGCTGATAGGCGAATTGCCGTGCACGAGGAACGAGACCGCGTACCTGTTTGATGAATTCGCCTGCGCGACGGCACACGAGTGTTGAGGCGACCGATGGCCCGCATCCTTCCCCAGAGCAAATCGGCGGCAGTCAACCCGCTGAAGTCGTCGCAGCCGCTGGGTGCCGCCTTTGCCTTTCTTGGCGTCGACGGTGCGATGCCGCTGTTCCACGGCAGCCAAGGATGCACAAGCTTTGCGCTCGTTCTCTTCGTGCGGCACTTCAAAGAAGCGATTCCCTTGCAGACTACGGCGATGGATGAGGTGGCGACCATCCTCGGCGCAGCCGACCATCTGGAAGAGGCGATCCTCAACCTCAAGAACCGCACGAAGCCAACGCTGATCGGGGTGTGCACGACCGCGCTGGTGGAGACGCGTGGCGAAGATTGCGCGGGTGATATTGCCAACGTCAAGCTGAAGCACACGCAAGAGCTTGCGGGTACGGAGGTCGTGCTGGCCAACACGCCGGATTTTGACGGCGCGATCGAAGAGGGCTGGGCCAGGGCAGTCACCGCAATGATCGAAGGGATTACACGCTCGGGCGAACGGGCGCGGCACCCGAAGAAGATCGCAATCCTGCCCGGATGCAACCTCACTGTCGCCGACGTCGAGCATATGCGGGACATGGTTGAAAGCTTTGGGCTCAAGCCGGTTATTCTGCCCGACATCTCAGGCTCGCTCGACGGTACGGTTCCTGACCGCTGGGTAGCGACCACATACGGCGGCACCAGCGTCGAGGACATTCGCGAGTTGGGCACGGCCATGCAATGCATCGCCATCGGTGAGCACATGCGCCGCCCGGCGAAAGCGCTGCTCGGGTTGACCGGCGTGCCTTACGTGTTGTTCCAGTCACTGACTGGGCTGCAGGACACGGACCGCTTCGTGTCGCTGCTGTCTTCGATTTCGGGCGCGGCGGTACCGGCCCGCGTGCGCCGGCGCCGGGCCCAATTGCAGGACGCGATGCTCGACGGACATTTCCATTTCGGCGGCAAGAAAATTGCCATCGCTGCCGAACCAGACCAGCTGTTCCAACTTGCAACCTTCTTTGCTGGCCTCGGCTCCGAGATAGCCGCGGCCGTCACAACGACCGACAGGTCTAAAATTCTCGAGAAAGTCCCGGCGGTTTCGGTTCAGATCGGCGATCTCGGCGATCTGGAAAGTCTTGCCGTCGGTGCTGACCTGCTTGTCACGCATTCGCACGGGCGCCAAGCATCGGAGCGGCTCCGAATTCCGCTCATGCGCATCGGGTTCCCGGTCTTCGATCGACTAGGCAGCCAGCACAAGCTCGCAATTCTCTATCAGGGCACCCGCGACCTGATCTTCGAGGTCGCCAACATCTTCCAGGCCAACCAACACGCGCCCACTCCTGAGGCGCTTGATCCACTCCGTAATCGAGAAATATCACATGAACGCTGTTCGCCGCCTCTCGCTGGTCAGTAATGAGGTTTTCGCCCCGATGCCTGAACGACGTGCGGGCGCATTGCGCGTTGCGATCGCCACTCAGGACATGCAGAACCTCAATGCCCATTTCGGATCGGCCAGGCGCTTTGCTGTCTACGACGTGACGCGCGAGGAATGGAATCTCGTCGAAGCCGTGGCCTTCGATGACGTTTCGGATGAAAGCGGGGAGCATCGGGCCGAGGGCGATGACCGCATCACGCCCAAGGTGGATGCGCTGAAAGGCTGTCATCTGCTGTTTTGTCTGGCGATTGGCGGACCTTCGGCAGCCAAGGTTGTCGCGGCAAAAATCCACCCGATCAAAGTGGCGGAGCCCCAATCCATCCGAGAGGTGCTGTTGCGCACGCAGATGATGCTCAGGACGTGTCCTCCGCCCTGGCTGCGCAAGGTGCTGGCGCAAGCGGGCGTTGCCGAAACGAAACCGTCCTTCGAGGACGAGGACTGATAGGAGGACGCCAAATGTCTGACCCCGCAATCCCCCCAGCTGTCACCGAAGACGAGGCGGCTCTTTGCACCCCGTTCGTCAAATGCCTCGTGCGGCTGATCCGTGCTCAGGATTCCTATGGCTCGTGGGAACGCAAAGCGGACGCCGAGCTGCTGGGCGACTTCATCATTACCAAGGAACAGCGCCGGGCGATCCCGATCATCGGAGATCCCGATCCGGACGTGCTGTGGAGGCTCGACAAGTACTACGCCGCCATCGGGCTTGCGATCGAGGAGCGCTGCGGCCTTATGGCATCGCCGATGATCCAGGTGAGCCATGAGGGTTTTGGTCGGGTGCTTTTCACGACCGGACGGTTGGTCGTTTTGTCCAAAACGCTGCGCGATGTCCACCGGTTTGGCTTCGAGACGCTCCTGAAGCTCGCCACGGCCGGTACGAAGCTGGTCGACGATGGGATTGCAGTCATCGAAGCCTTTCCCCACGTGGCGCTGGCATGATGGGCGCGATTTTCGAGAAAGGCCATCATGACGGAACCGAGAATTGTTGGCCAGCCCCCTCGATCCAGGGGCTCGAGGCCGACCAGGTTGCTGGGGTATCGCTGATGAAGAAGCCGCTGGTCCTGATCTGCTCGCAAGATGCCGAGTTCTATCTGCTCTACAGTCACATACTGGAGGTGGACGGTTTCAGCAGTGAGACGGCAGACGGCGCGAAGGCTGCGCTGGCCTTGGCCGACCAACGGGAGCTTCAGGCCGTGGTGCTGGATTGCGACCCAGCCAGCATAAACGGGCCCGCAATTTGCGCCCACCTCAAGCGGGAACCGCGCACCACCGACCTGCCCATTATCGCCCTGATCGCACCTGGCGCCGAGCACCAGCACCTCGATCTCTTGAAGGCAGGCGTTGAGAGCTTTGTGCGGCCAGTGGCTCCGGCCAAGCTGCTCGACTGCCTGCGGGCGAGGCTCGGGCTGACCAAGCGTGGTTCCAACGGGGTTGAAAACGACAGTTGGATTTGTTGTGGAGGCCTGGAGATGAAGCTCGATGCCCATCGGGTTCGCGGTAATGGCCACGACATCCATCTCGGACCGATCGCGTTCAACGTGCTGCGGCTTATGATTGAGGCCCCCGGCAAGGTCTTCAGCCGGAACGAGCTTATCGGGGCGGCCTGGCGGGCCAACATTCATGTCGGTGAACGCACCGTCGATGTCCATATCAGCCGAATCAGGAGGGCGCTGAAAACGGCCTTGCCCGGCAGTGTCATTCGCACCGTCAGGTCGGCCGGCTACTCGCTCGAGAAGCCGGACGACTGAAATCGGTCGAATGTGGTGCCGCTCTCTCTTCCTCTGCTGAGAGCGGTGTTGCCGCTTTGAGACGCTCCTAACGAAGACCAGGAGAAGCAGGCAAATGGAATTTAAAAGCATATTCAGTGTAACGGGTGCTGATCATTCTGATGAGGACCTCTCAACAGCTGCCGGACTGTGTGCCGAGGTCGGCGCGCACCTATCTGTACTGATTATACCGCCTCCATTGCTCTTGATGTCGTCTCCGCCCCCCGAGTGGGGTACGGGACGTGCACAGGCAATTGCAGTACCGAATTATCGATTTCAGCAAATCGAGAAATTTTCACAGGACGTGACCAGAATGGAAAGACGGTCCGCGGATATCCTCAAACGGCTGAAAGCTATGTCGCTTTCCTGTGACGTTGACACCGACTATTGCGATCCGGCTAGCCTCGGTGAAGTGGCACGACAGCGGGCGCTCTGCGCTGACCTGACGATCGTTGGAGGAGACCTCCTCAACGATGAGACTCTCGGACCTCCTGTTGTCAACGGCTGCTTGTTCGATAGCGGAAAGCCGGTGCTCATCGTGCCGAAGGGCGCTAAGGCGACCCTGTCGCCTCGACGCGTGCTGGTCGGCTGGGATTCGCGCGTAGAGGCCTCGCGTGCGGTTCGGGAAGCTCTTAGTCTCCTATCCGCTGCTGAGGAAGTTTGTGTCGCTATGGTCGATCCGAAGGCGCAAAACAACGGGAAAGGTGCGCAGTCTGGAGCAGACATCGCTGCCTATCTTACTCGGCACGGTGCTCGGGTCTCGGTTGACCTGCTTAAGAGCGCCGGTAAATCGGCGGCCACAGTGCTGACGCAGCACGCGGCCGACACCTGCGCCGACATGATAGTCATGGGTGCTTATGGCAGCCGTCGGCTGCGTGAGCGGATTTTCGGCGGTCCGCCGAGCTGGAGCTTTGAGAAGACCACATTGCCGCTGTTTTTGGCTCGCTGATCAGTTCCGTAGGAACACCGATCAGGTCGTAGGACCGCCAACCAGTCCGAAGTCGTCGTCGGTTACCGGTCGGATTGCGGAGACATGGCTGGATCCGCGAACATCGTGCGATGCTTGTCAGAGCCAAACCGGACGCCTCGACTGCTTCAGGACGCTCTCGTGCATCCAACTCGTGCGAGATCGTCTGTAACGGGCAGTAAAGACGAACGGCTGCAGCAGACCGCAGCCAAGCCACAGGGCGGGTGTACCAGGGGACCCCCGCCTCGGGGCGCGAACCCTGTTGGAAGGCCCCTGATCAGTACCCGGACGCGGGTCAAATCGGCGGCTGCCCCCTGTCAGGCCTGCGGTGTGCAAGGGCCGCTGCCGCGGAGCTTCCTCTGCCCGATCGTCGGGCGTGCGACAATGTCGGGTTCCAGACGAGCTGGAATTACGAGAACTCGTTGGTTTGACAGTTTTCTTTATCCGGCACGCTGCATGCATGGGAGTCTACGAACGCATTACGAGCCGTTATCCATGGTTACGCCCCTCGAAGAAAGAGCCGCTTCCGTCGTAACCGGGAAACAGCCAATCCTGGGGTGGAGGCAGCCGCTAGGAGCCGCCGTAAAATCCGGAGAGCTGCGCGACAGCATCACACGCGGTCCTTCTCGCTCTTGGGTTCGGATGATGCGGTGCCCGCTGTCGATGTCGCCCATTGAGCCCAAGATCTGGAAGGCCGCGCAGGCTTTTGCCTTCCTCTCAGTCGGGACCGCGGCTCAACGATGCCTGTGAGGTTCGCAATGCTCAATGCCTGGCGGTCGCCGCGCACATGCCGCTGAGTTGGAAAACACTCCTAGAGGAGCAAGGATAAGTGGACCTCTTTTGCATTGGTATCGGTGCTGGGCCGTCTAATTTGAGCCTTGCGTGTCAGATACAGGAAGAGATTGCGCAAGGGGCACTGTTCCTGGATCGGCAGGTTGATTTCCGAGGACATCCAGGCAGCGCTTTCGATTGCGCGGAGCTCCAGGTCGGCCACTTCCAGGATCTGGTTACTCTGGTCAATCCGCGATCAGCCTACACATTCGTAAACTACCTCCACGAGAACGGGCGTCTTTACAATTTCCTCAATGCGCAATTTCACGGGGTGCTCAGAGCCGAGTTCGCTCAATATCTCAACTGGGCGTTCCAGAAGAATCCGCTTGTCCGTGGCGGCGAGGCCGTTCGCGAAATCCGCTTTGACGGCGAGTTTCGCGTGCGGACGGACAACGCGGTCCTTGATGCGAGAAACCTCGTCATCGACATAGGCAAGCAGGCGCAAATTCCGCCTCAGTTTCATGGCTGGACTGGACCCAACCTGTTCCACTCATCAGACCTAGCGCATATCCATCCTGAGGTACACAAAAAGCATGTCTGCGTGGTTGGCGGCGGACAGTCGGGAGCCGAGCTGCTGCTGCACCTTGTCGGCCGGCCGAAAGAACGGCGGCCCGCGGCGATCACTTGGGTCTTGACGCGCGAGATGCCTTTCGACGACCACCCGTTCACAAACGAGCTGTTCACGCCTTGCTTTTCGGATCGTTTTGCGGCCATGAGCGAGGTGCATCGCCAGCTGTTCCTGCGTCGTTTCGCGCTTGCCTCCGATGGGATTTCAGAAAGCACGTTGCGCGCGGTCTATCAGGCGCTCTATCACCACGCCTTTCTCGAGCCACACCAATGCGACATCAAACTGCGGCCAAGTTGCAACGTGTCGCGCTGCATCAACGCAGGGGCGGGGCACAGGCTCACGCTGCAGCGCGGCATGGATAACATCGGAGAAGTAACCGCCGACATCGTCATCCTGGCCACGGGGTACGAGAACGCGCTGCCGGACTTCCTGGAACCGATCGCAGATCGCCTCGAGCAGATCGGCAATGAGCTCGCCACCGGCGAGGATTTTTCGGTGTACTGGGACGGACCGCGAGACAGACGCCTTTTCGTTCAGAACGCCTGCCTTGGACAGCGCGGGCTGGCTGATCCGAACTTTGGCCTGCTGGCCTGGCGAGCGCGCCGCATCCTGGACAGCCTTCTGGGGCGCGCGCCATGCACCAATCCCGAGCATCTCGGCCTCATCAGCCGTACGTTGATCGAGCGCCGGCCCGACCTCGTAGCCGAAGAAATGGGCAGCGGGATATAACTGGTCTACTATTGTTCATTGGCGGTGGCATCCAGGGAATGATGTACGCCTTCGTTGCGGCGAACGCGGGAGCCTTAGCCCAGATCATCTTGACCGAATAAGCACTCGGGCCCTGAGGCACATCGTATATTCTGCGGACGTTTCCCCTACGCTCGTTAAGTCCTTACGTTCACTCGAAAGAGTGCGGTAGCCTCAGCGGCCATGGCTGAGCCCGCGCTCAGCGGGGAGGGTCCTTGCCTTTGGCGATGCATGTCGTGGCTGGACCCGGTGAGTTAGGTGAGTCCGGCCCGGTCTACCCAGCCCCTGCGCCCGCCCCGAAGCCGCTCGCCCGCTCAGCGCTATCGAGGGGGCGCTCGCGCGGCTTCGCTGACCGTCGCGTTACAGCGTAAGGACGCGACCCCAGTGAAGGCATACTCCAGTGTCGCCAATTCCGTTTCGTTGGCCCGCCGCAAGCCGGTCTTCCAACCAAAGGCCGAACTCGCCAATTCGCCAGCCAACTCCACCAACGATTGTCTAAATCCGCACCCCAGGGCGGTTCGCTCGGGCTCGCTTGCTTGAGCACGGCACAGACGGGATCGCGAGCATGATGCCGCGGAATGGGAACGCACCATGGTTAGGCACGAGGGCCCGTGCCAACGCGCATCGCGCCAATCGGCGTCGTCACGTCCGAGATTCAGCACCGGCTGCTCGGCGCTTTTACGCTCGCATCATGGGCCGGCATGCCGCTGGCGATCCATGACGCGATGCCGCCGAGGCTGCTCGTTCATGGAAAGCGATAAGCACTAGATTAATGGGCAACCTCGTCGGGACCGAAAAGGGCGCTAAACCGGCTGGCTAGATCGATCCAGGGTGCCGCGTCTCCGCGCTCTGAAGCTATTCGAACGACCGTCGCCAGATAATCGGTAAAGGCCTTCAGTCTGATGGCGCCTTGCTCAGAAAGGTGGTCAATGGCGTCAAGCCGCTGGTGAACGGCAGCCAGCATATGTTGCACCAAAAGCAGTGAGGATGGGCAAGGGCAGTCGCCCTTACTCGCGAGGCGCCTGCACTCGCTGCAAAGCCGCGGAATGTCCTCTAAGGCTAGGTCGCCGGAAAGCCGTTGTATGAGATTGTCAGTGGCGTTCCACAAATTCGCTCGCATGCAGAACGGAATGCAGCGTGACCCCATGTTGGGCTAGCAGCGCCGTAGCTCCCTCGTCGCGGTCCACGAGGCAAGCAGCGTCACCTACAATGCCCCCGACGCGGCGAACCTCTTCAATCGCCTTCAATATCGACTTGCCGCTTGTGGCAACGTCGTCAACGATCAGGACGACTTTTCCCTCGAGATCTTCTTTGGGCCCAAGACCTTCAATCACGTCCCTTGTGCCATGAGGCTTTGGAGTCTTGCGAACGAAGATCGTGTTTATGGGTTTGTTCATCGCCGAGCTGACAGCTGCCATCGATCCGATTACGGGGACCGCTCCCATTTCAAGGCCGCCGACGTACTCTGCTTTCACTTGCTCAGCGATTTTTAGGAACTCAAGAGCGGCAAGTTGCGCGCCTCGCGCCATCATCATGGTAGGCTTCATATTGAAATAGATGTCGCTCTCTATGCCCGACGAGAGCGTGTAGCGTCCGGATCGAAAAGAGCGCTCACGGACGATTTCGCGGAGTTCGTCCTTGTCGTGTTGGCTGGAATCAACTGGTCTGAATTTTGCCAGTGCCGCCATAGATCAGACCTCGCCCTAGGGAAAAAATTGGGTGCGGCATGCACCTAGTCACTACCGCTATGTGGCTTATGCAAGTGTTCGCGGGGTGTGTCAATTAATGTCAATACCGGTGCGACCGTTTCGCGCAGATTTTTCCATTATCGTTATTGGGTGCCTAAAGCGTGATCACGGGTTTCCCTACGGCTGGGTAGCGTTGGCCACCCGCCCTTGCCCGATCTCGGCAGGCACGGCTTTTCTCGATGCGGGCCGTCTCTTTGAGGATTTGGGCGTTTCATCCTCGTCCCCTCGAGTTCCGCCTCGCTCGGCCCCGTTTGCGCCAGCTTCTTAACCAGGTTGCGCATGAGGTGAGCGTTTCGGCCGCCATGTCGGCCCGTGTCGCTCTTGTGATGACGAGTGGGCAAGGCCGCGCTTTTCGTGCAACCTCCTCGTCGAGGCGCGAGAGGTAAAGTTCGAGCCGCCGAGAATTTTTGTCATCAGCACCGCGGCGCAACATTTCGGCTCGCTTCATCTGACGACGGTAGAAAGCAAAGTTCAAGGTAGGTCGTAGTCCACCTCCCTGCCGGCCGAGTCTTTACGGCGATATCGGCGACAGGGGCGAGCGTCTGCCTCTGAGGCAGACGCCGAACAGCAGGCCGAGCCTTACACTGATTTTGGTGACATTGAGTTCGCCGACACCCCTGAGATGGAGCCTATCACGGGCGGGAAGCGCCTTGTGGCAGAACTCGACAAGCGGCGCTACGTTCTGGACGCCGGCGTTGCTGACAGGACATCGAGGCGCCCGAAGGTTTCGATTGCCTGCATCAGCCGCGTTCCACCTGCCTCTCACCCTGGCAACCATTTTTCGTCAATCGATCGATCCCGGACGCCGTCGTTGGACTTCGCTGTGATCAAGATCCGCGGACCACTCTTGCTCCCTCGCGGGCGAACCGCGCTTTCCTTGCCGACCCCGCTCGCGGCTTCGGCGATCACCGCCACCTTGTCGATAAGCCGGCCACCGGCTCCCCGTCGCGCTGGTTCAACAAAATATCATTGTGAAAGTTCATGGTTTCTTCCTTTCCGATGGCGAGGCTCGGCTTCCGCGAGATAGTCGTGGACGACCTTCCCGAGCGCGAGCGTGAGATCGGCGACGAGGTGTACGGCCGAGACTACTTCCAGCACCGGCAGTTCGGCGACGGGGGCAAGCGCATGCGACCAGAGGTTCAGGGCTGCCGGGCCGGTCCAGGCGCCTCTCAGATCGATGTCCTCCAGGTGGTATTCCACGAGTTCGCAGATGCGCGGCGTGCCGTCGACATGCGGGATGATTTTGAGGAGGAAGTTCGGGTCGGCGAGCGAGGCCTTAACGCTCGCAAGGTCCGCGGCCCGGTGCTTGTAGCCCATCGTACCCGTCGCGACGCGGACCGGGCCGTAGTCCAGCGTGCCAACAAGCGTGTCCGTCTCTGTTCGGAGCGTTGGGCTGGCGAGCTTCTTGGGAAAGCCCCACAACTCGCGTCCGCCCGCTGTCGGCGGATGGTCGTCGAGAAACATGCAGTGGGTGTAGCTCCCCATGCGGCCCCAGAAGGAGACAGGGATGACCTGTCCGCTTTCCGTGTAGTCGCCGAAGCCCGTCGAGTCCGGCATGCGAATGAACTCGAATTTGACCAGAGGCTCGCACACCTGAAGCGGCTCCGGCACAAGGTCGCGCAGTTTTTGCGGATCGGTGCGATATGTGATGATCAGATACTCCCGGTTGCTGAAGCGATATGGGCCGGGTGGGTAGGCTGGGCTGGTCAGGGGCATGGCGAAAGCTCTCCCACGGACGGTATCTTGGTGCATGTTTGAAATTCCTTTGTGCTGGCTCAAGTGGGCTTAGATAGGTCTCGATGATGGCGGCGAGGCTCTCCGAGGTGCCTTCGTTAGCCTGGATGCATGGCGTGATCGCGCGTAGCCATTTTGCGCTGGGCAATTGCCTCGGGGCGCACTCATTGTATGGTCGCGGACGCGGTTCCATGGGTCCGGTTGTAGTCGAGAGGCAAGATTCGAGGTAAAGTGATTTTGTTCCTCATTTGAAGGCGCTGCTTCCCGTCTGCTCTCGTGGTAGGAGGAAGTGGAGTGGCGGCCAGCTCCGATTTCGCCTCATGGCGGGGTTTGCGGATCAACGCGCACGCGCCATGCCAAATGAGAATCGTTCGAGGCAAAGCGATAGATCTTGCTCAGCTACGTTACGCCTCCGACGTTGTCGGACATCGGATAGCGCCGAACAGGACCGCTTGCGGATTGGGAGGACGTGTCTTTTGCGCAAGAGGACCTCCGCCCCTCAGGCAAATAGCTCCGACCGGGGCGCTATGCTTCACCACCGTCGGCCCGGGAAGTAACGCTCTTTATGCCGAGGTGTTCTCCCACTGGACGCCGCGCATTCGCCATCATGTGAAAGAGTTCTACTGCTCGACGACCAGAAATTCTCGACCAGCCGGGGCACATGCGGCTAGGGCAAGGAGGCTCTGGGCCCAAAGGCAGGTTGACGTCGTGCGTACCCATTCGGCGCTGGTACGCCCGCAAGGTGAGCTGGACGCGCTCCGCCGGGGGAACGAGACATTTCAAGGGATCTTGCGATATCCGTCGTGTTAGCCTCGCCGTCTTTACCGGTGTGGTTCGAGGCGCTAGTCAGCGTGACGCGCCTTGCATAGTGCCCGATCACCCGACAACGCCTGTGATCCATCGCGAGGAAATACAGCGGACCTCATTTGCTGGCAGAATGCCTATCCGACCCAATCGTACCTTCTAATGGCGGCTGGCTATCCGGCGGCGCAGATTACTGCAGTCGCGCTCGAACGTGGGCAGGTAGCGTCGCTCGACGCCTGGCTGCAGAAGTGGAGGCAGCGAAGGGCATCCGATACATTGGTGCAGCATTATGTTCTGTCGGGGCTCAACGCCGCGCTGATTGAGCCCAATGCCGCCGACTTGCCAGCCGCGTGGTGATTTATGTCCACGAGGCAAGGATCCACACGCGGCGGTGGCGGCACGAGGACCAAGCCGCCCCGCACTTTCGACCCGGCGCCAAAGTGCCACTGCTCGAGGACGCCGGCCAGTCTAATGACAGGCGAGCCATCCAAGCTCTCACCTGTCCTAAAGCGGCTGGCTCAAGAGGGCGAAACCCGACAGCGGCAGAAGACATGTCAGGTTCACGACAATCGGCCGTGTTTGGGCTCGTGGAGAATTTTCAAAGCATTCCCCGCCGCTTACCGGAGCTGAGAGGGGTTGGCACGCCCATTGCTGCTTGATGGGCGGCAACACTGTGAGAGGGCTGAATCGCATGCAAACGCGCAAGACGAGCGATGGCCTCCTGATCCGTGTGTTGCGATTCTGACAGAGAACCAACTACGCATAAAAGCCACGAAAGGTGTGGGTAGCTTTGGATAAGAACATCATGGAACTGCGTATGGGGTCCCCGGCTCCTCCGATCAAAGTGGAGAACTGGCTGCGTGGCGAGCCCGTCAAAAACTTTAAGCCCGGCAAGGTCTACCTCGTTGAATTTTGGGCGACTTGGTGCGGACCATGTGTGACGGCCATGCCGCATTTGGTTGAACTGCAGGAGAAACATGCAGACAGCGGATTTGAGATTATCGGAGTCGCAGCTGGCGAACGGGCTGCAACCGCGGACGAGGCACGTACTAAGGTGGATGCCTGGCTGACCGAGAAGTTCTTGAATCTGAATTATCGTATCGCGTTCGATTACACTGGCGAAATGAACAAGCTCTGGATGGATCCCAGCTCTTCGATCGGGATTCCCACCTCGTTCGTGGTCGACCGCGACGGCCACATCGCTTTTATCGGCCACCCGGCGGAACTCGATGACGTTTTGCCGAAAGTCCTTAACGGCAGCTGGCGCAGCAGCTATGAAGCGAAAGCCGCCGATGCAAAGCGAATCGCGCGTAACCAAAGTATAGCGCGCGAAAGGTCGCTGACCCGGCCGATATACGCCAAACTTAGGCCGGCGATGCAGGACGAGGATTGGACAGCGGCACTATTGGCCATCGAAGAAGGCCTCGCCGTGATGCCAGAATCTTATCATTTTCGGCAGATTCATGCGGATCTTGTGCTTCACAAGCTGCGCGACATCAAAACCGGCTTGCCGCTTATGCGCCAATTGGTCGAGGACGCGATCGACAAAAAGTTCGAAGCGATGTCTTGGATGGTCATGGCGCTGAACCAACTCTTCGATCCCACGATCGACAACTCCCATCTTCCGCATGATGATCGCTTTGCGATGGGCAACGAGCTCTCAGAACAGATCCTGGAACTTAATCCTCCGCAAGGCGACGGGCCCCTTAAATTCCGTTGGTACATCCCGGTCGCTCAGTATTATTACGAGAGCGGCAACAAGGATCGCGCGATCGAGCTGATCGAGGTGGCAATCAAATCGCTGGACCACCCGGAGCCAATGCCGGACCACACCAAACAGCACTACCTCACCCCGTTGCTCCAAGCCCTGGCCAACTACACGGGTGAGCCCGCCTGTCACGCAGATATCTGTGTGGCTCCGCAAAATAAGGCTTTCGAAACTCAAAACGCAGTCACTTCCTGAGCAAAGATCGCGAAGGGGATGACAATTGGAATTGAACACTGGCCAATCCGCCCATCGAGGCTCGCTTCGCAGCAAGTATGTCGATGCAGCAAGGGCGGGCGGCTTGCGGCAGGTTGGATTTCAATTGCGTTGACCACCGGTCGGATCGCGGCGCAGACGATGTGCGCCGCGAATTCGCGCCGTAGGTCTCGCACTCGTGGACATGTCGAGGTCGGCCACGGGGCACTCTTGCGTGGGGTTGGCCCGCCCAAGCCATTCGTCGGCCACGCAAGTGGGCCCGGAGTGGGCATCGCAGAAAAAGGAAATCGTCTCTCGAAGACGAAGACTGAAATGAGAAACAACGAAATGCCTCATGCACCGGTTGGCCCTGATGTCAACAAGGACGAAGAAGCCCTTGCTCGCCCGTTCGTCAAATGCCTTCTGCGGCTGATCCGTACTCAGGATTCCTTCGGCTTATGGGAAGGCAATTCGGACGCCGAGCTGCTGGCCGAATTCATCATCACCAAGGAACAGCAATGTGCGACCCCTCTCATCGGCGATCCTGATTCGGACGCGCTGTGGAGGCTCGACATGTTTTACACCGCCGTGGCGCTTGCGATTGAGGAGCGCTCCGGCGTGTCGACGTCGCCAATAATCGGAATGAAACCCCTGGGGGCTTCCGGCGGTTGGTCGTTCTATCGAGACGTCCACCGGTTCGGCTTCGAGACTTTCCGCAAACTGGCTGAGGCCGGTACGAAACTGGTCGACGATGCGACTGCAGCCATTGAAGCCTAGCCCGAGATGGCGCGCATCAAGAAAACCATTGTTCCAGGAAGGATCTATGTCAGACCTAGATAAGATGAGGAATAAAGTCCGAAAGCTCCAGTTGCGTGCAGCTATTGCCAAGATGGCATTGCAGGACCTTGTCGAGGGTCTGCCGGGCAAGTGGGCCGACATACAGGAAGTCGCCGAGAAAACCCACGCCGTTTATGCCGAGTTGGATGTTGCCAAGAGAGAACTCGCTTCAATGAAGAATTTAGGATGACGCGCACATTCACCACCCGTGACGGCTCCATTTGGATGCCGTCGTACCTGACCTTCATCGATAGCAAGACCTGCATCGGCTGCGGCCGTTGTTTCAAGGTCTGCTCGCGCGATGTCATGCATCTTCACGGTGTCAATGACGCGGGTGAAATCCTCGGCCCCTGCGATGACGAAGACGACGATTTCGACGGCGAGCTCAATCGCATGATCATGGTTGTCGATGATGCCGGCCGCTGCATCGGCTGCGGAGCCTGCGGCCGCGTCTGCCCCAAGAACTGCCAGACGCATGTTGCGGCCGACGAGCTCGCAACATGATCTGGCGAAAAAACCAGGAGAACGGCGTTACACTTCATATCTTTTGTCGGCTTGTGGGGCTGATCCTGTGCAGCAATGCGTCGATGGTTTACTTCGCTTCGCATTCGCCCCGTGTGGCAGTCGTCACGACGCTGGCCTGTTCGCTGCTGCTTCAGGCCTGCTATTTCGGCCGCCTACTCTTTCTGATCCGGCAGTCTAGCCGCGCTCGTGGAACTCGCCACAGGGGCCAGCATGTCAATGGTTCCAGGAAAGCTCGGGTATCAGTCGTCTGAACTCTGATCAGCTGCGGAATGAAATTTCAGCTGTGTCCGAGCTAAGTCAATTACCCAGCATGTGCTGCTGCTTTGACGCGCGAATGACATGATCAGTGCTCAGGCCCACACCACTTTTGGTAACCCTCTGATCACTGAGCTGATCGATATAGGGGATCTGTATTTGGCAGTGGGACGCGACCACATTCGGTTTGTCCTTAGGCCAAGGAGATGCGGGTGTTGGGTCGATTAGGCACATAAGAGTCATCGCAGCACGCCGGATGCGGTCTGCTTGTCGCAATGACAAACTCGGTGCTGCAATAACGATGAACGTCTTCTGCACCCGCTTCGAAAGACGGGTGGCTTTGATCACACACACCCTTGGGCTGACCGGTGCGTAGCCGGTTCAGGTACTTTTTTGCTGGAGAGAGCATGCTGGAAAAATTCGAACGTTATCCGCTCACCTTTGGGCCCACGCCGATCGAGAGGCTCGACCGCCTCGGCAAGCATCTGGGCGACAAGGTGGAAATCTACGCCAAACGCGAGGACTGCAACTCTGGTCTCGCGCTCGGCGGAAACAAGCTGCGCAAGCTCGAGTACATTGTGCCCGACGCGATCGCGTCAGATGCCGATACGCTCGTCACAATCGGTGGCGTGCAGTCCAACCATACGCGCATGGTCGCTGCGGTCGCCGCCAAGATCGGCATGAAATGCTTCCTGGTCCAGGAGAGCTGGGTCCCACATGATGATGCCGTCTACGACCGGGTCGGCAATATTCTCTTGAGCCGCATCATGGGGGCAGAGGTGCGCCTGGTTGACGAGGGCTTTGACATCGGCATCCGCCGCAGCTGGGAAAAGGCACTTTATGAGGTCAAGGCAAGGGGAGGACGGCCCTATGCGATACCGGCCGGCGCCTCTGTCCACAAATACGGCGGCCTGGGCTATGTGGGGTTCGCTGAGGAGGTACGCGCCCAGGAAAAGCAGCTTGGGTTTGCCTTCGACTACATCGTCGTCTGTACGGTGACTGGTTCAACCCACGGCGGCATGCTCGTCGGGTTCGACAAGGACGGTCGACAGCGCAACGTGATCGGTATCGATGCCTCCGCCATGCCCGCCAAGACCAAGGCGCAGGTGCTTGGCATCGCCCGAAATACAGCGAAGCTCGTCCACCTCGGAGCGGAAATTGTCGAGGAAGACGTGGTATTGCTCGAGAACTACGCGTACCCGCGTTATGGCGTTCCATCGGAGGAAACCAAAGAGGCAATCCGTCTGTGCGCGCGGCTCGAGGGCATGATTACCGATCCCGTTTACGAGGGCAAATCGATGCAAGGGATGATCGACCTCGTCCAGAGGGGCTTCTTTCCAGAGGGATCGAGGGTCCTCTACGCACATCTAGGCGGCGCGCCGGCGATCAACGGGTACGGCTACACCTTTCGCAACGGCTGACATTCGGCAGACTGCGATTCCGCCGTCCTGCCGTACCGGACGTGCATAACATCGTTTCAGCGCTGGGCCGGAAAGGCCGAGGTCAATTTCGCGGACGTCGATGATCTGTAGAACTGTTCATTCGCTCCGCAGAGGGCCGGCGAATCCAATCTCTTCCTAAGGCCGTTGGCCGTAATCGAAAGACACGAGGCCGGCGAGTTCGTGCTCAGCTGTCACTCTGTTAGCAAGGGAACGGAATCCAATCCCCCGGAACAGATGGCGAGAGTTGAGCGAAGACTGCGGTCGGAGCTCCTGCGCTTCCGGGTCTCCGAGGGACGCCTTTGCGAACCGAAGGGAGTTTGATGCGTTGACGTGCCGGCGTGCGGCAGGTTGGGCCAGCGACAGGGCTCCCGGCCGGCCGGGAAGCACCGCCCTCTTCAATGTGCGTTGACTTCGCTTTCTTTGGCGAAATGTGGGTAACGGCGAGGGCCGCACACTTCCCGGACCCAAATGACCGTCGACATTCCCGCCCTTTTGGTGCGTTCGCCGTGAGGCGCGACAATTCGGTGCCCGCGTGTAACTGCGGGCATTCGCCGAAGCTTAGACGTGGTGCATTCCCGCCCGCCCGCTCGGCGGACAGTCCGGCCGTGCTGGTTTTGCCGGCCGTAACGCCCCCGGCTCGTCGGTAAGGCCTCACTGCCACACGCCTCTCCGGCAACGGCTCGGCGCATCGCGCAACCCGGTTGGCGCTCAGGCCAGGCCCTTCGCTAGTTCCAACGCCTGCCGTTCGAAGAGGCGGCGGTAAATGCCACCATCGAGATCGATCAGCGCGGCATGATCGCCGTCCTCCATGATGCGGCCACGGTCGAAGACGAGCAGCCGATCGAGCGAGCGGACCGTCGACAGCCGGTGTGCGATGACGAGTGTGGTTCGACCCACCATCAACCGATCCACCGCTTGTTGAATGAGCACCTCGGATTCCGAATCGAGGCTCGATGTGGCCTCGTCCAGAATAAGGATCGGCGCGTTCGCGAGGAAGGCGCGCGCGATCGCCACGCGCTGGCGCTCGCCGCCGGAGAGCTTCAAACCCCTTTCGCCGACCAATGTCCCATAGCCCTTCGGCAGGGGCGCGATGAAGTCGTGCGCACTGGCCAGCCGTGCCGCTTGCTCGATCTCGGCCTGGCTCGCGCCAGGCCGGCCATAGGCGATGTTCTCGGCAAGCGACCTGTGAAACAGGATAGGCTCCTGCTGCACTATCGCGATCTGCGAACGGAGCGACTCTTGGGTTACTTCGGAGACGTCCTGGCCGTCTATCAGGATCCTGCCGCCGCTCAGGTCATAGAGTCTCTGGATGAGCTTCACGAATGTTGTCTTGCCGGAACCGGAGGGTCCAACCAACCCAACCCTTTGGCCAGCTTCAATCGACAGCGAACATTCGCTATAGAGCGGCAGGGGATGGTCGGCGTAGCGGAAGTGGACGTTCTCGAAATCGATACGGCCCTTCGTGATCCGGATCGGCTTGGCCTCTGGACGATCCGCAACATCCAGCGGCTGATTGTGGATGGCCACCAGTTCTTCCATATCATTAACCGAGCGTTGCACGTTGCGGACATGTATGCCGGCATCACGTAGATAGCCCTGTAGGACGATGAAGGACGTGAGAACATATGCTATCTCGCCTGGCGTTGCCTGTCCGCGAGACCATAGAAGCAGGGCATATCCGATCACCGCCACCCTGAGCGCAACCAAAGTGACGCCTTGGGTTGAGCCGATGATCGTTACCCGCACCCAATTCCGGCGCGCGCGGTGCCGCCATTTCGTCATGATATTTGCAAGCCGCTCGTCTTCGCGAACCTCTGCGCCGAAGCCCTTGACCACAGCGTTGCAACTGACCGCGTCCGCAAGCGCGCCGCCGAGCCTTGTGTCCCATCGGTTGGCAAGGCTCGCCGCTGGCGCGACATAGCCGAGCGACAGCGAAATCGAAAACGCAAGGTAGACGAGAGAGCCGCAAGCAAAGATCACGCCCATGACCGGCCAGTGCCAGCCGAGCAGCACCGTCGAGCCGATCAAGATGACAAACGACGGGAGCAGCGTGACGAGTATCGTGCTGTTGAGGAGGTCGAGCGCCCACATGCCGCGCGTTATCTTGCGCACTGTCGAGCCGGCGAAGCTGTTTGCATGCCAGTCTGTCGAAAAGCGCTGCACATGATGGAACGCTTCGGTCGCGACATCGGAAATCATTTTCAACACCAGGTCGCTCAGGCCAATGAAGGCGACGTGGCGCATCGCAATGCCACCGAGTGCCAATCCAATCGGTACAGAGAATGCTGCAACAGCTGAATCCCAAGCTGGTGCTGCCGCATTAGCAGCACGAGAAACAGCGTCGATGAGTCGGCCAGAATAGAGCGGCATCAACACGTCAGCCAGCGTGGAGGCGAGCATCGCGGTCATGATGATCGCGAGCCGGGCCGGCTGCCTGTTCCAGAGGCGAACAGTGAAGGCGAAAACGTCGCGACAAGTGGCGCCGCGCCCATGGACGGGGAAACGTTTCATAGTTTCCAAGCGGGCGCATCAACACGCTCGCTCCCAAAGAAGTTAAATGACAAAGCTGGAATTTTCGACCTCCCCCACAACAGCATCAATTTTGGCGGGCAGCTCCTGGCGCCTCACAATGTGAGCTTCAAAGGTCGTGCCAATTGAGCGGGAACAGCCGAAGGACAAATTCAGCAGGTTGCCGAGCCTGGAGAAAGTCAGCCGCGATCCAACGCGCCGCGAATACTTTCCTGCCCACATCCGGTCAATCGAATGCTCGACTGTCGGATTGTGCGCTCCCCGACACAGTGCTGTTCGGTTCGCCTCCTGGGTACCTCGCTCCAGTCGGTTTACAACCTGAAAAAGCTCCGCTCGCAAGGTGGCACGACTCTTGATGCCACGTCTTTAGGTGGCGGAAGAGAACTCCGGCTGTCGATCCGTTCACTACGCATGTTGCGATGCTGGGCTGGAGCTGTGCACCTGAGGACGCAACTGAAGGAGAGATCGTGAAACTCCCGCGGATTGAACTCGAGTTAGGTCTATTCCTCAACATGACTGATGGTATCGCTCAATCCGAACGGTTGTTCGAACTGTTGTCCGCGTTTGCGCTGAAGTTCGATTGCCCTTGGATTGCCTATGGCCCGCTCGCATCAAAACAGAGGGTTTTCAAGCCGAACCGACAGGATTCTGTGGTGATGTGGAATTATCCTGCTGAATGGCAGGAGCGCTACTCGAGAATGGGCTATGCCAAAATAGACCCGCTCATCAAGAAAGGTCGAAAGGAGGCAGGGGCCTTTCGATGGAGCGAGGTGTATACCGATAAAAGCATAACTGAAGATGGACGCCGCGTCTTGGACGAAGCAGCAACATTCGGCTTGAGGTCAGGCGTTACCGTCCCTTTACATGGCCCTGCTGACAGCTTTAGGTTTATGAGTTTTGCTCAATCCTCGGACTGCGAATTGCTAAATAGAACGATCACCTACCTGCAAATGGCCGCGCTACGGTTTCATCTGATGGTTACGAAGTTCGACACTACGACTGCGTCAGAACAAGTTCATAGCCTGTCTGCGAGAGAAATAGAGTGCATTGATTTGGTGTCACAAGGAAAATCGTCATGGGAAATAGGAACTATTTTAGGCAGATCACGAAATACGATAGATTTCCATTTAAAAAATGTAATGCGGAAGTTGGATGCGACCAGCAGAACGGTAGCTGTTGTAAAAGCTTTGGAACTTGGGATTATCGAACGGCAGTAGGTTGCGCAGCTAGTTCTCCGCCCGTAGTAGCGCGAGTGATAGCCGAGACGCTCCGGCGTGCGCTCGCTCTTCGAAGCATCCAGCGCATCGTCCATCTCGGCCTCGAGCACCTCCTGCATGACCGCGCGGATCACCTCGTTCAATCTATCCGGGTTCCAAAGCAGAATGTCTTTGACGGCAGCGCTGGCGGTCTTACTTTCTGTCTTGATCATGGCGGCGTTCCTTCCAGGGAATCGGTGACGTTGAACACCACCCTGTCATGACCGCCCACTCTCAGCGAATTTGCAGAACTCAGCACGCCATTCCGTCTTAAGCGACTGACGCATGAGTGATGTGTGTCCAAATCTGACAGCCGTCAGAAAACATGTCGGGTTCAAAACAGCGGAGCGTCTTGGGCCTGTCGGGCTTTTCGAAGCCCATCACGCAGTAACTGCGCGCCAGGCGCACTGGCACGGCCTTTGCTGGTCGAGGTGCGGCAATATAGGGTGAGGGTTGACCCGCATGAGAACACGGAACTCGCTCGATGAAAGGGGTGATCGACCTCATCCAGAAAGCTTCTTTCCGGCGGGTTCGAGGGTGCTGTGCGCGCATCTCGGCGATGGGCCAGCGATCACCGGTTGAGGCTACATCTCCGGAGCGAGTGATGCCTCGAAAGATGCAATGCTGTCTCTGGTCCGACGCGCTCGAAGTTTGTGAGGAGTCGGCCCGGCAAATCGGCGAACCGGGCGGCTTAGGCTGCCAAAAGGGTAGATGGCCGCGTTGCCTCAGTAGATCAGCAGGCGGTGCCAGAAAGCCAAAGGCACACCATCGTGGCGCTTCGACGTAAGTAGATGGGAGTCGTCACCAGTGATTTTGCCGGAACTTCGCTTAGCAAACACAGCCGGCAGGGTTTTGGAGATAACGACGACCACGGGATGTGTCGTAGGATGTTCATATTGTCCCCAGGACAAGTTCGCGGTCCGGCAAAGAAAAGTGTCTCATGCGAGTCATCTGGGTCTTGAAGATTTCAAGCGGTGTCTAGCCCGCGTACCGGCTTCCGTCGACATTGGTTTTGCGGGATACTCCGAACCTTGGCTCAATCCGGACTGCACCGAAATGGTGGAGCACGCCTTCGCCAAAGGCCATGGCATCAGGATTTTTACGACGCTGGTGGGAATGAACGGGGAGGACCTGCAACGATTGCAAGCCTTGCGCTTGGGCGTATTCGTGGTTCATGTTTTCGATGATGGCACCTACATGAACAGCCGCCTGGTCGGAGACAAGTATCGCGATCTGGTTCGTCAACTCGTCGACGCGGATATCCCCTTGATCCGGTTCGTGGCTTTGGGCGAGCCCCACCCAGATATAGCCGACATTATTCCTACCGAAGCACTGATAAGAGCGCGGCCCATGAGCAGTAGGGGTGGAAGCGTCGACCCTAAGATCGTTGCACCACGCCAGCCAGTGGTCGGAGCCCTAACCTGCGTGGACGAACGACAGTATCGGAATGTTCTTCTTCCAAACAGCGACGTTACCCTGTGCTCCATGGATTTTGAACGGCGTCACGTATTGGGCAACCTTCTATATGAGGGTTACTCCGCTCTGTTTGAAAAGCCAGTTTTTCGCGAAATCGTCGACCGCATGAATGGAGCGGATGGTTTTCTGCTTTGCAGAATGTGTGAATTCGCCGACCCAAACGACCGGACCTGAGTGGATGCCGGCCGAGAGGGCGTACCTGGCAATCCGGATGGCCCCACGGCACATGCACCTGCCGGCGACGCGATCGTGTTTTCACGTTACGCGAGCATGATCCCGTAGGCGCGGCAGTGGGCCTCGACCATTCCCAGACGAGCTCATCGAAAGTGGTCTTCGGCTTCCAACCGAGCTTGTCGGCCTGCCTGCCTTGAGGTAACGCCGATCACAGGTCAACCTCGGTCGGACGGAAACAGCGTTGTCGATCCCGATCAGCGCTTGATTGCTTACTCACGGCCCACCTCGTCAACGCCTTTACCCTCCCAGACTATCTCCTTTTCGACTCGCCTGAAGGCAGCAGCCCCAGCTGCGGCCGGGGATGGTTGCCGTCGCGGTAGTGGACGTTCTCGAAACCGATTCGGCCCTTCGCCAGCGCGTCTCTCGGTTGCTTCCGCCTGGCCTACAAACGGGCTTTCCGTCAAGGGCGCCCACGGCGGCCCGCCCTCTTGACCCGGCGGCTCGGGCCAATCATCTCGCGCAAGAGATCGGAATCCGCAGTCTTCTCCAAGAGAGCGCGGCTTTCGCTCTGTCATCGGTCATCAAATAGTTTCTTGAATCAGGTTGGTGTCCGCAGCCCGAGGTTGAACGGCGAATATTGATGGCCGCCGCAAAGCCGCTCGCTCGCTACGGCGCTATTGAGGAGCGCGCTCGCGAGCGGCTTCGCTAGCGCCGAGCTACACAACCTCTGGCGACGCGACCCTGCTAATCGTCCTTGGACCCATTCATTGTCCGGAGGCGCTATGGGTAGCGATGGGTGGGTACGTCAACTACCTGATGCCATAGTAGCGGTGCTTTCGCGGAAGCTTTAGAAACCATCCTGTTGCAGCACATTCTCCGAAGGCATCCGAATGGAGGGCAACGCAACCCAACAATATTCGATGAGGATCCCGGCATCACCAGACCAACCAAAGCTTCCTCCGGCATTCTGCTCTCAATGTTAGATGACGAACATCTACCGCAAACCACTAGCCATTAAACAGCTCTCTTCTTTGACGACCTATGTGCAGAGGACTCAATATGAACACCGACCCTTTCACGGCCCATGAGTCCAACGTTCGTCGCTATGGCCGGTCGTTTCCCGCGGTCTTTGCGAGGGCACTTGGGGCCACCATCTGGGACGAGTCCGGTAACGCATATATCGACTTCCTAGTTGGGTCCGGGGCGCTCAATTACGGGCACAACAATCCGGATATCATGGCGCCGGCGATTGAATATCTCGTCGGTGAGAACATTCTTCTGTCACTTGATATGCATACGGCGGCAAAGCGTGACTTCATTGAAGGGTTCGTCGATTGGATCCTGAAACCCAGAGGCCTTTCGTACAAGATTCAGTTTCCTGGGCCGACCGGCACGAACGCCAACGAAGCGGCTCTGGCGCTGGCGCGAAAATACACCGGCCGCTCGAGCGTCATGGCCTTTACGAATGCGTTCCACGGCATGTCGCTCGGCTCTCTAGCGGTGTCGGGCTCGGCCTCAACCAGGGAACTGGGAGGCGTTGCTCGCCACGATGTGATCCGTGTTCCCTATGACGGCTATCCGAGCCAAGCTTTCGATTCCGCCAGTTACATCGACTGCGTTTTGAGCGACCCGGGGAGCGGAATAGAAAAGCCGGCCGCAATCATTCTGGAGACCATCCAGGCAGAAGGCGGCATGAACGCCGCATCCGCAGCTTGGCTCACGGAAATTCAGCGCATTTGCCGTACTCACGGCATTGTTTTTATCGTCGACGATATTCAGGCGGGTGCGGGCCGAACTGGCGATTTCTTTTCATTCGAGTCCGCAAAAATCGAACCGGACATTGTGTGTCTTTCCAAGTCCCTAAGCGGTTCAGGTAGCCCGCTTTCCATCGTTCTGATTCGACCCGACTTGGACATATGGAAGCCCGGAGAACATAGCGGGACTTTCAGAGGCAACAATTTCGCCTTCGTGACGGCAGGAGCCATGTGCAAGATGTGGTCGGATAGGAAATTTACTGCAGGTGTCGAGCGGACAGCCGTCAGGCTGCAAACGCACCTCGATCGCCTGGTTGCGAAATTTCCCAGATACATCCAACAAAAGCGCGGGCGCGGCCTGATGGCCGGCCTGAAATGCCGTTCACCGGCACTTGTCGGCCGCGTGCACGATGTCGCATTCGAAAATGGCCTTCTTATCGAATCCTCGGGGCCAAATCGCGACGTTATCAAAGTCCTCCCGCCGATAACCATCACCGATGCCGAACTCGATCGTGGCATCACCATCCTTGATCACGCACTACAGGAGCAAGACAATGCCTAAGCAGATAACTCAAGTGCCAGCCATCTCCCCGGTTTCGATCAAAGAACGGACCGGGTCGATCAACACGGGGGAGATCATCTCGGTCCTGAAAGGTGAGCTCACCGCTCTGCACGTCAAGCAAGCTTTCAGCACCGAAGTAGCCGAGGAGATCACCACGAACTTTATTGGAAGCTCCGGTCTCAGAGAGCGTAGAGATGGTGTGCCCGGACAATATGTCGGCGCATCTCACTACAGGAAGGATGCAGCCACCTATTTCGCAGATGCGGAAGCTGCGCGACCTTACGTCGAGGCCCTTTTTAAGAATTTGGTTGACCCGGTCCGAGCAATATTCGGCGCGTTGAAGCGAGAGCTTCACAACCAGGGTATTGAATTGCGGCTCGCCCGTTCGGAACGCGGTCAGGCCAACGTCTGTCGCGCTCTCAGTTGGTCAGGCAGTGGCACGTTTTCCTTGGATCCCCACGACGACGTCGCTCAAGTCTTACGTGCTGGCGATGATTACGAGCTTTCTGCGGTGGCGCACAATACGGTCGCAGCGCTCAACCTCTATCCCAGCATGTCCGAGCACGGGGGCAATCTGAGGCTCTGGAGCCATAAGCCGACAGTTGCGGACCGAAAGTCGCAGGGTGTGGAGACCACTGGATATCCCTATTCGGCAGCCTATCTTGAGGCCGTCCCGTGCCGCGAGTTCCAGCTCAAGGCCGGGGATATCGCCCTAATCGATGGCGGCTTCGTTCACGGGGTTACCGGTCAATCAGGCGACGGAAAGCGTCGCCTGGTGCTGAATTGCTTTTTCGGGTTTGCGCGGCCGGATCTTGTTCTCTGGTGGACCTGATAGGCCGTGGATAGCGGCGACTGTTTTGTGCCGATAGTGAAGGCGTCACCTCCGTCATAGCGGGGAACCTTCAATGACAGACCCCTCCGGACGTTTTTCCATTCTTCCGGAGGGGGCGAACCTGACTTGTTGAGTTCAGTAAAATGGCTTGGCAGTGACTTTTGCGTCCGCCCAGCCCCGTGTTTGCCGGAGCGGCGGACTGTGGCGCCTGCTCAGGCAGCCAGCGCCCTCAGGTTCTCGTAGTGGCTGATCAACTCAATGTACCTGACGCGGAAGTGATATGGCGATCCAAAATTCTACCCATCCTATCGGCTCCGGCGGGGCGAGCATGTCGACTAGAGAACTTCTCGAGGCGGCCGCCGATGAAGTTTGGAGGCCGTACCTGTATCATCAGACCTTTGATGGCGTAGATGCGGCCCAGAATATCGCCGACGACGGACAACAGCCACGGGTTTATTCTAGCGACGCGCTTTGTTGCGGCACATTCGGCGAGTTGCTCCAAGGACAGTTGCCGGTCGGTTCCGTTCCCGGGGACCCTCACTTCTTGATCACAATGCCTATCGCGCTCTTTGCGCGAGCTCACTTCATGCCGATGGCAGGCACACAATCCGTAAGCGTTTATCCGTCACATAAAATCAAAGCGAAACGGCTGGCTGAGAATCTCGTGATTGCGCTCGGCGCCTCAGGAGGAATCCTCCTTTTGGAATCTGAGCTCCCTGAAGGCAAAGGACTCGCGAGTTCGTCGGCCGATCTTGTTGCGACTGCACGGTCAATCGCCTGCTGCTTTAAGCGTAGAATCCGGACACTGTTGATCGAAAAGCTAATGGCGGACATCGAGCCATCCGACGGGGTGATGTACCCGGGTGTGGTTGCATACCAACAGCGAGCATGTAACCTTCTCTCGTTCCTTGGCCAAATGCCGCCGCTTGCGATCGTTGGTATCGATGAAGGAGGGACGATCAAAACCGTCGATTATGATCAACGGCGAGGTGAAATCTCCGCCAGTCGAAGAGCAGAATATCAAGGACTCCTGGACCGCGCACGGATAGCAATTCCGCGGGGTGACGCGGCGACGATAGGCAAAATAGCCACTGCCAGCGCTCTCCTGCATCAGGAGCGGACTCCAAAGAAGCATCTGAACTCGATGTTGAAAGCATCGCAGGCCACCGACGCTCTCGGGGTGATAGTCGCGCACAGCGGCACCATGATTGGAATCCTGCTTGATCGAACCGCGGATGACTTTACACGAAAGATTCAGTCCGTGCTCGCACATGTGTCGCGATTCGACAACTCGCCAAGAATTTACCGGACCATGACTGGCTGCCGATGAGGTAAGAAATATGGACGCTGCTCGCAAACACCTTCTATTCTCCGGATATTCTGATGCGTATGCTCTTCCTAGAATTATTAGGTGCGGGACAAACCTTTATCTCGCGCAGTTCGCTTTCATGAAGCTTCTCCCTGCGAAGTACATTATCGAGAAAGCGGTGACTCGAGGGACGTTGACGCACGGCATGAAAGTTCTCGAGACCTCAAGCGGAACCTTCGCACTGGGGCTGGCCGTCATTTGCCGAGAACGTGGATTCCAGCTTGAGATCTTCACGGACCCGGTGATGGACAAAGGTCTCGAAAACAGGTTGAGCTCTCTAGGAGCCGAAGTCGTCATAGTAACTGAAAAGGCCCAGGATGGTGGTTACCAACGAAGCCGGCTGGACGCGTTACACGCTAAGATGAGACAGTTGGGCCATTCCTGTTTCTGGCCCCGTCAGTACGAAACACCGGACAACCCCGCAGCCTACAAGCTTTTTGCTGATCAACTATCGGGGATGCTGGACGCCGACATAACTTTGGTCGGTTCTGTGGGGTCTGGTGGCTCTACTTGCGGAACGATAGAGCGCCTTCGCCAAAAAGCCCCGGAGGCGCGCCTGATCGGAGTAGATACCTTCAATAGCGTCATTTTTGGCCAACCGGATGGCGACCGGAAACTGCGGGGCCTGGGGAACAGTCTTGTCCCCAAGAATGTGAAGCATGAACTGTATGACGACGTGCATCTCATTTCGGCTCCGCTCGCATTTGCTGCAACGCATACCCTCCATGAGCGGCACGCCGTTTTCGCCGGTCCGACCTCCGGGGCGAGCTACATCGTTGGGCGTTGGCACGCTCGGCAGTATCCAGGAGAAACCGTGGTCGTCATATGTGCAGATGAAGGCCACCGCTATGCCGAAGCTGTTTATGACCACGAGTGGCTCAAGCAGAATGGATGTCTGCATGAAGGTGCTCTTCTGGACGCTCCGTCCAGTGAAGAGCATCCCTCGACCGCTCTTCCGCCATGGAACCGATATCGTTGGAATCGGAAAAGCCGGGAAGCTGTCTTAAGCCTGCTGGAGGACGATTCTTGATGAACCGAGGTAGCTTCCTTTTCGTGGAAAGCAACACGACGGGCACCGGCGAACTATTAATGAAACGGGCCCGAGCTCTTGGCTTCGAACCATATCTCGTTACGCGTAATCCTGCGCGTTATCCGTTTCTGAAGGACTCGGTCGCTCACGTTGTCGAAGCTGAAACGCGTAGTCCGGACGAACTCATCGGGGTCGCCGCCAAGTTGGGAAGGCTGGCAGGAATATACTCGTCGTCGGATTATTTTGTGGAAGCAGCGTCAAGTGCTGCGACGGCCATCGGGCTACCAGCAGCCAATCCGAAGGCTATAGCTACCTGCCGGAACAAATGGAAGCAAGCGGCCGAGTTGCAGCGACAATCAATCACGATCCCTGAGACTCGACTGGCCACTTCCGTCCGAGACGTGGAGAAGATACTTGCCCAAGCCACTCTGCCGGTGGTGGTGAAGCCGGTCTCCGGTAGTGGTAGTAGTGGCGTGCGGTTGTGCGATACAGCGGCAGCCGCAATCAAGGCGTTTGAGAGTGCAAGGGGCGCGTTACTCGATCAGGTAGGTCTGTGCAGCCCTGATGTCCTCATCCAGAAATATATAAGGGGTAAGGAATACTCCGCAGAGATAATTGCGAACGATGGAACCCTGCATTGCCTTGGAATACTTGCAAAGCACAAGGGCCCGCCTCCCTGCTTCGTCGAGGTAGGGCACGACTTCCCGGCACCGCTCCCGGAGCGCTCCCTCCAGGAACTGGCCTGTTTTGCCGTGAGTGCGGTATCAGCGCTCGGCCTGGAGTTCGGACCGGCTCATGTAGAGTTCGTAATAGCGGAGCCAGGCCCGGTCATCATTGAGGTCAATCCCAGACTGGCTGGAGGAATGATTCCAGTCATGCTGTCGCACGCTTTGCGCACCTCAATCCTTGATATGGTCATTAATCTTTACGCGGGACAAGGGTTTACGCCTCCGCGGGCGGGCGGAAGAGCGGGAGCTATCCGTTTCCGCCTTGCTCACGAATCCGGGAAGCTCAAACGCCTGAGCTTTTCTCGAACTCCAGGGCCGACAGTGCCCGAAGCGGGGCTTCTGAAATATGGGGGGGAGGATGTTCAAATAAATGGCGATTTCAGAGACCGAGTAGCCTACGCCGTAGGCGTCGCTGATGAACTCGACGCCGCCGTTATAGCAGCTCAACAGATGATCGATTCCACGGTGATGGATATGGAAGAGGCTGCTGGCGAATCGGACAACAAGCAAGTCGCTGGGGCAAGCGAGGGCAGGTGGAACCTACATCCCGAAGCGATGAAGTTGCTCGCTCCGCCTATCGAAATCTCGCGTGACGGTCGCCTTCTGCGGCACCAGGCGACCATAGATGAAGCACATCTGGTGATGCTCGCGGATCAGGGCTTGATCAACCGGGAAGTCGCTGCCGATCTCTTGAAGCACATCTTTCACCTCCAGGACGAGGGCTTTCAGTCTTTGGAGGGACGCGATGCTCCGCGCGGCCTCTACCTTGCCTATGAGGCAGAACTTGCCGCCAGAGCTGGCCCGGAAAAGGCCGGCTGGCTGCACCTTGCAAGATCCCGCAACGACTTGAACGCGACCATCTCTCTGCTGGTCCTTCGGGAAGCTGGGTGTGCTATCTCCCAAGAAATAGGCATTGCACAAGATGCCCTGCTTCAGCGCGTGGAGGAAGCATCGAGATTTGTTGCTCCTTTGTACAGTCAGTACCAGATTGCAATCCCCGGATCGCCAGGGCACTACCTGCTCAGCGTTTTCTTCGCTCTGCGGCGCGAGCGCCAGCGGCTCCATTGCCTCCTGGAAGACATCAAGAACTGCCCTATGGGAGCTGGTGCCGGCGGAGGCACCAGCCTGCCTATCGACCCTTTGAAGACAGCAAATCTTCTGGGATTTGAATTGCCGTCATTCAACTCGCTTGATGCGGTTGCAAGCCGTGACCATCACCTACAAGGGCTTTCACTCTTCGCTAGCGTTGCAATTTTGCTCAGCCGTGTGGCCCAGGACCTGCAGCTTTGGACGACCAGGGAGTTCGCGCTCATTGACCTTCCTCATTATCTTGCTGGTGGCTCTTCCATGCTTCCCCAAAAGAAGAACCCATTTTTGCTTGAACACGTCAAGGGGTCGGCAAGCACAGCGATTGGGGCCTACGTTTCTGCGGCAACAGCCACCTGCAAATCGCCTTTCAGCAACTCGATCGAAACGAGCAACTACGGTTGCTCTCCATTAGCCCTTGCAGAAGATGCCCTTAAGAGGGCCATCACCCTCACATCACTCATTGTGAAATTCATGTCTTTCAACGTGCGGTCAATGCGTGAAAATCTGGAAGATGGCTCACCCATGACGGCAGTCGCCGCAGAACGGATGGCGTCGCGAGGCGTTCCTTTCAGGAAGGCCCACACACTAATTGGTGAGATCGCCCAACGCCTGTCTCTGGATAGCTCGGTTGCGGAGCGCCGAAGCGAGTTGGCAAGCCACCTCACTGGCGTGTTGCCGGAGAGTCTTGAAGAATGCAGGGATGCTCTGCAGTTCGGAGGAGGACCCGGACAACGATCAACCGATGATCAGCTTTCTGTAGCAAAGAAGATGTATGGCGAAATGCAGCTGAAATGCGCGGAAATACGGGAGCGTTGGGCGCACGCTGAGATACACCGCAAACAGAGGGTGAATGAGCTTATTGATGATCATCAGGCAACTTGAACGAGCGACATATGGACAGCGCTTAATCTTATAATAATCGGCAGATCAGTCCGCGGCTGGAGCGGCGCAGCGGCTGCAGCCTAGGCATTCCCCCATTGGACGAGCCACGACACGCTCCGGTCATTTGCAGTGACGGGGGTTGCCCTTTTTGGGTTTGTCAATAAAAAACTCGACGGAACTACAATCGGCCCGGCGACAACATCGACGTACGCATCCGGTGAAGACCGCAGACGTGCGTATCTGGTGGCCATGAGAACCTGAGCACCGGAGTGCTGGGGTCAAGCTTTCGATGGGGAGACGCGATGATATTCTTCGAGGAGGAGTTTGACCTCCTCGATGCCTTCATCGGTGAAGGCCAAGATCCCGTCGTCATCGTTGGCGCCGTACACCCAGATGACGCCGTCCTCGGGCTCCAGACCGAGGGTCAGTTCGTGGATGAGCGCTTCGCTGACGCCGAGGTCCCTGGCGACACGTTCGACGGTGTAGACGTGATGCACCTTATTGCGCTGCATGATCAGGCCGCCGCTGGTTGGGTCCGCAATTTTGCGGATCTCCAATTCCACGGCAGCAAATCATCGATCCGATGGGCCGGATAGGCGGGCAGTCGGGCGAGGACGTCGGCGAGCCAGGCCTGCGGGTCGATATCGTTCATCTTGGCGCTGACGATCAGAATGGCCGCGCGCTGTCCGCCGCGATCGGAACCGCAGAACAGCCAGGACTTTTCTTCCGAGAGCGAAGACTGATTCATTATGCACCTCATCTTCAAATGGCGGAAAACAGCGATTCCTGGTTGTCGTCGTGGATGCGACGCGGAGTATTGCGCGCCAAATCGGCCTTGATCCGTTCGTCTTCGAGGTCGCTGGCGCGGATCTGGTAGGGCGCGCCGCGCATGACTTGCTCGGCCGGCAAGAGGCCATCCCTGATGAACCGGCGGATTTTGACGTGCGACACGCCGAGCTTCGCGGCCGCATCCGACATGGTGAGCCACTCGCCATTCTTGTCGGAAGAGCGATAGCCGCTGATCTTGTGCACCGTGCGCAGCGATTGGACGCGACGCGCGGTCCAGGTCTTTCCCTGACCGGTCTGCATGCCCATGCGGTTGAGTGTGGCAGCGATTTCGGCATCCGACCACCGGGTTGCCATGGATCGCATGATCGCCAGAGCCTCCTCAGGCGTACGCTGGCCATGCTCTCCGGATTTGGGCTTGCGAACCCGTACCTGCGAGTGCTGGCCTCCGTGCCAGTGGATGGTCAAGATCACGTCGCGCGCATCGTCATCGACATCCGCCACGATATCCTTGATGAGCGCGCGCAGCAGTTGCTGACGACAGCGCATGTCGACACCCGGCGCATTCCAGGAGGCCTCGAGATCCTGGGCGAGGCCCGTGAAGTCCGGAACCGCGTCGACAGGCTCCACACGCTGGACTTCGCTCAGCTGGGCCTCGCAGGTCTCCACGCGCCTGAGTGTGGCTTCCCAACTCCTCTCGAGCTGGGCCGCAATAAGCCGGTTCTCCGGGTCGCAAGCGGCATAGCGGCGCTCGGCGAGCGATGCCTCATAGCGCGCCTGCTGCAGGTCCATCTCGATCATCTGCCGCCGCTTGGCTTCGCTCTCCAGCTGCATCCGTTCAGCCTCCAACGCCGCTTCGATCGCCATCGGCGCAACCGCCTCCAGCGCTTCGCGGGTCACCGCCGCGTCGGTGCGAAAGCCGTTGAACGACATGCATCGCGCCTGTGCCATCATGAGGTTGCCGCGCTCGCAGCGATATACCGGATAACCTTGGCCGCGTCCGGCATACATGACAACCAGTCTTCGCCCGCATCGACCACAGGAGATAAGACCCGGGAGCAGCGCGCGACCGCCGCGGCCCGACTTGACGCCGCCGGCTTTGCCGTAAGCGTTGGCTGCGAGCAGTTCCTGGTTCCGTTCGTACTCGCTCCATCCGATGTAGCCTTCGTGATGGTCCTTGAGCACCACCGCCCACTCGCTAGCCGGCTTGTAATGGCCATAGCTCTTGCGAACGCGGCCATCGACGATCTCAGTGCGCTTCTCGCTTTTACCATAGACATAGGCGCCGGCGTAGAATGGGTTCTTCAGGATCGAGATCACGTTGCGGTAACGGATCGGAACCCAGTCGAAGGACACCATCTTCTTGCCGTCGGAGGGTCTGGGGAAATGCACGCCATCGTCGATCATCGAGATCAGGACCTGGCGCGCGCTGCCGAGTTCGCGGAAGCGCGCGAATATCAGGTGAATGGTCTCCTGCAGGCGCATGTCGGGATCGAACCCGAGACCGTAATCGCGGTGCCAGACATAGCCGAAGGGCACGGAGATGCGCAGTTCTCCGCGCTGTGCCTTGGCGCGGGCGGCCTCGTACATGCGGGCACGCAGCACGCCGAGCTCGAATTCGCTGATGCTGCCCTTCATACCCAGCAGCAGGCGGTCGTTCGGCAATCCCGGATCGTAGACTCCGTCCAGATCGATCACGCGTGCATCGACTTCGCCGCACAACTCGAGCAGCCGATGCCAGTCCGGCCCGTTGCGCGACAGGCGGGACGCCTCCAGGCAAAGCACGGCGCCCACATGGCCGGTGCACAGATCGTCGACCAGGCGCTCGAAACCGGGACGCTCCACAGCCCCGCTTGCGGTTCGTCCCAGATCCTCGTCGATCACCTCTACTTTGCGGAATCCCCAACGCCGCGCGACGTCGACAAGCTCATACTGCCGACGCTGGCTCTCAAGGTTGAGCTGGACCTGCGCCTGAGTGGATTGACGCACATAGACGACGGCCTTGCGCTTGAGGACGGCAGTCGGAATCAGATTACCGCTCGTCATCGCAGCTCTCCTCCTCCGTTGCCACGCCGGCGGCGGCCCTCAGTACGTTGGCGAGCCGGGCGATCACTATGGTCCGTTGCGTTGAACTCAGCCCGTTCAGCTTCTGCGAGTCGAGCGGCAAGCTGAGTTGGCGAACGACCTCGAGAGATCGTGTCGGGGGTGGCAGGGTTCTCATGTTGCGACTCCGCGATGGTGAAACCATCCGGAGAGCCTCGCCGGAAACGGCGTTCGATCAAGAGCTTGTTAAGCTCAAGCAGCGCGGCAAGCGATACGCGCGGGGGGCCCAGGTCCATCGCCGCGCAAGCCACGGGATCGATCATCCAGGCCGGAGCGGTAATGACATGACCGGGCGCGACGACGAGGTGAATGATCCGGCCGTCGGCGCGCTCTTCGCTGTTCTCGCAGCGAAGCCGACGTCCGAAATACGGGTGCCAACGGTAATGGACCTCGACCTCCTGCCCAACATGGGCAGAATGACCCCGAGATGGCGATGCCGCGCAGGGCTAGCTCGGCTGCATTGTTGGATAGGCAGATCCGCCCATCGTCGAGGAACCGGGTGAAGGATGACCAGCGGCGCAGCATGTAGTTGAAGGCCTTGGTCAGGTCGTGCCCGCGCGAGAGCTTGTCGCGCGTCTCGATCATCCAGCGCTCGAGCTCGGTGACCAGCGGCGCGCTCCGCTCCTGGCGCACGGCGTGGCGTTGGGCCGGCAACAGGCCGTTGATCGCGCGCTCGATATCGAACAAGGCATCGATGCGCTTCACGGCTTCGACCGCCAGCGGATAGACCAGGTTGGGCTTCTCGCTGCGCGCCTTCTTGCGCGCCGCCGCTTCGACATCGGCCAGCTCAAACACTTTGCGCCGGCTGTGGGCCCAGCAGCTGGCCTCCAGAACAGGCGCCGGCTGACGACCCGTCGCATAGAGATCGCCGTAACCACCAAAGGCATCGGCCTGCAGAATGCCGTTCCAGCCGGCGAGATGCGCCGCGGGCTGTTCGCCTCGGCGATCGCGGGAATAGTAGAACACTGCCGCCGGCGGATCGGCGCCGCCGAACGGCCGGTCATCGCGCACATAGGTCCATAATCGACCGGTATCGGTCTTGCCCTTGGCCAGGACCGGCACCGTCGTGTCGTCGCCGTGCAGACGTGAAGCGGCCAGCACATGGGCTTCGAGCCGCTTGAACAGCGGCATCAGCGCCGCGGTGCCGGCGCCGACCTGGTCGGCGAGCGTCGACAGGCTGAGCGGCACGCCTTCGCGGGCATAGCGTTCGGCCTGGCGGTTGAGCGGCTGATGCTGGCCGAACTTCTCGAACAGGATCATCGCCAGCAGGCCGGGACCGGCCCAGCCGCGCGGGGTGGCGTGGAAGGGCGCCGGAGCCTGGCTGATCGTCTCGCAGTCGCGGCAGGTGAACTTCTCCCGCACGTGCTGGATCACCTTCCATTGCCGCGGCACCACCTCCAGCGTCGGTGATATCCTCACCCAGCTTGCGCAGCCGATGACCGCCGCAGCAATGGCAAGCGGTCGGCGCCGGCTCGACCACGATTCGCGCGGCAGATGCTCTGGAAATGGCTGGCGCGCCGGTCGTTTGCGCACATAAGGCGCCACCTCGGTGGTCCGGGCCGCGCCCTGTTCGGCGGCGATCTCGTCTTGCGTCGCGGTGCTCTCGAGTTCCTCGAAGGTGAGCTCCATCTGATCGTGCAGGCGGGCTGAGCGTTCAGAACTCTGACCATGCAGCGCCCGCTGCAGCTTGCGGATCGTCAGATCCTGATGTGCGATCAGCGCCGCATCATCCGATGCCTTGGCCCTGGCGACCGCCAGTTCGGCCTCGACCAGCGCAGCGCGCGCGGCCTCGTCTTCGGCTCTGGCCAGCGCCGCGGTCAGCGGTGCTCTCAGCGCGCCGATATCGTCCGGAACAGCATCCTGGGCGGTGGCAACCATGCCTTGGAGTGAATCATAAAACGCGTCCGCTGACTCGCGGAAAATGGCGCAAACTCAAAGAAAACTCAGCCCGCGCGCTGCGGGCGGAACGTGTGAACCGGGTTGCGCCAATCGATCCCGTCGAGCATGTAGGCGAGCTGCGCCGGCGATATGGAAACCGTGCCGTCCGCCGGCGACGGCCATAGAAACCGGCCCTTCTCGAGCCGTTTCGCATACAGCGACATGCCGAGCCCACGCCACCTTCGAGGTTGCGCGATGCGAACCCGCACCTTGGCGGATCGCATTTATTCGGCGCCGGCCGTAGACATATGCGCCGGCATAGGCCGGGTTGTGCAAAATATGATGGACGTCGGCGATGGTGGCGTCTCGCCACACCAGCTCATGGGGCGCCGGCCCGCGAATCGGCGCACCGGTACGCGTAGGTCGTGCGTGCGCAGGTAACGCATAACGCGTCGCGCGGTCTGAAGCTCTCTAAATTTGTCGAAGATCAGACGCAGCCGAGCCTGAACCTCTTCATCAGGGTTGAACACGATCTGGCCGGAGCGGTTGTAGGCCAAGCCACCTGGCAGCGGTATGCGAAGCTCGCCCCGCGCCGCCTTCTGCCGTCCCCCTTGATGCAGGCGGGTGCGGATCTGGTGCAACTCCGCTTCGCTCATGATCCCCGAGAGCCCTAACAGCAGCCGGTCTTGATAAGCGCAGGGACCGTAGAGACGTTCACCATCGGCGATGACAACGCCGAGCAATGAACACAACTCGAGGAGTTGATGCCAGTCCCGGTTGTTGCGCGCTGCATCGAGGCTGACCACCAGACCCGCGTTGCCGAGCCCGATCTCGGCCCCGATCTCGGCGATGAGCCATTGGAAGTCGCCGCGCTCGACTTGGCCGTTTCCTGGTTTTCCAAGATCCTCGTCGATGGCGACGACACGATCCGGCGGCCAGCCCAATCTGACGCGCGGTCCACCAAGCTGTGCTGAAGTTCGGTGCTTTCCTGATGGTGGCGCACCTAGTTTATCGAGGATTGGCGCACAACACGTAAGCGAAATTTGAACGCCGGACGGCCGCTCTCGGAATAACCAACATCAAACTGGTCCCTCGCGGCTGGCGCGTCCGGCGGCATCCGGCGGATCAGCGCGAGCATCTGCGCGACTTGGTGCTGAGATACCGGTGGGAGATTGTTCCAAAAGGCTGGGCGTATCTGGCTTGATCCGTACCAGTGGAACACTGGTCTCCGGTAGAGCCACCGCAATCCGATGCGCCAAAGCATGAGCACCATCGCAACTCGCCATTGAGTTATAAAGGTGATTCGCGCACAATACACTAAAGGAAGCAAAGTCCGAACGGGTATTAACTTTCCAGCCCGCTACGATGTTCACCATCATCATCGCTAGCAGGCGACAGATTCGTAACTGAGCGGCGGATATTGCGCGACCGTCCATCCGGAAGGCGGATGACAAAAAAGGCAGATCCGCGCACTGACCGAAGTGATGCCACCTCAAACTGCTGTCCACAGGGTGCGTGTCGACGGTCAACCACCGTGACATGAGATACCAACCGGATCAACAAGAGGGGCATCCTGCGCTGCTTGGGTCGCCACGACCTCATGCCAAGCGGAGACGGGCAACTGGCTGGTTACGATGGTGGAGCGGCGTCCATAGCGGTCCTCGAGGATTTCAAGGAGGTCATGAGGGGCCTGGCCGTCGAGGGGCTCAAGGCCCCAATCGTCAAGGATCAGCAATTGCACACTGCCGAGCTTGCGCAGCAGGCGTAGATAGCGACCATCCCCGCGCGCCGATGCCAGGGAGCAAACAGTCTGGGCACGCTCTGGTAAAGGACGGAGCGGTCATCGCGACAGGCCTTGTAGCCGAGCGCACAGGCGAGCCAACTCTTTCCGACGTCTGATGGCCCGCAGATCGCCGGATTGTCGGGGCGGAGGAACAGGAGCCGATCGAGTCCGCGCGCTGCGATAGTCAACATCCTCGGGAATGGTCTGGTGGCGCAGCTTTGCAAAGCGCAGGCGGGCAGCAAGGTTGCGATCGTACCGCCAGCTCCATTCCCGGTCGAGTAGCAGACTCAACCATTCGACATGAGAGAGTTGTTCGACCTCGGCATTGGCGGTGAGTTCGTCGAATGCCCTGGCTATGCCGGACAGGCCCATGGCGTTCAGGCGATCGAGGGTGGGGGGTGCAAGCATCCCTTTCTACTTCAGTCGTTATAGCGACAGCCGCGGATTGGGAATGGTCGATGGCTCGCGGGACGCCGCCCGCGGCGACGGCGCTCGGTCGAGATGGTTGTCGAGAATGGAGCGGACCGAGCCGTAGGTCCGCGCGCCGATCTCAAGCGCGCGACCGCAGGCGGCATTGACCTGTTCCCTGCCAAATCCCTTGACCAGGCGAGTGATGCCCAGAAAGGCCCGGAAGCCCTGCTCGGAATGTGGCCGGTCAGCCAGGATCTTCTCGCACAGCAGCGCCGCGTCGGAACGCCGAGGCATCGTGGCCGATCCGCTCAATCGTCCGATCAGCGAAGCGCCGATGCGAGGATGGCATGTGATCGGGACCCTGGTGTGCCGGCCATTGCCGCTGGAACGCAAATGGACGGCGATCCATTCGCCCTTGCAGAACAACTCGACGGGTCGCTTGACGCGCGCCTCGACCTGCTCGCGCGCGAAGGGCCAGAGGAGGGAGTAATAGTGGCGATCGATCTCGACATGATAGTCGAGACCGGCACGCCGGATCCGCCATTCGGCGAAGACTTTACATTCCGCCGGCAGCGGCTTGAGCGCCGGACCGTCGACCTCCTCGAACAGCTGCCGGCACCCGACGATCGTTCAGATCGGCCAGCAATTCGCCGATTGCCGCATTCACCTTGGCCAGACTGTAGAAGGCCGAGAGGCCAGCGCTCGACAAT
The DNA here is from genome assembly GCF_004010325.2 of Mesorhizobium sp. M00.F.Ca.ET.216.01.1.1. Lineage (GTDB taxonomy): Bacteria > Pseudomonadota > Alphaproteobacteria > Rhizobiales > Rhizobiaceae > Mesorhizobium. Next base: position 79,249 of record NZ_SADR02000029.1, read on the forward strand.
GCGCACCGCCGCCTCGACCTTCGCCTTATCGCGCGGCCGGCGCGGCCTGGTCGGCAGCACCGAACTGCCGTAATGGGCCGCCATCCCGGCATAAGTGCGGTTGATCTGCGGATAGTAGCGGCGGCCTCCGCGACCTTCGCGTTATCAGGAACCACCAGCGCGCGCGCCGCCGAATGCCTCGAGCGTATTGAGTTGGCGGCCGAGCCAGTCGGGCAGCGTGCGCTCCAACGTGCCTCTGCTAGGACAGGCTAGACGCGCCCAGCACCGCCAGGAACAGATGCGCCTGACGCGTCCTTCCCTTGAGGCGGTCGACCATTACCGTCACCGTGTCGCCGGCATAGTCGACGAACAGCTTCTACTTGAAAGCATTTTCAGCAGGTCTTCACGGGTCAACCAAACGAGCCAGTCGTCGTCGCATATGCCCCGCGCTGGCAACCGCAGGACGGATGCATGTGGCTCTTTGTGTAGATAGCCGTTGCGATCTGCTATGCCCTTTTCGATGTTCCAGCTACCAACGAGGGCGTAAATGAAATCCGGCGACCATTGAGTCCATGCCACTCCAAATGCGATCCGACCAAGGAAGGACAGAAGACCGCGTCCCCGAAAATCCTCACGGAGCCAGAGGTCGCCGCGATATGCTACAAGCCCGGTAATGCTTCTGGCGGACGGTGCGTAGCAGCTACACGAAGAGCCAGGCCCTGCTTTAAGACCAGGGTCCGCGAAGCAGTCTCTGAGCGTCCCAAGGTGCTCATCAAGACTTGTGGTGGAGAGATCGTACAGCCGCATTGCTTGGACATGCGCTACCCTGTCTTCCCGGTCCCTGCCAATAATCCAGAAAGCCTTTCCAGGTAGAAGATCAGAACAGTCCGGACGAAAGTGTGGATAGGTCGGTGACTTTCCAGGAAGTCTGTCAGTGATCCTGACGTACTCCTCAAAATCGTCTCCCATCGTGATGTGGAGACCGGACTTACGCGCCAGCTCGTACGCTGCACAGATGAACTTCGAAATGTCTAATGTCGTTACGTTATCCTGCATGCAGATGCACCCTGACAGCTAAAGAAGTGCGGTTCTAATATAGCGGAATGCGGACCGATACTGCGAGATTTGATAGTTGACGTGACTATCGGCTCATGCTCACGTTGCACGCGCTCTCCGACCGCCATCGGCGCAAGGCCGATAGTCAAAACCGCGCTGAAGGAGAACCAACACCGAAATGGTCCTGACCTTGCCCCTTTGATCTAATCCGGTTTGAAGTTCGCTCTGGCCCATCGAGAGGACCAGGACATGAAACGCGGCCGCTTCTCTGAAGAGCAGTATCATCGGAATTTTGAAGGAACTTGAGGCCGGGGTATCGGTTGCCGATCTGTGCCGCAAGCACGTGGTCGGCGACGCCTCGATTTACAACTGGAAGGCCCGCTTCGGCGGGATGGATGTCTCCGAGGCTCTGCGACTGAAGGCTCTGGAGGACGAGAACACCCGGGTGAAGCGGCTTCTGGCCGACGCCATGCTCGACAATGCCGCGTTGAAGGATCTTGTGGGAAAGAAATGGTGACGCCCGCGGCCAAGCGGAAAGCTGTCGCTCGCCTGAAGGAAGGCTTCGGGGTGAGCGAACGGCGGGCGTGTAAAGCCATCGGCTGTTGCCGCATGACGGTTCGCTACGAGACCAGCAGGCCGGACGACCGCGAGGTTCGCGAGCCGATGAAGGCGATCGCGCAGGAGCGTCGCCGGTTCGGCT